>NZ_JASTZU010000020.1 GCF_030282825.1 Aquibacillus rhizosphaerae
GAGAAGCTTATGAATTGAAAAATAAATTGGACAAATGGTTTAAATTTAGTGATGAAAAAACGGCTAAAAAGGGGTTGGAGGAATGTTTATTGGTTATGAGTAGTTCTACCATTGAAGCATTTCACAGAGTTGAAAAAACATTTAACCGATGGAAACAAGAGATTCTACAATCTTTTATGTACCCATTTAACAACGGTTATATTGAAGGTGTTAATAACACGATTAAAGTGACCAAACGCATGTCTTATGGAATTAAAGATTTTGATCGATTGAAAAATAAAATATTATGGCGACAAGAGGTTCGAAGGGTATTCGTATAAAAAACTCCCTTCAATTAAGAGAGGGTGGCATGAAAATCACACCACCACATTTGACAGAGAACCTTTTTAAGTATTGCTTCCTTTATTTCAATAGCGACTATGCGGCTTCTGTTATGTAAAGTATTAACCATCACTATTGCTCTTGTTTATTTTTATGAAAATTTATATTCGAACCTATAGTTATTAACAAGAGAATCGCTAGTAATATTGTCCCTATTAACGGAGATTCCGTACTAATTAACATTGCAATAAATGTATAAATCAAAACAAAAGTAATAAAGAAAAGGTTCTTTTTAGTTCTCATTTTAATCACCACTTTGAAAGAATATGCAATAAACCATTGCCTTTACTTCTATAATCTTCTTAAGACATCCTGAGCCGTTCTAATTCTAATTGAATAAATATACCATTATAGACAGAGTATTATATACTCAATTATAAACAGCCAAAATCTACAACATAAACACTTAGTACTCTTCGCTTCACCTACCAAATGCACTAAATTATTAGTTCCTATTCACTTAGATCCTTTTTGGTATCTCAGCAAAAGCGTCCTCTTCACCATTCTAAATGAAAAGCTCTTAAGGAATTATTTTTTTTGTCAATTTCAATGATTAACTTATAAGCCTTGGTATTAATTTATAGAGTGCCTTCAAAATAAACTTGTTCAAATTTGATGATAAAATAGATTGTAGCTCCCACTAGTTGGATAATATAAAAACAGTTCCTATCTATACCCATCTAATTATTAAGGGGCTTCTCCTCTGAAAGCATTTCTAGACCGTATCAAAAAGTATTTAATTTACAAACTTAGTAATTATACAAAATGGCCCAACATAAAGAAAGGAAGCAAATCTTATACTGATATGAAAGCTATTTAAGAATATCCTTTTTTTACTGATTTGGTTGAAAGGCATTAAATTAGTTTATATATTAAATATATCAATACGTGTAATATCGGATTATTAATATGGATGTCTAAAGGGTTAATTAAAGAAAAAATAATTTATTATCAAAGAAATTAGAGGTTAATAAAGGAGATTTAAATGGATATTAGGATACTTAAAAAAGGTGAAAAACCGCCAATGGAATTGTTGCTATTGGCTGACCCTTCTAAAGAGATTGTTGAGGAACATGTCAATAAAGGTGAATGTTTTGTCGCTGAACAAGAACAGCAAGTTATTGGAGTTTATGTATTGCTTCCAACAAGACCAGAGACAGTGGAGCTAGTGAATGTCTCAGTTGTTGAAGAACAACATGGTAGAGGTATAGGAAAACAGTTGGTAATGAATGCAATTAGGATAGCTAAGACAAAAGGATACAAAACAATTGAAATAGGAACTGGAAACTCTAGCATTGGGCAACTAGCTCTTTATCAAAAGTGTGGTTTTAGAATAATTGGTGTTGATATGGACTTTTTTGTTAAGCATTATCCAGAAGAAATTTTTGAGAATGGTATTCAGTGCAGAGATATGGTTCGCTTATCTCAAGATTTATAAGTTAAAAAAGAACTCTGTTAAACTAACAGCTGCCAGGGTTCAAAACATAAATGTTTTAAAGAGCCAAAATTTACATTGTTTTATTGATTAAATTGTATATTTTGGCTCTTTGTTATTCCTTTACCGTATAAAATCAGATCTATGATTTACAGATGTTTTGTTATTACAGACTATATTTTTTAAAATTGAACCGGTGATTTACAGTAAATTTCATCAGTTAATCCAGCAAAAACTGCTTCATTTTAGATAACTGTCACAGTGCTAATTTATTTAAGTGTTTTTTCTGATTTTTTCTTCCACATGACATCACTCACTGATTCTGGCACACTGCCATCCCCTTTCTTCACCGCGGTGATTGTCCCGTCACCTTCCAGTATTAGAGCATCAAGCTGCTGAAATGACACCATTCCCTGTTTGCGGACAGCCGACCTCAAGTCTTCAAACTTTAGGCGCTCTCTTTTCATGGCCTCCTGGTTGAAATCCCCTTGGGAATAGAGGTATATCGGTTTTGCCTTGGTCAAATTCCAAAAGGGTTTAAATTTGGTTTGGAGTTTTGAAAATATAAACTGCAGAACTGCCAACATAAAAATCAGCAGGACACCTTCCGTATATGAGATGCTCTGGATAATCAGGATACTAGCTAATGTATTCCCGTATGCCACAGTAATGATGAAATCGAACATGTTTACCTGTGTCAGTGACCTTTTCCCGAAAATCCTGAAAATGATGAGGAATGTCGGGTAAATGATTACACCCATCAGGACAATCCAAAGCAAGTTTTTCCAGTTGTCAAACAGAAACGAATCGAACATGAGCCATTCCCCCCTCTTGATTAGAATTTAGATAGACACAGTTTCAGGAATTACTGCCATACTTAACAGCAATAGTGATAAAAGTTTATTTATCCAGCCAAATGACGTCTTCTAACACATCATCCGGAATACTATCTTCTTTTTGCATTACTGCCAGTGTCCCATCCCCTTCCAGTGTTATCGCTGTCACGTCTGCAAAGGAGCGGATTCCTTTCTTACGAATAACCTGCAAAAGGTCGTCTCGTTGTAAACGGTGGCGATTTTTGGCGACTTCATTGAACTCACCATGGTAGTAAAGGAATACTGGTTTTGATTTGACCAGCTTTTTAAGAGTCTTAGAATACATCTGTAATTTCGAGAGGATGACCTGCAAAACCGTCATTATAAACATAATCGTAAACCCGTCGGTATATGAAATTTCGTGGGTGATAATTATACTTGATAATACGTTCCCGTATGCAATGGTGATAATCAAGTCGAACATGTTAACGTTCGTCAATGTTCGTTTTCCAAATCCCCTCAGAATCACAATAAGGGATGGATAAATAAGTATAGACATTAGGAAAATCCATAAGAGATCGTTCCAGTTGTCAAAAAGAAATGTCTCAAACATTGGTTTTCCTCCTCTTATATGAACTTTACAGCTTGATATCGTCTATCGAGAGCATCAAAAACAGTTACCGGTAATCCAGCTGGCTTCCATTCAATTTGGAATACAGACCATCCAGCTCTCTTTGCCTGCAGATTTCATCTAAAAGATCTGAAGCGTGTACAAAGCTATGAGTATCATTCGAATTAAAAATACCCGAAATATGGTCAGTTAAAACGAAAACCAGCTTTCGAAAGGAAAACTTGTTACCTCCAGTTTCTTTTATATTCCTCCAACCTAATCATAAAAGTATTTTTACAGTAAATCTTCTGGCGTTTAGCATAACCACATTTAATACATACAAAAAGGGGAATACGAGCACCTTTCTTATATCCAACTATCATCAACACTAACTTTTAACTGTTTAGCTACTTCAGTAGAACTCCTTAAAATAAAAAAGCAACCCAATTTTGAAACGGGTTGTTTTATTTTACATAAACACATTTGTAGGAGAAAGTAGTAATTATCAAACCAATTAACAGTTGAATTAGTAAAGAAAAAGGATTGAATATAAAATTATCCAATCCTTCTGTTTTATATTTTCTTATTGCACTGATAGCTTTGTTTATATGACTATTTTACTTCTCCGATTTTGAACAAAACAAAGTAAACAGTTAAAGCCATAAATACACCTAATAGAATGAGGTATTTACCTCCAACCATCATGAAAAGCACACTAATACCATAACCTACATGACCTAATGCAACCTTCCACCCTCTATATCTTTTATCAACGAAAAAGAAAATTGTTATGATAGTTAATATTGATAAAAATTCCACACCAGACATTTATAGATAGTCCCCCTATTCTCCGACTTTCACTTCAATAAATTGAAGATAAGCACCAGTTAGTTGAAGAAAGGAAATAAGATGATAGAAATCACAGTTACCCAAACATAAATTTTTATCAAAACCTCTGCCCATCTTGCTCTACGCAGGCCTAAATAGAATAGTATTATGTAGAATAGTAGAAAAATAACAACTCTTACACTTAAACCGAAATAAAAAAGGTCATAGATAGTATTTATAATTGCTGCAACCATAAACAAAACTAAATACACATTATCCTTTTTTTCTTTATCCTGCCAACTTTGGATGGGTTTAGCCATATTCAAACATCCCTCTCTGTAACCGACCGTTTTTGGAAGCAGGGGACGGTTCTCTGCTTCCTATTCAATCTAGAAGTAGCGAATATTTGTTTCATTTTTAATGCCATGTAACAGAATAAAGAGCTATCGCACTCGACAACTCCATTTTTAAATATTGCTCCCCTTACGTTCAATGCCGACTATGAGACTATTATCAAAATAGTATAAAATCACTTTTTCTCTGATTTATTTTAGTTAATACATACATTTGTACTTTAATTATTATCGAGAGAATGACAAGTATTATTTTCCCTATTAAAGAAGATTTCGTATTAATTAATATTGTAATCAATGTATAATCCACACTAAAACAATAAAGAAAAGTTTCTCTTTCTTTAGTTCACAGTTTTTACTCATCAACTTGAAAGAATGTGCAATAAAAACATTGCCTTTACTTCTATACCCTCTTAAAATATGCTAACAAGTTAATTAGACGTATTGGAATCCCCTCGATATCTATTCTAAGTATTCCATATATTACTTCCCTTCAATATTTCGGTATAAACAAAATATGATACTTAAAATTTCATCGGGTCTATGATAAATTATATTCATATCTCCTTTCTGTTAATTTAGAGTCGGTTTGACGGCCAACTCCATTATATCGAAAGGAGATTCTTTTCTGTTACAATTCTACATGTTTAATTCTCACAAAAACAGAGCCCGTGTTCTTAAGATTAAAAGCATAAGCTAAAGACCTCTTGCTGAGAGGGCGCTATAGCTGGACGTGGCACACGCAATAGTCAGTTATCCAAAATACACTACAATTATAATTACCTAGACAAATAAAAAAGACCTATTAGAGTTCTTTTTAAATGATTATACATAATATTCCTATCAATGTAATTGGAAATTAAACCAAAAAACTTCACTATTACATAATAAACTGTAAAATATATCCACCTACAACACCTAATATAACAATAAACCAAGCAGGTACTTTCCATATATTTAACAAACCAAACAATACTACACCTAATGCAAAGTCTGCCGAACTAAATATTGAACTACTTACTACTGGGTCATAGAATGCTGCTAGCAAAATACCTACAACACTGGCATTGACCCCCATTAAAATCCCCTGAAAACTCGCTCGTTTACGTAATTCATTTAAAAACGGTAAAGCCGCAATAATGAGCAAAAACGAAGGAAGGAATATGGCAATCGTTGCAACAATACCTCCAGTGACCCCTTCCATCATGGTTCCTAGGTAACTAGAAAAAGTAAATAATGGACCAGGCACTGCTTGTGCCATACCATAACCGGCTAAAAACTCATTCGCTGTTAATAAGCCTGTAGGCACCACTTCGCGTTCAATCATTGGTAATACAACATGTCCACCACCAAATACTATGGATCCAACTCTAAAAAAGATATCAAAAATATTAAGAAAAGGGCTATCTGAAATTCTATTTAAAATCGGCAAAATAATAAGTAAGCTTACTAAAATACCTAAAGAAATCACACCCAATTTTTTGGAGATATTCACCGAAAAAGGTTGCACATTGGACTCAGCTTTATCAGTAAAAAATTTATAACCTAATAAACCAGCTGAAATAATGATTAATATTTGCATCCATGCAGATGGATACAATAACATGATACTAGCTGCCACAATAGCTATTCCTAATCGAGATTTATCAGGAGTTAATTTTTGACCTAATCCTATTAGTGCATGGAGGACTACAGCTGCAGCGACAATCTTCAAGCTGTGTATGAAACCAGCATCATCTAAAGAAAAGGTTTGATACATGAATGCAAAAACAATCAGAACGATAATCGAGGGTACTGTAAATCCAAACCAAGAGATGAGTCCTCCAAGTAAACCTCCTCGCAACATTCCTATGGATATACCTACCTGACTACTTGCTGGTCCCGGAAGGAATTGACAAACTGCAATGATATCCGCATACGTTCGATCATCTAGCCACTTACGACGATCAATATATTCATCTTTAAAATAAGCTAGGTGAGCAACTGGTCCTCCAAACGAAGTTAATCCTAGTTTGGTTGAAATCAATAATATTTCAATGAGAGTTTGCAATTTGTTTTTTTGTTTTGACATAGGGGCACCCTCCTTTTTATTTTATCTCCTTAAATAATTCATAAGCTTTAGCTCTCGCTTCTACCAGAATCTGTTCACCCTTGTCAGTAGCTTGATAATACTTTCTTATCTTTCCATTTACATTCACTTCATTTTTTATAAGAAGCCCGTCTTTCTCCATCCCATGAAGAATTGGGTAAAGCGTACCTGCACTCATGTCATAGCCATGTTCATGCAATTCTTCAAGCATCCAAGATCCATATATAGGCTCTTCTTTTGCATGGTGTAAGATGTGAATATGAATAAAACCTAGAAAAAGCTTGCGAAGTACCTTATTGTCCAAATAACTACCCCTTTCATAACCGCATTTCGATATCGAAGTAAAATATCGATTTTCGTTTTTAAATTTTATATTGTTTGGATTTTAAATGCAACATGATACAAAATTCTTTACATTTAGATTACATTTGTTAAGTGTGTGCTACTTTAACGTTTATAAACTACATAAATAAAATGACCATGTAATTTATAAAATCTGAGCTACTTCTAAATAATTAGTAATTTTTTGTTGTGAAATTACACTTTTGAAAAAACTCTCCAATGGTACTAAACAACTCTACTAAAGATATGAATAAAAACCATTACCCAGTCCCTATGGTTTATTTCCACCACTTTTTCACCTTTCAATAATAATCTTTTAAAGAAAATTCAGCAGAAAAAAGAATAGAGTGAAATGGGATTAACAAAAAAATACGAAGGTGATAGTATTAACATATTGCTCTCTCCCTTGTCCCAATCATCAAAAAACTGGGAAACAGGATCAACCCCCTCTTCATTTAACACCTTTTCCCGGACTGCTAAAATAGGTGATGATTCAACATGTGTATTTGTCTTGCAAAACTCATATCTATAAAAACATAGCCCCTAGTACAGCCCAGTTTGGATTCTACTAAAGATAAGTATATTTCAGCGCATATCTACCTTATCATTTAATACCTTTTATACAAATCCACTTTTTAGTTTTGTTTTCAATAATAGTAATTTTATTAAACCCTATCCTTTTTAAACATTGCTCTATTTCTTCTTTAGTATTATAACTATCCATATGATAGTTGATTTTATATACTTCGGCTACGATTGAGAAACTACCTTCAGGCTTTAATACTCTATAAACCTCTTTTACGCCGTTTTCTAAATCAGGCCAAAAGTAATGTGTTTGAAAAGCAGTCGCAACATCAAAATAATTATTAGGAAAAGCAAGGTCAATCACATTCGCTTGGCAAATATGTACTTTTCCAGTGGCAACATCTCTTTTATTTGCTTTTATAGAGTTATTTACTGCTTGCTGTGAATAATCTATCCCGTATATTTTTCCATTTGGACTTTGTTTCGATAATAGCTGAATTGTTCTTCCACCACCACAACCTATATCTAAAATCTTCATATTTTCTCTAAAAGTCATCTGTTCGAAAGCCCATTTGTTCATTTCAGTATGAGCACTATTCATTATCCCTAACATAAATGAACCTAATTTCCCTCTTGGATTCTTGGCCTGTTCAATCAATTTATTCAACAAATTAAAATTAATCCTCCTTGGAAGCAGGAACGGTTCTTTGCTTCCTATATCATATAAAAGTAAATTTAGCGCAACATAGTACAGCACTAAAATAAAGGGGGCCAAAGTAACCCCCTTATAAAATAAACTCAATACACAACATGCACTAGTTACATATATTGTTCTCTATTAAATTATTACAACGTCTAATCAAATATTTAGAGAACCTTAAAGTAGTTTCCACTCGTTCCATTTCTGAGACAAAGGACCTTTTATTAACACCTTTTCGTATGTTTATTGCTTCTTCAATAATACTATGCCATTCCACTGGCATGTGTAGTAATCCATACTTACCAGAATCCATTTTAGAAACAATATTATATTCTTGGAGAGTATAAAACTGCCGTAGTAATCCAAGAACTGTCCATTCTATTTCGAAATCAATTTCCTCGATAGGCTTATTAGCCAAGTCATTAATTAAATTCTCAGCTGTTTGAATAGTATTTATCCAGTATGTATTCATATTTTCCAGTACGTAAGAAAATAACTCATGTGCTTGAATATCAAATGCAAAGTCCTGAGAACCTTTCCTAATATGTTTATCCCTTTATTCTTAATGAGCCACCAAGTTATAGGGTTAAAATTAAAATAATTACCGAAACTTAATTTTTCATTATTATAGAATAGATAATTACAATCATAATCATTGGAATCTAAGTAAAGTTTACCTAAATCCTTCCAAAGGATATATACTCCGTCCATTTCTGGTTTTTTGTATTTTTTTGCAATCGTTGAATGAATATACGATATTGTTTCTGCATTTTGGTCTGTTAAAGGACGATTAGTTATAGTGATAAAGTCAATATCACTAGAATTATGTACATAAGCATCAAGTGCAATGGAACCATGTAAATATAATCCTTCCATGGTTCCTGGTAAAAATTCATTGAAAAGGTTAATATACTCGTTTAGGACAGCATCAACAATAGGCGGTATTCTCATCTGCTTCCCCCTGGCAATCTAACGATTTTTTTATGAGCATAATGAAGTTTAATATCATCTAATTATGAAAACTCATTTCAATCCTATAGTTTCTATTCACTTTATAAGTATAGGTACTATAGACTTTAAACGATCAACACCAATGATCAACCTATCCATCGTGTTGCTTTGAAAGTTCCTGTTTGACTAACTATTTTCATAATCTTGTATTAACATTACAACGAAATCATCGTTTGACACCCAATTAACTGAATCAATATGAATCTTTTTATTTATTTCAGGTAAATCCTCCATGATTTGCTTAGCCAAATCAAACAACGTTTGTGTTCTTTCATCCTTATGGGATAGACCGTTTTTAAACACATCATTAATTTCTTGTCCAAATTCTTTGGTATCAGGAAGTATTTTAATTGTATAGTTCACCCTTCCAGTGTCTTCACTTTCCCAGCTCTCCGTAAGATAATGAGTGTTATCAATGGAATAGTTCTCATTCAAGTAATTTTCTACATCCATATCTATTGTGCTACTATCAGAATTATTTATCGTTGAAGTTTGAGTTTTTTCTTTTTCTGAGTCGTCATCTTTTTTTGGTGATTGTGGTTTATCTTCATTATTCTGTTTATTAATGTCAGTAATGGACGATTCATCAGAAACCTTCTTATTATCTTCCTGTTTGTCTATGGCCGGTGGAGTGGTAGATGGTTCAACACTTGTGGTCTCAGAGCATGCGCTAACCATCATGAATATTGTCACAAGCAAAATTACTAAAGAAAACTTCTTCATAATATATCTCCTTATCTGTCTTTCATTTATTTAATTTTTTGTATTTCTACACTATTGTAGCCCTTTAGTTAAATTATCTAAATTCTTCTTTGAGGTAATCAATTGCTTCTAATTCCACTTCTTTTACAGTTATATTTTTCAATTACGTTAATTAAAGTAATTCTAAACCACTAGAAAAGTAATAGCCAGGATTAGTCCTTACCTTCGGTTTAACGGTTAGAGTTATTAATCCATTTACATCTTTTATTTGTTGTGGCAAGAAGCCCAGTATTGGATATGTATAATAAAATACGCTTTATAGTCACCAATTCCTTCATTGTAACCAACATCTAAAAAACCTTATGTATTTTACTGCTTATAAACAAAACATGCTTCTCACATAATATTATTGTTAATAGAACCAAGTATGAAAGAGGCCTATAACTAAATATTTATCTTCTATAGATTCATTATCATATATGTTCACTTCAACCCGTCGTGCAGTAATCTGCATTTTCCAATCAGCTATCCATGTGGCTTGCCTATATCTCTTTCTTTATATTTAACATGTACTCCCTTTTCACCAAAACCGCCAATTTTTTTAAATCAACCATTGTTATTTCATGTTCTCTGCCATTTTCTTCAAAATAAGTAATATAAACTTTTCTCTTCAATGTGCCACCGTTTTTTGAAATTAAGCGAATATTATTATTATCATCTTTTATTTGATATTTAAGAAAAACTTAACAGAGCTATTAACAATGTTGTCTATAATTCTTTTGAAAGTATTATCATAATATCCTTATATTTTACCCCTTTTATTAGCACTTGCATTAACATCCAATGTCTTAGTTTTTGTTTCAAATGTATTGGATAATAATAGTGCATCAATTTAATGATCCCCCTTACTAGTATTGTAGCTGTTCTTATTCAATACGTTCATAAGTTTTTATAGGTTTCAATCGATTTTAAATTATTCCCGCTTCGCTACTTTAAGTTAATAGCTTCACATAGCATTGACTTAAAGCTAATTAATTTTTCCTTTTTTTCTTTCAATATATATCCAAGTATAATAAATTATCCAAAAAACAATCGGAACTATCAACAAATTATGACTTTGACTTGCTGGAAGATAATATAATAAAATTACCCCGATTATTAACGCAGGTAGCAAAAGAATAAAATACTTCTTTTTATCCACTTTCAATCACCTCACAATGTAAAGATTGCTGGTTTGTTCCACTAACTACTCCTTAGCACAGGAGTGTTTGCTAATAAAACCAATTACTATCAATTATACTTTCGTTTGTGCAAAGGCCTACTAATTATAAAGATTAGTAATTCCAGTTACAATCAAGACCAATCCATGTTTACTGTTAACTTAATAGTATTTTGTCTACTTCTTTTCTTTGATTTGTTTTAATAATTCAACAACTTCTTCATTATTTTTATTCACTTTTCTAAGTTGTAATTCTATGCTAATAAGAGTGATAAATATTGCTATCGAACCAATGACTACGAGCATTAAATCCCTCCGCTGTTGTTTTAATTTCTTATGGTTTTCATATCTTTTTTCTATTAAAAATCAACTACTAATTCCATGCACAAAACCAAATGGACCAGCAAACCAAAGATAATTATAAAATTCTATAGTATCCTCTAAAAATACATCGATTAATATTAGGTGAGAATAGAAACTCCTCCACTTAATAGTAATCCATATAAGAATATATTTTCACATCCCTGATCTTCGTGTTTTTCCCCATTTAACCAATTGTTTCTCTTTGTTAATAGCAACTCCCTCCTATTTTATTGAGTTTTTCCTCAATGGGGAAAAAGAAGCGGAGACATCGCCAACTCCTTGTTCCACTTTAGCATTTATTTGTTTATAATTTATTTTATAAAGGTTTACGATTTCATATTTCATAGCCACAATAAAAATGTGGAAACACCCAGAAGGAAAAATGTAGTTATAAGCAATAGTATAAAATATTCTTTTTTCTTGGTAATGAGCATTTCAACAAGTTGAACAACATTAGATAACACTAAAGAAAAGAGCATACCAAAAATTAATAAATTCGGAAAAACAGTTGAAGTATCCGAACTTACCAACCCCGAAATAGATATGAATAAAACGCGAGCAGCAAAGTAAATTGTTAACGCGCTTGATAAAACTTTTAAAGCTAAAAATATTTTATTGCTTTTTCTATATTTTTCTTGAATACTGCTTACCAATTTAATATTTACCTCACTCCTTTTAATGAAAAAGTGACTCGCTTGTTGAGAAAATCTATCGTTATTTTTAGTACATACTATCATAAATATTGTTTACATTTTAACATAAATATCCAATTATAAAACAGTAGGAATTCTATAACCTTGCTCATTTAGTAATGGGGTCGGTTCTGGATTACAAAATTACAAATAGATTGTTAACGTTTACTTGTAGAAATTAGATTTCCAATTTAATAAGTTTAACTTCATTTCATACCACAACAGTTTCCATTCATTGCTTTTTTATCTAACTGCTCTTTTCTTCCTATGTCGAGGGCCATAAAACTTTTTCTTTTAATCTCAAAAAACTTTATCTTCTCTTAAGCATTGTGACCACTTAATAGTGGTGAAAAAGTTTTCGTTAAAGATAAAATAACATGCTTATTTACCAAAACACCTAGCTTTCATCATATAGTAAATTGGATTGAAGAATTTATGAAAGGATCAAATTAGTATATAATAATGCAACAGTATTGCATATGAAAAAATATATGGGGTTGTTTAATCAACATCTTAGTGAAGGATACATCTATTCAAAAGTTGATTCTAGATTATTAGTAATAGAATTGAGTGATAGTGAGACTATGGAGGAAAGTCATTATGAAATAGTTGCTATCTTAGATGAGAAATCCACTAATTAAACAGAAGATTATTATGATGTACCCTTATCTGCAGCCCTCCTTATACTGTTAAAGAAGCAGGAATGTTGAAGACTCAATTTCGAGATAATGATAAATCATTTACTAACCTATGTAAAACATTAAAGTAGTTGTAAATTAAATAAAGCAATTAAATAGACTACTATACCTAGTTATTGGGTGTTATCTACAAGTAAAGAATAGATGGCGTTACAAATCCAAATTACAAAATATTAAATAGATAAAAAGGAGAGATTCTCTTGGAATTCACCACTGAAAGATTAACAATCAGACCGTTTAAGAGCAATGATTTACAAGATGTGTTTCACATATACAATAACAATGAGACATGTAAGTATCTACTGCATGATAAGTGGACAATTGAAAGTATGCAGGAATCATTTGATAAAAAATTAAAGAACGGTTCCCTATCTAAGGAAACCAACTTAAGTTTGGCAGTGATGTGCCGTACGAAAGTTATTGGTGATTTATCTGTATGGTATACAGGTATGAAGGATACGGTTGAAATTGGGTACAGTTTTTCTGCTGAATCTTCAGGTAAGGGGTATGCAACAGAAGCAGTTAATTATTTAGTTAGAAAATTATTTGAAGAATCTGACATACATCGGATTCAAGCCACCTTTGATGCGAGGAATTCGGCATCACAAAAGTTGTGTGAGCGAATAGGGATGAGAAAGGAAGCTCACTTCATACAGGATTTCTGGAGTAAGGGTGAGTGGACAGATAGCATTGTATTTGGAATGTTGGTTTCAGATTTGAAAAACGAAGAGATATAATGGAAGAAGATACCCAATTCATCTTGAATTCAAGTTTTCAGCTAAAGGGTACTAGAGTTGAATAAAGGATCGTCGATTACGACATTTCGTATACTTTTTTAAGAAGGAAAAGGTGTAGTATGAATGTTCTTCCAATCTAAAAGAGACATTTTGTATTTTATAGCATTTTGGGGAACTGTATTTATCATTATTCTTGGTTGGGTTTTTGATAAAGAACCAATTACAATTAAGATCGTTTATCATTAAATTGGAATTCTAATTTGGATATGGTAAGGGTGCTTCGTTAGTCGAACAAAGGATGTAATTCCTTCTTCAAGAAACGCACCCTTCTTTTGTTTAGTAAAAACTGATGATATCTGTTGTGTTCCATTCGTCTTTTAATAAGCCATAAATAACCCTATCGTGATATTCACCATTTAAGTATTCATATTTTCGAATAGTACCTTCTTGTGTAAAGCCAAGTCTTTCAGGGATTGCCCTACTTTTCAAGTTATTACTAGCAACAGTCAGTTCAACTTTATTCAAGTCCAAATCATTAAATGAGTGGTCAATAAATTGTTTTACTGCTTTTGTTACCAAACCTTTACCCGTGAATTTGTCCCCTAGCCAGTAACCTATTTCAGTCTTTCTTGCACTCCAATCGATATATAGGAAGCCAATGGAACCAGCAATACTTCCATTATGCCAAATACCAGACCAATAACCATTATTTTCGAATAGTCTTTTTAATGATTTTTCTATGAATGTTACAGAATCCTCAACCTTCTTTGTTTTCTCGGGAAAAGAAAGCCATTTCCCTAGATTTTCACGACTGTCATCTATTAATTGAAATAATTCCTTGGCGTGTCTCGGTTCTAAAATGGAAAGGTGATTTTCTGAATCGATATTTACTTTGTACATGATTCTTCCCCCAATACATTTCCTAGGCTATATGCCCTTGATCGACTAGACTAAGTTATTAGTTCAATAAGAATATTTGTTTATACACTGTCCTCTTGTTTTTCATAAAAAGCTTTACTACTCTTTAATAAAAGTCAACTTTATAAAATAAGTTAGGAAAAGAGTGAAAAGTCCTATACCGAAAAGGATACCTCCAGAAACTAAAAAGTTATTTATATAGCTTTTTATCCTAATATGAAACATAGCAGTATCCGCTCCACCCTGTTCCATAAGCCAATTGTCAGCCATTGATGTGCCAAAATGAGTGCTGAAGAATAAAAGTATAAGTCCTATTATAGTTAACATAGACACAATAGTTACAAATAGATTGAAATTTTCTTTTTTCATAACACACCTCCGATAAAGTTTATAGCCCTAGCCCACTCATCCCAATCTTCAACTAAACTTTAAGTATGATTAATTACATTCATATAATTATTTTAACATAAATATCCATTTAACCTATGTCTTGTATGGAACTGTAGCAACGTAATTGGAAAGCATTTTAGCAACCAAATTATGTAGTTAGCAATAGCTAGATCCAAAACAACTGAAATAGGGTGCAAATTTGCAGTTATTATATGTAAAATCATTGTTAAATCTACAAAAATAAGCTGCCTAATTTATATGTTAATTAGTCTACTAAAAGGTTTGTTTATTATAATTTGCACTCAAAAACTGAACCCGTTACCAATTTAGGATTCTGCTTTTCCTGCTTCCTAGTTCGTAGAACCTAATTTTAAATCCTTTCGCCGATATTCAAGCTCGTCGAGCGGTTAACCTAGATAAGCATTTGGTTGTCTTAAGCTTTTCTCTGCTCCACACGAACTGTGATAGTTCATGTCATTTAACGTTCCATATAACCCTATGGACATAGACCATAAATTCCTTGTTACCCTGAAACAAGAAAGTGCCTACTACTCTACTTATTAAGAGCGTACACTGCGAAAATCTCGCATTCTTACCCGATTGTGAAACGAGCGTATGGAATAATCATTCCATGTCGCTAGACTTGGGACTTTACCTTCACTCTCATTACAGTAGATTCATCAGTCATACACTACCTTAGCAAAAATAAATATATTTCAGCTTTCGTTTTATAAAAGACAATTTGGAGTTACAGTCCTTGTTTCAACGTTTCCTTCTGAATTTTGTATAATTTTTACAGAAATATGAATACCTTTTACTCATAAGGACGAAACTATAGATATCTTTAATTCGGATTGGAGACTAGCATATGAATCGTCAGGTAAGATATCCCTTAGTGAAAATAAACCCCTTTACGATTAATCATATGCACCTTCGAAACCCCTGGATGATGGCATGGATGGCAGCATGTTTTCCAGGTTATGGGCATTTAATTTTGTGTAAATACTTTGAGGGTTACCTATTTATTATCTGGGAATTTTTTATTAACTACAAAATTAAACTTAATACCGCCATCTTTTTAAGTATGACCGGAAATTTTCAGGAAGCACAGAATCTAATTAATACGAATTGGTTTTTGCTTTATATAACGGTATATGTGTTTCAAATATGGCATTGTATGCGTTTGACATTTCAACTTAACAAATTTACGATTTTAGCTAGGAGAGAAAAGGCTCCATATAAAAATTATAGTATGAATTGGTCAGAAATAAATTATTTATATAGAAGAAATCCCAAGCATGCTGTTTACTGGTCCGCCTTTACACCTGGACTGGGCCATCTATACTTAAATCATCTACCCACTGGTATTTTTGAATTTATTTGGTTTGTAATTACAGTGTACTATTCAAACTTGTTGCCTGCTGTAAATCTAACAATGCAAGGGAATTTTGCAGAAGCTACTGCAGTTCTTGATCCACAGTGGCTGTTATTCATTCCTTCCGTATTTGTCTATAATCTCTATTCAACTTATGTAAATGGGAAAGAATATAATAAATATTTTGATGTTGAGCTAAGCAGATATTTCGAAAAAAATTATCAATCCCATAAATTTCAAATGCCTAATCGTACACCATTGAAAGTAGGAAAAGACTAAATGTATATTTTTTCAACCTTTTATAGGTCTACGAATATAGAACTTATGCTTTCCGATCTAAAACAAGATGGCTTTTCAGTTGAAGATATTTTAGCTTTACCATTACATTCTAAAAAACCAAAAAAGAATATCTGGAGAATGATTGCACATGATGAATCTTCTATAATTGATACAATAGCCGTTTTTGCTAATATATTTATGTTACTGGGAGTTATTTATGGTTTTGTTTTACATTTAGGTCCCATATTATGGGGCTTGATTGGATTAATTTCAGGAATTGTATTAGGACTTGTTGTCGATATCATATTTAGAAAAATTAAAAGACAAAAAGGATTAAAAGTAGAGAAAGATAATCATCAAATATTAATTGTGATTGAATGCCCTAATGAAAGGATAGAACATATTGAATCAATGCTACTCGAATACGCACCAATAGGTATAGCTAAGCTAGATAATTAAGGAAAGAGGTATACTTAGTTGAACAATTTCGAAACATGTAAGGGGAATTGCTGTGGTTAAGAAAGCGCGTGTATAGAATATGATGACTCACCACTTAACTAAAGGATGGTTCAAAAAAATTAGCGGTGGCGGTATTCCCCAGTACTGTCAATTATAATGAGATTAGATCAATCACAATAAAAAGAATCGATGGATTTTCATGGGATGGAACTTATTCCTTTTTTTGGCGCATCGAACTTTGAATGCTACTGCTTATACTTAGGCTTCTTTCAATCTGTTGTTCCATCTCCACATCACTTAACATAGTTAATTTTTCACTATCTTCTATTTTGAAGTCTTGGTAAGTTCATCAATTTGTTTACTTCCACCAGACATGTATGAACTCCTGTGAATTCAATCGATTGATCCTTACTGTTGTTATTTTTTCTATGTAGACATTAGTGCATAAACTGAATCCAGCAATTCAGTTTATGCACTAATGTCTGTTCCATCTATTAAATGATATTTCAATTTTTTGTAAAGTTTTCCATGTTTACATGTTTTATATTTGTTAACAGATATGCTGTAAGTGTACTGGTACTTAGCTAATTGGTATTATTCTCAGAAATAGAATTGTCCGATAATTCAGCACTCTTAAAGTTTTCCATAGCTTTATTCGATTGTTTGATATAATTCTTTCCCCATTCTTCTAACATATGTAAAATAGGATGCAGACTTTTCCCTTGCTCAGTCAAGGAATACTCTACTTTTGGTGGAACAACTGGATATACTTCTCGATGAACGACTCCATCTTGTTCAAGTTCCCTTAATTTATTCGTTAACATTTTCTGAGTTATGGTTGGTATTAATTTTCTTAATTCCCCAAATCGTCTAGTGCCTATTAATCCTAAATGACATAGAATGATAAGCTTCCATTTGCCTTCTATAATGGATAATGTCAGCCTTTTTTCATAATAAATAGCTTGATCTTCCTCTTTATTAAGATTTTTATTTTCTTTGCCCCATGTATCTAATAATTCCAAAATAGGAAGAAGACCTTTCCCTTGCTGTGTCAAAGAATATTCTACCATAGGAGGTGCGACGCGGTACACTTCTCGATGAACAATTCCATTACTCTCTAATTCCTTTAACTGATTCGTCAACATTTGTTGTGTGATGTTAGGAATCAATTTTCTTAGTTCTCCAAATCGTTTTGTACCTTTTAAACCCAGATTGCATAAAATAGTGATTTTCCATTTTCCTTCTAAAACAGAGAGCGTTAATTGTTTTTCAGGATAAATAACTTTTTCATTGTTCATCATTTCCCCTACCTCATGCGTTAGTCTATTTTAAGATACTATATCAAAAAAAAGTGCCTACTTACAAAAAGTAAGATTTGTATTTATGATTATTAACATAGCCAACACTTACATGATCAACTAAAGGTATTTTAACTCCATCAAGGAGACACTTGTAAATGGGGCTGCAATGATATTAGCTGAAAAAACTAATATTACAATCTTAATCTTTAAACCTATGAGATTTTTAAAATTACGAAGAGGAGAATGTATCAATGGAATTACAATTAGCGTTAGATCTTGTCAATATCCCACAAGCGAAGGTATTAATAAAGGAAGTAGAAGAACATATTGATATTGTAGAAATCGGTACACCGATAATTAAAATAGAAGGACTTAAAGCAGTAACGGAAATAAAAGAAGCTTTCCCTAACTTACAAGTACTCGCTGACTTGAAAACAATGGATGCTGCTGGATATGAAGTTATGAAAGCTTCTGAAGCTAAGGCTGATATTATTACCATACTTGGTGTTGCAGAAGACGAGTCAATCAAAGGTGCTGTAGAAGAAGCGAAAAAGCAAGGCACAAGAATTCTTGTAGATTTAATCGCAGTTAAGGATATCGAAAAAAGAGCAAAAGAAGTTGATGCATTAGGTGTAGACTATATTTGCGTCCATACTGGGTATGATCTTCAAGCTGTTGGAAAAAACTCATTTGAAGACCTTCTTAAAATTAAGAGCGTCGTAAAAAATGCTAAAACAGCAGTTGCTGGTGGTATTAAATTAGAAACACTTCCAGAAGTTGTTAAAGCTCAACCGGATCTAGTTATTGTTGGTGGCGGAATCGCTAACCAAGAAGACAAAAAAGGTGTTGCAGCAGAAATGCAACAAATGATCAAACAAGGTTAAGCCTATGAAAACGACCGAATTTTTAGAAGAAATCATAAAAGAGCTGACCCATACTGTAGATCTTATTGATAATGAGGAAGCAGAAGAACTGGTAAATAAGATTTCCGTTACAAATAAAATTTTTGTTGCTGGGGCTGGAAGGTCAGGTTTTATGGTGAGATCCTTTGCAATGAGGATGATGCATATGGGCATCGACGCTTATGCAATTGGTGAAACGGTTACCCCTACCTTTGAAGCTGGCGATCTATTGATTATCGCTTCTGGATCAGGTGAAACAAAAACGCTAGTATCTGTAGCTGAAAAAGCAAAGAGCATTGGTGGAAACATAGCGGTAGTGACATTATCACCAGCATCGACGATTGGATCGCTTGCTGATTTTACCATTACATTGCACGGAGCACCTAAAGATCAAACGAATACGGATTACATAACGATTCAACCGATGGGCTCCCTTTTTGAGCAAACCTCCCTTCTCTTTTATGATGCAGTAATCTTAAAATTCATGGAGAAAAACGGTTTGAATTCTGGCAAAATGTATGGAAAACATGCTAATTTGGAATAAGGTTTTAAAAGATAAAGCTACAAATGTTTAGACCAGTTGTAGCTTTATCTTTTAAGGCGTTCATAGACATTCTTAGTCACTGTTATTTCCCAGTTGTTAATTCTATAATTTGTTCTTCTTCAAGCCATCTTATAGTTACCTGAACCGTACTTTCTTCTGTATAAACTGCAGGATACTCCATATCTTTTGGTATGTGTGCGGAGGGTCCAGATACATCTCTATTAAGTTCTTTTACTATCTTATCTTCATGTGGAACAGTTGGGAATGTACTGCCTAATATAAATGTACTGTGAATTATTGCAACATCTTCATTGGTTACTTCACTTAAATCGCCTTTATAAGTTAAGGTCAGCGTATCCGTTTGATCGACTTCAATTTCATTTTGATCTTCTAACTCAGGATGGTCTTTGTATATTACCGTCGCATTTTGAATAAGATTAACTTTCCAATCTTTACTTTCTCCCACAAATTCATTGTCGTAGCTTTTTGTGTTGGAACAAGATGTTAAAAAAACAATTAAAATTGTTAAGATTAATCTCTTCATAATCTTCCTCCGTATTCATATATCTTTATTACTGTATTAAACTATTAGTTAGTATGTTTCTCAATATCAAAAGCACCTATCTAAAATTGCAGCTGAAATATATGCACTCGCTAAAGAAATAAGAGTATCATATACTTCAGTCTATCCCTGGAATCGGAGAGAAAATCGCCGCCACGGTTTTATCCGAGGTTGGAGAAATAGATTGGTTCAGTGATGCCAAAAAGCTTGTTGCATTCGCTGGAGTAGATTCTTGAGTATACTCTTCTGGTTAGTTTACCGCATCAGTCAATCGAATTACCAAAAGAGGTTCTTGTAGGCTTCGTCATTAATTATATATGCTGTTCAAAGTGGTAGTCGTGATTCTCGTAAGAAGAAAACGACTGATGAGATAATAGCACGTAATAAAAGATTAAGAGAGTTTTACGATAAGAAACGTGAAGAAGAAAAAACCTTCAGAGAAGCAGTTATTCCCTGTGTAAATAAACTATTACATTGGATTTACACCTTACTAAAAAACAGAACTACTTTCCAAGATATAGCTTATTAACTATATCTATCTAAATACAACAAAACCTTCCAATTAGATTATTGATGAAGGTTATTTGGCATGTTCAATTAACAAACTATTAGCTGTTTTAGCTAAATATTGCATAAACAGCAATAATGTTAGACATAAAAGCTAAGAATATCCCAAGAAAACAACAGGTAATACCTGTTACGGCTTTTCTTTTTCCATTTTGTTTAAAACGATTTACCTCTTTTAACCCTAAGAAGCCATAAATTAGTCCAATAATACTTAGTATTACCCCTAAATAAGCCACGATAAAAGTAATAATTGAAAGAATACCAAGAACCAATGAAACAATACATTTTCTATTATCCTTAATATCAATATCATTTGAAACATCTACATTGCTCATTTTGCATCCTCCCCTTCTAATTCCTTCTTCATACAGATAGGTAAGGGTTTGAAGTTATCTCTACCTTTTCCCCCTGTTCACACCGTACATGCGACTTTCACCGCATACGGCGTTCCAACTAATCCAATTCATTCAATTTATGTATTTTTAGATTTGACTGTTGCTTTCTCCGAAATCAAACTACTTGATTATGACATTGTAATCGAAGTTCGTTGAGTTTTTCTACTTGCTTTTTGGAAAGATTTAATACTTTTATTAATGCATTAATTTTATCATTATCTTTCATGTGTACTAGTCTGTGGACTGATTCATGCAGTATTACTAGATTAGAGAATGAATCATCGTTTGAAAGATGATAAGGATTCTTATGGTGGCAATGCCAATCATTAAGACCTAGTTCTACTCTAGAAATGGCACACTTACCATACTGAGCAATAAATTTACTTATTCGATTGTCGTTATATTCAATTGTCCGATTTGGAATAAAACTCTTCATAATGTAAGATAAGACATCTTTATTTATGGCTTTTAACCCTTTGTGTATCTTTTCTCTACCTTCGGTCGTGTAATTGCACGTATCCTGGGTAAAGCATAAATTCGTTTTATATTTTTGGGCATGAATGGGTACAAACACCATGTTTTGTATCTTGTGCAGTTTGCATTTGTATCCTTTATACCTTTTTTGTAATGTCTTGGTCATGTCATGAAATTCTGCGTCAGTTCTAAGAATCTTTAGGCGATTATACATCGTTTTCCGTAGATAAGAGTTTAACTCATTAAGATTTATCGTAATTCTAGTGGCTGCTGAATAGTAATTTTGTATCCCCATAACGATAGTGTTGAAATTCCAAACGGTTTGATTACTAGGATGTTTCTGAACAGCTTTGATTGAATGTTTTATTTTGTTAGAAGCATTTAGCCTGGCTTTCTTAGACATATTTGACTTGGCTACATAACCAAACCTCGTTTTGCCCTTTCTTACTGCTTTAATAGAAAACCCGAGAAATTCGGAAAAATTTTTCTTTAGGTTTATTACCCTAGACTTTTCTTCACTTGTTTCAAGGTGCAATCTAGTCATCAAGAAATCTTTAATTGCATAGTTCATTCTGATTGCTTGTGTACGTGTACGACACAAAACCTTAAAGTCGTCCGCATAGCGGACAATATAACATTCTTTTAGTTCAGACTTCTTCAGTGCTTGATATTTAATCCCATTTGTTTTGTATTGAAAGTGAGTTGTGAAAGTTTCCCATTGATTACTTATCCACCAATCAAGTTCATTTAAAACAATATTTGAAAGTAGTGGAGATAGAATGCCACCTTGCGGTGTTCCTTTAGATGGTACACCTTCACCATGAATTTCAGCTTTTAATAGTTTTGAAATAATAGCGATTAACGACCTATCCCTTATGCCTAAAGACCAAATTTGTTTTAAGAGTTTACTATGATTAACATTATCAAAGAAACCCTTAATATCTACATCAATACAATGGTGAAGCCCAGATTGATTAATTAAAAATTCAAATCTTGCTTTTGCATGATGGGTGTTTCTATTCGGTCTGAATCCATAACTATGCTTGTGAAACTTTGCTTCACAAATTGGCTCTAATATCTGTAAAATACACTGTTGAATAATTCTATCCCAAATGGTTGGTATTCCTAGTGGTCGTACCTTGCCATTTGCTTTGGGAATTAAAACACGTCTAACTTTCTGTGGTTCAAATGATTGAAACATAGACTGAACATTTACTATCACATCTTCCACTGATAAATGACTAATATCTTTAATTGTTAATTTATCTATTCCTGCCGTTTTACTTCCTGTATTCCTTTTGATATTTCGATAGGCAAGCCTTATATTTTCATCAGAACTCATCAATTCTATTAATCCATAAAACTTTTCACCATTGACACTTTGAGTGTAGAGAGTGTCAAAACACTCTTGTAGATTATAATACTCGTTATGTCTCAGTTTCTTCCGTTTCAATAAGTCGGTACCCCTTTCGGAGTTAACCTCTTTTAGTCTCACGAGAACCTTATTAATCGATAAAGATCTGCCTTACATGGTTGAATGATTCTTCATTAGTCTAGTGGCTATCCCTCTGTGTTGATTAGACACTTCATTGGTACTGTGCCACCACTTTCACTGATATAAAGGGAAGTTATACAATAACTATTGTCATTATTGCTTTCCTTTCCAACGTTTCATAAGGAGTAAGCCCTCCACGTTATCAGCTTACAACGTTGAATTATATCTATTATAAAATGAACTTAGGTGCTTCCTGTAAGCCTGTTAACTTTCATATGCCTTTAACATATCATGGATTTTCATATTAGTTAGTTTTACTCACCCACATTTAACCTCACATTTGGTGATATACACATTTCTATGTATTGCAGGTCTAGACCCGTACATTCAGAAGTTTGTCAGCTTAACCTTTTTCTTTTAGGTTGATTCGCATACTCACCGTATTCATTCAACTCAAGCATCATGATTCACACCACCCCATCGGGTAGGCTTTCGACAGCTAGGTTACACTGTTACGGTGAATTCTTACGCCTTTTCACCGAGCTCTCAACACTGTCATTCTTACTAATTCAAGTGCTAATCGACTAAGAGAGAACCCTTCGGAGCGTTACCTCTTCATTTGATTCTTAGATATAATCCTTCAATTCCACATGGAATTGCCTAGCCTTTACCAGAGAGATGTTACCATCCTCCATTTAAGCTAGGAACATTTCGCACAACT
>NZ_JASTZU010000021.1 GCF_030282825.1 Aquibacillus rhizosphaerae
GAGAAGCTTATGAATTGAAAAATAAATTGGACAAATGGTTTAAATTTAGTGATGAAAAAACGGCTAAAAAGGGGTTGGAGGAATGTTTATTGGTTATGAGTAGTTCTACCATTGAAGCATTTCACAGAGTTGAAAAAACATTTAACCGATGGAAACAAGAGATTCTACAATCTTTTATGTACCCATTTAACAACGGTTATATTGAAGGTGTTAATAACACGATTAAAGTGACCAAACGCATGTCTTATGGAATTAAAGATTTTGATCGATTGAAAAATAAAATATTATGGCGACAAGAGGTTCGAAGGGTATTCGTATAAAAAACTCCCTTCAATTAAGAGAGGGTGGCATGAAAATCACACCACCACATTTGACAGAGAACCAATAATAATTAGAAAGGAATAGCAGGAAAAAGAGTTTTTCTTTTTTTAAAGCCGTTCTAGGTTTTTATTCTTTGGAGTAAAGCAAAATCAACTAGAAATTCATAGTGAAGTTAAACGACTTGCACTATTAGTAGCATTCAAATTATACCTTTATTTAAATCCGGTATTACAATGACCTCGAATTCTAATC
This sequence comes from Aquibacillus rhizosphaerae, assembly GCF_030282825.1. Lineage (GTDB taxonomy): Bacteria > Bacillota > Bacilli > Bacillales > Amphibacillaceae > Aquibacillus_C > Aquibacillus_C rhizosphaerae. Next base: position 574 of record NZ_JASTZU010000021.1, read on the forward strand.
TACACTGAAAGTATAAAAAAAAATTACAATTTTCATGTAATGTAGTGTCGGAATTACCTCAAACCTTTCACCAGCACACGATAACAAAACTTCAAATCTGAAAAAATAAAAATTATATGACAAATTCACTAATAACTTCTAAAAATTAGTAGTAACTGAGCCACAAAATGTGACAGACTTCTAAAATTAGTTTCGTTATACTAGCAACAACTCCTTAACTTGAACCTTGAGAGGAAGAATTAAGTGACAATTTATTTAGACGCTATTTGGCTTTTAAACTTTTTATTAGATTGGATGATTCTTCTATTAGTGCAAATGGTCACTAGGGATAATACGAAAGGTATTAAAATACTATTAGGAGCTTTTATCGCATCTATTTTAGTGCCAATTACTTTATTTCTTCCTAATACACTAATAACTACTCCATTCGGTAAAGGGATTTATTCACTATTTATTGTATTAAGTGCTTTTGGCTATAAAAATATACGCCAATTTCTAAAAAAGCTTTTCACTTTTTATTTTATTTCATTTGCTCTCGGAGGTGGATTGATTGCCTTACATTTTATGCTTGGTCAACAAATAACCGCATCTGAGAATAGCATTTTAACTTTCCGAACGGGCTATGGTGATCAAATAAGTTGGTTATTTGTTTGTATTGGATTTCCGTTCGTTTGGTGGTTCACAAAGTCGAGATTGGACAAGCATGCTCTCGAAAAATTCAAACAAGATCAATTATTCGAAGTAACAATCCACATTCGGGGTGAAGGGTTTTCAACTACAGGGTACATGGATAGTGGAAATCAGCTAGTTGATCCATTTAGCCGAAAACCGGTAATTATATGTGATCAAGGATTCATGTCTAATTGGTTCACGAAGGATGAATTAATACAAATGGAGAAAGCTCAAGAAAATTTGGATTTTGATTCTGTACCAAGTAAGTGGGAGGAGAGCATACAGGTTGTTCCATATCAAGGTGTTGGTGGGAATCGTACCTTCATGATTGTGCTAAAACCGGATAAACTTCTACTAACCTATGAAAATAAACAAATTTCTACGACTAAAATTCTAATTGGTATTCAATTTAGAGAATTAGTATCTGATGGAAGTTATCATTGTTTATTACATCCATACATTTTAAAAAATTCGGTAGCAACTTCTGCATAATAAAGAGATAAAGGAGAGAATAACAGATGAGTAAATGGAAGTTTAAAATTCAATTATGGTGGTACAAAATATTAATTAAATTAGGGTTTAAGTCAGAAGAAATCTATTACATAGGAGGTAGTGAAGCATTACCACCTCCATTGTCTAAAGAAGAAGAACAAGAATTGTTAAAACGACTACCAGTAGGTGATAAAGCGGCTAGGGCTATGCTAATTGAAAGAAACTTGCGACTAGTAGTTTATATTGCAAGGAAATTTGAGAACACTGGAATTAACATTGAGGATTTAATTAGTATCGGAACAATTGGATTAATAAAAGCAATTAATACATTTAATCCAGAGAAAAAAATCAAGCTTGCTACATACGCTTCTAGGTGTATTGAAAATGAAATTTTAATGTATTTAAGAAAAAACAATAAAACAAAATCAGAGATTTCTTTTGACGAACCATTAAATATTGATTGGGATGGAAATGAATTATTGTTATCTGATGTTTTAGGTACAGATGATGACATTACAATTAAGGATATAGAAGCAAATGTTGATAAAAGTTTACTGAAAAAAGCATTGGAACAGTTAAATGCTAGAGAGAAGCAAATTATGGAATTACGGTTTGGATTAATAGGTGATGAAGAGAAGACCCAAAAGGATGTAGCAGATATGCTAGGTATATCTCAATCGTATATTTCTCGACTTGAGAAAAAAATTATTCGTCGTTTACAAAAAGAATTTAATAAAATGGTTTAAACCTATATAGGACAATGTTCAAGCAATAATTGAGTGATTTTTAAGCTGAACTTCTTGCATAAAAATTCCTTCCGGTGGTGATACTGAACCTTGAATAGCATCTCCAACCGGGAGGGTAGAACATGACAAGACATAAAGTAGAAATTTGCGGTGTAGACACCTCTAAATTACCAGTACTAAAGAATGATGAAATGAGAAAATTGTTTCGACGTGTGCAAGAAGAAGGTGATTTATCAGCAAGAGAACAATTAGTTAATGGAAATCTACGTCTGGTATTAAGCGTTATTCAACGATTTAATAATCGTGGTGAGTATGGGGACGATTTATTTCAGGTTGGCTGCATTGGTCTAATGAAATCTATTGATAACTTTGATTTAAGCCAAAATGTTAAATTTTCAACATATGCTGTCCCTATGATTATTGGTGAAATTAGAAGGTACTTAAGAGACAACAATCCTATACGAGTATCTCGTTCCCTACGTGATATTGCTTATAAAGCTCTGCAAGTTAGGGAAAGGCTGATTAGTAAGACATCAAAGGATCCAACACCTATGGAAATAGCAAAGGAAATGGGAGTTCCCCACTCAGACATTGTGTTTGCAATGGATGCTATTCAGGACCCCGTCTCGCTATTTGAACCAATTTATAATGATGGTGGCGATCCTATATTTGTAATGGATCAACTCAGTGACGAGAACGATAAGGATTCAAATTGGTTAGACAAACTATCCTTAAAAGAAGGAATGCATCGATTAAATGATAGAGAAAAGATGATTTTAAATAAACGTTTCTTCCAAGGAAAGACGCAAATGGAAGTAGCTGAAGAAATCGGAATTTCTCAAGCTCAAGTTTCAAGATTGGAAAAGGCTGCTATTCAAGAAATGAATAAAGAGATGTTTGAATAATATTTATACCCTTGTCTCGATTGAGACGGGGGTATTTTCTGTTTTAGTTATATTTGGTATATGTTTTATTATTTTTCTACAGGCGAGTATTAGAATTAAATAGCAAGACCTTAACATAAAAACCAATGACATAATATAAGAGATGAATTTTAATAAATAAGAAAAATACAAGCAGTCGTGCATATAGTTATATAAAGGTGGTGTTTGTATGGTAACTCTTACTGAATTACAAATTAAAGATATAATAATGGTAGAGGATGGAAAGAAATTAGGAAATATCACGGATCTAGAAATTGATGTTGATAAAGGGAAAATAATCCATTTAATTATTGGTACAAAAGGGAAAATGATGGGGTTGTTTGGAAAAGAAGAAGAGTTAACTATTCCTTGGGAAAATATTGTAACAATTGGCTCGGATGTTATTTTAGTTAAAAAAGCTATACAGCCAAAATTATATACAGAACACAATGGTTATGGTTCTAAATAATCAAACGAGAAATCAGTAGAGAATTGTGGTAAAATAGTGGAAAATACGAGGAGATTTGCTGTGGAACCTTTTCAAAAAATAGACAACTCAACAACATTGATGATCAAAGAATGGATGGATGAACAATCAAATTTAGTTGCTGGAATGACAACTCGTCATGGTGGAGTTAGTAAATCACCATTTGCTACCATGAATCTTGGTTTTCATGTCCAAGATGAATACCAAGATGTACTTGATAATCGTCATTTACTGTCATCAATTTTACAACAACCATTGGATAACTGGGTAATGGGTGAGCAAATTCATGGTACTAAGGTAAAAGTCATTAATGAAATTGATTTAGCAAAAGGCGCTAAATATCATGAAGATGCACTTTCAGGCGTAGATGGCCTCCTTACTAATCGACCTGGGGTCTTATGTACCGCTATGTTCGCAGATTGTGTGCCATTGTTCTTTTATGATTCTAACTCCAGTTGGATAGGAATTGCTCATGCAGGTTGGCGCGGCACTGTAAATAAAATTGCTGTAGAAATGATTCTGGCATTTGTAGAACAAAATGTTGATATAAAAACATTGAAAGTGGCAATAGGTCCATGTATTAGTAAGATGGCCTATGAGGTTGATGAGAAAGTGATTCAAAATATTCCTGAAACGTTTAAATCTAACGTAATAACCTCAACTGGGAGTGGCAGATATTTATTAGACTTACGTCAGCTAAATAGAGAAATAATAATGCAAGCAGGTGTGTTAGAAGAAAATATTAGTGTAACAGGTTATTGTACCTACCAGCATGATATATTTTTTTCACATCGACGCGACAATGGAACAACCGGACGTATGTTAGGTTTTATTGGTTATAGGGAATAATAGGGTAAGGAAGGAGAAGTAACATTGGAAGTACAAGCTAATTTTAAAAAAATTCAGGAAAATATTAAACAAATATGTAATAATATAAATAGAAATCCAGAAGAAATAACCGTTATCGGTGTGACGAAATATGTTACAATTGAGCGAGCCCAAGAAGCAGTTGATGCTGGTGTTAAAAACTTAGGTGAAAATCGCCTTGAAGGATTTCAAGAGAAATATGCAACAATTGCTAATAACGCTTTATGGCATTTTATTGGCTCACTGCAATCCAGAAAAGTTAAGGAATTAATAAATGAATTAGATTATATTCATTCCTTGGATCGCAAATCTTTAGCAAAAGAAATTAATAAACGAGCGAACCATACTGTCCCTTGTTTTGTTCAAGTTAATGTCAGTGGTGAAGAATCTAAACATGGGCTAAGTCCTGAACAGGTACATACATTTATTGAACAACTTAAGAATTACAATAAAGTTGAAGTAGTTGGTCTGATGACTATGGCACCTTATGTTGATGACGAAACTCGAATAAGAAACACATTCCGTGCGTTAAGAGAGCTTCGTGATGAAATTAAAGGGGAAAATTGGGACCACGCTCCTTGTCAGTATTTATCGATGGGCATGAGCAATGACTATCAGATTGCTATCGAAGAAGGAGCAACCCATATAAGGATCGGATCTAGCTTAGTAGGTTCGACAAAATAGAGGTGAAAACATGAGTTTGAAAAATAAAATTAAGACATTTTTTACTGATGAGGACGAGTACGAATATGTAGAGGAGGAACAATCATTTCCTGTTGCGGAAACTAGACAAGAAAGACGTCAAAATGTGGTTAGCTTAAAGTCAGTTCAAGCTGCTTCAAAAGTTGTCTTATGTGAACCGAGAGCGTTTAGTGAAGCTCAAGAAATTGCTGATCATATCGTCAATAGAAGAGCAGTCGTAATTAATTTACAACGGGTTCAGCATACAGAAGCAAAACAAATTGTGGATTTTTTAAGTGGAACAGTTTATGCGGTTTCGGGTGAGATTCAAAAACTGGGTTCACAAACTTTTCTTTGTACACCGGATAATGTTGATGTATCGGGTAGTATTTCCGATATATTAGAGGAAGAAGATTTAGAAAAAGGGTGGTAAACTAGATGTATTTATTATTTGATATACTTTCAACAGTGCTTTCATTCTATAGTTTTGCGCTTATCGCTTATATTTTGATGTCTTGGTTTCCTGGAGCCAGAGAGTCATCATTTGGTAAAATCTTAACGAATATTTGCGAACCTTATTTAGAACCGTTTAGAAAAATCATACCACCCCTTGGCATGATTGATATTTCTCCTATCGTTGCTATTTTGGTATTGAGATTTGCCTCAGACGGTATATGGGTATTATATGGCTTCCTTACTTAAGTTAAAAGCACATGGTATCTGTAAGTGAAACTTGGCTTTATTGCCAAGTTTTTTGATTTTTTCATTACAATAGATTATATAGGTGATACAATGGATATATACCAACATTTCAGAAAAGAAGAACAACCTTTTATTGATCAAGTTATTTCTTGGAAAGAACAAGTTGCTCAGACTTATCAACAAAAAAACAGTGATTTTTTAGATCCGAGAGAACAAAAAATATTTGCTTCCATCATTGGAAATGATTCTGATTTTACTTGGGCTTTTTTTGGTGGAGGAGAAAAATCGGAAAGAAAGCGTGCTGTGTTAGCTCCATATTATGAAACAATTTCGGATAATGATTATGAATTGACATTACTGGAAAGTACGTATCCGGTAAAATTCATTTCTTTAGCACATGGTGATGTGCTGGGTGCTTTTTTATCAATGGGTGTAAAAAGAAAAAAGTTAGGCGATTTAATTGTAAAAGATGGAGTTATTCAAATAGTTGTTGCATCTGAAATAGACACGTATGTAAAGATGAACTTAACGAATATAAAAAAGGCAACTGTTTCCTTTGAAGAGAAGCCGTTAGGTAATCTAACTACAAATGATGAGAAATGGGTATCAAATCATGGAACGATATCATCATTACGATTAGATGTTGTCGTGAAGGAAATATATAGTATTTCTAGACAAGTTGCTGTAGCATCGATTCAAAAGGGGCTTGTTAAAGTTAATTTTCGAGTGGTTGAAAACCCTGCATTTTTATTAGAGCAAGGAGACCTTCTTTCTTTAAGAGGGAAGGGAAGAGCAAAGTTATCAGAAATTCATGGGCTTTCAAAAAAAGATAAATGGAAGGTTACATTCGAAAAATTAAAATAATTTATAACTTTTTGCAGGATTTTATTCATTTATGTCGAAAGTTTTGAATACCGCAGTTATCGAAATTACTTCTTAAGGAGGTGGCCGATGTGCCATTAACACCGTTAGATATTCATAATAAAGAGTTCACACGAGGATTTAGAGGCTACGATGAAGATGAAGTGAATGAATTTTTAGATCAAGTAATTAAAGATTATGAATTAGTCGTTCGTGATAAAAAAGAATTAAAAGAACAAGTGGAACAGTTAAATGAAAGATTGGGGCATTTTTCTAATATTGAGCAAACTTTAAACAAATCTATTCTTATTGCACAAGAAACAGCCGAGGAAGTTAAAGGAAATGCAACGAAAGAATCAAAGTTAATTATTAAAGAAGCAGAAAAAAATGCGGATCGTATTATAAATGAGGCATTACAAAAATCACGACGTATATCCATTGAAGTTGAAGAACTAAAAAAACAAGCAAAAGTATTCCGTACACGTTTGAAAATGCTGGTTGAAGCTCAGTTAGAACTGATTCAGGATGATGATTGGGATGGCTTGTTTGACACAGAAGTGGAACAAGATGAGGAAGTTTATGAAAAAGAAACAGAAAGAAACTATTAAATCTTGACGTTTTAAGAAATTTTACATATAATTCATTAACATGAGTGAAATGAAAAAGTGAAATTTAAATGATCGATAAATACATTGCGAGGGAAAGTATAGCAGTAATCTCTGTTAAAGCGAGCTAGGGATGGTGGAAGCCTAGTACAGTCTACAGTTAGAAAATCACCCTTAAGTATTCACTCCGAACAATTTTAAGTAAGAGTGGACGCCTCATTCACGTTACGAATTTCAAGTGGATTTTTGTATATTTTTCAATTCGAAAAAATATACAAAATCTATTAAGGGTGGTACCGCGAGCCTTCTCGTCCCTTTTGGGATGATGAGGGCTTTTTTATTTGTATTAAAACGGGATGTTTATAGAAAGACTGCTACTATAAAAGTACCCGCTGTATGGTCCAACCAACGATTATTTAACTATTCGATAAGTAACAAGGAGGAAGTAATATGGATTATAAACAAACACTATTGATGCCACAAACTGATTTCCCGATGCGTGGTAATTTACCAAATAAAGAACCGAAGATGCAAGAAAAATGGGATGAAGATAACATATATGAGCAGGTGCAGAAGAGAACAGAAGGCAGACCACTTTTTGTATTGCACGATGGTCCTCCTTATGCAAATGGCGATCTTCATATGGGCCATGCCTTAAATAAAGTATTAAAAGACTTTATCGTTCGGTATAAGTCAATGGCAGGCTATCATGCTCCTTATGTTCCTGGTTGGGATACACATGGTCTTCCAATTGAAACAGCACTAGCAAAAAAGAAAGTAAACCGCAAAAAAATGTCTGTTGCTGAATTTAGACAAAAATGTGCGGAATATGCTTTAAAACAAGTAGATAATCAAAGAACACAATTCAAACAACTAGGTGTTAGAGGGGATTGGGAAAATCCTTATATTACTTTAGATAAAGACTACGAAGCAGCACAAATTAAAGTGTTTGGTGATATGGCTAAGAAAGGCTATATTTACAAAGGATTAAAGCCAGTGTACTGGTCTCCTTCATCAGAATCAGCATTAGCTGAAGCAGAAATTGAATATCAGGATAAACGCTCTGCTTCTATCTATGTTGCTTTTGATGTAAAAGAAGCAAAAGATGTCTTAGACGGTGATGAAAAATTCATTATTTGGACTACTACACCATGGACAATTCCTGCTAATTTAGCAATTGCGTTACATCCAGACCTAGAATATGCAGTCGTAAAAGTTTCTGATAACAAATTTATTATTGCACATGAAATGCTAGAAACTGTTAGTTCTGTATTAGAATGGGAAAATCCGAAGGTTGTAAAAACATTTAAAGGTAAAGATGCAGAAAATCTTGTTGCTAAGCACCCATTCTACGATCGTGATTCATTAGTTATTCTTGGTGATCATGTAACAACAGAAAGTGGTACTGGACTCGTACACACTGCTCCTGGTCACGGGGAAGATGACTTCTTTATAGGGAAAAATTATGGCCTGGAGGTTTTATGTCCAGTCGATGAAAAAGGGAACTTTACTGATGAGGCACCTGGCTTTGAAGGCATGTTTTACGATGCAGCGAATAAGGACATCACTCAAAAGTTAGAAGAGGTTGGAGCGTTATTAAAACTTGAGTTTATCACTCACTCTTATCCACACGATTGGAGAACCAAAAAACCAACTATTTTCCGTGCAACAAATCAATGGTTCGCATCGATAAAAGACTTTAGAGAAGATATTTTGAAAGAAGTTAAACGAATTAATTGGTATCCGAATTGGGGAGAAACACGTCTTTATAATATGGTGCGTGACCGTGAAGATTGGTGTATTTCTCGACAACGTACATGGGGAGTGCCTATCCCAGTATTTTATGGAGAAGATCGTACGCCTATTATTACAGACGAAACAATTAGTCATGTATCCAACTTATTCCGTCAGCATGGGTCTAATATCTGGTTTGAATGGGATGCAAAAGATTTACTTCCAGAAGGATTTACATCAGAAAGTAGTCCAAATGGAACATTCACCAAAGAAACAGATATTATGGACGTTTGGTTTGATTCAGGGTCTTCACATGAAGGTGTATTAGCAGAACGTCCTGAATTAAGACGTCCCGCAGATGTTTATTTGGAAGGATCAGATCAATACAGAGGTTGGTTTAACTCCTCTATTTCTACATCTGTTGCTGTTACAGGTAAATCACCATATGAGACGATTATAAGTCATGGTTTTGCTCTAGATGGAAAAGGACGTAAAATGAGTAAATCTGTAGGGAACGTTGTTGTGCCTTCTAAAATTATGAAACAATACGGTGCAGATATTTTAAGACTTTGGGTAGCATCAGTTGATTATCAAGCTGATGTAAGAATATCTGATGATATTATTAAACAAACATCTGAAGGTTACCGTAAAATCCGTAATACATTCCGTTTTATGCTTGGAAATTTACATGACTTTGATCCAAAAACAAATACTATTGCAGATGAAAATTTACAAGAAGTAGATCGATATATGTTGATGCAATTACAAGAGCTAATTGAGAGAGTACGTTATGCGTATGATCATTATGAGTTCTCAACGATTTATCATAATATTCATAACTTCTGTTCGATTGATTTAAGCTCTTTCTATTTAGACTTTGCTAAAGACGTCCTATATATCGAAGGTGAAGATAGTATTAGACGTCGTAGTATTCAAACCGTCTATTATGAAATTATTACAAACTTAGTGAAGCTTTTATCTCCAATCCTTTCTCATACTGCAGATGAAATTTGGAGCTATATTCCTGGGGTCGAAGCGGATAATGTACAGCTAACTGATATGCCAGACCCTAAAGAAATTTCTAATAAAGATGATTTAAAAGCTAAGTGGGATCATTTCATGGAAGTTCGCGATGATATATTAAAAGCACTTGAGGAAGCACGTACAGAGAAAATCATTGGGAAATCCTTAGAAGCAAGTATCAAAATTACACCTAAAGACGAACAAACAAAATTATTATTAGAAAACATTGAACACTTGCATCAACTATTAATCGTATCGGAAGTAGAAGTTACTGATCTTAAAGGTGCGAAGGAATATGACCATGTTCATATTTCAGTTGAAAAGCATGCTGGTGAAAAATGTGAACGTTGCTGGGTTGCTTCAGACACTGTTGGAACGGATGAGGAATACCAAGAACTATGTACACGATGTGCTGATATTGTAAAAGAGCACTATGCTAATGTGGAATAAAATACTAAAAACAACTATCTCATTAAAATTGAGATAGTTGTTTTTTGTCGTGGATGTTTTTTAAATCTATGAATAGAGCTTTTTTTTAGTTTCTTTGCGACTCTCTTCTTTTTCTTAGGTCAGGTAATATTTTTTTAATCATATATAATCCAATAATTCCTGTAGTTAAAATTAAAATAGACATAATCTCATTACTAAAAATTGCTCCGAGTGTTACAAAAATTGAACTTAACATCATCGAACCGTGAAAGACCATACTATTTACCGCCATATAAGAGCTTCGCTTATCATCGGTTGGAATACTTGCTAAGAAATCCTGTTGGATAGGCACGCGCATTAATTCTCCAATTGTTGCAATTGCCATGAATATAAACAACAACCAAATATTATTAAAATAACTTATTACAACATAGCCAATAGTAAAGATGAAAATTGAACTCAAATAGGTTTTTTCTTCATTAAGTTTAGAAACCCAACGAGTAATAAAAACGGTGAACAGAACAACTAGGATGGTATTTTCTGACTTGAGAAAACCAAGCATTTCTACACCGGAAACGTCAAAGAATAAAAAAGTTTGACTCGGCATGTCTTGGTTAAGACGAATCGCCATATAATTTTCCATATGATTTTCAATCGATTGAATGAATAGTCCGGCTAATACAAAGTACATAAATACTTTATCGCCTGCAACCTCTTTATAACTATGAAACATACTAATAAATACATTTTCTTTTTTAGTTATTACTTTTTTCTCAAAGGTTTCCTTAATAAAAAAGATGACTAATATGTTAGAAAGAATGCTAGTAATTGCAAGTGTCATTAGTAGTTCAAATAAAAAATGTTTAAATGATAATGCTCCAACAATTCCTCCGACAGCAAAAGCCAAGTTAAAGCTCCAGTAAAGAAGCGAATAGACACCCTTACGTTCCTTTGGTTTGGTAATATCAATAATCATAGCATCTGCAGCGGGTCCATCTAAACCAAAGGATGCCATTACTAATAGAGTCATAAGAAAAGTTAGTTCAGGTGACGTTAGGAATGGTGAATTTGCAATCGTCATAACCATAAAGGCGAGCATTCTAATAACTCCAGCAATTACCATTAATTTTTTTCTACCCATTAAATCAGCATAATAGCCACCGTATAAACCTACTAAAAGTCCAATTACAACATTAATTAGTAATAAAATACCTGTTAGTTTGGAACCAAAATACTCAGAAAAATAAATGGCCATAAATGGGAAGATAGCTCCTGCTACCATATCTGATAAGAAAATTTGATAAATTCTTATTTTGATATTGATGTGATAATCTCTAAATTTGGTCACTTTTTATTACCCCCTTTAGGTAGTGTTATTTGAGAAAATGGTAGGAATAAGCAACATAGAATTATTGTGTATCCTAGAGGGTGACGTTGATCTAACTTCTTAAAACTGTAAAATCAATTTCTTTCTATTCCCAAAAGTTGTAGGAAAGTTGTCACATGAAAGAGATAGTAACATAAGCTGCATTTTTCTCCCTAGGCTGTTATCTAAAAAGTTTGTTACGGTGCCCATGGAAAGAAACTTATGGAACTAATATCAACTTAGCAATTATGTAGATTCTATAGATATTAGTCAACAACAATCTTTTTTTAATGCTTTTTTCGAAATAAGTTAACATAGGCTTACTACGATTTTGGATTAGCTTTGAAATTAGATGTAATTTTCAAAAGTAATGTTGCCTATAAAAAATAGTAAAGTAAACTACTGGTAAAAGAATCGGTCTTGAGGATGAGTAGGTTTACGACTTGTTACTGAAATTCTGGCTAATTGCGAATTACTTGAAAAGTGTCCTTTAACAAAACGTTTTTCAATTCTAACTACTTTTGTGATAAAATGCTATAGAATGTAGAAAGATAAAAAGAACGGGGGAAAAGGTACAATGAGGTATTATGGAATTGCATTAGTGATTGTATTAATCGATCAAATCACAAAATGGTTGGTCGTTACAAACATGGAATTAAGAGAAAGTATTGCAGTTATAGAAGGATTCTTTTATTTTACATCTCACCGAAATACGGGAGCTGCTTGGGGAATACTTGCAGGTCAGATGTTATTCTTTTACATAATTACCTTGATTGTTATTGGAATTGTTGTTTATTATATCAAAAAGTTTTCCAAAGAAAGCAGATTAATGGGTTGGGCATTAGCCTTTATATTGGGTGGTGCGATCGGAAACTTTATCGATCGACTATTTCGTAAAGAAGTAGTTGACTTCTTTGATGTTTATATTGGCAGTTACGATTACCCGATTTTCAATATTGCTGATTCAGCCCTAGTGGTTGGTGTCGGCTTGGTTATTATCGCTACTTTTTTAGATGAGAAAAAGAAAGGAAGAACAACTGCATGACATTACTGAACCATACTGTATCGCAAGAAGAGAAAGGTTTAAGAATAGATAAATTATTAGCTAAAGTAAATGAGGATGCTTCTAGATCACAGGTGCAAGCTTGGATTAAAGCAGACCTTGTTAAAGTCGATGGCGAGATTGTCAAAAGTAATTATAAATGTCAGGAAGGTACCACAATCACGTGGGAAATTCCTGAAGTAGAGGAATTAGATGTAATTCCTGAAAATATACCTATTGAGATTATTTATGAAGACAGTGATGTACTTGTTGTAAACAAGCCACGAGGAATGGTTGTCCATCCGTCTGCGGGGCATCATAGTGGTACCCTAGTAAATGCTGTTCTTTACCAATGTAAAGATCTTTCCGGGATTAATGGTGTAATTCGCCCTGGTATTGTACACAGAATTGATATGGATACGAGCGGACTTTTAATGGTAGCAAAAAATGATAAAGCACATGTTTCACTTGTTGATCAACTCAGAGAAAAAACAGTGAAACGTTCTTATTTAGCGATTGTCCATGGAGATATAACGCATGATTATGGAACGATTGATGCACCGCTTGGCAGAGACCCAAAGGATAGACAGAAAATGGCTGTTGTCGATGGTGGACGAAACGCTGTTACACACTTTGAGGTTATAAAAAGATTCGGTCAATATACTTATGTGAAATGTGTCCTGGAAACAGGAAGAACCCACCAAATCCGTGTACACCTGAAATATATTGGGTTTCCGTTAGCAGGAGATCCAAAGTACGGGCCAAGAAAAACATTAGAAATAGATGGTCAAGCTTTACATGCAGCTGAATTAGGATTTGAACATCCAAATACAAAAGAATGGTTAGAGTTTGAGGTTGAAGCACCAGAAGATTTTAAAAAGTTATTAATAAATCTAGAAAAGATGAGTTGACAGATAGATTACTTTCTGGAATAATTAAAGAAAGAATTAAATAAGACCCTTTAATACAGTCCCGTGAGGCTGAAAAGGAACCGGACGGATATAGCTTAGGAATAGGTATATCTAAAACCCCTTTTACCCACGCGGAAAAAGGGGTTTTTTTATGAGTATAAACAGAGTAGGGTTTCTTTAAGGGAGGATAGAGCAATGAATAAAAAAGCTACAGTCTTAGATAGTTCAGCAATTAAACGTGCATTAACAAGAATTGCTCATGAAATCCTTGAAAAAAATAAAGGAGTAGAGGGCCTAACACTAGTAGGAATTAAAACAAGAGGAATTCCTTTGGCAAAAAGACTCAGGGATAAAATCTTAGAAATTGAAGGTGTTGAAGTTCCTCTAGGTGAGCTAGATATTACTCTTTACAGAGATGACTTAAGTCATGCTGAAAATAATCAAGAGCCGAAAATAAATGAAACACGAATTAATGATCAAATCTATGGTAAAAAACTTATTTTAATCGATGATGTCTTATTTACAGGAAGAACGGTAAGAGCAGCAATGGATGCAATTGTAGATCAGGGAAGACCTTCGCAAATTCAACTAGCAGTTTTAGTGGATCGTGGTCACAGGGAGCTCCCTATACGTGCAGATTATATTGGTAAAAATATTCCTACTTCCCAGGAAGAAGTAATCGTTGTTGAATTAGGAGAAACGGACGACAAAGATCAAGTTAGTATTTATGAGAAATAAATAAAGACCTTTAATCAAGTCCCGTGAGGCTTGCAAGGTCGCTTAAGGATACGTGTACCTAAAACACGTTTACCTCTTTGCGACCTTCGCGAAGAGGTTTTTTATGTGAAAAAAACTCATAAGTCGGTGGGCGTCGGAAGTTACCTGATAAAAACAATTTAACACAACTAATGAACAATACCAGGAGGAAACAAAAATGGCAGAAAAAAATATGGTAATGGATGTACACGAAGTTCCAAAAATATCGAAATGGCTTATCTTTAGTATTCAACACTTGTTCGCTATGTTTGGTGCAACAATATTAGTTCCAGCATTAACAGAGCTTCCTCCAGCCGTAGCACTAGTCTCAAGTGGTACAGGGACATTGGCTTATCTATTAATAACAAAAGGAAAGGTACCAGCATACTTAGGTTCCAGTTTTGCTTTTATCTATCCAGTCCAAATGGCGATGCTTAGTGCTGAAAGTGGAATACCTGGGGCGATGGTAGGTAGCTTTTTAGCGGGTCTAGTATATGGGTTACTAGCACTTCTTATTGGGGCATTTGGTTTAAACTGGTTAATGAAGATTTTACCTCCAGTAGTTGTTGGGCCTGTCATTGTGGTTATTGGTCTAGGCCTTGCACCAACTGCAATCGATATGGCGATGAATTATCAGGGAGAATATAGTGGTACACATTTTAGTGTTGCAATTGTCACGCTAGCAATTACGGTAATCGGATCACTTTTCTTTAAAGGTTTTTTTGGACTTATCCCAATTTTAATCGGAATCATTGGTGGTTATCTGTTTGGACTAATGAGAGGAATTGTTGACACATCTGGAGTTGAAGCATCTTGGAGTGCGATTGCAAATGCAAGTTCAATTGGAGAGTTTTTTGGAGCAATCTTTTTAGTACCAGACTTTGTTGTACCATTTGTTCATTACTCGCCATTTGACGTGATTAGCTGGGAAATAGCAGCAATTATGGTTCCAGTCGCAGCAGTTACGATAGCAGAACATATTGGGGATCAAATGGTGTTATCAAAAGTGGCAGGACGTAATTTTATAAAAAATCCTGGTTTACATCGATCTATACTTGGTGACGGAGTTGCGACGGTCATTGCTTCATGTTTAGGTGGACCACCAAACACAACGTATGGTGAAAATATTGGGGTACTAGCAATAACACGAGTGTTCAGTGTGTTTGTTATTGCAGGTGCAGCAGTACTAGCTATATTATTCGGGTTTGTAGGAATTATTACAGCAATGATTGCCTCGATACCTTCAGCAGTAATGGGTGGTGTATCTATTTTATTATTCGGTATTATTGCCTCAAGTGGCTTAAGAATGTTAATTGATAATCAAGTAGATTTAGGAGAAAAACGTAATTTAATAGTATCATCTGTTATTTTAGTAATTGGCATTGGCGGAGCATTAATTAAGTTTGATGTTGGCGACGTAAGTATAGAAATAGCTGGTATGGCTTTAGCAACAATTATCGGTATCATACTTAATTTAATTTTGCCAGGCAAAGAATCAGGTTTCGGGAATGGAAACATGTTCCAGACAGACGAAGTAATTGAAGCAGCTACTGATGAAAAATAATATCTGAATAAAGAGGGACTGTCTCATTACACTAGACAGTCCCTCAGTCTAAGGGGGAGCTAGAATGAAACACTTTGTGTCGATGAAAAATCTTTCAGAACATGAAATCTTGCAGTTAATTAAACTATCAGATGAAATAAGTAATACAGGTATTCCACCTTTTAGTAACCAATTATTTGCTGCGAACCTTTTTTTTGAACCTAGTACACGAACAAAAATGAGTTTTGTTGTTGCTGAACGAAAATTAGGAATGGAAGTATTAGATTTTAATAGTGATGTTTCTAGTGTCAAAAAAGGAGAAAGTATTTATGATACTGCAAAGACGTTCGAATCGATCGGTGCCTCATTGCTAGTTGTTAGACATCCTGAAGATAATCTAGTCCAACGACTCGCTGAGCACATAAATATTCCAATTGTTAACGCGGGGGATGGAACAGGCGAACATCCAACACAAAGTTTGCTTGACTTAGTAACTATATATCAGGAATATCGAAAGTTTAAAGGCTTAAAAGTGGCAATTGTTGGTGATATCAAACATAGCCGTGTGGCTAGGTCCAATGCTTATGCACTTACAACATTGGGGGCGGAGGTCTACTTATCTTCCATGCCAGAGTGGCAAGACAATAATCTTCCTTTCCCTTACATCGGAATAGACGAAGCCGTTGAACAGTGTGATGTAGTGATGCTTCTCCGGATTCAACATGAAAGACATCAAAACCATACGATTATGTCAGCGGATCAATATTTAGAAAACTATGGCCTAACTAAAGATAGGGAAAACAGAATGAAATCTGATGCAATTATTCTTCACCCAGCACCAGTCAATAGAGGTGTTGAAATAGATGATAGTTTAGTTGAATGTGGTAGATCTAGAATCTTCAAACAAATGACAAACGGAGTATCAGCTAGAATGGCAGTTATGTACCAACTTTTAGAAAAGGGAGGAATTACTCATGCGAACAATTTTAACAAACGCAGTGCAGTTATCAGTAGATAATACATTTACTCAGTGTGAAATTTCTATAAAAGATGGTGTTATTGAACAAATAGGTGAAAAACTATCACTTCAAGCAGATGAGACAATCGATTGTAAAGGCGATTTAGTGTCACCGGGTTTTATTGATGTACATGTACATTTAAGAGAACCAGGTGGGGAAGCAAAAGAAACGATTGCAACCGGTACTAAGTCTGCAGCACGAGGTGGCTATACAACGGTCTGCTCGATGCCAAATACCCGACCGGTACCTGATAGTGAAAAAACACTAAAAGCATTGACAGAAAGAATTGAAGAAACAGCTCATGTTCGGGTATTACCTTATGCGTCAATCACAGAAAGATTACTTGGTGAGAAGCTTACAGACATGGAAAAGTTAAAAGATTTAGGTGCATTCGCCTTCACCGATGATGGTGTTGGAATTCAAACGGCAGACACAATGCTAAAAGCAATGCAACAAGCAGCAAATCTTGATATGCCAATTGTAGCTCATTGTGAAGATAACTCTTTAATCCACAAAGGAGTTATCCATGAAGGAGAAGCAAGCAAGAGGTTGAATGTTCCTGGTATTCCTTCAATCTGTGAATCAGTACAAATAGCAAGAGATGTTCTGTTAGCAGAGGCAGCAGGATGTCATTATCATGTCTGTCATGTAAGTACAAAAGAATCTGTGCGTGTGATAAGAGATGCAAAAAAAGCTGGCATACATGTTACAGCAGAAGTAACACCGCATCATTTATTATTAAATGAAGAGGCAGTTGTATCCGAGGATAGCAATTTTAAAATGAATCCTCCGCTTCGATCGCTCCAAGATCAAGAAGCATTATTAGAAGGCTTGTTAGATGGAACAATTGATTTTATTGCAACCGACCATGCACCACATACGGAAGAAGAGAAACAACAAGGTTTATTACTTGCCCCATTCGGAATTCATGGGTTTGAAACAGCATTTTCATTACTTCATACACATCTTGTAGAGACAAAAAAAGTGACATTAAAACAGTTAATTGATTGGTTGACAATTAAACCAGCACAAACATTCAACTTACCTTATGGGGAACTAAGCCCGGGTAAGGTAGCAGATATTACTGTTATTAACTTAGATCAAAAAATAAATATAGATAAACATAGCTTTTATTCCAAAGGGAAGAACACACCGTTTCATGAATGGGAAGTTAAAGGGATTCCGGTTATGACAATAGCAGAAGGAAAAATCGTTTTTGAGGAGGCTTCTTATGGAAAAGCGACAACTCGTGCTTGAGGATGGCACTACGTTTATAGGAACAGCATTTGGAAGTGAACACGCAAGTGTAGGTGAAGTGGTTTTTAATACAGGAATGACAGGATATCAGGAAATTTTATCTGATCCATCTTATTGTGGGCAAATTGTAACGATGACGTACCCTTTAATCGGAAACTACGGAATTAACCGTGATGATTTTGAAACAATCAACCCTTCCATACATGGGTTAATTGTAAAGGAAGTTTGCGATCACCCATCCAACTTTCGTAATGAAGAAAGTTTAGATAGCTACTTAAAAGCAAATGATATTCCTGGTATAGCTGGAATTGACACACGAAAACTAACAAAAATCATACGTAAGCACGGAACAATGAGAGGTGTTTTTACCGCTGTTGGGGTGAATAGTGAGGAAGCTGTAACTGAAATAAAAAACACAGCTATCATCAATGATCAAGTAGCAAAGGTATCAACTGTGAAACCATATGTAGTTCCTGGCAGAGGCTATCGAATCGTGCTTGTGGATTTTGGAATGAAGCATGGAATATTGCGTGAATTAACAAAAAGAAACTGTCATATTACTGTTGTTCCTTATCACTACAGTGCAGAGAGTATTCTCAGACTAAAGCCAGATGGTGTGATGTTAACAAACGGTCCTGGAAATCCAAAAAGCGTTCCTCAAGCCATCGAAATGATAGCCAATCTAGTAAACAAAGTACCTGTATTCGGTATTTGTTTAGGACATCAATTGTTGGCTCTAGCTTGTGGAGCAGATACAGAAAAATTAAAATTTGGTCACAGAGGTTCCAACCATCCAGTTAAAGATATAACGATTAATAAAACATTTATTACCTCACAAAATCATGGTTACGCAGTAAACGTCGATTCATTAGTGAAAACAGATTTAGAATTGACACAAATCGCACTTAATGATGATACGGTAGAAGGAATTCAGCATAGTAAATATCCAGTTTTTTCTGTGCAATATCATCCTGAAAGTTCACCAGGTCCTGACGATACGAATTATTTGTTTGACGATTTTTTGAAAAAAATAAAAAAACACCAAGCAACCATCAAGGAGGAGACATATGCCTAAACGTACAGATCTAAATAAAATCCTAGTAATTGGTTCAGGTCCGATTGTCATTGGTCAAGCAGCAGAGTTTGATTATTCAGGAACACAAGCCTGTCAATCATTAAAAGAAGAAGGATATACCGTTATTCTCGCCAACTCCAACCCTGCAACGATAATGACTGATCATACGATTGCAGATACGGTGTATATGGAGCCTCTAACAGTTGAGTTTTTGTCAAAGATTATTCGAAAAGAACAGCCAGAAGCAATTTTGCCTACATTAGGTGGACAAACAGGTTTAAATTTAGCAGTAGAGCTAGAGGCTACTGGTATATTGGATGAATACAATACTGAACTATTAGGTACTTCCCTGGATGCGATTCAGCAAGCAGAAGATAGAGAAAAGTTCAGAAACTTAATGAATGAACTTAACGAACCTGTGCCTGAGAGTGTCATCGTTAACAATGTAGAACAATCAGTTGACTTCGCTAACAAAATAGGTTTTCCATTAATAGTTCGTCCAGCTTATACATTAGGTGGCACTGGTGGTGGAATGTGTTATGACGAAACAGAGTTAAGAGATATTACACGTAACGGCTTGTCTTTATCCCCTGTTAATCAGTGTTTAATAGAAAGAAATATTGCTGGGTTTAAAGAAGTAGAGTACGAGGTTATGAGAGACAAGAATGATCAAGCTATTGTTGTTTGTAATATGGAGAATATTGATCCGGTCGGCATTCATACTGGAGATTCAATCGTAACAGCACCATCACAAACATTAAGTGATCGAGAATATCAATTATTAAGAACTGCGTCATTGAAAATAATTCGTGCATTAAAAATAGAGGGTGGTTGTAACGTACAACTAGCGCTTGATCCTTATAGTTTTCAATACTATATTATCGAAGTGAATCCAAGGGTAAGTAGATCTAGTGCACTAGCATCAAAAGCTACAGGTTATCCAATCGCTAAAATTGCTGCTAAAATAGCTGTCGGATTAACACTTGATGAAATCATTAACCCGATTACAGGTAAAACTTATGCTTGTTATGAGCCTGCGCTTGATTATGTGGTTACAAAACTTCCTCGTTTTCCTTTTGATAAGTTTACAACAGGAAATAGAACATTAGGTACGCAAATGAAAGCAACAGGAGAAGTTATGGCAATCGGGAGAACATTTGAGGAATCGATACTAAAAGGGAT
Source organism: Aquibacillus rhizosphaerae (assembly GCF_030282825.1). Classification (GTDB taxonomy): domain Bacteria; phylum Bacillota; class Bacilli; order Bacillales; family Amphibacillaceae; genus Aquibacillus_C; species Aquibacillus_C rhizosphaerae. The sequence goes on from NZ_JASTZU010000021.1 coordinate 20,947, forward strand.
TCGCTCTTTAGATATTAGTGCTGAAGATTTTTGGTTAGAAAGTGTAACTAAGTTATCTATGGGTGAGTTGAAGGCTAGATTGGTGAAACCAGATGATGAACGAATATTTATCTTGGGAGAGGTATTACGTCAAGGGCTTACTGTGGATGAGATTTTTGAGCTTACAAAGATTGATCGATTTTTCTTAATTAAATTGAAAAAAATTATCGATATCGAAAATAAGCTTATGAATGAAATAGGCTCTACTGAACTACTTATAGAAGCGAAGAAAATCGGTTTTTCTGATACACAGATTGCTAGAGTTTGGGGCCAGCATGTGGATGAGATTTACCAATTGCGGATGGATATTGATCTCCGTCCAGTATATAAAATGGTGGACACATGCGCTGCAGAATTCGAGTCAGAAACACCTTATTTTTATAGCACTTATGAAGATGAAAATGAATCGGTAGTAACAGAACGCGAAAAAGTAATCGTACTTGGTTCAGGACCAATTCGAATTGGTCAGGGTATTGAATTTGATTATGCGACAGTACACTCTGTGTTAGCTATTAAAGAAGCAGGATATGAAGCTATTATCATGAATAATAATCCTGAAACAGTTTCAACAGACTTTAGTGTATCGGATAAATTGTATTTTGAACCATTAACACTAGAAGATGTGATGCATGTAGTTGAACTAGAAAACCCGATTGGAGTAATCGTACAATTTGGTGGTCAAACAGCGATTAACTTAGCTGAAGGATTACAACAAAGAGGCGTTACTATTCTTGGCTCATCATTAGAATCGATTGATACAGCCGAAAATCGTGATAAATTTGAACAATTACTTACTGAATTAAACATTGCGCAGCCAAAAGGTAGAAGTGTTAAGCATCTGGACCAAGCGATGGAAGCTGCAAATGAGATAGGATATCCGGTTTTAGTTCGACCTTCTTATGTCATTGGTGGCAGTCAAATGGAAATCGTCTATAATGATGATGAATTATATGTTTATTTGAAAAAATCAAGTCACATAAAGCATAAACATCCAGTTTTGATTGATAAATATTTGACAGGAATCGAAGTTGAAGTAGATGCAATTAGTGATGGGAAGACAACAGTGATTCCTGGAATTATGGAACATATTGAGCGAGCTGGTGTCCATTCTGGTGATTCAATGGCGGTTTATCCAACACAACGAATTAGTGAAAAAGTTAAGCAGGAGTGTGTTGATATTACCCTCAAAATTGCTTCTCGTTTACAAGTAAAGGGATTAATCAATATTCAGTTTGTCGTTCATAAAGAAGAAGTATATGTACTAGAAGTAAATCCAAGAGCAAGTAGAACGATTCCATTCTTAAGTAAAATTACAGGAGTCACAATGGCTAATTTAGCAACGAAGTGTATTCTTGGTCAATCACTAATAGAAATGGGTTATAAAGAAGGTGTGTTACCAGAGCCTTCACATGTATCGGTAAAAGTACCTGTGTTCTCATTTGAGAAACTGAGAAGCGTCGATACGATATTAGGACCTGAAATGAAATCAACTGGGGAAGCAATCGGTCGAGATAAAACTTTAGAAAAAGCGTTGTATAAAGGACTGATAGCATCTGGTTTGTCGATTCCAATGGAAGGTTCAGTTCTCCTTACAGTTGCCGATAAAGATAAACAGGAAATGATGGAAATCGCTTCAAGATTTCATCATCTTGGTTTCCAATTATACGCTACGGAAGGAACAGCATCCTTTGTAGAGGAAGCAGGAATACCTGTGAAGCAAGTAGGGAAAATCGGCTCAGAAGGACGCAATGTTTTATCTATTATTGAAGACGGTGAAGTACAATTTGTCATAAATACGTTGACATCTGGTCAGCAACCTAGATCTGATGGATTTAGAATCCGAAGAGAAGCTGTAGAGCATGGGATTGCATGTTTAACAAGCTTAGATACGGCTGAAGCGATTCTAAACGTTATTGATTCAACGACATTCACAGCTAGACCAGTCGTGGATCGAAAGGTTGTTGTATTGTGATAAATAAAGAGCTGTTGACAATTGTTGAAACAATTCAAATAGCAAAGGAAACAATCAAGATGAGACTTCAAGGGTCTGAGAAAATCAAGCACGCAAAACCGGGTCAATTTGTTCATATAAAAGTTGGCAATGAGGGGTCGCACATGTTAAGAAGGCCAATTTCAATTGCTGATGTAAATCAAGACCAACAAATTGTTACGATTATATTTAAGGTGATTGGTTCTGGTACTGATCACTTAAGCAAGTGTCACGTCGGTGATGTGATTGATGGTTTAATACCATGTGGTACAAGTTATCCTATCGAGCAAATAACGATGGATAAAGCACTATTAATAGGCGGTGGTATTGGTGTACCTCCGCTCTACTATCTAGCTAAACAGATAAAAGAGCAGGGTGTTGAAGTTACTTCTATCCTTGGATTTCAGTCTAGTGAACATGTGTTTTACCAATCTGAATTTGCTGAACTAGGGAAGTGTCATATTGTAACCAATGATGGAACACACGGATTCCAAGGTTTTGTTACGGATGTAATTGATCAACTGGACCCTACATTCGATTACTATTTCTCTTGTGGTCCTACACCGATGCTTAAAGCTGTATCTAGTAAATTACAAGATAGGAATGGCTATATTTCAATAGAGCAACGAATGGGTTGTGGAATTGGAGCATGTTATGCTTGTGTTGTGCCAACGAACGATGGCTCAAATGGTTTTAAAAAGATATGTAAAGATGGCCCCGTATTTGAAGCAAACGAGGTGGTATTATAATGACCTTGCAAATAAATTTACCTGGTCTGGTACTTAAAAATCCAATCATGCCTGCATCTGGTTGTTTTGGATTCGGTCGTGAATATAGCGATGTTTTTGACTTGAATCAGCTAGGGGCAATTATTATAAAAGCGGCAACCAAACAATCCAGATACGGAAATCAAACCCCAAGAGTCGCAGAAACTTCTTCGGGAATGTTGAATGCAATCGGTCTTCAAAACCCTGGAGTGGAAGCAATCATAAATCAGGAATTACCTTTTTTATCAGATTATGATGTACCAATTATTGCTAACGTAGCTGGTAGTAGTGTTGAGGAATATGTGGAAGTTACAAAAGCACTTACACGTACAACAACAGTTAAAGCTATCGAATTAAATATTTCTTGTCCAAATGTTAAACAAGGTGGAATCCAATTTGGTACTGATCCGGAACTAGCTGCTGAAGTAACATCCAAAGTAAAAGCAGTCAGTCATGTTCCAGTTTATGTTAAATTATCGCCAAACACATCAAATATTGTTGCAATGGCAAAAGCTGTAGAAGCTGCCGGAGCAGATGGTCTATCGATGATAAATACACTGACTGGAATGCAAATTAATCTTTCTTCCAGAAAACCTATACTTGCGAATAAAACAGGTGGGTTGTCTGGCCCTGCGATTAAACCTATTGCAATTAGAATGGTTTATGAAGTAAGACAACATGTATCCATTCCAATCATAGGTATGGGCGGGATTATGAATGCAGAGGACGTGCTAGAGTTTTTGTTAGCTGGAGCAAATGCTGTAGCAATTGGAACAGCTAATTTTCATAATCCTTTTGTATGCCCTGAAATAATCCAAGCATTACCAGGTGTCTTAGAGCAATATGGTTTCAGGTCTGTTGAAGATGCAATCGGAAAGGGGCATGAACATGGAGTTACCAATTTTTCTCGCGCTTGATTTTCCGACATGGGAAGAGACGAATCAATTTATAAACAAAAATGAATTGCAAGGAGTGCCTGTAAAGGTAGGAATGGAACTTTTTTATCGTGAAGGTCCGAAGGTTATTGAACGCTTAAAAGAAAATAATCATGCAATTTTTCTTGACTTAAAACTTCATGACATTCCTACAACAGTTAAAAAAGCAATGCGCAACATCGCGCAATTCGGTGTTGATGTTACGAACATTCATGCATTTGGTGGTAGTGAGATGATTGCTGCTGCAAAAGAAGGACTTGAACAAGGGGCTCAGAATGGTATTACTCCTAAATTACTAGCGGTCACATTGTTGACATCGATGGATGAACATACCCTTCAACATGAAATTAAGATGAATGACACGATAGATAATACTGTTGTAAGGTTTGCTAAGTTAACAAAAGAAAGCGGTGGAGACGGGGTTGTTTGCTCTGCATATGAAGCAGCAGCGATAAAGCAATCATGTGGATCAGATTTCTTAACCGTTACACCAGGAATACGTCTAGCTAATACAAACAAAGATGATCAGAAGCGAGTGGCTACACCATCATTTGCAAAAAATAACGGTGCAGATATGCTTGTTATTGGAAGAAGTATTACCCAAGCAGAATACCCCAATAAAATGTATCAGCAAGCAATAGAGGAGTGGAAAACAGTTGTTAAGTCATGAAATTGCTAAACGCTTATATGAAATCGAAGCAGTACAAATAAAAACAGATCGTTCCTTTACTTGGACTTCTGGAATAAAATCCCCAATTTATTGTGATAATCGCTTAACTTTGTCTTATCCAGATGTTAGAGAAGTAATTGTAGATGCATTCGTAGAAATTATTGGAAAAATGGACGACAAACCTGATATCATCGCTGGTTGTGCAACTGCAGGAATTCCACATGCTGCTTGGCTTGCACAGAGATTAAACTTACCGATGGTATATGTAAGATCTAAACCTAAAGCACATGGAAAAGGAAATCAAATTGAAGGTAAAATAAGTGCAGGACAGAAAGTTGTTGTAATTGAAGATCTTATTTCTACTGGAGGTTCTGCGTTAAATTCTGCATTAGCTTTGCAAGCAGAAGGTGTTGAAGTTCTTGGAACCCTCGCAATTTTCACATATGGTTTATCTAAATCATTTGAAAGCTTTTCTGAGCAAGGGATTGAGTTAAAGACAATTACGAGTTTTGATGTATTGTTGGATTACTTAGTATCGATTGATAACCTTACTGTTAGTGAAAAAGAAGGTTTAATGGAATGGCGAGATTCATTATTTGAGCGAATAAAAAGCAATTAAAAAAACGAATCACATAAGCCTGAGCTTATGTGATTTTCTTGTTTATATAAAAAAATAACGTAATTAAGTTATAATAGTATTATCATTAAATCTATAAAAGGGTAGGGATTTATTTGAGCGAATTCACAGCACTCATTGAGCGACAAAAAGCAAATGTTTTGGCTAATAAAACAAAACCTGTTTCAGATCGAATTAAATTGCTTAAACAACTAAAAAGTGTGTTAAAAAAAGAGGAAGAAAAGCTTATAACAGCACTTTTTCGTGATTTAAATAAGTCTGAGTTTGATGCTTATACAACTGAGATTGGTATCGTCTATACAGAAATAGATTTTTTCATTAAACACTTGCGTTCATGGAGTAAGCGAAAGAAGGTAAAGGCGCCACTATCACATACAGGTACAAGAAGTTACATTTACAAAGAAGCATATGGTTCAGTGCTAATTATTTCGCCGTGGAATTACCCGATTCAATTAGCAATTGCACCTTTGATTGGGGCAATTGCTGCTGGTAATTCAGTTATTTTAAAACCATCGGAATTAACCGATGCGACTTCCATCGCTTTGGCAAAAATGTTTAGTGAGAATTTTGAGGAAGAACAAATTTTTGTTGTCCAAGGTGGTCCTGAAGTGAGTAAAACACTTTTAGCTGAGGATTTTGACTACATATTTTTTACTGGGAGTGAACGAGTTGGCAAATTAGTGATGGAAGCTGCAGCTAAAAACCTAACACCAGTGACCTTAGAATTAGGTGGAAAAAGTCCCTGTATTGTAGATGATACAGCTGACCTAAAGGTTGCAGCTAAGCGGATTGCCTGGGGCAAATATACAAATGCAGGACAAACGTGTGTAGCTCCTGATTATATCTATATTGATAAAAAAATAAAGAAAGAATTTCTGGAAGAATTAAAGCGAACTGTCTTCGAATTATATGGTGAAGAACCGATAGATAATGATAGATATACTAAAATAGTTAGTGAAAAGCACTTTGACCGGTTAATCAATTTCTTGAGCAATGGCTTTACTGTATTAGGTGGAAAAACGAATCGAGAAGAGCTGGTGATTGAGCCAACTGTTTTAACTGATATATCATGGGATGATCACGTAATGGCTGAAGAGATTTTTGGTCCAATTTTACCCATTTTAGAATATGAACAGTTAGCAGAAGTGATTGGAGAAGTAAACAAACGCCCTAGTCCATTGGCACTTTATATCTTTTCAGAGAGTGACGAGGTATCCAAACAAATAATTTCATCCATTTCTTTTGGTGGTGGATGTATAAATGATGTCATCTATCATTTAAGCTCTCCATTTTTACCTTTTGGTGGAGTAGGTAGTAGTGGCATGGGATCCTATCATGGAAAAGCTAGTTTCGATACGTTTTCACATAGTAAAAGTATCATGAAGCAGACTACTAAATTTGATATTGCTTTGAGATACGGTACAACGAAAAATTCACTTAAGAAAATAAAATTATTTTTAAAGTAGATGTACCATTTTGATAAGGTAGGAGTTCAACTTATTGCCCGGGAAAGCGCATGATTCGCAATTTTTCTACTTCTTTCGCAATGTATATAGATGTATATTCTAAAAAAAGAACTAATGAAGATTGTCATTAGTTCTTTCTTAACGTTTGCTTATCTAGTATTGTTATTCTGTTCGCCGCTTGATGCATCTATCTTATTAAAAAACACTTTTATTTTGTCTTAAGTTTTTTAATAATATCTTCTTCTGGTGTCACAAACAAAGTCTTCTGATTATCATACGTGACAAAACCAGGCTTTGCACCGTTGGGCTTTTTTACATGACGTATTAATGTATAGTCAACCGGAACCGAAGAAGAATTTTTTGACTTACTAAAACTAGCTGCTAGTTGCGCTGCTTCAAAAAGTGTTTCATCACTCGGATTCTTGTCACGGATAACAACGTGTGATCCTGGGATATCTTTGGTATGAAGCCAAATTTCATCTTTAGCTGCAAGTCGATTAGTTAAGAACTCATTTTGCTTGTTGTTTTTACCTACTAATATAATGGTGCCATCACTAGCTACATATTGCTCAGGTTCAGGTTTTGTAGGTTTGTTTTTCTTTTTCTTATGCTTGCTTTTAGTTTTTAAGTAGCCTTCTTCTCTTAACTCTTCTCTTATTTCTTCAATATCTTGTACTCTCGCTTCATCTATTTGTTGAAGCAGTTCATCTAAATAGTTAATTTCTTGTTCGGCTTTCGCAATCTCTTGAATGACCATTTTTTTAGATTTTTTTAATTTTTGATAGGTTTTAAAGTAACTTTGTGCATTTTCACTCGGTGTTTTGTTTGGGTTTAATTCGATTGTTATTTCATTTTGGTCAGGATCATAATAATCAATTACTGTTGCAGATTTATCGCCTTGTTTGAGCGTATGCATATTAGCTGTCAGCAGTTCACCATAACGTTGAAACTGATCCGCTTTATCTGCTTTAACTAAAGTTTGTTTATGCTTTTTTATTTTTCTAACATTTTTCTCGCGTTCATTTTTCAAGAAACGATAGAGGTCACCAGCTTGTTGTTTAACCCGATCACGCTCGGCTTTACCTGAATAATAGTTATCTAATAAACTACTCATTGTTTCAAATTTTTCTCTTTGACCAGCTACAGATGATAAAGATAGACAATAAAAATCTTCCTTTTTATCTTTAATCAACTCTGGTTGGTATTGATGGTGCAAGAGACTAGTTTGTAATTGTTCAAAAACTGCTTTGTATGTTTCAGGCGAACCTAAATAGGCCCGATGTAAAATCTCTTTTGCAATCAAAGGAGAAAAGCCCATAAATGTGCTTACTAATTGCTTATCCAATTGCCCGGCATTAAAATCTAATTTTCGTATAAAAACATCCGAATCAACCGTAATCGGATTCAACTTCCCTTGATCAGGTGGTAATTTATATGCTTGTCCAGGCATAATGGTCCGCACACGATTTTGAGCAGGTGCTACATGTTTAATGCTATCAAGTATGTGCCCTTTTTCTTTGTCTACTAAGAAAATATTACTGTGTTTGCCCATTACTTCAATGATTAATGTCTTTACAGTTTCATCACCAATTTCATTTTTTCCTTTAATATGAAAAAAGACGATTCTTTCGTTTTCGTGTTGTACGATTTCCTCAATAAATCCACCAACTAAATGCTTTCTTAATAGCATACAAAACATGGGTGGTTCCTTTGGGTTTTGATAAGAATCCGATGTTAAATGAAATCGCGCATAACTAGGGTGCATGGACAATAGTAATGATTTATTTTTACCATGACTTCTAATTGTGAGTATTAGTTCCGTTTCTGTTGGTTGATATATTTTCATGACTCGCCCTGAGCTTAATTCGTTATCTAATTCATGTGTAATTGCTCGGGTAACTATTCCATCAAATGCCATATGAATCACCTCGCTTTTGTAATTATAGCATTTTTTTGGACGAGTCTGAATAGAAATACAATGACCGAAGAGTACATGGGGGTATGCGATGTGAATTGGTACCAATTTAACGAAGATCAATTAGAGCAGAAACTGGGTGTCAGAAGAGATAAAGGTTTATCTTCATTGGATGTTGAGAAACGATTGAAAAAATTTGGAGCGAATGTTTTTGCTGATAGAAAAAAGATATCACTGTGGCTTGTGTTTCTAAAACAATTTCAGGATTTTATGGTACTCGTTCTGCTAGCTGCAACCCTAGTGTCTGGTTTACTTGGAGAATATGTTGATGCGATTGCCATTATGGTAATTGTTTTAATTAATGGACTAATTGGTTTTTTTCAAGAACAAAAAGCAGAAAAATCATTATCTAAATTGAAAGAACTTTCAGCTCCACTTGCGAATGTGCTTCGCAATGGAAGATGGGATAAAATTCCCTCAAGTGAAGTTGTGGTAGGAGATATTATAAAAATTACAAGTGGAGACCGTGTGTCAGCAGATATGAGGATAACTAAATCAAGTAGTTTAGAATTGGAAGAATCAGCCTTAACAGGTGAATCTCTTCCTACAACAAAACATGCAACAGCAATTACACAGGATGGGTTAGAACCTGCTGACCAAAAGAATATGGCATTTATGGGAACTCTTGTAACTAGAGGAAGCGGCATAGGAATTGTTGTTGCAACTGGCATGAAAACAGCTATGGGTCAGATTGCAGAATTACTTGTTAATACAGAACAACAAGTGACACCATTAGAGCGTAAATTAATGGAGTTAGGAAAAATATTAATTTTACTTGCGCTAATCTTAACTGCCTTTGTTGTGGTGATAGGCGTTTGGCAAGGACATCCGATTTATAATATGTTTTTGGCTGGTGTTTCTTTGGCTGTAGCGGCTATTCCAGAAGGTTTACCAGCAATTGTAACCGTGGCATTATCACTTGGTGTACAAAGGATGATTCGAAAAAAAGCAATAGTAAGAAAACTGTCTGCTGTTGAAACACTAGGAAGTGCTTCAGTTATTTGTTCAGATAAAACAGGAACGATGACGGAAAACCAGATGACAGTGAAGCAATTGTATATAAGACAAAGGTATGTTTACGTTACCGGTCAAGGCTATGACATAAAAGGAGATTTCCAACAGAGTGAAAGAAATGTTAATAGTGAAGAATTAGAAGAAATGTTGTTGTATGGTGCACTATGTAATCACGCTTCATTATATAGAAAAAAGGGCAAGTGGATGATTGACGGAGATCCAACTGAAGGTGCACTACTTGTAGCAGCAAGGAAAGCAAATATTACTATTGAAGATACAGAAAAATTCAAAATTATTCATGAAATTCCTTTCGATTCAGATAGAAAAAGAATGAGTGTTGTTGTTGAAGATAATCAAAGTAATCGTTTTGTAGTAACAAAAGGTGCCCCAGACATTCTATTACCTCGTACGAATTATATAATCGACAAAGAAGGAAGGAGACCTATTCGAGCAAAAGATCAAAATAGCATTGAGCAAGCTATAAATGATATGGCTGATCATGCACTAAGGACAATTGCAATCTGCATAAAACCTTTAGAAAAAAGTCAAGCAATCGATGAGATAATGCTTGAAAAAGACCTCACGTTTGTAGGGATAAGTGGAATCATTGATCCCCCACGAAAAGAGGTGAAAACCGCCATTAGTGAGTGTCAAGAAGCTGGAATAAAAACAGTAATGATTACAGGAGATCATGCTAAAACCGCTTTGGCTATTGCGAAACAGCTTGATTTAATTCCAGAATACGGAAAAGTTTTAGAAGGTCATCAATTAAGTAAAATGACTGAAGAACAATTGAGCACGGTTATAGATGATGTTTATGTGTTTGCAAGGGTTACCCCAGAGCATAAGCTTAAGATTGTGAAAGCTTTTCAAAGAAATGGACATGTTGTTGCAATGACAGGCGACGGTGTAAATGATGCTCCAGCAATAAAGGCAAGTGACATAGGAATTAGTATGGGCTTAAGTGGGACAGATGTTGCAAAAGAAGCGTCCGCTTTAGTTTTGTTAGATGACAATTTTGCAACCATTAAGTCTGCGATTAAAGAAGGTAGAAACATCTATGAAAATATTCGAAAGTTCATTCGATATTTATTGGCATCTAATGTTGGAGAAATATTAGTAATGTTATTTGCTATGCTATTAGGTTTGCCTTTACCCCTGATACCAGTACAAATATTGTGGGTCAATTTAGTTACAGATGGCCTACCTGCAATGGCATTAGGCTTAGATCAAGCAGAGGGAGATGTTATGAAGCGATCACCAAGACATCCGAAAGAGGGTGTGTTTGCGAGAGGGTTGGCTTTTAAAATAATAAGTAGAGGGTTTATGATAGGTATTATTACATTAATTGCTTTTATGACTGCCTATCAGGGAGATCCAGATCACCTCCGTTACGCGCAAACAATCGCGTTTACAACCTTAGTGATGGCACAACTCATTCATGTATTTGATTGCCGTAGTGAAAAGTCTGTATTTTCAAGGAATCCATTTCAGAATTTATATTTAGTAGGTGCCGTTATTTCATCCATTTTACTTCTGTTAATGGTATTATACCTCGAATCACTACAAGAAGTATTTAACACAATGGATTTAGGGCTAAGAGATTGGATCTTTATTCTAGCATTAAGCTCCATACCAACTGTATTATTTGGATTCACAAAAAAGTAATGGAAAAACCTACTGCAGATCGTAGGTTTTTTTCTTTTTAAGGGTGAGTTTATTTTAAATAATCGTTTAAGATATGGTTCATTGATGACATAATGTTACTAAGTTTGATATAGTAACTATATAATTAAAGTACAATGATTAGTTACTGGATGTGATGTTGTGGTTACAAGTATGACAGGTTACGGTAGAAATGAAGTATGTGTAAGTGAAACAAATATATCAGTTGAGATTAGGAGTGTAAACCACCGTTTTTTGGATGTCTCAACAAAAATCCCCCGCTCTCTTCTAGTATTGGAAGATAAATTAAAAAAAGTGGTTCAATCGTATTTTGACCGGGGTAGAATAGATATATTTATCACAATAGAAGGACATGAGTTGGTAGAACGAACACTTCAAATTAATTGGGAGTTAATGGATCAATACATAGAAGGTTTTGAAAAGATTAAAAAACGTTATAACTTAGCTGGCGATGTACCCGTTGAAGTCGTTACAGAAATGTCCGATGTCTTTACTATTCAAGAAAGTTCCCAAGAATCTGATTTCGTACATGATTCCATTATAAAAGCACTGAAAAATGCTTGTAGACAAGTTCTGGAAATGCGTGAACATGAAGGTGAAGAATTAGTTGAAGATGTAAAATCTAGAATTGAAATGATAGAAAATACAGTAAAACTATTGGGAGAACGAAGAGATATTGTTATAATGGAATATCGAGATCGAATCAAGGAGCGTATCGAAAAATATATAAGTAGTGAATTTGTAAATGATGATTCGAAACTCTATCAAGAAGTTGCACTTCTAGCAGAAAAAGGTGATATTACCGAAGAAGTTACACGTCTCCATAGCCATGTGAGTCAATTCCTACATACGATTACACAGCAAGGTGCTATAGGAAGGAAATTGGATTTTATTTTACAAGAAATGCATAGAGAAACGAATACAGTAGGATCAAAATCAAATGATGTTAAGATTAGTGAATGGGTTGTCATGTTAAAGAGTGAGATAGAGAGGGTAAAAGAACAAATACAAAATATTGAATAAACCTTTTGTTTTTGTATATTTAGGTCATATAATATAATAAGATTTAAAAGATTTTTATAAACTTGAGATAAAACTATTAAAAGTACCACGTATTTATTTCTTGAATTCATTTAAATGATATAGTACAGAGTAACATCTGTGCAAAGAGGGGGAGCCGTTTTGAGCTTACGACTAATAAATATAGGATTTGGAAATGTTGTTTCAGCTAATCGGATAATTTCAATTGTTTCACCAGAATCTGCACCTATTAAACGTATTATTACTGTCGCAAGAGACAATAATAAACTAGTAGATGCTACATATGGTCGTCGTACGAGAGCTGTTATAATTACAGATAGTGATCATGTTGTCTTATCAGCTGTTCAACCAGAAACTGTAGGACAACGCGTAATTAGTCATGATGAAATCTCTGATGAGTAAAGCAAATCTTAGGAGGATATATGTTGATTGATGAGAAAGGAATTTTATTTATATTATCGGGTCCATCAGGGGTAGGAAAAGGTACTGTGCGAAAAGCTCTTTTTGAAAGAGATACAGAGTTAAAATATTCTATTTCAATGACCACCCGACCACAAAGGAACGGAGAAAATGAGGGAATTGATTATTTTTATCGTTCAAAGCAAGTATTCGAAGAAATGATAGAAAATAACAAGTTACTCGAATATGCCGAGTATGTTGGTAATTATTATGGAACACCAAGAGACTATGTAGAAGAGACTTTGAATTCGGGAAAAGATGTGTTTTTAGAAATTGAAGTGCAAGGTGCGCTTCAAGTAAAGGAAAATTTTCCTGAAGGTGTGTTTATCTTCTTATTCCCTCCTAGCTTAGAAGAGTTGAAAAACAGAATAATAAGCCGAGGTACAGAAACAGAAGATCTTGTTACAAATAGGTTATTGGCAGCTAGAGAAGAAATAGAAATGATGGATGCCTATGATTATGTAGTTGTAAATGATAAAATAGAAACAGCTGTTAGCAAAGTACAATCTATTGTTAGAAGTGAACACTTGAGACGCGAACGCGTTGCGAAACAGTACAAAAAGATATTGGAGGCTGATTTGGGATGATGTTAGAACCGTCAATCGACAAATTACAATTAAAAATTAACTCTAAGTACACGTTAGTAACTTTATCAGCTAGGCGAGCGAGACAAATTCAAGATACACAGCGCCACCAGCTTGATAACCCAAAATCAGTAAAATATGTAGGTATTGCCTTAGAAGAAATTCAGGCTGATAAACTAACTCACATTCCTGCTCCAGAAGAATAAAAGACATTTAACTTTCTAGGAGAATGACTTTTAATCAATGTATCTAATCTATGTTATATGAATGAAGAAATTCTTTGATGAAATTACTTCCCTCGCTTGCATCCTTGCTAGCGAGGGTTTCTTCTATAAAGATTCTTTTAGTTAGTTTTGTTAATCTTCCACGTACAACATAACGGATATCTTTATTACCGTTACAGGACAGTAGTCTTATGAAAAGCTCGAACAAATGGACTACCGCTCCAAGCATCCATTTGTAATATAAAGAACACAATAACGATCCTTTAGAAAAGAGTTCTAGCTATAACAAATGTGCTTTTATTTTCAAGAATACGTTTGATAGTATAAAATAGATAGTTAGAATAGAATGGTTAGGGGGAACTTATAATGCTTCATGGTAAAAATGTGGTGTTGGGCGTGTCAGGAGGAATAGCTGCATATAAGGCTTGTGCGCTAACGAGTAAACTAACACAACAAGGTGCAACGGTTAGAGTGATTATGACCGATAGTGCACAGAAGTTTGTCTCACCTCTAACGTTTCAGGCATTATCAAGAAACCCAGTTTACACGGATACGTTTGATGAAAAAGATCCTGAGAAAATAGCGCATATTGATGTTGCAGATTGGGCTGATTTGTGTATTATTGCTCCGGCTACAGCTAATTTGATTGGTAAAGTTGCTAATGGTATCGCTGACGATATGTTATCTACTACTTTATTAGCAACTACAGCTCCGGTATATATAGCACCCGCAATGAATGTACATATGTACAGCCACCCTGCAGTAATAGAAAATATGAAAAAAATAACTGCTTGGGGTTACCATTTTATCGAGCCAGGTAGTGGCTATCTTGCGTGTGGCTATGTTGGCAAGGGTCGTCTTGAAGAGCCCGAAACGATTATCGAGGTCATAGCTCAACATATTCAGGATCCTTTTCTAAGTGGAAAATCAGTACTTATATCTGCAGGCCCTACTAGAGAATCTGTCGATCCTATTCGGTTTTTCACAAATCATTCCTCGGGTAAAATGGGGTTTGCTCTAGCTCAAGAAGCAGCAAATCATGGTGCAGAAGTAACGCTTGTGGCTGGTCCAGTAAACTTGGAAACACCCAAAAACGTAAAGCGAATCGATGTTTTAACTGCTGAAGAAATGTATCAGCAAATGAATCACTTCTTTCCGGACCATGATATCGTCATTAAGGCAGCAGCAGTTGCAGATTATCGCCCTATTCTTACATATGATGAAAAATTAAAAAAACAAGAAGGTAATTTATCCATTGAAATGGAAAGAACAAAAGATATCTTAAAAGAATTAGGTGCAAAAAAAACTAAACAATACCTTGTTGGTTTTGCTGCTGAAACAAATGATGTCATTCACTATGGTAGAGAAAAATTAGCGAAAAAACATTTGAATGCTATTGTTATTAATGATGTAAAAGCGCAAGGTGCAGGTTTTGGTTCTGACACGAATATAGTTACATTTTTAAGTGAAAAAGGTTTCGAAAAACAGTTGGTAATGGCATCAAAAAATAAAATTGCTAAACAAATACTAGAATTAATCGATCAGGAATTGAAGGATGAAGCCAAGTGAGAATTGCAAAAGTAGTAGTTGATGTACCAGCAAGTCAAACAAATCGCGTTTTTGATTACAATATTCCCTCTAAATTCGCTGGTTCCGTTCATAAAGGTATGCGTGTTATTGTTCCATTTGGCCCAAGAAAGATAATGGGTTTTGTGTTAGATTTGACAGACGAGTCTGATTTTGATCGATTAAAAGACATAAGTGATTTAATGGATGTCACCCCTGTATTAACAAGTGAGTTACTTGACTTGGGGAAATGGTTGTCTGAGCAAACATTAAGTTTTTATATCTCAGTGTTTCAGGCAATGTTGCCCCAGGTGTTAAAGGCTAAGTATAAAAAAGAGTTACATAAATTGACGTCTGAGGAACTACCTTATCAGTTAGAAGAGATCTTTGCTTTTAGAGATTATATTTCCTATGATGAATTCATCGAAAGAGACGGGCATCATGGGAATCTTCAAAAAGCGATAAGTGATGGTGTGTTAGAAATAAATTATCTGGTTAATTCTAGAGAAACAGTTAAAAAAGAATCGATGATTACAGTGAATCGTGAAAGTTATTTAGTAGAAGAAGAACTAGCTAATTTGTCAAAACAAGCAGTTAAACAACGTCAATTACTGAGTCACTTCATAAAATATCCAGAACCGATTAGTCAGAAAACACTTCTTGAACAATTAAAAACAACTCGAGCAAGTTTAAAACCTTTATTGGAACAAGGTATTTTAAAGGAAACAAAGCAAGAGGTGTATCGTAATCCATATCGGGAAGATAAATATCCTGAAACAAAAGCGTTACCGTTAACAAATCAACAATCGGAAGCAATCGAACCAATCTTGTCATCGATTAAACAAAAGGTCCATCAAGTTTTTTTGTTACATGGTGTTACTGGTAGTGGTAAGACAGAGGTGTATTTGCAATCGATTCAAGAGGTGATTAACAAAGGAAAAGAAGCAATTGTGCTTGTTCCTGAAATTGCCTTAACACCTCAAATGGTAGAGCGATTTAAAGGTAGATTTGGGTCAAATGTTGCTGTGTTACATAGTGCCTTATCAGCAGGTGAAAAGTTTGATGAGTGGAGAAAGATTCAACGGAAACAAGTAAAAGTAGTTGTTGGTGCTAGATCGGCCATATTTGCACCATTTGAAAATGTGGGAATAATTATAATTGACGAAGAACATGAAACAAGTTATAAGCAAGAGGAACATCCAAGGTACCACGCTAGAGATGTAGCTATTTATCGTGGTGAAAAACATGATTGCCCAGTCATATTAGGTAGTGCAACTCCCACCCTTGAATCCTTTGCTAGAGCACAAAAAGGAATATATAAACTATTGACATTATCAAAACGAATGAATGATGCCAAGATGCCTAAAGTTAATATTGTTGATATGAGGGATGAGTTGCATAAAGGGAACCGATCCATGTTCTCCACTAAACTTAAAGAGGAGATTGAACTTAGGCTAAAAAAACAGGAACAAATTGTACTGTTTTTAAACAGAAGAGGGTATTCGACATTTGTAATGTGTCGAGACTGTGGACATGTGATAGAATGTCCACACTGTGATATAGCTTTAACGTATCATAGAAAAAATGAGCGTTTGAAGTGTCATTACTGTGCTCATGAAAAACAGATGCCTTCCCATTGTCCAGATTGTGAAAGTGACACAATCCGTTATTTTGGAACGGGTACACAAAAAGTGGAAGAAGCACTTTCTGAAATGATCCCGGAAGCTAGAGTTATCCGCATGGATGTTGATACAACTAGAAGAAAAGGATCGCACGAAAAACTACTTACTCAATTTGGAAGACACGAAGCTGATATTTTATTAGGTACACAAATGATCGCTAAAGGGCTTGATTTTGGTAAAGTAACTTTAGTAGGAGTGTTAGCTGCGGATTCTTTATTGCACTTACCAGATTTTCGTGCTTCAGAAAAAACATTTCAATTATTAACACAAGTGAGTGGACGTGCAGGACGACACTCACTGCCTGGAGAAGTTGTTGTTCAGACATATACACCAGAACATTACAGTGTTCAATTAGCAAGCGAATATAATTTTGAACAATTTTTCAAACAAGAAATGAACATGAGAAAGACTTTTCAATATCCTCCATACTACTTTTTAACATTAATTACAGTATCACACCCGAACCAAGTAAGAGTAGTTGAGGTTACAAAGACAATTGTACAGTTACTTAATAAACACTTATCGGAACAAGCAAGAATACTTGGCCCGACACCATCTCCACTTACTAGGGTCAAAGATAGATATCGTTACCAATGCATGGTAAAATACAAAAATGAACCGAACCAAAGAAAAATTATAAAAAAAATCTTATCCTTTTATGATGCTGAAATTCAAAAAAAAGACTTATTGATACAAGTTGACTTACAACCTTATCAATTAATGTAGAAAGGGGTACGTTAATGAAAAGAATCGTTTTTATGGGAACACCGGACTTTGCTGTTCCTATTTTACAACAATTAATAAAGGATGATTATCAAGTCGTATTGGTGGTTACACAACCAGACCGGCCCAAAGGTAGAAAAAGAACATTAACTCCACCACCAGTAAAAGTGGAAGCGGAGAAATATAAAATTCCAGTATTTCAACCAGAAAAGATAAAAAATGAATATGATTTTGTACTCGAGTATAACCCAGACATAATTGTGACAGCCGCATTTGGTCAAATACTACCTAAAGCGCTGCTAACGGCTCCAAAATTTGGTTGTATTAATGTACATGCTTCTTTACTTCCAGAGTTAAGAGGTGGGGCACCAATTCATTATGCTATTATACAAGGTAAACGACAAACCGGAATATCCATCATGTATATGGTGGAACAATTAGATGCTGGAGATATTATTACGCAACAACAGGTAACAATAACAGAAGAGGATCATGTGGGAACATTGCATGACAAACTAGCAATTGCTGGTGCGGAGTTACTTGAAATAACGTTGCCTACTATATTTAATGATAATAATGAACACAGACAACAGGATAATCAAATTGCAACCTATGCATATAATATTACAAGAGATCAAGAAAAGATTAATTGGAATAAAACAAATGAAGAGATTTACAATCATATCCGAGGGATGCATCCATGGCCAGTAGCTTTTACAACACTTCGTGGAACTACACTTAAGGTATGGTGGGGAGAGAAGTTAGACAATACGTTTAATGGGAGCGCTGGAGAGGTTGTTCGTCTTGACCTAGATGGTTTCGTCGTTTGTTGTGGTGATCGAAAAGGAATTAAAATAACTAGTTTACAGCCCGCTGGAAAGAAAAAGATGGATGGAGAAGACTATTTAAGAGGAACAGGGAGTGACCTGCAACTTGGGGAAAAGTTAGGAGAGTAATATGACAAAATACTTACTACGAAATACAGCATTAGACATTCTAATTCGAGTTGGTGAAGGTGGAGGTTTTAGTCACTTACTGATTAACCAAGCAATAGAAAAAAAAGGGTTAAGTGACCGGGATGAAGCATTGTTAACTGAAATTGTCTATGGAACGATACAAAGAAAACTTACAATAGACTACTATTTATCTCACTTTATAAAAGGAAACAAGAAATTAGATTCTTGGGTAAAATGGTTGTTGTATATGTCCATTTATCAAATGACTTATTTAGATAAAGTGCCAGACCATGCAATCATTCATGAGTCGGTAGAAATAGCCAAGAAAAGGGGACACAAAGGAATTTCCTCTATGGTAAATGGTGTGTTAAGAAGCCTTCAAAGGAAGGGATTACCTTTATTTGAAAAGGTGACCGATCCTGTACAACGGTTAGGAATCGAAACTAGTCATCCATTCTGGTTAGTAAAACGCTGGGTTGATATGTATGGCTTTGATGTAACAGAAGAAATGTGTAAAACCAATTTACACCATAAACCGATTAGTGTTAGAGTTCAACCAATGAAAATAAGCCGTGAAGATGCAATAGAGAGGTTACAAGATCAAGGATTTGAAGTGGAAATATCCAATTTTTCTAATCAAGGATTAATAATTACGCAAGGGAATGTACTAAGAAGTAATTTATTTTACGATGGCTATGTAACAATTCAAGACCAAAGTTCTATGTTAGTAGCAGAAATGCTACAATTACAAGAAGAAATGACAGTTCTTGATGCTTGCAGTGCACCTGGTGGTAAAGCAACTCATATTGCTGAAAAAATGTCCAATAAAGGTGTTGTTTTCGCATATGACTTACATGAAAAAAAGGCAAAATTAGTTGGAAAAAAAGCACTTGAATTAGATTTATCTATTATTAATGCTAAACAAGCAGATTCTAGAGATTTAGCATCATATCATGAGGAATCAAGTTTCGACCGAATCCTACTTGATGCACCTTGTTCTGGATTGGGTGTACTTAGAGGAAAACCTGATATAAAATATAGTAAAAGTGAGCAAGATATTGAAAAGCTTGCCTCCATTCAAATAGAGTTGTTGGAAAGTGTTTCTTCATTATTAAAAAAAGATGGTAAACTATTATATAGTACGTGTACAGTGGATAAACATGAAAACGATAATGTAATCGAAAAGTTTTTAGCAAGTCATCAAGATTTTGAAGTTGATTCAAGTTTTTTTGATGGTCTTCCAGAGATTATAAAAAAGAATTCGATAGGAATATCCAAATGGGGAGTTCAATTATTCCCGCAAGAATTTGATACAGATGGATTTTTTCTAACGAGATTAAAGAAAAAGAGATAGAGATTGAATCCTTCTAACGTAACTATAGTATCAAACCTTCGAAGAATTATATCAATTGTAATTTTATTTAAAAAAAGAAATTATTAGATTTGAGATAGACAAGAATTAGGTCGTTTCAAGCGGAGCCGGGGTGAGTAGATTGAATGGTTACTTTTTAACAGATAAAGGTAAAGTGAGAGACCATAATGAAGATGCTGGCGGAGTGTTTTTTAATCCACACAAACAACTGATTGCTATTATTGCAGATGGAATGGGTGGGCATAAAGCTGGAGATGTAGCTAGTCAAATGGTTATATCTTCACTCAAAGAAAAATGGAATAAAACAGAAAACGCTATAACTTCACCAGAAGCAGCAGAAATATGGCTTTCTGAAAGTATTAAAGAGACCAATAATAGCGTTTTCACCTATTCACAGCAACATGTGGAATGTGCAGGGATGGGAACAACAGTTGTCGCTGTTATCTGCACATTAGACTTTATTTCGATTGCACATATTGGGGATAGTAGGTGTTATTTGTCCAATTCTCAAGGGTTTAAACAAGTGACAGAGGACCATTCCCTTGTGAATGAACTTGTTCGTACTGGGCAAATCTCTAAAGATGATGCAGAATATCATCCTAGAAAAAATGTTTTGTTAAAAGCTTTAGGTACAGAAAAAGATGTAAATGTGGATATTCAAACAATAGGTTGGGATAAAAATGATAAATTACTCTTATGTTCAGATGGTTTATCTAATAAAGTGTCAGAATTAGAATTAGATTCCGCACTAAAACAATTTGTTAGTTTAGAAGATGTAGCCCAACATTTAATTAATATTGCAAATGAACGTGGAGGCGAGGATAATATTTCATTAACTCTTGTTCATTATAATGATTCACAGGAAGAAGGTGAATCATAGTGTTAGAAGGTCGTTTACTAAATGAGAGATATAAGATTAAGAAGATGATTGGTGGCGGAGGTATGGCGAATGTGTACCTCGCAAACGATATGATTCTTAATCGTGACGTCGCAATTAAAGTATTGCGTCTAGAATATGCTAATGATGAGGAATTCATAGCAAGATTTCATCGAGAAGCTCATTCAGCTATTAGCCTCTCACATCCAAATATAGTTAACATCTATGATGTAGGGGAAGAAGAAAACATTTATTATATGGTGATGGAATATGTAGACGGTATGACCTTAAAAAAGTACATACAAACCTATGGTCCTGTTGAGGTACAGGAGTCAATTGAAATTATGAAACAAATCACTTCTGCCATCGCTCATGCACATGCTAATGATATTGTACACAGAGATATTAAGCCACAAAATATATTAATTGATCCATATGGGAACGTAAAAGTTACTGACTTTGGAATTGCTATTGCTCTCAGTGCTACGTCTTTAACGCAAACAAATTCTGTATTAGGTTCAGTACATTACTTATCACCAGAACAAGCACGAGGTGGGATGGCCAATAAGAAGTCCGATATATATTCTTTAGGAATTGTGCTGTTCGAATTATTGACAGGGCGCTTACCCTTTTCAGGTCAAACCGCAGTTTCGATTGCTCTTAAACATTTACAGAGTAATACTCCGTCAATCCGTAGATGGAATCCTGAACTACCTCAAAGTATAGAAAATATTGTTTTAAAGGCTACAACAAAAGACCCATTTCATCGTTATGACACGGTATATGAACTAGAGGATGCTTTGGAATCTGCACTGCATCCTAGTAACCTAAACCAGGAAGTTTTCTTGCCACCAGAGGAAAGCGGTGAGGCAACAAAAGCAATACCCATAATTACAGACGAAACTTTTAAACAACATAATTCGATACAAGACACAATTGTTCATAGTAATAATAACGGAGCTACTATGAATGGTAAGGAAGAAAAAGGTGAGGATAAAAAAGGTAAGAAAGGTAAAAAAAAGAAAAAAAGAAAAAAAGTTATTTTATGGATAACTGTTATTTTTGTAGCACTATTTGGTGCTATTTTGGCGGCTCTATTTATACTTCCAAATTGGCTACAGCCTAAAGATGTTGATATACCAGATGTAGAGGGTATGGAATATGATGAGGCATATGATGAGTTAACAGCTTTAAATCTGATTGTCGAAAGAGAAGAAATGTATTCAGAGGACATTGAAGAAGGTCATGTGGTGAAAACAGACCCTGAGCCAGGAATGACCGTAAAAGAAGGGAAAACAGTAATTGTTTTTTCAAGCCAAGGTAAAGAAAAGGTAACAGTAGGTGATTATGTTGGACAAGACTATAATCAGGTTAGACAATTGCTAAGTCAAACTGGTTACAAGGAAGTAACAAGAAATGACATACATTCTGACCGTCCAGAAGGTGAAATAGTAGGTCAGGTTGAACCACAACAAGGTTCAGAAGTTGTTCCTGATGAAACAAGTGTTGTATTTGAAGTGAGTATTGGACCAGAACAGGTTGTTTTAAATGATGTGGTTGGATGGACTGAGTCTGCAGCAACAAACTATTTAACCGATAGAAATTTATCTGTAGATATAACAGAAGAATATTCTGAAGAAGTAGAAGAAGGGAAAGTAGTAAGTCAATCACCAGATGCGGGTAGTGAAGTAGAAGAAGAATCTCGAGTAGAACTCGTTATTTCATTGGGACCAGAAGAAAAACCACCATTAACGCACGAAGTGAAAGTTAGAGTTCCATATACTGCTGAAGCGAATGGAAATGATGAAGGGAACAACAGTGAGGATGTAAATCCAGTTGAACAGGAAGTAAGGATTTACGTTGGGGATATAGATTATAACATTTCAGAACTTTATGAACAAGAAACGATAACAGAAGATACCGAATTTACAATAAGATTAAATATACCTTCAAATGGCTCAGCTGAGTATAGAGTTGTGCGTGATGATCAAGTAGTAGTTCAGAAAACGATCAGATATGAAGATGTGGAGGATGAGTGAATGAATGCCAGAAGGTAAAATAACAAAGGCGTTAAGTGGCTTTTATTATGTCCAGAGTGGTAATGAACTTTACCGGTGTAGAGGTAGAGGAGTATTCAGAAAGAACAAGGTAAATCCTCTTGTAGGAGATGAAGTGGAATTTGAGTTTAGCAATCCCGGTGAGGGATACATTTTAAAAGTTAAAAAACGAAAAAATGAACTAATAAGACCACCGATTGCAAATATAGACCAAGCAGTAATTGTTGTGTCAGCAACACAACCCGATTTCAGTACATTATTATTAGATCGGTTCTTAGTGTTAATAGAATCAAAAGGAATTACTCCAATTATTTTCATCTCAAAGATGGATACGATTAAAGAGGAAGAAGAAAAATTAATACAACAATACAAAAACGATTATCAAAGTATTGGATATTCAGTTGAAACAATTTCAACAAAAAGATCTGATGATCTTAGCCAGGCAATGGATTATTTTAAAAACAAGATTTCTGTCATCGCTGGTCAATCTGGGGTTGGTAAATCTTCTATGCTAAATGCATTTAATCCTTTATTAAGCTTGGAAACAAATGAGATATCAAGAAGTCTAGGAAGAGGAAAACATACAACACGCCATGTAGAACTGATTGATATCAATGGCGGACTTGTGGCAGATACACCAGGATTCAGCTCATTGGAATTTAGTGAACTTGATCTAGAGTATTTACCTGATTGTTTTCCTGAGATGAGAGCGTTAAGTGAAGAATGCAAGTTCAGAGGTTGTATGCATAACAAGGAACCTAAATGTGCGGTAAAAGTAGCAGTTGATGAAGATGAAATTCCTGTTTATAGATATAATCATTACTTGCAATTTTATGAGGAGATTCAAAATAGAAAGCCGAGGTATTAATCATGACAAAAATAGCACCATCTATCCTTTCAGCAGATTTTGCAAACTTACAACATGAAATTATTGACGTTGAAAACGGCGGAGCAGATTATATCCATGTAGACGTTATGGATGGTCATTTTGTTCCGAATATTACGATAGGACCATTAATAGTGAAAGCAATTAGACCAGTAACAAAGCTACCTTTAGATGTTCATTTAATGATAGAAGATCCAGATAAATATATAAGGGATTTTGCCGAAGCAGGAGCAGATATTATTACAGTGCATGTTGAGGCGTGTCGTCATTTACATCGTACAGTTCATGCTATTAAAGATGCAGGTGTCAAAGCTGGAATCGTTATTAATCCTGCAACACCAGTTGAATTGATTCGCCCAATATTATCTAATGTTGATCTAGTTCTTTTTATGACTGTGAATCCTGGCTTCGGTGGACAGAGTTTTATAGAGGAAGTATTAGAAAAAGTAGAATTAGCATCACTATGGCGTAAAGAACTAAATTTGAATTTTGAGATTGAAGTAGATGGTGGTGTAAATCAATCTACAGCAAAACTTTGTAAAAAAGCTGGTGTAGATGTTTTAGTAGCAGGAAGTGCAATTTTCAATCAAAAAGACAGAAAAGAAGCGATAGAGATTATTAGAAATGCATAAGGGTAATTTTAAAAAGGTTGCTATTTTAAAGCAACCTTTTTAAGAGCTAAGAAAGCATAAAAAATCCGGAGATGTTTAGCTTTAGTGTCTAACCCGCCTGATGTCCTAAGTCAAACACCTTTGTGGTGAAAAACGTGACCCGGAGCTATCCTTAATTGTCTTAGTTGAACATGGTGCTCCAAGCTTTTCTTATTTGTAGTGTTAAAAAGGTTATTTTTAAAAAATGTACAAAAGGGTTGAAATGATATGACTACAATAGCTATAGTGGCTGGTGGTCCCGCAAAGCAAATACCTAACTTCGGTTGTTTTAAAGATAAAATTGACAAGTGGATTGGTGCTGATAGGGGCGCATTAACAATAATAAAAGAAGGGATTACCCCAACATTAGCTATAGGGGATTTTGATTCTCTTAATGAAAAAGAATTAAAAATAGTAAAAAATCATGCAGAAGAAATTGAAATATTTCCAATTGAAAAAAATGAGACTGATCTAGAGCTTGCCATCTTTAAGGCTATTGAACAACAACCTACTGACTTGTATTTATTCGGAGTTACTGGTGGTAGACTGGACCATGGAATGGCTAGTATCCAACTATTGTATCGGTTAAAAGAGAAAGAAATAAATGGAATTATTGTTGATGAAAATAATTTGATGGAGTTGAGATTTCCTGGAACCTATAATGTATATCAGGATTCATATTATCCTAATATTTCATTTCTACCTTTTTCTAATCAAGTAATAGGAATATCTCTTCATGGTTTCTACTATAAATTAGTAAACAAGAACATTTTTTGGGGCTCTACACTTTGTATTTCTAATAAGCTTCTTTTAGAAAAAGGTACTTTTTCATTTAGGGAAGGCATATTATTAGTAATAAAGAGCCGAGATGTACTTATTTAGGGTTATTATCATAGGATAATCTGAAGTGATCTTTTTGCTATTCGGAAAAGAGGAGGGGTTCTGATGAAATTTTATACCTTTAAACTCCCAAGGTTCATTGGTGGCTTTGTACGTGCTATAATGGGTTCGTTTAAAAAGGGCTAACCATACAAAAAAAGCACCCCCAAGAAGGGTGCTTTTTTTGTACTTTCAGAAAGCTTAGTCTTCGCTGTGCTTTTTTCATTGACGTATAATCAAATTATACTCGCTCTACTTTACCTGATTTCAAAGCACGAGCAGATACGTAAACGCGTTTAGGTTTACCATCAACCATAATGCGTACTTTTTGTACGTTAGCTTTCCATGTACGTTTATTAGCGTTCATCGCGTGAGAACGAGTGTTTCCTGAAGTAGTTTTACGACCAGTTACTGCACATTTGCGTCCCATGTTATTCCCTCCTAGCTTGCATGTATCTCTTTACACACTAATATAATTTATCATAGGACTTAAAATATTGCAATATTTGTTTGAACCTCTTCCGGATACTTATTTTACAGAGATATTGTGAAACTGTTTATTTGATAGGTATTTACTTATTCAACATTTTGAAAGAACTTTCACTTGACAGATTTTCAGTTTTCGTCCATTGTATAAAGGGGTTTTGTTTAAAAAGTTTTAATATAATGGAATCTGTGTGTTTATTAGACAAGCGGATAGTGAAAGATAATGACTATACAAAGAGAGAACATAATCTTTGAGTGAAACTGCTTTCATATTTATTTGTGTTATAGTAAAATTACCTTAAATTAAGATAGAACCAAGGAGGATTTGTTATGTCCATTGAACTGACTACAAAAGATGGTCATGTAACGATCACTAATGATGTAATTTCTACGGTTGCAGGTGGTGCTGCAATAGAATGTTATGGAATTGTTGGGATGGCTTCTAAAAATCAACTAAGAGATGGAATTGCAGAAATTCTTCGCAAAGAAAATTTCTCAAAGGGTGTCGTTTTACGACAGGATGGAGAAAATATACATATTGATATGTATATTATTGTAAGCTATGGAACCAAAATTTCAGAAGTTGCAAATAATGTACAATCCCAAGTTAAATATACCTTAGATAAGACATTAGGTTTGTCTATAAGTTCAGTAAATATTTATATTCAAGGAGTTCGGGTGGCCCAAGAATAGGTCAGAAGTTTCTTCTAAATAGTGAGCCTGTTCTCTTATAACTAGAATAAAGCTCTTCAACTTGAATGTAAAAGTCGAAAAGCTTGGTCTAAACATGTTAGACCGTTTAAGAAGGAGGAAGTTGGAAGTGAAGGTTAGAACGTTAGATGGAAATACTTTCGCGCAAATGGTACTCTCAGGAGCAAACCATTTAACTAATAACGCCAAAATGATTGATGCTCTAAATGTCTTCCCAGTACCTGATGGAGATACTGGAACAAATATGAATTTATCTATGACTTCTGGTGCAAATGAAGTCAAAAGCGTCAATGCTGACCAAGTAACTGATGTAGCACAAGCCCTTGCTAAAGGGTTATTGATGGGTGCTAGAGGTAACTCGGGTGTTATTCTTTCGCAATTATTTCGTGGATTTGCAAAAGGTATTGAAGGAAAAAAAAGCTTAACACCTAAAGATTTTGCAAAAGGCTTAGATGTTGGTGTTAAAACGGCTTATAAAGCAGTTATTAAGCCGGTAGAGGGAACAATTTTAACTGTTGCCAAAGATACAGCCAATAAATCAATCGAAATAGCTGAATCAACAGATGATATGATTGTATTTATGGAAGGGGTATTAAAAGCATCTAGAACCTCTTTAAAGCGTACTCCAGACCTGCTTCCAGTACTAAAAGAAGTAGGAGTTGTTGATAGTGGTGGTCAAGGACTTGTAACAATATATGAGGGGTTTTTAGCTTCGCTAAAAGGTGAAGAATTACCTACAACTAGTGAAAGTTCTATAGATATACATGATATGGTAAATGCAGAACACCATAAACTAGCACAAGATTTCATGAATACTGAAGATATTGAATTTGGTTATTGTACAGAAATAATGGTCAAATTTGAGGACGATAAATTAAAGGATAATCCTTATAATGAAGAGGAATTTAGAAGTGAATTAAGCGAAATAGGTGATTCATTACTTGTAGTTTCAGATGATGAAATAATAAAAGTCCATGTACACGTGGAAGAACCTGGTCAAGTATTAAATTTAGGTCAACGATTTGGTAGTTTTTTAAATATCAAAGTTGAAAATATGAGGGAACAACACACGTCTATTGTTGGAGACAAACCAAAGACTTCTAAAAAGACAAAAGAAAAGTCTGAATTCGGAATTGTGTCTGTTGCTATGGGCGAGGGTTTAAAAGAGCTTTTAGAAAGTCTTGGTGCGACCGTTGTAATTCAAGGTGGCCAAACGATGAATCCAAGTACTAAGGATATTACAGATGCAATCAATGAAGCGAATGCAAAAAATATAATTGTTCTTCCGAATAATAAAAATATCATAATGGCAGCTGAGCAAGCTGCTGAGCTAGCTGAAGAAAATGTGGTTGTTGTTCCGACAAAAACTATTCCTCAAGGTATGAGTGCGCTTTTAGCTTTTCATCCAGAAGCAGAACTAGATGAGAATAAGCAAAACATGATAGAGGCAAGTAAGCAAGTGAAAACAGGGCAAATTACGTATGCTGTGCGTGATACGCAAATAGATGGTATGACTATTGAAAATGGCAACTTTATGGGGTTAGCTGATGGAAAGATTAAAGTGAATGATAAAGATAAACTCACTGTAATTAAGCAGTTACTATCTGAAATGATTGAAGAAGATGACGAAATTATTACAATTCTTCAAGGTGAAGATGGTAGTGAGCAAGAAGTGAAAGAAATTGAAAGTTATATAAATGATACTTTTGAAGAATTAGAACTTGAGGTACACAAGGGCAATCAACCGATTTATTCTTATATATTTTCAATTGAATAGAATTGAATAGTTTAAAGCTCTGTCTAATCCGATAGAGCTTTTTTCTTTTTGACGTATTCTTATAAAGTTTGCACTAACTGCTATGTTGATTTCCACTTCTGGCAGTCGCTTTCCGTGGGCACGGCGTCAGCTAACTCAGAAGATTGCGCTGTTCCCTCAGGACTTTGAATTTGCTTCCTGAATTTGCACCGCACGCAGAAAATTGAACTGTATTTTCAAGGATCGACTTCCCTACGCTCTCAATCAACCACCATAAGTAGGAGTGGCTGAATAAGTGTAAAAAGATGCGCTATGCAAACGGTAAAAATAAACCTAGGTTTTTCGATGGCAGGTAAGAGCGCTCACTTGTGGGTTCATTGTCTTCATTTTTCCATTAGGACAGTATTTGAGTGCATAGCACTAAGAAAACATCTTTGTAGTTTCTAAAAGACTTCGTATATTTCTTCTCTAGAAAAGAGAGTTATTCTAAGCGAGTGTTTTTCCATAGCGTTGGATTGAGCACTCAACTTAGAAAAAACGCAAGGAAGTTACTGCAAACTTTCTATCAAGTTTTGAGGGCTGTAAGGAAACAATGTTTATGAAAACAGCCTTATTTTATGAAAAATATAACTAATTGTGAATAAGTGGAAATTAAGTTCGTTTCTCTGACATTTTAATTATACAAGTCAAACTTCATCTAAACCGTGAGATGAAGTAATGTACTTCTTTTTTGTATTTCTAACCGTTATACTTATCTTAATAAAACAATTACCTATAAGGTTGGTGTAAACTTATGAAGTTTAAATCCGTATTTGATATTATTGGTCCCGTAATGATAGGTCCTTCTAGCTCCCATACTGCTGGAGCAGCAAGAATTGGAAAATCTGCTAGAACTCTCTTCGGTCGACAACCGCAATGGGTAGAAGTTTATTTTTATGGATCTTTTGCTAAAACATATAAAGGACATGGGACGGATGTTGCTATCATCGGAGGAATCTTGGATTATAGTACAGATGATACAAGAATTACTAATTCCCTTGAAACTGCCAAAGATAAAGGCATCAAAGTGCACTTTTATCAAGATGAGGGTGCTACAGATCATCCTAATACCGCGCGCCTAAAAATGGGTGACGAGCGTGGAGATCTTGAATTAGTTGGGATTTCGATTGGTGGGGGTAAGGTAGAGATTACAGAATTAAATGGATTTGATCTTCATCTATCAGGTAATCATCCAGCCATCCTAGTTATGCATAATGATAGATTCGGAGCTATTGCATCGGTGGCTCAAATTTTAGCTAAATATAAAATTAATATTGGTCGAATGGAAGTGTCACGAAAAGATGTTGGGAAAGAAGCATTAATGGTAATTGAAGTTGACCAGAATATTGATGAATCTCTGGAGAAAGAATTAATGCATGCAAATCATATATTACAAGTTGCTAAAATCATTGACTAAAAATACAACAGCTTTGTCAGACATATAGGAGGAAACAATTATGTTTCGTAATGTTAAGGAATTGATAGAGATAACTGAAAAAGAAAACATAGCTATATCTGAAGCGATGATTCGTCAAGAGATGGACGTTCAGGATAAGACCCGTGAGGAAATTATCGGTCTGATGGAAAGAAACCTTCAAGTAATGGAAAAAGCTGTGGAAGATGGGTTGAAAGGGGTCAAATCACATTCAGGTTTAACTGGTGGGGATGCAGTTTTGCTTCAAAAATATATGGATGAACGGGATACATTATCTGGTCATTTGTTGCTAGATGCAGTTAGTAAAGCGGTAGCTACTAATGAAGTAAATGCTGCAATGGGTACGATATGCGCCACCCCAACTGCAGGTAGTGCAGGATGTGTCCCTGGTGCGTTATTTGCTGTAAAGGCTAAATTAGATCCAACTCGTGAACAAATGATAAACTTTTTATTTACATCCGGAGCTTTTGGATATGTGGTTGCAAATAATGCTTTTATTTCTGGAGCTGCTGGTGGGTGTCAGGCAGAAGTAGGTTCAGCTGCAGCAATGGCATCAGCTGCAGTGGTAGAAATGGCTGGTGGAAGTCCAAGTCAAAGTGCAGAAGCCTTTGCGATCACATTGAAAAATATGCTTGGACTTGTTTGTGATCCAGTCGCTGGATTGGTAGAGGTTCCTTGTGTGAAAAGAAATGCTGCTGGTGCTTCCAATGCTATCGTATCTGCTGATATGGCACTTGCTGGAATTACAAGTAGAATCCCATGTGATGAAGTTATTGGGGCAATGTACCGAATTGGTCAATCAATGCCAACCGCATTAAAAGAAACTGCAGAAGGAGGGTTAGCAGCAACTCCAACAGGTAAAGCATTGGCTGCTAAAATTTATGGAATATCTACAGAGAAAGAGTGAGATGAGTGATAAATGAACCCGTCATAAATATTAAAGGGGTTGGTGATAAGTTATATCAATCATTAGTTGGAATGGATATTAGAACGATTAATGACTTATTGTTTTATTTTCCGAATAGATATGATAATTATGAAATAAAACCCTTAAATCAACTTGTTCATAATGAGAAGGTTACAATCGAAGGTGAAATAATTGGAGAACCTTCCCTTACTTTTTATGGTAGAAAAAAATCAAGGTTAGTTTTAAATGTACAAGTTGAACACATGGTTGTTAAAGGGGTAATGTTTAATCGAGCTTTTGCTAAGAAACAACTTCAAGCAGGAGAAATTGTTACACTAACCGGTAAATGGGATCAGCATCGTTTGCAAATTACAATTAGTAATTATAAAAAAGGTCGAGCTAAAGCAGAAGATCCAATCCAACCTATATACCCATTAAAAGGCGATGTAACAACTAGACAACTCAAAAAGTTAATATCAACTGCATTAACTCAATATAGTCATGAAGTAGTAGAAATTCTACCTGATGAGTACTTGGAATCCTATAAACTACCACCTAGATCCGAGGCCTTGAAGCAAATGCATTATCCTGCAAACTTTCAAGCATTAAAGCATGCGAAAAGAAGATTTATATATGAAGAGTTTTTATTATTTCAATTAAAAATGCAGCTGTTAAGAAAGCGCCATAAAGAAGCCACAGAAGGAAATAGCCAAGCATACGATTATAGGAAAGTAGATCACTTTATTTCTCGTTTACCATTCAAACTCACTGATGCTCAAAATAAGTCATTAAAAGAGATATTGAAGGATTTAGAGTCCCCATATCGAATGAATCGTTTATTACAAGGTGATGTTGGTTCTGGAAAAACAGCTGTTGCTGCAATTAGTTTATATGCATCCCTAACAGCTGGTAAACAAAGTGCTCTAATGGTCCCAACAGAGATACTGGCGGAACAACACTATCAGTCGTTTAAAGAACTATTTGAAGGATATGCTAATGTTGTCTTACTGACTGGTTCGATTAAAGGTAAAAAACGAAAAGAAATTTTGGCTAAAATTAAATCACAAGAAGCAAATATTATTGTTGGAACACACGCATTAATCCAAGATGAAGTATTGTTCTCTAATCTAGGAACAGTGATTATCGATGAACAACATCGTTTTGGGGTTAACCAGAGAAAAACATTACGAGATAAAGGAATCCATCCAGATGTGTTATTTATGACAGCAACTCCCATTCCACGTACATTGGCAATTACCACATTTGGTGATATGGATGTATCGCAGATAGATGAGATGCCACTTGGTCGTAAAGAAATAGAAACATATTGGGTTAAAGAACAGATGCTTGATCGTGTCTTGGATTTTATAGCCAAGGAAGTTGAACAAGGACATCAAGCTTATGTAATTTGCCCTCTGATAGAAGAATCAGATAAATTAGATATCCAAAATGCTGTAGATCTTTATCATCAATTACAAGCTAATTATGAACCCAATATAAAAGTAGGATTGATGCATGGAAGACTGCATTCGAATGAAAAAGAAGAAGTAATGAGACAATATGCACAAAACCAAATACAAGTATTAGTCTCAACAACCGTAGTTGAAGTTGGCGTAAATGTTCCTAATGCGACCGTGATGGTCATATATGACGCAGAAAGGTTTGGTTTGTCACAGTTACATCAACTTAGAGGAAGGGTTGGACGAGGTGAGTCACAAAGTTATTGCATCTTGCTAGCAGACCCTAAAGGTGATGTAGGAAAGGAAAGAATGAGAATCATGACGGAAACAATAAATGGATTCGAACTATCTGAACAAGACCTGCAGCTGAGGGGACCTGGGGATTTCTTTGGTAAGAAGCAAAGTGGATTGCCTGAGTTTAAAGTCGGGGATATGGTTCATGATTATCGTGCGCTAGAAACAGCGAGAAATGATGCTCAAGATATAATTAATGCTGGTTGGCTACAGAATAATCCTAATTATTCAAGGTTATATAAACTACTTAAACAAGAAGTGATTTTAAACGGAGAAACATTGGATTAGTAATACTTGCATAAATTCATTTGGTATTATATATTACTATTAGTACCTAGTCATAAATTTACTTTTATTTATAATATAAAACAGTTTATAAGACCAACTGGATGGTGTCGAAAATGAAAAGAAATAAAAAAGAAAGGCAACGATTACTTAAGGAAACAATAGATGAAATGCCGTTTATTACAGACGAGGAATTAGCAAAAAAATTTCAAGTTAGTATTCAAACGATCCGATTAGATCGGATGGAATTGTCAATTCCTGAGTTGCGTGAACGGATAAAATCTGTTGCCACATATCAGTGGAATGAAACAGTCAAAGCTCTACATATTGATGAAGTTATTGGAGAAGTAATCGATCTTGAACTAGATAAACGTGCAATATCAATTCTTGATATTAACCGTGAACATGTCTTTTCTAGAAATAAAATTGCGCGTGGGCATCATTTGTTTGCTCAAGCAAATTCACTTGCAGTTGCAGTAATAGATGATGAATTAGCTTTAACGGCAAAGGCGGAAATTAAGTTTACTCGTCAAGTTAATGAAGGTGAACGCGTAGTAGCAAAAGCTAACGTTCAAATTTCTGATGAGGTAAAAGAAAGAACTACTGTTCAAGTGATTAGTTATGTTGAAAATGAAAAAGTTTTTTCAGGTGTATTTGAAATGTATCGTTCAAATCAACAAAAAGGAGATTTTATCGATGAAAATAGCCATTGATGCCATGGGTGGAGATCATGCCCCTAAAGAAATTGTTTTAGGTGCTATAGAGGCTGTGAAAGATATTCCTAACTTAGAAATAACTTTAATCGGTGATAAAGAAAAAATTGCCAAATATTTAACCTCAGACCATTCGAAAATAAGTATAATACATACAACAGAAGTGATATCAAGTGAAGATGAGCCAGTAAGAGCTGTCCGTCGCAAGAAAAATGCTTCTTTAGTTTTAATGGCAAATGAAGTAAAAGAGATGCGGGCGGAGGCTTGTATATCGGCTGGTAATACTGGGGCATTAATGAGTGCAGGCTTGTTTATAATTGGAAGGATCAAAGGGATTGATCGTCCAGCTCTTAGTCCAACCTTACCTACACAAAATGGTGAAGGATTTTTATTATTAGATGTTGGAGCAAATGTGGATGCGAAATCGCAACATTTGTTACAGTACGGAATAATGGGCTCGATTTATACGGAAAAAGTTCGTGGAGTAACTTCACCTCGTGTAGGCTTATTAAACGTAGGAACCGAAGACGGAAAAGGTAACGATCTTACTAAAAAAGCATTCAATGAATTAAAAGAAGCACCAATTAACTTTATTGGAAATGTAGAAGCACGAGATTTACTAAATGGAGTGGCTGATGTCGTTGTGACAGATGGATTTAGTGGTAATATTGCTTTAAAAACAATAGAAGGTACTGCGCTAACCATGTTTTCTATGATTAAGGAAACAATGATGTCTAATTTAAAAACTAAATTTGCAGCAAGTTTAATTAAAAATGATTTAAGAGTACTAAAAAATCAATTAGATTATTCAGAGTACGGTGGTGCAGGTTTGTTTGGATTGGCAGCACCAGTCATTAAAGCTCATGGCTCTTCAAATGCCAGAGCTATATATAGCGCTATTAAACAAGCTTGCCATATGGTCGAAAATAATGTTACACAAACAATTGAAACGACAATACATTCACTCCAGTTAATAAATGAGGAGGAATAAAATGAAAAAGGTAGCTTTTATCTTTCCAGGGCAAGGTTCTCAAACTGTGGGAATGGGGAAAGATTTGTATGAAAATTATCCGCAAATCAAAGAATCATTCAATATTGCAGACAAATTGTTAGGAAATTCGCTAACGTCGTTAATGTTCGATGGACCAGTTGAAGAACTAACAAATACGGAGAATGCTCAACCAGCATTGTTGTTAAATAGTGCTGTTATTAATAAAGTGTTAAACGAGCAAGGGATTTATCCTGAAGTGACGGCTGGTCATAGCCTAGGAGAATATAGTGCACTAGTGGCGTCAGGTGCTATCTCACTGGAAGATGCGCTACCATTAGTGCAAACAAGAGGAAGATTAATGGAAAAGGCATTCCCAAAAGGTCAGGGGACTATGGCTGCGGTACTAGGTCTTCCTAGTGATAAAATCATAGAAGTAATTAATTCTCTAAGTGATACGGATGAGACCGTCGATATCGCAAATTATAATTGTCCTGGGCAAGTTGTTATTTCTGGTACGAAAAAGGGAATTGAAATAGCTTCAGTTCAATTAAAAGAAGCCGGTGCGAAACGCGTTATCCTTTTAAATGTTAGTGGTCCTTTTCATTCAAAGTTAATGAAACCTGCTGCACAACAATTAGAAGAAGCATTTCAAACTGTTGAGATTTCGGATGCACAAATACCTATCTATGCAAATGTAACCGCAAAGAAGGAATCTGACAAAAATGAACTTACCAAGCTATTAATTAAACAACTTTATTCACCTGTTCGATTTGAAGAAATAATTGAAAATATGTTACAAGATGAATTGGATGCCATTGTAGAAATTGGAAATGGTAAGGTATTATCAGGATTGGTTAAAAAAGTAAACCGTAGGATGAAAACATTTACGCTTCAAGATTATGAGTCAGTGGAAATGTTTATTCAATGGTACAAGGAGGAATCCTAATGCTACAAGGAAAAGCAGCTCTAGTTACTGGGGCATCTCGTGGAATAGGGAGAGCAATTGCCTTAGAATTAGCAAGTCAAGGTGCTAAGGTCGCAGTCAACTTCTCGGGAAATGAGCAAAAAGCACACGAAGTTGTGGAAGAAATTGAAAATCTTGGAGCCACTGCGATTAAAATAAAAGCAAATGTGGCGAAGGAATCTGAAGTGAAAGACATGATCAAACAAGTTGTAAGTGAGTTTGGTAGTCTTGATATACTTGTTAATAATGCGGGTATTACTAGAGATAATTTATTAATGCGTATGAAAGAAGAAGAATTTGATGAAGTGATTCAAACCAATTTAAAAGGCGTTTTTCTTTGTACCAAAGGTGTCACAAGACAAATGATGAAACAAAGAAGTGGGAGAATTATTAATATTGCATCGGTAGTGGGTGTTAGTGGGAATCCTGGGCAAGCAAATTATGTAGCAGCTAAAGCTGGTGTGATTGGTATGACAAAGTCCAATGCGAAGGAATTAGCCTCTAGAAATATATTAGTTAATGCAATTGCTCCTGGCTTTATTGAAACAGATATGACGGATCAATTAACTGATGAACAAAGAGCGGGAATGTTGGAGTTAATCCCGTTAGATAAACTTGGTAAAGGGGAAGATGTAGCAAGGGTTGCACGATTCCTAGCATCAGAGGATGCAAATTATATTACTGGTCAGACTATTCATGTGGATGGCGGAATGGTGATGTAGGAAAATGTTTATGCATAATCTGAAGTGAACGAAACAAACATGGTTATACAGTTCTTATTTACGCTGTAGATCTAGTAGGAATCAATCACACTGATTAAGGTACCATGTTTGTCATATTTGTTTGTTTTTTATATTTGAAAGGGGGTGAAGTTGCTATGGCAGATACTTTTGATCGCGTAAAGAAGATCGTTGTTGACCGTTTAGATGTTGAAGAGTCTAAGGTTACAATGGAAGCTTCTTTTAAAGACGACTTAGAAGCAGACTCACTAGATGTCGTGGAGCTTGTAATGGAGCTTGAAGATGAATTTGATATGGAGATTGCTGATGAAGATGCAGAAAAAATCGGAACAGTTGGTGATGCTGTGAATTACATAAGCAGCAAACAATAATAACTTTTTCTTATTTGTGATTATTCAGGATTTCATTAGAGAAACTCGTCATTCGCCTTGCTTTTTTAGAGAATGCGAATGACGTTTTTTTGATATTTAGGAAAGTCTCGCATCGCGAGACTTTCCTCATATTTCATAGAATAAATATTGGGTAGGTGGTGAAACAATGAGTTTAAAACAATTACAGCAAGAATTAGGTTTTAATTTTAATAACGAGAATTTATTAAAGCAAGCTTTTACCCATTCATCTTATGTGAATGAGCATCGAAAAAAAGAATTTGAGGATAATGAAAGATTAGAATTTTTAGGGGATGCTGTTTTAGAACTAGGAGTATCTCAATACTTATATCGTAAGTTTCCAGGAATGGCTGAGGGAGAATTAACAAAGCTTCGAGCTTCTATTGTATGTGAACCTGCATTAGTTAATTTTGCAAACGATATTAATTTTAGCAACTACATCCTTTTAGGTAAAGGTGAAGAAATGACTGGTGGAAGAAATAGACCTGCTTTGTTGGCTGATGTATTCGAATCCTTTATCGGGGCTCTTTATTTAGACCAAGGGTTCGAACAAGTTTTACTATTCCTAGAAAGATATGTTTATCCTCAAATAAGTACAGGTGCTTTTTCGCATGCGATGGATTATAAAAGTAAACTGCAAGAGTTTGTTCAAAGAAATAAAAATAGTATTGTTGAATATGTAATTGTTGAAGAGAGAGGCCCGGCACATAATAAGGAATTTGTTGCAGAAGTAGTAATTAATACGAAGATTGCAGGAGTAGGATACGGTAGGACTAAGAAAGAAGCAGAACAACGTGCTGCTAAAAAAGCTTTAGATGATTTACAATGAGAAAAGATACTGACATCTATTAGTGGAGATGTCAGTATTTTAATTTTGTCTAACTTTGTACCTTTTATTTTTATTACCTTGGTAGGCTAATTGAAATGATGTAATATTAGTTTTTTTGAATCCTGTTGTCTGCTAGTTCTTGTACAAATGCTTGAGTCTCTGCAACGCTTAGTTGCCCCTTTTGTTTCAACATATCATATAATGATTTTAGCTCATCATATTTTTCTAAGTCATAATCTTCAGGATCCATGATGGATCGATTAACTACTTGTAACATAGTAGCCATTTCATCAATGATGAATGCTAAATTTTCTTGTGTTGGTTCATTTAGATTCAAAATAAACACTCCTTCTAATTATTAATTCAATGAATTCTTCTAAGTCCCTCTTCTTTATGATAAAATAAATTAGTTGAAATGCAAATGAATTTTGTTAAAAGACGGATTTTTGATGAAAGATAATATTATAAACTATTCATATTTTTTTAAGATTAAACTTAAGAATGTATATTTCTATAGGAGAATGATTATGTTCCTAAAACGATTAGATACTGTAGGGTTCAAATCTTTTGCTGAACGAATATCTGTGGACTTTGTTACAGGAGTTACAGCAGTAGTTGGACCTAATGGTAGTGGTAAAAGTAATATAACTGATGCAATTCGCTGGGTTCTTGGAGAGCAATCTGCAAGATCTTTGAGAGGAGCAAAAATGGAAGACATTATCTTCCAGGGTAGTGATTCTAGAAAAGCATTAAATGTAGCTGAGGTCACACTTACTTTAGATAATTCTGATCAAATGCTACCAATTGATTATGAGGAAGTCAGCGTAACGAGAAGGGTATATCGATCTGGAGAAAGTGAATTCTTGATAAATAAACAAACTTGTCGTCTAAAAGATATTGTAGATCTATTTATGGATTCTGGGCTAGGAAGAGAAGCGTTTTCCATTATAAGTCAAGGGAAAGTAGAAGAAATTTTAAGTTCCAAGGCAGAAGAACGTAGAACGATATTTGAAGAAGCTGCAGGTGTTTTAAAATATAAAAATCGTAAGAAAAAAGCAGAGTATAAGCTTGCAGAAACACAGGAAAATCTAAATCGTGTTGAAGATATTATATACGAAATTGAAAATCAATTAGATCCATTAAAACAGCAAGCAGTAATAGCGAAAGATTATTTAGAAAAGAAAGAGGAATTAAAGGAAAAAGAAATTTCTTTGTTAATTGCTGAAATTGAGGTTTTACATAAAGATTGGACTCATATATTAGCAGAAATTGAAACAGATAAACACCAAGAACTTCAAATAAAAACAAAGGTCCAACAGAAGGAAGCTAGCATTGAACAGGATAAGAGTAAAATGGAAGACCTAGATCAATCTATTGAAGAATTGCAAGAATCTTTGTTGATATTAACGCAAGAATTAGAAAATCTGCAAGGAACAAAAAAATTAATCAATGAAAGATCTTTGCATTTTGAGTCTAACAAATCGAAGCTTGAGCAGGATGGCGACACCTACAATGGTAGAGTTCAGAAACTAGAACAAGAGTACGAAAATGAACAAGCGAATCTTAAAAAAGTTACTGAAGAAAAGAATGCAACACGCTCTAAAATTGATCAATTGACGAACAGGTTATCGACGACAGAGGAAGATATTGAAGAACAGATAGAAGAATTAAAAAGTGATTATATTGAAAGATTGAATGGACAAGCAGCAAAACGAAATGAAAGACAGTCTATTGAAAAGCAATTATCACAAATTGGAACAAAAAAGAATAACCAAAACTCAAAATTTCAAGGCCTTGTCGATGAACGGGAAAAAATGAATGAAGAACTTGAGCAGCTTAATAAATCGTTGCAAATACGCACAAAGGAAAGACAAGCACTTCAGGAAAAACTTAAAAATATGAAAACGGAAATTGAAAAAGATAAGGAAACATACCAAGAATTACAGACAAAACTATATCAAGGTTATCAATACCTTGAAAAGCTAAAGTCGAAAAAAGAAATGCTTGAGGATATGAAAGAAGATTTCCAAGGTTTTTTTCAAGGTGTAAAAGAAGTACTGAAAGCAAGAGAAGAAAACGTACTTTATGATATCCACGGTGCAGTGATTGAGCTTTTAGAAGTTCCAAAAGATTATATTACAGCAATTGAGACAACGCTCGGTGGACAAGCACAACATATTGTAGTCAAAGATGAGTCTGTCGCTAGAAAAGCTATACATTGGTTAAAGCAAACGAATAAGGGTAGGGCCACTTTTTTACCAATGACAGCGATGAAAGCAAAATTTATATCGGATGATTTAATTTCTAAGGTCAACAGTCATAACGGATTTGTAGGTGTGGCGTCAGATTTAATTACTTTTGATACTAAGTATCAGAATGTGATTAAGTATTTATTAGGAAATGTTGTGATTGCAACCAATCTAAAAGATGCCAATGAAATTGCTGTCCAATTAGGTCGAAGGTTCCGAGTAGTAACCTTGGATGGGGATGTGGTTAACCCAGGAGGCTCCATGTCAGGTGGTGCACAAAAGAAAACGAATCAATCTTTGTTTACAAGGGACAAAGATCTACAAGAAATCACAAATAAGCTAGAAGAATATCAAAATAAAGCAGAGAACTTCGAATTAAAAGTAAAAAAACATAAACAATTGGTAGACGAGAAAGAAAATCAACTTGAGCAACTAAGAACTGAGATAAATCAGAAGCAACAAAAAGAGCAAGAAGTTATTTCCAAAGTTACTGAAAGAGAAGTGAATATTGCTCATTTAAATGAAAATTTACAATTATATGACCAAGATAAAATGCAGTTTGAAGCTGATTTTACGGGATTAAAGGAAAGAGATGAAACGTTAACAAAAGAACTTGAGTCTCTAAATCATCAGCTAAAAGAAATACAACTGCAAATTGATGGATTATCTGAGCAACAATCAAAACATAAGCATAATCAAAAACAGCTTGAGGAAGAAATTCATAAACTTCAAGTCACTTTTGCTGAACAAGAAGCAAAAGTTAGAAATTATAAAGAAAAGACACATAACATACGGGTATCATTAGACGAAGCACATCTTGCTTTAAATAATAATAATCAACAACTTAAGCAACTACTTGAGTTTAATAAAAATGAAGATACGGAAGAAGCAATAGATGCTAAGTTGGCAGATAAACAACAACAAAAAGATAACACAACTAATTTAATTCAACTTAGACGTCAAGATCGAATGAAACAAACTCAACAGATAACAGATATTGAAAGAGAATTAAAAGAGCAAAATAGATTACATCAATCTATGATGTATGCCATAAAAGATAAAGAAGTAAAAGCTAGTAGGTTAGATGTTGAGTTGGAGAACAGGCTGAATCATCTACAAAGTGAATATATGATTACATTTGAAAAGGCGCAAAAGGATTATGAAAAGGCTACTCAAATTGATGAAGCAAAACGTGAAGTGAAGCTTATCAAACGTTCTATTGATGAATTAGGTACAGTAAATCTAGGTGCAATTGATGAGTATGAACGGATTGAGGAACGCTATCAGTTTCTAACAGAGCAACAAACAGATTTAGTCCAAGCGAAGGAAACTTTATACAGCGTAATATCTGAAATGGATGAAGAGATGAAACGAAGGTTTGAAACTACTTTTTATTCCATAAAAGAAGAATTCACTATCGTATTTGAAAAGCTATTTGGTGGTGGAAGAGCTGAATTAAAATTGACTGATCCAACCAATATTCTTGATACCGGTGTGGATATTATTGCACAGCCTCCTGGAAAGAAATCACAGCACCTTGGACTATTATCAGGAGGGGAACGCGCTTTAACGGCTATAGCATTACTGTTTGCAATATTACGAGTAAGACCTGTGCCGTTTTGTGTATTGGATGAAGTTGAAGCGGCATTGGATGAAGCAAATGTGAATCGATTTGCAAGTTATTTGAAAGACTACAGTGACAAAACTCAGTTTATAGTTATTACACATCGTAAAGGTACAATGGAAGAGGCGGACGTTTTATATGGAGTTACAATGCAAGAGTCAGGTGTTTCAAGATTAGTTTCAGTTAAGCTTGAAGACACACCGGAATTAGTTAAAACATAAAATTTAGATTAGTTAATGAAAGGAAGATAGTATGAGTTTTTTCAAGAAGCTTAAAGATAAGTTTACAGGTAACGAAGAAACGGAAGTATCGGATAAGTATAAAGAAGGCTTATCAAAAACAAGAAATTCATTCTCAAGTAAAATAAATGATCTCGTTGCTAAATATAGAAAAGTAGATGAAGATTTTTTTGAGGATTTAGAAGAAATTCTTATTTCTGCTGATGTCGGTGTGTCTACCGTCATGGATTTAATCGATGAACTGAAAATGGAAGTAAAACGTCAAAATATTAAAGATACTTCTAAGGTGAAAGAAGTAATTTCGGAAAAACTCGTTGAAATTTATTATGGTGAAGACAACGAATCTGTAGAAAAATTGAATTTGCAAGAAGGTGAATTATCAGTTGTATTATTTGTAGGTGTAAATGGTGTAGGTAAAACCACGACTATTGGAAAAGTGGCCCATCAACTTAAACAAGAAGGAAAAAAAGTAGTACTAGCAGCTGGCGATACGTTTCGTGCTGGTGCTATAGAACAGCTTGAAGTATGGGGAGAGAGAGTTGGCGTAGAAGTCGTTAAACATAATGCTGGGAGTGATCCTGCTGCTGTCATTTATGATGGAGTAAAAGCAGCAAAATCTCGTAATGCGGATGTGCTTTTATGTGATACTGCAGGTAGATTGCAAAACAAAGTTAATTTAATGAATGAACTTTCTAAAGTGAAGCGTGTAATTGAAAAAGAAATTCCAGGTGCACCACATGAAGTGTTACTAGTGTTAGATGCCACAACAGGACAGAATGCAATGAGTCAAGCTAAAACATTTTCTGAATCGACAGATGTTACTGGAATCGTACTTACAAAACTAGATGGAACTGCTAAGGGTGGAATTGTACTCGCGATTAGAAATGAGTTGCAAATTCCTGTTAAATTTATAGGATTAGGTGAAAAAGTGACAGACTTACAGTCATTTGACGCTCATGCATTTGTGTATGGCTTGTTTGCTGATATGTTGGATGACAATCAAGAATAATTACTTGACAGATATAGGGTTATTCCGATAGTATTTTTATGACATTTATGATTGCTGAGAATAATACAATGTCGGACTACAGCTAGTTCTAGTACTATCGTGAGAGTTCCCTCACATGTAAGGGAAAGGACATTGAATTACTTTTGCTGTCTTTATCCCCAATGAACTAGTGAAATTAAGTCCAACCGTTATGAAACAGGTTTGTGCTTTGCTGACTAAAGGCATTTCACTTAAAGGGAGTGCTCAAATTGTTGGAAAAAACTACTCGCGTTAATTTTCTGTTTGATTTTTATCAAGAATTATTAACTCCTAAGCAAAGAAACTATATGGAAATGTATTATTTAGAAGACTATTCTCTAGGAGAAATATCAGAAACAAGTGAAGTTTCCAGACAAGCTGTCTATGATAATATTCGTCGAACCGAATCCATGTTAGAGGCTTATGAAAAGAAATTACAACTATATGATAAATTTCAACAGAGAATGCATTTAATCGAACAGTTAGAACAAATGGTAGTTAGTCACGAATTGAAAGATATTGATTCATTAATAAAATCGTTAAGAGAATTAGATTAGGAGGCGAGTTATATGGCATTTGAAGGTTTAGCCGACCGCCTACAGAGTACAATACAAAAGATTAAGGGCAAAGGTAAAGTAACTGAACAAGATGTAAAAGAAATGACACGTGAAGTCCGTCTTGCTTTATTGGAAGCGGATGTTAACTTTAAAGTTGTGAAAGATTTTGTTAAACGTGTAAAAGAGCGTGCTGTCGGTCAAGAGGTTATGGAAAGTTTAACACCTGGTCAACAAGTCATTAAAGTAGTAAAAGAAGAATTAACTAGTTTAATGGGTGGAGAGCAAAGTAAAATAGCAGTTGCTGACAGGTCGCCAACTGTAATTATGATGGTAGGTTTACAAGGTGCTGGTAAAACAACTACTACAGGTAAGTTGGCCAATTTATTACGAAAAAAATATAACCGAAAACCTCTACTTGTTGCAGCTGATATATATCGTCCAGCAGCAATCAAGCAATTAGAGACACTTGGTAGCCAACTGGGAATGCCTGTATTTTCATTAGGTACGGAAGTAAGCCCTGTTGAAATAGCCAACAAAGCTATTGAACAAGCAAAAGCTGAGCATAATGATTATGTAATTATAGATACAGCTGGTCGACTTCATGTGGATACTGATTTGATGGATGAATTACAACAAATCAAGACGAATGTGAATCCAAATGAAATTTTCTTAGTGGTTGATGCTATGACAGGACAAGATGCTGTTAATGTAGCAGAGAGCTTTAACGAGCAATTAGACATCTCTGGAGTAGTTTTAACTAAGTTAGATGGTGACACACGTGGTGGTGCTGCATTGTCTATAAAAGCAGTCACTGATAAGCCAATTAAGTTTGCTGGTATGGGTGAGAAGCTCGATGAGTTAGAAGCATTTCATCCAGAACGGATGGCGTCTCGAATTCTTGGTATGGGAGATGTTTTGTCTCTTATTGAGAAAGCACAAGATAATGTAGATGAGAAAAAAGCAAAAGAGTTAGAACAAAAGATGCGTTCTGCTTCATTTACGTTCGATGACTTTCTAGAACAAATGGGTCAAGTGAAAAATATGGGACCTTTAGAAGATCTTATCGGAATGTTACCGGGTGCTAACAAGATGAAAGGCTTAAAAAATGTTCAATTTGATGAGAAGCAAATTTCTCATGTGGAAGCGATCATTCAATCCATGACAAAAAAAGAAAGACAGGATCCAAGTTTGATGAATGCAAGCCGTAAGAAGCGGATAGCAAAGGGGTCTGGAAGATCAGTTTCCGAAGTGAATAGACTCTTAAAGCAGTTTGAAGATATGAAAAAAATGATGAAACAAATGACGAATATGCAAGGCGGAAAAAAAGGTAAAAAAGGAAAAGGACTTAATTTTCCATTCATGTAATGTAAAAACACTTTACAGACAAATTAAATTCTGATAGAATCTAAACTTGTGTAAAACAATTATTTATGGAGGTGCGAACACATGGCAGTAAA
Organism: Aquibacillus rhizosphaerae; assembly: GCF_030282825.1. Lineage (GTDB taxonomy): Bacteria > Bacillota > Bacilli > Bacillales > Amphibacillaceae > Aquibacillus_C > Aquibacillus_C rhizosphaerae. The sequence goes on from NZ_JASTZU010000021.1 coordinate 65,234, forward strand.
AATTCGCCTAAAGCGTATGGGATCAAAAAGAAATCCATTTTATCGTGTAGTAGTTGCTGATTCACGTTCTCCTCGTGACGGACGTTTAATCGAGCAAATTGGCACATACAATCCGGTAGCAAACCCGGTTGAAGTGAAATTAGATGAAGAAAAAGCTCTTGATTGGATGGCTAAAGGAGCTAAGCCAAGCGATACAGTACGTAACTTATTTTCAAACGAAGGCATCATGAAGAAATTCCACGACTCTAAAAACCAAAAGTAAAGTAGTGTGATATCATGATGAAATCCTTGATAGAAACAATAGTAACACCATTAGTTGATTATCCAGATGACATAGTAGTAACAGAAAATGAAGAAGAGCATAAAATTGTTTATCATTTGTCTGTGAATCCAGATGATGTGGGAAAAGTAATTGGCAAGAATGGTAGGATTGCAAAAGCGATTCGAACTGTTGTTTATGCAGCGGGATCGGATACGAAAAAGCGTATTTATCTTGATATTGTGTAGAAAGGGAGAGGGGGAACCTTTCCCTTTTTTCACTATCTATTAATATTATTTTATTTCGTTGGTTTCTTTATCCTTCTTGAGAGAGGCTGAAGTACAGTGAAAATTATTCAAAAAATACCTGTAAAGCAAATACTTACTGAAGCTAGTAAAAATAAACTTGAACATAGCTTTTACGAAAATAAACAGCAACTTGAACAAGAGTGTCAACAGCTTTTATTTGAGCAGAAGAAACTCCAAAATAAAAAAGGCGTTTCAAAAGAAGAGGTATATAAGAGGTTTCAAAAAGAAATAACTAAGCGGAAAGACAAGATGAAATGGTTAGATTTCCAATTAGAACAATTAAACATATTACCGATTGGAAGCGAAATAACAGAAGGTGAAGTTGAATCTCTTGTTGAAGTTGCAGAAGGTAGTAATTGGGATGAGATAATAGATGATAAAGCAATCATCGTAAAAGACGGTATTGTGATTCAAATAAAATAGCAGGTGATTTATATGAGTGATAATTTATTTAACGTTGGTAAAATAGTAAATACACATGGAATTAAAGGTGAAGTTAAAGTTGTTAGGATAACAGATTTTGAAGAACGTTTTAAAAATGGTGAAAAACTCTATTTTGTAGGAAAAGATGAAAGTCATGTTGTTCCACTAGTTATTGATGGACACCGTCAACATAAGAATTTTGATTTATTACACTTTGAATCTTATGATTCCATCAATCAAGTCGAACATTTTAAAGATGGCTTTTTGAAAATAAGTCAAGATCAACTGACACCACTTGAAGAAGGTGACTTTTATTACCATGAGATTATTGGCTGTCGCGTTCTTACTGTATCCGGAGAAGAATTAGGAGAGATAAAGGAGATATTATCTCCTGGCGCAAATGATGTTTGGGTAGTAAAGCGAGATAAACAAAAAGATATTCTCATTCCTTATATTGAAGATATAGTAAAACAAGTGAATATAGCTGAGCAAACCATTGTAATTGAACCAATGGAAGGATTGCTAGATTAATGCAAATTGACATATTAACGTTGTTTCCAGAAATGTTTGAAGGCGTGTTTAATTCTTCAATTTTAAAAAAAGCACAAGAAGCTAATGCATTTAATGTTAACTATATAAATTTCCGTGATTATACTGAAAACAAACATAATAAGGTAGATGATTATCCATATGGTGGTGGTGCGGGAATGGTCCTCACTCCACAACCTATATTTGATGCTGTGGAGGATCTTACAAAATATACAGATAGAAAGCCACGGATTGTTCTTATGTGTCCACAAGGTGAACCACATAGTCAGAAAAAGGCATTAGAGTTTTCTAATGAAGATCACCTTGTCTTTATTTGTGGTCATTATGAAGGTTATGATGAGAGAATTAGACAAAACTTAGTAACAGATGAAATATCTATAGGTGATTATGTTTTAACTGGTGGAGAACTCGGGGCAATGGTTGTTATTGATAGTGTAGTTCGACTTTTACCGGGTGTGCTAGGTAATGAGCTTTCTGCACCTGAAGATTCTTTTTCACAAGGGTTATTGGAGCACCCCCATTATACTCGGCCAGCTGACTTCCGGGGTCTTAAGGTCCCTGACGTGCTATTATCGGGCAATCATGCCAAGATAGACCAATGGCGCAAACAAGAATCGTTAAAAAGGACTTATGAACGTAGGAAAGAGTTATTAAAAGACTATCCACTTTCAGATAAAGAAATAGAATGGTTAAAAAAACTCTGAAAACTATGAGATAATGGTTGAAGTGCTATGGTAAATATGATATATTATTTGTTGTGCTTGAGATAACTCTCAAGTCGTATAAACGATGTTCCGCTTTCAGAAACTTGTTTTAGATATGAGCATTGGTTTGGAAGGAGTGTAACAGGATGCCTAATTTAATCGAAGAAGTAACAAAAGAACAACTTCGTACCGATCGTCCTGATTTCCGACCTGGAGATACATTAAAAGTTCACGTTAAAGTTGTTGAAGGAACTCGTGAGCGTATCCAGGTGTTTGAAGGCGTAGTTATCAAACGTCAAAACGGCGGAATCAGTGAGACATTCACTGTACGTAAGATTTCTTACGGTGTAGGTGTTGAACGTACTTTTCCAGTACATTCACCTCGTGTAGACAAGATTGAAGTAAGCCGTCGTGGTAAAGTACGTCGTGCAAAACTTTATTATCTTCGTGAACTACGTGGTAAAGCTGCGCGTATTAAAGAAATTCGCTAATTGTAAATGTAAAAGGAGCTTGCTTTGTCAAGCTCCTTTTTTCTCTATTTAAAATAATCTTAAAAAACTAGTTACATTATTTGTTTTAAAATAAAATCAATGAATAATAATACATATAATCCCTAATAATTACTATTGTATTAAGCTCGGAGGAGAACGTAGATGGCCAAAAAGAAAAGTGAATGGCTTGATTGGATAAAAGCGCTTATTATTGCGGGTCTTCTTGCGTTTGTGGTACGTATGTTTTTCTTTGCCCCTATTGTAGTTGACGGCCCCTCGATGTTACCCACATTAGAAAACGGAGATCACATGATTGTCAATAAGTTTAGTTATACAATCGGAGACCCGGAACGTTTTGATATCGTCGTTTTTCATGCGACTCTTGATAAAGATTATATTAAACGAGTAATTGGATTACCAGGGGAAACTGTAGAGGTGAAAGATGAAATATTGTACATTAATGGGGAAGAAGTTGACGAGCCGTTCTTAAATGATAAAATAGCGCAAATAACAAATAATCAAGTGTACACATTTGATTTTACAATGGAGGATATTCCTGGTGAATATCAAACCATTCCTGATGATCATGTATTGGTTCTGGGAGATAATAGAAGTAATTCAACGGATAGTCGTCTATTAGGACTTATTTCGTATGATCAATTAGTTGGTGAAACGAGTATTATATATTGGCCACCAAATCGGATAGGATTTACAAAAGAATAGGATGATATTATGACAATTCAATGGTTTCCTGGGCACATGGCTAAAGCAAAAAGAGAAGTACAAGAAAAATTAAAGCTTGTTGACTTTGTAATTGAACTTGTAGATGCCAGAGCACCAGAATCTTCGCAAAATCCAATGCTTCAACAAGTATTACAAGATAAGCCAAAAATGATTGTTTTAATGAAAAGAGATTTAGCTGACCCGAATCAAACAGATGCTTGGATAGATGCTTATAAAAAGAGGGATATTCCAGCATTAGCTGTTGATGTACAGCAAAAACAAGATATCCAGCGTGTAATTTCACTTGCAAAGGATTTAGGTAAGGCAAAGTTAGAAAAACTTCGTAAGAAGGGTATTAGACCTAGACCTGCACGTGCAATGATTATTGGTATTCCCAATGTTGGAAAATCGACGCTTATTAATCGTTTAGCAGGAAAAAAGATAGCAAAGACTGGTGATCGCCCCGGTGTGACAACAAGTCAGCAGTGGATTAAAGTAAAAAAAGATTTTGAGTTATTGGATACTCCAGGAATATTATGGCCTAAATTTGAAGATCAGGTTGTTGGCTACCGTTTAGCAGCTATTGGTACTATTAAGGACCAATTATTACCCTTAGAGGATATTGCTGCCTTTACAATTACTTATCTGCAAAACCATTATCCGAAAGTGTTAGAATCTAGGTTTAAAATTACGAAAAATCAAGATGATATGGCGGAAATTTTTGAAGAAATTGGTGTGCTTAGAGGTTGCTTAGAAAGTGGAGGAAAAGTTAATTATGAAAAAACTGCGGATGTAATTATTCGTGATTTACGTTCTGGTCGACTTGGGCAATTAACTTTAGAGCACCCGGAGTAGGAAAAGGTTTAGGCATTCAAAAAAGGATGCCTTTATTTTTTTTGAATTTTGCCGATAAAATAGGAATAGGAGGTTTTAGTATAGTGGGGAAACAACAAACAATAGCGGAGATTAATTATTTATTTAAAAATGACAGGTTAACGGACGAGCAACTGACATATTTGAAATTGGATGAGCGGACCGGTGTAAAAAAACTAATTGAAAAATATGAGCGAAAAATACAAAAAAAGGAACAACAAAGAGAACAATTTGAAAAAATGCTTACATATGAGCGAACTCAATATCGACAAGGAAAAACATGGATAGCTGGTATCGATGAGGCTGGTCGAGGTCCTTTGGCTGGACCGGTTGTTGCTGCTGCAGTTATTCTACATAAAGATTTTTATTTACCAGGGTTAAATGATTCAAAGCAGTTAAGTAAGAAAAAACGGGACGAATTTTATTCAATTATTACACAAGAGGCTGTATCTTTTGGGGTTGGCATTATTCATAATCAAGAGATAGATCAAATTAATATTTATAATGCAACGAAGAAGGCGATGAAAAAATCAATTCAACAACTAAATCCATTTCCGGACCATATATTAATCGATGCGGTACCATTGGAGGATGTACTTTGTACCAGTGAGTCCATTGTTAAAGGTGATCAAAAGAGCATCTCGATAGCAGCAGCAAGTGTGATTGCGAAAGTAACAAGGGACAATCTGATGGAAAGTCTACACGAAAGGTATCCTAATTATAATTTTGCATCCAATATGGGTTATGGAACAAAAGATCACATTAGTGCGATTGAGACGCATGGGCTGACTGATTATCATAGAAAATCGTTCACGATAGGTAGTAGCAAAAAAGGTTAAAGAGGAGGCTTTTTATGACAGGGACAAATCCATTTACATCTACTATACTGAAAACATTCCATTCTCAACGTGTTAATAATGAACAACAACTTAGACCTGGGAATGTCTTGTCAGGCAAAGTTCTCGAAATTTATCCTAATCAACGTGCAATGATTCAACTTGGTGGAAAACAGTTGGTAGCCCAATTAGAAACATCTTTAAACTTACATAATAGCTACTGGTTTCAGGTTAAATCAGTAGGAGACATGCTTCGGCTTAAGGTATTAGTTGACAAACCACTAACAAACAAAAATCAAGCAGAGCTACTATTAAAAGAATTAGGATTAACAGTATCAAAAGAACATCTGGATTTTATTACAACATTGATTGAAAAAAATATTCCTTTTGACAAAAATAGTTTGAGCCAAGCTCTGGAGTTGAGTAATAATCAACAGAACAGAGAGTTTTCTCAAAAGGTTTTGCTAGAAATGATGAGACGTAATTTACCAATCACATCGTCTGTTTTACAAGCCCTAATAATGAAAGACACAAGTAGTATACAGGAACAATTGATTAGTTTAAATAGTGAAATAAGTAAACAGGATAATTTATCGGCAGTGCAAAGATTATTAACAGAAAGAATAATGCCCTTTGTCAATCAATCAGTTAATGAACCAAAAACAGAAATTGTTAAAATGATTTTAGACGGTATTAATCGTCAAGATGACAAAATGTTTACACTCCTTAAAAAATCAACTTTATTGACATCACCGAGCTCATTTAATGACTGGCAAAGGTCTTGGTCAAACTGGCAAGTGGAGACAGGGATTGATTATATTCAAGGTAATGACAAAGTAGATAATAGAATCAAACTACCATTTGATTTAGATGCGAATCATTTTTTGGATGCTCTCTATAAGCTTAGAAACAATCAACTACCCATCTCACAATCTTTAATTAACCAATTCTCCCAACTCGTCAATAAACTCGATCAAAATTTAGAAAGTGCGACGATTGAAAACCAATTAAGAAATTTCATCAAAAAAAATGATTTGTTATATAAGATCAATGGCCTATTAACTGACAGTGAAAAGGTAATAATGAACAATTGGTTAGAAAACCGACTAAATAATAAATCAGGCGAATTGTTACCGGTCTTAAAAGATATAGCCTTCAAGCAACTGCCAGTTGAAATGGAAAAATTAATGACTGACCTAATAAGCAAGCTTGAGCCAAACCAACCCCAAACGAATATTGGAACTAAAGAACTATTCCTTACACAATTAAAGCAGTTTTTATTGTTTTCTGGTATTGACCACGAAAGTTTCATTCATAGAGGAAAGTTCGATCAACTAAACATCGCCAATGAGCAATCGTTAAAAAGTTTAGTGTTACAAGCGTTACAAGAAGGTAATGGCAGTCAAATGGAAAAGTTAGAGAAACTACTTCATTCGCTGAACGGGATACAGTTGACTTCTGTTCAACAAGAAGGTCCAATGATACAAACCTCCATTCATTTGCCTGCTGATAAATTTGGCCTTAAAAGTGATGTGCAAATAGATTTTGAAAGTAGAAAAGATGAAACAGGAAAGATTAATCCGGACTTTTGTCAAATAATATTCTATCTAGACTTAAATACAATTGGTGAGACAATTATAAATATGTCGATACAAAAAAGACTAGTAAACGTAACAGTATATAATCAACATTCCCAATTAGAGGACATGCTATCTAAATATAAAACAGCATTAAAAATGGGGCTAAACAAGATAGATTATCACTTATCAACCGTTCAGTTTAAATCATCAAATGTGAAGCAAAGTGTACATTCTTCAGATACAAACGAAGTTAAATCACATAGGCAAGGAGTGGATTTTCGAATATGAGCGAAATACGTTATAAAAAAGCGGCAGCTTTAAGCTACGAGGGGAAAAAAGATATTGCACCTAAAGTCACTGCTTCTGGTAAAGGATATGTTGCTGAAAACATAATCAATAAGGCTAAAGAAAATAATGTTCCCATTCAAGAAGATTCTTCTTTAGTTGCTTTGTTATCGGAATTAAATATAAATGAGAGTATTCCTGAAGAACTATATTTAGCTGTAGCTGAAGTATTTGCTTTTATTTATCAGGCCGACAAAAATATTAAATTATAAATATCATTGCTTTAGAAGACTGTTAAAGGAAGCTGAGTAAAGATGGGATAAAAAAGCTTATGTATATAAATTTATCATCAATTAGACTTTAATTTTCGAATCATTTTGAAATTTTAAAGGTAATTTGTGGACAATTTGCAATCATTTTTTATACAATGAGTTTGCAGTGATTATTTGATGGGAGGATGGAACATGAACATTCACGAGTATCAAGGCAAAGAACTTTTGCGTAAATACGGTGTTGCAGTGCCTAATGGGCAAGTTGCATATACAGTAGATGAAGCTGTAGAAGCTGCGAAAAACTTAGGAACTAGTGTATCAGTTGTTAAAGCGCAAATCCATGCTGGTGGAAGGGGTAAAGCTGGTGGTGTCAAAGTAGCTAAAAACCTTGATGAAGTGCGTACATATGCAAATGAAATTTTGGGTAAAACGCTAGTAACACACCAAACTGGTCCACAAGGCAAAGAAGTAAAGCGTTTACTAATTGAAGAAGGTTGCGATATTCAAAAAGAATACTATGTTGGATTAGTATTAGACAGAGCAACTTCTAAAGTGACGATGATGGCTTCTGAAGAAGGTGGAACAGAAATAGAAGAAGTAGCTGAAAAAACGCCTGAAAAGATTTTTAAAGAAGTAATTGATCCAGTTACAGGTTTATTACCGTTCCAAGCTAGAAGACTTGCTTTTAATATTAATATCCCTAAGGAGTATCTCTCTAAGGCCGTTAAATTTATGTTAGGTCTCTATCAAGCATTTGTTGAGAAAGATTGTTCTATTGCTGAAATCAACCCACTTGTTACGACTGGTGATGGTGAAGTACTGGCTTTAGATGCTAAGCTTAATTTTGATGATAACGCTCTATTCCGTCAAAAAGATATTCAAACATACCGTGATTTAGACGAAGAAGACGCGAAGGAAATAGAAGCATCAAAACATGATTTAAGCTATATTGCGCTAGATGGGAATATTGGTTGTATGGTTAATGGTGCTGGACTAGCAATGGCGACGATGGATATTATTAAGCATTATAACGGTGATCCTGCAAACTTCCTTGATGTTGGGGGCGGTGCAACAGCAGAAAAAGTAACAGAAGCTTTCAAAATAATACTATCTGACTCCAATGTGAAGGGTATTTTAGTTAATATCTTCGGTGGAATTATGAAATGTGATGTTATTGCTGAAGGTGTAGTAGCTGCTACAAAACAAGTAGGATTAGAAATACCTTTAGTCGTGCGTTTAGAAGGAACAAATGTTGACTTAGGTAAGAAGATTCTAGCTGAATCTGGTCTTAACATAACTGCCGCAGAGTCTATGGCAGATGGAGCAGAAAAAATAGTTTCACTTGTGAAGTAATAGATTGCAAAATTGTTTGAACTTTTAATAGAAGTAAGCCTATCTTTTTACTGGTAGGTAATTCTTACAATGTGACTGTCAGATAACCAAGGGAGGACGGACATTAAATGAGTGTTTTTATAAATAAGGATACGAAAGTAATTGTTCAAGGTATTACAGGATCTACGGCTCTCTTTCATACAAAACAAATGCTGGAGTATGGAACGAAAATTGTAGGTGGTGTCACACCCAAAAAGGGTGGGACAGAAGTGGAAGGCGTACCTGTTTTTGATACAGTGCAAGGTGCTGTTGAACAAACCGGTGCAAACGCCTCTGTAATTTATGTGCCAGCACCATTTGCTGCAGATGCTATTATGGAAGCTGTTGATGCAGAGCTAGATTTAGTTATTTGTATAACTGAACATATACCAGTACTGGATATGGTTAAAGTTAAACGCTATATGGAAGGCAAGAAAACGAGACTCGTCGGTCCTAACTGTCCTGGAGTAATAACTCCTGATGAATGTAAAATTGGAATTATGCCAGGATATATACACAAAAAAGGTCATATCGGTGTCGTTTCTCGTTCAGGAACATTAACTTATGAGGCAGTTCATCAGCTATCTGAGGAAGGTTTTGGTCAATCTACTGCTGTTGGTATTGGCGGTGACCCTGTCAATGGAACAGATTTTATTGATGCATTAAAAGCATTTAATGAAGACCCTGAGACAGAAGCTGTCATGATGATTGGTGAGATTGGTGGAACTGCAGAAGAAGAAGCAGCGGAATGGGTTAAGGCAAACATGAACAAGCCTGTTGTAGGATTTATCGGCGGAGCAACAGCACCTCCTGGAAAACGTATGGGCCATGCTGGTGCCATTATTTCAGGTGGAAAAGGAACAGCGGAAGAAAAGATTAAAGTGATGAATCAATGTGGTATTGAGGTAGCGAAAACACCATCTGTTATGGGCGAAACCTTAATTAGCGTATTAAAACAAAAAGGACTATTTGACAAATGTAAAACACATTAATGTGGTGGGCTGACGTAATTGTCAGCCCAAACTAATATATAGGGAGTTTTGTCATTGAATAAAACTAGTTTGCGACTTATACACTTACATAGATCAAAAGCGGTTACACGGCCACTTATAAGAAAAATATTAAGTAAAGATCCTTATTTAGAAAATATTTATCGACATGATCCATCTGCTTTATCTCAATATCTATCTCTCACATCTCCTCGTGCTTTTCAACTCTATCAAGATTTACATAACCCCCAATTAATACAAACCATTAAGAATGACTGTCAAACTTACCATGTTATTACTATATTAGATTCAACATATCCCCCTTTGCTAAGAACAATTATAGACCCACCATATGTTTTATATTTGCTTGGAAATGAAAAATTATTAACTGAGTTACCATCCCTAAGTGTGGTTGGAACTCGTAATCCAAGTCCAGAAGCAAAGCGTAAAATGAATAAAATAATTACGCCATTAATTTTAGAAAATTGGGTGATTGTGAGTGGAATGGCAAAAGGCATTGATGGCATAGCCCACCAATTAGCCATAGAAAATAACGGAAAGACAATTGCTGTTGTTGGGAGTGGGTTTCAACATGTTTATCCTAAACAACATGTCAATTTATTTTATGAACTTGCAAGAAAGCAGTTAATTATATCTGAATACCCTCCAAATATTCCTGCAAGAAGACATCATTTCCCAGAGAGAAATCGACTGATAAGTGGTTTAGGTACAGGTACGATTGTTGTAGAGGCTAAAGAGAAAAGTGGATCATTAATAACAGTTGACCAAGCTTTAGATCAAGGTAGAGATGTTTATGCCATACCAGGTTCACCTTTATTTGAACAGACGAGCGGCTGTCATAAAATGATTCAAGATGGTGCTAAATTAGTACAAAATACCCATGATATTACAGAGGATTGGACAAATAACCAGGGTAAATGGTGTCGTATTTTGTCTGATAATACAGAGTGTAAGCTTGTGAATGGTACAAAAAATGAATTTCATGTTTGACAAATTAGCAATAAGTATTTAATAATAGGGAAGATTTATCAACTAAATAAATAAAATGTAAACTAAAAGAATTTTTTATTAAAAATGTTATTATTCAAAACAAATGATAAACCTCTTGGGAGGAAAAGACATGGCAGATTACCTTGTAATTGTTGAATCTCCAGCAAAAGCAAAAACTATTGAAAGATATTTAGGTAAGAAATATAAAGTTAAGGCATCGATGGGGCACATTAGAGACCTCCCCAAAAGTCAAATGGGTGTGAATGAAAATGAGAATTATGAACCGAAATACATTACAATCCGTGGTAAAGGTCCTGTCTTAAAAGAATTAAAAATGGCAGCTAAAAAAGTGAAAAAAGTATATCTAGCAGCTGACCCCGATAGAGAAGGGGAAGCAATTGCATGGCATTTAGCCCATAGTCTAGATATTGATGATCAATCTGAGTGCCGTGTAGTCTTTAATGAAATAACAAAAGATGCGATTAAAGAATCATTTAAGCATCCAAGAACAATAGATATGAATTTAGTAGATGCACAGCAGGCAAGAAGAATCTTAGATCGCTTAGTCGGTTATAACATTAGCCCACTATTGTGGAAAAAGGTGAAAAAAGGCTTAAGTGCTGGAAGGGTTCAATCTGTAGCTGTAAAAATGATCGTAGATAGAGAAAGAGAAATAGAAAAATTTGTTCCAGAAGAATATTGGTCAATTGAATCAACTTTCTTAAAAGATCAGGAAGAATTTGAAGGATCATTTTTTAGTATTGATGGAAAGAAAGTGGAACTACCTAACAGAGAAGCTGTCGATAAAATTCTTTCTACATTAAAAGGGAATAGTTTTAAAGTAGATAAGGTAAATAAGCGGGAAAGAAAAAGAAACCCATCAGCACCATTTACTACCTCATCCTTACAACAAGAAGCAGCCAGAAAGCTAAACTTTAGAGCTAGAAAGATAATGATGGTCGCTCAACAATTGTACGAAGGTATAGATTTAGGGAAAAAAGAAGGTGGAATTACTGGTTTAATAACGTATATGCGTACTGATTCTACTAGAGTTTCTGAGACAGCCAAAAAAGAAGCAACAGAATACATCACAGAAACGTATGGCAAAGAATTCTTAGGAACACCTAAAGAAGCAAAAAAAGCTGAGGGTTCACAAGACGCACACGAAGCAATTCGTCCAACATCAGTACACCGTGATCCTAAATCATTAAAAAGCGTTTTATCAAGAGATCAATATCGTTTGTATAAATTAATTTGGGACCGGTTCACTTCAAGTTTAATGGCACCAGCAATTATGGACACAGTTACTGTTCATCTTTTAAATGAAGGTGTTGAATTTAGAGCTACAGGTTCTACACTAAAATTTAAAGGTTTTATGAAAGTGTATATCGAAGGTCGGGATGATAATAAGGAAGAGAAAGACAAGTTATTACCAGATTTAGAAGAAGGAATGCTTGTGGAGGCAAAAGAGATTGAACCGAATCAACACTTTACTCAACCACCACCAAGGTACACGGAAGCACGTTTAGTAAAAACACTTGAAGAACAAGGAATTGGACGGCCATCTACCTATGCACCAACATTAGACACGATTCAAAGAAGAGGGTACGTCACACTTGATAATAAACGATTTGTACCGACTGAATTAGGTGAAATTGTATTGGATTTAGTAATAGAGTTTTTCCCCGAAATTGTTGATGTAGAATTCACCGTTAAAATGGAAGGTGATCTTGATTCGGTTGAAGAAGGAAAAACGGAGTGGGTCAATATTATTGATGGTTTTTACCAGGGCTTTGCTAAACGTTTAGAAGTAGCCGAAAAAGAAATGGAAAAAATTGAAATTAAAGATGAGCCTGCAGGTATTGACTGTGAAAACTGCGGCAACGAAATGGTTTACAAAATGGGTAGGTATGGAAAGTTTTTAGCTTGTTCCAACTTTCCGGAATGTAGAAATACTAAGCCAATATTAAAAGAAATTGGTGTGAAATGTCCGAGTTGTAAAGAAGGAAATGTTGTTGAAAGAAAAACTAAAAAGAGAAGAACATTCTATGGATGTGATAATTATCCTGAATGTGAATTCATTTCTTGGGATAAGCCTATATCAAGGCCTTGTCCAAAATGTGATTCTTTATTAGTAGAGAAGAAGTCTAAAAAAGGTACACAAATTCAGTGTACAGAATGTGATTACAAAGAAGAATCACAAAATTAATTTAAAAAGGCATCTGCATATGTAGATGTCTTTTTTTGAGGTGATAAATTATGAAAAAATTGTAAATGTCCAACTCTAGCTTCTACTCCTCGAGGTCTTAAGAAAAACAAGTAGTAAAGAGAGCATCAAATAGAAGTTTGTCTTAATTTATTTAAGTGAGAAAGGTGCCTAGAGGTTTTCTTATGGTTTAGGACTCTGTATAAGCGTTCAGTAATGAAAACTACAATATTTAGTCAAGTGATACAAACGATTTGAAAGGACTATAGCCTAAAAAGGAATTTGTTGTAATAGAATTGCTGCAATCAGTTAATACTGTTTTTAAATTAATAAAATATTTTGTGTTATTAGATAATTGATTTGTTTTAATTAAATACAACTTCGTTTTGTACCTTATAGGGTTCATAATGCTTTTTTGCAAATCTCCTTACCTTTATAGTTGTTGTATTGACAATTTCTGAGCAAGAAGCTATAATTTCCCTTCAGTAAGTGATTTTACTTGACAGTAAGAAAAGTGAAATTGTTTTGTGAAAGCAACAATTCAGAATTTTGTTACAATTTTGTTAATTCGTTGCATAGTTAAGATGAAATATGTTAAGATTTAAACGCCTTGACTGAAGTGGTGAAATAATGAGTTTATTCAAAGAATCTAATGAATTGTTTATAGAGTTTTTAAAAATTGAAAAAAATGCTTCTCCTATTACGATTACTAACTATATGGATGATATTAACTCCTTTGTTCAATATCTATATGAGGAAGGAATTCAGATATTTGCTTCTGTTGATAAACAGATAGTTGACTCCTTTATGTTGAGCCTTTATGAACAGAATCTTTCTCAAAGTAGTATTTCAAGAAAACTATCCAGTTTACGCAGTCTCTATAAGTTTATGGAAAGAGAAAAGTTAGTATTAAACAATCCTTTTATACATGTCAGTGTATCTAGACCTAAGGAACAGGAACCAAGTTTTTTTGAAAAAGAAGAATTGGAGAAACTTTTTTCGGTTAGCGACTTAGAAAGTCCGTTAGGCCAAAGAAACCAAGCGCTTTTAGAATTACTTTACGCTTCTGGAATTCGCGTGAGTGAATGTGTAGAATTAAATTTAAAGGATCTCGATTTTGATCTTAATACTTTATTTGTGACTGGAAAAGGAAATAAGGATCGGTATGTTCTGTTTGGGACTTATTCTGAGAAAGCTTTAAAATTATACATAAACAATGGAAGACATTCTTTGCTCAGAAAAACGAACAATCCTAGCGACCATCTTTTTTTAAATGCAAAGGGTAGTTCTTTAACAACAAGAGGTGTTCGCTTGATTTTAGATAAGATGGTGAAAAGTGCATCCTTAACTGTAAACATACATCCACACAAGCTAAGGCATACCTTTGCAACACATATGTTAAATGAAGGTGCTGATTTGCGAGTTGTCCAAGAATTACTAGGGCATGAACATTTGTCTTCAACACAAATTTACACGCATGATTCAAAGGACCGTTTGCGTAATATATATAGAAATAGCCATCCTCGGGCTAAAAAACGGGAATAATGAAAAGAGGTGGAGAAAATGAATCAAGAATTTCATGCTACTACGATATTTGCCATAAGACATAATGGGCAATGTGCAATGAGTGGCGATGGTCAAGTAACATTAGGGAATGCTGTGGTAATGAAACATAAAGCGAAGAAAGTTCGTAGATTATTTAAAGGTCAAGTGTTAGCAGGTTTTGCCGGTTCAGTAGCTGACGCTTTCACATTATTTGAAAAGTTTGAAGCGAAGTTAGAAGCTTACGAAGGAAATTTATCCAGAGCCGCAGTCGAATTGGCTAAAGAGTGGAGGAGTGACAAAGTACTACGTAAGCTTGAAGCTATGCTGATAGTAATGAATAAACAAGAGATGTTATTGGTGTCTGGAACTGGAGAAGTAATTGAACCTGACGATGGAATACTAGCAATAGGTTCTGGAGGTAATTATGCATTAAGTGCAGGCCGGGCTTTAAAGAATTACAGTAGTGATTTAACTGCAAAGGAGATTGCCCAGGCAGCATTAGATATTGCTGGAGATATATGTGTGTTTACCAATGGGCACGTAACATTAGAGGTGCTTGATTAATTAAAGGGGGTTTTTTAAGATGTCCATGAATATGACTCCAAAACAAATCGTCGCGCAATTAGATAAATATATAATCGGTCAAGTAAATGCTAAGAAATCCGTCGCCATAGCACTTCGAAACAGGTATCGACGGATGCAATTAGATGAGAAGATGCGTGAAGAAATAGTACCTAAAAATATATTAATGATTGGACCAACAGGTGTAGGTAAAACAGAAGTTGCAAGACGTTTGGCAAAACTTGTAGGTGCTCCATTTGTAAAAGTAGAGGCGACTAAATTTACTGAGGTAGGCTATGTAGGCCGTGATGTAGAGTCCATGGTACGAGATTTAGTTGAGATGGCAGTTCGAATGGTAAAGGAAGAAAAAATGGTTGGGGTAATGGATAAAGCAGAAGACTTAGCAAATAAACGATTAGTTAAAATCATTGTTCCAAAAGAAAAAAAGCAAAGTTCATTTAAAAATCCATTAGAAATGTTTTTTTCACCTCAACAAGATGATACAGATCAAAATCAAGACCAAAATGAAGACAAACAAGAGATTGAAAATAAACGTAAGCAGGTTAAAAAACAGTTGGCGTTGGGTGAGCTAGAAGACAAGATAGTTACAATCGAAGTAGATGAACAAACCACTTCGATGTTTGATATGCTGCAAGGTTCGGGTATGGAACAAATGGGAATGAATATGCAAGATGCTTTTGGTCAATTAATGCCAAAGAAAACAAAAAAAAGAAAACTCCCAGTATCTGAAGCAAGAAAGCTGTTAACACAACAAGAAGCTCAGAGACTTATTGATATGGATGAAGTTGCACAAGAAGCAGTAAGAAAAGTTGAACAATCAGGTATTATTTTTATTGATGAGATTGATAAGGTGGCTGCAAAGAGTGATCAACAATCGGGCAACGTTTCTAGAGAAGGTGTCCAACGAGACATTTTACCAATCGTAGAAGGATCAACCGTTGTTACCAAACACGGTGCTGTGAAAACAGATCACATTCTTTTTATCGCTGCAGGAGCATTTCATATGGCAAAACCATCAGATTTGATACCAGAACTTCAGGGACGCTTTCCGATTCGGGTTGAGTTTGATAAATTATCGATTGATGATTTCAAGAAAATTTTAGTAGAACCCTCTAATGCGTTGTTAAAACAATATGAGGCCTTATTGGCGACAGAAGGTATAAATGTGACGTTTACAGACGAGGCTGTTACAAAACTTGCAGAAGTGGCTTACGAAGTGAATCAGGATACAGATAATATTGGTGCCAGAAGATTGCATACAATTTTAGAAAAGCTGTTAGAAGAATTATCATTTGAAGCATCGGATATCACAATGGGTACAATTGAAATCACGGAAAGTTATGTAAATGAGAAGCTAAGTTCTATTGCTAAAAACAAAGACTTGAGCCAATATATTCTATAAACATTATGAACTGGAGGAGCAACATGGAACTATTAGATCGCGCAAGAAAAATTAATTCAATGTTACAAAAAGCAACAGGTAAATCGGTGAATTTTAATGAGATGTCAGCTACATTAAGAGATACAATTACTGCAAATATATTTGTAGTGAGTCGTAGAGGGAAGCTTCTAGGATTCGCAATTAACCAACAAATTGAAAATGAACGAATGAAATCAATGCTTGAGGAAAGACAATTTCCTGAAGAATATACAGATAGTTTATTTACAATACAAGAAACTACAGCAAATATTGATATTGATAGTAAGTTTACAGCTTTCCCTATAGAAAACAAAGATTTATTTAAAAGTGGTTTAACTACTATTGTTCCCATTATTGGTGGCGGTGAACGTTTAGGTACACTTGTTTTAAGCCGTTTGACACAGAGCTTTAATAATGATGACTTACTTTTGGCAGAGTATGGTGCTACGGTAGTTGGTATGGAAATTTTACATGAAAAAACAGAAGAGATAGAAATGGAAGCTAGAAGTAAAGCTGTGGTTCAGATGGCAATTAGCTCATTATCCTATAGTGAGTTAGAAGCAATCGAGCATATTTTTGAAGAACTAGATGGTAATGAAGGGTTACTAGTAGCAAGTAAAATTGCTGATAGAGTAGGAATTACTCGTTCTGTAATCGTTAACGCATTAAGAAAGCTTGAAAGTGCTGGAGTTATTGAGTCTAGATCTCTAGGGATGAAAGGTACTTATATTAAAGTGTTAAATAATAAATTCCTAGTCGAATTACAGAAATTAAAGTCAAATTAATTATATGATTAACAAAAAGGATGTCCTTTAAATATAGAAGGACATCCTTTTTGTTGTGTAAAAAGCCTAAAGCAAAGTTACTTCCAATAAATAGTCATATTTATTTTTTAAATTCCATTTAATATTTTTGAAATCTATGTAATAATAATGAAGCGGATGTGACGCATTTCGACATTTTTTTCATTTTGTGTAACTATCGAAAATTTAGTACTTTTGACTTATTAATGTTGATAAATAAATTAAATAATAGCAACTAAAGTAAGATTATGTCAAAATTCCATAGACACTTAATTACATTTAAATTACAATATTCGATAAAGATAGACGTTTTCTGACTGTAGATATAAATCTGGAGGAATTAATACGATGTCACTATTTAGTAATACTATAAGTACCTTAGAAAAATCACTTGATTATGCATCTTTAAAAAACCAAACGATTGCTAATAACATTGCCAATGTTGATACTGCTAATTATAAATCTAAGAACGTCGTTTTTAAGGACGTACTTGATAGTCAATTAGGGAGTACATTTCAAGCAAAAAGAACACACGAGAAACATATTCCTTTTCAGTCTAGTACTTTTGAACAAAACGGGCTAAAAATCGTTTCGGACAATAGTACTACATATAACCATAATGGGAATAATGTCGACGTAGATAAAGAAATGACGAATTTAGCAGAAAATCAAATCTATTATCAGGCATTAGTTGATCGTATAAATGGTAAGTTTAATAGTCTTTCATCAGTTATTAAAGGGGGTAGGTAGCGTTGAGTATATTTAATTCGTTAAATACTAGTGCGAGTGCTTTAACTGCACAACGACTTCGCATGGATGTTATTTCTTCTAATATTGCAAATGCTGATACAACTAGAGCAACAATCAATGAAAATGGTGAATATGAACCGTATCGTCGTAAAATGGTCACTTTTGAATCAAAAGATTCAGGGTTCACTTCTTTTTTAAGAAGAGCAACTAATAGCCAAGCAAGTTCTGGAAACGGAGTTCGGGTAAAGCAAATAACAGAAGATGAAGAACCGTTTCAGTTAGTTTACAACCCAAATCATCCAGATGCTGGAGTAGATGGGTATGTTCAATTGCCAAATGTTGATCCATTGCAAGAAATGGTTGATATGATGAGCGCTACCCGTTCATATGAAGCAAATGTAACTTCTATAAACGCAACAAAAAGTATGCTTCAAAAAGCATTAGAAATAGGAAAATAATAATTAGGAGGAGTTTTAATGGAATTAGCAAAAATTGGATCACTTCAAAAACCAGCTTTGTCTTTACAAAACACAACACAAACTAAACCCACTGTTGCTGAAGCGCAAAATGAATTTTCCTCAAGTTTAAAAAATGCAATAGAACAATTAAATGAAGTACAAGTAGCATCAGATAAAAAAACAGAGGCATTAGCTAACGGGCAAATTGATGACTTACACGATGTAATGATTGCCTCTCAGAAATCTAGTATTGCATTACAAACGGCAGTTGAGGTACAACGTAAAGGAATCGATGCATACAACGAAATTATGAGAATGCAAGTGTAGGAAGTGGACTTTCTGACAACAAGAATGAACTACATTAAAAGACTAGAGCTTCCTATTAATGGTGTGCTTGTGTTGGAGGCAAAAGATGAAACGAAAATTGGAAATATATAGAGAAAAAATTATAAATTATTGGACTTCAAGGTCAAAAGCTCAAAAAGGGATGTTTGCCGGTCTTATTTTTTTGTTTCTATTCCTTATTATTGCTGGGAGCTTCCTAGCCGGTCAAACAAAAATGGTACCACTATATAATAACTTGTCACTACAGGAAGTAGGACAAATTAAAACAGAGTTAGATGCAAGAGGTGTTTCTTATGAGTTAGAAAATGGAGGAACAACTCTTCGTGTCCCTACGGAACAAGTCGATTCCCTACTTGTCGATTTAGCTGCACAGGGCATTCCAAATAGTGGTAGTATTGACTACTCATTTTTTAGTGAAAATGCTTCTTGGGGTGTCACTGATAATGAATTTGAAGTAATGAAACTTGATGCAATGCAAACAGAGTTAGCAAACCTAATGAAAAGTATAAATGGTATAGATGAAGCTAGTGTAATGATAAATAAACCAGAAGATCCTGTATTTGTTAGTGATCAGACGCAAGAAGCATCAGCTTCGATAGTAATAAACACACAACCTGGTTATCAGCTTGAAGATAGTCAAATTAAATCTTTATATCATTTAGTTTCTAAAACTGTTCCAAACCTACCTACTGATAATATCGTCATTATGAATCAAAATTTTGAGTACTTTGACTTAAATGATTCAAATTCTTTTGCAAATGGAGATTCCTATACTGCACAGCAAGGTATAAAGCAAAATATTGAAAAAGACTTACAACGTAGAATACAACAAATGATTGGAACAATGATTGGTGGAGACAAGGTCATTGCTTCTGTAACAGCGGATATCGATTTTACACAAGAAAATAGAATTGAAGAATTGATAGAACCTGTTGATGAAGAAAACATGGAAGGCTTACCTGTTAGTATTGAAAGAATTACCGAAGCCTATACAGGTGCCAATGCGGCAGCTGCAGCAGAAGCGGGAGTTGGTGATGAAGAGGTGCCAAACTATCCAGCAGATGCCGAAGCAGGAGACGGTGACTATGAAATGGTTAAAGAGTCTATTAATAATGAGTTTAATAGAATCCATCGTGAGATTGTAGAAAGTGATTATAAAATCCGTGATTTGGGGATTCAAATTGCTGTTGATAATACAAAAGAGACAGATGCTGACGAAGTGGAATATTTAACGCAACAAGAACAATTAGAAGTAGAAGAAGGTATTGCTTCTATTTTGAATTCAATTGTTACTACGTCGATTGACAAATCATATGGTGAAGTAGTACCAGAAGAGAAAACTTCCATTGTTTTTCAAGAATTTAATGGGAGACAAGCACCTACTGATATGGCTGTACCAACAATTCCTGTTTGGATCTATGTTATTGGTGGTTTGCTTGTACTAGCAATTATCGTATTGATTATAGCTTTAAGAAAACGAAATAATAAAGAAGAAGAAGTTGAATTTGTAGCTGAGGAAACAGAGCAACAAATCAACACAATTCCAGACATTGAAGAAAAAGCCGATACAGAAGGAACTGTTAGAAGAAAACAATTAGAAAAAATGGCAAAAGATAAGCCAGAAGACTTTGCAAAGCTACTAAGAAGTTGGATTGCAGATGACTAGGAGGCGTCCTTTATGGTAAGGCACAAAGAATCGTTATCAGGGAGGCAGAAAGCAGCTATTCTATTGATATCACTAGGTCCAGATGTGTCAGCACAAATTTATAAACATTTGACGGAGGAAGAAATAGAAAAACTAACACTGCAAATCTCTTCTGTAAAAAAAGTAGAGTCTAATCAAAAAGAAGATGTATTGGATCAATTCCATCAATTAGCTATAGCACAGGATTATATCTCTCAAGGAGGTATAAACTATGCTAAAACAGTTCTTGAGAAAGCACTAGGGCAACAAGAGGCTTCTGATATTATTAACCGATTAACATCTTCTTTACAGGTGAAACCTTTTGATTTTGCTAGGAAAGCAGAGCCAGCACAAATTCTGAACTTTATACAAAACGAACATCCGCAGACGATTGCACTTGTTCTTTCTTACCTTGATGCGGATCAAGCTGGACAAATATTATCTGAACTCCCTCAAGAATTACAAGCTGATATTGCAAAAAGGATTGCAGTTATGGATTCAACATCACCTGAAATTATATATGAAGTTGAACAAGTTCTAGAAAGAAAACTATCTACGACAGTTACACAAGATTATACTCAAACAGGTGGAATTCAAGCTGTGGTTGAAGTGTTAAATGGAGTGGATCGTAGTACAGAACGTACAATACTAGATGCACTAGAAATACAAGACCCAGAACTAGCAGAAGAAATTAAGAAAAGAATGTTTGTGTTTGAAGATATTGTTACTCTCGATAACCGCGCAATTCAAAGAGTTATCAGAGAAGTTGAAAATGATGATCTTCGCTTATCCTTAAAAGTAGCTAGTGAAGAAGTAAGAGAGATTGTCTTTAAGAACATGTCTACTCGAATGGCAGAAACATTTAAAGAAGAAATGGAATTCATGGGACCTGTACGATTACGAGACGTTGAAGAATCACAATCGAGAATTGTCTCTGCAATACGTAGGTTAGAAGAAGTCGGAGAAATTGTTGTTGCACGTGGTGGAGGGGATGATATCATTGTCTAGCGGTTATAGATATGATGAGAAACCTACTAGTAAAGTGATTGGTATTAAACCTGTTCAAATAAATGTCCACAAGTCGGTTGAAGATAATGATAATGATGCAAGTGAACAATTACTAAGTATAGAAAAAGAGTTGAATGATGCGTTAACTCAACTTGAACAAACGAAACTTGAAACAACCAAATTAGTAAATGCAGCTAAGGAACAAATTGATAAAGAAAAACAAATATGGGAAACAGAAAAAAAGCAACTTATTGAAGATGCTCAATTGTCTGGATATCAAGATGGATTCGATTCTGGAAGCAAAGAAAGTATGGATCAATATAAACAACTAGTTGACCATGCAAAAACAATAGTGGATGAAGCAAAGACAGATTATTTGAGAACAATTGATCAAAGTGAAGAAGAAATTTTGAAAATTGGAATAAACGTAGCTTCTAAAATAATTCATACTGTTATTGATGAAGGTGACGAGTTTATTAATATTGTGAGGGATGTTTTAAAAGAAGTCAAAGAACAAGCTTCAATTAATATTTTTTCACATCCAGAAGACTATCAGATAATCTTAAATCATAAACAAGAGTTGTTAAATATTATTAGTTCTAAAGCGGTACTTTCTATATATCCAGATAGCGATTTGGAAAAAGGTAGTTGTATCGTGGAGACACCTTTTGGGAAAATAGATGCTAGTGTTCAGAGTCAATTACTTGAATTGAGGAATAAACTGTTTCATATCACGGAGGAGTTTGAGCGTGAATATTGATGGATATTTAGATGAAATCAACCAAATTGATACGTACAAACGATACGGGAAAATTCATCGAGTTATTGGACTAATGATTGAATCCAAAGGGCCTGAAGTAAGTGTTGGAGATGTTTGCTATATTCACACATCAAAAAAGAAGAATTCTAAAATACTTGCAGAAGTTGTTGGTTTTAATGAAGAAAAAGTACTGCTAATGCCCTACTCGACCATTAAAGAAATTGGTCCAGGATGTTTAGTGGAGGCTACTGATCAACCACTGACAATTAATGTTGGAAGAGGACTAATTGGTAAAGTAATTGATTCTTTAGGACACTCACTAGATGGCTCGTTATTACCAAAGGGTCTAACCAGTTATCCATCGGAACAATCACCACCGAATCCATTAGCTAGACCCAGAATTTTAGAACCTATCCAAATAGGTGTGAAGACTATTGATGCTTTGCTTACTGTAGGGAAAGGACAGCGTGTTGGGATTTTTGCTGGTAGTGGTGTAGGTAAAAGTACCTTACTTGGTATGATCGCTCGAAATAGTGATGCTGATATCAATGTAATAGCTTTAATAGGTGAACGTGGTCGAGAGGTTAGAGAATTCATTGAAAAAGATTTAGGTGAAGAAGGATTAAAGAGGTCAATTGTAGTAGTCGCAACTTCTGATCAACCCGCACTTATGCGAATAAAAGGTGCCTATACAGCAACAGCAATCAGTGAATATTTTCGAGATCAAGGTTTAAATGTCAATCTAATGATGGATTCAGTCACACGTGTTGCAATGGCACAAAGAGAAGTAGGGTTAGCAACTGGTGAACCACCAACAACGAAAGGTTATACACCATCAGTGTTCGCTATGTTACCTAAACTATTAGAAAGAACTGGTACAAGTGAAAAAGGAACGATTACAGCTTTTTACACTGTTCTTGTCGATGGAGATGATATGAATGAACCAATTGCTGACACAACAAGGGGTATTTTAGATGGACATATTGTCTTAGATAGAAAACTTGCTGAGCAAGGTCAATTTCCGGCAATAAACGTTTTGAAATCAGTAAGTAGAGTTATGCCCGAAATTACATCAAAAGAAGAACAGCAATTGGCACAAAATGCCCGATTTATACTAGCTACTTATGAAGAAAACTATGAATTGATTCAAATAGGTGCATATAAAAGAGGTGCAAGTAAAGAGATTGATCAATCAATCCAATTACATCCGAAGGTTGTTAGCTTTTTGAAACAAAAGACTGATGAAGATATTACAAGAAATCAAGCGCTTCAGCAATTGGCTGATTTGATAGGCAGGAGTGGTAGTTAATGGCCAATACAAAGGCTTTTCAAAAAATCTTATCTTTTCGTGAAAGAGAGAAAAATGAAGCTCAAATAGCTTATAAACAGTCAGTGGAAAGCTTTGAGGATGTCGCAACTCAACTTTATAATTTATTAAGAAAAAAAGAAGATGTTGAAAATAAGTACAACTACTATTTGGAAACAATGGGCTCTGTTACAAATATAGCAACACATTACTCCTATATTGAGAGAATTAAAGAAAAAATAACAAGATTAGAAACTTCAGTTAATGAAGCAAGACATGTTATGGACGCTAAACAATTAAAATTAACTAATGCTCATATTGAAACAAAAAAGTACGAAAAATTAATAGAAAGAAAAAAACTAAAGCTGAAAGAACATGAACTTGAGCAAGAAAACAAATTAATGGATGAAACCTCTATTATACAGTTTTTAAATAACAGGGATAGGTGAGTATATGGCTCGTGATTCAGTTGTAGAAAAAGAAAATAAAAAAGCAGGTCCTTTTCAATGGCTAGTAGTGATTGTCATACCAATAATATTCGCAATTACTCTTGCTCTTATTATCTTATCTTTTATGGGTGTTGATGTTATTGGGAATGCAAAAGGTTTTGCCAACCATATTCCGTTTCTATCCTCTGTGGTGTCGACTGAGGAAGAACTAATAGAGAATAATCAATTAGAAGAACTTCAGACTGAGATTGATTCACAATCATCACAGATTGACCAACTTTCTTCAGAATTAAGCGTAAAAGAACAAACAATAGATGAATTAAATCAACAAGTTTTAAAACTAGAAAAACAGATTGAAGATTATGAGTCAGGTGAACAAGATAAGACAGAGACTGTAACAACCATTACCAGTTCATTTAAAAATATGGAGCCGGAAACTGCAGCTCCAATTATTTCTAATCTAGATAATCAACTTGCAGCTTCTATTTTAGAAAGTTTACCAGATAGAGAACGTGGTGCAATCCTTGGTGCATTAGATCCAGAATTAGCAGCACAAATTACCCAATTATTACTGGAATAAGAGTTACAATTTTCTAATCATTAAATTTGAAGGGAGGTGAATACGAAGGTGAATATAGGTGCAGTTATGTTACCAACTACCGATAAAGTAATAAAGGTTGAAAACAAACAAGTGAAGACGGCACAGCAGTTTATCAACGCATTAAACAAAGCAGTAGACTCTACAATAGCAAATGCGGATAAATTACCTGAAACCGAGACAAAAGATTTAGTTAAGAAATTACTTACCAAGTTAATGAATGAACAAGGTTCAACAGAACTGACTGGAAATCAAGCAGATATTACCAGCGAAGTTGAAGCACTAAATGGTGTAGAATTGACAAGTAATAATCTTTTAGAAAACTACTCATCCTTAATTAGTGATATTAATTTAAACAATCCGATAGATACAGAAACCACTGTTGAGACTATTAGTTTAAACCAAGGTGTAAAGATTGTTGAACAACTTTTGGATAACTTGAAGAATGATGTATCCGAAGAAGGTATCGAACCAACAGAAGTTGAGCAAGTTGTTGAACTGCTGCAAAATGAATTAACACAAAAGAATAGTGATTCAAATGTAATAAGTATGTTTCAAGCACTGTGGATGGACGTTCAAGATGTTTTTACACAAATAGATAAAAATTCAATTCCAAAAGAAACCGAATTGAAACTATTAAAACTCTTAGAGCAATGGACTGCGTTGGAGAAGACATCAGGTTCGCAGTTTAATATCGAGCAATTGTCAACAAAGGACAGTGCCAAAGCGCAATTGATTTGGGATAAGATATTACAGACGTATCAAAAACGCATGGATCCACAAATGCAACAAAAATACCAATCTAGTTCAACAGTAACAACAACTGATGTCGCTAAGTGGGTTAAAACAGCACTAGCAAATTATCAAACAGAGGCTACTGAAACAAAACAGGTTAGTAATTCTGGTTTTCAAGCAACGAATATGCCGGTTTCTAAAGTAGAGCAATTTGTTTTACACCTAAACCAAACTTCAACAAGTGATCAAGAAGCTTTACAAAAAAAGCTGGTTGAAGAGTTTCAAAGAGTCATTAAATCTAGCAATTTTAGTTCTAGTGTAAATGGTTCAAATCAACTAGTATTGAAGCTTCGTCCTGAAAACTTAGGGGATATAATGGTTAGGTTAACCCAGATGAATGGCGAAATGATAGTTAAAATAACAACTACGTCTCAAGTAGCTAAAGAGATGTTGGAAGGTAATATCCAACAATTAAGGCATATGTTCGCACCACAACAAGTTGTAATAGAAAAACAAGAACTACAGTTGTTCCAGCAAGAACAACAAACATCGCAGCAAAGTAAACAGTCGTCATCAGGAGAATCTGATTCTAATGCCTCACAAGAAGGATCTGACAACAAACAGCAAGATAGTGAAGACAATGAAATGAGTTTTCATCAAATACTTATGAATGAGAAAGTTTAGGTGACAAAATGACTAAAATTGACCCTTCGTTATACTTAAGCAATCAAACAAGAGGTACAACGGGCTCTAACTTAGGAAAAGATGAATTTATGAAGATTTTAATGGCTCAGTTGAAAAATCAAGATCCTTTGAATCCGATGGAAGATAAGGAATTCATTTCACAGATGGCTAATTTTTCTTCATTAGAGCAAATGATGAATATGTCTTCTTCTATGAGTCAATTGGTAAATAATCAGACCATTTCACCTGTAATTCAGTATAGCCATTTGATTGGAAAAGATGTTTCCTATAATAAGCTAAATGAAGAAACAGGCACGGTTGTTGTTCCAAATGAACAAATGAAAAGTTCCGTTATAGCTGTTAGCCAAAAAGAAGGTTATGCGGTACTAGAGTTGGAAAATGGTTCTAAAGTTTTCACTGATGAAGTTTTGAAGGTAATTGATCCTTCTAAGAAATAAAGGATGGTGAATGTAGATGGATCACCGAATACAACATCTGCATCAACGAGCGCTACTTCCGAAGGTAAATCCAACTAAAAGTAATAAGAGTGAATCGATTGGATTTAAAGATGTCTTATCAGAAGTACAAACATTAAAAATTAGTAAACATGCAAAAGATCGTTTATCAGAAAGAAATATATCAATCGATGACGTGCAGTGGGAAAAGATTTCCCGAAAGGTAGACGAGGCTAAACAAAAAGGAATATCTGATTCATTGGTTGTGACAAATGATGCTGCATTGCTTATCAGTGCAAAGAACAACACGGTAGTAACTGCCATGGATCGCGCTGAAGCATCAAGTCGAATTTTCACGAATATAAACGGGACTATTTTGATCGATTAGGCTGGACCCTGAAAGGGAAGCCACTCAAACTGCTGAATGACAGAAGCAGTAACTATAAAATGGAAGGAATGTTGGCTTATGCTACGTTCGATGTATGCTGGAATTTCAGGAATGAAAGGTTTTCAAACAAAATTAGATGTTATAGGTAACAATATTGCAAATGTAAACACAACCGGTTTTAAAAAGGGGCGCGTGACTTTTCAAGACATGATGAGTCAAACGCTAACAAATGCATCAGCACCAACTGGAATTCGTGGTGGGGTAAATCCTGCGCAAGTAGGACTTGGCTCACAAACAGGTTCAGTTGATAACATCCAAACACAAGGAAGTAGACAAACAACAAATAGAACATTGGATGTAGCTTTAGAAGGTGATGGTATGTTAGTTTTTGGACAAGGGTTTGATGCAAATGCTGATGATGCAACATTTGAAACAAACGGAATAAGTCAAAATCCAGATGTGGAACTTCAATATTCAAGAGCAGGTAACTTATATCTAGATAATAGCGGAAATATTGTAAATCCTAATGGACAATATTTAATGGGATTTAGTGCTGATGCGACAAATGATAATATTTTAACGGAAGAAGTTGGATCAATAAAAATCCCTGGTGGTGCTGAAAGCTTTAGTATTCAAGGTGACGGAACAGTTAACTATGTTGAAAATGGTCAAACAAAAGTTGCTGGACAAATTATTTTATCTAAATTTTCGAATCCAGGTGGTCTTCAAAAAGTTGGTGGAAGTATGTATCAATCAACCATGAACTCAGGTCAAATTTATAATGATGGAAATAATGATGATGTTTATGATGCTGCAAATGACACAGTATTGTTTGCTCCAGAGTCTGCTGGAACAGCTTCAATAATCTCAGGTTCATTAGAAATGTCTAACGTTGACTTGGCTGAAGAATTCACTGAAATGATAACAGCTCAACGTGGATTCCAGGCTAATACAAGAATCATCACAACATCTGATGAAATTCTACAAGAATTAGTAAACCTTAAACGATAAAGGAGGTAGGGAGTAAGGCTTTTAGCTAAGCTCCCACCATTTATGATTCATTTGACTAGGTTAAACGGAGACAAGTTTATGGTAAATGCTTTATACATTGAACAGATTCAATCGTTTCCTGATACAACATTAACGCTTACCAATAATAAGAAGCTAATTGTGCAGGAACATGAGAATGAGGTAGTCCAGTTAGTAAGTGAGTTTTATAAAACGATAGGTTTGCAAGGATGTCTTAAGGAAATAGGTGAAGCTGATGAATCCTAAACTATTCAAAGCTATGATTGCAATATTAATAATTATAACGATTATCGGTGTTGTTGCTTTAGTTTTAGTTCTTAATGTTTCTGGAGAAGAAAAAGATGATAAAGAACTTAGTATAGATAAAATGGTTGATTATTCTTTTACTACAGCAGAAATGCAAACCGATTTACAGGATGGAAGTTTTGCTCAAATACAATTTCAAATTGTTACTGATAGCAAGAAAGCCAAAGAAGAAGTAACAATGAGGGAATTCCAAATAAAAAATATTTTTATAAAAGAATCTGTTGAGTTAACTGAGAAAGACTTTAAAACTGGTCTTTCTGAATTAGAAGAAAAAATGAAGTCAAGCTTAAACGAATTAATGGACGAAGGTAATGTTACAAGCGTTTATATTGTAAGTAAAATAATCCAGTAATAATAGCTCCGAAATGGAGGTGGGACTTTTGGCTCAGGAAGTACTATCACAAAATGAAATTGATGCTCTATTATCCGCACTTTCATCGGGAGAAATGGATGCTAATCAATTAAAACAAGAAGAAAAAGATAAAAAAGTAAGAGTTTATGATTTTAAAAGAGCTCTCCGTTTTTCGAAGGATCAAATTAGAAGTATTTCAAGAATACATGAAAATTTCGCGAGACTTTTAACTACCTATTTTTCTGCACAACTACGCACCTATGTAAATATATCTGTTGCATCGGTTGATCAAATTCCGTATGAAGAGTTTATTCGATCGATTCCTACGATAACGATACTAAACATATATAGTGTTGCGCCTTTGGATGGAAGGATTATATTTGAATTTAATCCGAATATTGCTTATGCAATGTATGACCGAATGTTGGGTGGTAAGGGGAACAGTGTTAATAAAATAGAAAACCTTACTGAGATTGAGACAAAATTAATGTCTCAACTATTCGAAAAGGCACTAGACAACCTTCAGGAAGCTTGGAGCTCGGTCGTTGATATAGATCCTATGTTAGAAGAGTTTGAAGTAAATCCGCAGTTTTTGCAATTAGTTTCACCTAATGAAACAGTCGTTGTAGTATCGCTTAATACGACAATAGGTGAAAGCAGTGGAATGATTAATATTTGTATCCCTCACGTAGTTCTTGAACCGATTATTCCTAAATTATCTGTTCATTATTGGATGCAAACCGAGAATACGAAAGAAAGAAAACCGGAAGAATATGAAAACATTGCTAAAGGCTTAGAAGATGCCGTGCTCGATATGAAGGTATTACTAGGTAAATCATCTATTAGTATTAATGAGTTATTAAATTTGAATAAAAATGATGTTATTCATTTAGACCAATCAATTGATAAACCTTTACAACTTCAAGTTGATAATGAATCAATGTTTCTCGTTCAACCGGGTAAAAACAGACAAAAACTTGCAGTCCAGATTGTTGAAGAAATAAAAGGGGGGAATTAATATGATGAATGATGGCATGTTATCCCAGGATGAAATTGATGCTCTACTTAATAATACAGCTAATGAAGACCCTGAGGAGAATGTGGAAGATGCTCCTGCCATTGAAGATTATCTATCCTCTTTGGAACAAGATGCCTTAGGAGAAATTGGTAATATTTCCTTTGGAAGCTCAGCCACTACATTATCAACTTTATTAAACCAGAAAGTGGATATAACAACTCCAACTATCTCGGTTATTAAAAAAAGTAAGTTAGAAGATGAATTCCCACATCCCCATGTAGGTATAGAGGTTAAATACACCGAAGGATTTAGTGGAGTGAATTTATTTGTATTACAATCAAGCGATGCTTCTATCATTGCAGATCTAATGTTGGGTGGTGAAGGTGAAGCTAGTTCCGAAGAACTTAATGAAATTCATCTTAGTGCTGTACAAGAAGCAATGAACCAAATGATGGGAACAGCAGCAACAAGTATGTCTACAGTGTTTAGCAAACGGGTAGATATATCACCACCTGCTATAACCTTACTAGATAAAGAAGAAAGCGAAAAATATATTCCAGAAGAAGACGTTCTAATAAAAGTATCATTCCAATTAAAAATTGGAAGCCTAATAGACTCTAATATCATGCAGCTATTGCCAGTACAGTTTGCTAAAGATTTAGTTAATGATCTATTAAATCCACCAGAACAAGAAAGTAAGCCAGAGGAACCAAATGAAACGATTAGTAGCCAGCCTGAGATAACAAAGCATAGCGAAGAGAAGGTTGTTAACTCTAATCCTAATCCTCGGTCGAACCAAAGTGGGTCAAATCCAAAACAGTTAGGTGAATTATCACAGGCTAATACACCTATTCAAACTGCTGAATTTTCTAGTTTTAATGAGATTGACTTACCAGCAAAAGAAAAGCACAACTTAGATATGCTTCTAGACATTCCATTAAAAGTTACAGTAGAGCTAGGCCGTACACAACGTACTGTTAAAGACATTTTGGAGTTATCTTCCGGTTCTATTATTGAGTTAGATAAATTAGCTGGAGAGCCAGTAGATATTCACGTGAATGACAAATTAATCGCTAAAGGTGAAGTAGTTGTTATTGATGAGAATTTTGGTGTGCGTGTTACAGATATTGTAAGTCAAACAGATCGATTAAAAAAGTTGAAGTAGAGACGAAGGGGAGATTAACATGAGTAAAAAAATACTAATAGTAGATGACGCGGCTTTTATGAGAATGATGATTAAAGATATTTTAAGTAAGAATGGATTTGATGTAGTAGGAGAAGCACAAGACGGTGCACAAGCTGTTGAAAAATTCAATGAATTATCTCCTGATTTAGTAACAATGGATATTACTATGCCTGAAATGGACGGCATTACAGCGTTAAAAGAAATTAAAAAAGGAAATCCTGACGCTAAAATTATTATGTGTTCTGCAATGGGCCAGCAAGCAATGGTTATTGATGCTATCCAAGCTGGGGCAAAAGACTTTATAGTAAAACCATTCCAAGCTGATAGAGTAATTGAAGCTATCCAAAAAGCGTTAGATTAATATGGACTTGGTGCAAAGATGTTAAAAAAAATTGTGTGTCTGTTTTGTTTGAATCTTGCCCTGGTATATATGGTTGGTACATCTAATGTTAGTTATGCTTCGACTATGGTTGACGATTGGCTAAATGAAAATGAAGAAGAAATAGAAAATTCTCCGACGAATGATCAGATAAATGAAGATGACCAAATAAATGAAGATACTCAAATAGATGAAGAAGCTGAAATGAACGTAAAAAAAGAATCGATAGGATCGTTGATTATAAAGCTAGTATTTGCATTAGCGTTAGTGATAGGACTCATTTATCTTCTTTTAAAGTTCATTAATAGTAAAAATAAAATGTTCCAAAAGGTAAGGGCTTTAGAGAACTTAGGTGGAATTTCACTAGGAGCAAACAAGTCATTACAGGTAGTTCGAATAGGGGACCGCGTATATGTTCTTGGTGTAGGTGAAAATGTTGATTTACTATCTGAAATTACAGATGGCAAGACAAAAGAAGACCTGCTAAAAGAAGATGTAACAGAGTTTAATCCTAGTAACTTGTTTGCTTCGATTCTCAAAAAGAAAGAGGATAAAGACGAGAATCAAACTAATCAGTCGTCAGAGAATTTTCAAAATTTATTTCAGAAAGAGTTATCCACATTGGTTCAAGGAAGAAAAAAACTAACAGACCGTTATAAACGTGAGGAAGACAAAAATGAATGAATTTATTGACATTTTTTCTGGCACAGATCCTGCTAACGTCTCAACTTCAGTCAGGCTATTATTACTATTAACTATTTTTTCTTTAGCACCGAGTATTATCATTCTGATGACCTGTTTTACGCGTATTATTATCGTATTATCCTTTGTTAGAACATCATTAGCTACGCAACAAATGCCACCTAACCAAGTGTTAATAGGTATTGCGTTATTTTTAACCTTCTTTATTATGGCACCAACGCTCCAAGAAATTAATGAACAAGCTCTCACACCTTTATTCGAGGAAGAGATTACTTTGGATGAAGCTTATGAAAGGGCTAGTACACCGATAAAAGAATTTATGGCTAAACATACTAGACAAAAGGATTTAGCATTATTCATGAATTATTCTCAAATGGATCGACCTGAGTCAGTTGAGGATATCCCATTAACAACGCTTGTCCCAGCTTTTGCTATTAGTGAGCTAAAGACTGCTTTTCAAATGGGCTTTATGATCTTTATTCCTTTTCTAGTTATTGATATGGCTGTAGCGAGTGTTCTGATGTCTATGGGAATGATGATGCTCCCTCCCGTCATGATATCTTTACCATTTAAAATACTGTTGTTTATTCTAGTTGATGGTTGGTATTTAATTACCCATTCATTGTTAGATGGATTTTAATTGTATCGAATCGGAAAGGGAGATGAGTAATGAGTGGAGAATTTGTTATATCTTTAGCTGAACAAGGAATTACTACTGTACTACTTGTTACTGGTCCTTTGCTTATACTGGCATTAGTGGTTGGGTTAATTGTCAGTATTTTTCAGGCCACTACCCAAATACAAGAACAAACCCTTGCTTTTGTTCCAAAAATAGTAGCCGTATTAGTAGGACTTATATTTTTTGGACCGTGGATGCTGTCGAGAATGGTAGAATTTGCCGCAAATATATTCCAAAATCTTAATCAGTTTGTAGGGTAATGAAATGCTAGAGTCTATAAACTTAAATGCTGTTCCTGGGTTTCTATTAATACTCGTACGCGTTACCTCTTTCTTTGTAACAATGCCCATTTTTTCTTATCGGAATGTACCTACTCAGTTTAAGATTGGTATTGGTTTTTTCTTAGCATGGATTATGTTTTATACATTAACAATTCCAGAAATTCCAATTGATAGCACTTATATATTATTAATTTTAAAAGAAGCGGTTGTTGGTTTGGCAATTGGTCTAATTGCATTTATTATTTTATCTGCCATTCAAATTGCCGGTGGTTTTATAGATTTTCAGATGGGTTTTGCTATAGCCAATGTAGTCGATCCACAAACAGGAGCACAAACTCCATTAATGGGTCAATATTTTTATACGATTGCATTACTGTTCCTCTTAACCGTTGATGGACATCATTTATTAATAAATGGGATTTTTTATAGTTATGAAGCAATTCCGATTGATCAGATGATTGACTTTACTAACGAAAATATTGCTTATTTAGTCATTCAAACATTTAATGATATGTTTATCATTGCATTTCAGATGGCTATTCCTGTAGTTGGTTGTTTGTTTTTGGTGGATGTTGCCTTGGGGATTATAGCTAGAACAGTACCCCAGTTAAACGTGTTTGTTGTCGGTTTACCATTGAAGATTTTTGTTGGACTTTTTATTCTAACAATCTTTATCAGTTTCTACATCATGCTTATAAAAAATCTTTTTGAATTGTTACTGGAAACGACACAAGCGTTAATGCGTTTATTCGGAGGTGCTTAGATGAAATTGTATTTAGATCTACAATATTTTGCAGGTGAAAAGACAGAAAAAGCAACTCCGAAAAAAAGGCAAGATTCGCGTAAAAAGGGCCAGGTTGCTAAAAGCCAAGATGTTAATACAGCTATATTATTATTTTTTGTATTTATTATATTTATAGTTATTGGAAGTAATTTAAAAAACTCAATGATGACCCTATATGAAAAATTTTTCACTGAGTACATCAAGTTACCTGTTACTGAAAACAGTTTACACGACGTATTAATTGAAGCTTCTATCGAGATGGCAAAAACGCTTGCTCCTATTATGGCGATAGCCATCGTGGCAGGACTAGCATCCAATTTCTTGCAAATAGGATTTTTATTTACGACAAAACCATTAGAAATGAAGTTAAATAAATTAGATCCTATCCAAGGTGCAAAACGAATTTTTTCTGCTAGAGCCCTCGTAGAGCTCGTCAAGTCATTACTGAAAATTACAGTTGTAGGTACGATCACCTTTGCCATCTTGTGGATGAATAAAGGTGAAATGATGATGTTAGCTGCAAAAGATGTAAATAGTGCATTAGCCTTTTTTGGCAATATGACTATTACCATGGGAATAGCAGCTTCCATAGCATTACTGATAATTTCAGTCATTGATTATACCTATCAAAGGTATGATTATGAAAAGAACATCAAAATGTCCAAAAATGATATAAAAGATGAATATAAAAATATAGAAGGTAATCCACTGATTAAATCAAAAATTAAAGAAAAACAACGTCAGATGGCAATGAGAAGAATGATGAGTGAAATTCCTCAAGCAGATGTCGTTATTACAAATCCTACACACTATGCTATTGCGATAAAGTACAACGAAAATAAAGCTGATGCTCCATATGTTGTTGCTAAAGGTGTCGATTTTGTGGCTTTTCGGATAAGAGAAATTGCTAAAGCAAACAATGTTACATTAGTGGAAAATCGACCTTTAGCAAGAGCATTGTATGATCAAATTGAGATCAATGAAGTCATCAATGAGGACTTCTTTCAAGCTGTTGCAGAAATTCTGGCTTATGTTTACCAGTTGAAAAGAAAAGCTTAGCGTGTAATTAAGGAGCGGGAATAATGAAATTAAAAGACTTATCTGTCTTACTAGGTGTTATATTGATTATCGTTATGTTAGTTATTCCTTTACCAGGATGGCTATTAAGTGTGCTTATTTTAATGAACATCTCATTAGCACTTATTGTTATTTTAGTATCCATGAATACAAGTGAACCTTTACAGTTTTCTGTGTTCCCCTCTTTACTATTGTTACTAACATTATTTCGACTGGGTTTAAATGTATCAACAACTCGATCTATTTTATCAGAAGCTGAAGCCGGCGGAGTGGTAGAAACGTTTGGTACATTTGTTATTGGAGATAACCCTCTAGTTGGTTTTGTAGTCTTTACAATTCTTGTTATTATACAATTTTTAGTTATTACAAAGGGTAGTGAGCGAGTATCGGAAGTGGCTGCCCGTTTTACTTTAGACGCTATGCCTGGTAAACAGATGAGTATAGATGCAGATCTTAACGCTGGTATGATTAATGAACATCAAGCAAAAGAACGAAGATCAAAAATAGAAAATGAAGCAGATTTTTATGGAGCAATGGATGGTGCTAGTAAATTTGTTAAAGGTGACGCTATTGCTGGTATTATTATCGTTCTTATTAATATCGTATTTGGTTTAATTATCGGAATGATGCAAATGGGACTGAGTTTTGGGGAAGCTATAACAACATATATGCAATTAACTGTAGGGGATGGATTAGTAAGTCAAATACCAGCACTTCTAATCTCAACTGCTACAGGGATAGTTGTTACGCGTGTTGCGTCTGAAGGTAATCTAGGAACAGACGTAACTACACAGTTGTTTAGATATCCTACTTTGTTATATATTGCTGCTGGAACTATATTCTTGTTAGGACTTACACCAATTAACTTTATGCTAACGACATCGATTGCATTAGTTTTGGGCTTTGGTGGATATTGGTTGTCTAAACCGGTTAAGGAACCTGATATAAATCAGGATGCAGAAGATGAACAAGTAGAATCAGATCAAATGAAGGCTCCGGAAAATGTAGTTGGCTTATTAAGTATGGATCCAATTGAATTTGAATTTGGATATGCATTAATTCCCTTGGCTGACACAAACCAAGGTGGAGATTTACTAGATAGAATTGTCATGATACGTAGGCAATTAGCAATTGAACTTGGTTTAGTAATACCGGTAGTAAGAATAAGAGATAATATACAGTTAAACCCGAATGAATACTGTCTTAAAATAAAAGGGAATGAAGTAGCTAAAGGTGAAATATTACTTGACCATTATTTAGCAATGAGTCCTGGTATGGAAGACGATGAGATTGATGGGATTGATACAACAGAACCAGCATT
Source organism: Aquibacillus rhizosphaerae (assembly GCF_030282825.1). Taxonomy (GTDB): domain Bacteria; phylum Bacillota; class Bacilli; order Bacillales; family Amphibacillaceae; genus Aquibacillus_C; species Aquibacillus_C rhizosphaerae. The sequence goes on from NZ_JASTZU010000021.1 coordinate 101,198, forward strand.
TGGTTTACCCGCAAAATGGATAAGTGAAGAAAATAAAGACGAAGCTGAGTTATCTGGATACACCGTAGTTGACCCGCCATCAGTTGTATCTACACACATTACTGAAGTAATCAAGAGCCACGCACACATGTTATTAGGGCGACAAGAAACAAAGCAACTAATTGATCACTTAAAGGAAACTTATCCTATTTTAGTTGAGGAAGTTACACCAGAACCTTTAGCAACTGGAGATATACAGAAAGTTTTAGCAAAACTACTTAGGGAAGGTGTTTCAATCCGAAACTTACCGATTATTTTCGAGACACTTGCTGATTTTGGTAAAATGACTAATGATACAGACTTACTAACAGAGTATGCGCGTCAAGCATTGGCAACCCAAATAACCAAACAATATGTTCAACAAGATAATTCCCTTAAAGTCATTACAGTAGCGAATGAGGTGGAAAGAATCATTGCCGAACATATTCAGCAAACAGAACACGGAAGTTACCTGTCCCTTGATCCTGATTCACAACAATTAATTATACGTTCTGTAACAGAAAAAGTTGAACAGTTATCGCTACAAGAGGAAACACCAATTATATTGTGTTCACCAACAATCCGAATGTATATAAAACAGTTACTAGAGCGTTTTTTCCCACAAGTGGTTGTTCTATCATATAACGAACTGGAACCAAATCTAGAAGTACAAAGCGTTGGGGTGGTGAATGTTGCATGAAGGTAAAAAAAATAATTGCGCCTACGATGCCAGAAGCAATGATGAAAGTGCGTAAAGAACTTGGATCGGATGCAGTAATTTTAAATTCTAAAGAGATTCAACAGGGTGGTTTTTTAGGTCTTTTTAAAAAAAAGAATATTGAGGTTATTGCTGCACTAGATCCACAGCCAAAACCGCAAAAACGAGAAAGTATTCAAAATAAAGAAGTGAAAATTAAACATCCTGTTCTATTTGAAGAAAAACGTGATCAAAATCAAACAGAAGTGATTAATGAAGTAAGAGAGTTAAGGAAATGGATAGAAAAGAATGCTTCAGTGCAGGAAACTATATTTCCACCAGTATATCAAGCAGCGTTTGATTTGCTGGTGGAAAAAGAGGTTAAGGTTGAACTCGCTAAGGATTTGGTTAAAGCTGTACTGGAAGAAAATAAAGATAAAGAAATTACTTATGAGCAAGTAAAAAAACAACTTAGCTTAGGCATTGCTAGCAGGTTACATTCTTCTGATTTTAGTGGAATTGACTATCGCAAAAAATTTGTTCATTTGGTAGGTCCAACTGGGGTTGGTAAAACAACAACCATTGCAAAAATTGCCGCAAATAGTATGTTGAAAGATGGGAAGAAAGTCGCCTTAATCACTACTGACACTTACCGTATTGCAGCTATTGAACAACTTAAGACTTACTCTAAGATATTAGATATACCATTAGAAATTGCTTATACAATTGATGATTATCGGAAGGCAAGAGAAAAGTTTAATGAATATGATCTAGTACTCGTTGATACTGCTGGTAGAAATTTCAGAGATTCCAAATACATTAAGGAACTTGGTAAAGTAGTTGACCTTAACCACGACCTTGATACGTATCTAGTACTTTCATTAACAACTAAATCAAGTGATCTTGAAGATATTTATCGTCAATTTGAGAACATTCCGATAAAGCAGCTAATATTCACAAAAAAAGATGAAACCAACACTTACGGTTCAATCCTCAACTTGTCACTAACCAATGAAATAGGAATCGCATATATTACGAATGGTCAAGATGTCCCAGATGATATCAAAGGCTCATCTGTTCAAGAAATTTGTGAAATGATAGTTGGTGTAAGTGCAGATGAGTGATCAGGCTGCTAATTTACGACGGAAGATTGAACAATTAAAAGGGAATAAGCAAGCTAAAACAATCGCTATAATAAGTGGAAAAGGTGGAGTTGGTAAGTCTAACTTTGCACTTAACTTTTCAATCGGATTATCCGACCAAGAGAAAAAAGTATTAATATTTGATTTAGATATAGGTATGGGGAATATTGACATTTTATCAGGGTTGAGCCCAAGACAATCTATTGTAAATATGTTTGCTCACAATTTGTCGATTCATGATATTATAGAGACAGGACCAAATGCTGTATCTTACATTGCAGCCGGATCTGGTCTATCAGAAATTTTTACAATGGACGAACAAAAATTCAACTTTTTTCTCAATCAATTAGATGAATTAATGACTAGTTATGATTACATTATATTTGACATGGGTGCTGGTGTATCCAATGGAAGCATTTATTTCATGCTTGCTGCAGATGAATGTATTGTTGTAACCACTACTGAACCGACATCTTTAACAGATGCATACGCAATTATTAAGCATGTCACTAGTCAAAATTATCAACTACCGATGTTTTTAGTTGTCAATCGAGCCCATTCAAGTAAAAGTGGTCAGGAAACTATTAATCGTTTACAACAGGTTGTTAGACGGTTTTTAGAAAGAGAGTTAATGCCGATTGGAATTATTCCAGAAGATAAAACAGTGTTTAAAGCAGTAAGTAGTCAAACACCTTTTATGCTCTATGATCCGGATGCACGCGTTAGCCTTGTTATGAAGCAAATAGTTAAACAATATGTAAGCGAAAAAATCAATATTGAGAAAAAGACACCATTTTCTTTCATAAAGAGGCTAAAACAGATTATTACAGAAAGGTAGACTAGCATGAAGACGATAAAAGTTTTAGTTGTAGATGACTCTGCATTTATGCGAAAAATGATTTCAGATATTGTAAATTCAGATCCAAACATTACAGTGGTGGGTACAGCAAGAAATGGAAGTGATGCATTAGAAAAAGTTGCTGATTTGCAACCAGATGTCATTACTTTAGACGTAGAAATGCCAATAATGGATGGTATTTCTACGTTGAAACAATTAATGAAAACAAATCCTATTCCAGTTATCATGTTATCAAGTTTAACTAAAGAAGGTACGGATAAGACCGTACAATCGATGGCACTTGGAGCTGTTGATTTTATTGCAAAACCTTCAGGGTCTATCTCTTTAGATATAAAAAAGGTGGAAAAAGAGATTGTTTCTAAAGTACTTGGTGCAGCCAAATCCCAAGTACATAAAATTACTAACGATTTTAAGGTTGAGACTCCTGTCAGGACGATGATTCAGAATCCAGAAAAATTTTCTGATAACTTGTTAGTTGCCATTGGTACTTCTACAGGCGGTCCAAGAGCGTTACAACAAGTAATTACGAGATTACCTAAAGACTTTCCTGCGCCAGTTGTCATTGTGCAACATATGCCAAAAGGTTTTACAAAATCATTAGCACAAAGGTTGAATACACTATCCGCAATCCAGGTAAAAGAAGCAGAAAATGGAGAGGTAATACAAAAGGGCACTGCTTATATTGCACCAGGTGGTTTTCATTTTAGGGTAATAAAAAAAGGCGCTTCCTTAATTGCTCAAGTCACTAAAGAGGAACCTAGAAATGGTCATCAACCATCAGTAGACGTTCTGTTTGAATCCCTTGCCTATTTGAAGTTGTATCATGTTTATACAGTAATAATGACCGGAATGGGAGCAGATGGCGCTAAAGGCTTAACTTATTTAAAAAATGAAAAACCAGAATCCATAACAATCTCTGAATCTAAGAACACGGCTGTCGTATATGGAATGCCCCAAGCAGCAGAAAAAACAAATTTAGTAGATTACGTTTTAGATTTACCTGAAATAAGTAATGAGCTAATTAACCAAATAAAAGCCAGAGGTGATAAGACATGGAAATGAATGAGTATCTAGAGGTGTTTATCGAAGAGAGCAAGGAACATATTCAATCATTGAATGATAATTTACTTGTTTTAGAGAAGGACCCGACTAACATAAATACAGTGAATGAAATATTCCGCTCTGCCCATACATTAAAAGGGATGTCTGCAACAATGGGATATCAAGATACGGCTAATCTTACACATCAAATGGAAAATGTTCTAGATGCTGTTCGTAATCAGAAGTTAGTTATGAATTCGGAAATCTTAGATGTTGTGTTAGAAGCTGTAGATTACCTAGAGGCGATGGTAATGGATATAGCAGGTGGTGGTGATGGAAAAAGAGATGTTGAAGGATTAGTTAAGCAGTTAGAGGCAATTGAAAATGGTGAAGCAGTGGCTGTAAACTCTGATTCAAAGACAAATACAAGTGTTTCTAATAATAGCTCTTTTGATCAGTTAGATCAATTTGAAATAACTGTTTTACAAGAGTCTGAAGAAAAAGGATATCATAATTTAGAAGTAAACGTTAAATTACAAGATGCCTGTCTGTTAAAAGCTGCACGAGTATATATGGTGTTTGAGATTTTGGAACAGATTGGTGAAGTGATTAAGTCACAACCAAGTGTACCTGAATTAGAAGAAGAAAAATTCGATTTGGAATTCACTGTGCTATTAGTTACACAAGAAAGTACAGAAAATGTTGAAAAAAGAATTATGAAAGTCTCAGAGATTGACAAAGTAACTATAAAACCTTTTAACGTAGAAGGTGGATATTCTAAAAATCAATCGGATCAACCCCAACCCGAGCAAGATGGACAAGTTAATAACGACAAAGTAGCGGCTAAAGAACAAACAACAAATAACCAAACTACAACTAAGGCTGCAGTAAATAATAAAACAATTCGTGTAAATATCGAACGGCTCGACGGTCTTATGAATTTATTTGAAGAACTAGTTATTGACCGAGGACGTTTGGAGCAAATCTCTGATAATTTAAAACATGCTGAATTACAAGAGACTGTTGAACGTATGACAAGAATTTCAGGAGACTTGCAGACGATTATACTTAATATGAGAATGGTACCTATTGAACAGGTATTTAATAGATTTCCAAGAATGGTTCGACAACTTGCAAAAGACTTAGGTAAACAAATTAATTTAGAAGTTATAGGCGCTGATACAGAGTTAGACCGGACTGTTATCGATGAAATTGGTGATCCTTTAGTTCATTTGATTCGTAATGCACTAGATCATGGTGTTGAATCACCGGATAAACGTTTAGAAAAAGGTAAACCTGCTGAAGGAAATTTACAACTAAAGGCATACCACAGTGGAAACCATGTATTTATTGAAATATCAGATGATGGTGCTGGTATTAATCGGGATAAAGTAACAAATAAAGCTATCTCCAATGGGGTTATTACAAATGAACAAGCAGAAGTGCTTACGGATTCACAAGTGTTTCAGTTAATTATGGAAAGTGGTTTTTCAACTGCTGACACTATCTCAGATGTTTCGGGGCGTGGTGTTGGATTAGATGTTGTTAAAAATACAATAGAGTCTCTTGGGGGAAGTATAACAATAGAGTCTGAGGCTGGAAAAGGTTCTGTATTCTCTATTCAACTTCCATTAACATTATCGATTATTTCTGTACTTCTTGTTGAGGTAGAAAAAGAAAAATATGCTGTACCACTCTCTTCTATCATAGAGACAGCTATTGTTAATAAGTCAGAAATATTAAGTGCTCATAATAAAAAAGTAATTGATTTTAGAGGTAAGGTAGTTCCACTAATTTCATTAAAACAAGTGTTTGACGTGCCTTCATCCTCTGACGAAGATGAATTTTATTCCATTGTCATCATCCGTAAAGGCGATAAGATGGCCGGGTTAATTGTTGACACATTTATCGGTCAGCAAGAGGTGGTTCTAAAATCACTTGGAGATTATCTAACAGATGTATTTGCAATATCGGGAGCGACTATTTTAGGTGACGGACAGGTAGCTTTAATAATTGATACCAATTCATTAATAAAGTAGAGGAGAGTTTGCTATGACAGAAGGAAACGAGCAAGAGATAAAGGCTATTGTTTTTCAATTAAGAGAAGAAGAGTATGCTGTATCTGTTACCCAAGTTAGAGGGATAGAACGCGTAGAACATATTACTAGAGTGCCGCAAACTGCTAGTTTTGTTAAAGGAGTTATTAATTTAAGAGGAGTAATAACTCCAATTATCGATTTAAAGAAACGTTTTAGTATGGAAGCAACGGAGTTTACAGACAGTACAAGAATCATCATCGTTTACATTGACGGTATGGAAGTTGGGCTAATTGTAGATGCTGCTTATGATGTGATTGACATTCCACATGATGCCATTGAACCACCACCAGAAGTGATAGGTACGGTTGATGTTGATTATGTTGATGGAGTAGCGAAGTTAGATTCACGTCTACTTATGCTCTTGAACTTAGAAAAGGTCCTTTCTAATAAGGAAATTAAAGATTTTCAAAGTGTGGAAGTGTAAAAATAACATGTCTTTTATGGATAAGTTAACAAGTTACCAATTAGATATTTTAAAAGAGATAGGTAATATTGGGGCAGGTAATGCCGCTACTGCCCTATCTAAGTTACTAAATAGAAAAGTAGATATGAATGTTCCTTCTGTGCGTGTCGTTGATTTCGATGAAATGATGGAGATGGTTGGTGGACCAGAAGTTATCATTGTTTCTGTATTTTTGAGAATTAATGGAGAGGCACCTGGAAGTATGTTTTTCGTCCTCTCGCCTGCAGAAGCAGAAGTATTTGTACAACAAATTATAGATGATAAAGAGTTCTCACTAAATAATCCTCCTTTTGAAGAATTAGGATTATCTGCGTTACATGAAGTAGGAAATATACTAGCGGGATCTTATCTTTCTGCATTATCAGACCTTACTTCTATTAATATGCAGCCTTCTGTTCCTTCGCTCAATATGGATATGGCAGGTGCAATATTAATGCAAGGTCTTGTAGAAATATCTCAAGAAAGTGATTATGCGATTATCATTGATACGAAGATAAACGAGCAAGATAATGAAAACAGAGAAATACAAGGACATTTTTTCCTATTACCAGATCCGGAATCATTTAAAAAAATCTTCACTGCTTTAGGTGTTAAAGATCAATGATGGTTACTGAAAATGTTGTTAAAGTTGGAATTGCCGATCTAAAGTTTGCTAAGTCACCGGAGGTTTTGCGAACATCTGGATTAGGCTCTTGTGTAGGTGTTGTCGTCTATGACTTGTCTCAAAAGGTTGCTGGTATGGCTCATGTGATGTTACCTGATTCTACCCAATCAAGACGAGATAATTTAAATTTACTAAAATATGCAGACACATCTATCAATATACTAGTTGATGAAATGGTGAATAATGGTGCAAGAAAATTTGCCATGAAAGCCAAAATGGCAGGTGGAGCTCAAATGTTTTCCTTCACCTCAACGAGTGATATGTTACGAGTAGGAGCGCGAAATATAGAAGCTGTAACAAAAATGTTAGAGATGTACCGAATCCCGATTGTTGCGCAGGATGTTGGAGGTAACAGTGGTAGAACGATTGAGTTTTGTCCAAGTACTGGAAAATTAAAAATTAGAACCGTCAACCAAGGTGAAGCAGAGATTTAACAACTTAGAAGTAGATAGCAACAAGACTATTGCGAGGTGATTTTGATGTCTAATATTTCAACTACACAGGATATGCTGTGGGACAACTGGATAAAAGAACAGGATAATGATACTGGAAACAAATTAATTGAGAGTTATTTTTATTTGGTAAATTATCACGTACAAAGGATTGCTGCTCATCTACCGAATAGTGTTAGTAAAGATGATATAAAAAGCTTAGGCTTATTTGGTCTTTATGATGCACTTAAGAAGTTTGAGCCATCTCGTGATTTAAAGTTTGATACGTACGCATCTTTTCGAATTCGTGGTGCAATTATGGATGGGCTACGTAAGGAAGATTGGTTGTCTAGATCCGCAAGAGATAAAACAAAACAAGTAGAGAGAACATCCCAATTACTTGAGCAAAAATTACAGCGACAACCTACATCAAATGAAATTGCAAAAGAATTAAATATAACTGCTAGTGAAATAGAGGAAATCGTAAAAGACAGTCTGTTTGCTAATCTGTTATCAATAGAAGAAAAATCCTCAGACTCTAATGATGATTATAAAGAAGGGGTTGGCTACAATTTACCCGATGAAAATAACCCACTTCCAGAACAACACCTAATTAGGGGTGAAGATTATCAAGAATTAGAAATAGGCATTCAACAACTTAATAGTAATGAGCAAATGGTTGTTAGTTTATTTTATAAAGAAGAGCTAACATTTACTGAAATTGGTCATGTACTGGAACTAACTACATCAAGAATTTCTCAGATACACAAACAAGCTATTTTCAAGTTAAGAAAAACATTATCCCAAAATGTATAAGTTTATAGGTTTTTTAAAATAAATCTAAAGGGGATTAGGGTGTGAATCGATTAAATGAATTCTTTGATTTAACTATTTCTAAAGATCTAATGTTAGTAACACTTAGCTTTAAAAAAAATAAAGAATATAATGGTGAAAACTTAAATGAAGATGAGTTAAAAAAATATCTATCTGATCACAATATATTATTTGGAGTAGATGAGAAGGTAGTTAAGCAATTGACAACTTCATTTAATATTGAACAATTACCAATTGATATTGCAAAAGGACTCCCTGCAATTAATGGAAAAGATGGACAAATTCATTTTTTGGACAAGGGGAAAACACAAGTTGAGCATAATGAAAAATCTGATTTTAGAGATGTGTTTAAAATCCCTTCCAAAAAAAACGGTGAAAAGATAGCCTTTATCACTGCCCCAACAACAGGTGATAAAGGTATAAATGTGTACGGTAAAGAGGTCAAGCAAATTCCTGGTAAAAAAATTCGTATAAGAGCTGGGAAAAACGTTGAGTTTGTTGAATCTGAAAATGCATTTTATGCAAAAGCAGATGGTCAGTTGAGTATTGGTGAAAAAGTCATTCAGGTGTTTCCAACATATGAAGTGAGAGGGGACCTATCTCTTAAAACTGGCAACTTAAATTTTGTCGGATCGATTACCATCCATGGAAATGTACCGGCTGGCTATTCGGTGAAAGCAGAAGGAGACGTGCAAATATTTGGCATGGTTGAAGCGGCTTATATTGAAGCGGGTGGAAGTGTAATAGTTTCAGAAGGGATTGCTGGATTAAGAAAAGGAACGATTATTGCTGGTCTTGATTTAAAGGCTGGTTACATTAATCAAGCAATAATTGAGGTAGGACGAGATATTATCATTAATAATTCTATTTTGCATAGTCATTGTGTTGCACAGGAACATATTTACTGTCAAAATGGAAATATAATTGGCGGTATGTACTCTGCAGGTAAAACAATTGAGGCCAAAGATATAGGCAACAAAATGAATACAAAAACAGAATTAGCTTTTGGTATAAACAAAAAGCTTGGAGAGTATGAGAAAGCGCTTCAATTAGAAAAAAAGAAACTAGTAGATAATAAAGAAAAGTTGCAGTTATTAGGTGACAGTCTAGCGGCAAAAAAAGAATCATCTGTTGGTTTAACTTCAAAAGAGAGAATCGTCTTACTAAAACAACGCAATACAATGGAACAAACCATACATAAATTAGAAGAGATAACCAATGAGTTAAATGAATTACAAGTTTCTATCGGGGATTTGGAAGGCTTGAAATTAGTTGCTAAGGGTTGTATCTATCCGAATGTAGATTTAACTTTTGGAAAATATAAAAGGTCAGTAACTAGTATTTATAAATATTCTCAAGTATTATTAGACAATCATGAGATTGCAATTCAACCACTTTAAGCAAGCTTAAGGATGCGATTATTATGAGTTGGAAATCTGTAGAAATGCAAGTTGCTCTTCCTCGTACCCAAGATGCAGGTAGAATACAAGATCAAATGCAACAACGGGGGAGAATTGATCAAGAATCTCTTGCTAGTAACCAATTAGTAAAGGAAGAAATGAAACGAAAACAAGTAAATGACTATAATCAAAAGAATAATGTTAATAATAAAAAACAAGAGCCTAACAATCAAGCATGGATGAACAAACGGTCAAAGAATGAAATGGAGAATGATGCACTCGTTGTTTCGACCGACCACCCCTATTTAGGAAAACAAATTGATTTCAATGGCTGAGAGGGATTTTATGACATCTATTTTATTTTTAGTTAGCTTTTTATTACATGTAATGACATTTATCTTTTTAAAAACGTTGAAAGATAAAGTGAATTTATTTGATGATCTGGAAGCTAAACAAAAAAGTAACATTAAAGAAATGGAAGATTTGTTGGCAGTTTACCTAATAGAAATAAAAGAAGAAAATGACAAATTATTGCATGTTTTAAAAGAAAATGAACAACCTAAACCGAGATTAAATACGAAAGCAAACCATGTGGACATTCAGTCCAACCCAAAAAATAATACTAAATACGAATTGACATCAAAGCCTGTTTATGAAGATGAAATGAATAAAAGTAAGGACTATAAGGAATATTCTCCACCTGTTGACAATAATGGACAAGATGTATTGGAGCAATCCGTTGCTTCAAGGGTTTATTCATTGCATAATCAAGGGAATTCAGTTGAAACTATCGCAAAAAAACTTGATTGTGGGAAGACAGAAGTAGAGCTTATGTTAAAATTTCATCGTAAAAACTCATAAAATTGCTTGATTGCTCGAATTGCATGTGTTATATTTATTTTTGGTGTTAATCACACACGTTTGTGGATTATGTGAGAGGTGCTAACCAAACAAAGTTAGTTCTTACGTAAAAATGAAGCAGGCGGAGGCTAAAAAACCAATCTAGGAGGAAACATATTATGGCAGTTATTTCAATGAAACAACTACTAGAAGCAGGTGTACATTTCGGACACCAGACACGCCGTTGGAATCCAAAAATGAAGAAGTATATCTTCACAGAGCGTAACGGTATTTATATTATCGACCTTCAAAAAACAGTTAAAAAGGTTGATGAAGCTTACAATTACGTGAAAGAGGTTGCAGCTAATGGCGGAACTGTTCTTTTCGTAGGTACTAAGAAACAAGCTCAGGAATCTGTAAAGGACGAAGCAATCCGTTCTGGTATGTACTTTGTTAACCAACGTTGGTTAGGTGGAACATTAACTAACTTCGGTACTATTCGTAAACGTATTAATCGTTTAAAAGAAATAGAACGCATGGAAGAAGATGGAACGTTTGAAGTTCTTCCTAAGAAAGAAGTTGTAGGACTTCTTAAAGAAAAAGAACGTCTTGTGAAATTCTTAGGCGGGATTAAGGAAATGAAAAAAATTCCTGACGTATTATTCATTATTGACCCTCGTAAAGAGCGTATTGCGGTAGCAGAAGCACACAAATTACACATTCCAATTGTAGGAATTGTTGATACTAATTGTGATCCAGATGAGATTGATTATGTTATCCCAGCTAACGATGATGCAATTCGTGCTGTGAAACTTCTAACTGGTAAAATGGCAGATGCTATTTTAGAAGCAAAACAGGGAGAAGTAACAGAAGAGCCTGCTGTTGAAGAAACTAAAGAAGTTGAAGCAGCAGCAAAAGAGTAACGAAGGTTTAGGGTGATAGAAGGGGAACCTTTTATCACCTTTTTTTAAGAAATAATCGTATGATTTAGGTACATAATTATTAAAGGAGGAATTTGTAATGGCTGTAACTGCAAAAATGGTAAAAGAACTTCGCGAAAAAACTGGTGCTGGAATGATGGACTGTAAAAAAGCACTTCAAGAAACTGATGGAGATATTGATCAAGCAATTGACTATCTACGTGAGAAAGGTATTTCTAAAGCTGCTAAAAAAGCTGATCGTATAGCTGCAGAAGGTTCTACTCATGTTGAGGTGAAAGGGAACTCTGCTGTTTTATTTGAAATGAACTGTGAAACGGATTTTGTTACAAAGAATGATCAATTTAAAGACCTCTTAGCTGAATTAGGAAAGCATTTAGTTGAGCAAAAACCAGAGTCAGTTGAAGCAGCACTAAAACAAAACCTTCATGGTGATGGAACTAATTTAGAGGAATATATTAATTCTAATATTGCTAAAATTGGTGAAAAGTTATCACTTCGTCGCTTTACTATTTTTGAAAAGACGGATAGTGATGCATTTGGTGCATATATCCATATGGGTGGAAATATTGGGGCATTAACTATTTTAGAAGGGTCAAATGATGAAGCTACTGCAAAAGATGTTGCGATGCATATTGCAGCAGTTAATCCTCGCTACGTATCTCGTGATGCGGTGTCTCAGGAAGAGGTTGAAAAAGAGCGTGAAGTTCTAAAAACGCAAGCTTTAAACGAAGGAAAACCAGAGAAAATCGTTGAAAAAATGGTAGAAGGTCGTCTTGGTAAATTCTTTGAAGAAATTTGTTTATTAGAGCAAGGTTTTGTTAAGAATCCGGACGAAAAAGTGAAAAAAGTATTGGCTGATAAAGGAGCAACGATCAAAGGGTTTGTTCGTTATCAAGTAGGAGAAGGAATCGAAAAACGTGTAGATAATTTTGCTGAAGAAGTAATGAGTCAAGTTAAAAAATAATTAGCATAAGCTTCAATATATTAGTCTAACCTTGACAATAATAGAATGTAGTTTCTTATATGGTTAACGGTTCGTTGAAATTATACAAAATGGGGAACACATTGTGTTCCCTTTTGTATAACTTGGTAGCAGTAACGTTCAATGAGATGATTTACTGGTTAATCAGCATTTGAAAGAGTATGATAGAATAAATGTTTCTTTAAAATAAATACTATTAATTACATAAATGGAGGTTATTATGACAACTGCTCGCTACCGTAGAATTGTGTTAAAATTAAGTGGAGAAGCCTTAAGTGGTGAACAAGGGTATGGCATAGAACCTAAAGTTATTCAGTCTATTGCATCACAAGTGAAAGAAGTTGCTGAATTAGGAGTTGAAGTTGCTGTAGTTGTTGGTGGAGGCAATATTTGGCGTGGTAAGGTTGGAAGCGAAATGGGGATGGATCGTGCTAACGCTGATTATATGGGAATGCTAGCTACAATTATGAATTCCTTAGCTTTACAAGATAGCTTAGAAAATCAAGGCATTCCAACTAGAGTACAAACATCAATTGAAATGAGACAAGTTGCTGAGCCTTATATTAGACGAAAAGCGATTCGCCATTTAGAGAAAAAGCGAGTAGTAATATTCGCTGCAGGCACTGGTAACCCATATTTTTCTACAGATACTACTGCAGCATTGCGAGCGGCCGAAATCGAGGCGGAAGTTATCTTAATGGCTAAGAACAATGTAGATGGTGTATATACAGATGATCCGAAAATTAATAAAGATGCAACTAAATACACAGAATTGTCGTATTTGGAAGTTTTGAATGAAGGATTAGGTGTAATGGATTCAACAGCCTCATCTTTATGTATGGATAATCATATACCATTACTTGTTTTCTCTATTTCAGAAGAAGGCAATATTAAGCGAGCTGTTCTTGGCGAGAAAATCGGAACTATAATAAGGGGGAAATAAAATTGTCAAAAGAAATTATCAAAGATACACAATCAAAGATGTCACAAGCAGTACAATCATTTTCAAAACAGTTATCAACAGTAAGAGCAGGAAGAGCTACCCCATCTTTACTAGATAATGTTTATGTCGACTATTACGGTGCAACTACACCACTTAATCAATTGTCTACAATCTCAGTACCTGAAGCAAGACTCTTAGTAATTACACCTTTTGATAAATCTTCTACTTCAGATATTGAAAAAGCTATTCAAAAGGCTGATCTAGGTTTATCACCTTCAAGTGATGGAAACGTAATAAGAATTAATATACCTGCACTTACAGAAGAAAGACGTAAAGATTTAGTCAAAGTAGTTGGGAAATATGCAGAGGAATCTAAAGTTCAAGTTAGAAACATACGCAGGGATGCTAATGATAGCTTAAAGAAAGCTGAAAAAAATGGTGACTTAACTGAAGATGAGTTAAGAGGATTTCAAGACGACGTCCAGCAGGAAACTGATAAACATATAGTAGAAATTGATAAGCTAACTAAGCAAAAAGAAAAAGAAATTATGGAAGTTTGAGTCTATAACATGTAAAATAATGATTAGAAAAACTCGGCATTCGCATCAACTTTTAGCGAGTGCCGTAGTTTTGCTTATACTATCTACCGACACAACTTGTTAATTATGATAGTATTAAGTAAGGCCCTCTTTACAAAGGGGGTTTTTGCACGTATAAGGGGTATAAGACAAGTCAAATTGCTATACTTATAAAATACGTATCATTTACTTTTATGATAAGCTTGTCTATATTAACTTAATAAAACCTAATTATTCTGGTCTTAGTGATTAAATAACATAAATATATAGAATACATTAGTTAATTAATATAGCCTGATCTTAATATATATGTTTTGTCTCATGGAGGATATGCTATGCCGATGATTAAACTTCCTTTTTTAAAAAAGAAAACATCAAAAGTAAAACAAGAGAATATTGTTTCACAGGATAATTTACCAGAACATGTGGCTATAATAATGGATGGTAACGGTCGTTGGGCAAACAAGAGAGGGTTACCAAGATTTGCTGGTCACAAAGAGGGTATGGATAATGTGAAAACAATTGTAAAAGTAGCGAATAAGTATAATGTGAAAATTTTGACATTATACGCTTTTTCTACTGAAAATTGGAAACGTCCGAAAAAAGAAATTGATTATTTAATGAAATTACCTATGGAATTTTTAAATACATATTTACCAGAACTCATAGAAGAAAATGTCCAAATACAAACAATTGGTGAATTCGATGTCTTACCTACACATACAAAAAGTGCTGTTCAAAAAGCAAAAAATCAAACAAAAGAAAACACAGGGTTAATTTTAAATATCGCATTGAATTATGGTAGTAGGTATGAGATTGTTCAAGCTATTAAAAAACTGGTTGATGATATTGATAAACAAGATTTTCAACTAGGAGACATAAATGAAGAAATGTTTGGTAATTATTTATATACGGGTGATTTACGTGATCCAGATTTATTAATAAGAACGAGTGGAGAAATCCGCCTTAGTAATTTTTTGTTATGGCAATCTGCCTACACAGAATTTTGGTTTACAGATGTTTTTTGGCCGGACTTTAATGAAAATATATTCAAAAAAGCCCTTATCGACTATCAAAAAAGAAAGCGTCGATATGGTGGCATCTAAGGTGTTGAAATTATGAAAATAAGAATAATTACAGCTGTTATAGCAATTTTACTGTTTTTCCCTTTTGTATTTTACGGTGATTGGCCATTTAAGGTGATCATGTACATAATAGCTACAATTGGTGTCTTAGAATTATTAAGAATAAGGAAAACAACAAGATACCCAATTCCAGCATTTATTACGCTTTTATTACTTTGGTCACTCTTATATCCGAACTCTGATATATTTTATATGAATAAGATTGAAATGGCATTATTATCAGTATTGCTATTGTTATCTTATACTGTGTTAGTGAAAAATAAATTCACTTTTGATGACGCAGGGTTTATGGTGTTATCAGCAATTTATGTTGGTTTAGGTTTCTATTACTTCATGGAAACAAGATTAGAAGCAGAAAATGGCTTAATCTACATCTTTTATGCCATTGTTGTTATTCTTGCTACCGATACAGGAGCCTACTTTTTTGGAAAAGCATTTGGTAAACGAAAACTTTGGCCAGAAATAAGCCCTAATAAAACAATTGAAGGAGCTATTGGTGGCATTTTCCTTGCTTGTATAGCTGCATTTGTTTTCCTTACCTTTTTCCCGGTTGAACATTCGTCATTTATTGTTTTTATTGTTACAGTTCTAGCGTCTGCATTTGGACAAGTTGGTGATTTAGTTGAGTCTGCTATTAAACGACATTATCATGTGAAGGACTCTGGTAAGATACTTCCAGGGCATGGTGGTATCTTAGATAGATTTGATAGTTGGCTATTTGTTTTTCCATTATTGCATTTTATTAATTTTATATCATAGTATGGAATAGATATAGGAGCGTGACGAATGAAAAAAATCACTCTATTAGGGGCAACCGGTTCAATCGGTAAGCAAACACTTGATGTTATACGTGAACATCACCATCTTTTTGAACTGTATGGATTGTCCTTTGGCAGAAATATTGATAAAGCTATACCATTAATAAACGAATTTAAACCCAAAAAAATAGTTGTACAAGATATAGAAACAAAAAGAAACTTACAAAATATAGTAAATCACGATTATATTTTAGTTGGTAATGAGGGTATGATAGAAATTAGTGCTGATCAAGACACTGATGTATTGGTAAATGCAGTAATGGGCAGTGTAGGCCTTGAAGCAACTCTGTGTGCAATCCATGCAAATAAACAAATTGCGATTGCCAATAAGGAAACACTAGTTACAGCAGGTCACCTGGTAATGGAAGCTGCTAGAAGTCGTAAGGTGAGCCTACTACCTGTAGACAGTGAACACTCTGCTATATTTCAGTGTTTGAATGGTGAAAATCATAAAGATGTGAATAAGGTCATCATTACTGCTTCAGGCGGAAGTTTTCGTGATAAAACAAGAAAGCAACTAGACAACGTTACCATTGATGACGCATTGAATCATCCAAATTGGAGTATGGGTGCTAAAATTACGGTTGATTCTGCTACAATGATGAATAAAGGTTTAGAAGTTATCGAAGCACACTGGTTGTTTAATATGCCGTATGACAAAATAGATGTGGTTCTGCACAAAGAAAGTGTTATCCATTCTATGATTGAATTTGCTGATCAGAGTGTGATTGCTCAATTAGGAACACCTGATATGAGAGTGCCAATACAATATGCATTGACATACCCTGCTCGACTTCATTTACCCCAAGCAAAGAGCTTAAACTTAACTGAAGTTGGTCAGCTTCATTTTGCTGAGATGGATTTTGATCGTTTTCCATGTCTAATGATGGCCTATAATGCTGGACGAGAAGGTGGTACGATGCCAACAGTATTAAATGCAGCAAATGAAGTTGCGGTAAGCTTATTTTTGCAAGGGAAAATACCTTTTCTAACAATTGAAAGATTGATTGAAAAAGCGTTAGAACAACACAGAACGATTCAAAAACCAAATTTAGAAACTATTTTAGAAGTTGACCAACAAACACGTCTACAAGTTCAGGCGTATTTAAATTAAGGCTTTTTTCATAAGTTTTGTTGCTTGTTTTTTGAAGTTGATATAAACTTTTGCTGGAAAACGGTAACGTCGAATTCAATCGATATGTTATGATGCAGTTTATAGGTTTTTAATGAACGATACCAACTTTATGGAAAACAGCCAAATTAAAAAAGGAGAGTGCTATTTTTGACCACCATAATCGCATTCATATTAATGTTTGGTTTACTCGTGTTTGTACATGAGTTCGGTCATTTTATTTTCGCAAAAAGGGCAGGTATGCTTGTAAGAGAGTTTGCGATTGGATTCGGACCAAAAGTATTTTCATTAAAAAATGATGAAACACTTTATACAATTAGACTGCTTCCATTAGGTGGCTATGTTCGTGTTGCTGGAGAAGATCCAGAGATTATTGACTTAAAAGCAGGACAACATATTGGGCTTGAATTTAATAATGAAAATAAGGTAAGTAAGATTATTGTCAATAATAAATCTAAACATCCCAACGCACACGTTATCGAGGTTGAGCGAGTTGATTTAGACCATCAACTTACTATCGAAGGCTATGAAATCGATGAAGACGAAAAAGTTGTTTTTCAAGTCGATCGTAAAGCGAACTTTGTTATGGATGAGACTGAAACACAAATTGCACCATATGATCGACAATTTGCTTCAAAGTCTGTTCCAAAACGTGCCATGCAATTATTTGCAGGCCCAATGATGAACTTTATTCTGACGATAATAATATTTGCAATATTAGGTTTTGTCCAAGGCATTCCAACCGATAATGCCTCAATTGGAAGTGTTCAAGAAGATAGTCCTGCCGCAGAAGCGGGTTTTGAAGCAGGTGATGAAATAGTTGAAATAGAAGGTACTTCGATTTCAACATGGGAAGAGTTTCAAGTGATTGTTCAGGATAGCCCAGAACAAGAGTTATCAATGATGGTTAATCGAAATAACGAAAGAATTGAATTAAATGTTATTCCGAGAAGTCTAGAGAGACAGGACCAAGTTGTTGGCCAGATTGGTGTGCAAATTGAATTAGAAAAATCCATTGTTAAAGCCATACCATATAGTATTGAGCAAACTTATACATGGGCAAAACTAATCGTTGTTAATTTAGGTAAACTAGTTACTGGTCAATTCTCCATAGATATGTTATCAGGTCCTGTTGGGATTTACGATGCAACAGATCAAGTAGTAAAAACAGGATTTCTTAATTTTATGACATGGACAGCTGCTTTAAGTGTAAACTTAGGGATAATTAACTTATTGCCTTTACCAGCATTAGATGGTGGTAGATTAATATTTGTAGGTCTTGAAGCCGTTCGTGGTAAACCGATTGATCCACAAAAAGAGGGAATAGTTCACTTTATTGGTTTCGCATTACTAATGCTACTAATGATTGTGGTAACTTGGAATGATATCCAACGACTCTTTTTATAATACTTATAAAAAGGCAAACAGATAGTGTAATTAAATCTATGAGGTGAAATGAGCATGAGACAGAGCGAATCTTTATTACCAACACTAAAAGAAGTACCAACAGATGCAGATATAAAAAGTCACCAACTATTACTAAGAGCAGGTTTCATTCGTCAGACAGCTTCTGGTGTTTATAGTTTCCTACCTTTAGGAAAACGTGTATTACGTAAGGTAGAAGAGATTGTAAGAGAAGAGATGGAGCAAATAGGTGCAAACGAAATGTTAATGCCCGCTCTGCAACCAGCAGAGCTGTGGAGAGAAACAGGCAGATGGGATGTTTATGGACCTGAATTAATGCGTTTAAAAGATCGCCATGATAGAGAATTTGCATTAGGGGCAACACATGAAGAGGTAATTACAAGTTTAGTAAGAGATGAAGTGAAAAGTTACAAAAAGCTTCCACTTACTCTATTTCAAATACAAACGAAATTCAGAGATGAAAAACGTCCTCGATTTGGTTTGTTACGAGGAAGAGAATTTGTAATGAAAGATGCTTATTCTTTTCATGAGACTTATGAAAGTTTAGATATCACATACAACTCAATGTATCAAGCTTATTCGAACATTTTTAGCCGTTGTGGTTTGAATTTTCGTGCTGTCATTGCTGATTCTGGTGCAATGGGTGGAAAAGATACACATGAATTTATGGCTTTATCTGATGTAGGTGAAGATACAATCGCATATTCCGATACTTCTGATTATGCAGCGAATATTGAAATGGCACCTGTTATAGCTTCTTATACAAAAGAAGCTGTTGAGTTAGCTGAATTACAAAAAGTAGAAACAGCTGATCAAAAAACGATGCAAGATGTTGCTGACTTCTTAGGTCATCCACTAAATAAAGGACTTAAAACATTAATGTTTAAAGTGGATGAAAAACTAGTTCTTGTTGTTACACGGGGAGATCACGAAGTAAATGATATTAAACTTAAAAACCTTTACCAGGCAAGTATTGTAGAACTAGCTTCCGAGCAAGAAACAATAGATACCCTAGGTGCAGGTTTTGGTTCATTAGGTCCAGTGGGTGTGAACGGAAAAGTTGATGTAGTGGCAGATAATGCCGTTGAATATGTTGTTAACGTATCTTGTGGTGCAAATGAAAATGGTTACCACTATATTAATGCTAATCCAGGTCGTGACTTTGAAATAGATACGTATGCTGATTTACGTTTTATTCAAGAAGGAGACGAATTGCCTGAAGATCAAGGGATAGTGAAATTTGCGAGAGGCATTGAAGTAGGACAAGTCTTCAAACTTGGTGATTTTTATGCTAATAAACTTGGTGCTACTTTCTTGGATGACCGTGGTAAGTCAAATACAATGATTATGGGATGTTACGGTATTGGGGTATCGAGGACGCTTGCATCAATCGTTGAACAGCATCATGACGAATCTGGAATTACTTGGCCAGTACAAGTTGCTCCGTTTCAAGTCCACCTATTAACTATTAATGCAAAAAAAGAAGAACAGAAGAAATTGGCAGAAGAATTATATTCTTCATTGAAATCGTTAGGTATCGAAGTATTATATGATGATAGAAAAGAACGTGCTGGTGTGAAATTTGCTGATAGTGACTTGATAGGAATACCATACCGTATCACTGTTGGTAAAAGAGCAGATGAGGGTTATGTTGAGTTTAAACTAAGAGAAAATGGTGAACAGTCAGAACTCCATCAATCTGAAATTGTAAATAAAATAAAACAATTGCTGGGAAAATAAGTTTTTCATCTAATATACATGGTCAATATAACACGTATAGCTACTATTTTTCCCTATTTAGTTATTAAAACCCTTGTCGAATTCTCTGGTGACAGGGGTTTTAATTCGTAGTAGAATAAAATAATAGCAAATACACTCTATTTTTTGAGTTCAGAAAGTCTTGTATTGTTATGGTTAGTGACTAATCGTAAAAGAACAAAAGCGCAGTCGTAACGCTCACCACCAAAAACAAGCTAAGAAAAGCTTTGGCATGGAGTTTTTTTGAACACTTTGCCTTCGAGTGGATGTGGCTGTTTCTGCATGTTATCCACATCCTAGACAAACTATAGTTCTGGACATTACTATACTATGCATTATTAGATTTTTGAACGTACATGAATAAGAGTTTCTGGATACGGGGAGGAACACATATGGACATATCCAGCAATGAAAAAATGAATTTACTTCTTACACAAATAGGAATTCCCGAAGATTTGAAGGAATTACACTTTAAGGATAGCTATTTGTCAAAATTAGAGGTGCACAAAAAGTCAAAGTTATGGCATTTTCATATAAATGTAATACAAGTATTACCTGCTTCTGTATATCGTGTTTTTACGATGAAGTTACAGGAAACTTTTTCTCATATTGCTACAATTGATTGGACTTTTTACACAAATAATAAAGATTTGCTAGAACAAGATATTTATGATTACTGGCAAGATTTTGTTTTTACTGTAAAAGATATGTCTCCAGCATATAAAGATTTAGTTCATGAACAGAAGCCACGTCTTGAAGGAAATAAGATTAAGTTGACTGCAAGGAATGATGCAGAAGGTGTTGCATTGAAGAAGAGGTTAGAGCCTGCATTAAAAAACTATTGTCATAGAATTGGTGCATTGCCATATATGTTAGTAATTGATGTTAAGACAGAAATAAATGATTTAGAAAAGTTTAGGGAACAAAAAGCAATAGAAGACCAGAAATTAGTGCAAAGGGCAGTGAAAGATCAAGAAGACAGATCTAAACAAAAGAACGATGGAGTGCCTGAGGGCCCTGTAACTATTGGTTATGCCATTAAAGAAGATTCGGTCCCAATGGAAAGCATACTTGAGGAAGAACGTCGAATGATTGTGCAAGGTTATATATTTGATGTTGATGTTCGTGAGCTAAGATCAGGTAGACACTTGTTAATTATCAAAGCTACTGATTATACAGATTCGTTTCAGCTTAAGATGTTCTCTAAAGGTGATCAAGATGCCGAGAAGTTTAAGCAAATTAAAAAAGGTATGTGGATTAAAGCTCGCGGAAGTGTCCAAACGGATACATTCACAAATGAATTAACGATGATGGTAAATGATATTAATCAAATTATGCCTAAAACTCGTCAGGATAAAGCACCAGAAGGTGAAAAAAGAGTTGAGCTTCATGCACATACAACGATGAGCCAAATGGATGCTGTTGTTTCTGCAACTAGAATAGTGGAACAGGCTGCTAGTTGGGGTCACCCAGCAGTTGCTATTACCGATCATGCCGTAGCACAGTCTTTTCCCGAAGCTTACGCTGCAGGCAGCAAGCATGGCATTAAAGTGATTTACGGCTTGGAAGCAAACGTAGTGGATGATGGGGTACCAATTGCGTATAATGTTGCTGATGTAAACCTCGAGGATGCAACTTATGTAGTTTTTGATGTTGAGACCACAGGTTTATCAGCTGTTTACGACACAATTATAGAACTTGCAGCTGTAAAAATTAAAGGTGGCGATATCATTGATCGATTTGAATCGTTTGCAAATCCGCATCATTCTTTATCACAAACAACTATTGATTTAACAGGGATAACAGATGACATGGTAAGAAATGCTCCTGAAGTTGGTCAAGTTTTAAAAGACTTCCACGAATGGATGGGTGAAGATGTGCTTGTAGCGCATAATGCTAGTTTTGATATGGGTTTTCTAAATGAAGGTTTAAAGAAAATTGATTATGAGAAAGCGCCTAATCCAGTGATTGATACATTAGAATTAGCTCGATTTCTATTTCCTGATTTAAAAAACCACCGACTAAATACCCTTTGCAAAAAGTTGGATATTGAATTAACACAACATCATAGAGCAATTTACGATGCAGAAGCAACGGGCTATTTATTATGGAAATTAGTAAAACTAGCTAGTGAAAAAGAAATCTTAAACCATAATGAATTTAATAAGCACATGGGTGAGGGGAATGCTTATCAGCGTTCTAGACCGTTCCATATAACACTGTTGGCACAAAATGAAATTGGTTTAAAAAATATATTTAAATTAGTTTCTTTAGCACACATTGATTATTTTTACCGAGTACCTAGAATTCCCAGGTCAAAACTACAAGCACATCGAGAAGGTTTGATAGTTGGTTCAGGTTGTGATAAGGGAGAAGTATTTGAAACAATGATGCAGAAGTCAAAAGAAGAAGCAGAAAAGACAGCTGAATTCTATGACTTTATCGAGATTCAACCCCCTACTAATTATAATCATTTGATTGAAAGAGAACTAGTTCAAAATGAAGCTCAAATATTTGATATACTAAAAAACTTAACTGAATTAGCTGATCAGATGGGTAAAAAGTGTGTGGCAACAGGAAATACGCATTATATTGAACCAAACGACAAGATTTATCGACAAATATTGATTTCATCACAAAACGGTAATCCATTAAGTCGACAAACACTGCCAGATGTGCATTTTAGGACAACGGATGAAATGCTGGATTGTTTTCAGTTTTTAAGCAAAGAAAAAGCAAAAGAAGTGGTCGTGACTAACACACAATTTATTGCTGATCAAATTGAGTCGATAAAGCCAATAAAAGATGACTTATACACTCCTAACATTGACGGGGCAGAAGAAGAAGTTAGGGAACTAAGTTATAACTATGCAAGAAACCTATATGGTGATGAGTTACCTGAACTTGTTGAAAAACGTATTGAAAAAGAACTAAAAAGTATTATTGGTCATGGATTTGCAGTTATTTACTTGATCTCACATAAATTGGTGAAAAAATCATTAGATGATGGCTACTTAGTTGGTTCTCGTGGTTCGGTAGGTTCATCTTTAATAGCTACCTTAACAGAAATAACAGAGGTAAACCCTCTACCTCCACATTATCAATGTCCAGCATGTAAGTATAATGAATTCTTCAATGATGGCTCATATGGTAGTGGCTTTGATTTACCAGACAAAGATTGCCCATCATGTGGTACAAGTCTCAAAAAAGATGGGCAGGATATTCCGTTTGAAACATTTTTAGGGTTTAAAGGAGATAAAGTACCTGATATTGATCTTAACTTTTCTGGTGCGTATCAACCAAAAGCGCATAATTATACAAAAGTATTATTTGGCGAGGATAATGTCTACCGAGCAGGTACAATTGGTACAGTTGCTGAAAAAACAGCCTATGGCTATGTGAAGGGTTATGCTGGAGACCATCAATTGCAAATTAAAAATGTAGAGGTTGATCGATTAGTTTCAGGTTGCACTGGAGTAAAGCGTACTTCTGGACAACACCCTGGTGGTATCATTGTAGTACCAGATGATATGGAAATATATGACTTCACTCCTATTCAATATCCAGCAGATGATCGAAACTCTGAATGGAAAACAACGCATTTTGATTTTCATTCTATCCATGATAATTTGTTGAAACTAGATATTCTAGGCCACGATGATCCGACTGTTATTCGAATGTTACAGGATTTAAGTGGAATTGACCCAAAAACAATTCCTACAGATGACGAGGAAGTTATGAAAATATTTTCTGGACCTGAAGTGTTAGGAGTGACTTCGGATCAGATTATGTGTAAAACTGGTACACTTGGTGTTCCCGAGTTTGGTACTCGCTTCGTTCGACAAATGTTAGAGGATACAAGACCAAAAACATTTGCTGAGCTTGTCATTATTTCTGGGTTATCTCATGGTACGGATGTGTGGCTTGGCAATGCGCAGGATCTTATAAACAATGGGATCTGTGGATTACCAGATGTAATTGGTTGCCGTGACGATATTATGGTTTACTTGATGCATAAAGGACTCGATGCTTCTTTAGCATTTAAGATTATGGAATTCGTTCGAAAAGGAAAGGGACTGCAAGATGAATGGATAGATGAAATGAAAAAGCATAATGTTCCGGATTGGTATATTGATTCGTGTAAAAAGATTAAATATATGTTTCCAAAAGCACACGCGGCAGCGTACGTATTAATGGCAATCCGGATAGCTTATTTTAAAGTACATCATCCTATCTTTTTCTATGCTGCTTATTTTTCCGTCCGAGCGGGTGATTTTGACCTTGATGTAATGGTTAAAGGATCAAGTGTTATACGAAAAAGAGTTGAAGATATCCTAGCTAAAGGCAATGATGCGTCACCAAAAGAGAAAAATTTATCTACCGTACTAGAATTGGCTTTGGAAATGAATGAACGTGGTTATTCATTCCAAAAAGTTGATTTATATAGATCGAGCGCTACGGATTTTATTGTTGATGGAGATAGCTTGATTCCTCCTTTTAATGCAGTAGATGGTTTAGGGACAAATGCTGCCCTAAATATAGTCAAGGCAAGAGAAGAAGGCGAGTTTTTATCTAAGGAAGATTTAAGGTTACGCAGTCGCATTTCGAAAACGGTTTTAGAATACCTAGATAATCATGGCTGTTTAGAAGGAATGGCGGATAAAAATCAGTTATCTCTATTTTAAAGAATCTTTACTATGAATTTATTTAAAGTCATACTGGTAACTTTCAATTTATCAAATGGGGATATTCTTGCATAAATTTCTAAGATGTGGTATATTTTGTAGTGGTAAGTATTGATACGTATGCTAGAAAGAGTGGGGAAACCCACTCTTTCTTTCATACCTATTTCCTTTTTGAACTGTCACTGTCGCAGCAAATAGGAGATCCCTGATATAGGATGGAAGCTAATGAGTTCCCTTGCCAAAGCAAAAAATGGCAAGGGTTTTATAATTAATACAATAATTCATTTTAATGAAAGAAGTTTAATTGAATATACTAAATACAAAATCAACATCTACTCATTAGACTTATAATTCTTATGATTTTCATAAAGGAGGGAATAAAGTTGAGTAATAAAGTAACTGAAAAGACAGAGGATTTAGTCCAACCAATATTAGATGAATTGAATTTAGAACTTGTTGATGTAGAATTTGAAAAAGAGGGACCAAATTGGTTTTTGCGTGTATTCGTCGATAAAACGGGAGGCGTTGACATCGAAGAATGTGGCCAAGTTTCCGAAAAACTCAGTGAGAAATTAGATGCAGAAGATCCAGTTACATTCCCTTATTTCTTGGAAGTTTCATCACCAGGGGCTGAACGTCCTTTAAAAAAGAAAAAGGATTTTGAAAGTAATGTTGGAAATAATATTTTTATTAAGTTATACGAGCCACTTCATGGATCAAAAGAATTCGAAGGTATTTTAAAATCTTTTGAAAACGAAGTAGCTAAATTAGAAATAAAAATTAAAGCTAGAAAAAAAGAGATAGAACTACCTTATGAAAAAATTGCAAAAGCTCGGTTAGCAGTAACTTTTAATTAAAGGGGGAAGAAACGTGAGTAGTGAGCTGTTTGACGCCATTCAATATTTAGAGAAAGAAAAAGGCATCAATAAAGATGTATTAATGGAAGCATTGGAAGCGGCGCTTATTTCTGCATACAAGAAAAACTTTAAGTCTGCTACGAATGTTAGAGTCGACTTAAATGAAACAACAGGTAGTATGCACGTGTTCGCTAGAAAAGACATAGTAGAAGAAGTTGAAGATAAACAGCAGCAAATGTCACTAGAAGAAGCTAAACAACTTAATCCGAATTATGATTTGGGTGATGTTGTTGAAATAGAGGTGACACCAAAAGACTTTGGAAGAATAGCGGCCCAAGCTGCCAAGCAAGTGGTAACACAACGGGTACGTGAAGCAGAAAGAGGCGTTATTTTCAATGAATACATAGATAGAGAAGAGGATGTAATGAACGGTATTATTCAAAGAAAGGATCCTCGCTTTATTTATGTTAATCTAGGTAAGGTGGAAGCCAAATTACCTGAAAGTGAACAAATGCCTGTTGAACAATACAATGTACATGATAGGTTAAAAGTATTTGTTACAAAAGTAGAAAATACAAACAAAGGCCCTCAAATATACGTGTCTCGAACACATCCAGGTTTGCTAAAACGTTTATTTGAAATGGAAGTACCAGAAATATACGACGGTACAGTAGAGATAAGATCTGTTGCACGTGAAGCAGGTGACCGTTCTAAAATTTCTGTTCACGCTGAAAATCCCGAGGTTGATCCAGTGGGTTCTTGTGTAGGTCAAAGAGGTCAGAGAGTTCAGACAATCGTCAATGAATTAAAAGGGGAAAAAATTGATATTGTAGAATGGTCTGAAGATCCAGTAGTTTACGTGTCTAATGCATTAAGTCCTTCAAAGGTTGTAAAAGTATTAGTAAGTGAAGAAGAGAAAGCAACAACAGTAATAGTTCCTGATTATCAGCTTTCTCTTGCAATTGGAAAAAGGGGACAAAATGCCAGACTAGCGGCAAAGCTAACTGGTTGGAAAATAGATATAAAGAGTGAATCTGAAGCTAAAGAAGAAGGTCTTATAGCTGAGAAAGATACATTAGATGAAGAGTCTTATTCTGAAATAGATGAAGATCTATTTGAATAAGGAGGTAAAAAAATGGCAAGAACAAATAAAAAAACACCTCTTAGAAAATGCGTAGTAACACAAGAAATGAAACCGAAAAAAGAGTTAATTCGGATTGTTCGCAACAAAGAGGGTGAAGTATTTGTTGATGAAACGGGAAAAAAAAATGGTAGAGGCGCTTATGTTTCTAAAAGCAGTGATGTTGTGAATACTGCCCAAAAAACTAAAGTCCTTGATCGACAATTAAATACGAGTATTGATAACTCGATTTATGAAGAATTAAAATTAATTATAGAGGGTAATAAAAATTGAGTAGAGGTAAAGATTATCTGAATCTATTAGGGCTAGCTATGCGTGCAAGAATGTGCACATTGGGCGAGGAGTCCATTATTCGTGATATTCAAAAACAAAATGCGAAACTAGTACTTTTAGCAAGTGATACGGGTCCGCACACAAGTAAAAAGATAAAGGATAAATGTACTTATTACAATATTCCTTTTCGAATAGTGGATGATCGCGATACCATTTCACAAGCTATAGGAAAATCTGGAAGAGTTGCCATTGCTATTTTAGATGGAGGATTCGCTGATAAAATTACATCGTTACTCGATAAATCTATTCGGGGGTGAACGTATGAGTAAAACGCGCGTTTATGAATATGCAAAAGAAAAAAACATATCAAGTAAAGTAGTTATTGATAAATTAAAAGAATTGAATATCGAAGTATCCAATCATATGTCTACTATTTCAGATGATACAAAACTGAAGTTAGAAGAAGCATTGACTGAGAAGAACTCGAAGCAAAAAAATAAGGCGGATCAATCAAAACCTAGTCGTCCTGAAGTGAAAAGTAACAATAATAACTCCCAGGCACAACAAAAGGGTAAGAAGAACTCAGAAAAACAATCTGCCAAACATAAAGGGAAGAAAAATAATAATAATATGAAAAATAATCAACAGCCACAATCCAAACAAGAAAATAAACAAGTCAACAAGCAAGAAGAAAATACAAAAATCACCTATTCTGGTACACTTACAGTAGGTGGATTAGCTGAAAAACTTGAAAAGGATACAAGTGAAATCATTAAAAAGTTAATGACACTAGGTATCATGGCGACAAAAAATCAAGATATCGATGAAGATTCTATTGAATTGATTTGTGAAGAATATGGTGTTGAAGTAGAACAAGAAGTTGAGGTAGATGAAAATGACCTTGATCTTTATATTGCTGAAGATAAGCCAGAAGATCTGGTTGAGCGTCCAGCTGTTGTAACAATCATGGGGCACGTTGACCATGGTAAAACGACACTACTCGATTCTATTCGCGATACAAAGGTTACTGCAGGTGAAGCGGGAGGAATAACGCAACATATCGGTGCCTATCAAATTGAAGATAAAGGTAAAAAGATAACATTTTTAGATACACCGGGTCACGCAGCATTTACTAGCATGCGTTCTCGTGGAGCAAAAGTAACGGACATAGCTATACTTGTTGTAGCAGCTGACGATGGTGTTATGCCTCAAACTGTAGAAGCAATTAACCATGCTAAAGCAGCTGAAGTACCAATTATTATTGCTGTTAATAAAATGGATAAAGAAGGTGCAAATCCAGATCGTGTTATGCAGGAATTAACAGAACACGAATTAGTTCCAGAAGACTGGGGCGGGGAAACTATCTTTGTTCAGTTATCAGCTATAAAACGTGAGGGAATCGATGATCTTGTTGAAATGATTCAGCTTGTCTCTGAAGTAGAGGAGTTAAAAGCTAACCCAAATCGTAATGCAAGTGGTACTGTAATTGAAGCTCAATTAGATAAAGGTCGTGGGTCTGTTGCAACTTTACTAGTCCAAAATGGTACATTGAATGTTGGAGACCCAATCGTAGTAGGTAATACTTTTGGTCGTGTCCGCGCAATGGTTAACGATTTAGGCCGGAGAGTGAAAACAGCTGGTCCTTCAACACCAGTGGAAGTTACTGGTTTGAATGAAGTACCTCAAGCTGGTGACCAGTTTACAGTATTTGATGATGAGAAGAAAGCCCGTCAAGTTGGTGAAGCTCGTCAACAAAAACAAATTGAAGAAAAGCGCGGAGACAAAGTAAGAGTTAGCCTTGATGATTTATTTGAACAAATTAAACAAGGTGAAGTAAAAGACATTAACTTAATTTTAAAAGCTGATGTTCAAGGGTCTGCAGAAGCATTAGCAGCTTCTTTAGAAAAGATTGAGGTAGAAGGGGTTAAAGTTCGTATAATCCACACAGGTGTTGGGGCGATTACGGAATCCGATGTTATATTAGCTTCAGCATCTAATGCAATCGTTATTGGTTTTAATGTGCGTCCTGATGTCAATGCTAAAAAGGCTGCAGAATCGGAAAAGGTTGATGTTCGTCTTCACCGAATTATTTACAAAGTTATTGAGGAAATCGAATCAGCAATGAAAGGAATGCTTGACCCAGAGTTTGAAGAAAAAGTTATCGGTCAAGCGGAGGTTCGTGAAATATTTAAAGTATCAAAAATTGGCACCATTGCTGGAAGTTATGTAACAGATGGTAAAATCACTCGTGATGCTGGTGTTCGTGTAATTAGAGATGGAATTGTTATTTATGAAGGTGAAATTGATACATTAAAACGTTTCAAAGATGATGTGAAAGAAGTTGCACAAAATTACGAATGTGGTATTACAGTTGAAAAGTTTAATGATATTAAAGAAGGCGACGTGTTTGAAGCCTATATTATGGAAGAAATTAAACGCACATGATTTTAGTTGCTGATGTAGAGTGTTTGATTTATGGAGCACAATCATTGAAGCAAAAACGATCAGTTTTAAAAAGTATAATAACAAAGATACAAAATGATTATAATATAGCTATAAGCGAAATGGATTATCAAGATCTATGGCAACGAACAAAGCTAAGTCTTGTTACTATTTCTTGTAATAAAGTTCAATCGGAAAGGGTGGTTAATCAAGCGTTAAGCTTGATTGATTCTTACCCTGAGATTGAGCGGACAACAACTAAATACGAATGGTTATAAGCAACTTTCAACCTTGACAGGTTGGACTTTATAACATTCCCTCAATATTTGAAGAGGTGATGAGTTTCATGAGTGAGATCAGAGCAAACCGTGTCGGAGAACAAATGAAAAAAGAATTAGGCGATATTATAGGAAGAAAAATTAAAGATCCGCGTGTTGGGTTTGTAACAGTCACAGATGTGGAAGTAACTGGGGACTTGCAACAAGCGAAAGTTTTTATCTCTGTTTTGGGACACGAAAAACAAAAGCAAGATACTTTAATTGGGCTAGCCAAAGCAAAAGGATTTATACGCTCAGAAATCGGCAAAAGAATCAGATTAAGAAAAACACCTGAGCTATTTTTCGAATTTGATGAAGCCATTGAAAAAGGTAATAGAATTGAGCATATTTTACGTGATTTAAACAATCCGGAATAAAATAAGACTCTTTACACAGATAAAACCCTTGTCCTAAAATAAAAACAAGGGTTTTATCTGTGTAAAAATTAAATACATCTGTAGATACAGAAATATTGGAGGTCTATAATATGGATGGAATTCTTCCTTTATGGAAACCAAAAGGGCTTACTTCACATGACTGTGTATTTAAAGTCCGAAAGTTATTGAAGACAAAAAAAGTCGGTCATACAGGAACCCTTGATCCAGAAGTAGAAGGAGTATTACCTATTTGTATTGGACAAGCAACAAAAGTAGTTCCTTATTTAACGGATACACAAAAAACATATATTGCGGAAATTACACTTGGTGTTTCAACTGAAACGGAAGATAGTCATGGTGATATCGTTGAGAAGCGGGAAGTGACTGAGGACTTTGATAGAGAGTATATTGACACAATTTTAAAGCAATTTAAGGGCCCAATCATGCAAACGCCACCCATGTATTCTGCAGTTAAGGTAAATGGAAAAAAACTTTATGAATATGCTCGTGAAGGAGTAGCTGTAGAACGTCCAGAACGAAGGGTAGTTATTGATGAAATTGAACTATTAACTAATAGATCAAATCACAATTATCACCAGTTTTCGTTTCGTGTAGAGTGTTCTAAAGGTACGTATATACGTACGCTTTGTGTGGATATTGGTAAGGCGTTGGGTTATCCAGCACACATGTCTAACTTAATACGGTTGCAAACAGGTGGCTTCAATAAAGAAGAAACTTTTACCTTTAAACAAATTGAACAAGCCGTCGAACAGGAAAATATAGCATCGCTTCTATTACCAATTCAAACGGGTGTAAAGGATATGGATATTCATTATATTGATAGTGAATTACTACCAAAAGTTTTAAATGGGCAAAAATTTCCTATACCTAAGAATGTTCCCTTAACCAACCCATTCAGGGTTCAACTAAATGATCAATTGATTGCTATTTATGAGTTTCACCCAAAAAATAATAATGAAATTAAACCTGTAAGGTTATTTCATACGAATATTGAAAGTAGGTGATTAGGTGGATACATTTAGATTGACTTATCCTCAACAATTGAATAAAAGTGAATTTCAGGAAACTGTTGCGGCTATTGGGTTTTTTGATGGTATTCATAGAGGTCATCAAAAAGTCATTAAACAAGCGATAGAGATAGCAAATGAACAGGGGAAAAAAAGTGCAGTAGTTACTTTTTATCCTCATCCGTCTGTTGTATTAAAGAAAAAAGATATGCGAGTGGATTATTTAACACCTTTAACTGAGAAAGAAAATTTATTAAACGAAATGGGTATAGATACTTTATATGTAATTACGTTTAATACAGAGCTTTCAAAATTAGAACCACAATCATTTATTGATCATTATATTATTGGATTAAACATAAAACATCTTGTTGCAGGTTTTGATTTTAGTTATGGCTATAAAGGTGAAGGTTCTATGGATACCATCGAAAAACATGCTAGAGGAGTATTTGAATATACAGTAGTAAAACCGAAAAAAGAAGAAAATAATCAGAAAATAAGTTCTACTTTAATCCGTGAACATTTACGAAATGGAAATATTGAACAAGCTAATAAATTGCTTGGTAGACCACTCTCTGCACGAGGAATTGTTGTTGAGGGAGATAAACGGGGAAGAACAATAGGTTTTCCTACAGCTAATATAGAAGTTACAGATCCCTTTTTATTACCAAAAGTGGGCGTTTATGCTGTAACCGTTAAGTTACAAGGGAAGAGATTTGCTGGTATGGCTAATTTAGGATATAAACCAACATTTAAAGAAAACATTAAAAAACCTTCGATAGAAGTACATATTTTTGATTATAAAAAGGATATTTATGGGAAAGAATTAATTGTAGAATGGCATAAGTATATTAGAAATGAATTAAAATTTAATGGTATTGATGAATTAGTAAATCAAATCAAGCTTGATGAACAAGAAATACGAACTTTTTTAAAAACGATTTAGCCCAAAGACTTGCTTTTTTAAAGAAAAGGTTGTAATCTAAAATACGGAACCATCTGCTTGGCTACGCGAAACTCCGGCGCTTGCTAGGGGAATGGGGATTATATAATATTTAGGAGGTGAACAGGATGGCACTTACTCAAGAGCGTAAAAACGAAATAATTAATGAGTTTAAAACACACGATAGTGACACTGGTTCTCCAGAGGTTCAAATCGCTGTCCTTACAGAGGAAATTACAACTCTAAACGAACACTTACGTGTTCACAAGAAAGATCACCACTCACGCCGTGGTCTATTAAAAATGGTAGGTAAACGTCGTAATTTATTAAACTACCTACGTAATAAAGACGTAACACGTTACCGTGATTTAATCCAGAAACTTGGCTTACGTCGTTAAATGTGCTTAAAAGCGGGATTATTCCCGCTTTTTCTGTACAAAAAAACATACATAGAGCATTTTAAAGAGGAGATACTAACAAAATAGGAGAAAAACTACTCTTTTTCTCAATTTTGTGACAACCTCTTATATAAGAGCACTATTATATTTTAGCATTGAGAGGAGTACTAAATTATATGGCAGAAAACAAAAAAGTATTCTCCACAGAAATTTCTGGTCAACCTTTTTCGGTTGAAATAGGAGAACTTGCAAAACAAGCAAATGGTGCTTGTATGGTAAAGTACGGTGATACTTCAGTATTATCTACTGCAACAGGTTCTAAAGAACCAAAGGATTTACCCTTTTTTCCATTGACAGTAAACTATGAGGAGAGATTATACGCTGTAGGTAAAATACCTGGCGGGTTCATTAAAAGAGAAGGCCGTCCTAGTGAGAAAGCTGTTCTTACATCACGTTTAATTGATCGTCCTATTCGTCCGCTATTTCCAGACGGTTATCGCAATGATGTTCAGGTTATAAGTATCGTAATGAGTGTTGACCAGAATTGCCCTTCTGAGATTGCTGCAATGATCGGGTCT
The DNA here is from genome assembly GCF_030282825.1 of Aquibacillus rhizosphaerae. GTDB lineage: Bacteria > Bacillota > Bacilli > Bacillales > Amphibacillaceae > Aquibacillus_C > Aquibacillus_C rhizosphaerae. The sequence goes on from NZ_JASTZU010000021.1 coordinate 134,447, forward strand.
TCGCTATCATTGAGTATTTCTGACATTCCTTTTGGGGGTCCTATCGCGGGAGCTATTGTTGGACGAGTTGATGGTGAGTTTGTTATTAATCCTTCAACAGAGCAGCGCGACAAAAGTGATCTTGATTTAATTGTAGCGGGAACTAAAGATGCTATTAACATGGTAGAAGCTGGTGCAGAAGAAGTATCAGAAGAGATTATGTTGGAAGCAATTATGTTTGGTCATGAAGAAATTAAGCGTTTAGTAGCATTCCAAGAGAAGGTAATAGCAGAAGTTGCAAAAGAAAAAATGGAAGTTACTTTATTTGAACTTGATAAAGAATTAACAATTGAAGTAGAAGAAAAAGCAAAATCTAGTCTTGTTGATGCAATTCAAGTTCAGGAAAAGCATGCACGTGAACTTGCTATTGATAAAGTGAAAAAAGAAGTAGTGGCAAGCTATGAGGAACAAGAAGCTGATGAGAATACAATGAAACATGTTAAAGGTATTCTTGATAAGATGGTAAAAGAAGAAGTTAGGCGTTTGATTACTAAAGAAAAGGTTAGACCAGATGGAAGGAAGATAGATGAAATTCGTTCATTATCTTCACGTATTGGAGTTCTACCAAGAACACACGGATCTGGTTTGTTTACGCGTGGTCAAACACAGGCATTGAGTGTTTGTACACTAGGTGCATTAGGTGATGTTCAAATATTAGACGGTTTAGATTTAGAAGAATCAAAACGTTTTATGCACCATTATAATTTCCCATCATTTAGTGTTGGTGAAACTGGCCCTATTAGAGGACCGGGTCGTAGGGAAATTGGTCACGGAGCTTTAGGTGAACGTGCACTTGAAGTAGTCGTACCGTCTGAAAAAGAATTTCCATATACAATTCGTTTGGTTTCAGAGGTATTAGAATCCAATGGTTCAACTTCACAAGCAAGTATTTGTGCAAGTACGTTAGCTATGATGGATGCTGGTGTTCCGATTAAAGCTCCAGTAGCTGGTATTGCAATGGGTCTAGTTAAATCTGGTGATGATTATTCTATTTTAAGTGATATTCAAGGTATGGAAGATTTCCTTGGTGATATGGACTTTAAAGTAGCTGGAACAGCAAATGGTGTTACAGCATTACAAATGGATATTAAGATTGAAGGTTTATCACGTGAGATTTTAGAGGAAGCTTTACAACAAGCTAAAATAGGTCGTATGCACATCTTGGGACACATGCTTGAAACAATAAATGAGCCAAAAGGCGAGCTATCACAATATGCACCTAAGATTTTAACAATGAAGATCAAGCCTGATAAAATTCGTGATGTAATAGGACCAAGTGGTAAACAGATTAATAAAATCATTGAAGAAACAGGTGTTAAAATCGATATTGAGCAGGATGGTAATGTATTCATTTCTTCTACAGATAATGAAATGAATAAAAAAGCCCAAAAGATTATCGAAGACTTAGTGCGTGAAGTACAAGCTGGAGAAATGTATCTTGGTACTGTTAAACGTGTAGAAAAATTTGGAGCTTTTGTAGAATTATACAAAGGTAAAGAAGGTCTTGTTCATATTTCTGAAATGGCTGAAGAAAGAATCAATAAAGTGGAAGATGTTGTTTCAATTGGCGATCAAATTATGGTGAAAGTTAAAGAAATAGATAACCAGGGAAGAGTTAATCTTTCTAGAAAAGCAGTTCTAAAAGAGGAAAAAGAAAAAAGCGAAAAAACTAAATCCTAGAAACCGAGAAGCTGGCGTGCCAGTTTCTTTTTTATTTTCCAGAATTATAAAATTTTCTAAAAGTGGATACCATATAGAAAACAGCTACATCCATCCTAAGCCTACCGCACCTGTGGTGGGGGGCAATGTGACCAAAGATGGCACGCTTTCACTTGTATTTTTTTGTATAGAAAGTCATCGCGGAAACAAGGGGCAGCGCAATATTGGAAAAACTAACTTTGTCTCTATGTTTTAAGAAGCTTTGGATAGTGCCTAAGAATTTATAATTACTGTTCTACTCAAAAATAATGTTCATAATAGTTCTTTTATATTTTGCGTTCTACCTTGTCCTTCCTCCTCATAAATTTTTATGAGGGAGGGATACATAGTGAGTCGTTCAATAATTCAACTAATTGCATTTTTGGTTATGTTACTGTTAATAACTCCATTTCAAACTCCTAATTTATTTGTAATGGAAAGATCTCTTAATGACAATAAAACTATTCAACAAGTAGCAATGAATAAAAACACATTATTAGAAAAGATCAAGGAAAAAAGCGTAGAATATAAAGAGCCCCCACAGGACGCTAGGATTGATAAAGTATGGAAAAAAATACCTGGTAGAAATGGAATAAAAGTGAATATCGAAAAGTCTTTTGAGAAAATGAAACAAAAAGGTGAATTTGATGAATCTTTATTGGTGTTTGATCAGATTGAGCCAGAAATAACTATCAAAGATTTAGCACCATCACCAATTTATAAAGGTCACCCCGAAAAACAAATGGTTTCACTTTTAATTAATGTTGCTTGGGGAGAAAAAAATATTCCTAGTATTCTTAATACCTTAAAAAAACATCAAGTTAAAGCTACTTTTTTCATCGAAGGTAAATGGGCTAGTAATAATACTGACTTAGTAAAAATGATTCATGAGGAAGAACATATTATAGGGAATCATGCTTTTGATCATCCAGATATGAATCGTTTATCCGCAGAAGAAAATATGTCACAAATCAAAAAAACCAATGATATATTAAAAGCGATTACTGGAGAATCACCAAGATGGTTTGCCCCCCCTAGTGGAAGTTTTAATGATGAAGTTGTAAAAGTGGCATCTAAATTAGAAATGAACACTGTTTTATGGTCAGTTGATACGATTGATTGGAAGAAACCGACCACTTCGGTTATGGTCAATCGTGTAATGTCTAATATTCATCCTGGTGCTATGATTCTAATGCACCCAACAGATGTTATTGAGCAGGGCCTCGAACAGTTAGTTTTGAATCTTAAAGAAAAAGAGTATAAAATTGGAACAGTAGAAAGACTATTAAGTGAAAAGAGATAAAATAAGCTTAAGGTTGTTTATTAGGAGGATTTTGATTTGTTACAAAAACATGTTTGCTCAAATGGTCTTCGGATTGTACTAGAAGATATACCAGCTGTTAGATCGGTTACTATAGGGATATGGATTAAAACTGGCTCAAGGAATGAGGGAAAAAGTAATAATGGGATTTCCCACTTTTTAGAGCATATGTTTTTTAAAGGTACAAAAACACGCTCAGCTAAAGATATTGCTGAAGCGTTTGATGCAATAGGTGGACAAGTTAACGCTTTCACATCTAAAGAGTATACATGTTACTACGCGAAAGTACTAGACACTCATAAAAACTTTGCTTTAGAAGTGTTGTCAGATATGTTCTTTAATTCTACTTTCGATGAGGCAGAAATGGAAAGAGAAAAAAAGGTTGTACTAGAAGAGATTAAAATGTCTGAGGATACTCCCGATGATATTGTACATGACCTTTTATCCCAGGCTTCTTATGGGCAACACCCATTAGGATTTCCAATACTAGGTACGGAGAGTACGTTAGCCTCTTTCCAACCTGAAGACTTACGTGGGTATATCGATAAAAATTATTCTCCAGGAAACATAGTTATTTCAGTAGCTGGAAATGTTGATGCTTCTTTCTTCAACAATATCGATGAATTGTTTGGAAGTTATAAAACAAACCAAACAGCAGATGAATTTGAAAAACCAGATTTTGTCGCAGACCATATTGAAAGACAAAAAGAAACAGAACAAGCACATTTGTGCATTGGTTACAATGGATTTTCGATTGAAGATGATGATATTTACAGTTTAATCGTCATGAATAATGTATTTGGTGGAAGCATGAGTTCTCGATTGTTTCAAGAAATACGTGAGCAAAGAGGACTAGCATATTCTGTATTTTCCTATCATAGCTCTTTTTTAGATAATGGTCTACTAACTATATATGCTGGTACAGGTAAAGAACATCTCCCTTTACTTAGAGAAACTGTTACAGATACAATTAATGATTTAATTGCTCATGGATTAACTGAAAAAGAATTACGTAATAGTAAGGAGCAATTAAAGGGAAATTTAATGCTTAGTTTAGAAAGTACGAGTAGTAGGATGAGTAGAAATGGGAAAAATGAGTTGTTATTACACAAACATCGAACATTAGATGAAATGATTTCCGAAATTGATGGAGTTAGTCAACAATCAACAAACGACGTTATCCATAAAATTTTCAAAGAAAAATATTCAAGTGCTTTAATATCCTCAAAGTAATAGGATTGCTAAATAAAAATGTTATGGACAACTAAAGCCTATGATTTATTCATAGGTTTTTTATTTGTAGCATAGTTTTATATAAATGGTGACCAATAGTAATGAAATCGATTATGAGGAGGTACGTGATGAAATACAAAGATATGAGTGGAAAAGAAATTGTTAATATTAAATCGGGCACACGTTTAGGCATATTAGGACAAACGGATTTGGAATTAGATGAAAGAACAGGACAAATTGAATCATTTATTATTCCGAATTACAGTTGGTTCGGAATGAAAAAGGAAGGAGACAGCATTCGTATTAATTGGAGTGACATTAAAAAGATTGGGGAAGATATGATAATAATAGAGTCCTGATAATTTGCGGGAAAATGAAAAAATATACTGTGTGCTTTTTTGCAAAAACTCTGTCATTGACAGAGTTTTTTTCTAATAGGAGTATTAATTTTTCAAGGTTTGGTTGTTTGTCTAATTATCTAGTTATGGTTGAATAAATTCGGATTTTTTTCACTATCTAGAAAAAGATTCATAATATAAAAAAGAATAGTGATTACTCCAGGTGAGGTGAAACGATGAATAAGACTAAAAACATCGCAGTATTAGGCGGTGACGCAAGGTATTTAGAAATGGTTAAGAACATGTCCAAATCTGATGATATTCATATTGAATTAGTAGGTTTTGATCAATTAAATCAAGGATTCACTGGAGCGAAACAAATTGACTTAGATGATTTAGAACTAAGTAAATTAGATGCTGTAATCTTGCCAATACCAGGTACGGATGGATTAGGTTATATTGAAACAGTTTTTTCAGATAAAAATTTACAAGTCACTAAAGAATGGTTTAAAAAATTGTCTAAACATTGTTTAGTATTCAGTGGGATTGCTAATGATTATTTAATAAATAGTGTGAATGAAGCTGGTTTATCATTAATTCCACTCATGGAACGAAATGATGTCGCAATTTATAACTCCATTCCCACTGTTGAAGGTACAATAATGATTGCAATCCAGAACACGGACTTTACCATTCATTCTTCTAATGTAATTGTACTAGGGTTAGGAAGAGTCGGTATGAGTGTAGCAAGTAAGTTTGCGGGATTAGGTGCAGATGTACATGTAGGTTCTAGAAGTAAAGAAGATATTGCTAGGGCAACTGAAATGGGGGTAACTGCATTTCACATGAATGAACTTTCTGCATATACTTCTCAATGTAACATTTTGATTAACACTGTTCCGGCACTAGTAGTAACTAATGATGTAATAAAAACAATGCAATCTAATGCACTAATTATAGATTTAGCCTCTAAACCTGGTGGAACCGATTTTGATTATGCAGAAAAAAGAGGAATTAAAGCTCTGCATTCGTTAGGATTACCAGGAATCGTAGCTCCAAAAACTGCTGGAGAAATTCTTGGTACGGTCGTAGAACAAATAATGTATGAGCAAGACTTAGGGGAGGAATAAGTCATATGTCTTTAGAAGGGAAAAAAATAGGGTTCGGTATTACTGGTTCTCATTGTACGTATGAAGCTGTATTTCCTGAGATTGAAAAGCTTGTAGATGCAGGTGCGGAAGTAGTTCCTGTTGTTTCATATACAGTACAAAGTACAGATACAAAATTCGGTAAAGCAAAGGATCATATGCAACGTATTAAAGAAATTTGTGGAAGAGATCCGATAACTACAATTCCTGATGCGGAGCCACTTGGCCCAATTGAGCCATTGGATTGTATGGTTCTTGCTCCATTAACTGGTAATTCGATGAGCAGGCTAGCTAATGCGATTTCAGACACACCGGTTTTAATGGCAACAAAAGCGACTATAAGAAATGGAAACCCCGTCGTGTTGGCTATTTCAACCAATGATGCATTGGGATTAAACGGTACTAACTTGATGCGTCTAATGTCTACAAAACTTATGTATTTTGTACCTTATGGTCAAGACGACCCGATTAAGAAACCAAATTCATTAGTTTCTGATATGACACTCATTCAAGATACAATTGAGCATGCGCTTAACTTCAAACAAATTCAACCCGTTATTATTGAAAGAAAATAACTGATATTATCCTATCTGTACCTTACTTGTAAGAGATATGTTAGAATATATACTATTAATAAATTTTTACAAGTAAGTGATTATAAGAGAGGGGCAAGTATTTATGGTAAACGAACAAGGATACAATGTAGCATTAGTAGGAGCAACAGGTGCAGTAGGACACAAAATGTTGGAAACGTTAGAACGAAAAAAATTTCCTATAAAACAATTAACTTTATTATCATCTAGTCGTTCGGCTGGAAAAAAGATAAATTTTAAAGGTGAAGAGTACACGGTTCAAGAAGCAACACCTGAAAGTTTTGAAGGAATACAAATTGCGTTATTTTCTGCAGGTGGATCTGTTTCAAAAAGTTTAGCTCATGAAGCGGTTGCACGTGGGGCTGTCGTTATCGACAACACAAGTGCTTTCCGTATGGATGAGAACGTACCCTTAGTAGTACCAGAAGTAAATGAAGAAGATATTGCGAAACATAATGGCATTATTGCAAATCCAAATTGCTCTACAATACAAATGGTTGCTGCTTTAAAACCAATTCAAGCAAAATTTGGAATGTCAAGAGTAATCGTATCAACTTATCAAGCTGTATCTGGAGCTGGTAACTTGGCAATTGATGAATTAAAAGATCAATCACAAGCATTTTTAAATGGTGAAGATATGGAAGCAAATTTACTTCCAGTATCCGGAGATAAAAAGCATTATCCAATAGCTTTTAATGCATTACCACAAATCGATGTATTTCAAGAAAATGGATATACGTATGAAGAAATGAAAATGATTAATGAAACGAAAAAAATCATGCATGCTCCTGGATTACCTGTAGCAGCAACATGTGTAAGGTTGCCATTTTTCACATCACATGCTGAAAGTGTTTATGTAGAAGTAGCAGATGAAAATGTCACAGTAAAAGATATTCAATCAGCTTTGGTAAATGCTGATGGTATTATTCTAGAAGACGATCCATCTACACAGACTTACCCAACTCCATTAAGTGCTTCAGGGAAAAGCGAAGTATTTGTTGGTAGAGTGAGAAAAGATCTTGATAATGCGAAAGGATTCCACTTATGGGTAGTATCTGATAACTTACTAAAAGGAGCAGCATGGAATTCTGTTCAAATAGCAGAATCTCTTATTAAAAATAACTGGCTGTAACTTAGAGGTGTCAATATGAAGATTTTAGTACAAAAATTTGGCGGAACATCTGTAAGTGATAAAGAGTCGCGACAGAGTGCTATCGGGCATATTAGTGATGCTATAGATGAAGGTTATAAAGTTGTCGTGGTAGTTTCAGCTATGGGTAGATATCCAGATCCTTATGCAACTGACTCATTATTGAAGTTAGTCGACTTCCCGCATACAAAAATTAGTAAAAGAGAACAAGATTTACTACTATCCTGTGGTGAAACGATTTCATCTGTTGTTTTTTCTAATGAATTAAAAAACAATGAGATAGCGTCAGTTGCTATGACTGGTGCACAGGCTGGTTTTTTGACAAATGAAGACTTTACACAAGCAAAAATCAAAGCGATGAATGTAGAAAGAGTTTTTGAAGAACTTAAGCATTCAGATGTCATAGTTGTAGCTGGATTTCAAGGGAAAACGGAAACTGGTGAAGTGACTACAATCGGCAGAGGAGGTAGTGATACTTCTGCTGCTGCACTAGGTGCTGCGTTAGATGCTGAATACATTGACATCTTTACTGATGTAGAAGGAATTATGACTGCAGACCCAAGAGTAGTAAAAACAGCAAGAACATTGAATGTTGTCACCTATGCGGAGATTTGCAACTTAGCTTATCAAGGTGCAAAAGTAATCCATCCTAGAGCAGTAGAAATCGCTATGCAAGCGAAAGTTCCAATTCGAGTAAGATCAACAAAATCGAACGAGATTGGTACATTGGTGACAAACTCAAGAGATACTGTAAAGGGTAAGGATATACCTGATCGTCTCGTCACTGGGATTGCTCATATGTCTGACATAACTCAAATAAAAGTTTATGCTGAAACAGAAGCTTATCAATTACATTCACAAGTGTTTAAAGTAATGGCAGAAGCGGGAATATCCGTTGACTTTATTAATATTTCGCCTACGGGTGTAGTCTACACTATTCCAGAGATATTTACAGAAAAAGCTGTAGAGTTACTAGAAGATTTATCTTATAAACCAGAAACAATTCGAAACTGTGCTAAGGTCTCATTGGTGGGTGCTGGAATGACAGGTGTACCTGGAGTTACAGCGAAAATTGTACACACACTCACAGATGCTGGTATTCAAATCCTTCAATCTGCTGACAGTCATACAACCATCTGGGTGTTGGTTCATCATGATGATCTTATTCCAGCGGTAAATGCACTTCATGAAACGTTTGAATTAGATAATTTAAGTAGTTAAATTATTTGTGTTTAGTGGGAATATTGGATCGGTTTAGATGATTACTCTTCATCTCGAATGTGAGTTGTTATGTAGTCGAAGTTGAAAGGAGAGTAGAGTAATGGATTTTGGGAAATTACTCACAGCAATGGTTACACCATTTAATGAACAAAATGAAATAGATTATGACAAAACAACGTTATTGATTAATTTTCTCATTGATAATGGGACCGATGGTTTAGTAGTTGCTGGAACAACTGGCGAGTCTCCTACGCTAAGTTCAGAAGAAAAACTTCAATTATTTGAGCATGTAGTAAAAGTAGTTGATAAACGTGTTCCGGTCATTGCAGGAACAGGGTCAAATAACACCCAAGCATCTTTGGAACTTACTAAGAAAGCAGAAGAGCTAGGTGTTGACGGAGCTTTACTAGTTACACCATATTACAATAAACCAAATCAAGAGGGGCTATTTCAGCATTTTTCAACAATTGCAAATGGCACAAAATTGCCAATTATGTTATATAATATTCCTGGAAGAACGATTGTTCAATTAGCCGTGGAAACAGTTGTAGCCTTGTCTAAGGTGGAGAATATTGTATCAATAAAGGAATCTAGTGGTGACTTTGATGCAATTTCTAAGATAATTGACAATACTAGTGAAACTTTCACCGTATATAGTGGTGACGATAGTTTAACTCTTCCTATTAAATCCATTGGTGGAGATGGTGTTATATCGGTTGCTTCCCATATAATTGGGAAGGAAATGAAAGAAATGCTTGATGCTTTTGACAACGGAGATGTAAAAAAGGCTGCAAGTTTGCACCGTCAATTAATTCCAATAATGAGAGTATTGTTTATGGCACCTTCCCCTAGTCCGGTGAAAGCGGCTTTAAATATAAAAGGTATGAATGTAGGTAGTGTTCGTCTACCCCTTATTCCACTTTCAGAGCTTGAAAAAGAATTTCTAACAAATATTATTTAATAAAAGAGGGAATGATTGAACTGACATAGCGATATGAGACACATATAAAACACCTATTTTAGGCTGCCACGACGCCAAATTCTTTTGGCGTAAGGTAGCCTAATTTTTCTTGAATTCTTTCCTCATTATAATGTTTAATGTATTCATCCACTTTCTCAACAACAGTAAAGTTGGATAAAGAATTGAATTTAATATACTGAAATTCCTCTGACTTTAAACTAGAATGAAAGGATTCAATTACGGCATTATCCCAACAATTTCCTCGTCTTGACATACTGCTGACAAAATGGTTTTTCTTCGCGTTATTCTGATAGGCATACGATGTATAAACACTCCCCTGGTCTGAATGAAGAATGACACCTTCTGGATTATGACGATTGATTAATGCCTCTTCGAGTGTATCAATCACCAGCGGCGTCTGTTGATGGTTATACAGCTTATATGCAATGATTTCATTACTATACAAGTCCATAATGGATGAAAGATATAAGGTTTCGCTCCCATATTGAATATACGTAATATCCGTTACCCATTTCTCATTTGGTTTAGAAGCAGTAAAGTCACGTTGTAGAATATTCGGTGCAATTACTTCTGATTCCCCTTGTGATTTCCATCTTCGCTTTGGTTTCACTCTACACTGTACATTGTGTTTTTGCATGATTTTCTGTACTGTATTTCGGTGTAATTCAATATTATGATCACGCTTCAACAACTTTTTAATCTTACGGTGACCACAACGATATTTGTATTTTTTGCATAGTTCTATAATGATATCTTCATGTGGATTCCGATAGGTGATTCCACTATTCATCCAACGATAGAATGTAGAACGTGGCACTTCTAGGGCAGACAAAATAGAAGTGATTGTGTACTTCCCCTTGAATTGTTCAACCAATTGAA
>NZ_JASTZU010000022.1 GCF_030282825.1 Aquibacillus rhizosphaerae
GAGAAGCTTATGAATTGAAAAATAAATTGGACAAATGGTTTAAATTTAGTGATGAAAAAACGGCTAAAAAGGGGTTGGAGGAATGTTTATTGGTTATGAGTAGTTCTACCATTGAAGCATTTCACAGAGTTGAAAAAACATTTAACCGATGGAAACAAGAGATTCTACAATCTTTTATGTACCCATTTAACAACGGTTATATTGAAGGTGTTAATAACACGATTAAAGTGACCAAACGCATGTCTTATGGAATTAAAGATTTTGATCGATTGAAAAATAAAATATTATGGCGACAAGAGGTTCGAAGGGTATTCGTATAAAAAACTCCCTTCAATTAAGAGAGGGTGGCATGAAAATCACACCACCACATTTGACAGAGAACCTTATATTGTTAAACATAGGAATAAATCATAAAACATCTATGGAGGAGTGATTGAAATCTATAAAATTCTATTCTTTTTATTTATAGCTATATTTTCGCTAGTTGCTTGTAGTGAATCAGAAGAAAAGAATCCAAGTGTCGAAACGGGGCTGCAAGAAAGTGACGAAGCAACGACTGAAACAAATGAAATAAAAGTAGTTGCTACAAATCTGGCTGAACCTTGGGAAATTGCAGAGGTCAATGATGTAATCTATATTAGTGAACGGGATGGTTCAATTGTAAAAATTGAGAATGAAGCAAAGACGAGAAAACCGTTGAATTTAGAAAAACCCTTATCAGATCAATCTGAAGCTGGGTTGCTGGGTTTAGCATTTCCTGATTCATTCTCACAAGATGAAGTGGCTTATGCCTACTATTCTTATAGTGAAGGGCAAGATACATTCCAGCGGATTATTACTATAGAAGAACAGGCGGATCAATGGATAGAAACCGGTGTGTTATTGGATCAAATTCCTGGTGGAAGGTTTCATCAAGGTGGACGAATTGAGATTGGACCAGACAACAAACTTTATGCAACAACTGGCGATGCTACAAATGAAGACCTTGCACAAGATAAAGAAAGCCTTGCCGGTAAAATTCTACGTATGAATTTAGATGGGTCTATACCTACTGACAATCCTTTTTCAAATTCATATGTTTATTCATATGGGCATAGAAACCCTCAAGGCATCTCGTGGGATGAACAGGGAAATTTATATGCTACAGAGCATGGAAATCAGGCGCATGATGAGATAAATTTAATTGAACCAGGAAACAACTACGGCTGGCCAGAAATTGAAGCTAATCAAGAGCAAGAAGGAATGAATGTACCATTAGTCTATTCTGATGAAATTACATGGGCACCTTCAGGGATGGATTTTTTTGAAGGAGACTTTTATTTTGCAAGTCTTAGAGGAGAAGCGTTGAGAAGGTTCGATGTAGATGCTGAAACGCAAGAGGTTGTTACAGATGGTTATGGTCGAATTCGTGATGTGTTAAGTACAGAAGATGGCGTTTATTTTATAACAAATAATACGGATGGGAGAGGAAATCCCATTGAAGAAGATGATCGTTTACTCTTCTTAAATCTTGAGTAGATTTTTAAAAAAATAAAAATATGGTGTATGAAAAGACATAAAGGAGATTAAGGATGTTTCGATTTTGGCGAAGAGTAAAGTTTTTATTTAATTTTAAAAAATCCATACCTTTTTTAAAAGATTTTTTTATATCGTCTGAAGTGAAAGTCTCAACAAAAGTTATCTCGTTATTACTAATTGCGGGTTATATCGTTTTTCCTTTTGACCTAATCCCAGATTTTTTACTTGTTTTTGGAATAATTGATGATGTAGCTATAGCGAGCTTGATTTTGCAGCAAATGATACGAATGGCGCCTCAGTCCCTAAAAGTAAAGCATGAATTATTAAAAAGAGTAAATTAGTGAAGGGATGTTTCCTTATATTCACAAGGGGGTATTTGTTGACATACCTTTAAATAAGAACATAGGATATTGGGTTGGTGAAATCTTTCCTTAGACCAACATAGATGTCTTAGGTGAAAATAAATTCAAACATTAGCTGGAAATTTTTAGAGGGAGAGATATGTTTTGGGTGCATGGTTTGTTGAATTAAGCCCAGTAATGCAAGCGTTTATCATTACTTTGTTTACATGGGGCTGTACAGCAGTTGGGGCTTCGTTTGTTTTCTTTACGAAAAAAGCAAATCAAAAGGTTTTTGATAGTATGCTAGCCTTTGCTGGTGGTGTTATGATTGCAGCTAGTTTCTGGTCGTTACTAGCTCCGGGTATTGCCATGGCAGAAGAACAGGGGATACCGCCATATATACCTGCAGCCGTTGGATTTCTATTAGGTGGATTATTTTTAATGTTAGTCGACAAAATACTTCCATTAATAGATGAGAATCTATATTTCAAGGATATTAAGAATAAAAAAGCCAAACACCGGACAGCAATGCTTGTTTTTTCTTTAACACTTCATAATATACCTGAAGGCCTAGCGATAGGTGTGGCATTTGGGGCATTAGCATCTGAGTTTTCAACGGGTACACTTTCGGGTGCAATGGCTTTAGCGATTGGGATTGGTATTCAGAATATTCCTGAAGGTACTGCAGTCTCCATGCCATTAAGAAGAGATGGTATGTCAAAATGGCGTAGTTTTTATTATGGTCAATTTTCTGGAATGGTAGAACCTGCATCCGCTGTAGTTGGTGCATTAGCCGTTATTTTTATTCAACCGTTATTACCATACGCTTTAAGTTTTGCTGCTGGTGCAATGATATTTGTAGTAGCAAAAGAAGTAATACCTGGATCACAGGAAAAAGGAAATGTTCAGTTAGCTACGATGAGCTTAATGATAGGTTTTGTGGTTATGATGGTTTTAGATGTTGCTTTAGGCTAATGATAGGGTCAACGAAAAAAAGCTAGATACTTTTAAAAGTATTTAGCTTTTTTAGGTTCTTTTCCTAGTATAATGCATTTTGCGCTTCACCGTAAAAAGGGTGCAATAGAGCACTAGCCCACTCCTCAAGTGATGTAGGCTTTATAGATGGTTAGTCATAATAAATAAAGCCTTTAAATAAATTTTACAAAAATATAATAGTGTCTTTACAGAAAAGTAGTACTATACAAGTAAACCATCATAGTATGAGCAGAAAGGGAGTATAGAAATGAATCGTTTTATAGGTTGGCTTTCTATGACAGATAATCGCTACTTTTTAGTTGTAAATAGACAGTGGAAAAATCCAAAATTAGATTACATCTTGCCTAGAATTACACATCTTGGCGGTGCATCTTTTACCTTAACCTCATTGTTCATACTACTGATTTTGTTACCCAATCCTTATAAAATCTTGGTTCTGCATGCGCTATTGGCACTCACGATTAGTCATCTCATTGTTCACCTAATGAAGAAGTTGCACTGTCGTAAGCGCCCATATTTATCTTTACCTAATGTGAATACTTTTATAAACCCTTTAAAGGATTACTCCTTCCCATCTGGTCACACTACTGCTGCATTTTCTATCGCGGTTAGTTTTTCATTACATATGCCCCTATGTGCATTAATCTTAATCCCTCTTGCATTTTTAGTAGCCTTGTCACGAATGTACATTGGCTTACACTATCCCACAGATTGTCTAATTGGTGCTTTAATTGGGACAATTAGTTCACTAGTTTCTTTCTATATTTTTCCGTTTTAATAGCATTTACATCGTATTTTAAATTTCTCTTCTCATTGCTTTTAATACATCAATTTTAGTCGCTCTTTTTGCAGGACGAGAACCAGAAACAATCGTAACGAGTAAACATATACCCGTGGAGATGGCTACTAAAGATAAAGGTATGGAAGAAAATTTTAAACCCTCAGGCACTTCTTCTTGGAAAGCCATTTCTATAATTAATGGCAGTCCAATATTCACAGCGAAACTAATTATATAAGCAACGATGGTTCCGATTATAGCCCCCATAAAACCGATGTAACTACTTTCTAATAAAAATATCTGCTTGATGGTCTTTGGGTTTGCCCCGATAGCTTTCATAATTCCTATGTCGGGAGCACGCTCTGTTACTGCCATCGTCATGGTATTGTAGATTCCAATGGAAGCAATTAAAATGGCAATAGTCCCAATAAAGATTAACCCAGCTTTAGCAATCGTGAACAGCATATTAATTTGTTTTACTTCATCAGCGACGGAATAGGTTAAATAGTTTTCATCTTTTAATTGGGTAGAGATAGAATCTACAACTTCTAAGTTGTTAGCGTAGGCGTTAACAGTATTGTAAGTGTCCGAATCTGAATCTGGTTCGCTTACTTGTTCACCATCCTGCTGGATAGATCCTCTTAGAGTACCAGTAAATTCTTCAATTTCACTTAATGTACCTTCTGTAATATATACATTCGAGTCGGTCGCCCATTCTCTTGTAGGTTTTTCAAGAATACCAACAACTTTTAAACTAGTTGTTTGAGATTGTTCTTCACCGTCAATATATTGATAGACGGTCATATCTATATTTTTGCCAATAAGAGAATCACTATAACGAAAAGCTTCTTTTACAGTTCCTTGTTCATCATAGATTTCTTCTGGGTCAGCATCCTTTTCAGTTAAGTATTCTTCAAAATTATACCCAACAACAATTTCATTTTCCGCTTCAGGTAAATTTCCCTCGGCAAGCTTTAGTCCAGCTTTTAATTCCGATGGAAAGTGAGCCACTACGGTATTTGCATTTGATTGATAGTTGTCAATCTTATAGTCGGGTGTTTGATATAATTGAATTCTTCTTGTTACAGCTTTTATGCCTTCTATGGACTCGATGTATTCAATTTCTTCATCAGTTATTTCGTGATAATTTCCGTCTTTATCTTCATAGCCATGAATCTGAATCTCCGTAACTAGACTTTGTTCTAATTGGTCTTTTACGAGTGTTTCTTGAAGTCCGAAACCGACAGAGGCTAAAACAATCAGAAAAGTACAACCCATAGCAGTTGCTAGAACCGTCATGAAAATTCTCATCTTATTTTTTTTCATATTTTGTCTAACAAATTTCAATTGATCTTTGAAGGTCATTGGAATACACCACCCGCAATAAGTTTACCGTCTTTTATGTGGATGGTATGGTTGCCAATGCTAGCTACTTCTTCATCATGAGTAATAATAAGGAAAGTAATGTCCATTTCTTTATTTAATTGTTTGATAAAATTTAATAATTCTGCTTCTGTTTCACTATCTAGGCTACCGGTTGGTTCATCTGCCAGTATTAATGGAGGATTAAGCACAAGTGCTCGAGCAATACTAACGCGTTGTTGTTGACCACCTGATAATTCACTAGGATAGTGGTCTTGATGATCAATGAGTCCAACCTTTGTTAAGGTTTCAATCGTTCTTTGTTTTCTTGTTGGTTCGTCGGTACCTTTTAGTATTAGTGGTAATTCAATATTTTGATATGCAGTCATACTAGGTATAAGTTGAAAGTTTTGAAATATGAAACCTACATGCTCTAATCTAAAATCAGCAAAAGTTGCTTCGTTTAAATCAGTAACCCTTGTATTGTTAATCCAGATTTCTCCTTGCGTGGGTTTAATAAAACCACTGACTAAATTAAGTAATGTAGATTTACCAGAACCACTCCTACCTGCGATGGTTACAATTTCCCCTTTATTTACTTGAAAGGAAATATCTTTTAACACTGGCAACGTTGTTTTATTTCCCTTTTTCCCAAGCTCAAAGTCGTGATATAAATGCTTTACAGTAATCATGGCTTTCCTCCAATGTATTATTTTCAATATATAGACGAAGTAAATCCAAAAAACACTGCAAAAATTTATGATTTTTTTGAAAAAGACTATTTTCTAAACCCATGTTGTTTACGACAAATAAAATATAAAGTCTGCATTAGAGCACTTGCCCTGCTCCTCAAGCAAAATTGACTCCCTTTCCACAGGCACGGCTTCAGCTAACTCGGAAGAAAACTACTTCTGATTGGATCTTCAGCTCGCGCTGTTCCCGCAGGAGTCGACTACCCTATGCTGCAAGCAACAATCTAATGAGTAGTTGTTATTTACTGACGTTATAGAAAAAGTACTATAACTATACCATGCTAAAGAAATGCACTACGCCCTTGAACGACTGACCTCTTTCATGAATTTAATAACTATACTGAGCGGAGAAAAAATGCGAGACTCCTGTGCGGCCCCACAGCGAGTGTTCTTTGGGCCTGCGGTTACTCGGCACACCGAAAACATTTGCTCGCGAGGAGACTGAAGTGTTCCCCACGGAAAGCGAGTTTTTTTCGCAGCGCTAGACCAATACTCATCGTGTAAAGACAGAAGGAAACCACACCAAAGTTTGCTGGTTATAAAGCAACAATGTTTGCGAAATAAACCTTAAAACACAAAAAAAGAGACTTGATAGTGGGGGAATATACTATCTAGTCTCTCTTTAAACTGTTTTAGTTTTCTTCATTCATACGATTTAATCGCTGTTTGCGATATCCAGCAGCAATGTCAGCTTTTTTGAAGTCTTTATTATAGTGCACCTCTTGTGCATCTGATAATTCAGCACCTACTTTTTTCGTTGGTTGATACTGTGTCTTTCTTGCCATGTTAAACAATCCTTTCCATAATAGATTGGGTGGTTTTTAGGCTATAATTAGATTGTACCCTGGAAAACAAAAGTTAAAACATATTTTTAGCCTTGAATTTTTGCGAAATATAATTATAATAAATAGTAATCTAATACATAGGTCAATGATGAAAGAGAGTAGTTATCTTGAAAGCTAAGCGAGTTAGGATGTTGGTGGGAGCCTAATGCGGAATTGATAATGAACCGGACTTTCTAAAGACAGTAATCCTGAACCTCTAGTAGGGATTATCGGTTAATGCTCCGATATTGCATGATAAAGCAGGTTCAGGTAATGGACAAGTAGAGTGGCACCGCGGGATATAACTCTCGTCTCTTAATATTTTTTAAGAGGCGGGAGTTTTTTGTTTACAGTAACGCTTCATAAGGGGGATGTATATGTATTACAAACAACAGTTTGCTAATGTTTTAGCAAGTAAATTTAACGGTGTAATTAGCGAAGAAGAGATTCTATTTAGGATTGAATCACCGAAACAAATGAATCATGGTGATCTTGCGTTTCCATGTTTTGAATTAGCGAAAATTAAGCGAAAAGCTCCAAATAAAATTGCTGAAGAAATTGCTAGTGAGATTGAAGATCCTTTGTTTGAAAAAGTAGAAGCCGTAGGAGCTTATATTAACGTATTTCTAAATAAACAAAAGGTGTCTTCACAAGTGATTGAAAAAGTTTTAAGAGAAAAAGGTGAGTACGGAAAACTTAATCTAGGTAATAAGGGAGTAGTTACAATTGATATGTCTTCTCCGAATATTGCCAAGCCTTTTTCTATGGGACATTTGCGTTCTACGGTTATTGGAAACGCCTTGTCATTACTTTTAGAGAAAGGAGATTACAAGCCAGTTAAAATTAACCATCTTGGTGATTGGGGAACACAATTCGGCAAATTAATTGTGGCATACAAAAGATGGGGAAATGAAGAGAAAGTGAAAAAAGACACAATTAAGGAACTGTTAAAGCTTTATATTATTTTTCATGAACAAGCAGAAATAGATGCTTCTTTAGAGGATCAAGGTCGATTGTGGTTTAAAAAATTAGAATCTGGCGATGAAGAGGCAATAGCGCTATGGAACTGGTTTAAGGAAGAATCGCTAATAGAATTCAATCGCATCTATGATTTATTAGGAATTAACTTCGATTCGAATGACGGAGAAGCATTTTATAATGATAAAATGAACGGCATGGTCGAGTTTTTAGCAGAAAAAAAGTTGTTATCAAATTCAGATGGTGCTGAAGTCGTAGATTTAAGCGAGTTGAATATGCCACCTTGTCTGATTCGTAAGTCAGATGGGGCAACGCTTTATGCTACAAGAGATCTAACAGCTGCATTGTATCGCCAAGAAACATATCAATTTGTTCAATCCCTCTATGTTGTCGGTAATGAACAGAGTCTGCACTTTCAACAGTTAACTGAAGTATTAAAAAAGATGGGCTACAACTGGGCAAATGATATGAAGCACATTTCTTTTGGAATGATATTGAAGGACGGCAAAAAAATGTCAACACGTAAAGGCAAACTTGTTTTGCTGGAAGAAGTATTAACACAAGCAATTGATTTGGCTAAACAAAATATAGAAACGAAAAATCCTTTTATGCAAAACAAAGAAAGTGTTGCTCATGCTATTGGGGTTGGTGCAGTGATTTTTCATGATTTAAAAAACCATCGAAATAATGATGTTGAATTTTCTCTTGAAGATATGCTGCGTGTGGAAGGAGAGACAGGACCATATGTCCAATACACCTATGTGCGAGCCTGCTCCTTACTGGAAAAAGGAGAATATACTATAAAGATAGATGAAACAGTACAATTAAATGATGATCAAGCCTGGCCGATTATTAGTAAGTTGATGTCATTTTCACAAGTAATCGAGCGAGCTTTATTAACATATGATCCATCACTAATCGCTAAATTTACAATTGATTTAGCACAAGCATTTAATAAATATTATGGCTCTGTGCGAGTTTTACAAGATGATTCGCATAAATACGCACGTCTCTCTCTTGTTTATGCTGTAGCTACTGTACTACAAGAAGGATTACGAATACTCGGAATAGAAGCACCTAAAGAAATGTAATGTTAAAAGTTTATTTGAGAGGATGACTTTTCATCCTCTCAAATAAAACGATCTAATAAGTTCTTATAGGATAGGAATAGATTGGGTTGGTTTTTTTGATCTATACCAGAAATTAAGCTTTTATAAACATTTAAGTAGTACCATTGTTGGCTAGACTTATCTCGTTTAAATGAACGCCAGATATTGCTTCCAAGTTGTTGTTCATTCTCTAAGATGGAAGATAAATTATCAACTTTATCAGCGCAGACAACAAGTTTAGCTGCGAGTGGTGCAGTTTTTATTGTCTCTATTGTATGTTTTTTTCTATCTTCCCAAGAAAGGGACTTGTTAGGTTCTGATGCAAATTCAACCAGAGTTGCAACCTCTTCCCCAAATAATGACCTAATTTCTTCTAATGTTCCATCTGTATCTTCTACTACATCGTGCAGTAATCCTGCAATGATGATATCTTCTGGGCATGCTTCTTGTGACAATAACATACCTACACGATAAGGATGTATGATATAGGGGGCATCATCAACCTTTCTTTTTTGTCCTGTGTGTTTTGTTGTAGCATATGATATTGCCTTCATTAGTTTCAAACGATCACCTCGAGTTCATTATAATAAAAAAAATTAGAAATAAAAAGGTGGCAGCTGCCACCTACTAATCTAATTTAGAATCTTTCGTTCTTGGTTTGGTTGGATCACAATCTGGAGGAGTGGAATTTGTTGATTCAGCTAATTTCATCAAATAGTAGCACTCTTCTCTTGCCATGTGGTCGGCCATTAGTGCAGAAAAGGTACTTAGAACTGTTTCTGATAACTCCATTTCCTCTAACTCTTGTAAAAAGGTTCGAAATAAATTCATCTCCACTTCCACGTCTTTATTAAACCTATTAAGAGCAGGAAATGTTTCCACATGCGAACGAAGGTAACCGGTTAACTCGACTGCTTTTAAGTAAAAATTATCAAAATGTTTTGCGAAATTCTTACTTTTCTTTTTTAACCGCTTTTCAATTCCGTCCATCTCATCGTTGATAGCTCCTGCGTGCCCAGAAGCGTCTAGTAACCATACAAGGTGGTGGTGAAGTTCGTGAAAAATTGGAGGTGATTCTCCTTGTTTCAAATAGTCTAATACGAGTTGATATTCTTCTAATTCATTGACCATATGGTTGATAAAGGTAGGAGATAAATGAATCCCTATTTTCCCTTTTAGATGTCTTTGGATGATTGATAATTTAAATGCCTTAATCTTATCCGCAGCGGACTCTGCCTCTTTGGTAAATGCGATTGTATTTGTATCACTAAGTGATTTAGATTGTTCAAGAAGCTCATCAAACTTTCTTACAAATTGTTTTGCAACTTTTATATCCTCTTCTTCCTTTGGGTATAAAGAATCTCTAATAAACCTAGAATGGTCACCTAAAACTTGTAGCCAAAATTGATGTTCAAACGAAGCACCCTGAATAAAATCGGTCAAATTTTTTCACTCCTTTAATCAGATTCACAAAACTTGGAACTGTGTGAATAAACCATGTGTTTACATTGCATCAATGAAGTGTATTCACAACATTGAGATTTTAGTAACCTTTTTATTTTTATCATCAATTTATATAGGAATCTAACGAAGTGAAAAGTTTAAAAAATATGTCGTATAATGTAAACTGAAAGAGAAATAACAATATTAATGAACTAATTTAGTAGTTAAAAGGAGTCAATTTTTTTGAATAACATACGAATGAAGCCATTTCTACTTGCTTTGTGTACTTTTTTGATTGTACTGGTTAGTGCATGTGGTGAAGAAGAGGAAATTGTTAATGATGAAACCACCTCTCCATCAGATCAAAGTGGTGAAATCTCTCAAGAAACTGAACTAGATGATTCAAAGGAACAAGAAGAAGTGGTTAATCCAGAACCAGAGGTAAAGGAGATCACTATAGCAGCTATTGGTGATTTACTCATTCATGACACCGTATATGAAGATGCAAAGACGAAAAAAGGTTATGACTTTACACCAATGCTTGAAAAAGTTAAGCCTTATCTAAATAAAACTGATATAACGGTGGCTAATCAGGAAACAATGATTGGTGGAGAGGATTTGGGGTTATCTTCCTACCCAACTTTTAACAGTCCGTATGAGATGGGTGATGCATTACATGATGTCGGTATAGATGTTGTGTCGATAGCAAATAACCATACATTGGACCGTGGTGAAAAGGCAATACAGCGAGCAATTGAGCATTGGGAAACAATTGATATGATGTACACTGGTGCGTATAAAAATCAAGAAGATAGTCAAGAAGTGCGGATAATGAAAACGGAAGAAGATATTGATGTTGGCTTTTTAAGCTATACATATGGAACTAATGGCATACCTATTCCAACAGGGAAAGATTATTTAGTAAATCTTATTGATAAAGATAAAATTAAATCTGATATTGAAATGGCAAAAAAACAAGCAGATGTAATCATTCTTAGTTTGCATTTTGGCAATGAATACGAACGCATGCCTAGTCAAGAACAGAAAGACTTGGTTCAATATGTGGCAGATTTAGGAGTGGATGTTGTCCTTGGTCATCATCCGCATGTTTTACAGCCAGTTGATTGGGTGGAAGGGAAGGATGGTAATAAAACGCTTGTAGCTTATTCATTAGGTAACTTCTTGTCTGGACAAGATGAGTTTTATCGAAGAATTGGTGGAGTTGTCAGCTTCACGATAGAAAAAACAACAGAAGGTGAACAAGACAACTTTGAGGTTAAGTCCCCAAAATTTTTGCCAACTTTCGTTGATTTTAATATGGATGACTGGAATGACTATAAGGTAATTCCGATGTATCAACTGACAGAAGATGAACTAACGAATGTGGATATGCACTATGAAGAAATTAAAGCACATATGTCACAATGGATACCTGACTTAGAATTTATTGAAAGCGAATAGAAAGAAAGCCTGTTTCTTTATCAAATATATTTTAAAGTTAAGCTGTCTAGCGCAAGCGAACTATTCCGCCTGAGGCCCTAAGAAAACATCTTTGTGGAAAAGAGCTCCACTGGATGTTTTTCTTAATTGCCTTCGGGTGTCCCACGCTTTGCTTAATGAATTTTCTATATGTAAAATGCAACCAATTTTTGATATACTATGTAAAGTTAATAGGTGTTTTAGAAGTTGTTTCATAGAGATACATAATCTAGCCTAACAAAAGGAGATAACTAAATGGAGTGGAAAAATATTTACCGCGGCATTTTAATGGGAGCAAGTGATGTCGTACCGGGTGTGAGTGGGGGAACAATTGCGGTTGTTCTTGGAATATATGATAGGTTAATTGAAGCAATCAATGGCTTTTTTAGTAAAGACTGGAAAAAGCACTTTAGCTTTTTATTTCCGCTCGGTTTAGGGGTAGTCTTTGCAGTATTTTTATTAGCTAAACTAATTGAATGGCTATTTGAACATCACCCAGGTCCAACACAGTTCACCTTTTTAGGTCTTATTATTGGTGTTTTACCTTTTCTATTTCATCAATCTGATGCAAAGCGTACATTTAAAGGAAAGCATATACTATTACTAATTGTTGGCGCTGTGTTAGTTGCTTCGATGATTTTTTTCCGTTCTGGTGAAACAGAGCCTTTAGAAACTATAACATTGGGGTCTTATGCTTGGTTGTTTATGTCAGGTTTTTTAGCAAGTGCTGCAATGATTTTACCAGGAGTAAGTGGTTCATTCTTGTTATTAATCATTGGGTCGTATAGTACAGTAATAAATGCGGTCAGTGAAAGGAAATTTGATATTATTGCCGTAGTGGCTATAGGGATAGTTCTTGGAATAGTGGTGATGAGTAAAATCATCCATTTCTTTTTAGAAAACTATACTACGGCAACATTTGCAGTTGTCATCGGTCTTGTGATTGGTTCCATCTTTGTGATTTTTCCAGGTTGGCCGACAGAATTATCAGAAATGGTCATAAGTGTGGGAACATTTGGAGTCGGCTTATTAGTAGCTTTTTTACTCGGTCGTATAGAATATAAGGGCGGCTAAAGCCTAATTTATTGAATGTCAACGCAATCAATGATAACTTTTATAGCTATATAGGAAGGGGTTTTAAGAAATGGAAGCCATTAAGACAAGAGATAGATTTAATGAAGTTATAAACTCTGAAGCACCTGTCATCATAAAGTTTTTTGCGGATTGGTGTCCAGATTGTAAACGGATGGACATGTTCATTGGAGATATTTTAGAGGAGTATAAGCAATATGAATGGTATGAGCTAAATAGTGATGAAGTGGAGGGAATTGCTCAAGAACATGATGTCATGGGAATCCCTAGTATTTTAATTTTTCAAAATGGTGAAAAACTTGCTCATCAACATAGTGCTTATACAAAAACACCAGAAGAAATAGAAGAATTTTTAGAACAACAACTAGGATAACTAATGAGACTCCCAACTTCATTTAAGTTGGGAGTTTTTATAACTTTGAATAGTTATTTTTATTGATACTTCTCTATACCAAGTTATCTTGGCTTGGTATTATGTACTGATAAACTAACCGAGTATAAAAAAGATACGAGTGGGGGCAACTAAATTGATTAGAATAGCAAGCATACAAAATTTACCGGATATTAATAGCATGGTGCAGGACTCAATTAAATTAATGAACGAACGAGGCAATTATCAATGGGATTCCACATACCCTTTGCCAACTCACTACGAAGAAGATTTTAATAAGCATGAGTTATATGTGTACGAGAAAGGCCGTAGTATTGTAGCAGCCGTTACTGTTAGTGAAGATGAGCATAGTGAGTATCCAGAGATCTCTTGGAGCAAAACTGCTAAGGCAATAACAATTAAACGTTTAGTTGTAAGTCCACATGTAAGGGGAGAAGGAATCGCTGATACCTTGTTTAAATTTGCAGAGCAGGTAGCGTTAGAAAAGTATTTATATTATATAAAAACAGATACCTTCTCTAAAAATAGTTCAGCTCAAAAATTGTTTGCTAGATTTAATTACAACTTTGTTGAAAAACGATATGTGGAGGAAAAAAATGATTCTATACTTTACTACGAAAAATTCCTATGAAATTAGTTAAGCATTGAAACATATAACAAAATTAATCGTATAGAGTACTATACAACGATAGGGAAGGTAGTAGATTATATGAGTGGATTGCATGTAAAAGGTGTTACTGTAACCATTAAGGAGGATAGAATATTAGATAATGTTTCCTTTTCGCTGGAACCCGGTGTTATTACTGCACTTGTTGGACACAATGGTGCTGGTAAATCGACACTGATGAAGACGATATTGGGATGGCAAGAGAAGAAGTCAGGGATTATAACATTAAGTGGTATTGATCAAGATCAGCATTTTATTTCATTTAAACAAAATTTATCATACATACCTGAGGAACCATTTTTATTATCTGAACTTACCTCAATGCAACACTTTCAATTATATGGTCAAAGTTATCAAATTGATGAACAAAAGTTTAATCAACTTGTCGAGTATTATATAGGTGAGTTAGAAATTAAAGACAAGCTACATGAGTTTCCGGAATCACTATCGAAAGGAATGCGACAAAAAGTACAAACAATTTGTGCGCTACTTCCTGATGTTGATTTATTACTAATTGATGAACCGTTTATGGGATTAGATATTTATGCTTCAGAGTTTTTAGAAAAAATTATTAAAGAAAAAGCAAAGCAAGGTACGGCAATATTATTAACGTCGCATCAATTAGAACGTGTAAAGGAATTAGCCAATCAGTACCTCATGTTGAAACAAGGAAGAATGATTGACCAAGGTGTAATTGGTGATTTTAACGTGTTAAAGAGGAGATTCGATTGATGAAATCCCATCCGTCTGTACGAAGGGCTCATCATAATATTAGAAGAGGGAGATGGAACAAGAAGAAAAAGCTATATAAGCTCGCTTTTGGATTAAGTTTTGACTTAACAATTTCTATCTACGTAGGCTTGTTTACTTTGTTTGGTGGAGTGATTTTATACGATACAATTCAACAATACAGTGGATTCTTTTCAGAAATAGAGAGGTTTTTATTAAATAATTACCTAACTATTCTTCTCGTATTAATCATTCGACCTCTAATCGGAGCAGCCAACCGACCTGGAATTTTGTTTTCAAGTGCAGAATTGCAGTTGAGCTTGTTACCCTACTCCATAAAAGAGTTAATTTTGTTGTGTATGATTGAAAAATGGAAAAAAACGCTAATTATTTTATGCTCTCTAGCATTACTTCTTGGTTTGATCACGCCTTTCTCATCATTGTTTTTACTTTCAGTCACAGCTTTAATTTTTGTTATGGATATCTTGATGACATATCCTCAATGGCGATTGTACCAATTCCCTTTTCGGAAGAAGTTCATTTATATACTATTAGCAATTCTTATTGTTGCTATAACAAGAACAGTAGCAAGTATCTTTCATACTGACTTGTTATTAATTGTTGGCCTATGTTTATTAATAGGGATGGTTGGAATCATACTAAGAGATACACGTGGTTATGTAAATTGGACGAAAGTAGTGCAGACCAATGATCTAATCATTTGGAACATCTGGTTTATTAATAAAATGTCAGAAATGGAAATAAAACCTCCCACAAGACAGGGATTGCTTGGTCAATTGTTTAGAAGTAAAAAAAGTAAAAAGCCGTTTCGCTATCGAGATGGTTCCGCAATATATCGCAAGTTGTGGAAATTATATTTTATTGACCATAGAGAACAAGTAGTTCAAACAATAGGTAGCATCATAATTATATTAAGCGTACTAAGCTTTCATGGTCCATGGTTAATCGCGATTTCAATAAGTTTGAGCATATTTTTATATGCACAAATGATAGCTGGTTTTTTTAGTGATGGATTTAGTGATAAGTTGATATTCAGTATTCCTTGGGATTTGAATATGTGGAGAAATGCATTTTTAAAGTGGGTATTTGGTGTTGGAATTATACTGTTATTGTGTGTAATATTTATTTTTTTGCTCCAAGGAGACTATTTGATTTGGATACCATTTCAACTACTGCTTTATGGTAGTGTCGCGGTTTATTTCATTAGATTGCTAATCTCTGAACGAATCTCCATTTTAAAAAAACAATATAAGAAAATAACATGGAAACAAACGGTTATAACTGTACTGTTATTTTTGATAGTCATAAATAGTGTAGTATATCCCTGGGTTTCTATTAGTTGCCTTATTCTTGTGTTTATACAAAAACAGGCATGGTATAAATAAAAGAAGCCATCTCTCCTTAACATGACTTACTTTGTGCAAATAGCAATGCCTAAGGGATAGTGTACATTTCTGCCCTCGGGTTCAATTAAAACACCTTTTTGATAAAAGTATTCTGTCTTAGAGTAGTTGCCAAATAGTGATTTGAATTCAAGTGGCGGTAACTGATGAACATGGAATGGAGAGCCGCAAGTTATCCCCCTTCCTTCACCAAAAGGGGTAGAAACCATCAGAATACCACCAGGTTTTAGTAAATGAAAATAGTTATCTAGTAGGTTAGTTTCTTGCTCAATATGTTCAATAGTTTCGAAACTAACGATGCTATCAGACTGTCCAAGCAAACCGGGTACAGAAAGGTCAATCGCATCAAGCACTAGAAATGAAGATTGTGGATGATAGTAGGTACCTTTAGCATAGGTTATTATTTCAGAATCAATATCGACTCCAATAACCTCATCTATTTGATTCTTTTTTTCTTTAGCAATCATATGTGTTCCATAGCCTGATCCGCAAGAAAGGTCCAATACACGGCCTTTTACATAGTGGAGAGCGAATTGATACCTTGCGATATGTTCTAGTAGTAATTTATTCATTGGCTTCATCAATTCTGGAATGACGCGTTCACCAGTGTCTTTCATCAAATTAAACACCGCTTTCTTATTATTTAATTATGACATAGATGATGAGTACAACCAATTGTAGTATAGTTGGTTATTGACAGAAAAACTAGCTTTTAATATAATACGTTTCAATTCAGTTGAGAGAGGGGAAATAACATGGATGACAAAAAGCAATTATACGAACAAAAAAAACAAGATCCCTCACTAAAATTATTTGTGATTTTATCCAAAGCATATCGTTCTGTAGTAGATCAAGTAGCAGCTGATATAAGAAATAAAGGACTGAATACGACTGATTTTGGTGTGTTAGAACTATTGTACCATCAAGGGGATCAACCGTTGCAAAAAATAGGGGACAAAATTTTGTTAGCAAGTGGAAGCATTACATATGTAGTCGATAAGCTGGAAAAAAAGGGTTTCTTAAAACGGGTTCCTAGTGAAAGCGATCGTCGCATAACGTATGCAGCGATTACGGAAAAGGGCGAGGAATTATTAAATGAAATTTTTCCTGATCATTGGAAACAAATTCAAGCGATTACAAATGGATTAGATAAAGAAGAAAAAGAACAGGCGATCCAATTATTGAAAAAATTAGGTATGTATGCGGAAAATTTAAAATAGAAAATTCGCACTAGTATTCTTAACCTTGATGAAAAATATTATCCATTGCAATGATGCTTGAGTGGTGCTACTCCGATTTCCACGGGCAAGAACTCAGCTCGTGGGACTGCGATTACTCGCCCCTACGAAAATCGTTGCTGCTCTCTAGGATAAGTTAAAGTGCTTACCAATCTATAGAAATCCTGCAAGAAAAAAACAATCCTACTAGAAAACTCTTTTTTTTAAAAAATTAGTAATTATTGTGATTTTTGTCACAGAAATAAATCCCTTGAAACGATAAGATAATTGTGAGATTGGGATGTCTCTGCTCTATATACTGATATAGGTATATGGGAACTACCTATATCGTGGAGAGTCTGGACGTACGGGTGCAGATTCTCCACTCAAGAAACGCTTATCATAGGATAGGCGTTTTTCGGATGAATGATTATATGGAGAATATCTTCTAGTTATGGCCAAGCTACCATGGTGAAAATTACAAGTATGAGAAAAGAACCGATTTAGATACTTTGAAGTAGAGTTTCTTATGTCCTCAAGTGATTTACTACGGAAGAATTTCCTTCAGTTTTCATTGTGGTGTCATTGCTTCATAATTCAACTAATTTGAAAACTACCTGTTGAAGTCCATCCAGACTGATTCCACGAACTTAGGATTACCTCAGTCACAACAGCAAACCCTTTGCCAGACTCACCAGCCCGTGCAGCGTTAATCACAGCATAAAGCAAGAAGGTTTGTTCGATTAGGTAAGTATAAATTCCGTTTAACCAGTTTTATTTATAAATGTTTATTTTTTTAGGGTATTCGGATTTTATGGTGGAAAAGGGCTTATAAGTCACCCTTTTCCAATTTCTTAATTAGTGTGGAAAAATCAACACCATAATTGCCTGTTATGACATGGTCTGTTACATCATGCCAATTGAAAGTATCATATAACATAGCCTTGCTGAAAGCGCCTGAATTAAATCGTGGCTTACGTTTCTTATGAAGGTTCTCATTAAACAGTATCTTGGCTCGTAACGCTTCAAATGAGTAGCCTCTACCCACATTCGTTCAACTTGCCTAATAATGCTGTTTATGGACTCTGTATAAGCGTTGGTGAGTCTTTTATCGAAGTAGTTGAAGATTTCATCTTGCCAGTTGTCTATGGCTCTCACAAGATCTTTGAAGGAGTCTTTAGATTTGCTCGATAAACAACGTTTTCTCCAATATCTATAACGATCTCTGCCCTCGTCTGGGTTAGCCGTATCCCATATCCGGTAGAATTCTTCTTTGAGTTCATGGGCTTCTTTCAGTTCAGGGATATTACCTAACCAAGTTTCCAAAAGAAATGCGTCTCGTTCATTCAAGTCATGTTTACGTTTAAGAAGTATATATCTCTCACGCATAAGAGTACGTCTTTCGTCAATGGATATAAGGCGTTCCCAAAATGTGGAACCACAATCACGACATTTGTAACGTCTACGGTTTAATTGTAAGCCCACTCGCTTTAAACGAATAGGCAAATCCATGATCAGTTGTTTTCGTAAACTGTGTTTATACAATTTATCAAATCCGCATTCGAGACAATGTTCGGGAGGTTTGATTGCCTCCACTTTAAACATCATATCGATTTCATTTTCTTGTGGTGGTTCTGTTGTTTTAAGGTCTGGTAGGAATAATAGGTCTGACATATTGTTCATCCTTTATTACGCTGTGGTGTTAAGGTACCAAGTATAGATTTGAAAAGAAATCATCATTATTAAATTACTCTGACAGATAAACTCATTTTACTCTTTTTAAATCGGCTTCCTTTATCGAATCACCAGTAATTTCGAAGAGGTATTCTTTGTTCGTCATTAGTTCAAGTGTAATTTCTTTCAATGGTATTCTATTTTCCTCTTTACCTATTAACACAAATTCAAATGTTGCTTCTCCTTCTAAGTCAAAGACTTCTTGATCAATATATTCTTTTCTAAGTGTGTCTCCTTTTTTTATTTTGGAACCATCAGCATTACTTATACCGCCTGTAATTTTATAAATGCTGATTTCAATCGAGTAAAAATCAAAATTAGCATTATTTGTTATACTTAAAATCATGTTATTCTTATTTGGTTCCATAGAATTATCCGTACAAGCCGATAAAAACATAACTATCAAAAATGAAATTGATAAAAGTAACGATTTCTTCATAAATTCTCAACCCCTTATTAAATTAATTATTTGATTATTTATTCTTGGGTATCTTTATCACTTTGATATTCAAGAATATCCCCAGGGTGACAATCCAAAGCCTTACAAATAGCATCTAAAGTTGATAATCGAATCGCTTTTGCTTTTCCATTTTTCAAAATAGAAATGTTAGCCATAGTGATTCCAACTCTTTCGGATAGTTCTGTTACACTCATTTTTCTTTTCGCTAACATCACATCAATATTGATTATAATTGCCACTGTGTTCACCTCAGACCGTTAAATCATTTTCCGATTTTATATCTAAAGCATTTTTTAATAATTTCTGAAGAACCGCAGTGAAAACTGCAATAACAGCAGAAGTAAAAATTATTGTAAATCCGATAACTGCTATTCCTGGTTGGGAAGCGTTTTGTGAAATAAGAAAGATAATCCCTATAACATATAAGATACTGATCGTAACTGCACAGTATTTTATATATTTTAAAGCCTTTACAGACAATTCCGAGAAAGCATTATTATTATCAATGTAATTTAAAAGTTTTAAAGCCTGATACAGGGCAATGAAAAATGGGATTGCTGTTATATATAGCCCGATTAAAATGGGATATTGCAAATAAGCAAACTCGGGATACATTTCTGCGGTATAATTTGCTAACCAAGGCAACAAAAATACACACAAAGCAAGTACCGTAATCCCAATAAGAAAAACAGCTACCTTTAAAAAGAGCGTTGTTCCCCGTTCCATAAAAAGCACCTCACTTATTTATCGTTATTATTATCCTAATACATAATTTATTGTATTACAATAAATTATTGTTATTAATTAATGTATTATTGTTGTTTTAATAATATATTTTTTTTAAAAAAAGCATCTCTTTTTAGACAGAGATGCTTCGATAAATATTCAGTGGGGTGTTTATCAAATTCCTCCATACAATAATTCGAATACCTAATACAGTCATAACAATAAGTTTCTTTTTTTCAGTATGTCGTGACACTCTTACAAGGCATTGCAAAATTCATTTGCAACACTCTTGTTAGTTAGAATATTTTAATTTCCCCATAACATATCACTCAACATTACACCAAATAATCCGATTTAGGCATCCATTGTTTTCAAACTCTTAAAAAGGTAATTCCACTATATATTCCGAAGACCCTTTTTTTTAAAAAAACCCAAATTGAAACGTTATCCATAAAAAGTGTGACGACATTAAAGAAAGCTTGGTATAAGAGGTTTACTAACATGTGAATCGGGTATAAAAATAATAATGAGAAAAAGGAAGAACGAAAAGGGGAGGCGACACCAATGAAAAAACAAGAAGTAGTTGTCTATGTAAGTAATAATTGCGATGATTGCGAAAAAGTACTCACCTTCTTAGATAGGCTAGGGGTCCAATTTCAGTTAAAAAATGTGACAGATAATCAAGATTACATGAGGGATTTGCAGAAACAGAAGATATATGCAACTCCAGTTGTTTTTATTGATGATTTGTCAATACTTGGTTTTCAAGAAGAAAGAATCATGCAAGTTCTTGGATTAGGATCGACTTCATATGGAGTCCGGTAATGATCAATTTTGTTGTAATTATTATTAACCAATTTCAGAGAAAATGCATAGGTTAATAATATAAAAACAAAGTTGAAAGAGGTGTTCAGATGTATAATCAAAGAGCGCCATTTTACCAAGGGCAAGGCTTTGATGGTAACTATTATGATCAGGCTTTTGGATATCAAAATTTTGACCCATATAATAATCAAACCGGACCAGTAACGCAAGGAAGTCCACAACCTCCATCTACACCTTATCAATATTTTGCTAAACCACAACACCCAACTAATTGGTTTCCAGCTGCACAACCTGTACAAGGTGGACAAAGCCAGAATTGGAGTCAGACCCAAAAAGGGATAATGACTTATTTTCAAGATAAAGATGGTCAAGTTGATATTGATAAAATGTTAAGCACTGTTGGTCAAATGGCAAACACCTATCATCAAGTATCTCCAATTGTTAAGGGGATTGGTTCATTTGTAAAGGGATTTAAATAAGCTATCAAGCCACCTTATCGTATTTACGACAGGAAAAGTAAAGAAAGTATAACTAGGGATGGCCAGTTACAATTGGTCATCCCCGACTTTAGGTCGCAAAATAACTAAGTCGTCTTTACTTTTCAACAAATATAAACAATTCTTTTTTTAATAGCTTAGAGATAGTCATTTTAATAAGATGTTGTTATTATCTTGTTTTAAAATTAATATTAATCTTCAGTTGATAAAAAATCTGTAGTAACTTTATTATGACTTCTTTGCATTCTTTCTAAGATGAGTACTAAGTCCATCGTTAAGTAAAAATATTCCCTTTTCGCAACAAAGTCTATTGGAACAGAGTTAACGGTCCGATTCTAATCATGAGTATGTTAATTTTGGGTATCATTATTAATAGAGGAAAATATGTAAAAGGGGCATAACTATGATTGGATGTATGTTTATTCATGGATTTACAGGTGGTCCGTATGAAGTAGAACCACTAGCAAACTATTTGAGAGAAGTAACCGATTGGTATGTCGAGGTGCCCTGTCTTCCGGGACATGGTGAAACATTACAATTAGACTCAGTCAACTATCAGCAGTGGGTAGAGTTAGCTGAATCTTCATTTAAACAAGTTGCTGAAAAATGTGACAAGGTTTATCTTATCGGGTTTTCAATGGGAGGAATGATTGCGTCATACCTTGCATCAAAGTATGAAGTGAATAAATTAATTCTTTTATCTACATCAAGGAAATATATTAGTTTTAGACAGATGACTATAGATATAGGTAGGTTTGCAATAGAGGGTATCAACGGTCAATTGAGAAGTAATAAGCTGTTCCAACACTATATGCAGAAAAAAGGACTTATACCAGTTAAAGCTTTTATAGAGTTTTTGAAGTGCATGAGGTTTACCAAACCACATCTAAAAAAAATCAAATGCCCAGTGCTGATTGCTCAAGGTATTCAAGATGGTATGGTACCATATAAATCGGTGTACTACTTGGATAAAGAAATTCCGGCTGAAACAGAAGTCATTTATTATCACGACTCGAAGCATCATATTTGTTTAGGCGACGACAAAGATACACTCATTCAAACCGTTTATTCTTACTTAAACCGAAAAAGTGAATACAATCATGAGGGGGTATAAAACGTGAAGTTAAAATTAAATAATGAAAAAACACTGATCAATCCACCATTTTATTATGGGTGGATTATTGTTTTTGTAAGCTGTTTAAGTGTGTTTTTTTCTGGACCTGGTCAAACTTTCTCAATATCTATATTTATTGACTATTACATAGCTGATTTTGAATACTCTAGATCATTTGTGTCGGGAATTTATTCGACTGCAACACTGTGTGCTGGATTTAGTTTGTTTTTTATAGGTCGTTTAGTTGATCGGTTCGGGCAACGAGTTATGATGACAATTGTAGGTGTGATGTTAGCGATTGCATGTATTTGGAACGCATTCATCACAGGAGCGGTTATGATGTTTATCGGTATATTTCTACTTCGCTTATTTGGTCAGGGGTCTATGACTTTACTACCAAACACCTTAGTGCCTAAGTGGTTTATGTCAAAAAGGGGGAGAGCGCTCAGTGTAATGACTGTCGGTGGTTTCGCGGGTTCAGCATTATTCCCACCACTTAATACATGGATTATAGGTGTGGTCGGCTGGCGGAGTGCTTGGTTGATTTTAGGTTTAGCATTGATTTTACTATTTGTCCCTCTTGCTATCTTACTTGTAAGAAATCAACCACAAGATATAGGAGAAACTCCTGATGGTAGTGGACTAAGAAGGGAAACAAATACTTCATTCAAACGGTGGAATATAAAAGACGTAACGAGAACGAAGACATTTTGGATTGTCTTGGTAATTATAAGTATCTTTCTTACCTACTGGTTATTAATTAGCTATCCAACAAAGATTGCAGCTACTTTTTGGATCACTTTACTCGTTCTTTCGGTTCCAGTAATGATTTTACTTAAAGTTAATAAAAAAAATAAAAAGTCTAATCATGAACAAGTAGTTAGTCCGAATGTGAAAGAAAATGAGATAAGTTGGAGTTTAAAAGAAGCGATGAGAACTCGAGCTTTTTGGTTTATACTTTTTTGCGTTAGTGTTCCTGCCTTAGTGAACACGGGTGTGACATTCCACATTGTATCGATTGCTGAAGGAAAAGGATTAACTGCAGGGACAGCTGCATTAGTATTGTCGTTAATGGCTATATTTGGTTTTCCTGTCAGTTTTGTTGTTGGTTATTTAGTTGATCGCTATGCAGTACATTACATACTTGCGGTTACATTTATAGGTCATATCGTGTCATTAGGAATATTGTGGTTTGTAGATTCCACTTTTACGGCTATCATTTTTGGAGTTGTTTGGGGCATTGTCAATGGATTTGAGCGGATTGCTCTAAATATTGTATGGCCAAACTATTTCGGAATGCGATACTTAGGGAGTATAAAGGGATTGGCACAAACAAGTATGGTAGTAGCGTCTGCCCTAGGTCCACTTCCATTTGGATTGTTTTATGATAATTTTGGAGGCTACCAAGAAGTAATTATTCTTGTTATGTTATTTCCAATTACAGCTGCTATTCTGGCATTACTTTCACCACAACCTAACTATGATTCGTATCAACAAGGAAAATAAAAAGCTGATCCAACGGGATCAGCTTTTTTTGCGTTCGGAGATAGTTATTTTTGTTTTTCTCGAGGTGCTTACAATAAATAAAAAAAGTCCAAAAATAACAATCGTACCACCAAGCCACTGTGTCCATGTAATTTGTTCTCCTAAAACGATGTAAGCAAGAATGGATGCACCAACTGGTTCAAAAACAATACCCATTGAAATAAAAGAAGTGCTGACCCATTTGAGTGCCCAATTAAATAAGGTATGCCCAAAAAAAGTAGGAACAATAGCAAGAGCAATGAAAATCCACCAATGGGTTGCTGGATAATTCACAAATGAATGTTGTAATACAATATTGTAAATAACTAAAGTAATGGAACTTATTCCATAGACAACAAAAGTGTAGGTCATAAGGGAAACTCGCTTCCGTACATTTTGCCCCATTAAAAAATATACGGTGATCATAATCGCTCCTATGATAGCTAACAAATCACCAAATAATGCAGCTCCATTGATTTGAAAGTCTCCATAGCCAATAATAACGCTACCTGTAAGAGCAATAAGCATACTGATAATAGCAGCGGGTGAAAAACGTTCTTTGAAAAACAAGTATGTTCCTAGAAAAGCAAATAGAGGTTGTAATGTTACAAGTACAACGGAGCTCGCGACCGATGTATAATTTAACGATTCAAACCAAAAAATAAAATGAAATGCTAAAAAAATACCAGCAAGTGCGGAAAAAAGCCAATCTTTTTTGGAAATAAGTTTAAACTCTTTATTATGTTTAAGGAGCACGTACGGTGCCATGATCAGCACGGCAAAAAGCAAGCGGTAATTTGCAATGATAGAGGCCGGAGCAGTATTAGCTAACTTTACTAACACAGCAGCTGAAGAGACTGATATTACTCCAATAATTATAGCGATAAATGGATTTAGGGGAGGTTTATTCATAAGTATCTCCTTGTATAAATATCATTTTTTCTTATTCTAACACTCAATTGTTTGAAAATCATTTCTAATACAGGTAGAATTAGTAAACAGAGTGTGATAAGATGTAATAATCCATGAGTGATCGCTAATAAGGCCTCTTCCGCGTGTGGAGGAAGGCTTTTTTCACGTTAAAAAGTTAGACTTATAAATAGTCTGTTCGAAGTTATCGAACATTAATAATAAAGTGAAAATAAATCGTTGTCGATAACCTCGACTAAAAACCGTGAATTTTAACGTGGTTAACATAAAGTGCTGACTATGAGATTTAGAAAAAAAGGAGTAGAAAGAAAATTGACTACATTTAAAGAACTAAGTGTTTCTAAACCAATAATGAAAGCTCTTGAACAAATGGGATTTGAGGAAGCTACACCCATTCAGGAACAAACAATTCCATTAGGTATGCAAGGTAAAGATGTTATTGGACAAGCGCAAACAGGTACAGGTAAAACTGCAGCATTTGGTATTCCAATGATTGAAAAGATTGATAAAGATGTGAAGAAAATTCAAGGGCTAGTTGTTGCCCCTACAAGAGAATTGGCTATCCAAGTATCAGAAGAAATACACAGACTTGGAAAGTTTAAGGGTGTTAAAACGCTTCCTGTTTACGGTGGTCAACATATGGATCGTCAAATAAGAGCGTTGAAAGACGGACCGCATATTGTTGTTGCAACGCCAGGTCGTCTTTTAGATCATATCCGTAGAAAAACAATTAATATTAGTAATGTTCACACAGCAGTGTTGGATGAAGCAGACGAAATGCTTAACATGGGTTTCATTGATGATATCCGTGACATCTTAAAATCAATTCCTGAACAAAGACAAACATTACTATTTTCAGCAACAATGCCAAAAGAAATAAGAGATATTGCTTCAACTCTAATGAAGAAGCCAGAAGAAGTAAAAGTGAAGTCTAAAGAGATGACTGTATCAAATATTGATCAATTTTTCGTTGAAGTACACGAAAAGCAAAAATTTGACACATTAACAAATTTACTTGACATTCATGCTCCAGAACTTGCTATTATTTTTGGACGTACGAAAAAGCGAGTAGATGAAGTAACAGAAGGTCTTCATGCTCGTGGATTTCGTGCAGAAGGTATTCACGGAGACCTAACTCAAGGGAAGCGTATGTCAGTCTTAAATAAGTTTAAAAGTGGACGTATTGAAATATTAGTTGCAACAGACGTAGCAGCTCGTGGCTTAGATATTTCAGGTGTTACACACGTGTATAACTTAGATGTACCACAAGATCCAGAAAGCTATGTACACCGAATTGGTCGTACTGGTAGAGCTGGTAAAGGTGGGGAAGCTATTACCTTTATTACTCCTAGAGAGATGCCGCACCTTCACTTAATTGAAAAGGTAACAAAGAGCAAGATAGCTCGTTTGACGCCACCTTCAATGGATGAAGCACGTCGTGGACAACAACAATTAACTGTTGAAAAATTAATCTCTACGATTGATAAAAAAGATTTACAAGATTATCGTGAAACTGCATCAGAATTATTAGAACAATATGATTCCGCAACTGTTGTTTCAGCTGCTTTAAAAATGTTAACGAAAGAGCGCCGTAATGCGCCGGTTACATTGACATCGGTTCAACCTGTAAGTGTTAAAGGTGGACCAAAAGGTGGTAAGAAAAACTACAGAGGTGGCAACAAACGTAATAATTTTTCTCAAAAAGGCAAGCCAACTGGAAGAAATCGCAAATTCCAAAATAAACGCGGGTCTAACAATAACAATAGCAACCGCCAACAAAACTATTAATTAATAAGTAAAATGCCACATATTTATGTGGCATTTTTTTATAATGATATTTCTTTTCTTTTAAAAAACCAGCTACATAACAAACCTATAAGTAAAATTGCACCACCATAACCTACAATGGGATAGAAATAATGTATGATTGTAGAAAAGCCTATTTGTCCCATGAGTAAAGCGGTGATGGTAGTTAGGATTATGATGGATTTATGACTTAGATTTTTGACAAAAGAAAACCGTGAAACAAATCCAAATAGATTACTAACTGCTGTTGTGTATATTTGTGCAACAAGTACGATAGTAAAGAGAAGCTTAAGAAGAGGTGAGATGTTGTGGGTAACTGTTAGCATCGGTACTTCTGCCAAAGATGAATCCATAATGGTTGTCATAATACTGTAATTTATAGCTACAATGCTAATACCTAATCCGAGTCCACCGACCAAAGCACCCCAGAACAATGTTTTACGCTCTTTTGTCTTTGCACCAAGTGGAGATAATATCGCTATTGCTATAATTAAATTTAGTGCTGTATAGCTTATTGCAGACATAAACCAGTTAGGAGAGATCGATTCTAATGTACGTGTGAAATTAATTTCTTCTTGTGAGAGAGAATTATTAACTAAACTAAATAATGTAACAAATAACATGAAAGCAAATAAGAAAGGAACAACATAGCTAATCGCATTGACAACAATCGTTAGTCCTTTTAAGACAGTTACTAATGTTATGATAGCCATAAAAATAGTGCCGATAATGGTTGGGATATTAAACTGTTCATATAAGATAGCACCTGTACCGGCAATCATTGTAGCTAAAGCACCGAATAAAATTATAGTAATGATAATGTCAATCATGCTTCCTATAATTAAGCCGTTGGCATGGCGTACAACAGTAACATAAGAATTTGCTTGTAGCTTGTGTCCTAAGACTAGGATGGTATAACCAAAGAAGAAAAAAAGAAGGCTAGATAACAAAATGCCCCATATCCCCATAACACCAAAAGTAGTAAAAAATTGAAGTACTTCCTGACCTGTAGCAAAACCAGCACCTACAATCGTACCTATGTATGTTGCTGCAATTTTAAAAATACTTCCTCCGTTTGTAGATAAATAATTCACTTAATCCCCCCAGTCAACCTTGGTAATATTATATAAAAAATTCACAATAAGTGGAAATTATCTTCTTGTAATTAGTTTATCATTTTCACAAAAAAATAGGCTTTGTTTTAGCAAAATTCTACTAAAGCGTTATAAATAAAAGCTGCCTACAAGCTAATTCTAGCGAGTAGGCAGCAATATAACTAGCTTATATATAAAGCGATTAGGGATATGGCGGGAATTGCGTTCACTGTTGCCATTCCTAGAAAAAGTAGTGTGTTGATATAAGGTTTGTGTTCAGCTGAATTATTTTGAGGTACCATTTGTAGTTCCCTATAAGCTAAAAGTACATGAACGGTTGCGAAAAGTAATACTCCCAAAATTATGATTGTAGCAACAGCAACACTGAAGTCTGTTATGATAACATCTTGTTTTAGAATAAAACCAACTATGATAAATAAAATGGGTAGTGTCGCTATTAAAGCAACCCGGATAAAATAACGTGACTGTTCTGTTTGGAGTATCTCTTGGTTTAATTTGTCATACTCCATTCTATATCGGACGCTTTTTATTAATTTTTTGAAAGAAATAAGGATTCCGAGTACTGAAATAACTGAAGCTAAAGCAAATAACCAAGCGGGATTAATCATATCAACCACTCCCATAAATTTTGTGAATAAGTTTGTTTATTTTTGAGTGTACATATTAAAAGAAGTTAGATAATAATCCAAAAAGTACTAAAAGGGCTATTATAGTCCAGATAATGGGACCAATATATTTCTTGTATCGGTATCTTTTTTTGTTCCAACGATTAGGATCAAAGGGTATGGATTCATCTTTAGTTCTCTTGCGATTTCTGTAAATCGAAAAAGGTTCTACGTTGTGTAAAATAATTGGACCAAAAGCGAGACCACTAATAACCCCAAATAAATGTGCAGATATATTAATGTTAGACTGAACAAATGTCATAACTAAACCAATGACTAAAATTGTTGTAACAATCTGCGCATTTGCACGATCAATTAAGTCTTTTCTAAGGAAAACCATGTATAGGTAGACTCCAAACAAACCATAAATGGCTCCAGAAGCACCTAGATGGGTATAATAGGGACTAGATTCCAAATAGTAAGTGAAAATATTAGCTATAATCCCCGTGGCTAAATAGACTAAGATAAACTTAAACTTTCCAAGCATCTGTTCTAATGCAGGTCCAAATAAGACTAAAGAAAAAGAATTGAATAGTACATGTGTCGTACCACTATGCAAGAAGATTGGTGTTATATGTCTCCAATACTCTCCCTGTTCAACTAATAAATTCACCCCTATACCCCATTGCAGTATAAAGTTGCCTAATGGAGAACCAAGTGCGATTAAAAGCCATATAACGAGTTGTATGGCTACAATTGTGCTTACAATTGGATAAAATCGAATGAAATCTTTAAAACTTTCTGTCCGAATAAACATAATAGTCTCCTTTAATTAAATTTCTACTTATATATAATACGTTACTAACTATGTTATTCACAAATAAAAACATTAGGTTATGTTGGATGACCTTTACTAGGTTAAGTTATACTTAACACAGTAAAAAAAATAAGGCTGTTTTCTGAGAGATGTTGTTATTTCATACTTAATATAAAGTTCGCATTAAATATTATTAACTTTTGTAAAATTCTTTTCTGTTTGAGTGTTGATTGAGATGTAGTATTTCGTTCTGGCAGAATACTCCGCTTTCCACGGGCGCGGCTTCAGCTAACTCAGAAGAAGATCGCTTCTGAGTGGATCTTCAGCTCGTGCTGTTCCCGTAGGAGTCTCCGTATTCTGCCTTCACTGTTTTAATTTTCTATTTAATGACGAGTTTATATCCACATTACTGTTTGTAGTGCAATTCATTTCTTTGTTTAAGAAAAATTACTCAAGCGGAGAAAAAATGCGAGACTCCAGTGGGAAAGGAACAGTCTGAAGGCCCCGCAGGGAGCGTCCTTTGCGAGCGAGGAGACTGAAGCGTTCCCCACGGAAAGCGAGTGTTTTTTCATAGCGCTTGATCAATACTCATCTTGTAAAGACAAAAGAAAATCACACTAAGATTAGTGCGGACTTTATATCAAGTTTGACGGTTGTAAAGCAATAATGGTTAAGAAAAGAGCCAAAAATAAAGGTTGGATTATTTATGATTAAAGGAATAGGTATAGATATTGTTGAATTAGAACGGATAAAAACTAGTCTGAATAATAGTAATCGTTTTTTGCAAAGGATTTTAACGGACAATGAAATAGAAATATATAGCGATTTACGTTCAGATAGAAGAAAATTAGAATTTTTAGCTGGTAGGTTTGCGGCAAAAGAAGCATACTCTAAAGCGGTCGGGACTGGAATAGGTAAATTGAGCTTTAAAGATATAGAAGTAATTAGGTTAGCAAGTGGCGCTCCAAAGCTTATTGTAAAAGATTCAAAATCGGCTAATATATTTGTTTCGATATCACATAGCGAGGCGTACGCAATTGCTCAAGTAATTATTGAAGAATAATCATAGAATTAAGAAATCAAATGTTAAGTGTTTAAATATAGCTCTATTTTCCCTGATAAGTCTAGCAATTAAAGAGAAAAACAATAAATAATTACTACACTTTTTTGGGACATGTTAGGCTAGTCTGCATAATCAGATAGTTTGTCTCATATATTTTAGTGCGGGTAGGAGGGAACATTGTGCATATTGTAACCGCAAAAGAAATGTACGAAATTGACCGTTTTGCAATTGAAAAAGGAGGGATAGATGGAAGGATATTGATGGAAAATGCCGGTAGAGCTATTGTTGATCAGATCACGAATCTAGTTGACAATACAGAACGTATTCTTGTTTTGGTTGGAAGTGGGAATAACGGAGGAGACGGCTTTGTTATTGCTAGAAACTTGCTAAATAAAGGTTATGAGGTAATTGTTTTACAATTAGTTGCTGATGAAAAGATTAAAGGTGATGCAGCATACCACAAACAATTATTTATTAATTTTAAAGGCAAAATTCAACTGGTTCAAGAAGTGACAGTAGTTGAGCAGTACTTGTCTAATGCGGATGTGGTTATTGACGCTATGCTGGGAATTGGTATTTCTGGTGAAGTGCGACAACCGTTCAAACAAGTTATTGAAGTTGTAAACAAGTTAGAGATGTTAACAATTTCTGTTGATATACCAAGCGGTGTACCAGCTGATGAAGGTGTTGCTAATTTCACTGCAATTAAAGCAGATTATACATTTGTGGTAGAACTACCAAAATTGAGTTTGTACCTAGAATATTGCTCTCCTTTTTATGGGCAGTGGAGATTAGTGGAAATAGGTTTACCACATACAACATTTTCACAGGATAACTTGATTGAAACTTGGAATCAAAAAAATGTAGTTGAAACTTTGCCTAAACGAAACCGGTATTCTCACAAAGGGAGTCATGGGAAGGGTTTAGTAATTGGTGGATCTCATACGATGCCAGGTTCCGTAGCAATGACTGCAAAGGCTGCATTACGTTCTGGTTCTGGACTGATCACGGTAGGTACTGTTCAAGAGGCAATACCATCTATCGCTTCTTATTGCATGGAAGCAACCTATATTTCTTTTTTAAGTAACGAAGGTATAATAACAGGTCTGCCAGCTATAGATTTTTCATCCTATGATGCACTCGCGATCGGGATGGGTATGGGACGTAGCGAATCTACAGCATCAATAACAAAAAAAGTTATAGTAGATGCGAAGATTCCAATTTTAATAGATGCAGATGGTCTGCAACATATCAAAGGTGATCTACCTTTGATAAAACAAAGACAGCATCCGACTGTACTCACACCACACCCAGGAGAAATGGCCATGTTAACAGGTTACTCTGTTAAAGAAATTCTTACTAGTCCCTTTAAGGTATCTAAGCAATTTGCACGTGAGCACGGTGTGTACTTAATTCTAAAAGGTGTTCATACGATTATTAGCGATCCTAATGGGAGACAGTGGGTAAATACAACAGGCAATGCCGGGTTAGCTAAAGGTGGAAGTGGAGATGTATTATCAGGAATTTTACTTTCTATGATGATGCAAAATCAGTCCCTAAATGATGCACTCACTAATGGTTGTTTTATCCATGGTGCATCTGCAGATATCTTAGTATCAGAACAACGTTCAAAACAAGACCTTGTTGCTACCGATGTTATTGATGGGTTGACTTCTGTATTTCGTACATTGATATAAATTGCGGTAAAATGCGTTCCCTTTGTCCATTGAAATGAGACAAAGGAGTTGTGACCATGAGAAAATATTTTGGCTTGGGGATCATCACCCTATTGATCCTAGTATTAGTTGCCTGTGGGGAAAAAACAAAAGAGGATGTAGTAAGCAAGTTAGAAGCTAGCTTAGAAGATATGAGTGGTTATCAAGCTCAGGCTATGATGAGCTTACAAACAGGCGAGGAAGCACAAACATACAATATTGATATTGCGCACAAGAAAAAGGCATATTATCGAGTGATATTGAAAAATGAAAAAGATGAAGAGGGTAGCCAAATTATTTTAAAGAACGATGATGGAGTATTTGTGCTTACGCCTGCTTTAAACAAAAGCTTTAAGTTCCAAAGTGATTGGCCTAATAATAGTAGTCAACCATATTTATACCAATCATTAGTCAAAGACGTATTAAATGACTCGGATTCAAGCTTTAAGTCTACGGATAGTTATTTCATTTTTGAAACAAAGACGAATTACCAAAATAACAATAATTTACCTTATCAAGAAATATACTTTGATAAAAAGACCTACACGCCTGTTATGGTTAAAGTACTTGATA
This sequence comes from Aquibacillus rhizosphaerae, assembly GCF_030282825.1. Lineage (GTDB taxonomy): Bacteria > Bacillota > Bacilli > Bacillales > Amphibacillaceae > Aquibacillus_C > Aquibacillus_C rhizosphaerae. The sequence continues at coordinate 32,605 of NZ_JASTZU010000022.1, forward strand.
AAGATAAAAAGCCTTTAGTTGAAGTTGAGTTCTCTAACTTTGAACTTAATCCAGAGTTTGCGGCGGATACCTTTGAAATCGAAAAGAATATGACAAGCAGTCTGTTAGGTATTCCGGCAATGGCAGAAGACAACCAAGATAGTGAATTAACCAGGTTATATCCAACAGAAAATTTAGGGGCGGAATTGGTTGAAGAGAAAGAAACTGAAACAGAAAATGGCACCCGTGTCATGCTTTCATATGAAGGCACGAAGAATTTTACGCTCGTACAAGAAAAAGCGAATGCTTATCCAACGAGTATGTCTAGTCCAGAATCCGTTGTAGGTGAGCCGGTAAGCCTTGGCTTTACAATGGGCGCTCTGAAGGCATCATCATTGGAATGGAGTTATAATGGAGTAGATTACTATCTAGCAAGTGAAGAACTAACAAAAGAAGAAATGGTTGAAGTGGCAAGTTCAGTAATTGGTCAATCTGTTAAATGATATAGGTATTAGGCAGGCTCTGTTGGGTCTGCTTTATTTTTTTGGCTCTTTTTCGCTAAATGTTGTTGCTTTAAAAGCTGTCGCACTTTTGATGTAAAGTCTGCACTAACTGCTATGTTGATTTCCGCTCCGGGCAGTCGCTTTCCGCGGACACGGCTTCAGCTAACTCAGAAGAAGACCGCTTCTGAGTGGATCT
>NZ_JASTZU010000023.1 GCF_030282825.1 Aquibacillus rhizosphaerae
CTCCCTGTGGGGTCTTCAGACTGTTCCTTTCCCATAGGACATTGAAATGACATCCATGAATTTACCCCACACGAAGAAAATGGCTCTTTATTTTCGAGGAGTGTCGCATTTTCCCGCAGCTTCATATAGTTTTCTTTTCAAGTGAGAAGTAATTAGGCCTTGATTTCATGCACTATAACGAAACATAGTAAAAGATTTAACTACCACATGAAGATTATTCAAATAGATGCTGTTTTAAGCGGATCAAGCAAAATTGGCGACACTCCTGCAGGAACAGCGCGAGCTGAAGATCCACTCAGAAACGATTTTCTTCTGAGTTAGCTGAAGCCGTGCCTGCGGAAAGGGAGCCGATTTTGCTTAGCAGCGAGGCCAGTGCTCTAGTGCGGACTTTATATTTTATCCGTCATAAAAAACAAATTTTTCATAAAAGAGCTTTTTGATAAAAAGGAGTTAAACATTTATTAATTTGGTATTGGATCGTTACTATAAAACAGCTCCACTAATACTAGCGATACAGCACCTAGCGCTGTCGCATGCTCCCCTAGATTAGATACGACAACCTCCGTTTCTTTCGCTTGTGGGGTTAAGGCACGGTTCTTAATGGTCGATTTAATTGGACCTAAAATAAACTGTGATGACTTCGAAACACCACCACCTATGATTATTTTACTTGGATTAACGACATGAATAAGATTTGTTAAACCAATACCGATGTATTCACCTGCTTCTTTAAGAATGTTCTGAGCTAATTCATCACCGTTTAATGCAGCTTTGTAAATTAATTCTCCTGTGATTTCTTCGTTTTCATTCTTCATCTCTGTTAACAAGCTTTCACTACCATGCTCGATAGAAAGCGTTGCTTTTTTTGCGATAGCTGGACCAGAGGCAACCGTTTGTAAACAACCATAGTTACCGCACTCACATTTTTCACCATTTATATCTAATGTCATGTGTCCTATTTCACCAGCAATATTATATTCTCCATGATAGAGAGCCCCATTAATGATAATACCTGCACCTATCCCGCGACCAATATTGACAGCAATCATACTCATCATCTCTGCACTATCAGAAAACCATGATTCACCTAACGCTAACGCTCTTGCATCATTTTCAACTTTTACTACATAGTCAAACTCTGCTTCTAAAGCTGATTTGATAGGAATATTTCGCAAGTTTAAATTTGGTGCAAATAATGAGGTACCAGTTGCCAAATCTACGACACCATGCATCGCTACTCCTATGCCAATTACTTTTGTTTTTAGCACGCTATATTTATTTAATAAATGGTATATCCCTTTTTTTAATTGATCTAGGAACTCATCTTTGGAGATATCAGGAGCAACTATAGAGTTTGAACAATCAATAACCTTGCCTGAAAGATCCGATACAATAAACTCTATATCTTTAGGACCTGCGTCTATGCCAATAATATAAAATTCACTATTATTTATGACAAGCATGGTAGGTTTGCGCCCACCTTGTGATGTACCTTGTGCACTTTCTTTCACAATTGCTTGTTCGATTAATTCCTTAACGATACTACCCACAGTTGGAGGGGTAAGCTTTGTTTCTTTTGCGATTTGCGCTCTGGATATTGGACCATTGCTTCTTATTTTATTTAAAATTATCGTTTTGTTCATCGACTTCATCCACTGAAAGCTGCCTCTTTGCATACAGTAATCCTCCAAATTAAATTACTTTTAAAGTCTAATTTTATCACATTAATTCATTTATTTAATTAAATTAACTTATTAACTAATAAAAAAACTCACCCACAATAAATGTAGGCAAGCTGTAAGAACCTTTTAATATGGACCGCGAATGTTGTCATGAACTTCTTGCTTGTAAAAATCCTCTAATCTTTCCATCTCTTCATTTGAAAAGTTTTTAACATCAACAGCAGCTAAATTATCTTCCACTTGTTTAACCGTTTTAAAACCTGGGATTACACTAGAAATCGCGTCGTGTTCTAAAATCCATTTTAATGACGCTCTCGTCATACTGCCACGATCCTCAGCAATCCACTTCAATTGATTACTGAGCTCGACACCTTTATTAAATGCAAGGCCTGCAAAAGTCTCGCCGACATTAAAAGCTTCACCATTTTGATTGAACTGGCGGTGATCATCTGACTCAAATTGGTGATTGCTCGTAAACTTGCCAGTTAAAAGTCCGCTAGCTAATGGAACTCGAGCTAGTATCCCAACACCTTTTACCTTTGCTTTTGGAAATAGTTCAGTAATTGGCTTTTGTCTGAATATATTAAAGATAACTTGTAAAGTGCTGACGTTAGGATTTTCTAAGCAAAGTAACCCTTCTTCTACAGTTTCAACACTGACACCATAGTTCCTAATTTTGCCTTGTTGTTGTAATTTATCGAGTACTTCAAACACGTGTCCATCTTTTAATATTTCAATAGGTGGACAATGGATTTGGAAAAGATCTAATTGATCACGTTCTAACCGCTTCAAGCTAGCTTCACAATATTCAGTAACTGCTTTTTCTGAATATGTATTTGGATCATGAATGTCACCAGCGCGACAAAACTTTGTTGCAATATATATATCTGACTCTTTGCCTTTTGTAGCTTTTGCTAATAATTCTTCACTATGCCCATCACCGTACACGTCCGCAGTATCAAAAAAGTTTACCCCGGCATCCATCGCGCGATGTAAGCCTTTTAGTGCTTCTTCATCACTTGTTGTCCCCCAAGCACCACCAATAGCCCAAGTTCCAAAACTTAATTCACTTACTTTCATATCTGTCTTACCTAATTGACGGTATTTCATGCATCCCACAACCTTTTGTTATATTTTTTAAACATGGTCTCTCCAATTATGTTCTGGTTTCCAACCTAATACTTGTTTTGCTTTTTTATTAGTAAATAATGTTTCATAACCGGTTAGCTCTTCACGAAAGTCAGTTACTTCTGGATAAATTTGAGCCATTAAGTCCCTACTTTTAATATCCATACTAGAATTATCGGCCGCCACATTTAAAGCAACTGTTCCTAATCCATCTTTCTCAACAGATAGTCGATAGGCGGTTGCTGCATCTCTAGCATCTATATAGCTCCACATAATCGATTTTCTTTCCTCTGGTTTATGAATAAAGTCTGGAAAGTTCTTGTACATATTAGGTGCAATCACATTACCAATTCGCAAGGAAACGACTTGCATGCCTGTTCGGTTATGAATCATCTCTGCAGTTTGTTCATTGACTATTTTAGACAAGCCATAAGCATCCTCTGGCAATATTGGATGGTCTTCATCAACTGGAACGTATGTTGGATTTAAACCTGACTTAGAAAACACCAATCCATACAATGATTCACTAGAGGTAATAACCGCCTTTTTAATTCCTAGATTTCCAGCTGCCTCCAAAATATTATATGTAGCCATTACATTATTTTGGAATGTGACATCATTGGTGTGGATAAAAGGTCTCGGAATTGCTGCTAAATGTACAACAGCGAATGCTCCAGTCAAAACATCATACACTTGACCTAAATCAGTTAAATCCGCAATAATTGTTTCACAAACTGGATTTTCAGGTAATTGGCGATCCACATTTAATACTTCATAATCATGTTGTAAAAATTCATTTATTACAGAGGGTCCTAATAAACCACTCCCACCGGTAATTACTACCTTTTTCATACCACTTCCACCTCACATTTTTGATTACGCTTTCAATTTACATTATACAGACTTATCTATTGATAATAAAAACATAAGTCTTAGTATAAAGAGATATACTTTTCTCGCTTCACAAAACGATCACAGTCTAAGATTCTATGAATTGAATAATCTCAAGCCCTACTCTATTAGATATTCTAAACTCTGAAAAAACTTAAAGCCACTCTAGAGATTAACTATCTCCACAGCAGCTCCAGACTATTAAACCCTTATAATATTGAGTGATTTTTCTTTTATTTGATTGATAATATCTTCATTAGCATCATTATCCGTAATAATGTGACCAATTGAATCTAAGTCACTTACATGGGCGAAGGCTTGTACACCGAACTTATTGTGATCTACGAGAATATAAACCAAGTCAGCGATATCCATCATTTTTTTCTTCACTCGTGCTTGCTGTTCGTTCGATTCACTTAAACCATTTTCTAGATGGAGCCCTTTGCAAGAAATGAAAGCCTTGTTGACATGGTATCCATCTATCGAGCTTTCTGCTAATGGACCTACAAAGGATAGCGACCTTGTTAGTAATGTGCCTCCAGCTGAAATGACTGTAATATTACTTTTATTACTTAATTCCATTGCTACTTTGATTGAATTCGTCACAACCGTTAACGGGATATCTGGCAAGATCTTTGCCATGTACCAAGCAGAAGTACTTGCATCAAGAATTATCTTATCTCCTTCGGTAATATGCATGATTGCTTCTCTCGCAATTTCTTTTTTTTCAAATACATGCGTTATTTCTCTCTCTGAATATGGGACTTCTGGAGTCTCTTTGGTCATTTCAATATAGACAGCTCCACCATGACTTCGCGCAAGTTTATTTTCACTTTCAAGCTTTTCTAGATCACGTCGTATCGTCTCATCGGTAACTGAAAAAATCTTACCCAATTCAGTAACTCGAATACTTTTTCTTTCATTAACTATCTCTACAATTTTTTGATGTCTTTCTGCAACAAGCATATTATTGCCTCACTTTCAATCATACTCTCACATGGTTTTCACCTTATGTAGTTAGTTAGATTGATTTCAACATACCGAATCTTACATCATTCGTCAACTTATTCTAGATGAAACACTTCTTGATCAATTAGATGCATCTTTGGATTATTCCCATTATCCATACCCAAAATATCACTCATATACGTTTGCCATTTTATGTTAGCGGGATTACTTTCCATCCGCTCCATTGCTTCATGAAAATTATCTACTTCCATGTAAGCATAGAGTTGATTCCCGTCCATAAAAATACTGTAATTACTTATCCCTACTTCTTTTAAAGCTTTTAAAAGCTCCGGATGAACTGCTTCATGTCTTTTCTTATACTCCTCTTCTGAACCTTTTTTACACTCCATTCGAAAAATGTATCTTGCCATATCAATCTTCCTCCTTTTTTGTAAGCACTTACATTAGACGGTTTTGTTAGATTTACTATAGAAGTCTTTAACAGGTGTTTTTAATATGATTATACTTTTATTAAGCTATAATTATGATTTATTAGTTGATTGTTTCTTTATATAGTAACATGGTTTACTAGATTCGGAACATATTTTTGAATATTTTACTTTTATTAATCAGTTTCATAATACTATTTTTTGGGTAGTTAAATGAATTAGGTAATTATGAAATTGACTCTTTATGCTAAAAAAATGAAGTGTAGGTACAATCACTACACTCCATTTTTTAAAAATCTCTTCAAATAACGACAGACCCCATCTTCATCACAGCTAAACTCTGTAACTTCATTAACCACTTCTTTAATGTGATCTGGCGCATTTTTCATCGCTACAGAATAACCAGCAAATTCGAACATTGGCAAATCATTATCACTATCACCAATAACCAAAATATCTTTACTTGATAATTTAAATTCATCTAAGATATGTTGAATACCTGTGGCCTTATTTACGTTAGCAACCATTAACTCCACATTATGTTCCGAAGAGATTGATGTTGTGAAATCTATCTTTTTCTTTAATTCATCTAATTCACTTTTCCACATATTAATATGATCTTTCCGTTTACTAAAAAAATAAAATTTGGAAAATTTATCACTATCTAGTTCCTTTTTCCAGGCTATTTCTTTGTCTAGTGCTTCTTTTCGGGAAGTCCATTCATTGATCCCGACACTATCAGGTTTTGGGTCTTCTATTTCCGCCTCCACATAATGCCGGTCCTCCATTAATGTTACTCTAGGGCCCTGGTTCGGGAATACCTCATAGTAAACTTTATGTTTTCGAGCTTTTTCAATCACTTCATTTACTAAATCAAGAGGTAATGTATTTTCGACTACGAGTTCATTTCCAATATGCACAATCATCCCGTTAGAACTAACGATACCGTCAACAGTGAAGCCTTTCGGAACGATATCAGCTATTTCCCCAAAAGAACGCCCTGTTGCGACAAACACAAAAATTCCCTTTTCTCGAAGTTCATCAATCACTTCTTTTGTGTTATTAGATACTTGGTTTGAATGGTTCAAAATCGTACCGTCCATATCTAAAAATATTGCTTTAGGTTGTAAGACCACGATCATTCCCCCTGATTTCCATCTCTATTTTATATTACACAGTATACCGCGTTTTCTAAATTAGATAAAGTTTCTTATAACAATGACTCGGCTCCATCAATATAAACTTCTGATCCTGTTATATGGCTGGATGCATCAGAAGCTAAGAACTGTACTAAGTCAGCTACTTGTTCAGGTTCTCCTGCTTTGTGCTCAAGTGGTTGATTCCCTTCTGGGTACTTAATTGGTATTTGTATCTTTTTAAGTTCGTCGTTCTCTTTAAATGTATTTTCGCTTATATTAGTAGAAATCGCTCCAGGGCAAATAATATTGACCCGAATGTGGTATTTAGCCAATTCTAATGCTGCCATTTTACCAAAAGCCATTTGGCCAGCTTTTGAAGAACTATATGCGGACATTCCAAATCCAGTGAACTTTCTATTACCATTAATGGAACTTGTGATAATAATACTTCCACCTTTGTTTTTCATGTGAGGAATTGCATATTTAACAGTTAGAAAAGTACTTTTCAAATTTGTCGTTAACGTTTGATCCCAATCATTTGCAGACAAGTCTTCAATCGGGGAGACCTTTCCGTTTATTCCTGCATTTGCAAAAACAATATCTAACTGTCCCCACGTATCAATTACGCGTTGGATACTTTCTTCAACTCGTTTAGGATCGGAAACATCGGTATCTGTTATTAATGCTTCAACACCCAAATTTTCTATATCACGCTTTACGGATTCGGCGTTTTCTTCTTTTAAATCAACTAGTGCTATCTTTGCTCCTTCTTTAGCTAAACGAATTGCGGATGCTTTTCCAATTCCTGAACTAGCACCGGTGACAATGGCAACTTTACCTTCTAAACTATTACTCATATCTCGCCCTCCTTTTATATTGTTTTACCCTTTCTTACCTGCTTCTATGTAGTTTTTTTAAGCTAAGAACAAAAGTGCAGGGCGACTTGCTCATCCTAGGGCAATTAAGTAGGCGCTTTAGCTGGACGTGGCACATGCAATAGTCAGTTATCCACACGACACATAATTTCCTGGCTATGCTAAAAAAAAGAGACTGCTCTATTTGGATTAGCAGTCCCCGTTAAGATTTACTTATTTATCTACAGAAGTATTAAGTGGTACTAAACGAGCTTCGATTTCGTGTCTTTGGTCTTCTAAAAACGGTGGCAATGCTACACTCTCACCTAAATGTTCAACATCCTCATCGGTCGCAAATCCCGGTCCATCTGTAGCTAATTCAAATAAAATACCATTTGGCTCTCTAAAGTATAATGATTTAAAATAATAGCGATCAACAAGGCCAGAGTTCGGCATTCTGGCTGCTTGAATTTTATCTTTCCATGCAGCCAATTCATCATTATTAGCAACACGAAATGCAACGTGGTGCACGCTTCCTCTTCCAGGCCGCTCTTTTGGCAGATCGGTTCGGTGTTCAATATGAACTTCAGCACCTGTTCCACCCTTCCCTGTTTCATATACCTCGATATCTGGTTGCCCGTCCAATGATGAGGCGTAGCTACCAACATGGTTAAATCCCATAATACTCGTTAGTACTTTTACTGTTGGTTCTGGATCAGGTACAGTTAATTTAACTGGACCTAGGCCGGTGATTCCTTTTTCTTGGGGCACAGGGCTTCTATCCCAGGGAGTACCTGCTTCCACTCCTTGGTTATGTTGGTCGGATACAAGTACTAAACGTTGACCTTCCGGATCTTTAAAGAAGAGCACTTTACGCCCAAACTGTTCACTAATATTTTCATGGCTAACTTCATATTCGTTAAACCGCTTTATCCAGTAGGTTAACGCCTCATCATTTGCAACTCGTAATGAAGTAAGTGATATACTGTTATTCCCCTCATAGGTGTGACCAGCACGTACAATTTCAAAAAAAGTTAAATCGGTACCAGGATTACCAACTTCATCTGCATAAAATAAATGATACATACTTGTGTCATCTTGATTTACAGATTTCTTAACTAGGCGCATGCCTAGTATTTCTGTATAAAAGTAGTGATTATTTTTTGCTGTTGCAGTGATAGACGACACGTGGTGAATTCCTTTTAGTTCCAATGTAAAACACTCCTTATTTAAATTTTCTATTTATGACTCTTATCCTAAGTGATAAATTAACAATAATCTAATGAAGAATACAAGAAAGCAAGGGAATGTTACGTCTGATTATATATAAAATCCTAAGTCTTTAACTTTATAAAATGTTATATAGTTATATTAAATCACCAATATCTCGATTTCAAGATATTAATTTCACATTGTTACTTTACTACCTGCTTTTTTATGGTAATCTAGATAGGAGAAATTATTTACTCACAACATTATATTTTTACCTACTAGGGGTGCCTACTTATGCGTAGGCTGAGAAAAAAGCGCTCTAATGCTTTTTAACTCTTAAGGACCTGATCTGGTTGATACCAGCGGAGGGAAGTAGAATGAATTACTTATTGGTGAACAACCAGGTCCTATATCATAATATGGATCTGGTTTTTTTGGTGCCTAACGATTAGTAATGAATGGTTATATTTATGAGTTAATTATTAGACCTTTATACTCCGTAACTTCTCGCTCATAACCAAATCTATTTCACCCTTAGCTAGTTTGGTCAGCAAAAAATGAAAAGGGAGAGATTGAAGTGAATAGAACAAGATTATTAACAACAATGGCGGTCTTTGTTGCAATCGGAACGATTGGCGCACACCTACTATGGTTTCCAACAGGAATTGCTAAAGCTTACCCTGTCCAACACGCAGTAAATGTAATGGCCGCTGTTATACTCGGACCAATCCCAGCAGTAATTATTGCATTTGTAATTGGTTTATTAAGGAACTTACTCGGTATAGGGACGCTTCTAGCCTTTCCAGGAGGCATGGTTGGTGCATTACTTGCCGGTTATTTATACCGGTTTACAAAAAAGAAACCCATGGCTGCTGTCGGTGAATTAATTGGGACTGGAATTATCGGCTCCTTGTTATCCGTGCCTTATGCAAATGTTCTTATGGGGCAATCCGTAGGTGCTCTGGCATTTGTTCCAGGCTTTTTGATAAGTAGCTCAACAGGGGCAATTCTTGGTTTACTCGTATTATCTAGAGTAAATCATTCACAAGTAGTACCCAATCAGCTTCACACATAAAAATCAGTGCCGTTTGGGCACTGATTTTTATTTTTGCTTACCCTTTGGTTATAGGAACCCAAATTTGCGTTTTATAATCAACTGAAAATGGGTCATTCTTTTGTGGAGGATATACTTCTATTTCAGCAGTACCCGCATGCTTATAGTTAGTTGCAGGAAACCATTCCGAATAAATCCGTTTTGTCATGTTTTGAATCGCATCTGGCATACTCCCAACTACATCGAAAACTGCCCAAGTCGTTGATGGAACTTCCTTTTCCTCCATGCCATCTGGAACTAGATGATCACCTTTTTCCACACCAATAAGATAGGTGAAAGAATCTTGGTCGGGTGTAAAATCCATACAAATACCCAACATCCCCAAACTACTAGCAAGATTCTTCAGTAACGTTCCTGTTTCACTGTTGTTTACCTCTTGCCAAAATTCAGGAATCCTTTTGAAGTTTTCGTCATATCTAGTTGTTACCTTCATTCCTTTACCAATAACGTGAAATGCTGGCTTTTCAACAATCTTATAATCCATACCTTCATCACCCTTTACTATTATTTGAAAGGAGAGTGGTGGAAATGCTTTAATCCGTTTACCCAATTTCTTTACTTCCGAGGGACGAATACCATGAAACTTTTGAAATGCTTTAGAGAATGATTCTGGCGTTTCATAACCATATTTCAAGGCAACATCTATAATCTTTGCTTCTTGAGAAAATAACTCCTGCGCTGCTATGGTCAACCTTCTATTCCGGATATATTCAACTAAGGTAAATCCTGTTAACATATGGAATGTTCGTAATAAATGGAACTTAGAAGTACAAAAAATCGCTGTTAAATCTTCCGTGTTAATCTCTGAATCTAATCGTTCTTCAATATAATCAATACATAAAGTTAAACGCCTTATCCCATTCATACCATTCTCCTTTCCTATATAAATCTACCAATAACCAATGATTACTTCCTGTCATTTTTTGCTCACTTGGAACTGTTATTTAATGATTGGTAGTTCAGCACCTGAAAGATAATCGTCCAGCACTTTTTTATGACTCATAAAAAGGTTTTTGGGTAAATCATTTAAAGAGAAGAAAGCAACATCCAGCGACTCTTCATTTTGTTTGAGCATTTCTCCCTGATAGTCACGACAGATAAACCAGTTTTGAACTAACGCCACTTGGTCACCGCTATGTAATGTTTTTTCATTTCCTGGACCTGAATAAATACTAAATAATGTTAATTCACCTAACTCCAAACCTGTCTCCTCTAATACTTCTCGCCTTGCAGTATCTAAGATAGATTCACCCAATTCCATGTAGCCACCCGGTAAACCCCAAGTATTATTATCCTGGCGAAGATGCATTAGCAAACGGTCATCTTTGTCAAAAACCAATGCACCAGCAACAACCATAATAACTTTTTCATGGCCGACCATCGATCTTAAATGTGTTATGTAATCCAATTTTCAAACCTCCATTTCATCTGGAATTATTAATTTACCAATTTAACTTATTATACTATTTGTACAATATAGTACTACTTAAAAACTTAAGTTCCGGAAATAAAAAAATTCTCTTCGTAAACATTGTTGCTTAACTGATATCGAACTTGATATAAAGTGCGCATTAACTGCCATGTTGATTTCCTCCATAGTTCGTTAGATTAGTAATTCGTCCACCACTTCGGAAATACACTACGCTTTCCGTGGGCTCGAGCTGAAGCCGTGCCCTAAGGTGTGCGACTGCCCGGAGCGGAAATCAACTTAACAATTACGTCGTACTTTATATTAAGTATGAAACAACAAACTTTTAGAAAAAATCCTAAAAAAATAACCAACACCTATAATGAATGCTGGTTATTTCCTATTATTTATTTGCAAAAAATGCTTCTGCTTTTTCTAAATAAACTTCTTGATCTGGCGTTAAGTCATATTCTTCTTCTATTGCGTCTACCGGACAAACAGACACACACGCACCGCAGTCAATACAAATATCAGGATCTATATAAAATTGATCTTTACCTTCTTCAATACAATCAACTGGACAAACTGTTGCACATTCTCCTGCTTTTTCTGTTTCACATGCACCAGTGATTACAAAAGCCATAATGTATTTACTCCTCCTACTCAATACAATTACATTGTTCTGTATTTATATTTTAGTTACACTGTCTATCCTATTAACAAGACATCTACTTGTCTACCTTCATTATTTTCCATTAAAACATTTACGTTTGCAAACAAAAAGCACTCCATTCAGGAGTGCTTTTGTTTATCATACTTTTTTAAACTCATCTGGGTCTGGACCAATTCGTTCATCTTTGTTTAAAGCATTAATTGCATCCATATCTTCTGCTGTTAATTCAAAATCGAATACATCAGCATTAGCAATAATACGATGTGCTTTCGTTGATTTTGGTATCGTTACTACTTCACTTTGCAAGTCCCAGCGAATAATCACTTGTGCTGTAGTCTTACCATGCTTCTCTGCAATTTTAATAAGTGTGGGATCATCTAGCAATTGACCTTGTTTTAACGGTGACCAAGCTTCTAATTGAATCCCTTTCTTCTTACAATATTCATGTAATTCCTTTTGAGAAAGATTTGGATGGAATTCAACTTGATTCACCATTGGTACTACTTCGGCATCTTTTATTAATTCTTCTAGATGATGCTCTTTGAAATTACTTACACCAATAGCTTTAACCTTTCCATCTTTATATAACTCTTCTAGCGCACGCCATGTATCTTTATATTTACCTTGAGATGGAACTGGCCAATGTATCAAGTATAAATCTAAGTAGTCTAGACCTAATTTTTTCAAACTAGTTTCACATGCAGCTAGTGTTGACTCATACCCTTGATCTCCATTCCATAATTTTGAAGTGACAAATAGGTCTTCACGAGCAATACCGGACTCTCTAATCCCTTGACCTACACCTTCTTCATTTTTATATATTGCAGCAGTATCAATACTTTTATAACCATTTTTTATTGCAGCTTTAACTGAATCGATAACCTCTTGTCCGTCTTCAACTAAAAAAACCCCTAAGCCTAGCCAAGGCATTTTCACACCATTATGTAGCGTAGTTGTTGCTTGTAAATTTTTAGGCATAAAAGATTTCCTCCTTTTATTTTCTACTTATATTTTCCCATAAAATTTATAGAAATTAAATTAAAATGCTTGAAGCGCTTCCAGAATATTTTCTAATAATCCTACATAAAAAAGTTCCCCCTAGTTATAGGGGGAGAAAAACATTTACTATTTGACTTTCTTTTCGGGTGTAATGATATTCTGTTCGACGGCTAAAATACGCGCCATCTTAACTGCACCCCATAGAGTTGGTAACATAATAATCGATACAGGAACTGCCGTAACTACAATCGAGTTTTGAATTGCTGATATACTATTCTCTCCGATTGCTAAAAGCATAATGGACATCAAACCAAAGATAACAACCCAAAAGACGCGAATCCATTTTTGGGGTTTATCATCACCAGTTAGCGATACAGCAACTGTGTAGGATATAGAGTCAACCGTTGTAGATACGAAGACAAGTGTTACAAGTAGAAAACCTATGGCTAAAAACATACCTAGCGGTAGTTGATCCATGATTGACATAACCGCAGCTGGCATCCCGCCTTCTAAAAACGGTTCTGAAATAGAACCTGGCTTATCTAACTCAATTTTAAGCCCAGTTCCTCCTACCACTGTAAACCAGAAATTAGTTACAAGCGGTGCAACAATCGATACTGCAATAATTAAATCACGGATTGTTCTTCCACGAGATATCCGAGCGATGAAGATTGCCATCATTGGACCATATCCAAGGAACCATCCCCAGAAAAATACGGTCCACCAACCAAGCCATGCTTGATCTCCTTGATACAAAGCCATCGTCAACATATTTTGAATATGGAAAGCTTCCGCAGAAATAAATTTATTTAAAATAAACATTGTAGGCCCTAAAACAAGAATACACACTGCCAAAAATACAGTTAGACCTACGTTCATTCGACTTAAAAACTGAATTCCACGATCGACGCCAGTGGCAACTGAAATGGCTGCAATCACGATTAACCCACTAACGATAATGATATTGGTTACTAAAGTGTTTGGTATATCAAACAACCAATGCAATCCATAACCCAGTTGTAACCCTAGAAAACCTATCGGACCCATTGTACCGGCTGCTACTGCTACAATCGATACAATATCTGCCGCACTTCCGATAATACTTCCCTTTTTAAATATTTTATCACCAAAAACGGGATATAAAAACGCTCTTGGCTTCATTGGATATCCTTTATGATAATGAAGATACATCAATACAATTGTAGCTAGCGTTCCTAAAATAGCCCAAGCTAGAAAACCCCAATGTAAAAAACTCTGAGCCAAGGCAGGCTCAACACCAGCTAATGTTGAGGAATTATCAGGAAATAATGGGGGGCTGGTTAGAAAATGACTCAACGGTTCTGAAGCAGCCCAGAAAACTCCACCACTTGCAAGTAACGTACATAGAATCATCGCTACCCAACGGTAGTAACCATTTTCAGGTTTGTCCATTTTTCCTAAACGAACTTTTCCATACTTCGTAAACGCTAAAAACAAACCAATTAAAAAGTTTGCTAGTAGAAGCACTTCCCAATACGACCCAAAATATTTTGCAGAAAATGCAAAAGAACTATTGATCCATGATTCAATCATATTTAAATCAATCATAGCTAATATAACAAATAGAATTAACAAACCACCACTGATTGCAAATACTGGTTTATCAATTGACTTATTTAAACGATTATTTTCTTTAAGCACTTTTTTCCTCCTAATTTGTGTAAGGAGCAAGTGCCTACAATAACTTTTTCCCTCTCTCTCTATATATGACTAGTCATTGCAGACGATTAGATGGGAAATTATTCAATAAATTTTAATATGAGAACAAAAAAGCAGAATAATTTTTCAAGTCCGAAACCATCGGCTTGCTCACATTTTTTAAGTTTTTGTGATTTTTAACTTTTACTTTTCTGCTCTATTGTTGAATGCTAAATCACACTCCCTTATACTACATAGATTCACATAGTATTATATTATATATATACGTCACAAATCCGTCAAATATAACCCAACTTTTACAATATCCCCCTCAACAAATATAGCTTTAGCATAAGTTCTTTTTTTTATTAAGGTTTTTTGCAATCTTTTAGCTGTTTTCTTAAAAATTTATTGTTATTCATTTATATAATCTGAATGTATGAAATATCTAATGATGATGCTCGATTGCCATGATACCGTTCCGGCAGAATACTCCGCTTTCCACGGGCACGGCTTCAGCTAACTCAGAAGAAAATCACTTCTGAGTGGATCTTCAGCTCGTGCTGTTCCCGTAGGAGTCTACGCATTCTGCCTTCACTTTTAACAGTTCTCTTAATCTAGAGATAGATGTTATTTATATTTATTGGACTATTTTCACTCGAAAGAAAAATTCACCGAGCGAAGGAAAATGCGACACTCCTGGGGAAGAGCAGCTTCCGAAGACCCCACAGGGAACGTTGTGTGTGACCGAGGAGGCTAAGGTGCTGCCCCACGGAAAGGGAGTATTTTTCCGTAGCGCTAGATTAACCACTCATCTTAAAAAGAATGCAAAGAGGTTACGATAAAGTTATTGCGTACTTTATATATTATCTGCAATAACATTTTTTTAGAAACAGCGAAGAAAAGAACAGTAAGCCTGTTGCTTACTGTTCTTTTTGTATCGCGTGCACTTTAAAATGTGCGTATTTTTCCTTTGGCACTTGCTTTATAAATATACTCGGCTCTCCCAATGAGATCATATACAACTCATGCATTGCACGTGTACATGCCGTGTAGAACAAGTTTCTCTCTAATTCCTTATGATATTCTGCATCTGAAGCATTGTGTATAATGACTGCATCAAACTCTATTCCTTTTGCTAGATATGCAGGAATTACTAGTAATCCTTGTTGAAACGTGTGTGTCTCCTCATCCATTAACTTTATATCTACACTATGTTTCAGTCTACTATAGACCATTTTACTTTCATGCATTGTTTTACAGATTACAGCAATGGTTTGATGACCCATTGTTTGAAAGTCCTCTATTGCTCGCAAGACTTTATCATTAACAATATCCCTATTTTCAACCTCCATTAATACGGGTTTATTTCCATCCCTGTTAAATGGTTCAATTAAGTCTCCATTTGGCATAAATGATTTTGTGAACTCAACAATTGGTTGCGTGGAACGATAACTTCTGACTAACGTAATTCTTTCATGTTTTTCTTGTATATTTTCAGATAGTAATGTTTCTTCATATAATGCATGTGCATAAATTGCTTGGTTCATATCCCCTAACAATGTCATACGGCTACTAGGGAATATTCTCTTTAAATACGCAAATTGAAACGGTGAGTAATCCTGCGCTTCATCAATAAAGACATGTTCGATTGTACGATTTGCATTAAAACCTAATAACATTTTTTGAAAATACAGGTAAGGTGTAGCATCTTCCCACGTTAAATAGTTATTACGGATATAGTCAACGGTTTGCGTACGTATTAACTCCCACCTCGTTGGAAGTTTAACATTTTTTTTATTAATTAGATGGTCGGTTGTGTAGAATGTTAAATACGTATTTTTAATATCCACAAAATACATGCGTTTTATTTTTTGTTTCAAAGGCTTAAATTTATCCGCAACTACTTTCTTGCGGAGAAGTTCTTCCTCTCTAACATGGTCATCAAATGTATCTTCTGAGAACCTGTTTTCTTCTTGCAGTTCATTGTGTACTTCTAAATAGTCGGATTTATCGAGCAGTTCCATCTCCTCGACTACCCATTCCTTATTACGCTCTAACTTTTCAAAACGATTTAACTCACTTAAAAGCCATTTTGCTAACGATTCCATGCGAAGTGGAATATTTAACGATCGGTCTAAAGAATAAAAATATTGCTTCATTTGTTGATTGGATATTAGCAAGTCTCCTCGAAAACGAATATTTCTAAATTTGATTCCGTCTTGTTCTAGACTAAACCCAAACTCATCAATAAGTTGTTTGAAGTCTAAGCTGGCTTTGTAACTCATTGACTGCACTCTGGTTTCATAATTTTCCCCGGTGCCATTTAAGTAATATTCCATCTGCTCAAACGGTGTTTCTACCGTTAGACGATTACCTAACTGCGTGTCCAAGTAATTAAAAAGTGTCGTCTGTTTCATATTCTCCTCGCCTAATTCTGGTAAAACCTTAGCCACATAACTATTAAATAATGGATTAGGAGAAAAAAGGACAATATTTTCTGATGACAACACTTCCCTGTACCTATATAACAAATAAGCTACACGTTGCAACGCCGCTGATGTTTTTCCACTACCTGCAACACCTTGAACAATCAACAACTCACTTTTTTCATTTCTTATTATTTGATTTTGCTCTCTCTGAATGGTCGCAACAATGCTCTTCATTTTTGTATTTGCATTGTTACCAAGTACAGATTGCAGCAAATGATCCCCAATCGTTAAACCTGTGTCGAACATACCCTTAATGGTTGAGTTTCTTATTATATATTGTCGTTTTAACGTAATTTCTCCTGAAATCTCGTCATCTACAGTGCTATACTTCGCTTCTCCGGGTGGATAATCATAGTACAGACTAGAGATAGGTGCCCGCCAATCATAAATTAAGAAGTCATCATCATTTTCATCCATTAAAGACGATATGCCTATATAGATAGAATCTACATCAGAATACCCTGTTTCTGTAAAATCTATCCTGCCGAAATAAGGTGAATCTTCTAACCGCTCTAGTGTGTTAATCTGTTCACTCATTTGTCCGTGACTTCTTTCGCGTTCTGATAAAAATTCTGCTTGTTGTTTCAAACTTGCTTGCGTTTCAATCACATCATCAGGTTCATCTAAATTAACGGTGACATCTTCCCAGAAATTTTTTCTGATATCTATAACACGTTCTTTTAAGTCTCCAATTTTCTGATTTAACTTACTCAGTTTATTTTTTATCTCATGTACTACTTTATTTACTCGATTTTGTTCATCTATCCATTCTTTATCCTTCTCATTCAAGGATTTCACCCCCAAATGTCAGTCTTTATGAAGTTCTGACATAGTAACATCTTTATTTACAATCTAGTTATGATTTAACTAAAATCATACGCTTCGGCGTTGTCCTTTTCAAGTAATATTATAAGCAAGTTATACTCTTGCTAAACAAAAACTCACCACTCTCTTCTGGAGGAAAGTGGTTTTAAGGTTTAGGTGTCTGTTATTAGAGTCAGATAAATAACCTAATTAGTTTTAGCTCTCTTATCGAAACGCTTCTGATAGAAGTTGATAGCTTTTTACTTTTGCATGGAAATTATAAATCATGCTAGCTAACATAAATTCTTCTACTTGATATTCTTCACTATAACGTAATAGCTGTTTCTTTATTGTTTGCGGAGAACCTACTAGTATTTTATTTCTATTCTCATGAATAATCTGTTTATCTAGATATGAGAACGAATATTTTGTTGCTTGCTCAGGTGAGAGTAAAGCCGCATTTTTTTCTCCTTTAGCTATTTGTAAGAATTGTAGATCTATAGATGAAGCCAACATTTCCGCTTCCTCATCTGTTTCTGCACATACAAGAAAAAATGCTACCATCGAAGCTGGCTTCTTTCTCAAGTTGGAGGGTTGAAACCGTTGTTTATAATTCTCAACTACTGTACCGCCATGTTGACCGCTTATAAATTGTGCATAAGCATAAGAAATACCAAGACTTCCTGCTAATCCAGCACTTCCACCACTGGAACCAAGCATCCATAATTCAGGTACCGTTTTGATATCCGGCATTGCTTTTAGTCCTCGAAATCGATGGTTTGGATCTTGTGAACCAGATAGGTAGAAAATAAGATCTTTTATTTGCTCTGTATAGGCATCATGATATGTTTGTTTATGTTCTTGTAATGCGCTGGTTGCAAGTGGTATACCACCTGGTGCCCTGCCCACACCCATATCTACTCGATTAGGATATAAGGCCTCCAGTAATCGGAAGTTTTCTGCCACTTTGTATGCACTGTAGTGTGTTAGCATTACTCCACCTGATCCGACCCTAATTGTTGATGTATTGGCTAACAAATGAGGAATCAACACTTCCGGACTTGAATGACCTAATGTTTCTAAGTGATGCTCTGAAACCCAATACCTATAAAATCCAAGCTTTTCAGCTATTTGCGCTAGTTTTGTAGTATTCCATAATTCTTCCTGTGCTGTACTACCTAATGGAATAGCTGTTTGATCTAATATACTAAGCTGTACCACCCTATCTACCCCCTATGTAACGTCACTATCCATACACAGTAACCTCTTATAGTTTAGTATTTTCAGTACGTAATCATGCATAAATGGATGAAATAGCAAATTATATTATTCGTTTATAGCTCTATTTTGGGATGCATTTAATTGTGCATAAAAACCGTTGCGTTTTATTAATTCTTTGTGTGTACCTTGTTCAATTACTTCACCTTCTTGTAACACTAATATTAAATCAGCATGTTGAATCGTATTTAAACGGTGAGCAATTACAAAACTAGTCCTACCCTTCATTAACTTCGTTAGCGCTTCATTAATTTTAATTTCGGTAATTGTATCAATACTGCTTGTGGCCTCATCCAAGATTAACAGTGAAGGGTCAGCAAGCATTGCTCTTGCAATAGATATCAATTGTCTTTGCCCTTGACTAATCTCATATCCATTCGAATCAAGTATTGTATCGTAACCATCCGGAAGTTGACTAATAAATGTATGAGCATTCGCAGATTTAGCTGCTGTAATTATCTGGTGATCTGTTGCGTCAAGCCGACCATATCTAATATTTTCTTTGATTGTTGTATCAAACAAAAAAGAATCCTGTAGCACAATGCCCATCTGGCTTCTGATACCACTTCTGGACATTTTATTTATGTCTTGATCATCCAACATTATTTTTCCTTTTTCAACTTCATAAAACTTTGATAACAGCGAAACTACCGTTGTCTTCCCTGCACCCGTTGGACCTACCAAAGCAACCGTGTCACCTGGGTTTACAATGAAGGAGACATTATTCAGTGTATTGTCGTCTTGACCATAAGAAAAATATACCGATTGGAATTCAACCTTGCCTTTTAACCTCTTCCTGTTTTTTATTTCAACATCATTTTTATCTTCTTTTTCCTCATCCATGACATCAAATACTCTTTCTGCCCCGGATACAGCTGATAATATCACATTAAACTGATTAGCTAAGTCATTTAAAGGCCTTGTAAATTGCCTTGCATATGCCGTGAAAGTAACAATAACACCAATTGATATCATTCCATTAAACGCGAATATTCCACCAACTCCCACAATGATGGCAAAGCTTAAGTTATTTAGTGAATTCATTATCTTTGGTATAAATCCAGTGTATACTTGTGCCCAATAACTAGATTCCTTCAGACGCTGGTTTTTTTCTATAAAGTCTCGTTTAACTCTTTCCTCCTGGTTGAACAATTTTATTATGTCATGACCGGACAATGCCTCTTCCACATAGCCGTTTAAATCACCCAAATCATGTTGTTGTTGTTTAAAATAACGGTTTGTACGGTTAGTTATCCAATTCATACCTACAAACAATAACGGGACTATAATAAGCGTTAGTAATGTAAGCAGAGGACTTAGGATAAACATGACAATTATTGTTCCTGTTAAAGTTAATACGCTCGTCGTTAACTGTATAACAGACGTATTTAACGTTCGACTAACATTCTCAATGTCATTCGTTAACCGACTCATTATCTCTCCGTTCTGCCTTGTTTGAAAAAATAAAATTGGAAGTCTTAATACATGTGAAAACAAATCCTTTCTCATTGCATAAACAGCATGTTGAGCGACTTTAATCATCCAGTAATTCTGAAACCACGTTGTAACCGATTGAAGCAAAAATACTCCAATCAGAATAGCAATGATAATTATTAAATTGGTCTTTTCTATACCCGTAATGATCTCATCAACTGCCACACCAAGCAGATACGGACCTAATAAAGATAACGAAGAACTAACAACAACTAATAACAGTACAAAAATAAATAAACTTTTATAGGTGGACATATACATCCAAATTCTTGAAATCGTTTCATTTAAATTACTAATTTTAGGTTTTTTAACTTTTACTCCTTGGTAATGGCGAGAGGTAGTTACATCCTGAGTCCTATTTTTCCTCATGATAGTCCATCCTCTTTCATTTGTGATTGGTAGATTTTTTGATATAGCGGGCTATTCCCAATTAATTCTTGATGATTGCCAGAAGCAACAATACATCCTTTATCAAACACTAAAATTTTATCAGCATCCATGACTGAACTTATTTTTTGCGCAACAACAACTGTAGTGCAAGACTTTGATTTGATTGATTCAAGCACTCGTTGCTCTGTATTCGCATCTAATGCACTGGTACTATCATCTAATAATAATACAGTGGGATTAGCTAAAAGCGCCCTTGCAATGGATAGACGTTGCTTTTGACCACCTGACAAATTAACACCTCTTTGACCAACTCGTGTTTCATATTGATCAGGTAAAGTCATAATATACGAATGAATATTAGCATCTTTTGCAGCACGAACAATATCGTCAAACTGAGCTTTTTCATTCCCCCATGCAATATTTTCTTTTATTGTTCCAGAAAATAAAAAGCCTTCCTGCGGTACAAGCGTTACAAAATCGCGTATTGCCCTACCCCATTCCTTAATTGGTTTATTATCAATAGATAAGTTTCCGCTCTTCGCCTTGTATAACCCTGGAATTAACTGAAGAAATGTAGTTTTACCTGAACCCGTTTCTCCCAATATACCCACTGTCTCACCTGCGTTTATTTGTACAGAAATATCTTTCAAAGCTGCCCTTTTCATATTCGAATACGAAAACGTTATATTTTCAAAATTTATATGTCCTTCTATGTTAGCAATACTTGAATCTGTCTTCGGTATAACTTGGCTAGGTTTACTCTCTAATACCTCACTAATTCTTGTAGCAGAAGCTTTTCCTCTTGAAAAGTTCATTAATAGGAAACCAAACACTCCAAAGGAAGCCATAATTCTTGTAGCATAATTTATAATGGCAACAACCTCACCAGCTTGTGCACTGCCTATGTTTATCTCCATAAAGCCAAACCATAAAAGAAGCACTAAACTTATGTTCATGCCTAGCATCACAATTGGCATCGTTAATTCCATTAATTGAAGCGCCTTCTTATTATCATCCATCAAATGATTATTTACTTTATTAAACCGTAATTGTTCATGATTATTTCGATTGTATGCTTTGACCAATCGAATCCCTAGTAAATTCTCACGAATAATACTATTAAGATGATCTAAACGAACTTGAACTCTTCGAAACAATTTAATTCCCTCTGTCAAAATCCAAAACACAATCAGAAGTAAAACTGGGACAATAATTACTAGAATAGTAGCCAGCTGAACATGTACTGTAAAAGCCATGATTATTCCACCAATAATGAATAGTGGTGCCCTTAGCATAATTCTTAAAAACATAAATAAAAAGGCTTGTACTTGTGTCACATCACCGGTTATTCGGGTAAGCAATGATGATGCAGTAAGTTTTTGCATTTGTACCGCAGAAAAATCTTGCACACGACTAAACAGATCCCTTCTGAGATCGTGACCGACACTTTGACTGACATCTGCTGCGAAAAATGAACTTACAATGCCAGCAGCGAACGCTAGTAACGTTAAACCTATTAACACGGAAAGCCATATGATAATCGTTTGGAAGTCTTGTCCAACAATCCCTTCGTCAATAATAATCGACATGATAATAGGCTGAATCAGTTCTACACTTAGCTCTAGTCCCATCAATATTAATGCTAACACTGCAGATTTTTTATATATTTTTACATAACTGAAAATTTTCTTCATGTAAATCCTCCGTGTCTGTATCTATGAATCTATGTATGAAACTTATTATATATGAAAACAAGTGAATATTTCTATATGCCGCATTATTTCCAACAATAAATAACGAACGTTCGTGTAAGAACATCTTACAAATATACAGTTTTAGCGATTTTTTTTGTAAAAAGTTTGTAAATAGACTAGTCATAATTCGCTAAATAGTGCATAATTAAAATTGTTATCTATAAAAACATAATTTAAGGGGGATAATTAACAAATGAAAAAGATTTTATCTATTATTCTAGCTGCAGCAACTGTGATTATTATTGCAGGTTGTGGTGACAGCGCAAGTGGCGATGAAGGAAATCCAGAATCGATTGTAATGGGTTTTGTACCTTCACAAGAGTCTGACACGATTGCTGATACTGTTGAACCATTGGCAGACAAGCTATCTGAAGAACTTGGTATTGAAGTAGAAGGAAGAGTAATGACAAACTATACTGCACTTGTTGAAGCAATGGGAACAAATGAGGTTCAAATTGGATTTATCCCTGCCTTCGGTTATGTGTTGGCTAATCAAGAACATGATGTTGAAGTAATACTTAAATCCGAACGTTTCGGTAGTGGTACATACGTTGCACAATATATCGTTGGTGCTGACTCAGGAATTGAATCATTGGATGATTTAGAGGGAAAAACTTGGGCATATGGTGACCCTACTTCGACTAGTGGTTATTTGTTCCCAGCAGCACAAATTATGGATGAGTTTAGTGTAGATGATCCAGAAACTGAATTTTTCGGTGAGTCTATTCAAACTGGTGGTCATGACCAGTCTGCTATCGCCGTTTTAGAAGGTGAAGCTGATGTTGCTACTACATTTGATGATGTAAGAACCGGTCTTGAAGAAGATTATCCAGATATTATGGAAAAAACAAAAATTTTAACTCATACAAAAGAAATCCCGAACGATACAATCTCTGTTACATCAGAATTAGATGATGAGCTTGTAACAGAAATAAAAGAAACTTTCCTAAGCTTCAATGACGATGAAGAAATGATTAAAATTATGAATGAAGTTTATAATTGGGATAAAATTATCGAAGCTGAAGATAGCGAATACGACGTAGTTCGTGAAACCTATGAGAAGTTTAGTGATGATATCTCTATCGATGATATGTAAGAACTGATACTAAAATAGAAATTCAACATTTATAATACTTCAGGAGAGAAGCTATTCTTCTCTCCTGTTTTACCATTTTAAGTTATTTTATCAAATGCAGATTGTATAATGGTGCTTTTGACAAAATTAAATAGACTACATTAAATACATTTAACCTGTCATCAAAGTCATTCAAGCAAATATGGAGGTAAATCATGATTGAATTTAAAAATTTGTCACTCGTGTACCCAAACGGTAATGAGGGGCTTAAAAATATAAATATTAAAATTAATGAAGGTGAATTCGTTGTAATTGTTGGTTTATCTGGTGCTGGTAAGTCGACTTTTATTAGAAGCGTTAACAGACTCGTCACCCCTACAGACGGTGAGTTAATCGTAGATGGTGAAGATATATTAACACATAATGGAAAATCACTTCGTGAACTTCGGAAAAAAGTAGGAATGATTTTTCAAAGTTATAACCTTGTAAAAAGATCCACTGTATTAAAGAACGTTATCGCTGGTAGATTAGGTTATACAGGTACATTTAGAAGTATCTTTAATATGTATCCAAAAGAGGATATGGAACTCGCTTATGAAAACTTAAAAAGAGTTAATATTGAAAATAAATTATATAGTCGCGCAGACGAATTAAGTGGTGGACAACAACAACGGGTTAGTATTGCTCGTGTATTGACTCAAAAACCAAAAGTTATTTTAGCTGATGAACCAGTTGCAAGTTTGGATCCACCAACCTCTCACCAAGTGATGAAGTATTTGAAACAAATTAATCAAGAGGACAACATAACAACTATCGTAAATCTGCACTTTATTGATATGGCTATGGAATATGCAGACCGTATTATTGGAATGAGAGCTGGTGAAGTCGTGTATGACGGCCCTGCATCAGAGGTAACGGAAAAAACATTTGAGGAGATTTATGGCCGTACCATCCGCGAAGACGATATACGTGGAGGCGAGGTAAATGAATAAAACAGATGAATTTATACCTACGAGCCTTTATCCTGCTAAAACGAAACGAACAATCTCTATCGCGTTTATTGTTGTTATCGGTTTTTATTTAGTTAGCTCCATTACAACAGAATCATTCATTATAAATTTCTTTTTAAAGCTAGGCAATATTACTGATCTTGTCGGTCGTTTTTTTCCACCTGATTGGGGATACGTTAACAATGTGTGGCCTAAGCTTTTTGAAACGATCCATATGGCAATTATAGCCACAACGATTGCAGTAATTATTAGTGTGCCCTTCTGTTTACTAGCCGCACATAATATCACAACAAATAAATGGCTGTATAACTCGATGCGAATGATTTTAAATATTATCCGTACAATACCAGATATTATTCTAGCAGTTGTTTTTGTTGGTTTGTTTGGAATCGGTGTATTTTCAGGTATTATAGCGTTGATTATTTTTGCAGTTGGGATTTTAGTAAAGCTCATGAGTGAAATAATTGAAGCAATTGATATGCATCCATCAGAAGCGATTAGAGCATCTGGAGGAAACACAATCCAAACGATTTGGTATGCTGTTGTCCCTCAAATTCTACCTCAATTTATTTCATTTAGTTTATATGTATTTGAAATTAACATACGAGCATCGGTTGTTTTAGGATTAGTTGGTGCTGGAGGAGTAGGGCAACTAATCAATAAAGAAATCAACTTTTTAAATTATCCCGCTGTTTCAACAATTGTACTAATCATTTTTGCTGTCGTTGTTGTTATAGATTGGATTAGCGGTAAATTAAGGGAGGGTCTTGTATAATGAGTAATCAACTTCCTCCTAAACCAAGAACACCTGCAAAAGTAGTAAAAAGGGTTATTATTTTACTTGCCGTGGTTGCTCTATATGTCTGGACTTTTTCAAGTGTTAATATCAATTGGGAAAGAGTATTTAGTGAGAGAACACTAGAGAATATCAACCGAATTATACCTCAGTTTTTTGATCCTGCCTGGGCAGAAACAGGTACGATTCTAGTGAAAATGGTTGAAACGATATTCATTGCCTATACAGGTTCTTTAGCTGCTGCTGTTTTAGCTATTCCACTGGCATTTTTATGTGCTTCTAATATGGTTAAGAACAAGTTTTTAAACACGATAGGAATGTGGATTTTAGGTGCTGTTCGTGCCTTTCCTGAGATTATACTTGCTATCATTTTTGTTGCTGCAGTTGGACCTAATC
The DNA here is from genome assembly GCF_030282825.1 of Aquibacillus rhizosphaerae. GTDB lineage: Bacteria > Bacillota > Bacilli > Bacillales > Amphibacillaceae > Aquibacillus_C > Aquibacillus_C rhizosphaerae. Next base: position 25,664 of record NZ_JASTZU010000023.1, read on the forward strand.
CATTTGCAGGGGTGCTAGCAATTGCGATTGGTTCAACCGGAATGCTAGGAAAACTATATTCAGAAGTCATCGAATCAATCGATATGAACATTATCGAAGCACTAGAAGCAAGTGGCGCAAATAAAATGCAAATTCTTTTTTACGGGATAATGCCACAGGTACTACCTGAGTTTCTGTCCTACGCTATATACAGATTTGAAATTGATGTTCGTGCGTCATCCGTGCTCGGGATAGTCGGAGCCGGAGGTATCGGTACATTGATCACATTTGCTTATTTAAACCGAAATTGGGACGAAGTTGGCATGATTCTACTTGTGATTATCATTGCTGTAACAATCATTGACCAAATTTCTGGTTTCATTCGCCGTCGTCTTGTTTAAATTCAATAACATATACTAATAACTGCTTCCAAATTTGGGAGTAGTTATTTTTTTATTATTACCTGTGAATAAAGCTAGTACAACTGTTATAACCACTGCAAATCACTTCATATCTATTCGTAACTAAGCTATCATTATATACTTAGGCTCACGAATTTAATCGATCGAAAGAAGTGATTTCTTATCAACGAAGAACAAACGATAAAAAAGAATGTGTATATCATGTGGTTTGCTAATTTTTTCATTGCGGGTAGTATGACGATGGTGTTACCTTTTTTGTCTTTATATATTGAAACATTTGGGGACTTTACAGATAAATATGTACAAAACTGGTCAGGGCTAACTTTCGGGGTAACGTTCGTTGCCGCATTTATATTCTCACCAATTTGGGGGAAACTTGGTGACAGGTATGGTCGGAAACACATTTTAGTTATTTCTGGAATAGGACTTGGATTATCTGTTTTTCTAATGGGTTTTGTAACGTCTGTATGGCAGTTGTTTTTATTGCGTTTATTTATGGGTGTTTTCACTGGATTTATATCCATGTCTCAAGCGTTAATTTCGACCCAAACACCAAAACAAATTGCAGGTCGAGTATTAGGTACATTGCAAACTGGAAGTGTCACCGGAACTTTGATGGGGCCCCTTATCGGCGGTATATTAGCCGATGCGATAGGATATGAAACTACATTTAAATGGATATCGATTCTATTATTTTTATCCGCTTTTCTAGTTTTAATTGGAATTCATGAACAAAAAATAAAAATAGAAAAAGGAGCCCAATCTAGCTACTCAAGTAAAGAAGTACTTCTCCATATAGTTAAACACCCAATGCTACTGATGGTCATGCTAGTTTCCATGTTCATTCAAATTGCCCATTTTAGTATTCAACCGATTCTTTCCCTTTATGTTGGAGACTTACACGGTCCGGCTAACTTGGCTTTATTCTCAGGTATTGCCTTTTCAGTTGCTGGATTAGGTAATTTACTAATGGCCAGAAACTGGGGAAGAATTGCTGATAAAGTAGGGTATATAAAAATTCTAATTACTCTCTTAATTATGGCAGCTGTATTTTATTTTCCAGGTGCTTTTGTTTCAAACATCTGGCAGTTGGTTGCTTTACGTTTCTTACTCGGAATAGCAATTGGCGGGATCATTCCAGTTAGAATTGCATATATACGCCAGGAAGCTCCACTTGCTATGCAAGGAGAAGTACTAGGGTATAATACGAGCATTCGCTTTTTCGGTAATATTATTGGCCCAATTATGGGCGGTGCACTAGCTGGTTACTACGGTATTGCATCCGTGTTTATGGTTACTAGTATATTACTGCTCATTTGCGGTTTAACTCTTCTTGTTACAAAACAACGCTACCCTCAACTAGTAAAACAACCAGTCAACAGTTCATGATAAATGATTAGAAATACAGTTATTTCTTTAAAAGTTGTTGTTACGTAAAAGATATAAAGTGCGCATTAACTTTATCGTAACCTCCTTGCATTCTTTTTAAGATGAGTGGTTAATCTAGCGCTACGGAAAAATACTCCCTTTCCGGGGGGCAGCACCTTAGC
>NZ_JASTZU010000024.1 GCF_030282825.1 Aquibacillus rhizosphaerae
TTCTCTTAATCTAGAGATAGATGTTATTTATATTTATTGGACTATTTTCACTCGAAAGAAAAATTCACTGAGCGAAGGAAAAATGCGACACTCCTTGGGAAGAGCAGCTTCCGAAGACCCCACAGGGTAAGGAAAACTCCAGTGAAATGACATCGCACGCAGAAAAAGTGTTGTTCTTTTTCAAGGAAACGTTGTGTGTGACCGAGGAGGCTAAGGTGCTGCCCCCCGGAAAGGGAGTGTTTTTCCGTAGCGCTAGATTAACCACTCATCTTAAAAAGAATGCAAAGAGGTTACGATAAAGTTATTGCGGACTTTATATCAAGTTTGAAGGATGGAAAGTCCAATGTTTATGAAATGAGTCTTTATAAAAGAGAATCGATAAGAAGTGTCCGTATGTTTGACATAAATAGTTATTTTATAGTTTTAGAACTGTAAGCTATCATTTATAACTGGTAATTTTATGTATTTTATGCTTGGATTATAGTAAAAACAAGGAAGAACACTGAGATATTGACACTTTTTTGTTAACAGTCTTTTGTCGAGTTGTGACAGGCACAAAAGCTTCGTGATACAATAGAAGTAATAAGAAAGTAGAGCTTCCCCATTGAAGTTGATTCGAAACTAATCAAGGGGATTAACCTATTTCACCTTAAGTTTTTATAAAAGGAGGGAAAAAGTTGAGTGAAGTGAAAAAGTTACACAAAGAAGCAATGCACGTACTAAAACTTACAAGTCGGACGTTTTACATACCAATTAGTCTCTTGGAACCTACATTGAAAAAAACTGTAGCTTCTGCTTATTTATGTATGAGAGCGATTGATGAAATTGAAGATCATGAAATGATCGAACCTGAAGAGAAACAACATTTATTAAATTCTACCAGTCTACTCTTGAAAAAGGAATTTGATGTTGTGGAATACCGCAAATTGATACAACCTTATGAATCTATCTTACCAGAGGTAACTCTGCGTCTTGATGATTGGATAAACGTATGTCCGGAAGGGATAGTTGACAAAGTTAAAGAATCAACTAGTATCATGGCAGCTGGGATGGCTGATTGGGTAGAAAAAGATTGGTTGATTAAAACCGTAGAAGAATTGGACGACTATACGTATTATGTCGCGGGACTTGTTGGTGTTATGCTCTCAGATATTTGGAAGTGGTATGATAATACCGAGACTGACCAAGATTTAGCTATTGCTTTTGGTAGAGGTTTGCAATCTGTAAATATTTTGCGTAATCAACAGGAAGATTATGAAAGAGGTGTGAGTTTCATGCCTGAAAATTGGAATCGAGACGACATGTTTCAATACGCTACAAATAATTTGAAACTTGCAGATGAATACATGAAGGATATTAAAAACCGAAACATTAAATTGTTTTGTAAAATTCCTTTGGCACTTGCAAATAAAACACTGAAGGCATTGAAAAATGGTCGAGAAAAAATATCTAGAAATGAAGTAGAAGAGATTGTTGCTCAGGTTACCAAATAGTATTTGGTAACCTTTATATATTGGGATTTATGAGAGGAGATTTATAATGGGGAAATGTACAATCAATCATTCACATGAAGATGTTATACTAAAGTTAAAAGCACAAAGGAAATACTTGCCCGAAGATTTAAAAAATGAAATAGATGACTTTTTACAAAAGGAATTAACACAAGAGATACTTAATGATCTGTTTCACTTATTGAAGAAATACGACCTTATATCAACTGATGAACGAATAGAGAGAAACAAGCAGCTAGCTAATCTTGTTAATGTCTAAATTTCTAATCTAAACCTCTAAAAACGGTTAAGCCTTTATCTAAGAATTTAACAGGAACCCATATAAATTCAAATGGATTGTTTCGGTAGAGAAACATACACAATAGGGATACTATGAAAAGACCAAATTACATATGATTTGGTCTTTTTTTCATATATATTAGCGAGTATTGAAGATAAACATTTGAATTTGAATAGAAAATTCATAGAAAACCAGGCTAATAACAGCGGTGAGCCTACGTCTACTTGGTATGTTGATTTTAAAAAATCAGAAAGGAAATGGTAATTTTGTGCTAAAATAAACGTTAAGTTTGTGATGAATTTCTTACTGAGTTTAGTTGAAGAAGCATTATATATTTTAGAATAGGTGGTATGTATGTTGTATGTTAGATATTAAAATAGAAAACTTAAACAGTGCGGATTTTGAGAAGTTATTTGAATTTGAAATTGAAAACAGAGCTTATTTTGAAGAAATGGTACCAAGTCGAGGGGATCATTACTATAATTTTGAGTCATTTAAAAAAAAGAATTTAGCACTGCTATATGAACAAGCTCAAGGGTTATCTTATTTTTATTTAATTAAGGATAAAGATGACTTAATTCTTGGAAGGATTAACTTAATGGATATTGAACAGTCGCAAGGTACTGGTCATATCGGTTATAGAGTCGGGGAATCACATACTGGTAAAGGAGTCGCTAACAAAGCTATGAATCTCTTACTAGAAAACACGGACCAATTAGGGATAAAACGGGTTTTAGCGAAAACGACGGCTGATAATATAGAGTCACAAAAAGTATTGGAAAAAAACGAATTTACATACATAGAAACAAGGGAAACAGAATTTATTATGAATGGAAACCTTTTATCTTTTGTATATTATGGTTGGGTGAAATAACCGGGGAATATTAAACGAGGAGTTGCCAAATCAGTGGCTCCCATTCCATGTTGAAGTAACATTTCCTACTTTGTAAAATGGCCAGTTTTAAAGATAACAATGGACCAATTTTTTTGATCCGTTTCCAAGATTAATAGATAATATCTATTAATCTTCATTTCGGTAATATTTTCTAATCATTTATTTGTAAAGAAAAGCTACATATATGTTGCGAAAACGCTTGTAATTTTAATCTTCGGCTTATTAAACATTATTAAGTTCTATTAGAAGTCCGTTGTTATCGTGTTAAGGGCTGTCTTTTGCTAAACAATTTATGAAACAACGCTTGGGATTGAACTCCAAGCGTTGTCATGTGCTAAATATATAGTTTTTTAGTGCCATTTTTTCCACGGTATCATGACTACTTAAATTGAAACTTACTAAAAAACATTAACGTTGTACTAACCTGTCAGTGACTTTTAATTCATCTAACGATTTAACACCTATGGCAAACATGGCCATTTGTAATTCTAATTCTTTAGTGGCCATTACTTCTAACATCTGGTCAACAGATTCGGTTGCTGCTTGCAAGACAGAGCGACCAAAACCGACCATATCTGCACCAAGGGCGATAGCTTTTGCTCCATCGACACCGGTTTTTATTCCACCACTAGCTATGACGGTTTGGTTTCCAATTTGTTTGCGAACGGATGTAATACATTCAACAGTAGGAATGCCCCATTCGCTAAATGCTTCAGCAGCCTGTTTCTTGATTGGTTCTTTGGAACGATACTTTTCAACTTGGCTCCATGAGGTACCGCCAGCACCAGCAACGTCAATAAAAGATACACCTACATCACATAGTTTTTTAGCAACTGTTCCATCAATACCCCAGCCAACTTCTTTAACTCCGACGGGAACATCTAGTTCTCGGCAAAGTTTTTCAATTTTAATAAGTAAGTCTTTAAAATTCGTATCTCCACCTTGTTGAATAACCTCTTGGATACTGTTTAAGTGAAGCACTAATGCATCTGCTTCTGTAATTTCAATGATCTTTTGACATTTCTCTAAATCAAAACCGTAGTTAAGCTGGACAGCTCCTAGATTAGCTATAATTGGAACACTTGGTGCATATTCTCTTACTTGAAACGAAGAACGGTATTTTTCGTTTTCGATTAATGCACGAGTAGATCCTAATCCAATGGCCCATCCTTTTTCTTCGGAAGCCTCAGCAATATTGCGATTAATCGTCTCTGCTAATGCTGCACCACCAGTCATGGAACTTACCAAAAATGGGGTCTTATAACGTTTACCTAAAAAGTCGCTTGATAAATCAATTTCATTAAAATCAATTTCAGGCAATGCATTATGTATGAATTTAAACGATTCAAAGCCTGTTGAGGTGTTTAGACCAGTAACCGTTTCGTTTAATACAATGTCGATATGTTGTGATTTTCGTTTATCAATTGAATCAACCATAAAAAAACTCCTTAATAAAATCTATCATCCTATATATGATGGATAGAACAAAATAGTATGCTTCATCTTATTTTACATTAAACTACATCAATCAACAATTGGATTATTGCTAAACCAGAGATGCTCCTTTTTCAGAAACACTTAAATCTAATGGTGAAATATTAGATGACTTCCATTCAGAATGTAATGCTTGCTTTTTATTTTCTCCTGCAACGAATGCAATTCCACAATCACCGCCACCAGCACCGGAAGACTTACCACTTCCATATCTCTCTGCTATGATTACTAAGTTAGTTAACATGGGGGTTTCGATTGTCCCATTTGCATGATTACTTAACTGGAGTAGTGCTTGACGATTTTTCTTTAGGCTATTAATAGCGGTTAAACAATCCACTTGTTCAAAGGCGTTGACGAGGCCAGCAACTGCAGTCGAACTTTCCTGCAAAAATTGTGCATATAGGCTTGGATTCAAGTCACGTAATGCTTGGATTTTGTTAATCATTGGCGCTGTTGCAGCTTCAGACCCTGTCCATCCTACACAAAGCTCTAGAAGAGGAGGGGGAGTGATTTTATCAATGACTAGCTTAGGCCAAGTTTTTTTTACTAATTCACTAATGGCAACACCTTGCTCAAGTTGCTTTTCTATCCAATCTGGCTGAAAACTAGAGTAACGAATCCAGCCTCCAAAAGTGGAAGCTGCAATATCTGCCCCAGAGCCACTACCCTGTGTCTTGAAATGAGCAATTGCTGCCAATTTAAAAATTAAGTCAGGAGAAAGCTTGATAGTTTCTTGCTTATAATAATTTAGCATGGCAGTTACAATGCCAACGACTATGGCAGCACTTGATCCTAAACCATATTTTCGTCCTGAAACTTCATCATCTAATTCACTTGATACGGTCAAGTGAATAGGTTTCAACGCAATTAAATTTTCATGTAAAAAATCATCAACTAAACTAATCGTGTTCTGAATAAACCGCAAACGTTTATCAAAAACATTATAGTGTGCCTTGTTACCAGATCCTGTCCAAGAAACTTTTTCTAGGGAAAGTTGAGGTAGGGAAAGTTGATTTTTGTTACTTGTTTCAATTGTAAATGTAATATAACGGTTAATAGCTATTACGATAGCCTCTTGTCCTGGCTCAAGTACAGCGTATTCTCCAGCAATAAATAGTTTTCCGGGTACTTTCACTTTATAGTTAGAATTGGGCAATTCTGTTTCACCCCTTTACGTGTGACTAGTCTTGTTTTCACAATTACTTTGATGGTATGTTTTATAGAATAGCTTACTTCCATTTTCGGTAGCAGTATCAGGCAGGTAGCTAATACCCGGTCCTGGATGACAAAGATAGACATTTTGCACTGACGGTAAAGTGGCCAGGTGTTCAAGGACTGCTTGTTCATCTTTTTGGTGGCAAATCACTTTCACATTTGGACCTGCATCAATCGTGAAATAAGCCTCAATACCTGATGTGCGTAGTTGTTGTACATGTTCCATAACTTCAAGGGTAGCACTTTGCCAATACATAAAAGGAGGATTAGCACCTAAGGTTGTAGCATGCATTTTTAATGCGTTAGCTTCAACAACCGTACCGAGCATCTCGAAATCACGTTCAGCGATTGCTCTTTTTGCTTGAACTAGATCTTTTTCTACTGTATCCAGCCAACCTTTATAAAATGGAGACGTTTCAACGGTTCGCTTCATTCCTTCTCGACTAAGTACTTTCTTTTCGTTTGAGGCAACTAGACAAGAGAGAACGCTTAGGTTCCAGTCTTGTTTATCACTAATTGGCTTAGCAAAGGAATCCGAGCCATCGACTTCCTCCCCTTTTTGCCATTCTACATAACCACCGTAGATTGATCTACAGGCTGAACCAGAACCTTGGCGAGCAATTTGAGATAGTGTCTTATTATCGGTATCCATACCAATTGCCTTAGTTGCAGCTGCTGCGAGCGCTGCAAAACCGGAGGCAGAAGATGCAAAACCTGCTGCTGTTGGTACTTTATTAACCGAGTTTACAATGGCATACATATTTTTGCCAGCGATATTTCTTACGTGATCTAAAAAAGCAACAATCTTCATTGTTTCAGCCTCACTTGCAATTTGCCCATTTAACAAAAATACATCCTTATTTAAACAGGAACAAAACTGAACAGCCGTTGTTGTATAAAATCGATCTAACGTGATGGAAAGGCTACTATTCATTGGTAAAAATAATGTTTCGTCGCGCTTTCCCCAATATTTAATAAGTGCAATATTCGTATGTGCTTTAGCAATGGCCTCCACGTAAATTCCTCCTAATAGTTAACGACAGCGAAGTTGATTATTCTGTTAATGTAAAATACCATGTTTTTCGCGCGTTCGCTTTTTCTAAAGCAATGGCAATTGATTTTGCTTCGTTCATGTTATGTGCAAGGGCCACGATACAACCACCGCGGCCACCACCCGTAAGCTTCGCTCCAATAGCACCAGCGTCTCGAGCTACGTTTACTAACTGATTTAAGCCTTGATCACTAACACCCAATGTAGTAAGTTTATCTTGGGCCGCATTTAGTAAGTTCCCTAATAACTTCACGTTTCCATGTGCCAATGCAACACGTGCTTGTTCACTTATTTCTCCAAGCTGGTCAATCGAATGTTGTGTATCTATAGGGTTAATTGTAGATTTATTCTTGATAGATGCAACTGCTGCATGGGTATCACCTACGCGTCCAGTATCAGCTACAACTAAATAGAAGGGTCGTCCTATCTGTACAGATTCAATTTGATGACCCTTTTGAAACCATATTGGCTGATCACTAGAAGCGGCAGCAGTGTCAATACCACTTGGATTACCATGCGCATAGGTTTCAGCAAGATGAGCAAGCTCTAATAATTCTCCCTTTGATAGTTTCCTACCATAATAAGCATACAAACTTCTTACTACTGCAATTGCGACCGCAGCACTAGAACCTAGTCCCCGACCTAGTGGTATGGTGGATTCTAACTTTATAATTAAACCCTCCGCAGGCTTTTCCAAATATTTTAGTGTTTCTTTTATACAAGCAGCAATGCCATGCATTTTTTCCGGTAAGTCTGGAAGTGGTCCGACGTAATACATGGAATCAATGATTAGCGTATCATTTAAAACCGACTGAACACTCGCTTTTACTTCAACAAGTGGAAGGGGAAGGGCAATTGCTGGTTTACCATAAACAACAGAATGTTCGCCAACTAAAATTAGCTTACCATGTGAGCTACCGACTACTGTGTTTTTAGAAAGATTAATCATTAGGATACCTCACTTCTGGCCTTACAGGAATTCAATCGAACCTCTACTTAGCCTACTAATTTAGAAATAATCCATGGAGCTGAATACAGAATCATGAACTGCACACCATAGTTGATTCCCCAGCGGTGCAGAACTCCCGCCACCATACCAATTAAAAGCACGCCACCTATATTTATCCATCCCGCATCCATAAATGCAAGCAATAAGACTAAAGCAAAAAACAAACCTAACATTGCTTCATGTGGAATTCTTGTGAAAATAAACGCGCATATCTGATTGGAAAACTTAACAATTATAAAATAAGTAATTACTATTGCAACAATCGCACCTATCAATGTTGCCCAAATAAAATCTGCATTGGAAAGAACATGGTGCATATTATGTTCTAATGTAAACACAGGTGGCGCGTTAAATAAAGCATTGGCTGGACCAATGGCCATTGGTGATAATGGAATACCTAATGCAATTAAAGGAATCAACGTTCCTGAAATATAAGCAGCATTTGTTAACCCATCCATGGATGAGATAGCACGTGACGCTTTTTTGACAGGGTCTTTGATTCTGCTAGTAAATAATTCCCCCAAGAATATCGTGATTCCTACAGGGCTCATAATAAAAGTAAGTGATCCGATTAAAGAAGTAAAGGAACTGGACAATAATTCCTTTCCTGTTAAAATTTTAAAAGGATTTGGGATTCCTTTATAGCGATTCTTTTTATTGTATGTAATATCTTTTTTACCAAAACGTTGTAGAGAATTTCTTTTGTCTTTGTTTAACAGTTCAAATAAAGTTAAAATCACTGGTCCGATTGTTATACCCAAGAAAAAGGAGATGAAAACATTTGTCCCTTCAGGTACTACTCCAACACCCCAGTATAAATGTCTTAGTCCTTGAATTAATAAGGCAAAAGGAATAATCGAAGCAAGGGCAAGTATCTTATTCTTCGTCATTAGTGCTAAAAAAACGGCACCAAAGAAAAACAACGGATTAGCATAGTCTTTGATTACATCAGAAACAGGGATCAGAGCATTGGCTAGAATTAAGCTAACAGGAACAGCAACGGTAGTACCAATAACGGAACCAGAAGCCATTTTGCGAATACTTAAGTCAGTTAGTCCATGCTTTTTCAGCACGAGTGCATGTTCGACCATCGGCGTTGACATCACACCACCTGGAATTCCTGCTACAGCAACTGGAACAGAATCGGTTAATTTTTTTGCAACAATCGCAGAAATGAAAAACGACAAAATAATGATTGGTTCCATTCCAGTTAAAACGAGTACTAAGGTAACCGGTGCTAATACGGCCGTTTCATCTGTACCTGGAGCTATTCCTATAATTGAATAAATGACTGCAGCTAAAACAGCAGCCATAATCATTTGCATAATTAATACTGCATCCATCTTTATTCCTCACTTTCCGCTTCACGCATTGATCTTTTTGGTTTAATAAAATAACTACAAATTCCAAAGCCGATGAGAGCTCCTATTAATCCATAGAACAATGGTTGAGGCGGCTCGTTTGGGGCGATAAAATAAGCTGTCAAAGTAGTAAAACTACAAATGAATAAAGATAAAACTAAATCTTTTATATTAACAAGATCTTCCCAAACCTCGATATTATTCTTTGATTGTTCGTCCTCAGAATGATTTGTTTTTGTCAATGCTTATTCAGCTCCTTTTTCTATGAGTATGTTTTTGTCGAATAATGATAATCCAACTTAACATATTTATTATAATGATAACGATTCTCAACATCAATAATTTATTTAGGTTGGGCAGTGTGATTATTATCACATTTTGCGATTTTTAAAGCAAATAGTTTAATTAGTTTGAGGAGTTTATTGGTTTTCTGGTTCTGTAATTCATATAAAATTGGTTGAAATTGTTAATATTTTACCGCTTGCCTTGAGCTTAAATAGGGTAATAATAAATAAGAAGTTAATAAATAGAAAGAAGGTGGCTTATGAATAACCAAACCAGATTAAAAGCTTATTTGAAATCTAATCGATTTTCTTATGATAAATTTATAGAAATACATTCGGATGCCATCTATATTTTGGATGAACATGGAGTATTAATTGATTATAATCAAGGGTTAATTGAACTTACTGGATATTATAGTGAAGAATTAATGGGGAAAAGTTACCAATCGATGCTCTATCCAGAGGATATTTCAAAGGTGGGTAGCTTTTTTAATGAAGCGATGGACGGGAAGGGAAAAAGGAGAAATTTTAGAATTGTTCATAAAAGTGGAGAAGTCAAAACAGTTTCTATAGATGCCGTCCCTATAAAAGTTGATGGAGATATTTTGGGTCTTTTTGTAATTGGAAAAGATATAACAGGATGGTTAGAAGAAATAAAACAACAGAATAATAAATTTCAATCTTTAATAAAAAATTCTTCAGATATAATTAGTATTATTAATAAAAATGGAGAAATCGTTTATTTCAGTGATTCCCTAGAAACAGTCTTAGGTTTTAAAGTGGAGGAAATGACGGGAGATTTATACCAAATCATGCACCCAGATGATATGGATAGAGCTCGTTTAGCGTTGCAAGAAGTACTTAGCAAAAGACCTGATCAAACGGTGAAAATTGAATTGCGATTAAAACATAAAAATGGCAATTGGTTAGACATCCAAGTTATTGCTACAAACCTTGTAGATGATCCGGATGTAAAAGGGATCGTGATAAACTACCGAGATATAACCGATCTTAAAAGCGCACAAAATGAAATCCAATATATCGCTTACCATGATTACTTAACAGGTTTGCCCAACCGTAGATTTTTTGAAAAGAGTTTAGAAGATCAATTAATTTTGTCAAAAGAAGAACAGACTAAATTAGCGGTTTTGTTCGTTGATTTAGACAACTTTAAGTCGATTAATGATACGCTTGGGCATGATAGTGGCGACATATTGTTGAAAACAGTTGCACAAACGTTAGAAAGAAGTGTTCCTAAAAAGGCAATGGTCTCTAGGTGGGGTGGCGATGAATTCTTTATCATGATTCCGAATATTGCAGAGGTAACCGAGATATCAGAGGTAGCTAATCAAATTAAACACAATCTAAACGACACATTTACCCATAACCAATATGAATTTGTAATAACAGGTAGCATTGGCATAAGTGTTTTTCCGGAGTCGGGTCAGGATAAGCAGTCCCTGTTGAAGACAGCTGATCTGGCGATGTATCTAACGAAAGAACAAGGAAAAAACGACTTCCAGATTTTCACACAAGAGATGATGGAAAAAGCTAATGAAACGTTTTCTTTACAAAGAGATCTTAACCGGGCACTTGTAAATAATGAATTTGAATTGTATTATCAGCCGAAAATTAGTGCCAAAGATGGTCAAATCTGTGGGGCAGAAGCGTTAATACGTTGGAACCACCCGAATCTTGGGATGATTCCACCAAATGATTTTATCCATTTGGCAGAAGAGTCAGGGATGATTGTTCCGATTGGTGATTGGGTTTACCAAGAGGCATGTCGTCAACTAAGACGATGGAAAGAAGCTGGAAAAGAGCAGATTAAAATATCTGTTAATTTTTCTACACTACAATTTTTACAAAAAGACTTGGTGAAACGTGTTGCAAGCTTTCTTGAAGAAAATGATATCGAAGGAAAGTGGATTGAAATTGAAATTACAGAAAGCATCCTTGTACATAGCGATCAAGAGTTATTAAACAAAGTAATAGAACTTAAAAAAATTGGTATTCAAATCGCATTGGATGATTTTGGGAAAGGTTATTCATCATTAGATTATTTAAGAAAATATGGCTTTAATACAATTAAGCTTGATCGCTCGTTTATCAGTGATATTGATACAAACGAAGAAAGTGCTGCTATTGCTAGCTTCATGATTGCACTCGGAAAAAAGCTAAACATTAATATTGTTGCAGAAGGAGTAGAACGGAAGGAACAGTTGGCAGTTTTAAAGAAACTTGAATGTGATGAACTCCAAGGTTACTTGTTTAGTAAACCAGTCCGGATTGCGGAGTTTGAAAAGCTATGGATGTAAATGATTCCATTCTTATTTTTAGTCAAACTTATGTGAAATAATACAGACGGAGGGTTTTATTCCTCGGTCTGTATTATATCTGTTTCATTTGACCTTGTTAATTTAAAGAAGGCTATGGAACCAATGAAGGATGTAACAAATAAAATGGTCCCCATTGGTATTGCTGTTTCTTCATTAATGCCAACGAGAGGAGAGACCATCGACCCGAGTAATAAGGGAAGCATACCTAAAACTGCACTTGCACTACCTGCACGTTGTCCTTGCTTTTCCATCGCTAAGGTAAACGTACTTGTAAGAATCATACCTATAGTAATCATGTAAATGAATATCGATAGGACAAGCATTGCTAATGGCCCTTCTATAATTGTCATGATCAAAAGAAGTAAAGTTGCACTAACTGAAATCATAACGGCGGTTCGAAGCAATTTTCTTTCGTGAATAAATGCGCCTAGACGTCCAATAAGAAAACTCCCCAAAATAATAGCCAGACCATTAATACCGAATAGAATACTAAATGTTTGAGGTGACACACCATATATATTTTGATAGACAAATGGTGTCCCTGATACATAAGCAAAACTTCCACCATGGATAAAGCCTACGACTAATGCGTAACCAATAAAGGAACGGTCTTTCATTAGATTTCCTATCGTACGAATGGAATGCCCGAAAGAGCTTGGGATACGTCTTTCTTTTGACAACGTTTCTTCTAACTTCAGTGCAACTGTTACGACAATGATAAGTCCCAGTAAACTTAAGAAAAAGAATATCGTATGCCAGCTAGCATTTGGCAACAATAAGATTGCTCCACCAGCCATTGGTGCAATCATCGGTGCCGTTGCATTAATTACCATTAAAAGTGCAAAGAATTTGGTAAGCTCTCTTCCACTAAATACATCTCGGACAACTGCGCGAGAAAGAACAATTCCAGCTGAAGCAGTAAAACCTTGTAAAAATCGCGCTACTACTAATGTAGTAATGTTAGGCGCAAGGGCACAAAGCAGGGAGGCTATGGCAAACAAGGAAATCGATATTAATAAAGGCTTTCTTCTTCCTTGAGCATCACTAATTGGACCTACAAAGATCTGACCAATGGCAAGGCCAATTAAACATGCTGTTAAACTAAGTTGTACTAACGAGGCACGAGCGTTTAAATCTTCGGCAATACCAGGGAAACTAGGTAAATACATGTCAATATTAAGTGGTCCTAATATACCAAGCATAGCAAGTAAAAATGCTAATCCTAAACGCTCTTTTCCTGTTGGATTATGTAACATAAATCTAAACACCTTTCTAGTTCAAATGAAAGTTTATATTTAAGGCTCTTTTCGCAAATATTATTGCTATAAAGCCCTCGAACTTGATGTGAAGTTTGTACTAAGTATTCTTAACTTTTTGTATTATTTCTAGTTCATTGGTAATTACGCCGCTTTGGATCCGTGGGGAACGCTTCAGTCTCCTCGCTCGCAAAAAACGCTGAAGCGGTGCCCTAAGGTGTGCGACTGCCCGGAGCGAAAATCAACATAGCTGTTAGTGCGACTTTATATATTATCTATCATAACAATTTAAGATAACAGCCATATTTAAAGAACCAATATATAGTAACATAAATTAATCTATTTATTTTAAAATTCGCACCAATAGGGATAAATTCTGGTTTCTTTTTTAACTAACCTATAATATTAATGTGAAGAATGAATAGAAAGGATGAGGATGATGGGACAAAATTTAAAAGGTAAGATTGCATATATTACAGGTGCAAGTAGTGGTATAGGCCGGTCAACAGTACTTGAATTGGCTAAAGAAGGTGTCCACGTAGGTTTGATTGCTCGAACAGAAAAAAAGCTACAAGAAGTAGCAAAAGAAGCAGAGAGTCATGGTGTTAGAGTGAGTATAGCAGTAGCAAATATAGCACAGATGGAGGAAGTAGATGAAGCAGTAGCAAGCTTACAAGCCAATCTAGGTCCAGCGGATATACTTATAAATAATGCTGGGATAGGGATGCATGGCTCATTCTTAGAAACTGATCCAAAAGACTGGAAGCGTACATTTGAGGTAAATGTTTTTGGTACGTACCATGTTACAAGAGCCGTCCTACCGCAAATGATTACCAAAGATCAAGGGGATATCATCAACATTTCTTCTAGTAATGGCTTGAAGGGAACAGCTGGATCTACGGCGTATAGTGGTTCGAAATTTGCTATCCAAGGAATGACTGAGGCACTTATGCAAGAAGTACGCCGCAACAATGTACGTGTTTTCACACTGAACCCGAGTCTAGTAGCTACAGAATTAGCCTTTGGGGATCAATTAGAAGAAAAAAATCAAGACAAGTTCATGCAACCAGAAGACTTAGCCGAATATATGGTGTCACAACTTAAACTTAATCCGCGTATATTCATCAAACAATCACTACAATGGGCAACAAACCCGTTTTAGGGATATGGGGACAGTGAGCCTGTCCCTGTCATTTCACGTATTAAGAATAAGAAATAGAGCCACTTTTAAACTTCTAATCCTGCAATACCGAGACCTCCGGGACCAGCATGGGTCGAAATCATAGCGCCTGCTTGAATCCATCGTACATTTTCGAAGCCATTTTCTTTTGCGATCTCATCCATTTGTTGCTTGATTGTTTCATCTAACCCGATTGAGTATATGAAATACAATTGGTTACGGTTGATATCGTATTTGTTTAAATAGTCTCGCATGAGTCTTTCAGTTATTCCGCTCATTTTTCCACGATATTTTTTAGTTGAAACAAGTTTTCCATCAATTAACTCAATTAATGGTTTAATTTTCAACAAAGCACCACCAAGATAAGCTACATTACTTACACGTCCACCTGCTCTTAGGAATTCTAAGCTACCAGGAACGAAAGCAAGTTTTGATTTAGGAACGATTGCTTCAATTTTTTTCACTAACTGTTCAGGTTTTATTGTCGGTTCTTTTTCTAATAAGGTAACAGCATAAAGTACAACAGCAGCCAAACCGCCCGTAACGTTAAGTGCATCAATGAGAAAAAGATCATCAAAATCTTCTGATGCAATCACTGCATGTTGGAAGGACGAAGATGCTTTTGACGTATAGCCAATATGAACAATAATGCAATCCGGATAATCTTCTCGTATCTTTGTAAAGAATTCTTGATATTCATTTGGGTTTGTAGACGTGGTGAAGGGTATTTTTTTTGTGCGTTCATAATAATTATAAATGTCTGTGACTGGTAAAGAACCATCTAAGTAATCCTTACTATCCATGACGATGTGCATTGGGACGACCTGCACTTCATGTTTTTTTGCTAAATCATCAGGTACATCGGCTCCACTCTCTGTTGATAATATAATTTTTCTCATTATACAACCCCTTTTATTAGCGAATTTGTTATTGTACGTAATGTATTATTCCCCTCTTACTATACATGAAAATGGCTAGTCATACTATGTGAACAATAATATTGGAATTAGGCTGATGCATTATTGATTCTTAGATATTATTAAATAAAAGTCGAAATTTACTTATCCTCAACTAATACTAAATACGATAGTCATCAATTAACATTATTATACCGTTATACAACTTTTAAAACTTACTATGTTCGTGTTTCTCGGATTATTTGCTTTCTAACTCTAGGATATTGCTAAGTTCATTATTATGAAATCCTTATAAAACTATGATAATCTGAAAGTATGAAGAGAAGGAGGGCTTTAAGATGGGGAAAACAATTCCAGAAGTAACACTTAATGACGGCCTTACATTACCGGTTATAGGTTTAGGTACATACAAATTGAAGGGGAATCAAGGTGTAAAATCTATACAAACAGCAATTGAGGATAGTGGTTATCGTCTTATTGATTCTGCTTATAATTATGAGAATGAAGGTACTGTAGGTGAAGCTGTTAAACGTAGTTCAGTTCCAAGAGAACAATTACGGATTGCCTCCAAATTGCCGGGACGTTATCAAGCGTATGACCAAGCAATTACCACCGTTGAGGAATCTCTTTACCGTGCCAACCTTGATTATTATGATTTATACTTGATTCATTGGCCTAACCCTAAACAAGATAACTATGTGGAAGCTTGGCAAGCATTAATTGATGCGAAAAAACAGGGTCTTATTCGTTCTATCGGTGTTTGCAATTTCTTACCTGAACATTTGGAACGTTTAAATAAAGAAACTGGTGTGAAGCCAAGTATTAACCAAATTGAATTACATCCATTTTTTAACCAAGAACAACAAATAAAGTGGCATATGGAAAATAATATCCAGACACAATCTTGGAGTCCGTTAGCAAAAGCCAAAGAAATATTAGATAATACAATGCTTCAACAAATTGCCAAAAATCACAACAAGTCGATAACACAAGTTATATTGCGTTGGCATTATCAACTGGGGACAATTGCCATTCCTAAATCTTCATCGGCTAAAAGACAACGAGATAATATAACAATTTTTGATTTTTCTTTAGATGATACAGAAATGAATCTCATTTCAGGATTAACACAATCGGATGGTAGGATTAACAATCAAGATCCTGCTTTTTATGAAGAGTTTTAATCAAATTAAATGGCAGGCAGCCCATGTGAACACTTGTCCATATGGGGTGCCTGTCATATTCTTCATTTAAAAATGGAAATAAATCATATTATTTCTGGCTCTCAAGTATTCCTAATGAGCTAATATCTGACTTTGTTTGCTCCGTACCTACTTCATATATTTTGCGATACAATTTTTCTATTTTCGTCTGAAAGTCATTGCGTTCATTATCTACATCGTTTTCCGAGAGAGGTTGTGAAAATACCGGTTTCGCATCTTTATCAATAGATAACACTTCTCTTAAAAGGAATTCCAAATCGTATAGTTCATTTTCTTCTACTTTCACTTCAAAATACGTATGATTTTTATCAAGTTTAGCTTTATCTATTCGTCCAGCATCTATCGAAATAAAATATGTCTTTTTCATTATATTCAACTCCTTTATTAAAATTTATTCAACAAATTCCCTTCTTGAAGTATGCTAAACATAGGACCATTTTTTGCTAATATAGTTGGCACAAGTTAGAAGGGAGAAAACGATGGAACTACAAAAAAAATTCATATCAAATGTACGTTTGTATTTTAAAGACCAAGGTGAAGATTGGTTGAAAAAATTACCAAATGTGACTGATTACTCTAAGCAACGTTGGGCGTTAAATATCCTAGAGCCTTATTCACTTTCAATAAACTACGTGGCACCAGCATTTAAAGATGATGGAACACAAGTAGTTGTGAAAATGTGTATTTCGGAACAAGAGTTTTTGGATGAATTAGAGACTTTAAAATTATTTAATGGAAAAGGAATTGCGAGGCTTATTGATTTTGATAGAGAAAACCGGATCTTGTTACTAGAAAAAATTTCACCTGGTCATACACTAGCAGAGGTAAAGGACGATGCTGATGCTTGTCGGTTTGCAGCAAATGTGATTAGGCAATTAGTTGTACCTGCACCAGATGAAACCATAATTCAAACTACCAAAGCAAGGGAGAAAAGTCTTCGGAATATAATGGATACACACCCAAATGGGATTGGGCCAATTTCGAAAACAATGCTAGAGAAGGCGTTAAGCCTATTTACATACCTTCATAACACACCCAAACAACGATGGCTACTTCATGGAGACTTTCATCACTATAATATAATTGAATCCGGAAACAACACATGGACGGCTATTGACCCTAAAGGCTTAATAGGCGAAATCGAATATGACTTGATTCAATACTTACTGAATAAATTACCAGAGCAGGGAGCAAATCAAGTGATTGAAAAAAGAGTAGCTATTTTTACAAAAGAACTTAGTTTAGATAAGGAGCGACTTTTGCTCTGGGGATATTGTCATACTGTACTCGCTACTGCTTGGACTGTTGATGACGAGAGCTATAATCATAGTTTTTTTCAAGGCATTGAGATTTTTGAAAAGTTATATAAAGCTAGTTATGGAAATCTATTAGAACGGGATTAAAGTAAAGCTAGAATTATAAGATAAATAAATTAGTAATAGCTCTTTTATGGAATGTAACTGGGACCAACTAATCATATGTATGAAATTATATTTAGCATATATTATACTTTTTTATTACCTATAAAAGCCATATTCCTTTTACATCCAGGGAAGTAATAGAGTGTAACGACTCTTGGGAATGGGTACCTGGTTTAACCTATATAAATGGGGTAGATAGCACAAAAGTTGAAAAGGAAATAAATCGTTTCAGTTTTGGGTTATATAATGATGAAAAGACAGATGAACATGTAAAAGCTACGTATGCTTTAGTATTTAAGAAAATAGAAGAATTGAATGTTTAAAATAAACATAAATAAAATTTGTTGTTTAATAGATGCGATTTGTGTATGAAGATAATCGCTCTTTACTAAT
Organism: Aquibacillus rhizosphaerae; assembly: GCF_030282825.1. GTDB lineage: Bacteria > Bacillota > Bacilli > Bacillales > Amphibacillaceae > Aquibacillus_C > Aquibacillus_C rhizosphaerae. The sequence goes on from NZ_JASTZU010000024.1 coordinate 17,830, forward strand.
TGCCAGTAACGATTTTTGATCAATTGATGATTGTTAATTAGTAAGTAAGAAATTTACTATTTATGGAGGGATTTGGTGTCTTTAACTTATTTATTTCTCTTTGTGGCAGGGATAGTTTTAGGATTGGCGCTAGGGTATTTAGAAAAGAAAGAAAAAGGGTTCAAAAATGTATCCAAACAGGTTATTAGTACTTTATTTCTAGTTTCAATACTTATAATAATAATAGGATTTACAATAGCACATGCTACCGTTGTTCATATAGGGATTTATATATTTATTCCAGTATTAGCTATATTTTTGGTAAGAAAAACATTTATATATGCTGAAACTAAAAACTAAGCTAACTTGATGCACGTCCGAATGCGACTGTCCAATAAGAACAGTCGCCATTTGTGCTGAACAGAATGTAATAAAGAAAAGACGTTATTGGGGGAATTAAAAATGTTACAAAATGTAGGTACTGAAGAAGCTATAAAGAGGTGGGATACCTTTGCAGATACATATTCAAAAAATCATAGTGAACAAGGGGATCTTCATAAAGAAGTTTTTTTAAACCCCACTATACTTTCACTTTTAGGAAATGTGAGAAATAAAAAAATCTTAGATGCAGGATGTGGTGAAGGATATTTAAGCAGAATTTTGTCCAAGTCTGGTGCTAGAGTGACAGCAGTGGATTACTCTCCAAGAATGATTGAAATTGCTAAAGAAAGAACTCCAAAAGAGCTATTAATCGATTATAGACAAAGTAATTGTGAGGACTTAAATAATTTTAAAGATAAAAGTTATGATTTAATCGTGTCCAATATGGTTATTCAGGACCTAACGAATTATGAAAAAGCTTTTCAAGAAATGTATCGGTTGCTTGTAAATGGAGGTAGTTTTATTTTTTCGATATTGCATCCTTGTTTCATTACACCAGAATGTGGTTGGGAGAGAAACGATAGTGGTGAAAAGTTGCACTGGAACGTAGATAAATACTTTTATGAAGGTGCGTATGAACAAGGTTTAGGTGATAAACAAAAGATGTTAATCTTCCATAGAACATTAACGAGTTATATAAATACTCTGATTCACACTGGTTTTGTATTAAAAAGCTTGGTAGAACCTAAGCCATCTGAAGAGATACTAAAAAAGTATCCTTCATTTGAAGAAGATTTTAGATGTGCTGACTTCATGGTTTTTGAGTTAAAAAAATAAACTTACTTAATGAATCGACGGGTGCACAGATTTTATGGAGATGATAAGTAAGAAAAGTGAGATTCCTTCAGTGGTTTGATGTCATGCTTCGGTTTAATAAGACAAAAAACAGTACAACGCTCAGTTGTACTGTTTTTTATGGATGTAAAATTATAGTGTTTTAGTAAGTTGATTAAACTGTAATTAACATACAAAAGTATCTGAACTATATATAAAATTTAGACAGAAAGTTTTTCAACTTGTTCTACATTCTGTTCGATCTTTTTGGCTGGCCATCTGTTTGCTATAAATGTAATGGTGAAGGCAAGTGTAAATGGTACCAGCATAGCGATAATGAATCCAATCGGATTATTGGCGAGTAGAGGGGCCGTAAAGGTTGGTACATAGGCTGTTCCGCGAACATCAAACAAACCAACTAATGCACCACCAACCCCACCAGAGACTAGCGCTCCGGCAAACACCCACTTGCTAGAAAACATAAATGGATAGGCGGATTCAACAAATGTACCGAAGCCCATATTAATCACAAAGCCTGGTGTAGCAACTGCTGCTTCTCCTTTATCATGGGGGCTAATAATATTAGCTAGGTTTATTCCGGCAGCAACCATAACTAACCCTACCATATCAACTGCACCTAGAAAGCTATTTCCTGTTCTCTCCATTTCAAGTAATACAATTGGTAAAATTGCGGCATGGTAAACACCACCAAGAATCGCTGGCCAAATTAGGACGCCTGCAATTAATCCGGCAATAATTGGGTTAAATGCTACAGTTACTTCTATCAATTCTTTAATTAAATCTCCAAGAGCTAAAGCGACCGGTCCGATGAAATAATAGACTAGTAGCCCAGCAATTAAACCAGCAAATCCACCTGCCGCAATATTAACTGTTGTCATCGGGAAGCGCCACTCAACAAATTTTTGGAACAAGATTCTTACAAGCAAACCGGCAAGGATACCACCAATCATTCCACCGATAATACCACCGTCCACAGAAAGTACCCCTGCAACGACACCAGCAACAATCGATACTTCATCTAATTCTGACACTTGTTTGGCAGCTATAACAGCAATGATGACTGGTAAGGCACCAATTAAAACGTCAAAGACATTACCTAGTGGTTCTAAACCAGGTATTTTACTCAAAGCGAGGATAAGTGCCATTGCAATAAAACCTGGCAAAGCAGACATCATGATTCCACGAATGTTTATATTTTTAAGTCCTAGACCACTTGACTCTTCCACATTACTATCATTTTTTCCGAGGAGTGGGCGATAAGAGATGCCAAAATGCTTCGTTAACGAGGTAACAAAGGAAACGGCTCTAGTTCGATTTGTTGTTCCTGTTGTACCTGAAGTAGCAATTACTTTTGCTCCCATTGAACTGATCAATGCCATCGATGTTCCACCAGTGCCAACGATAGGAATTCTTTTCTCAGCAGCGGCTTTCAATGCTTGCTGGTTGGCTCCGTTAGGATCGCCACTCATGACAATTAACCCATCAATCACACCCGCAAGAATCTGCTCAGCAATCTCATTGTCTAGTAGTTGCGCTTGTTGATTAACTTTCTCTAAAGTTGCTTCGGTGTTTTTACTAAATGCACCTGATGAATCTATTGTCCATAAAGATGCTTTCGTTGAAGCTTTAACAACATCCATCGATTCATTAGCAGCGATGAACTGGATAGATGCTACCTCTAGTTCCGTATTCTTTGTTTGGTTATGTATTTCGTTTAAAAGTTTGTTTGGATCTTTTCCACCTAAGTTATATAGATTTCCTCCGCTGCTACCTATAATCGCAATCTTCTTCATCTTGTTGTTTTGCCCCCATACTAAATACTATATTTCTATCATATAGTATAAACTAAAAAAGTTTATCACGCTACTATAGTAAAGTGTTAAAGTTGGAGAGGGTTTTTCTTTTATGGTTGAAACTTTTCTATACTTTGATTGTATAAATAGAAATTCATATTTCAAGAGGTAATATAAAAATAGGCGAAGTAAAATGGAGAAGTATTGACTTAAAAAGTATAGGTAATTATTTCAACAAATACGAGTGTAGGGATCTTTTTTACTTGGTTTTTTTGTTGCAATGGGTGAATGTAATTGTCGATTATCATTAAACTTATAAATCAACTATATTTGAAACCTAAACGAAAACCAAACGATGTGCCAAATACACATCGTTTGGTTTATGGTTTTTATTTATCCGGCATGATCCAGACTATTTCGCATAGACGAACAAAAAATGAAGATTCACGTTGTTGTAATAAGATATGGTCTGGTTTGGCGTCGATAAGTGTCCCACTAATTGAACCCCGTGTTGTTTCAACAACAACAAACTTTCCAATTAAACTACTAGCTGCTTTATATACATAGGGCTCCACCACCATGACAGGTAAAGTTTGTGTCCCATCCATATAGCCCATCAACTGTTGAGGCATATTATTCCGATCCATATAGTTCATAACTATTCCTCCCTTTAGTCCACAACATAGGTTATGCGAAAGGTAGTAAAAAAGCCCTGGGCTATTTAATCAATCTTTTTCATTATTTATATTAATGACAGAAGCTAAATAGAAAACAGGAAGCAAAGAACCGTCCCCTGCTTCCACAATTTTTTATGAAAAAAGTGACAAATGTCAATGTTATTTTTCTTATAGAGGTGTTATATTAATTAGAAAAATTAGCTTGAAGAATGGTGATTTAGATGAAAATTATTTGTTTTGGCGATAGTTTAACACGTGGGGTTTCTGTAGTAAAAGGAAGACTGAGAATACTAAAAGAAAATTACCCTGCATCATTACAAGACTTGTTTAGTCAAAAAGAAACGAACGATGTGACAGTTATTAATAAAGGTGTTTTTAACGACAACTCTGAATTAATGTTGTCAAGGTTAGAAAAAGATGTAATTGAAGAACACCCTGACTTTGCGATTGTTGAGGTTGGGGGAAATGATTGTAATTTTAAATGGAATGAGATCGTAGAAAAACCAGAAGAAGACCATCAAGCAATCGTTTCTTTAGATCGTTATTTAGCAAACATCAAAGAAATTGTAACAAAATTGCAAGAGAGTGGAGTTAAACCAATCATTGCTACCTTACCACCGCTCGACCCGGTGAGATATTATCAAACGATTTCCAACCAGTATAACCCTTCTGTAGGTAATTGGGTTAGTAAATTGGGTGGTATCGAACACTGGCATGGAATGTATAATTATCATTTAAATAAATTAGCAGATGAGCTGACAATTCCAAAAATAGATGTTAGATCTGCAATAAAAAAAGCCGGTGACTTAGTAAATCTAATCAGTGAAGACGGCATTCATTTAACTGCAGAAGGCTATCATGCTTTTAGTAAGGCAGTATATCAGTACTTAGTAAACAGCGCAGAAGAAAAAACAGTTTGATGAATTGAAAGAAGGTCAGGAATCTACCAATGTAGATCCCTGACCTTCTTTTATAGTCTGGCTAGGACGATGCTTCTGTTCCCTTTGTTCCATAAATTATATGAAGAAAGGCTCTGCAGACACAGAAGGGACACATAAATGTCATCTGAAATTCACAACTTATTAAACAGTTTAGTTTAAAATGTGAAAGGGTAACTGTTAATATTAAAAACATGTTAAAATGAAAATTAGTATGTGTATTGTTTCACTAAATCTTAACAATGTACAAGGAGGGTATAAAAATGGAGTTTGATACAGTCACTATTAGTAGATTAATCACAGCAATGACCTTAACCTTTCATATCATCTTTGCTACATTGGGTGTTGGTGTGCCATTATTTATTTCATTGGCTGAGTTTATTGGAATTAAAAAGAAAGACAAGCATTATGAATTACTTGCTAAGCGGTGGGCGAGAGGTTTTGTTATAACAGTGGCCATTGGTGTCGTAACTGGTACGGCAATTGGCTTACAGTTATCTTTAGTTTGGCCTAACTTTATGCAAATGGCTGGTAATGTGATTGCCTTGCCACTATTTATGGAAGTTTTTGCATTTTTCTTTGAAGCTATTTTCTTAGGGATTTATTTATATACATGGGACCGTTTTAAAGGTAAATATACACACTGGCTCATATCCTTACCAGTTGTTATTGGGGCAGGTATGTCTGCTGTTTTTATTACTACAGTGAATTCGTTTATGAATTCACCTGATGGATTTACGATAACAAACGGTGAATTTGTCGCGGTTAATCCGATAGAAGCAATGCTAAATCCATCGTCACCAACTAGAATTGCGCACGTATTAGGTGGATCGTATCTAACGGTGGCAGCCATTTTAGCAACGATTGCAGCCATTGCATTATTACGTAAGAAAGGCGCTGCGGATTATCATAAAAAAGCGTTAAAAATGACAGTTATATCGATGCTTGTTTTCTCTATTTTAACTGCGGTTGCAGGAGATACATCAGCAAAATATCTTGCAGAACATCAGACGGAAAAGTTAGCTGCAGCGGAATGGCTTTTTGAAACTGAAGAGAATGCCGATTTAATTCTTTTTGGCTGGCTAAATGAAAATAACGAGGTAGTTGGTGAACTCCGAATACCTGGTTTTCTAAGCTTTTTAGCTCATGGAGATTTTATGAGTGAAGTAACTGGTTTGGAAGTAACACCGGAAGATGAGCGACCACCTTTAGTTATTCACTATTTATTTGATTTGATGGTGTCGATTGGCTTTTTCTTGATTGGTATTTCTTTCTTATATCTTGTATTAAGTAAATTTAAACGCTGGAATGTTCATAATAAGTTCATGCTATGGATGCTTGCTTTAAGTGGTCCACTAGCCATGTTAGCGGTCGAGTTTGGTTGGATATTTGCAGAACTCGGAAGACAACCTTGGATCGTAAGAGGATATATGACTGTAAGTGAAGCTGCGACGTCTTCTCCATATATCTTGCATATGTTTTTCTTGTTTTTAGCTTTGTATATTGTACTTGGAACATTATTTGTGATTACGTTAAGAAAATTGTTTAAAGATAATCCAGTTGAACTAGAATTAGAGAAACACTACCCTGAACTAGAAAAGGGGGATAAAAAATGAGTTATGAAATAGTAGGAATCACAGTATTATGGCTATTTTTGTATGGCTATGTTATCGTTGCTTCGATTGATTTCGGGGCAGGGTTTTTCGCTTATTATGCAAAAGTTACCAAAAGAGATCACATCATAAATCAAATTATTTCTAGATATCTATCCCCTGTATGGGAAGTGACCAATGTATTTTTAGTGTTCTTTTTTGTTGGAATTGTTGGTTTCTTTCCATCAACAGCTTATTACTATGGATCCGCTTTACTTGTACCGGCAAGCTTTGCAATCATTTTGTTAGCGATCCGGGGATCCTTTTATGCGTTTGAAAATTACGGATCTAAACAGAGTAATGTCTATATGTTTCTGTACGGCGCAACAGGGTTATTAATCCCTGCGTCACTTTCTGTCGCATTAACTGTTTCAGAAGGTGGATTTATTAAGGAAGAGAATGGTGTAGTATCACTGAAATATTTAGAATTATTCACAAGTCCATTAGCTTGGAGTATCGTTGGATTGGCAATTACTGCGATTTTATTCATTAGTGCAAGCTTTTTAACTTACTATGCGTCAAGAGCCAATGATAAACCTGCTCTAAATTTAGTAAGGAGATGGTCGCTTTTTTGGGCGACACCCACGATTATTATGGCACTCACAACGATGATATTTTTGGGTCAGCACAATCAACGTCATTTTGATAATATGTTGGATTTATGGTGGGTATTCGGCTTATCGATGGGCTTCTTTTTAATTGCCATGGGGCTGTTATACATCGGTAGAAATTATGGAACAGCGTTTATCGCTATCATGCTCCAATTTTTCTTTGCATTTTTTGGATACGGTGCTGCACAATATCCATATTTACTTGACCCATATATTCACATTGAATCTAGCGTTACGAATGAATCCATGGGACTCGCCTTAATCATCGTCTTTATTGGAGGATTACTCATGTTAATTCCTTCCCTGATATTACTGATGCGTTTGTTTTTATTTAATGCAGATTATGCTAAAGGGAAAAAGTAGATTGTGGACGAAAATTTGTAGTAGAGGAATGAGATCTTCATGCAAAATATAAAGAAAACAGTATGGAGGCATAAAAGAAGAATCTACTTTTTAGTAGGTCTAACTTTACTGCTCGGTCTGGCAATTATTGTACAGGCCTTCCTTATGACACGTATTGTAGATGGTGTCTTTTTGAAAAACTTATCCTTTTCAGCAGTTACATCACCAATCCTCGCATTGTTTATTATTTTGTTGATTCGCGCTTTAACCGATTATATGAGTAAACGAATAGGTGTTTCTATTGCGAGTGATGTTAAACGTGATGTTCGTAAAGATTTATTAACTAAATATGCGCAGCAGCCTGTTCAGCTCGCAGAAAAAGGACAAACAGGTAAAAAGGTAAGTATGCTTCTAGATGGTGTTGATGAAATGGATAGTTTCTATAGCCAGTTTATCCCACAAGTAATGCAAAGTACGTTTGTACCGTTGTTAGTGATGATTGTTATTTTCACTCAACATATAAATTCAGGCATTATATTGCTTGTTTCTGCTCCATTTATTCCGATTTTTATGATTGTTATCGGAATACAAACCCAGAAAAAGTCAGAAGAAAAGCTAGAAAAACTAGCTTCTTTTTCTGGTGCTTTTTTAGACACATTACAAGGACTCGTAACATTAAAATTATTTGGAAGAACAAAAAAGCAAAAAGACGAATTAGAACAAAGTAGTTTAGGCTTTCGTGATACAACGATGGATATTTTGAAGGTTGCTTTTACCCAATCGTTTGCACTTGAACTCATATCGATGATTAGTATTGGAATTGTCGCGTTAGAGCTTGCGATTCAGTTAATTATCTACGAAAGTATTTCGTTTTTTACAGCTTTCGTCATTCTTATTTTGGTTCCAGAATTTTTTACTTCTTTAAAAGAACTCGGTACTACCTTTCATAATGGTAGAAGTAGTATGGGAGCGGCTAAAAAAGTGTTACAGGAGTTTGATGAACAAGACGATTCGATTCAATGGGGAAAGAATGAAATGGCTCAAGAAGAAGTTCCACCAACCATCCAGTTAAACCATCTTAGCTTTACCTATCCAACGAGTGATTTTAAGTTACACAATATGGATGCTACTTTTTTACCAAAGCAAAAAATTGCCATTGTTGGTGCGAGTGGTTCAGGAAAAACAACGCTACTTCATTTGTTAGCAGGGATGATCACGCCCGATGAAGGAGCTATTAACGTGCAGCAACAAGACCTTGTTACCTTTACAGAAGCGTCATGGTTGAATCAGCTTTCCTATATTTCGCAACATCCTTATATTTTTTCTGGGACGATTGGTGAAAACATTGCCATGGGAACAACGGCTGCTGTTGATGAAAAAGCCATTAGAGAGGCTGCAGAAAAAGCTGGAATCGCTCCGCTAATTGAATCATTAGAAAACCAATATCAAACGAAAATAGGTGAAGCGGGACGAGGTTTATCCAGTGGTGAAAAACAACGTGTTTCCATTGCGCGCGCCTTCTTGAAAAAACCAACGATTGTTTTGCTTGATGAACCTACCCGTGGCCTGGATCTTGCTACAGAGAAAATATTGCAACAATCGATTGAGCAGCTAAACGAGACAGCAACTGTGATAACAGTGGCACATCGATTGCATACGATTAAAACTGCAGATCAGATTCTATTTTTGGAGAATGGTCAGTTGCAAGCAGTTGGTACACATTCAACATTATTTGATACTTTACCAGCATATCGGGAAATGGTAACGATTCAACGAGGGGGTAAACAAGCATGAGCGCGCTTCAAAAGGTAATCAAACTTATGCTGATTGAAAAAAAGGATATCGTTATAGCCATTTGTTTAGGCTTTATCGCTGGAATTAGTAGTGTTGGTTTGTTTGCTGCTAGTGGATACCTTATTTCAAAAGCAGCTTTAATACCTCCTTTTTATGCATTGATTGTGTTAACTTCAACGGTGAAATTACTCGGTTTTGTTAAAGCTGGTGCCAAATATGGGGAGCGTCTTTATTCACACCGTGCAACGTTTACAATTTTAAGCAATTTACGTGTAACGTTTTTTGAAAAATTGGAACCACTCGTTCCACATGTTTTTCATAAGTATCGAAGTGGTGACTTGCTTGGTCGTGTCGTTGGTGATGTAGAAAGTTTACAAAACTTCTTTCTACGTGTTTTTTATCCACCAATCGTCTTATTACTTGTTTTTGTGAGTACGATTTTCTTCGTCAGTTTCTATTCGTTGGCGATTGCAGTGATTTTGTTACTCGGTTTTTTACTAACGACAATTGTAATTCCAGCCCTGTTTTCTTTAAGACAAGTAAAAATTAATGGAAGAGTAAGACAGGAACGCGGGGACCTATCGACAGAAATTACTGAAGTGATGTACGGATTTCGTGATTTGAAGTTGTTTCAACAATTAGATACGAAACAAAATCAGCTTTTAAGCCAATCAGAAACCTACATTAATGAACAAAAACAAGAAAACATTAATAAAGTGTATAGTCAATCGTTTAACGGATTCATTACGTTTATTGTCAGTTGGTTCGTGTTAGCTATAGGTGCTTATTTGGTTGTAAATGGAACGTTAGAAGGAATCTTTTTAGCGATGCTTGTGATGATTTCATTAACTGTCTTCGAACCAGCAGCACCAATGGCAGTCTTTCCAATTTATATCCAGGAAAGTCGTGATGCGTCAAACCGGTTATATGACGTCGTAGACGAACCGGATATTCAACCGAGCGAAACCAATATTTCTATCAATCATTTACCTGACGTTCCACCAGGACTTGCATTTAGCGACATCCGTTTTACCTACAAAGGGGAGTGGCGGACAACGATTCCTAACCTTTCGCTTCTGTTACCGGCCGGATCAAAAACGGCAATTGTAGGAGCTAGTGGATCAGGTAAATCAACCTTGCTACAGCTTATTTTAAAAATGCAACAAGTAGAAGCTGGACAAGTTTATTGGGATCAACACGACACCTTGACTGTGTCTGGGTCCGCAATCTGGGAACAAACTAAAGTGGTTTTACAGGAAAATCATTTCTTCTATGGCACTATCCGAGACAACTTGCTACTTGCAGATCCTGGACTACAGGATGACCAAATGAATGCAGTACTTGCAAGCGTGCAACTTGAGAATTTTTCACTGGATACGCGTGTTTCAGAAAATGGAGAAAATCTGTCTGGTGGTGAGAAGCAACGATTAGCGATTGCAAGAGCCTTGTTGAAAAAAGGTCATCTTTGGCTGTTAGATGAGCCGACATCATCGCTAGATGCACAAACGGAACAAAGTATTTATCAACAAATCTTCAACCAAGCAGATCAAGATACATTACTTTTGGTCAGTCACCGCTTGCAGGGCTTAGAACAGATGGATCAGATTATTGTCATGAATCACGGTGAAATCATCGAATCAGGTTCCTATCAAGAACTGATGGAATTAGAGGGATACTTCTACCAAATGAAAACACTGGAAGAAAGTCTGCTTTAAGAGGCAAGGGAAAAAGTTCTCTTGCCTCTTTTTTATAATATAATAGGGAAATAAATGCAAAGTTTGGAAATGTGTAATACACTGAGATTATCTAATTCACGATATAACAATAGTTTTTCTTTTAGTTTCTTTAACCGACCGACACCATGGAAGAAGTAGGGCTAGAAATTAGTTTCTGAAACAGTACAGGAAATTCCTTTTGAAATATCCGAACAATAACTAAGAAGACAAGTAAACGAGGCATTGGTTAAACCATATAAAGTGATAGGCATTGATGAGTAGATTGTATTATTCATTTAAGCGACAATTCAAATAATCCAACAAATTTATCGGATAGCTTAACACAAAAAGGGGATGAGAACTTGAGCATATTTATGAAAGTGAATATCTTTATTGCAATTTTAATTCTGAGTGTTTTAATGTATCATGTTTTTATAGAAGAGATTGAGTTACCAGCATATGTACCATTTATTGTAGTGTTTGTGATGATATCATTAAATTTAATTGAAAAAATTGCAAAAATGAAATCCAAGGAAAAAAAGGAAGATTAAATAGAAATTCATCTTAAAACTAAAGCTTTATTAATAAAGGCACTATCCGAGAAAATTTGTAAGTCGTTTTAACCAAACAGTGGCTTACAAAAATTATAATGCAGAACTTCCGCCTGTTTTATGGAAGTTCTATTTTTATATCTAATTTTTAATTATAAAGTTGAGAAAACAAAAAAACACACTCGAATTTGTTATATACAAAGTAGAACAGATTTGTTATAGTGTATATAGAACAAGAAGCCGAATTGGAGGAGATATAGTTGATTATTATAGATGCCGAATCGGATATTCCTATATATGTACAACTTAGAACTCAAATCATGGAAAGTATTGTCCGAGGCGATCTATCTACTGGCGACACCTTGCCATCTGTAAGGGGACTAGCCGGAGATTTAGGAATCAACATGCATACGGTAAACAAAAGCTATCATGAACTTGAGTCGAAAGGAATCATTGAAATTGTTCCTAAAAAAGGAGCGGTTATTACTGCGAATAAAGATAAAAAAATCTCAAAAAAGCGTCTAGACGCTTTAAGTAAAGAGTTAAGACCACTAGTGGTTGAAGGGCTAATTAACGGGATGAATAAAGAAGAAATACATGAGTTAATCACCGGGGTAATTAGTGAAGTAAGGGAGGAATAAAACATGGAATTTATTACTTTATTTATAACAATCCTATTTGTGAGTTGCATTCAAATCGCCATACCATTTTTAGTTAAGCGTACAGTGGTATTTGGGGTTACTATTCCATATGAACAAGCAAAGCATGTAAAGGTTATTCATTATAAAAAGTTATATGCGATTTTAACTACTGTTATTGCTTTAGCAAGTTCCATAGGTTTTATCATATGGAACCAAGTTACTCCGATGGATGAAACAATGCTTGTCCTAACAGGAACCCTTATCCCATTTGTCATTTTATTAACCGGACTAACTCTATATTTTTATTTCCATTATAAAATGACGAAGCTGAAAAAGTCTAAAAGATGGTTCGAAAAGATTAAACAAGTGCGTTATGCAGATTTGGCAGTGCGATCACAGGATGAAATGCTTGCTTCCTATGTGCATTTTATCCCATCAATAATTACAGTCACGATCATTGTTTTATCTGTAAATTTATATGACCAATTACCTGGCCAAATTCCAGTACATTGGGGACCAGATGGTGTGGCGGATGCTTTTAGTGAAAAAAGTTGGCTTTCCGTGCTTAATCTGCCAATTGTTTTAATTATTTTACAATCGATGTTTTTTGGAACGAACCTATTCACAAAGAAATCAGGTATTAAAATTAATCCAGGTAACGTTACGTCATCTAAAATGCGCCAATTAAGATTGCGAAAATATTCGAGTTGGTTTTTATTTATTACAAATATAGCGATGACGATGCTATTTTCTATTTTACAACTCAACTTATTATATGAAAACTTATTTAGTGAGTCGTTACTTATTTTCTTACCATTTGGATTTTTAGTTTTCACATTAGTTGGTGCACTAGCTTTAGCAATTAAAGTAGGTCGAGTGGATTCAGACTTAGAAGGAAAGTTAATAACGGATGAGCCAAGTAAAGTAGAAGGAGTAGATGATGATAACTATTGGAAAGGTGGATTGTTTTATTTTAACCGAAAAGATCCGTCTATATTTGTAGAGAAACGATTTGGTATTGGTTGGACACTTAACTTTGCAAATCCAATAGGGTATTTTGTTATGATAGTACCAATTATCTTGATTTTAATTTTATCCTTTTCCATTTAAATTGGCTTTCTTAACTTTTGAGTTTAAAGGGACTGACTTCCGTTATGAACAACAAAATAACGTGAGTTAGTTCTTTTTTTGAACTTTCTCTATAAAGGCTGAATAGCTTTCAACAATTTTTTATTTTTGTTGAAAGCGGTTACTTTATGTATTATAATAAAATAATAAATCAATTAAAGGAGCAAACACATCATGAATCAATACATCTTTCTTTTAAGAGAACCAGTTGGTCCAAAAGAAGTTATGATTGAAGCAACAGGAATGTTAGATGCATTCAATCAAGCAAAAGAACTATTATCAAAAACAATGAGAGAAACATCATCTCAGATAGAAATCCAATTTAAAGGTATTGTATATTAAATAATAATTGGCTAGCGAATAGTACCCTGTAGAGTAGGCTTTGTATAATGCATCTGTTCTGTAGGGTGCTTTTTTGTATGGAAAAAATTAGTGATTGGTGAAATCCACCTAGAGTTAGTGGTCTAAAAGACAGAGGTAAGGTTTCCTTATAAACATGATTATTTCATTTTGGCTGAAGCATAATTGCTCTCTCAGAGGAGATTATAAAGTTGAATCAAAAAAACAAGGAGGTCTTTATTTTGCAAAACCAAAACCAAATGCAAAGTGGAACGCAAATGACTAACAATATGGGAAACCAAGCAATGAAGTATAATCATGGTGCTCATGAGATTCTTGACTCACATGAATTAATCGGTTGTTTAATCGGTGTGATGGAACAATATCAGCTGTACGATCAAAATATTCAAGATCAAGATCTTAAGGGGATCTTACAACGTCAATCTTCATTCATGACGCAATTGTATAATACGATTGTAGAAAGTTTCAGTACAGGTCAAGATCCAACAGTGCCTACACAACAGTATAAGATGGAGCAAAGCAATGAAGTCACTTATGGAGTGAAGGCAGGGCAACCAAAAAAACCAAAACAGTCTGTTAGTGAGTTTACAGATGATTGTTATTCTTCCTTTATGCTTGGTCAAACAAAAGCGGCTTGCTCCACATTTGCAATGGCAGCAGCTGAGATGAATAATCCAGTATTGCGTCGTGTCATCGCAGACAGTGTACCAAACATGATTGAAATGAGTTATGAGTTATTCCTATATCAAAATAAAAAAGGTTATTATCAAGTTCCACAATTAAAAGAACAAGATATGAATATTATGCTCCAGTCTTATACAAAAGCTCCTCAAAAAGGGATGCATTAAGCGTTAACAGGTGAAAGAAACTAAGGGGAATGTGTATCCCCTTAGTTTTATTTTTATATACATAATCCTCTCATTTTCTTATTGAAAGGATCAGTCGAAAATCTGCTAAATTAGTCGATAATGCATCACGTCACCTTATTCTACTGGAGACACAAACTCTTATCATCATTGAAACAAATATCAATTTCAGGAGGTATCGTTGAACATATGCTACTGAAAAGTGTATGAATATTCATTCAAATTCAAGTCTAACGAAAAGATTCGCACAAAATAATTTTATCACATCCAAAAAGTCAACAATAATCACCCAAGGCTAAAAGGGGCGATATAACGATTTAATGGAGTTGCAACTAAATATCTCAACAATCACCTTGCTTGGTTCCAAGTAATAAAATCCATTCAACATAAAAGAAATCCTGTTTGAATGACTTAATTATTAAAGGGAATTTAATACAAAATATGGAAACGTATGATACACTTAGGCTATCTAGATTCACGATATAAACACGGTTTCTTATTAAAATAAACTAACAGAATAGTTCAATATCTGAGGGGTGATTAAATTGAAAAAATTTTCTTGGTTAAGCTATGGGTCATTTCTTTTAGGTGTATTTTCTATGCCATTTTTCTTTGCACTGATATATGGACTAATAAGAATCCATCCTTATTTCGGTTTTTTTCTTGTTTCGTTGTCCATCATTCTCTCTTTGATTTTTGGCTTTATAGCTATTTCTAAAGATACGGAAAAAAACTCCATTGCAACTTTAGCAATAATCATCTCATTTGGAAGTGGGGCATTTTTCGTTTTTGGCTTATTAATGTCCCAGATGGGTTCTCCAACTTAATAAATTTCCCGATTGTTCAGGTTAAACTTTTCAACTAAAGGGTTGACGATTACGAAATAAGGAGAAATGGTTAATGAAAAAACATTGTTGTGAGGATATGAATTATCATGCGAATTATAAATGTGACATCCATAACAACCCCTTTGAATGTCCTGATAAAATAATTATTTTTGACGAAAAGGACAATGACTACGGGGTAATAATTCATGATGGTGGTACTTCAAGTATAGAGATTGTTTATTGTCCTTGGTGTGGTTCAACATTGTAAGCTGTTTTAAACTAACGGAAGACCTAGATTAATAAGGAGATAGTATCAATATTGAACTTTCATTGAACCTATTGAAAAGAGCAGTATAAATAAAGCTATGTTTGCAGAAAATCTTTCAAGATAACATTTATACCATTCACAGTGCACACATATTAAACTTTTAATATAAAAATATATATAAAGTTTAAAGCTTATGATAATATTAAAAATATTGACAATATATTGAAATGAAGTTAAATATACTTAGCTTTTAAAAAATTTAATACTACACATACGCTGTGAACCCTAGGTGTATTTGATTAGGATGGTACATATGAACGTGTTCAATAAGTTAGTTCCACGTTATAGGGAGCTGTTTCTTTTTATTACCCTAATGACGCTTCTTTTTTTATCTGTACGATTTCATATTAACTTTATGTATGGATTAACTATTAATCTTGCAAGTATTTTTTTATTTCTTGTCTTAAGATTATTCGGCCTTCGATGGGCAATTTTAGCGGGTATTCTTGGACTCATCTTTGTTCCTCAAGATATAGTTCCTATTGCTATCCATATCATTTTAATAACAGAAATAATCTTTGTTGGACTTTTTTTCACCAAAGGCAAAGCAGCAAAGATGTTTTTTGTTGATGCATTATTTTGGGGAACGGTTGGTTTTATAACAATATTATTTCTACATAAGACTTACTTATCAGGTAATTCATTATATTTTCAAATTTGCATTGATATCATTAACGGCTTATTTAATGTATTAATTGCTGATATGTTGTTGGCATATTTTCCTTTTTATAAAATGATTAAAAATAGGCTGAATAAGAATAATGTCTCCATTCATCAATTTTTAACGCATATAACTTTGATTTCCATTCTGGTACCATTTCTCTTAAGCGTTACAATGAATACGATACAGTTAAATAAATTTATTTCTACGTATCTTGTAAATGTAGCTGAAACTAGCGTGAATCAGATGGAAAATGAGCTTTCCCTTTGGGATTCAACTGATATAACAAAAGCCCTAGCTTATAAAGGTCAACAACTGGAACAAATGCAAGAGCTTATTAAACGACATCAAACAAATGAGTTTGACGTTTATATTACGGATGGTGAACATGACTTATTGGTTTCAAGCGAGGAAGTTTTCACATTATCACAGATGAAAAATAGCCATCAGGAGTATCGAATCAATGAACTTACATCTGAAGTTATAGCTGCTTTACCTGACGCAAAAGATGGTTTACCTCCAATACAAAGATGGAACAATGGACAATATATTTATGAACAATCAATAGATTCTCTACCTATCAAACTAGTATTTCAATTTCCTATTGCTCAATTTCAAACGCTAATCTATAGTAACTTTCTCAATCAATTAAAATACTCGCTTGTTTTTGTCTTGTGTTTGGTCATACTAGTAACAGTTGTCAGTCGTATTTTTATGAATAATTTGCGTCAGTTAACCATTGCAACTACAGGTCTTCCACAAAAACTTCATAATCTTGAAAAAGTTCAATGGCCGCAAATTTATATATCAGAGCTACGTATTTTAACACAGAATTTGATGATGATGGCTGATAAGATTAAAGATTTGTTTCATGAGAGTAAAAGAATGAATATAAAGTTAACTAATCAGACAAAAAAACTAAAGAAATCAGAAGATACCCTACATGAATTGGCTTATTATGATGTGTTAACACAACTTCCAAACAGACTTCATTTCCAAGACTATGTTAAAAATCTGATTAAGCTAGATTCAAGTCCATGTTTTGCTGTTATTTTTATTGATTTAAATCGATTCAAACAAATCAATGACACGTTTGGTCACGATGCTGGAGATAAACTATTACAACTAATTGCCAATAAATTGAGTGAATTACATATAGATCAACAACGCGAAGTATTTCGACTTGGTGGTGATGAATTTGTTATTGTCGATACCGTACGAAATCAGAGGGAAGTGAGTTGTTCCTTAGATACTATTTTTCAAGAGTTTGTCGATCCGTTCGTATTGGAAGAACAAACACTTTTTATTGTACCAAGTGTAGGTGTTAGTATGTATCCGCAAGACGGAGAGGATCTAGATACACTTGTAAAATGTGCAGATACAGCTATGTATATTTCAAAGGATAAGGGTGGTAATGTAGCTCAATTTTTTAACGAGTCGATGAAAAATAGATTTCAGAAGCAACTGATTATTGAAAATGCACTACGCCAAGTTGTTGACAATGGTTGTGGTTTTGAGCTTTTTTATCAACCAAAGACGAAATTTTCGAATGTTAGTAGTATGGAAGCACTAATTCGTTGGTATCACCCAGAATTGGGAACCGTTTCACCGGCAACGTTCATTCCCATTGCGGAAGAAAATGGATTAATCCTACAAATAGATGAATGGTCACTAAGGCAAGCATGTAAACAAAATAAAAAGTGGCAAGATCAGGGTTTATTAAAAGTACCAGTTGCGGTGAACATTTCTGCTAAACACTTTCAACAGGATTTATTAGTAACATTAATTGACAATGTGTTAAATGAATCCGGAATGGATCCAAAGTATCTAAAACTTGAAATCACAGAGAGTGTTTTCATAAGAAATCCACAACACGTTTCATCAGTGATTCAAAAACTAAAAAGCTTAGGTGTTCATATTTCGATTGATGACTTTGGTAAAGGTTATTCATCGCTAAATCATTTGTTAGAGCTCCCAATTGATGAAGTGAAAATTGATCGGATGTTCATTGAAGGTATTGACGGCAATCAAAAAAAAGCATTATTGGTAAATTCAATTTTTAATATTGCAGATGGACTTAATCTCAACGTGGTTGCAGAAGGCGTCGAAACGGAACGTGAAAAAGCTACTTTAGAAGAAATTGGACCTGTCGAACTCCAAGGTTATTTGTTTAGTCCACCTGTCAACAAACAAGAAATGGAGAATTTTCTTAGCTGTGAAAAGAACTATTCACAACCTTAAATGAACTAGGTTTAACATTCCATATAGGAGTGTTAAACCTTTTAGTCATGTCACTAGTGTATCTTTCCATAATGGGTTTGTGATCCATTTGATAGCCATTGCTTTCAAGTGACGGGAAAATTTCAGCATATGCTTGTTGAATAGCTTCGGCTGTATGTCTAACTTTAAAAACAAGGTATTTACCACCGACAAGGTAAGTTGTATGAATGGAATCATCCACTTGTTCGTCGTTGGAAATTACGATACAAGCATCAAATCTACATTTCTCTGGAAGTGTTGTTTCAGGGTTATCTTGTGGAATTGCAAATAACGTTGCAGAATGAAGAAGATTTTTTTCCTTTGCCCATCTTTTTAACCGTTCCATTACTTCGATATTAGCAGGACCATAAGGACCCACTCGTCGCACATAAGCGATACGGTCGTTTGGAATTGTTTCGATGTTACATTTCATCACTTCTTACTCCCTTTCTTCGTTTCGATTTGGATGATACATATCGAATGTAGCATGCTTTAAAATTATATTCATGTTATTTTTAAAAGTATTTTTAACTAATCCTAAAAACTTATATAGGAAGAAATGTTTGATAAAAAAAGGTTTACTGGTAAATGTGTAGAATGAAGTTATAGAAGTTTTCTATAAAAGGAGAAGTATATGAGTAGCAGTTCTATTAGCCTAACAGATTCGCAAAAACAAGCTGTACATAAAGTGGAAAAATGGTATAAAACGCCTGCTAATCAAGTATTTGTCTTTGCGGGATATGCTGGTACAGGGAAAACAACATGTGTACATTATCTATTAGATTATTTAAATATAAACTATCAAAGAGTAGCATTTGTTTCACCTACAGGCAAAGCTAGCCTCGTTTTAACTGAAAATTCAGGAGGGAAATATCAAGGAACTACCATACACAAATTAATCTATAAAGTGGACGAATATGTTGGTTTTATTTTAAAAGAAAAAGCAGAATTAGCATCCTATGATCTAATCATTTGTGATGAAGCTTCTATGATTAGTAAAGAAGTATTACATGATTTGCTTAGTTTTGATGTGAAAGTTCTTTTTCTTGGAGACCGTGGTCAATTAGATCCTGTCGGTGATAGGAATGATATTTTAGAAAATCCAGATGTGGAATTAACCGAAATTCACAGGCAGGCTAAAGATAATCCAATCATTTATTTAAGTGGACGAATTAGGGCGGGTGAAAAGATCAAGCCAGGCAAATATGGTGAAAATGCAGTGGTATTCGACAAAAAACAAATTGATTTGAAAAGTGAAATATTTATTAACCTAGCTGCTAGAGCTAGCCAGGTTCTTTGTGGAAAAAATGACACTAGAAATTTTTTAAATCAATCGATCAGAAGGAATTTAGGAATAGAAGATCATCTTCCAGTAGATGGAGAAAAGTTAATCTGTTTACGAAACAATTGGAACCAATCAATCGATGGAACATCGTTGGTAAATGGAATGACTGGTCTCGCGCAGAATATTGATTATCATGTAAAAAAGGATAAAATGATACAAAAAGTTTGTTTGCGTATGAAATTCAAACCGGATTTTCTAGATAAAGCCTTTGAAAATATACTTTTGCTTCATTCAGATTTCGAAAATAAAAGAGAGATTCTGTATAGAGAAGAAGTGAACTTGTATGACAAATTTGATTTTGGGTATGCGATCACCACGCATAAAAGCCAAGGTAGTCAATACGAAAATGTTTTAATCTATAACGAAGTACTCAATTATAAAAACGATGCCAAGTGGCTTTATACAGCCATTACAAGGGCTACAAATAATGTGATTTTGATTCAATAATGATAAACATCCTGTTAGCTGAGGTAACAGATGAATTATTATAAAAGCGAGAATTTGCTAAATCAATCATTTAACAGATGCAAAAACACTGTTTTCAGCTTCTTTATTGTGCAAACCATGTTCAAAGAATTTGCTATGTTCTTTACGAATAGCATGTAGGCTCTGTTGGATATGATAAAGGGAAAAAGGGAGTCTAACTAAATGCCTAATTATATCCCTTATTTACTCCTTACAATTATTAGTATTACAATATTGACGGTAACAATTGTTCATAAAAGACAATTTGGCATTACTGTACTTTTTTTCTGTTTTGCCGGGATGGTATATGTTGCAGAACTTTTTGTAATGATCATTGGAAACTGCTACTATTATTTACCTGAAGTGCTCACTATAGGATACTACGATCATATGCTCGGTGCATTTGTGTCAAATTTATTCGTTATCCCTACCTTATGTGTAGTAACTTCAGTGTATCAACTTAGATTTCGCTGGATAGTACTTTTCGCAGTTATTTTGGTAGGGGTCGAATGGGTATTTGAGTCGATAGCGATTTATCATACATATTGGTGGAGGAAGGAATTTACGTTTTTTGCCCTAATCATATTCTTTCCGTTCACTAAATTCTGGGTGCGCACTCTTCAGTTAGGGACTAGTTGGTCACGATTTCTATCGTTGTGGATGCAAGGGTGGAGTGGTGCAGTTACTGTAATGTACATAATGTCTGTTATTGGAATTCGTCATTATGAATATGGTTTTTTTGAAAATGTTTACCGTGATGATATTTTTATTTCAGGGTGTATGGGCATTTTTAAAGGTTTCATCTTTGCTGTGGCAATTATTTTCTTTAAAAAACTTTATTGGCGGATTCTTGCTCCTGTTTTGGTTTATGGCGTTGATTTACCATTGTATGCATTAGGTGTATTGATCATTGAGATACCTTTTTGGATTTATACATCTGTTTATCTTGTACTGGCAATGCTTTTACTATGGTGGATTCATTATGCTTACTCTTTTATTTGTAAGCTAGCAAGGTGAGTATCCATCATTTTCAATAATCTTGAGCGACTCTAAAGAGAATCGTATTTGTTAAACAGACTTGGGACTATTGGAGATATTCATTTAAGTAAAGAGGAGTTTAAGGGGGGAATGTGCTTTGAGTTTTAAAGATGAGATTAACGATAAATTGTCAAGGAAAGTAATGTCTGCTGCAATATCAGGAACCTTATTTGCAGTGTTGTTGGGTCTGATTGTACCTAATCCTTTTGGCGAGGAAATTAACTCTATTTGGGAATACTTTCATGGGTTTATATTATCAACTCCTATATATCTTCTGTATAGTATTCCTGTTATTTTTGTATATGGCATTTTAACTTCAATGATAAGTGAGTATATAGGTCGTTTGATTTCAAACTATACAAGCAAGAAATTAGAAATTTATATTTCGATAGTTTTACATTTGCTTTTTGGATTGATTTTACTTTGGTACAGTTTATTAGCGTCTTTTTTGTTTTTTACGACTGATTATATATTAAGTCATAAAAATATCGGTAAATGGAAAAATGCTTTCAAGTCTTTAGGAATACCTATTTTAGTTTTTATCTTATTTATGGGTGGTGTGTACATTTTCGAGAGTGAATTATTTAATTAAACTGTCTAAAAGTTGAAGATAAAGGATTGTCAATCGTGGCAATCTTTTTTGTTTTTTAAAACAAATTGGAATTTTATGTTAAAATTAATTAGACATATGTAGATAAAGTAAGTCAGCAATAGCAAATATCACTTAAGAGCTTCACCATCAAATACTGCTCCCATTAAGTGTTTTCGTAAAGTTGGAATGGAAGCAGTTGGTCTTAGAGGTTGAAGGGGTATCTATAAAATATTCCTAGAATTAATAAAATTTTAAGGAGGGTTTTTGTGAGTAAATTTTCTATTCAATTGTTTATTCTACTGACTATTTTAACTGTATTATTGTCGGGGTGTTCTGAGGATGAGTGGACTGAAAGTGATATTTTTGTATCTGGCTCCTTTAAGATGCTTGGGGAAGAAGGTCAATTAGGTTTTATTTATGACGGTGGGGAAATAACTAAATTTTATCCAAATAAAGTAAACAAGTATATGTGGCATTTTTGGGGTAGTGAAGAAGATTTGGAAGGCGACCTGAAAGTTGTTGGCACCCATAATGAATCAGAAATTGAAATTAACGTTCTAGAGGATTTACCATTAATTGTTATGGAACTTAACGGTGCAGATGCATCTACGCCTTCTTTGATGTCCTTACCTAAGAGTGGTATGTGGAAGTTGGACGCTTTTGTTGACGATAGATTACACGGATCAGTCTACGTTAAGGTACATTAAAAGAAAATAAATCGCTTACCTTGATTAAGGATTTAACCATTATTGTGTAAATAACGAATAGTGTATTAAATCGAATTGAGAGTGGGAATAGTATGTTTTTATAATGATGGTTTATACACTAGAAAAAAAGATAGGTATGTATTATCTAAATGGCTTTCAGATCCGTCAATTATTGAATTTTATGAAGGTAGAGATAAATCCTTTCGACTTAGAGAAAGTAAGTGAAGTTTTTTATGATTCCATGGATGATACAGTGAAATGTATGATAGAATTTGACGTTAAAGAACTATCAAATTCTATGGATATTCTGATGAAAATTAGGCTATGAATCAATTCATTGGTGAGGTAGAGTATTGGAATAAAGGTATTGGATTATTACTTATTACATCTATAGTTGAATTTCTACGACCGAGTAGTTATGAACCCTCAAATCATCAATAAGAGGACTTTAAGATGTTATGAAAAATGTGGTTTTAGGAAAGTTAAACTTCTTCCAAAACGTGAGATGCACGAAGGAGAATTTCGAGATTGTTGCTTAATTGAATATCCTATATGAATATTCAATATAATATGTGATGTTTCCTTCAAAAAGGAATTACAATCTTATCAAGTAACTGAAAATTCAGTGAAATGAACAGTTGAATAATAGGAGGAGTTTATGAAAAGCAAGTTGCCGGTTGTATTTGCGATTGCTGCGGTTTCAGGTGGGGGAAAAACAACGATAACATCTAACTTAATAAAAAAGTTGCAAAATAGTAAAGCGCTATTTTTTGATGACTACGATTTTGATGGTCCAGATGACATTCTTGAATGGATTGATAATGGGGGTAATCCCAATGAATGGAATCTATCGCGACTTATTGAAGATATAAAAAAGTTGCTTAGTGAACCTATAGATTACATAATGTTGGATTTCCCATTTGGCTATTCACATAGTAAAGCAAGTGAATTTATAGATTTTACAATATTTATTAATACGCCATTGGATATTGCAATGGCTCGGAGAATAATAAGAGATTTTAAAAAGGGTTCTGCAGAAGCTATTTTATTAGATTTGGAAAATTACATGGATAAAGGGAGAAGGGGTTATCTTGCTATGTTAAGAACGACTAAACCAAATGCTGATTTAATAGTGGATGGATTATTACCTATATCTGATATTTTAAGTATTATTACTCAAAATATAATGAAAATAAAAAATTTTTAAAATTAATCCAAATAGGGAATCGATATGAATAAAGCAAATCTCTTAGTTAGAGGATGCGAGGTTTTAAGAAGAAGATTGTTAATTGCGACGATCTTTTTTTGTTTGTTTAAAAGTATAATTGGAATTTTATGTTAAAATAAAATGTAATTGCATTGCAAGAGTTAGTTTTTACCATCTTAATATTTGGGGGAATGAATAATTATGATAAAAGCTGTTGTATTTGACTTAGATGGTACGTTGTTAAACCGAGATGCGTCAGTAAAGCTTTTTATTGAAAATCAATACCAACGACTAAATAAATGCTTGAATCATATACCAAAGGATAAATACATAACAAGGTTTATTGAACTTGATAATAGGGGTTATGTTTGGAAGGATAAAGTCTACCAACAACTAGTAGATGGATTCGATATTACAGGTTTGACGAGGGAAGATTTACTTGAAGACTATATCAGTCAATTTAAACACAGTTGTGTTCCATTCTCTAACCTCATTCATACGTTAGAAAAATTAAAGAATAATAATATATTGCTAGGAATGATAACTAATGGAAAAGGGCAGTTCCAAATGGATAATATAAAGGCTTTGGGTATTGAAAAATACTTTAATACAATACTCATATCTGAATGGGAAGGTATAAAAAAACCTGAATCTCAAATTTTTCAGACCGCTTTAAACAAACTTAACGTTCTACCTTCTGAAAGTATATTTGTTGGTGACCATCCAGAAAATGATATAAAGGCTGCTCAACATGTTGGCATGATAGGTGTATGGAAAAGAGATTATCAATGGGACGATGTTCAAGCGGAGTTCGTCGTGGAGGATTTGGAGCAAATACCTTTGATTTTAGATGAATTAAGCCAATATAACTAACTATCTTCGTAATGGAGTTTGTATTTAGAAAGATGATAGATGATTTTTAAAATCTATCCTTATTCTCTACAGTAACGGAACTATGGCTGTTATGTTTTCTTTCTACCATTATGAAACTGAAATAAAAAGGCAATAGATTGAAGTAAGAAAATTGAATACTGCTTAGGTGAACCGTGGAACTACTTTAGTGAAGCGGGATGCTTACATAAGGGGAACTAGATCTATGTCAGAAAATAAAAGTAATTCATTTCGTGATAGGAATACAAAAGAAAAGATGGCCACGGTTGTCAGTATAGCACTTCTCATTGTATTGGTGGCGAGCTTTGTATTGGGGCTTTATTTCTTTGGACTCGCGGGCATCTTTAGACTGCTTGGCGTTCAATATAACTCAATCTGGTCTTTGGTTCTTTTTGTTGTCAGTTACTTCATTCTAGGAATAAGTGTCGAGTTGTTTTCTAAAGCCATTTTTAAGTTGTCCGTCCAGAATGTAAACGGAAGATTAAATGTTATCTCGATCCGATTCATTGTTGAAGCATTATCAAACTGGCTAGTTCTTTTTGTAGTAGATGAGTTTATTAAAGGTATTACACTTTCAATTAAAACAGAGATTGTTATTGCATTGCTATTTGTCGTTCTAGAAATTGTGTTTGATGATGATAAGGATTAAGTTATCTAAATTTTTCTGAAGCCAACAAATTAATTAAATTTTCATCAAACTTTAAACTGTTCACTATTTAGAGTATAGGAAGTGTTAAGAATGTTTATTGATTTAAAATCGGATTGCACAAATTGCTTTGGACTATGTTGTGTCGCGTTACCTTATGGAAAATCAGCTGATTTTCCTTTTAACAAAGATGGAGGGGATCCTTGCAGGAATTTATGTTCAAATAACTTGTGTGCTATACACGATCAATTAAGGGAGAAAGGGTTTCGTGGTTGTGTTTCTTATGAGTGTTTTGGTGCTGGTCAGCATGTTTCACAATCTATCTACAATGGAAAAGATTGGCGTGAAGATAAAGAACAAGTCGAGGAAATGTTTACTGTATTCCCTATTGTTCAACAACTGCACGAAATGCTCTTGTATCTCCAACAAACTCTTACTTTAAAGGAAACAGAATCGTTAAAGAATAGTCTGCAAAAGATTTACGAAGATACGTTTGAACTCACCTTAAAAAAGCCAAAAGAGATTTTAAAGATAGATATAGTGGCACATAGAAGCAAGGTCAGCGCTTTATTGATAGAGTCAAGTAAAATCTATAGAAACTACAATAATAAAAAAGGTAGAAAGAACGGATTAAAGAAAAAATCAGACTATTTAGGAGCTAATTTAAAGGGATTAAATCTACAAGGCGAAGATTTTCGTGGGAAACTAATGATAGCAGCTAATTTAAGCCATAGTGATTTGAGCAGAGCTGATTTCATTGGTGCTGACTTTAGAGACGCAAATTTAAGTGGTGCTAATTTGACTGATGTTCTCTTTCTAACACAGTCACAAATCAATTCGGCAGTTGGAGATGTTTTTACTAAAATACCAAGTTATCTAGAAAGACCAAGCCATTGGTGTGATTGATTGGGTTCCAGAAATAACATTATTTCAGAAATTTATAGGATATTTAATGAAGTACTTCTTAATAAATATCTTTTAAAAACTTAAATAGCGTCTCTTGTAGAAATTGTATTTAATATGATTGTCTCAAAAAGACGATAGTTTGAATGAAATATAGATTCTAGAAAAAAAGACTTAATGAATCAGTTGCGATTATTGGAAAAAGGGATGAAGGAGACTTAGTAGTGAAACAAATATTTGCTTTTGAAGCCAAAGAAGACTATGAAAAATACCAAGACTTGATTGATAGATTCAATAAAAAACTAAAAGATTATCAGGCTGAATTGGAGAAAAACTATGCTTTAAAGGATTTGCCAAAATCGATAATTTGGACATCAGAAGAATTAGCAACAACTGTTTTTTCTGAGCTGCCAATACCAGCATTTACAAATAAAGATAATATTTATATTTCACCTGAATTATCGAAATGGAAAAGGTTATTTATAAAACAATTAGAAGGCCAAAGAAACCAAAAAATAGAAGACTTTTATGAAAATATGTCTGAAAACCAATTATTAACCATAGTAGGACATGAATTAACACATCACTCAGATCTATTTGTTGATGAATTTGATGATGAAAGGGAAGGAGGTATTTGGTTTGAAGAAGGTATGTGTGACTATCTATCAAGGAAATTTATTTTAAATGAAAAAGAATTTAGTGAAATTACAAAGGTAGAGTCAGAATTGCTTGAAATGTTCAAGAGTAAATATGGCAACCATTCTTTAGATGATTTTGGCAATGCTAGTTACCAAGGAAGTCTAACGAGTATTATGTTCGATTATTGGCGAAGTTTTCTTGCTGTCAAATACTTGATTGAAGACAGAGCTAATCATAACGTTAAACAAATTTTTAAAGAATACCATCATTGGCATAACGAAGGAAGAAGGAAACCATTAGTGGAGTATTTTGAATTAGAAAGGCTATTCAGGTAAACTGTCTCCTTCGTGTACGTTGAATTTTAGTAAGGGTGAAAGTATGTTACTTGCAGAACTTATGCCTATAATCATAGTTTTATTTGTTTTCTTGATAATTGTTGTTACTCTAGTAGTAGGAATAGTTGTAATTATTTTGAAAAGCAAGTCTAAAAAGAGAGATATAGAGGCAGTGACTTAGGATTTAAAGAATAGGGTTGAAAGTTTAAAAATGGAAATAAAGAACATAAAAAACAAATGACAATATAATTGAAGAAACCTTCTTAGAAAGGTTCCTAATAGATATCTATGAAGTTACCAAAAGGAAGGGGTGAAAGCTTGAAAAAATCATTTTTGTCGGGAATAGTTATATTAGGTTTATTAGCATTAATTTCAATATATAGTGTTGAGTTATTTGTAAAAGTAACAGCTTTTATAGCAATTGGTACTGTGATAATTTCAGCCTTATTTTTGAAAACTTTAATTGGAGGAAAAGAGTTTAATGTTCATACAAACCCGAGTGAAGAACGAGAAGATAGAAATGTAGGATTAATTGTTGCAGCATTCGGATCTCCGTATTTAATTTTGTTTATTATTATTCTTGTATTTTCTTATGTCTAATTTATTTATCGCTGCAGAATCAACAATCGTTGACGAAATAAAGTGTGAAATTTATACAACAATATGTCTGCAGAGTTTATTGCCATAGTAGCTATAGTTTCTGTTTTTATATGGATTGCCACGTCAATAGAGCTAGTAAAACTAGATGTTGCAGAAGGATATAGTTGGAATCAACAAGTCCCTGCAAAAGATATTGTTACGTTAGCTTATCAGTTCATCCTGAGCTAGAAGGCCAAAACGAAATTGAAGTGAATCAAATCGATACACTGACGTTAACTTATAAAGGATATACAAGTGAAGTAGTAGATGAAAAAATTAAAGTAACATACGGTATGTTTATATTAGATAGAATATTTCCAACTGTTCCAAGAAGACAAAATAGTAGAAGAAATAATTTTGAGATGTATCTGGTCCCACAGTACATATGCCAAAAGATATGGAGTATCCTGCGGTTTATAAAGAAGATAGCACTATTGAGTTAACCATAAGATGGCTTGTACAAGAACCAATCATGTTAATGTGCACTAAAAGAATGATTATACTCCTCTCCCCTCCCATAATTGTTTCCCAGCCAGTATCACAAATTTAATGTAATGATTTTCCAGTAATTAAGTAAACATTTTGAAGCGTGTAAAGAACTATTTAAAAACAATAATATAGAAAAAACTGTAAATATAGCTCCTGATAGTGCCTTTGCAATGATGGAATAGAAAATAATTTATTCGAATTTGCGGAGAAGAATAAGCTTTTTTTATTTGTTTGTTGAATTATTGTAAACTAAAATGTAAAATGTTTATATATTGATAAACGAAAAGGGGGTGTGTTTGCATATGGGGAATCAAGAACCATTTTGGAATGCAACTATTGATGAACTTTCCGATGGATATATCCAATCAGGGGATGAATATGTATGTCTTCTTTGTAGTGAACGGTTTGAAGATGGAATTATATATCCGATGGATGGAACCTTATACGAAGCCAAAAAAGCAATTGCCAGACACATAGAGGAAATTCATACATCCGTGCTTCATTTTTTTCTTGACTTGGACAAAAAATATACTGGATTGTCAGACCATCAAAACGAATTACTTCATTATTTTAGCAAGGGGTTAAGTGATAAAGAAATCGTCAAGGAGCTAAATGGGGGTAGTCCATCTACGATCAGAAACCATCGATTTAAGCTTAAAGAGAAAGAAAAGCAAGCGAAGGTTTTTCTTGCTTTAATGAACCTTTTGAATAAAAAAGCAGATAAGAAAACAGAAGATAATTTTGTTAGTTTTCATAAGGGGGCGAAGATGGTGGATGAACGCTATGCAATCACAGAAGAAGAAAAGCAAAAGGTTCTATCAACCTATTTTAAACAAGGTACAGATGGTAAATTAGATACCTTTCCAAGTAAGGAAAAAAGAAAGCTGATTGTATTACAAAGTATCGTAAAACGTTTTGATCGTAATAAAAAGTATGGTGAAAAAGAAATAAACGAGATATTAAAACCAATATATAGTGACTTTGCGACAATCAGAAGATATCTCATTGAGTATGGTTTTATGAATCGTAGTAAAGACTGTACGGAATATTGGGTGAAAAACTAAGTTTGTTGTATGAAATCTAAGCATAGTTTGTATTGACGTCATATTCTGGCTTGGGTTAGAAGAGCTTATTTTCAGTAACAAATAATTAAAGTGCACTTGAACGAATATATATTAATTTTAAGGGCCTGATTTTCCGTATGGATAAACTATCCATACGGAGAATTAGGCCCTTTTTAATTCTCTTCTGTAAGGTTTTGAAAGCATGGAACCGTTCCTGCGCTTCCAAATTTTCACTTTTATTATACATATAGATTATCATTTAGGGATATTTAATTATATTAAATATCCTATTTGTAACAAAAGTTTCAATTCAGATGCATTTGTGACAAATAGTAGTCTTATCTGACTGTATGGTTGTAATAATTATTCAAAGTATAGTAATTTCGAATGTATTTTAAAAAGATAATATAT
The DNA here is from genome assembly GCF_030282825.1 of Aquibacillus rhizosphaerae. GTDB lineage: Bacteria > Bacillota > Bacilli > Bacillales > Amphibacillaceae > Aquibacillus_C > Aquibacillus_C rhizosphaerae. Next base: position 47,559 of record NZ_JASTZU010000024.1, read on the forward strand.
CGTTTACAAATTTAAGTAAACGTATTCTAAAGTTTTCATAGCAGGGGGATTGGGCATATTTCCCCCGCATTGGATACTTAAATAGCAACCATTGACGCGCTTTAAGTCTAACGTTAGATTGAAAAAGGTTCATTTATCAATTCACTTGAAAGGGGGGTAGGCATTTTAGGTTTAAGACTATATAGTAATTCATTTGTAAAATCCTATTTACATAATTGAGAGATGAATATAGGAAAAAGAGTAGTATTTAAACTAGTATGTTTTTAGTGGATAGTAATCTTCATTTTCCGAGATATAGTTTTTTGACAATATTTACATGAAGTTAGGATTCAGACCAACTTTTAGTGCATCACAAATGAGATAAAGGGAGAAGAAAATATGAAAACAAACACATCGATGAAATTTCAACTAGCTATTTTAACATTAGTTATTTCTCTATTGATTACACCTTTTAATTCTGTAGCGGCTCAAACAAATCAGCCGTGGATGGAGAGCTCTCTTTCTGCTGAAGACCGTACAGAATTATTATTGGAGAAGATGACGTTAGAAGAAAAGGTTACTTTTGTTACAGGAAATTTAAATAACTATTATGGTTTCTATAATGCAGGTATGGAAGACTTAGGAATCCCAGCCTTAACAATGGCTGATGGACCAGCTGGTATTCGTATTGCCAATCCAGAAGTTCAAGATAAGAAGTCAACCGCACTTCCTGCACCAATCGCTTTAGCTGCAACATGGGATACCCAGGCGGCAAAAACTTACGGGGAGCTTTTAGGGAACGAGGCTTATAATACAACACATAACGTGGTTTTAGGACCAGGGCTTGATATAGCACGTTTCCCTTGGGGGGAACGTAACTTTGAATCATTAGGTGAGGATCCATTCTTACAGTCTGAGTTAGCAATTCCATATGTTAACGGAATTCAAACTTACCCAGTCATGGCAACAGCGAAACACTATCTATTGAACAATCAAGAAACAGACCGTTTTACGATTGACTCGCAAGCAAGTGAGCGAGCAATTCAAGAGGTTTATGCACGTCCCTTTAGCGAAGTAATCGAAAACGCTGATATAAGTTCCGTAATGTGTTCTTTTAACCAAGTGAACGGGGTAAGTGCATGTGAAAACGAAACAATACTTACTACGCTACTTAAAGATCAATTAGACTTTGATGGATTTGTTATGAGTGACTATGGTGCTAACCTTAGTACAGTTGAGTCTGCAAATGCTGGTCTAGATTTGGAGACTCCAGGAACACCAATGGGACATTGGGAAGATAAATTACTAGAAGCAGTAAAAGATGGAAAAGTATCAGAAGATAGAATAGATGACATGGTAAGCCGTATGTTAACAGAAATGTTTAGTAAAGGGCTATTCGACCAACCCGTTCAAAATAACCAAATCCCTGCAGCGAAACATGGAGAGGTTGCTCGTGAGATCGCTGAACAGAGTATGGTTCTTATGAAAAATGAAAATAAAGCATTGCCTTTAAATCAAGATGAATTAGATTCTATTGCTGTAATCGGCCCAGATGCGGATAATGCTTCTGCTGCGGGTGGGGGAAGTTCATTAGTTATCCCAACTTATACGGTAAGTCCTTTGGAAGGTATAAAAAATCAAGTAGGTGACGATGTTGAAGTAAACTATTCAGCAGGTACAGATCCGATAAGTACTGGAGATATTTTACCAGGACCATCTGCCATTCCATCATCGTTATTAAGTCCTGTAGATGCAAAAGATAACGAAACTGGTTTGACTGGTGAATATTGGACCAATATCAACTGGGAAGGTGACCCAACATTAGTACGTACGGAAAATCAGGTGAATATGAATCTTGGATTCTATAATTATGAGGGTCTTAATGGACAATCACCTAAGCTTGAAAAAATGCCTACTGACTTTAATAGAGAGATGTCAGCACGCTGGACAGGGTCGATTAATGCACCAAAGACAGGAGAATATGTTCTTTCATTATCTAGTCTTGGTACAGGTAAATTATACCTTGATGACGAGCTTTTAATTGATAATAATAGTAAGGATTTAGTCACTAATAAGAAAGAAATATCATTAGTTGAAGGTGAGAAACACGAAGTGCGAATCGAGTACAGCACAGGTGAATCAGGAGATGCTCAAGACTTTGGTGCTATGATACGTTTCGGCTAGGAGCCACCAACAGATGCTGTTGATTCAAAAATGCAAGAAGCTATTAATCTTGCAAAAGACTCAGATGTTGCGGTAGTCGTAACGCATACGTACGATAGTGAAGGTTATGTAGATAGTTCAAATCTTGATCTGCCAAACAACCAAGCGCAACTGATTAAGGAAGTTACTGCAGCAAACCCGAATACCATTGTAGTACAAATGAGCGGAAGAGCAGTTCAAATGAACGAATGGCAAGATAATGTACCAGCAATCGTACAAGCTTGGTTTGCTGGACAAGAACAAGGAAATGCGATTGCGAATGTTTTATTTGGAGATGTTAATCCATCAGGTAAACTGCCAATTACATTCCCAGTTGACGAAGACAGTACACCTGTATCTGAGGATATCCAGTTTCCAGGAGTGGATGGAGTGTCTAAATATACAGAAGGTGTATTCGTAGGATACAAAGGTTATGAGGCAGCAGGAATCAAGCCAGCTTATGCCTTTGGTCATGGACTATCTTATACGACGTTTGATTATAAAAATGTAAAAGCTAAAGCAAAAACTAAAGGTAAGGATAAGGACACAGAAATCAGTGTTGCATTAAATTTACGTAATACTGGTGATGTAGCTGGTTCAGAAGTGGTTCAGGTCTATGTTGGAGAATTACCAACAAACATTGATACACCTTCTAAACAACTTGCAGGTTTTGCCAAGGTTGACCTTGATCCTGGTAAGCAAGAACATGTAAAAATCGAACTTGATTCGACAGCATTTTCTTACTGGGATGAGGGAATTGATGAGTGGATAATGCCTTCTGGTGAAGTACCAATTTATGTTGGAAGTTCTTCAGATAATATTCAGTTAACAACAAGTGTAAATATAGCAGCCGACAAAGAGGAACAAAAGGCAGATAAAGAAGCGAAGAAAAAGAACTAGAAGTATAAATAAGTTGATAGACAAAAAGTTGGGGTTATAAATACCCCTTCTTTTTTATAATTCAGAGAAAAAGGAGGGATTTATATTATTCACTTTAAGATAAGTTTACTGGCAATAGTAATGATACTGAGCGTCATCTTATTAACCTCCTGCAAGGATTCTAACGGAGGAGAAAAAGTTGATGTATGGTTGACTACATCAGATCAAAAGAATTTATTAACCCAGCAGCATTCTTTAGTGTTTGACGGAAGTGATGGTGCAACATTACCAACCATACAAGTAGATCCAAATGTTGAATTTCAAACCATGGATGGTTTCGGAGCAGCGATTACAGGGTCTTCCGCATACCTAATTAATAACAAAATAAAAGCACAACAGCGTGAAGTTCTATTGGATGATCTATTTACAAGTGAAGGTATTCATTTGAAGTTTATTCGTCATACCATTGGTTCCTCTGATTTTTCAGTTGATGAAAATGGGGATGCTGCAAGCTATACCTACAATGACATTGAAAGTGGAACCGACTTTGAACTAAGTCAATTTTCAGTGGGAAAAGATGCGGGAGTTATTCAACTTATCAAACATATATATACCTTGAATGACACGCTTAAAGTCCTTGGAACGCCATGGACAGCTCCAGGTTGGATGAAATTTGGCCAACAACAATTAAATGGTTGGTATTTAAACTATAAAGATCAACGGGTATATGAAGCTTATGCAGATTACTTTGTTAAATATATTGAGGAATATAAGCGATTAGGTATTCCAATATATGGAATGACGATACAAAATGAACCTGAACATACTTCGCAATCATATCCAAGCATGAGTATGAATGCTAATGAGCAAGCAATGTTTATTAGGGATTATTTAGGACCAGCTTTTGCTAATAACGATATATCTACTAAAATAATTTCTTATGATCATAACTGGAATAAAGGAATGGATTATGCTAGAACAGTGCTTGGAGATAGTAAAGCAAATGCTTATACTGATGGAACAGCCTATCATTGTTATGAGGGAAGTCCTGCAACGATGTCTGAAGTTCACGAGGCTTTTCCTAACAAAAACATTTATTTTACAGAATGTAGCGGAGGAGAGTGGAGCACCAATTTTGGTCAAAATTTGAGTTGGTTTATGTCAAACTTAATAATAGGTGCATCACGAAATTGGGCAAAAACTGTATTATTATGGAATATGGCGCTTGACGAAGATGGCGGACCAACGAACGGCGGATGTATAAACTGCAGAGGTGTGGTAACCATCAATACAGAGAACGGTTCGGTTACAAAAAATGTAGAGTATTATGTACTTGGCCATGCTAGTAAATTTGTAGATTCCGGAGCAGTGCGTATTGCTTCGTCAAATGATAAAGGCAATATGGAAACAGTTGCTTTCAAAAATCCCGATGATTCCATTGTATTAATCGGAGCAAATACAAGTCAAACTGAAAAATCTTTCCAAGTGAACTGGGATAAAAAGTCCTTTAGCTATTCGATGCCGTCTAACAGTGCCGCAACATTTAAGTGGGCACCTTCACCTGATTAAAGAAGCAAGAGATATGTTTTCTGCTTCTATTTTTATTTTTAACAAATAGAAAAGTTTGAAAGACAGTGATAGAATTGGAAGTAACAAATATAGGGGCGCTTTATTTACAATAATCTGGTAAAAATACTGCGTATTTTAGAAGCGTTCTTAGTAGTATTATAATTTAAACTAGTAAATGACAGAAAAAGTAGGGACTTAGGATGACATTACAACAATTAAAATATGTGATTGAGGTTGCGAGAAGTCGTTCGATTAGCAAAGCTGCGCAAAATTTATTTATTAGTCAGCCAAGCCTTTCAAACGCATTAAAAGAGTTAGAGCAGGAAATGGGAATCACTATTTTTATGCGAACTAATAAGGGAATAATGATCACTCCTGAGGGCTCTGAGTTTTTAGGGTATGCAAGGCAAGTCGCTGAACAGACAGAGTTGCTTGAAAATCGTTATTCCAGTACACAATCACCGCAACATCATTTTTCTGTATCGGCCCAACATTATGCTTTTGCAGTAAGTGCGTTTGTGCGTCTACTAAAGGACTATAATCGTGAGGAATATGAATTTGCTTTAAGGGAAACGAAAACATATGAAATTATAGATGATGTGAAAAACTTGCGGAGTGAGATTGGGATTTTATATGTGAATGAGTTTAATAATAAGGTTATTCATAAGTTTCTTCGGGAAGGGAATCTAATGTTTCATGAGCTGTTTGAAGCAAGACCACATGTTTTTATTAGTTCAAAAAATCCTCTTGTAAAACAGGAATATGTGACTTTATCGGATTTACATCCCTATCCATATTTATCTTTTGAACAAGGTGATTATAACTCCTTTTATTTTTCTGAGGAAATCCTTAGTACGATTTCTCGACCAAAAAATATAAGGGTTAGTGATCGAGCCACTTTATTCAACTTACTTATTGGCCTTAATGGCTATACGATTTCAACGGGTGTAATTAGTTATGAATTAAACGATGATGATATCGTTGCGGTACCTTTGAAGGTGGACGAACGAATTACTGTTGGCTACATTACCCATAAAAACGTAACAAATAGCCCTCTAGCGAATATTTATATTCAGTATTTAAAAGAAACCATCGCAGAAGAACAAGTCTTGCTATAGTTTAAAACTATAGCAAGGGATAGGTTATAGGTCTTATGTTATATTAATTTTCTCATGCTACACTTACCTTAAGATAAATATACAAAGGGGAGAGAATTAGATGACAGTAGAAAGTAAAGCAGGAAAAAGATTAGTAACACCATTTAGATTTGATAATGTTGGGAGCTTTTTACGTCCTGAAAAATTAAAAGAAGCACGTGCTTCTTTTGCTGCAGGAAATATTTCTGAAAGTGAACTTAAGAAGGTTGAAGATGAATCCATTATTGATGTAATCCAAAAGCAAAAGGATGTAGGTCTTCAAGCAATTACCGATGGAGAATTTCGCCGTTCTTGGTGGCATTTAGATTTCATGTGGGGATTGAACGGAGTAACAAAAGAAGATACTGAAAAAGGGTATGTTTTTCACGGAGAAGAAACACGTGCAGAAACAGCTCGTTTAACAGGGGAAATCAGTGGGGAGAACCACCCATTTATAGATGACTTTAAATTTATTCAAGCTTATGCAACAGACGGAGTAATAGCAAGAGCCACATTACCGGCACCTGCTCAATTTTTTGCAGAATTACAACGTCCTGAAAATATCGAAAGTACTAACAACATTTATCCGGATCAAGAAGAACTTCTTGCTGATATTGCCAAAGCATATCGAACGGTTATTCTTGATTTATATAATGCTGGTTGTAGAAGTGTTCAAATAGATGATTGTACATGGGGAATATGCTGTGATACCCATTCTTCTATTGCACGTCAAATGGGTGCCAATATCAAGGATGTCGGGGAGTCATTTTTATTAACAAATAATTTGGCACTTCAAGATCTTCCTGAGGATTTAATAGTGACAACACATGTTTGTCGTGGAAACTATAATTCTACTTGGGCTTCTTCAGGTGGATATGATCCAATAGCGGATATTTTATTTGCGAAAGAAAATGTTTCTGCCTTTTATTTAGAATATGACACGGACCGCGCGGGAGATTTTTCACCATTACAACATGTGAGTGAAGATAAACTCGTTGTCCTAGGACTGTTCTCATCAAAAACGGGTGAATTAGAAGATAAAGAGGAGATCAAAGCTCGTATTAACGAAGCGGCCAAATACATCGATATCAACCGACTTTGTATCAGCCCTCAATGTGGTTTTGCATCAACGGAAGAAGGGAATATTTTAACGGAAGAGCAGCAATGGAATAAACTTCGTCTAATTAAAGAAGTAACAGAAGAGGTTTGGGGATAAGATTATAACAAACAAAAAAGCAGAACTAAGGCTCTAGAGCAAGATGTGGCTGATTCTGTATGTTACCTATCTAGCAAATTTATATATTCCTGACAACAAAGAAAAGCCTAAATCGCTTAGCGGTTTAGGCTTTTCTTAGTAGATAGGGAACTTACAGCATGCTACGGCATTCGGCAAGACATTCTTCCAAATCTTTAGCAGCATGTTGCATTTTTTGTTTTGCGGTGTCATGAGCTTTACCCATCGCATTATTTAAGTGACCCAATGCACTTTCACATTCTGTAATACACTCTTGAAGCTGATTCATATCCATTTTATAAAACTCCCTTTTCAGCTAACAATATTTTGTACAAGTTGTAGTATGTGCTATTTTAACAGTTTTATGAGTACCATTATGTGATAATTTCAATTAATTAGGGTTTTATAATAGGTTATGTTTTGTAAAAGCAGCAATTGCCATTAGATTTATCGCATATTGTTAATGTATACCACAATGGGTGAAATCAGGAAAGTTCAGATTGATGAAATTCAGTGTTAGGAGAGATAAAAAAGCTAAATTCCACTTATTTCCAACCGGGAGATAGGGTTATGGTTTTCCGCAATTGTGACGTGGTCTAGAAGAGGATGAAGATTAAATTTCAGTTGCTAGTCTAGAAAAGCACAACTGTAATTAGCCGATTAGTTCTTCTTTCTTTTACCTATAATGAAAGTAATAATTACAATCATTAATAAAAAAAATTCTTTTGCCAAAATATCCACTCCTTTGGAAATACTTAATTTATTTACTGATTTGTAGTTTAGTCATTAATGCTTACGCTCTTACCAAAAATAAGTTTCAAAATTTATAAAATATAAATCTAACTCTCTTACTAAGGTTTGTTCAAAAAAAGCTATTTATGGAAGACGAAACTTCGTTAAATAATCTTAAGTCAAGTATTATATTTATCATCCAAAAGTTATGTAGTGGTAAACAGTCTATCAATTATTCATACACTCTTGGTCTTTCATTGTTAAAAGCTATGTCAGGTTGTACTTGTAATTGGCCATAATCTCATTAAATAAATTTGAATTTTCCGAACACTTGAGTACAACTAACTTCTTACTCTATGATAAAATGTGGTATACACTAGAAAAAGGTAGAATGCTAGATATTTAACCTTATGGCAATATATTAGATATAAAACAATGAGGAGACTTGAAAGGGGACGCAATTTTGAACACAAAATTCCTAGATTTACTTGCTGAAAGATATGATAGTGAAGAAAAAGTGGTTACCGAAATTATAAACCTTAAAGCCATTCTTAACCTGCCAAAAGGTACAGAGCATTTCGTAAGTGATTTACACGGAGAGTATCAAGCTTTTCAACATGTGTTAAGAAATGGTTCAGGCAGGGTGAAAGAGAAAATAAGAGACCTTTTTAAAGAAAAATTGTCAGAAAACGAAATTAATGAATTTGCCACACTAGTTTATTATCCAGAAGAAAAATTAAGGTTAATGAAAAATAATATTGGCAATGAGGAAGAATTACATAAATGTTATATAGAAATCATTGAGCATATGATTATGCTTGTTTCATATGCATCATCTAAATACACACGCTCAAAATTAAGGAAAACTTTACCTAATCAATTTGTGTATATTATAGAAGAGTTATTATATAAAACAGATGAATTAACAAATAAGAAACAATATTATACAAAAATAATCCAGCAAATTATTTCCCTCGGTCAAGCGGATAAACTTATTATTGGTCTTGCTTATACGACGCAAAAATTGGTGGTTGATCATCTTCATGTAGTTGGGGATATTTATGATCGTGGACCCGAACCGGATAAAATAATGGATACACTAATCAACTATCATTCTGTTGATATTCAGTGGGGAAATCACGATGTTTTATGGATAGGTGCTTTTTCTGGTTCTAAGGTTTGTCTTGCTAATATAATTCGTATCAGTGCCAGGTACAATAACTTGGATATAATTGAAGATGTGTACGGGATAAATCTTAGACCACTTCTTAATCTTGCTGAAAAATACTATGAGGATAATCCAGCCTTTAGACCAAAGAAAGATCCGGATGATACGCTATCTGACGAAGAAGAATTGCAGATTACGAAAATTCATCAAGCCATTGCTATGATACAGTTCAAATTAGAAGGGCCAATCATAAAGAGACGTCCATATTTTAATATGTCAGAAAGGCTTTTGCTAGAGAAAATTGATTATGATAAAAAACAAATCACTATTTATGGGAAAACATATGACTTAGAAAATAGTTGCTTTGCAACGGTTAATCCAGAAAATCCTGATCAATTATTAGAAGAGGAAGAGCAAGTGATGGATAAATTGCTCTTTTCTGTTCAGAAATCAGAAAAGTTAGCGAGACATATGAAGTTTCTTATGAAAAAGGGTAGTCTTTATTTGAAATATAACGGCAACTTGCTAATTCATGGTTGTATTCCTCTTGATGAAAATGGTTATATGGAAGAAATGATAATTGAAGATAAAACCTATTCAGGTCGTAATCTACTTGACTTTTTTGAACATCATTTACGTGATGCCTTTGTCCATCCAGAACGTACAGATGATCTTTCGACGGATATGGTCTGGTACTTATGGTCAGGAGAATATTCCTCCCTTTTTGGCAAAAGAGAAATGACTACTTTTGAAAGGTATTTCATAAAGGAAAAAGAAGCGCATGTAGAAAGAAAGAACCTGTACTACCATTTACGTGAAAATGAAGAAACTTGCCGCAAAATCCTTGAAGATTTTGGTCTTAATCCAGACCAAGGTCATATTATAAATGGCCATACGCCGGTAAAAGAAATTGACGGCGAAAATCCGATTAAGGCAAATGGAAAACTAATTGTGATTGATGGAGGCTTTTCTAAGGCATATCAATCAAAAACAGGTATTGCTGGATACACGTTATTGTATAATTCCTACGGGATGCAACTTGTCGCACACCAACACTTTAATTCAAAAGAAGAAGTTATAAAAAATGGTACAGATGTATTATCAATTAAAAGATTGGTAGATAAAGAGCTAGAAAGAAAAAAAGTGTTAGAAACAAATGTTGGAGAAGAATTATTAGAAGAAGTATCTATGTTGAATAGTTTAATGGAATATCGTTATATGAAGTAATGTGGGTCTAATATGGATCCCCCCTACATGATTCTGTTGAGGCATATATAAAAACTTAAAAGTGAAATGGCTACAAAATTGCACATCAATTCTGTAGCCATTTTTTTATATAGATAGTATAAATTTGAATCCTAAACTTTCCATAACTTTTTCTATAGAATTGAGCGATGATTGGTTCCATTTTACCTGCAATGTTTTATGGTCATAGAGTTTACTTTTTTCCTTAATTTTACAAGGTGTTATGAATATTTATGTTAAAATATTTACAGATAATGTGAAAAATTCATTTAAAAAAACTGGCTGGATAGTTAAAGTTATATAGGAGGGATTTTGCTTGGAAAGATGGAAGACTCTAAACTCGGAATATTTGTATAAAACATCATTTGGCAATTTGCGAAAAGATAAATGTCAACTTCCTAATGGAATTGTAATAGACGATTATTATGTCAATGAATACTCTAATTGGGTAAATGCAATTGTTGTAACTGAAGATAATAAGATTGTGCTTGTAGAACAATATCGGCACGCTGGTGCGGATTTTTATTTAGAAATTCCAGCAGGAAAAATAGAAGCAAATGAATCATCTGAGGAAGGGATTATTAGAGAAGTTAGAGAAGAAACTGGATTTATGTCAAAGAGAAAACCTATCAAGTTGGGAGAATTTATGGTTAATCCCGCTACTCAAACCAATAAAGTTATTATTTATCTTATCTTAGAAGCTTTTAAAGAATTTGAACAAGATTTAGATAACGTTGAAGATATAGAACCTTGCTTGTTAGATTTTAATGAAATGGGAGAGTTGTTAAGTAAGAACCAAATAAAAACGCAATTGTTTACAGCAAATGCATATTTTATGGCAAAAGATTATCTAACTCAATATAAAAAATAACCGTACTTCAATGATGACTTTTTATTTCACAAGTAAGTGTATGATTTATGTTCTGAATTAAAAGGGAGGATGAAATGGTTCAATCAGAATGGGATATACAAGAGGTTAAGCGTTTGAAAAAGGTGGAATTATTGCAATACAATCTAGTAATGCTATTGATAATCGTGTTGTTTGGTTATTTTGTTAAGAACGGAGGTACGGTTTCCTTCCTCTTTGGATTATGCTGCGTGCTTTTCTGGATAGTTGTAGCTATGAGGTTTTTCACGCTTAAGACAGGAAAGATGATTGGCACAAAAACAAGCAGGTGTGTACAGTATTTTGACAGAGACCGTATCGGAAAGAAACGATGGAAGCGTAAAACAATTATAGGTAATAGTTATCAGTTTTGTAAGTGTTGCTTTTACAGTATTCTTGTTTGTCATGGAACTTGACTCTGTAAGATTGGACTTTCCTATCGATGCTTTCCCATTCATTGGTGCTTGGGTTGGCTATAATATAGGTGAAATCGTCAAAATGAACAATTTGTAAGAAAAGTATCAGATAATTGAAATCTAGCAGACCGATAATTAATTTAATAAACTATATATAAGAGGGTAAAGATGTATGTTCCTGGAGGAAGGCTCGGAGGTTATATATGTGGAGGAATTTGAACTGAATTTCAAGAAAAAGGGTAAAGGCGTGGATCATCTGGTAATGCCAATTCTTACACTAGCTTCATTTATGTATTTTTTCCTACCTGATAAAGGTTATTTTATACCCTTCTTATCCTACATTGGAGCAATTGGTACATATTATATTTGGATCTTTATTGATAGAAAAAAATTAAATAATTCAGATGATAGAAAGGTGAGAGTTTTCTTGGGTAAAGTTAAAACACATCCATTAATAATCTTAGCTTTAATAATGAGTTCGATAGCAATGGCACTATATGCTTACCGGAACTATACTAATCAAGAAATAGGCTATGGGATAGTATTTACCGTGTTGTTTATATTTCTAATAAGTATGGTAATTCAAAGTGTGAGGAGAAATAGAAAAATTAACAATGTAAATAACAAGTAAATTCTGTTTTTTGAACTACCTGAAACGCTAGTTGTACAAAAAGTTGTTGATTAGGCAGATCGTTAAAAAATAATATAGTATTAGAGAGGGACGAAACTTGGTGAAACGGTATAGTTTAATGTCTTTTTATATGTGCTTATTATGTTTGATACTTTCACTTACTTTGATTTTATCATCTTGGACAATAATTCCATCATATGTTTTATGGCTCATAGCTTTGATAGCATTAATAGCAGGGATTAAGGGATTCAAAGACAGAATAAACAAAATTTCAAAAATTAGAAGCTGGTTTACTGTGATTACCTCGTTATTGCTTTTGATATCACTTTCTCTTGTTCTTCTTTTTGGGACATTACGTACGCTGGTAATTTCAGAAGAATTTATAAAAGAATCAAAGTCACCAGACGGAACTTACACAGTTGAATTCTACCTTACTAATGGTGGTGCCACTACAGCGTTCAGGGTAATAGGAAAATTGGATGGTCCTCTTTGGTCTGAAAAACTTCTTTATGGTGATTACCGAATGGATCATGCTAAAGTGGAGTGGGTAAATAACCATACTATTTCGATAAATAATCATGTTTTAAACCTAAAAAAAGACGAAACATATTCCGATTGAAAATAAAACAAATGAGCTACTATTTGAAGTCAAAACATCGCCCTCTGTCTTTTTTAAATTTTCGGATGCTGCACTTAAGAATCATATCGTTAATCATTGCAATATTTTTTTTAAAAAAAATAATGGGATTTTGTGGTAAAATTAGTGTGTCCAGAGATGTGAATAGTTGGAGGTTGAAGTCGTAATGTTGTGGAAGTAATTCTTTGAACCATTGCTGAAGATGGCTTTCTTTTCAATATTTGGATTATTAATTACTGACAGAATATTGATTATTTTTATTTTAGTAATGGCTTAATACTATCTAGTATCAAAATAATCGTTGAAAATTGGTTTGTTCTCTAACAGATGTCACCTAAACATTTAGAATACTCCAAAGCAAAATACTAAGATATAAAAAATAGAGGAGAAATTGGAGTTGAATAAATCTGAAGAAGGATATAAAAAGTTTAATGTAGTTTTCCATTCCATCATTCTGCTTTTTGGTATAACGTTAATTGTAGCGTATATATTTGGTATGAATGAACTGGAAAGAGGATTACTTTATCTACTATTGGGAATCTTTTTCACTTTGGAAAGCGCATTCAAATTATATAAAAAGTTTATGCTAAAAAATTAAATCGGTCTTGAAATATTAGGAACCACCATCTTTACAGAATAGAGTTTCCTTATAATGCTGCTTTAAAAAGGCGAATTAGCCCTGTTCCAACGACGAGCACGAATGTTGAACAAGATTATAATTTCGAATAAGTGAGGCGTTTTAATGATTAGTTGGTCTACTTTAATTCATCCTCTTGCATTGGAAGTATTAGTAATCCCTTTTGCTATTGGTTTAGGAATTATAGCGTCTTTATTCTCAAAAATGATTTTTATAGGTCCTATAATGACTATACTGACCCTTCTAGTGTTCGAAATATGGTTCTGGGGCTATTTTTATGAGTCAGGGCTATATGGCGTAAACTTATCTCTCGAGGACTTTACCATTTATATAGTGCTTGCAGTATTATCTTTTCTTTTTTCTAGGTCTTTATTTAACAAAAAGCATCAGTAGCATGAATCTTATTGATTTTATAAACTATTGTAAAGTTAAACAAGGGAAATTGCATTTTTTGGTAATACTGATACCTAATCGTCTTGTTTCAAAAATGAATTTATAACATACTCAACTTTTTTTTGGTTTATAGTCGCATTCTTTTCGTTGCATTATAAATTACTGGAACTTTATATTAAAATCATTAAAAAATGAGGTGGTTTTCTGAAAACATCTCCAAAAAAGATACATATAATTGGTTCTGTTGGAAGTGGTAAGACAACTTTAGCAAAAGAGTTATCTTCAAAGTTAGATATACCGTATTACAAGTTAGATAATGTAGTTTGGATACGGAATAACTCTGGAGATATAAGAAGAACTGAACATGAGTATCTAAATAGTATATTAAAATCTGAAACTTGGATTATTGAAGGAGTACACAACGAGGATTGGGTAAGCGATTGTTTTAATTATGCAGATTTGATTATTTTTTTAGACACAAACTATTCAATAAGAACCTATCGAATAATAATAAGGTTTCTTAAACAACAACTTCGATTAGAAATATCAAATTACAAACCAACATTTAAAATCTTTATGAAGATGTTTAAATGGAACCGATATTTTGAAGAAGTAGGAAAAGTTAGTTTTTTTAACAAATATAGCAAACATAACGACAAAATATTAGTTAGTAACAACACAAATAGTATTAAGGAATACTTCAACTAAAAGGTTGTGAATGCTAAAAAATGATCTCCGTCTATTAAATAATGGCTCTGTAAAACTATGAATTTTTCTAAATAATTATGAATATATCAAATTCTTTAAGCTAAGGTGGATTAAAATGGAGAAGGTTACAAAATTAGACCTAGAACGAATTGTTTTTATTGGTAGAACTTATGAAGAGTATATAGATATGTTTTCGCTCACCAAAGAAGAATTACAAGGCAAGAAAATACTCGATTGCCCAGCAGGAGCATGTTCATTTACTGCTATCGGTAACGAATCAGGTTTAGATGTAACAGCATGTGATATTGCGTATTTTCATTCTAATGAAGATTTGAAAAATAAAGGTCTTCTGGATATAGAACATGCAATGGAACATATGAAAAAAGCTAAAAGTAATTATGAATGGGATTATTTCAATGATGTAGAAAGTCTTAAAAAACACCGTTTAAATGCATTGCATGATTGTTCAAAGGATATGAACAATTCAAACAAACGTTACATCCCTGTAACTTTGCCTTCTTTGCCTTTTGAGAATAAAGAATTTGATATACTGCTCTCTGCACATTTTCTATTTATGTATGCTGATAGATTAGATTTTCAATTTCACATAGAAACGCTCAATGAGTTATTGAGGGTTACAAAAGAGGAAATTCGTATCTTTCCTTTAGTTGACTTAGAAGGAAATCGATATGATCATTTAGATAAAATAATAAGTTATCTTGCTGATAATGGGTGTACGGTAGAAGAGGTCAAAGTACCATATGAATTTCAAGCAAATGCTAACTCGATGTTAAAAATAACAAAAGGGTAGTGACAACGATGGATATTGCGGTTTATCTAATTTTATTATTCACTTTGATTATATCCACTATAATTTCTGTATGGTTATTTAAAAAGAAGAAAAGTAAATGGTTAGGAATATTTATAGGTTTTTGTGCTAATACGATTATATTATCATTATCCACTGTTGTCTTTTATAAATTTTATAATTTTAAAGGAATGGATGGAGTGTTTACTAGTTTGGGTATTCTTGTGTTTGCTTTTTTTGTTCCGATCATTACGTGTATTAACTTTTATGTTGTTGAATTTGTAAAATATAGGAGCAAATAAATAAAATAATTGGTAGTTGTGCCCGTTTATTTAATAAGAGGAAACTGTTTTCGCTTAATAAACGGCACACATATTTGCCAGGTAAAAACATGTTTTTCAGGTAGTGGAAAGGATTGAAAGAAATTATGTAGGCATCAGATTAATAAATTCTAAAACACTTCTGAAGTTTATGTGCATCCAGAGAGAGATTTTTATTCAATAAACGAGGCAGGTTAGTAAAAAATACGTAAAGAAATTAATGTAAGGGTTTTAAATCTATAATGATATTGCTTTTTCAATATCATTATAGACTTTTGTATTACCCTATATAAGTGATATTACCATGATTACTTCGTTTGTTATTTAATCAGTATGTGCGATAGCAGAGATTTCAATCAGTTGCTCTGGGAACGCCAGATAAGTCACGCCGATGAGGCTGCCTGCCGGTCGATGTTGTTCAAGGAATTCCTTGAACAAGTCGACGACTGGCTCGGAGTGTTCTTTCGGATTTGTAAGATATATTTCGACATAAGCTAGGTTTGACTTCGTAGCTCCTAACTCTTCTAGTACACGATTAAGGTTTTCAAGCGTTTGTCGGGTTTGAGATTCAATATCATTCTTGCCAACGAACATACCATCTTTATCGTGTGAAAATTGACCTGAAACGTAAATAGTACCGTTGACATTGTATCCTTGGGTAATACCGTGATCCCAAAGATTGTGATTGTAGCTTTTTAAAATACTCATTGTTTTTTCTCCTTTATTATAAAGTAAGGTAAGTATAGAATGACTTCAAAGAAAAAAATAGTACGCACTTTTTTAATAGCTACTATCAGAAAGGATAGTGCAAATATGAGTATGAATGACTATAAAGAAAAAGGTAATATCCAAGAGACACCTTTTGGTTATACATTGTCAGTGGTTGGAGGTAAATGGAAGATGCTTATCATTTACCTTTTAGCAGAAAATCAACCCGTTCGTTTTAATGAAATGAAAAGAAGAATAGGAGCTATTACCTTTAGAACATTAAGTTCTCAACTTAAAGAATTGGAAGCAGACGGGATAGTTCTACGGAAAGAGTATCCTCAAATTCCACCAAAAGTAGAGTATAGTCTCACACAAAAAGCAGAAACTCTATTACCAGTTTTAGAACAGTTATGTGAATGGGGAGAAAAAAACCGAAATAGTTAGTAAAATAGACTGCGTGTTAGTTATATTGAAAATATTCTTTGTTGGGATTATGAGAGATAGAATATTCTTAAAAATGATAAATTAGAACACAAATCATAAATGGATGGGGTTATATTTAATGATGCTATTAGGTCCTATTCTGACGGCACTTATACCGGGAATTATTATATTGTTGCTTACCTACTGGTTTAGAAAAAAGGTTACTCTTTATTTGTAAGAATGCTACCTGGAATCATAGCGATTATAGTTGCTGTTATCCTCTTCTATATTGGTTTCGTTAGCATTAGAGGATTCGAGGGAAGAGCTTTTGGTCTTCTTGGATTATTAATAGCCATCTTTTCAATGACATCTTTTGTAATAGGTGAAAATGAAAAAACAACAGAACTGAAAGACTGAAGTAGGTTAATATTTTTATCCCAACCCATCAAGACAAATTCTTATTGTTGTTTAATGAGAAACTATAATTATATGTAACAAAAAAGGTAGATAAGACTTTTTTGCAACCTTGTTAACGCTAAGTGTGGTCGAAAACCATACTACATTTTTGGGAGGGGTATCGTTGATAAAAAGAAAAGTGATCACAACCTTATTGGCGACACCTTTATCTCTGTTAGTTATCTTTGGCGTATTTTTTGCAGAATGGGCACGACCTATAGAGTTAATTGTGATGACTGGAACATTTAGTGTATGGATATCACCTTTTATTTTATTTTATGTGGTTCCAATCACATTTTTTCAGACTTTGTAAGCAAGCGATTAACAGGTGCTATGCGGGCATTAGCTGCATTCACAGTCCATTTACTTTTTGGTATATTATTTGGTTTGATAGGTCCAATGGATGGTCAATTTTCATTATTTGGAACAGAGGTTAACGCAACTACAATTTTTGCTTCGATTATAGCATTATTCTTTTGGGTAATAGATGAGCTAATTCGGAGAAATAAAGCTAACAGGTGAGAAGGGCTGTGAAGTAATATGAGCGGGTATAAAGCAATGCTATTTGATCTAGATGATACTTTACTTAGTAGGGATAAGGCAGTAGATGAAATGTTTTTAGTTATTTTAGCAAAGTGTTATGAAGATGGTAATCATTCAGCCAAAAATGAAATGTTACAAAGATTCAAAGAGTATGATAAAAGAAGCTATGGCTATAGTGATAAAACAAAAGTTTTTGAATCATTTTTTAATGAATTTCCACCAAAATATAGATTGCCGCGCAATAGCATTCAAGATTTTTGGAATAATCATTTTCCTCATTGTTTTTCTATAAACCAACATACGTTACATATCGTAAATACGATAAAGAAGCATGTTAAAGTTGCAATAATAACAAACGGCTCAACGCAGAGACAAAAGGCTAAAATAATGAAAACCAATTTAAATAGTTATTTCGATATAATCATTATTTCTGAAGAAGTGGGATATAAGAAACCTGACAAACGAATATTTGAATTAGCATTAAATAAGCTTAATGTGCAACCGGAGGACGCATTATTCGTTGGCGATGACTTAGAAATAGATATTGGTGGCTGTCAAAATGCAAATATAAAGGGCGTATGGTTTAATCCTCATAAAATCAAAAATGACACCGGAATAAAACCATATAGAGAGATTAATTCTTTTGGTAGTTTATTAAGTTACTTTACATAAAAAGCATAATGAAAAGTTGTTAAATATCAAAATCTAAGAAGAGTGAGGAAAGCTTATGATTAAACCACGTGCCTTACAAAAGGGAGATCGGATAGCGATTATTGCTCCGGCTGGACCGCCAGACAGAGAAAGGTTGCTACAAGGAAAACGAGTATTTGAAAAAATGGGGCTTGAGGTGGTCATTGGACGACATGTGTTCGATGAGGAAGGAGACCTTACCACTTTGGATCAAAATCGGCTTGCAGACTTGCATGAAGCCTTTTGTAATCCAGATATTCGTGCAATCTTTTGTGCTAATGGAGGATTTGGGTCAGCAAGAATTGCTCCTATGATTGATTATGCAATGATACGGAGAAATCCTAAGATATTCTGGGGGTATAGTGACATTACCTATCTACTTAATGCAATTGAAAAAGTCAGTGACTTGATTACATTCCACGGCCCTATGGTGGTATCAGACCTGAATGACGAGCAAAGAACAGCAGAGACAGAAGCCTCGTTTTTGTCTCTATTTAACCTATGATTCTCGCAAATCGCCCCTTATCACACTAGCAGATGGAACAGGAGAGGGGCGTTTGGTGGGTGGGAATTTAACACTGCTCACTAATGGGGTGGGAACGCCTTTTCAAGTGAATACAAAAGGGGCGATCCTATTGATTGAGGATGTTGCAGAACCAGCGTTTCGGATTGATGCGATGCTTACTCAACTCAAGCAGGCAAGTTTGTTCGATGAAGTCAAAGGTGTGGTCATTGGTGACCTTCAAGCTGACCCAGGCGAATATGAGAAGATTAAAAAAGTGCTGCAATACTTTTTCTCTAGTGCACCTTTTCCTGTTGTCGAGAATTTTCAAATCGGCCATTGTAAACCTAATTATGGCGTGCCAATCGGAGTAAACGCGAAACTCACAACATCTCCGCCCCGATTGGTAGTCGATTCAGGCGTCATTTAAACCGTTATGTTTTATCCTAACACTTCAATAAAGTATTCTCTAAAAACGATGGTGCTTTCAAGGAAGAAGTTTTAAACTGATTTTAAGTTATTGAAGTTATATTCTTAAAGCATGGGAGTAATAGTAAAATTGTGGTTAATCACTTCTAATGCAAACTGGTAAAGAGTAAGGGAAACTATTTTGAAGTTAATAGGGAAATACGAGAAGGGACTAATTCAACTCAATGAACAGTAATTTTGGTAAATATGATGTTCCACATACACTGAAAGTATTAATTGATTTACAAAATGTTGTTGCTGATGCTGAACAGTTTTACCTCGGTCTTAGTTTTTACCTTTCTTTAGAAAACTTTAGATATTTTAACACACCAAGTGATGTAGTTGTATTTGGGAACATAGGTGTAGACGGTGTACATTATGGGTTTCTTACTGATTATGGTTCTGTAACTGATTTAGAGATAGCACCTATTGTTTGCGTTTGCCCAATGGATTTTGAACGTCCAATTCGTATAGTTGCAAAAAATCTATGTGAATTTCTAAGTGTTAATTTCACTGACGCTGAATTGTTCTATAATCAATTTGAGAGTGAACAGGATTATTTAAAATCTAGAGAACAATGGGTTGCTGAGGATGCTAACTCCACATATCAATTATCAGAAAATGAAAAAGTGGTCCGGGAGAGAGTCAGGGGGATTTTAACGGAGAGAATACATATCCCTATTATTGACAATCCGTATCGTTATGTACAAAACATCAAACTTGAGCGACAAAGAATTATAAGTATCCAAACACAGGATGGTTTGGGCGTTGCTAATCTACTTCTTCAAGGTGAAAAGCACAAGACATTCCCGACTGAAAAAGACACAGATCCTGATTTGAAGTTGTTGCGGGAATACCTTCGTTCCACACCAGTTGCCTCACGACTTGCCTTATTTAGAGACATTCAGCTTAATTATGTCTTACAAGACAACAAAGATTTATGCAAAATAGTACTGGAAGCCATGATTAACATGGAACTTTTTGATGAAGCCAACCGATTATCCGATAATATGTAAATCTAAAACCATCTTGTAATTTAGGGTTTTATTTACACCAATTCTAACAACTACAAATAGGAGGAAAGTAATGTTTCAGCTTGAGTTGTATAATGCTATATGGTTATTTGTAGTAATATTTATGCTTCATGACTTTGAAGAAATAATAGCTGTTGAAAAGTGGGCGATGAAAAATAAAAATAGGATAACTGTTGATAGCAAATGGATAAGCAACCAAATCTGGAAATTTTGGAATGTTAATTCCTATTCCTTTGCTAAAAGAGATGTTTTTATATTCTTAATAATGTCTATCATCACCTTCATTAAAATCCAGAACTTAGAAAGCTCATGGAGTGCGGTAATGTATCTATCATTTTTGATATTTGTATTAATACACAATGTAGCCCATGTTGTGCAGACTTGGATATTAAAAACATACACCCCAGGTCTTTATACAGCTATCTTTCTACTGACTCCCTATATATTCTATTTGTTAAGCCGATTAATACACAACTAACGTGCTATTAATCTATCGGATGCGTGAGTTAATAAGAACAGTGATTTTAAAGTCTAAAATGCTAAGATTGAACGTTTTTAGTTTCTTATGTAGCTAAATTGCATGCTACTTAATATCTTATTTCTAAATGTTATTAGAGTTTTCTCTTCCAGACTAACCCCATTTGAATTTTGAAAAAGTTTATTACATAGTCTAAATGCTAATTAAGCCATGTTATGTTATTTTGCCTTATCAGCTTATTAAATAGAGTTAAAACTATCAAGGTTATAATGGTAAATGGAATAAAACTGTCCATAAGGGCTGCTGAGCTATATGAAAAGGAAATATTGAATTGATTGGTGAAAATTGGTAATAACCAAATGATTCTGCAACATAGTGACCTAGAGTGTAACATACAAAAGGAATTATTAAAGACAGTATTGTACTTCTATATATTAATAGCAAAAGCAAACCAAAAGTCGCATATAATGTTCCATTTAGACCAACCCACACAGAATAAATTACCCCATATGGTAATGTCCCCAATGACAGAAACTGTTCAAAGGTTGTAAAAGGAAATGGATTTCCGGTATTAAAGTAGAGAGAAATGATGTCCAATGAAGGAACAAAATAAATGATAACTAAAAAAGGGAAAAATACTACTGAAAAGGCTACTATAAAAGAAAGAAACCCATTTACTAAAAGTATGTGAAGAGTATCTATTTCTTAATTGATGGGATGAATTCTCTTGTTATTCTAGCGCGTTTTAGGTACCCTAGCATACATAGCAATTGTTCAAAGAGAGAAGATCTCATATTTTAAGAGAGTTTAATGTTAATTCGTTATTTATATGTAAGGCAAAAATAAAGCAAGGAGTTGTCGGTTTTATAATGTAGTAAACCTTGTAGTGGTTTAAATTACAATAGGAATTGGAACTTTATGTTAAAATTATTCTGATGATACGTGTACTTATGTACTGAATAAGGTCTTAAAATACTACCGAGAGGAGAGATAGTATGGATATAACTAGTCCAGCAGGCTTTCAAAATAGGTTTTTGGCAAGAATTTTAGACTTAATTATTATATTTTTGGTGACAGGGGTTATCTCTAAGATACTGTACGGTGTATTCTATGATGGTGATAATTACTATTCAATAGATTTTTTTGGATTATTCTATGGTTTGTTATTACCTATTTTCTGGTACGGGTACACGTTAGGAAGAAGAATGGTAGGGAATCGAATTGTTAGAATCGACGGAAAAAAAGTCGGGATTGGTACAATGTTATTAAGGGATATAATAGCAGGAATCTTCTATTTACTTACATTAGGAATCGGTTTGATTGTAAGTGCATTTATGATAGGAATAAGAGAAGATAAACGTGCCATCCACGACTTTATTGCACGAACATTTGTAACCACAGAGCCACCATCAAACCCTTAATTATAAAACCAGTGTTGTAGCTTTTAGAACAAGAAAAGATAACACAGATGTTGATGGAATTGTTTAAGATTTAACCCCTATTTTATAATAAAAGTTAATCCAGTGCGTGTTATATAAATAGAATGTTTTGTCTGCTAAATTATCGGATTATTGAAATAATATATTGGGGGATTAATATTGGAAATTATCGGAATTGCAATTGTACTTATTGTGTTTTTTTCATCGAGTATTATGGAGAGGAAGCTTAAAGCAATTGAAAAACAAAATGATCGTGTAATACAAATTTTAGAAGAAATAAGAGACAAAAAATAAAACATTTTTCATGTAAAAAGGGTGCTAGAGTGGGAAGCGTAGGACGTTCCTCTTAATGCCCTTTTTGCTTTTAGGTAGGTTCAAGAACCTGTAAGTGGCACAGGTTCTTGAACCATATTTATATCTATCGAAAAAATAAATTCTCCCTAATAAATCAAATTATCTAAATCCACATATTTCCATTCATTTTTTATTATAAGTTATTGAAAAATGGCGAATTTTGTCGATAAGTTAACTATATAGATTAATTGGGGGGAAACAAATGAAGAAGGGGAAGTTTCAATTCACAAGTATTTCAAGTAAGTTAATGGCATTGATTATCATCATTATTATTGCAACGGGTGGAATTATTGGCTCAACCAGTTATTTAGTTGCTAAAAATCAGCTCTTAGATGCAGGGGAAAGAGAACTACAAAGTATTGTTGAAGGAGCATATGCTTCAATAGAGTTAATAAATGAACGTGTAGAGACTGGTGAATTAACATTAGAGGAAGCGAAAAATAAAGCGAGAATTATACTAAACGGTCCAGTAGATGGGAATGGCGAGTACGATTACCAACAATCACTGTTTACATATAAAGAAAATGGTTATATGTTAGCCTATGACGATGATCTAGTATTGCAAATTCATCCGTCGAAAATAGGTGGAGCTCCAGCAGATGAACAAAATCGAAGTAATCGTGAACGAATCGTTGATGGTGGTAAGTCAGATAATGAAGCAGATCGATTTGTAGTTTATTCTGATGAACAGCCAGATGGTTCTTATAGAGATAAGACAGCTTATACTCAATATTTCGAACCTTGGGATTGGACAATTGGAATAGTCGTTTTTCAGGATGAGTTTTACGAAGAATTAACGAGTTTAAAATATATTATTATTGCGGCAACCGCTGCGATTATTATCATCAGTTCATTTGCTTTCTACTTAGCTATTCGTAAGAAGGTAAACATGTTAAAAGATGTAGCTGAGGCATCGACGCAAATCGCAGATGGAAATGTCCAAGAAACGAATCTTCCTGAATCAAGTGATGAAATTGGCCAATTAGCTGTTGCTTTTAATATAATGTCAAGACAATTACGTGACCTGATTGAGAACGTTAAACAAACGAGTGAACATTTGCTGGATTCAGCAAATGATTTATCGGCCATTTCAGAACAAACATCTGCTAACAGTGAAGAAATCGGTGGATCAATAAGTGAAATTGCGACTGGTACACAAGAACAAGCAAATGATTTGGAAGAAATAAACCGAAGAGTGGAGATGTTAACT
The DNA here is from genome assembly GCF_030282825.1 of Aquibacillus rhizosphaerae. Classification (GTDB taxonomy): domain Bacteria; phylum Bacillota; class Bacilli; order Bacillales; family Amphibacillaceae; genus Aquibacillus_C; species Aquibacillus_C rhizosphaerae. Next base: position 71,444 of record NZ_JASTZU010000024.1, read on the forward strand.
AGCTCTATTGAAGCCATGGAAAAACAAAGTAAAACCATGCATGACATCACGCAGCAAACAGAAGTTATATCTACGGAGGGAATTGAGATCGTTCAGCAATTACAGAAATCAAATGCTGATTCGTTAGCTGCCTCACAAGAAATTAGAGATGAAATTAAAAACTTAAATAACAAAACAAAACAGATTACACAGGTAATGGAAACAATCGAAACAATTGCAGAAGAGACAAACTTATTAGCTCTAAATGCGAGTATTGAAGCAGCAAGAGCAGGTGAATATGGGAAAGGCTTCTCCGTTGTAGCTGATGAAATTAGGAAATTGGCTGAACAATCCAAAACTGCAACGCACCAAGTGCAAGGCGTAGTTTCAGCTATCGTTTCAGAAACCACTAAAACAGTTGGGACAGTAGAAGGAACGGTGAAGACTGCTGAAGGTTTAAATGATGACGTACTTCGAACACAAAGCAAATTTAATCAAATGTCCGCTTCTGTGAAGCAAATAGCTGAAGCGTTACTTGCTGTTAATTCGGAAATGGGTGCTATTACATCCTATAACAAACAAATGAGTGAAGGAATTGAAAATGCATCTAGCGTATCAGAACAAACAGCCGCATCAGTTGAAGAAATCACCTCATCGATAGATGAACAGATTAATGCAATCGCAAATGTCGCGAATTCTGCTGAGAAACTAACGGAATTGAACCGTGATTTAAGCGATTTATTAAATCGTTACAACATATAGTAACTAAGAAAACTCCTTAATCTTCGTATTTATAGATTAAGGAGTTTATTGTTATGGTTATTGTGCTTATTTCATTATTCTAGAATAATGAGAAATTATCAAACAAGTGATAGTCTCGTTCTTTTTTTCATGATTAACCCTTAATAAAGAAGATTATTATTTCCTAGAGGCCTGCTTCATAACGGGAACATAAAATATGCCTGTAAAGCAATATTACTGACAAAAAGGATTAAATATTATGCTCTTACTAAGAATTAGTTTGGAACTTAGTTATCCAATTTCTATATGACAATAAAAAATAGTAAAGCGGCAATTATAAATAACAAAAAAAGACCCCACATAACCAATTTTCTAGTATTTTCACTTTTAAAGTAGAAATGTACGAATACTATATAGATAAAATAAGCACTCGAAAAAAATGCTATGCCTGAAAGTATTTCATTTTGTGTGTAGTCGCCAAAGGGAAAATGTAAAATTGCTATGAATAATGAAATCACACCAAACAAATAGTGAAATTTTTTTATGTTCAACCTATCCCTCCATTCTTGTTATCACATTTTTGTATGCACATTAATGATAGTAAGACGATTCATATTCAGTATTTTATGTATCTATTTTCATTGTAATAGTACATACGGCTTAAAGTGCAGGTGAGTTTCACGAATAGAAACGCTGCTTTTTGTGTAGATGTAGAACAACCTTAACAAAGAAGCAATCTCAAGACAATTAAAAAAGTAGAATTCCTTTTTATGCTAAGAAACTAAGTCTCTACCTTTGTAGAACTTCTACCCTTAACTTGCTTTAATGTCGATACGATAAGAAAGCTAACAATCACTAATAATAGCCACGAACTAACCTTTCCTAAATGAACGAGACTCCATGCATCGGTTTGGTTCGGATATTCCCAAGCTCCAAAATACGTTGCGATATTTTCAGCTATCCATATAAAGAATCCGATGAGTACAAAGGCGAGTATCAGTGGCATTCGGTAACGACGTCCATTTACTTCGTAAGTGACCCATGATTGCCAAAAAACAATAAGTACAAGTCCAGCAAGCCAATAACGAACGTCAATCCAATAATGATGAGTAAAAAAGTTTAAATAAATTGCAGTTGTAAGCGGCACAACTAGTAAAAACTGTGGCCACTTAACCAGGTTAACATGTAACCTCCTCCAAGCCTGACAAAGATAACTCGCTACACTTGCGTACATAAATCCGCTATATAATGGTACCCCGAAAATTTTGGAATATCCTTCGTCTGGATAAGACCAGGAGCCCATGTGTACTTTGAAAAGTTCAAGAGCAAGCCCGATAAGGTGGAACAATGTGATGACCTTAAGTTCATCACGTGTCTCAAGTCCAGCTCTAACCATCCACACCTGCATCAGAATGCAGATAATAAGCAGCCAGTCATATCGTGGCAAGAAGGGAAGGGGAATGATTTGTGTAATAGCCAAAGACGCAAAAATAACAACTGGAAACAAACAGGATAGAGCTTGCTCCCAACCAAAACGAACGAGTTGTTTTAGTGCTCTCATGACTTTTGCCTGCACGTTTTTATGGTTAAATTCATGAGTAGTTCTCCTTTTTAAAATATTGATAAATCATAAATAGCTTGACCTTATTAAACTTCGCTGTCTTGATCAGGTCGGTATTCTAAAATATCTCCAGGCTGACATTCTAAGGCATTACAAATCGCTTCTAAAATTAATAATCGAAATGCTTTTGCCTTGCCATTTTTCAATATAGAAAGATTAACCATCATGATTCCAACTCTCTCTGAAAGTTCTATGACACTCATTTTCCTTTTGCCAACATGTAGTCAATATTAATTATATTTGCCGTGTTTTCACCTGAGACCAAATCATTTTCTGATTTATATGAATGGTTTCCTGCAGGAGCCTCTGGAGAACAGTCGCAAAGACTCCCATAACTGTTGGAGCAAATGTAAAGGTCATTCCAATCAATATAATTTCTGGCGTATCATCTACTTCCCCTACAATATTTAAAAGCGGCATTGCTAAGACATACAGCAGACTGATTGTACCTGCACAGTTTTTTAAAAGCTTTAAAGCTTTTACTGATAACTACGAGAATGCTTTGTTCATATCGATATAACTTAGCGTTTAAAAGCCTGATACAACGCAATGAAAAAAGGAATTGCAAAGACATACATATTGAATATAAATCCAAATTGCACATAAGCCATCTCGGGACTACTTTCTACAGAATCTTCAGCTAACCAAGGTAATAGGAAAAACACAAAGCAAGAATAGGAATGCCCAAAAGAATAAAAGTTAACTTTAAAAAGATTGTTGATCATTGTTTCATATTAAAGACATCTTACTATTTACTTTTAATTTAATTTCATCATTCTGTTTATTGTTTTGCAATAAATAAATGTCGTTATTTGTTTTGAACAGAAAGGGGATTTGTTAATTCAAAGAAAGTCATATGGATGCGAGGGGGAGTATAAATTGTGCCTTGCTTTTATATTTTCCAATTTTAGTTATTTTGGATTATTGACAAAGTATCTATCTATATTCAATCTGAATATGGATAATAATGTATCAGAGGGGTTGGTTTGTGGTGAAAAAGTATTTTATTTATTTAGGGTTAATGCTAGTTTTAGCTTCTTGTAGTAGTGAAGATGAAACTCTGAATCAGGCTAAGGAAACAAGTAACGAGGTAATGGAAGAGAACGAAAAGAATTCAAATCAAAATACAGAAAATAGTATGATTGAAAAGTTAGATTCTATTAAGCTAGTACAAACGAAAGAGGATATGAAAAAACAGCAGGGCGGAGTATTGTTGAACAATATAAGTATGGAGGAAGAACTAGCTGTTAACGAAGAAGAACGATTACAGGAAATCAATGAAGAATTACGTGAACAATTGGAAGATATTACAAAGCAAACACAGGATCCAGTTCAACTAGAAAAGGCTTTAACCTATTTATTAGGTAGCCACCATTATAAGCAAATATTTGAAAATGCGGAGGAATTTGAACCTGATTTTGAAGAACCATACTTACCATACCCAGGAAAATCTAAAGCAGAAGTAAAGCAAGAACCAAAAAGCGGAAAGGCGATTATTTTATTGGATGCAAGCTCAAGTATGCTCCTAAGTGTAGATGAGAGGATGAAGATGGATGTTGCTAAAGAAGCAACTAGCCGTTTTGCAGAGGTTATTGGACAGGAAAGTGACGTTTCTTTGGTTGTCTATGGACACAAAGGATCTGAATCTGATTCAGATAAGGTAGTGTCTTGTGAAGGAATTGAAGAGATATACCCGATGGACACTTATGACCAGGAAGTATTTGAAACATCCTTAACCACGTTCGAAAGTAAAGGGTGGACACCATTAGCTGAAGCCATTAAAAAAGCAGCGGACATGAGTGACAGTTTTGAGGAGGCTATCACCGTGTATATTGTCAGTGATGGGGTTGAAACATGTGATGGTGATCCAGTAAAAGAAGCTGAGAATTTTGTTAAGAAAGATGAAGAGAGAACAGTGAATATAATTGGCTTTAATGTCGATCAAGATGCAGAAGAAGAATTACAAAATGTTTCAGCCGCGGGTAATGGTGATTATTATACTGCTAATAATGCAGATGATTTACAGAAAACAATTGAATATGAATGGTTGCCATCAGCGATAGATTTAGCTTGGGCGTTTACGAAGGCTCCAGGTCCATGGGAGATTTTAGATGCATATAATCTATTTGATGTGGAACATGAAAAAATTAAAACGACCATTAAAAATGAGAATGACCGTTATAATCATACGGTAAATATATTAGCTGAAGAAGAGATGCTATCCTCAGAAGTCATCAGTGAACTCCAAGATTCCATTGAAGAAAAGTATCAATCACGTTTGGATATACTTCTAAATACACGTTCTAAAAAGATAGAAGAAATAGACGAAAGTGCAGATAAGATTAAAGAACGTGTAAATGAATGGACGGAAGAAATGAGAAAACGTAGGGATGAGCGCGGTGATATTTGGTAGTTGAGTGGGATTAGTAATCTCAACGATTATATTAGAATATATGTTTTTTATAGTGCTTCGCTTATCTTACTAATATGATAAAGATACCTATTTTTCTCTATGTTAAATTCTATTGTTGTTTTTTAAAAAATAGAAACTCCAATTTTTATTAAGTAGTTCCTTTCTGTGGAAAAGCTAATTACTATGTTAATTGTAACGCTATTTAGCTATGTAACTAGGTAATTGTAATTTTATGTTAAATTAGCATTAAAAATTTTCAATACTTACAATTAGTAATATTATTATATTTAATTGTTCTTTAAATAATGAGCAGGATGGTGGAAGAAGAAAAACTCCAGTAGAAAAAATATCTTTTCGAAAAGGAGATTACATAACGAATGGAAACTTTAATAAAGAGAGGAAAACTATTTATAGTAATTAAGATTTTAATTGCAATAATTGCTCTTATTTTGGTTGGGTTAGGAATAGTTAACAACTGAAGGCTTTATCGGTGTGTAGAGGGGGTGTGGAATTTTGTTTGTCGGTCGTTCTTTATACATACTAGGTTTACTATTTGTTTTCTTTAGTATAGTCACATTGGTAATGATGTTATTCTCTAATAATGCGAATCCGCTTATACCTCTATTTGCTATACTTAATGGCTTTATGGCAATGGGAATTGGTGATATTGTAATAGACTTAAATCATAAAAAAAGCTTGGAAAATATGAAGGAGTAATTAAGGGCTTCCTCAACTATTGTATGTTTTAGTACAACAAATGAATTGTCATATATTGTTGGTGATCCTTTTCTTTTTGAATAGTTTCAAAGGATTATTGGGATTTTAGGTTAAATTAAAATTGTGAATCTGTGATCTTAAATGGCAGGGTAGTTGTGCGAAATGTTCCTAGCTTAAATGGAGGATGGTAACATCTCTCTGGTAAAGGCTAGGCAATTCCATGTGGAATTGAAGGATTATATCTAAGAATCAAATGAAGAGGTAACGCTCCGAAGGGTTCTCTCTTAGTCGATTAGCACTTGAATTAGTAAGAATGACAGTGTTGAGAGCTCGGTGAAAAGGCGTAAGAATTCACCGTAACAGTGTAACCTAGCTGTCGAAAGCCTACCCGATGGGGTGGTGTGAATCATGATGCTTGAGTTGAATGAATACGGTGAGTATGCGAATCAACCTAAAAGAAAAAGGTTAAGCTGACAAACTTCTGAATGTACGGGTCTAGACCTGCAATACATAGAAATGTGTATATCACCAAATGTGAGGTTAAATGTGGGTGAGTAAAACTAACTAATATGAAAATCCATGATATGTTAAAGGCATATGAAAGTTAACAGGCTTACAGGAAGCACCTAAGTTCATTTTATAATAGATATAATTCAACGTTGTAAGCTGATAACGTGGAGGGCTTACTCCTTATGAAACGTTGGAAAGGAAAGCAATAATGACAATAGTTATTGTATAACTTCCCTTTATATCAGTGAAAGTGGTGGCACAGTACCAATGAAGTGTCTAATCAACACAGAGGGATAGCCACTAGACTAATGAAGAATCATTCAACCATGTAAGGCAGATCTTTATCGATTAATAAGGTTCTCGTGAGACTAAAAGAGGTTAACTCCGAAAGGGGTACCGACTTATTGAAACGGAAGAAACTGAGACATAACGAGTATTATAATCTACAAGAGTGTTTTGACACTCTCTACACTCAAAGTGTCAATGGTGAAAAGTTTTATGGATTAATAGAATTGATGAGTTCTGATGAAAATATAAGGCTTGCCTATCGAAATATCAAAAGGAATACAGGAAGTAAAACGGCAGGAATAGATAAATTAACAATTAAAGATATTAGTCATTTATCAGTGGAAGATGTGATAGTAAATGTTCAGTCTATGTTTCAATCATTTGAACCACAGAAAGTTAGACGTGTTTTAATTCCCAAAGCAAATGGCAAGGTACGACCACTAGGAATACCAACCATTTGGGATAGAATTATTCAACAGTGTATTTTACAGATATTAGAGCCAATTTGTGAAGCAAAGTTTCACAAGCATAGTTATGGATTCAGACCGAATAGAAACACCCATCATGCAAAAGCAAGATTTGAATTTTTAATTAATCAATCTGGGCTTCACCATTGTATTGATGTAGATATTAAGGGTTTCTTTGATAATGTTAATCATAGTAAACTCTTAAAACAAATTTGGTCTTTAGGCATAAGGGATAGGTCGTTAATCGCTATTATTTCAAAACTATTAAAAGCTGAAATTCATGGTGAAGGTGTACCATCTAAAGGAACACCGCAAGGTGGCATTCTATCTCCACTACTTTCAAATATTGTTTTAAATGAACTTGATTGGTGGATAAGTAATCAATGGGAAACTTTCACAACTCACTTTCAATACAAAACAAATGGGATTAAATATCAAGCACTGAAGAAGTCTGAACTAAAAGAATGTTATATTGTCCGCTATGCGGACGACTTTAAGGTTTTGTGTCGTACACGTACACAAGCAATCAGAATGAACTATGCAATTAAAGATTTCTTGATGACTAGATTGCACCTTGAAACAAGTGAAGAAAAGTCTAGGGTAATAAACCTAAAGAAAAATTTTTCCGAATTTCTCGGGTTTTCTATTAAAGCAGTAAGAAAGGGCAAAACGAGGTTTGGTTATGTAGCCAAGTCAAATATGTCTAAGAAAGCCAGGCTAAATGCTTCTAACAAAATAAAACATTCAATCAAAGCTGTTCAGAAACATCCTAGTAATCAAACCGTTTGGAATTTCAACACTATCGTTATGGGGATACAAAATTACTATTCAGCAGCCACTAGAATTACGATAAATCTTAATGAGTTAAACTCTTATCTACGGAAAACGATGTATAATCGCCTAAAGATTCTTAGAACTGACGCAGAATTTCATGACATGACCAAGACATTACAAAAAAGGTATAAAGGATACAAATGCAAACTGCACAAGATACAAAACATGGTGTTTGTACCCATTCATGCCCAAAAATATAAAACGAATTTATGCTTTACCCAGGATACGTGCAATTACACGACCGAAGGTAGAGAAAAGATACACAAAGGGTTAAAAGCCATAAATAAAGATGTCTTATCTTACATTATGAAGAGTTTTATTCCAAATCGGACAATTGAATATAACGACAATCGAATAAGTAAATTTATTGCTCAGTATGGTAAGTGTGCCATTTCTAGAGTAGAACTAGGTCTTAATGATTGGCATTGCCACCATAAGAATCCTTATCATCTTTCAAACGATGATTCATTCTCTAATCTAGTAATACTGCATGAATCAGTCCACAGACTAGTACACATGAAAGATAATGATAAAATTAATGCATTAATAAAAGTATTAAATCTTTCCAAAAAGCAAGTAGAAAAACTCAACGAACTTCGATTACAATGTCATAATCAAGTAGTTTGATTTCGGAGAAAGCAACAGTCAAATCTAAAAATACATAAATTGAATGAATTGGATTAGTTGGAACGCCGTATGCGGTGAAAGTCGCATGTACGGTGTGAACAGGGGGAAAAGGTAGAGATAACTTCAAACCCTTACCTATCTGTAT
>NZ_JASTZU010000025.1 GCF_030282825.1 Aquibacillus rhizosphaerae
CATAGTAAAAGATTTAACTACCACATGAAGATTATTCAAATAGATGCTGTTTTAAGCGGATCAAGCAAAATTGGCGACACTCCTGCAGGAACAGCACGAGCTGAAGATCCACTCAGAAGCGATTTTCTTCTGAGTTAGCTGAAGCCGTGCCTGCGGAAAGGGAGCCGATTTTGCTTGAACAGCGAGGCCAGTGCTCTAGTGCGTACTTTATATCAAGTGTGAAGTTTTAAAAACTAACCAAAATAGTCTTACCGTTTTTGTTAAGTAAGATTGAAATTTGCGTTAAATAGTAAGTTTTAAGTCCAATTTTGCAGTGAAAAATAAAAGTAGAGAGCTAATTATGGAAGCTGAAATTGTTATACACATAAAGCTGTTTTAATATGCAAATCCTAAAGACAAAGGAGGCGTTTTGTATGGATAAAAAAGAACGAAAGCCAAGTGAAGAATATTTTGATCATTATGTAAGTAAAGATAATAAAAAAGAAACTGCAGATGCGGACGAATTAACTAGATTTTATAGTAAAAATGGAACAATTCCTATTGATGTATCAAAATTTGATAAATAAGAAAAAAACTCAAGGGTTAATCCTTGAGTTTTTTTATAACCAGGAGATTTAGTGTCCTGTGAATAACTGACTATTGCAAGTGCGAAGTCCAGCTACAGCGCCTACCCGCATCTATGTGGTTAAAGAGCACCACATAGATGTTCGTCTTTATTGCCCTAGGGCGAGCACAAAGAAAGGCATCACAGAAACAAGTTTTTTTTCTTGTTTCGAAGGCGCCCATAGCTTTTGTTCTCAGTGCTAGGATGTTAATTGTTCAACTTAATCAATTGTCCTCTGTTACTCCAATCAACCTTTAAATCACTAGGCAAACAAGCTTTTTGATAACAGTTTTCTAATGTCTCAGCTAAACCTTCAATCCAATATTGTTTCTTTACCTTATCATAAAGGGTTATTTTTTCTGGGAAAGCAGGAATGACAGGCACTGATTCATGCATCGCTTGAATACACGCAACGTGTGCTGAGGCTGCTTCCGGTCCACATAAAATAGATCTACTTCCGTTCGTAATTGCATCAATACAAACACCTAGCTTAGCAATGTGATCATTTTCGGGGTTGGAATAAACTTTCGTTGAGCCATCATTAAAATGTGCAACAACATCGTTATTTTCTGAGGTGGGTTCATAAGTGATTGTAGCTTGCTCAAATTCTAATTGAAAGCGGGGATAGCTTTCTTCTTTAATAGTATGAGAAGCAAAAAAGGTTGCTTCAATATTTTCTGCCGTAATTATTTTCACTGCACATGTATCAAATGTTTCAATATTGTTTGTTTTGTATAATTCAGCTGTTACTTGTTTTAGCTTGGCACTAGTATCAGTCCTATCACCAATGAGATAAAGTAAATGATGTAAAAAGTGAGCGGTGGCGTTATTCGCAACACTATCAAAAATCATATCACCATCTGGACTATATTTTTTCCCGGCCCAAGATGATCGCATATAGTAGTCTTCGTTTCTAGGCCATAGAACCAAGCTTTTAAATTGCTTAGCAGAGCCATACAATCCATCTAGAATATCTTTTTTAAGTTGCTGAACAGAAGGTGAAAAGGACCAGTTAAATCCGATTGCTAAAAATTTACCTGCTCGATCTCTTGTCTTCATCATCACTTCTAAGTCTTTTACACTTGCTGTGGCTGGTTTTTCACAAAGTACATTGCTTCCGTTATTCATCGCTACACAAGCTTGTTGTTTGTGCAGATGAATAGGTGTAGAGATGATGGCTAAATCAGCTTGAAAATCCTGATAAAATTGTTCGAGTGATTGATAAATGGGTATGTTATGATCGAGTATTTCTTGATAGTATTCTGAGCGTCCAGGATTGATGTCAACAACGCCTCTTATGAATGCGTTTTCATAATCACCATTAAACAAAGCATCTAAATATACATTTCCATAACCACTTATTCCAACTAACACGATAGAAACTTCTTTCACTACTTCATTCCCCCTAAATCGAACGATGTGTGTACATGATTCTGATTTGTTGATAATATATGCAATATATCACAGATTATTAAAAATTTCAGTTTTTTGAGTCAATTTCATAATTACCTTATTCAGTCATCTAAGGGCAATATATAATTTGGAATGGTTTTATCCAACTATAAATTGTTGTAGGTGACGACAAAATTGGTATTATTAAATTGATTATTTTTTCTAAATTTTAAATTGGAGGTAAATGGTTATGAGTAGTAGAGAGCTAGAATTATCACAGGCGGGAATTCGTTTGTATGAAAGTAACCATGTTGAAGGAGATTCGGTTCATGAGCATCATCACCACATTTATCAACTATTATATGCCTTAGATGGCGAAGGGAAAGTAGTTTTAGATGGAACTCATTTTGACTTTCAACAAGATAATGTAGCCGTTATTGTACCTTTTTCGGAGCATTCAATCATCTCGGATAACAAACTAACAGTTCTAGTATTGGCTTTTGATAAATCTTGTTTAGAACAGTCCATTCAAGAAGACTTGCTTTTCACTTTTTTTGATGACACAAAGCTAATTAAATTAAACCCATTTGATGGTAGTACAATTAGACAATTACTAAGGAAGATGCTCTATGAGCAATCACACGGTGATTCGATAAATTTTGTAGCAATGAAAATCTTTTTATCTGAATTGTTATTGAAACTTGCTAGATCACAAAAGCAACCAGAAGTATTCGATGCTAACGTTTTAAGAGCGGAACGTCTTCGTAATTATATTGATACACATTATTTTGAAAATATTAATGCGGATGATTTATCAGAAAAGTTAGCGGTTAGTACTAGGCATATTAATACTATTTTTAAAGAACGATACCACGTTACTCCGATTCAATACTTGACGGAAGTAAGGATTGGTTTGGCGAAAAACATGCTAATTGACTCTGACAATGATATTGCTTCCATCTGTTTTGAGGTTGGTTTTGAATCTCTATCTACATTTTATCGAGCTTTTAAAAACTCTACGGACATATCACCAAACAAATATCGAACAGCTTATAAAAAAACTAAGTAAGTGATTGTTTCCGATTTTAAGAAATTCGTTCTTAGATTAATAAGACGAATTTTTTTTATGCCTATATACTAAACGTAAGTATTGAGAAACCATAAAGGGAGATGGGAAAAACATGGCAGAACAAAAGATAGGTATTATTATGAACGGTGTAACAGGACGTATGGGTACAAATCAACACTTAATTCGTTCCATTGTAGCTATTAGAGAACAGGGTGGTGTAAGCCTAGCAAATGGTGACAAATTGATACCTGATCCAATATTAGTAGGTAGAAATTCAAATAAATTGGAAGCGTTAGCAAAAACATACAATATAGAACGATGGAGTACGGATTTAGATGAAGCGATGAAAGATTCATTCAATCAAATTTATTTTGATTCACAAACGACGGTACGTCGTGCAGAGGGAATTCGTCAAGCGATAAAAGCAGGCAAGCATATTTATTGTGAGAAACCAACTGCAACTAGTGTTGAAGAATCTTTGGAATTAGCTAAGTTGGCCAGAGATGCTGGAGTGAAAAATGGCGTAGTGCAAGATAAGTTGTTTCTACCAGGTTTGTTAAAGTTAAAAAGACTAATAGATGCAGGGTTTTTTGGGAAAATTTTATCCGTTCGCATGGAGTTTGGATACTGGGTGTTTGAAGGTGATTGGCAAGAGGGGCAGCGTCCATCATGGAACTACCGTGAAGAAGACGGTGGCGGTATCATCGTAGATATGTTCGCCCATTGGCGTTATGTGATTGATAATTTATTTGGACCAATACGCACGGTTTCGTGTTTGGGTGCAACGCATATCAGCGAACGGATTGATGAGCAAGGTGAGAAATATCAATGTACGGCAGATGATGCAGCATACGGTACATTTGAATTGGATGGAGGTATTGTCGTTCAAGCTAATTCATCATGGGCGGTCCGTGTTAATCGCGATGATTTATTGACAATTCAAGTTGATGGGACAGAAGGTAGTGCTGTTGCGGGGCTCAGGGATTGCAAAACGCAGCACCGTGTTAACACACCAAAACCAGTTTGGAATCCAGACATTGAAAACCCTCATGATTTTCAAGCACAGTGGGAAGAAGTACCTGACAATCAATTCTTTGATAACGGCTTTAAAGTTCAATGGGAACTATTCTTAAAGCATATAGTAGAAGATCAACCATTCGAATGGGACTTACTAGAAGGTGCGAAAGGGACGCAGTTATCTGATCTTGGCCTCCAGTCTTGGAAGGAAAGAAGATGGCTTGATGTACCAGAGTTGAAAATATAGGAGGTTGAACGATGGTTAGGGAATTAATTTTACCAGGTGAAGGTAGAAAACTTTATACGTACCAGCCTAGAAATACAGTATCCTTTGACGTGCCAAAAGGAAAATCTTTTCAAAAAAGAATAGCATTTTCAGCCGCACATGTTGTTTGTGACCCACTTGCAAATACGGATCCATTGTCTAACGGACAAATTGACTGGGATGAAACAATGAAATATCGTCACCATCTTTGGTCGCTTGGACTATCGGTTGCAGAAGCAATGGATACAGCCCAACGAGGAATGGGACTAAATTGGAATGGTGCTAAGGAATTAATTCATCGGTCCGTTAAAGAGGCTCGTTCTGTTGGAGGTAAAATCGCTAGTGGTGTTGGAACAGACCAACTAAGGCCAGGTCCAGGTGTAACACTAGAGGATGTTGAAGCTGCATACGAAGAACAATGTGCATTTGTAGAAGGAGAAGGTGGCCAGATTATTTTAATGGCTAGTCGTGCTTTAGCGGCATGTGCAACTGGTCCTGATGATTATGAACGGGTCTACAATAAAATTCTAAGTAATGTATCGCAACCAGTTATCTTGCATTGGCTTGGAGACATGTTTGACCCAGCACTTAAAGGTTATTGGGGCTATGAAAATGTGGACGAAGCAATGGATGTATGTCTACGGGTAATTCGAGAAAATGTAGAAAAAGTAGACGGGATAAAGATATCGTTACTAGATGATACAAAAGAAATTAAAATGCGTCGACTTCTTCCAGATAGTGTACGCATGTACACGGGTGATGATTTTAATTATCCATCCTTAATCAAAGGTGACGAGCAAGGGTATAGCCATGCATTACTAGGTATCTTTGATGCCATCGCACCTGCTGCATCAGCTGCTCTACACGCCCTTGACGCAGGTGACCTAGCAACCTATGATTCGCTTTTAGAAAAAACAGTACCGTTATCACGACACATCTTTCAAAAACCAACATTTTCCTATAAAACGGGTGTTGTATTTATGGCTTATTTAAATGGACATCAATCTCATTTTCGTATGATTGGTGGAATGGAAGGTGCTCGCTCAATCACCCATTTAGCGGATCTATTTGTAATGGCTGATGAGGCGGGGCTCTTGGAAAGACCAGACCTTGCTGTCGAACGTATGCAACTTGTATTAGCGCAAGCAGGAATAAGATAGGAGGGAAAAAGATGAGTGATGGTCCATTATTAAAAAACCTTAGTCTCAATCAAATCACGACGGAACAATGGAACCTGCGCGAGGCAGTTGAAGGTTGTGTCCGTAAAGAGATACCTTGGATTTCTTTATGGCGTCATAAAATAGAAGAAATAGGACTTGCTGAAAGTAAACGAATTGTTACAGACGCTGGACTGAAGGTTTCTAGTCTTTGCCGTGGTGGAATGTTTCCGGCAGCTACTGCTAAGGAGCGTCAGGTTAAAATAGACGATAATAAACGTGCCATAGAAGAAGCGGCTGAGCTTGGAACGGATACACTTGTGCTCGTTTGTGGACCAGGTCCTGATCGAGATATTGACGCTGCGAGAAGTTCTGTGGAAAATGGAATAGAGGCATTAGTACCTTTTGCTGAGTCCCATGGGGTGAAACTAGCAATTGAGCCATTACATCCAATGTATGCTGCTGACCGCTCGGTAATCGTTACTTTAGACCAAGCCAACACGATTGCTGAACAATACACTCCACAACAAGTAGGGGTTGTTGTTGATGTATTCCATGTATGGTGGGATCCAGATCTATATAATCAAATTACACGTGCCAGTGGACGAATTCATGGATTTCATGTTTCTGATTGGATTGTTCCTGTTCCAGATATGTTTAAAGGCCGTGGCATGATGGGTGATGGTGTGATTGAAATACGCAGAATTCGTAAGGCTGTAGAAGCAGCGGGTTACCATGGCCCCATCGAAGTAGAAATTATAAATCAGTCACTATGGGATCAACCAGGTGATGATGTTCTAAAAAAAATTAAAGAAAGCTATCTGAAGCACGTATAACATAGTATAATGGAAGTAACGGGATGGGGTTTATATTACTGGATGGCAGATTTCAAGCCATCCAGTTTATTTTGTTATTGGAAGTAGGAAGAAAAAGAGTTGTATTCTGGTTCCGATAATTTAAAAACTGAGGCAACCACTGAAATACTACCCAAGTGCATTAACGAATCTTTTTAACATTTTCTTTTTTTGTTTGGACTTTGATTTTTCATATATAGCTCTAAATTCTGATGCTTCACTTTTCTTGTACCCTTGTGATTCAAGCTCTACTTGTAGTTGTTTATACAACTGGTTAAAATGTGTGTCGGTATTTTCCTCTAATTGCACAGCAATATCCTTGTACTTATTATAGAAGTAGAAATAAGATATTTCTTCACCGATTTGTTGTTTTTGCTTATATTCGTTATATGCTTGTTCCATTAAGTTATCTAACTTGTCATTAACTGTGTATCTTAGTTTTTTAAATTTCTGCTCGTATTGAAATTTTAACTCTTGTACGGTCATTGATTTTTTATCAACTGGCGTGTTGCGAATTATTAATTCTGCTGAATGTACGGTTTGGTGTTTACTTGAAATAATACTTTTATTCTCTGGTGTCGCCAATGAAATTTGTTCCTTAAAATAAAGAATACTCATAACGATAATAAGAAATATTGTGAACTTAAGTGTAACGTGCTTCATTTGAAATTCTCCTCATTTAGAAGTATTTCTACCTGAAGCTATATTTATACGTATGTAAAAAGCCAATGGAATTTTTATTTCATTGGCTTCTCTTTCAAATGAAAATGAACTGAAACTTACCTGCTGATAGAAGTACTACCTCATCCAATCTTCAAACTGACCGCTGCCATTACACCCTGGACAGTGATAGGCACTATTATAATAATGTTCATAGGGAAGTATTTGTACACCTCTGCCACCACAATCAGGACAATGCCCTTGCTCTTGCATTTTCGAAACTCTTTTTTCATATCTACCATTAGACCAGTTACTAATAGCATTAAAAAGTCCCATTTAATCACCTCGCGCTTTTTTCGTATTATGTAACAAAATAATAGAAATATACTTAAGGTGATTAGGTTCTATAATTGGAGTTTGTCAGAGCTATTCTGAAAAGAAAAAAATGAACCAAACAAGATAGGTTCATTTTAGTTTTATTATTTTTCTGTGTGTTGTGGGTGATTAACAGAGACAATGTCTAAGCTTGCTGCTTGAGCATTAAGCTCTACTTGTTTTGGGTTTTTACACCCAGGAATTACGGATGTCACTGCTGGATGTTTCAAACACCAAGCAAGAGCCCATGAAGCCATAGAAATACCTTCTGGAACTTCGTTATGCTCAATCTCTTTAACGAGCTTTAAGTTTTTTGTAGTTTCAGCTTGATCATGTTTGGAACGAACATCATTTTCTTTAAAAATCGCACCTGGATTGTATTTTCCGCTCAAATAACCACTAGCTAATGGAACACGAGCCAAAACTCCAAGGTTCTGTTCTTGGCAGGTAGGAAATATCTGATCTTCAGGTTTGCGATCCAATCGATTATAGACAACTTGAATTGCTTTAGCATTAACATGTAGTGCAGATTTTGTTTGGTAATCATCTTCATTTTGTTTGAGTGATATTCCAAGGTTACGAATTTTTCCTGCTTGTATTTGTTTATCTAACATCGTCCAAAGTTCATCATTATTAAACTCTTCATCTGTACAGGAGTGCGCCTGATATAAGTCAATATAATCTGTTTGCAATGCTTTTAAAGAATCATCCAATTGTTTTAATACTTCATCAGCACGCCAGTGTCTCGTTCTTTCAAAATTGTCTTTAAAGTGGTGGCCAAACTTCGTAGCTACGATCCAATCTTCACGATTATTTCGTTTTAAATAATTTCCGATAAATGATTCAGAAAGGTGGTCTCCGTAACATTCAGCGGTATCAAGTAAATTAATCCCCATTTCCTTCGCCTTATCAAGTATTTGATCTACCTCACTTTGAGTAAAGTTTACTCCCCATTCGCCTCCGAATTGCCACGTTCCTAAACCTACAACAGATACATTTAAATTTGTATTACCCAAGCGTCTATATTTGATACAATCACCTCATTAATATAATTTGCAGTTTTTAAGCTTAGTATCACACTTTTTTTGTAAGAAATAAATAGCTACTAGTATTTCTACAAGAAAACGTACCAAACTACATAAAAACATTCAAAAAAAAGAACATCCTCACAAGGATGCCCAATAGGGGGACAATCTATTTCGAAAAAAATATTGCACAAGTATATTATCATGACTATTCACAATAATATATGTACTCACGCCTTAATTTGTAACCGTTTTCATTATATAATAGATGTCAAGTTGATGCATCAGTCTAAAGTACTATATTTTCTTAAAATATTTTCTAACTAGAGATTGTTGTTAATGATTTTAATATTTCAAAAGATTTTTGTTTATGACAGATAAAATATAGAGTCCGCACTAAATAAACTAAACTTTTATTTAATCTTTTTTCGTTGCAAAGATGATGGAGTGTGGTAATACTCCGTTTTCTTTTCCAACAGGTACGGAACATTCGCTGTTCAATAGACATCGCACGAAGAAATTCGAATTGTTTTTTCCAAGCGGCATATTACCATTTAACTTGTAAAAACCAGAAGAAAGATATTGAGAAAAAGGAATAGCACCAAAACTTACGTAAGAACTAATCTAAAACAATAGAAATGAAAATGGTATACAATTATAAAAAAGGAGGGAATGAAATGTTTAGTAGTATTCATCATGTTGCAATTATTTGTTCGAATTATCCTGTCTCAAAGCATTTTTATGTAGAAAAACTCGGGTTGAAAATTATACGTGAAGTTTACCGGAAAGAACGTGACTCGTATAAGTTAGATTTAGCGTTAGGAGACGAATACGTTATTGAATTGTTTTCTTTTCCAAGCGCACCAACTCGGCCAAGTTATCCAGAGGCACAAGGGCTAAGACACATTGCGTTTACTGTACATGATATCGATAAAGTTGTGACTTATTTAAAAGAACAAGCTATTGAGGTAGAAGAAATTAGGGTTGATGAAATAACTAATAAGCGGTTTGCATTTTTTGCTGATCCTGATCAACTACCGATAGAAATCTACGAAAAATAAGGCCCTACATTACTTTTCTTAATAATGTAATAATGAGTGCCCATAAAGGGGTAGAAAAAAGTAAGCCGAAAAAACAGCCTTTAGCAAATGATTCTTTTTCATGTTCCATATATACTCCTCGCATTTCTATAAGAGTTAATGGCATTATAGCCAATAGAAGCTAATCTTAACCTATGAATAATACACTCTCACCTGAACATAATCTAGGCTAAGCGATATTAATATAATAAATCTTGACGAGCTCGAATAATTATAGGAGTAATCATGTTTGATTGCTTCTATAATTATTCTAATTAATTTCTTTTATGTAGCTAAGGTTAACAAAAGGGAGACGATAATCGTGAAGAGACAACGGGGTGCAATCATTGCCGGATTAGTAGTGCTCATAGCTATAACTATGACTATATTTATCTACATTCAAATGTCCCCTAGTCATCAGGCAAAGGAAACGATTGATTCGTTTTATAAATTAGAACAAGAAGGAAAATTTGCTGATTCTTGGGCATTGTTTCATTCGCAGATGAAAGGAAAATTCGATAAAGGCCACTATATACAGGACCGAGCTCATGTGTTTATGAATCACTTTGGTGTAACAACATTTACATATGTACTTGGTAATGTGGATAAAGTTAATGAATGGAAACTTAGTGAAGAATCAGAAGTACTTGATGTTGTCTATCAAGTAAATGTGACAAAAACCTATAAAGGAAAGTATGGTAATTTTAATTTGAATCAATCTGTTTTTGCAACAAAAGAGGAAGATGAATGGAAGATATTATGGGACTATAAAAAGTGACCTTGAATTTTAACAATACGTACAGGATTGTTTTTTAGTGATAAATCTTCAAGTAACAGAGATGTTTTAATATATGTTTTAGTTTAGCTAATAAAGCTATTATAATTTATAACAATGAAAGCGATCTAATATTAAGTTGCTAGAGTAGTCTTACTCCCAAACAGGAAGGTGTTGTATTTACTCTGGTGGAGAATTGGTCTCTGTTTATGACCCAGACAAAGAAAAGGCTATGGCCTTTTGTCAAAAGTTCCAAGAAGCGAATATGGTAGGGTCGGAAAATGAAATATTGGAAGATGATTCTATTAATCTAGTGGCTAGTGCATGTATTCCATCAGAAAGATGTGCTTTAGGTTTACGCGTGATGGATCAACATAAGCACTTCTTTTCGGATAAACCAGCGTTTACTACCAAAGAGCAAATAGAAAAGGCCGAACAAAAACAAAGCAAACTGGATTGAAGTGGGGAATATATTATAGTGAACGACTTCATGTTGAAAATGCCATCTATGCAAGTCAATTGATTGAAGAGGGTGCTATTGGACGTGTTGTACAAGTAATTGGAACCGGTCCACACCGAGTAAACATGGAGGGACGCCAAGAGTGATTTTTCGACCCAAACTTCTATGGTGGAATTTTATGTGATATTGGTAGTCATCAAATTGAACAGTTTTTACACTTTTCAGGGGCAAAAAGTGCAAAGGTTCTTCATAGTAAAGTTGCCAATTACAAGTACAAACAGTACCCGGATTTTCAAGATTATGGAGATGCAACATTAGTCGGCGATAATGGAGCTACTTTTTATTTCCGGGTTGACTGGTTCACTCCAAATGGACTCCGTACCTGGGGGGGGATGGAAGGACGTTTATTTTAGGGACAGAAGGGTATATTGAATTGCGTAAGTATATTGATATTGCTAACAGTTCAAAGACCAATCATTTATATTTAGTAAATGATGATGGTGAAAAACATTTTGAATTAGCTGGTAAGGTCGGATATCCTTACTTTGGAGCGTTTATTTTAGACTGTCTTAATGGAACAGAACATGCAATGACTCAGGCGCACGCTTTTGAAGCTGCTCGGTTAAGTGTTGATGCACAGGAACAGGCTTTATTAATAGAATCAGCCAATCATCCAACATCTATTTAAGGAGGTAAATGTTTGATACAAACAGAAAGCATTCACCATGTTAGCTTGGCTATCACTGATTTAGAAAAAGCAAAACATTTTTATGGGACAGTTCTTGGTTTAGCTGAATTAGATCGACCTAATTTTGATTTCCCTGGAGCATGGTATCAAGTTGGGAGCCAACAACTCCACTTAATCGTAGATCCAGATTCAGAAACACTTCGGACATCAGGTATCAATTCAAGACATGGACATTTTGCAATTAGAGTAAAAGATTACTATCAGACATTAGTTACTTTAAAAGAAGGTGAAATCGATGTAGTAACAAAGCCAGACAGTAAAAGTGGTTTTGCTCAAATTTTTTGCATGGATCCCGACCATAATTTAATAGAGTTTAATGTAAATCAAACGAATATGAATTAAACATCAAGAGGGTCCCTTCTTCTATAAATAGGGATCTTTTTTTTGCAAAAAAATAGTTCATTCCATAAATAAGCTATCGACGTAACAATAATTCAATCTTGTATAGATTAAGTTTTGTAAGGTTATGCTAAAACGAAAATTTTACAAGGAGTGTACATTTCCATATGAAAAAAATAGTCTTAATTGGTGGCTCAGGAACAGTTGGGACACGAATAGCAAATGGATTAAGTGATAAGTATGAAATTGTTGTTATGGACACCAAAGCTAGTCCAAATAAAAATTGTGATTTTATCAGAGTAGATGCAACGAATTTTCAAGACCTTCAATCTAACCTACCAAAAGATACATCTTGTATAATAAACTTGTTAAAAACAGATACGGATTCCCCAATAGAGAATATAGATGTATTTCAACAAATGACACGAGTTTTTTTTGAATCAACGTATTACATATTAATGGTCGCTAACCAATTCAACATACCCAAAGTAATATTTGCCAGTAGTAATCATGTTACTGATTACTATGAAGAAGAAGGAAATTCTATATTTAATCGAGACATTAATGTTTCAGATTATCCTTCTATGAAGGGATTATACGGTGTTTTAAAGTTAGCATCAGAACAATTGGGTTTTATTTTTTCGAACAATGCTAAGCTTTCCGTTATTAATATTAGAATAGGTTCTGTCCCACCTAAAGTAAGTAAAAAAGACTTAAAAGAAAACGAACGATTGACGAAGACTTTGTTAACGGATGTTGATTTAGTTGAATTATTTAAGGATGCAATCGAATCAACTATTAACTTTGGCACTTACTATGGTGTTTCTGATAATCCAGATAAACCGTGGGACACTGCCAATGCAACAATCGAATTAGGATTTAAGTCGATGATGAATAGTAACGATATTAGTTGATTTTAAAGATTTGTAAGATATTATATAAAAAATAGTGTGTGTTTAGCTCATTCTTTTTGCAATTAGTTTAGCAGGGATAATGGAACTTGATTTAGTTATTTGTGCATTACTTATTCAACCGACTTGGAGCGAATAAGTGCTATTTATTTATCAGAATATGAAGGATTCCCCTTGTAAAATAAAGCGTTTTCATTTATTGTTTATATAAATAGTTTGTCCGACAAATAAAGTGTTTAAACACCGTGAAGTCTTGGTTAATTATTTTAAAAGGAGAATCCTATGTGGTCTATAGAACCGTACCTTGAGAGTTTATACAATGGAACCTTAAAAACGCACGATTACGATTATAGTCAAGAATGGAAGACCAGAATAATAAATCAATTTAAAAGTAATTTAGGTAATTTTAAAAATAATTTAGATTCACCAACACCCGTTTTATTAGAAAAAGAAAACATGGGAAATTACACAAGAATGCGGGTGGAAATTAGTACAATCGACACACTCAAAATGCCTGTTTATGTTTTAGTTCCTAATAATATGGGGAGAAAAAATCTTTCGGCTGTCATAGCAGTCCATGGGCATGGATACGGTAGTAAAGAGATTGTTGGTTTAAATCCAGATGGATCACTTAATCAAGACCCGGGTATCCATAAAAACTTTGCAGTAGAGTTGGTCGAAAAAGGAGTAGTGGTGTTTGCGCCAGAATTAATTGGCTTTGGAGACCGCAAGCTAGTCGAGGATCAAAATGGTGGCGATCCAACTGAAAATTCCTGCTACAGATTAGCTAGCCAATTGCTGTTATTTGGTAAAACACTACCAGGGTTGAGAGTTGCGGAATGTATTCGATTAATTGATTATGTAAAAACCTTTGATGGTGTTGAGAGCGGTAAGGTAGGAATCATGGGTTTGTCAGGCGGTGGGCTTATTTCCGCATTTACTTCCATATTAGATGAACGGATAAAAGCAACGGTAATTAGCGGTTATACGAATACATTTAAAGGAAGTATTATGGAGCGAAGGCACTGCCTAGATAATTATGTTCCGGGAATTTTGGAATTAACAGAAATGCCAGAACTGATTGGGCTCATTGCACCTAGACCACTATTTATTGAAGCTGGTAAAGATGACCATCTATTTCCTATAAACGATGTTAAAATAGCAATAAAAAAGATACATGAGATTTATGAGGTTTTTCAAGGAGAAGATCATCTGGCACATCATCTGTTTGATGGAGGGCACGAAGTCAGCGGTGAAAGGTCTTTTGATTGGCTAATTAAACATATTGACAATTAATATCCAGAATATAGTAAAGGTTAAAACAATAGTAAAAAATATGAATTTGACAAAGAGCTGTTATCTTAGATGACAGCTCTTTGAATTACCTATTCCAACGTTTGTAGGAAAACTTCCTAAATCTGCTAGTTTATTTTTTGTTTTGAGATCGATATTTGCCAGGTGTTGTATCTTCTATTTTTCTAAAAGATCGAATGAAATTTTGAGAATTATTATATTGTAACTTCATGGCAATTTCTTTTACCGACATATCAGTTTCTATTAGCCATTCTTTTGCTTTGTAAATACGATAAGCTAAAAGATATTCACTGAAAGGTCGTTTAATTTCTTTTTGAAAAATACTACTTAAATAATTCGGATTATAGTGAAGTTGCGCTGCAATGGAATCGAGTGATATATTTTTATCAAAATCTTTTTGAACGATATGAATCATTTTATCAGATATAGTTTTATATTGTGATTCTGTTCGCTCCTCAACCTTTTCAATAAGCGGTTGAATAATATTTTCTTTAAACCACCCCTGAATACTTTTAAACGTTTTTAGTTCATATAATTCCATCATGATTGGTCTATTGTCTAACTCAGGATTTTCAATACCTAGCAATTGTTGTAATTCCATTAAATCATATAAAAATCTAGTGATAATAATATCATATTGATTATGATGTAATTTCTTATCCGATAAAAAGTCAAAAAATCTATCTAACTCCTGGTCTACTTTCCCCTTATCGGCTAACTTAATGGCATCAAATAGTTTATTTTTGATACTTGATGGATAGGATGTGAAAAATTGATAATTCCTATCGAGACTTGCGTAAAAAATAATGGATTCAGTACCGAGCTTTAATCGATATTTCAAGGCTTCTTTACTTTCATTAAAGGCATTTTTTGCAAGGTTTAACTGTTCAAAAGGTAGACTTATCCCAATGCTGACAGATAATTTAAATATCTTTTTAACTTCCTCCTGAATTATTTCGGCTTGTTTATTTATATAGTGCCTATAACTATCATCGCTATCAAATTCTGTCATTAAAACGGTTGCTTGAGTATTGTTAATTACGACAGGTGTTAAGCTTTTATCAGCATCAATTAAATCTTGAATTACGTTATTAATAGCAAATAAAAGCAAATCTGAATCCGTTTTATCAAATTGACTATTCTCAAATGAATCAATTTGAAGTGTAAAAACAGTTAGTTGTTTCCACTTCTGTTTATAATTAAACGAGGTTAATTTAGAAGGGATTTCTGCTTGACCAACTTTCCCTTGTAAAAGTCGTATGACGAAAAATTGTTTAAGTTGAGTTACTTGGCCTTGCATCTGAGTTTCGAGTTGATTGTTCTTATTAAGTATCTGCTTTATGTGTGTTTCGATTAATTCAAGTTCGTTTGATCTATCTTGTTGTATTTCTTCTTTATTTTGAAAAGAATTAATAATTAATTCATGCAAATTTCTAATAGGTCTGTATATAGACCTACTACCAATAAAGGCAAAGGTAAGTGAGAGAACAAGTAAAACTAAACAGATAATTAATGTGACCCAACCTATCGATATCGATTTTTTGTTTAAATCTTTTATCTTTACTAAAGATAAGTATGTCCAATTATTATATTCAGATGTTCTATAGGTGATTTTATAGTCAGTATCATTTATATTTTTATTGAATTGCCCTGTTGGAGCATCCTGGTCTATATCTGAGAAAACGGATTCGGGTATATCAATGTTATTACCAATATAACCAGGGTTACTATGTGCAATTATTTGTTGTGATTCGTCCAATATTATAAAGGATTCTGAATCGACTTTTTCAGCCATAATGTCTGTTAACTTACAACTTGGAATTAACACACTGACCATTCCAGTCTTTTCCGATCCAATGATAGGAAGCTTTTTAACTAGATTAATATAATGTGAACAGCTACCTTTGACATCGTTATTGATTGCGATATCGCCATATTCTTCTAAAATCCAAGATGATGATTTAGGTAATGACATATAGGTAGAGTATATTTCGCTGTATTCAGAATCATTGATGTTGGACAATCCGTTATTATTTATAAGCCACTTTTTTTCGAAACTTGCTAAGACAATATCCTCAATTCCTGTATCCAATGTTTGTAATTGGTTTAACTCACTATTCGTATCATGATATGTAATAAAAGTATCTGAAGACATTTCTTCACGCAAAATTTGTTTTGTTTTAGTAGATCTTACAAAGTAGGTAATCGATAGATCTACATGCTTTAGTACTTGGTCAACATTTGTTTGTATTTGATATACATTTTGTACTTTTTCTTGTGTGGAGTATTCTTGGATTGCATCGGCTGATTTCCAAAAAGAAAGACTACCTGTGATAATTACAGGAACAGTACTTAAAACTATTAATAAAGTAATTAGCTTGTAGTAATGCCGAATGGATCCCTTTTTCATACTATGACCTTCTTTATGTTTAGAATGTAGTTATGAAAGCAGTTTGTTATATTAACTTTAATGTTATTTCTATTGTTGTTCTAGTTGCTGTTTCTTTTTAACTAGATTATTAAAAGCAAGATTGGCGCCAAACATAATGATATAGGCACTGACACTAATGCTAAAAAAAGGAACTAATCCAGGAACCTTCATAGATATATAGTATATTCCACATATACTGACGATAATTGTAATTGAATAATGTAGATTTGTAGCACCAATCATAATTGCATATTTCACATATTGTGCGAATGATAAGTTGAAATGTACGTAGACTGGAGCAATATAAATAACTAACATCATATATAAAAAGGTAGTAATAATAAATCCACCTAGTAGTATTGGATAAATCGTGCTATCGACCATAAACCCGGCATATCTTAAGTTGAAATATAAAAAGACTCCTACTACTAGAATTACAACCATGAATAAATTGGATTTTAGAAATTCCTTTTTGTATGTGATGAAGAAGGTTTGAAAAATTGGAATATCTGTTTGCTTCATAATCCATTTTCTTATAACCGTGAACATACTAATGGTTGCTGGCATCAGACCAAAAAAGATAAGTCCAAGGATAGTAAAAAAAATCCACAGAAGATTTATATAAACAAAGCGCATCACCCATTGACTAATTGTATAAAATCCTCCCCATAGACCTCTAATTTCCATAACCAATTCCCTCATTTCTTCTAGGTTTATTAACAAAATTTGTATTTGAAAGATAAGTATAACATGATTGTTCACTAATAAAATAAGTGTAATTATCTATTTTTAAAACTATGGATAAAAATAACAAGTAATGGGTGAATATGTGTGTATGCGGTTACATATTGTTTTATTCAGTATAAATACAACCAGATACAATACGATCTGATTATCCAATTCTTATTAATCTTAAGTATATATTCTTTTTATAACAACGTTGTTATTATAGTAACATAAACCAAACTGAAAACCTACCCCAAGATAATAAAACTGCTTATTGTTATATAATAAGAAAGAAGACGGAAAAATAATGTGACCCATTGACCAATCTTTGGAGAAATATATATTGAAGTTTATTAGTTTATAGTAGTCTATAAACCTATAATTTAAATTGTACTTCTCTACCAGGTCTTTAGGTAGTCACTTACTGCGGGAAATAGCTTCAGAATTGCGTTGTTACCAGCAGTAGATTTCCTTCCGATTCAATTTATTAATTTAATTACAATCAAATGTGTTTGGTAAGTTAAAGAAACCCATAATGTGAAGGACACGAAGACTTTAAAAATAAGTGATTTCTTCCTAGGATAGAATACTACCGAAACTTTTTTGATATCGATACTAGCCTTTACTTGTGCGGTGTTGTTCAGTAAGGTAGATTCTGCGAAAGTGAATTGTACTTCTTTAGTCGTTTTTCACGATTTATTTAACTTCAAAGCTCTATCGTTAGCTCTTTAAACGTAAGACGAACTAACATAAGAGATAATATAGATACGTACTATAGTTATTTTTTATATGAAATTTAACTGTGTATAAATTTCCTTTTTTATTTGTGTAATAATGCACATTTGTAAAATTAGACGAAGCAATATGTATATGCGAATACGGTGAACTTTTTAATAATCATCATATAAGATAAGTTAAAATGGGCGATAACAACAATAAAACATGATGATTATTTTTAGTGTTAATAAAAAATGGAAAGAGTTGTAATGCTATGGTATCAGCTTGATTGCAAACGTTGTTAATAATGTAAGATACTGATTATATACAATTTTTTGGTAATGAAATAGTATTGAAATTGTACAACAAAATTAAATTTTTGGAGGGTGGTACCATGATTAGTTGGAAGAGGCTAACTGGACTTCTAGTGCTTATGTCGTTACTTCTATTATTTGCTGCATGTAGTAATGAAAGCGCTTCAGAAGATGAAAGTGATTCAGGTGAAGACACGGGGGATAATGAAAGTGGAGAAGAAGTTGAAACGGATGAAGTTGTTAAGTTCTCTATGATGGCTAACTTACACACACCGGAAGTACCTGAAGAAAAGGTGCTTAATGAAATTGAGGAGAGAACAAACACGGATATTGAGATCCAGTGGGTTCCTGATAACAACTATGAGGATCGATTAAACACTGCATTTGCTACGAATTCTTTGCCAGATGCAGTATTTTTAAAAAATCAAAATACCTTTACTCAATTTAGAGACGCGATTACGGATGGACAATTCTGGGAAGTCGGACCATATCTTGACCAATTTGAGAATTTAAGCGGAATGAAGGAAGAAGTTCTTAACAATACAAAAGTTGATGGGAAAATTTATACGTTATACCAAGGAAGACCATTATCTAGACAAGGTATCATATATAGAAAAGATTGGGCAGACAATTTAGGACTTTCTGCTCCAGAAACTACAGAAGAATTCTTTGAAATGGCTAGAGCATTTACAGAGGATGATCCTGATGGAAATGGTAAAGATGATACATTTGGTGTAACTGACCGTAGTGATTTAATCTATGGAGCATTCAAAACTGTTTCTTCTTGGTTTGGAACACCTAACTATTGGGGAGAAAAAGACGGAGAATTGCTACCTGAATTTATGTTTGATGAATATACAGAAACAATGGACTATTTTAAAGACCTTCGTGAAAACGGTTACATTAACCAAGACTTTCCTGTAACAAGTAAAGTGGACCAACAAGAATTTATTAAAAATGGAACAGCTGGAATTTATGTTGGTTCTATGGGTGATGTTGTAAGCTTATATAACGATGCTGTGGCAATCAACCCAGATGTGGAATACGATGTTCATAATCATGTAGAAGGGCCAGATGGTGAATTTGGAGTTTGGGCTATTCCTGGGTATGGAAACCTTGTGATGTTTCCTAAAAGTTCTGTAGAAACAGAAGAAGAATTATTAGGTATTCTAGGATTCTTTGATCAAATGATGACTCCAGAAATCTCCAACTTAGCATACTGGGGTATGGAAGATGAGCATTACACAATAAATGATGGTGGTGCCGTTCCAACTGAAGATCAAGCTTTGTTTGATAGAGAAGTTAAACCTTATCAAGCTATTGAAATCGGTGAACCAGAAACAAATGGTAGATATGAAGGGTTCTTTGAATATGAACCTAAAGCAAAATCAGAAGAACTATTTAAAGATAATGAGAATTACTTGATAAATGATCCGACGGTTACTTTAGTTTCTGATACATTTGTACAAGACGGTTCTCGTCTTCAACAGATTATTACTGATGCAACCTATCAATATATTCTTGGTGATTTAGATGAAGCTGGGTTTGAGGATGCTGTAGAAAACTGGAAATCACAAGGTGGAGAACAAATTATCGAAGAATATAATGCAAACTAAGTATTGATTTTATAACCGTAGTTAATTTCCTAATCACTTTATTCAGTCATCTACGACTCTTGTATGTAGTGTTGACAAAATAGAATGATGAAATTGAACGTTGAACATAGTAAAGCCTGACCCCCATTGGTATTTTTTATGGAGTCAGGCTTTTCTATTATAGATTAGGTAACCATTGACTAGAGCATGTAAAGATTTGCTTAAGTGTTAGTAAATCGGTATCTTTTTGATGGTATTGATTTGCCCAGTGGATGCGATGTGTTTGATTTGAACCGGGTCCCAAACTGTTATATTCACCGTACCGTGCAGTCTTTTCATTATTAGGATTACGCCAATTATCCCAGCCAACTA
This sequence comes from Aquibacillus rhizosphaerae, assembly GCF_030282825.1. Taxonomy (GTDB): domain Bacteria; phylum Bacillota; class Bacilli; order Bacillales; family Amphibacillaceae; genus Aquibacillus_C; species Aquibacillus_C rhizosphaerae. The sequence goes on from NZ_JASTZU010000025.1 coordinate 20,200, forward strand.
GTTTAATATGTTTTCCTAACATGCAATTTATAAATAAAGTATGGGCATAAGGTCTCCAAGGCCGACCTAAGAATACAGAATCAGCTGTTGCTTCCCCCGTAAGTTTGCAGTTGAAGAATACAAAACCATAGGGTTGTGTTTTAGGTGTAGAAGCAGCAGTAACGTAGCCTTCGCGAAGACTATGAATCTCACATTCCTCGAATACTGCAGTGGCAGCACCAAAAATGAAATCTACATGCCCTTCGATATAACAATCTTTGAAAAATTGCCGACCCTTACTTGTGTATAGTGTATCCTGGTTACCTAACAAACGAGTGTTATTTATCGTACATCGATCGCCAGAAAGATACAATGCTACCGCTTGGCCAATATCTTTTCCGAAGCCAGCGCTGTTTTCAATCGTTATATTTTCAAGGGTAAAGTTATCTGCATGAATCGTTGCTGTTGCAGTTCTAAATGTACCAAGTTTATTACCAAAATAATCGGTTTTCTCTGCATAATCATCAAAGGTAAGTATTGTGTTTTCGGGACTTTCACCGATCAAATGAACATTTGGTTTATTTTCAGGAACGATAATCTTTTCATAATAAATGCCATCAGCAATATGAATCGTGACATCCTCTAGTGGGAAAACCCGTATGCTGTCTATGGCATCTTGAATGGTTTGAAATACAGCATTATCATTTTTGGCTACGAAAACTTTATGCATATATGTATTTCCTCCTGACGTTGCTTTTTATAATATAACATTACTGTAACGCTTAGGTAGTTACAATAATCATTATCTTATATCTAGATAAAAAGGCTGGGTGCAAACTAATGAAAACGCTTTAAACATTGAGTTGATAACATAATGATTATTTACCATACGTGTTTATTGAATTAGGATTTAAATAAGTTATAAAGCAAGCAAAACAATTATCAAATCTTAAAAAGGGGAGAGTTGCTTATGGAACATACACCGATTACAGATTCTAGTAGAGACGTAAACATCGATATAAAAAAGAAGTTAAGAGCTCAAAAGTGGAAACAAATTAAGAAAAATAAACTACTGTATTTAATGATCTTACCTGGAATTCTTTACTTTATTGTATATAAGTATCTACCAATGTACGGGTTAATCATTTCATTTCAAGACTACAAGCCATATCTTGGTATTTCCGGTAGTGAGTGGGTAGGTTTAGAACATTTTAAGCGGTTGTTTACTAGTCCGGATTTCTGGATGATTTTTAAGAACACCCTTATATTATTTGCTTTACAAATTTTTGTCTTTTTCCCAATCCCTATCCTTATATCATTAATGTTAAATGAAGTAAGGCATTCATTCTTTAAGAGAGGAATACAGACGCTAGTTTATATACCTCACTTTATGTCATGGGTTGTAATTGTTTCCATTAGTTATGTGATGCTTACATTAGATGGCGGTATTATCAACTCGATATTCGAAGTTCTTGGGTTTGAAAAAGTAAATTTTCTTATGAATGCAGATTGGTTTCGGCCAATGTATATTATCCAAGTAATATGGCGAGAGGCTGGCTGGGGCACAATTATCTTTTTGGCAGCCATTACAGCAGTAGATCCACAGTTATATGAAGCAGCAAAAATGGACGGGGCAAATCGTTTCAGACAAATGTGGCATATTACTTTACCAGCAATTAGAAGTGTAATCATTGTTTTACTAATCTTGAAAATTGGTGATGTTCTTGAACTTGGATTTGAGCATGTGTATCTATTATTAAATGCATCGAATCGTGAAGTAGCAGAAATATTTGATACGTATGTTTATGTTGCAGGTCTGCAACAAGGTCAATTTAGTTACAGTACCGCAGTAGGCTTCTTTAAAGGAATTGTTGGGTTAATCATGGTAATCTTTGCGAATAAATTAGCCAAGCGATTTAATGAAGAAGGAATATACTAATCAAACTAAGGGGTGAAATACATGCAGAAAATTAAAAGTAGAAAAAGAGGATTAAAAGGAAGTAATATCTTTGATTTTTTTAACTATTTATTACTTGGACTTCTAGGAATCATAACGATTCTGCCGTTCATTCATGTGTTAGGTAGTTCATTCGCTACAAGTGCAGAAGTTGCCAATACAAAGTTTTTGCTTTTTCCTACAGAATTTAGCTTGAGTGCCTATCGTTATATATTTTCAACAGACACAATATTTAGGGCTTTAGGTGTCTCAGCTGTAGTAACAATTGGTGGAACGATATGGAGTATGTTTTTCTCTGTATTAACTGCTTATGGTTTATCCCGAAGAGACCTTGTAGGAAGAAGAGTTATAAATTTCTTAATCATTTTTACGATGCTGTTTAATGGTGGTATGATTCCTACTTTCTTAGTTGTTCAGGAAACAGGCTTAATGAACTCACTTTGGGCACTAGTTATTCCTGTAACCATTAATGCATTCAACATGATTATTTTACGAAGCTTTTTTATGAATATTCCACAAAGTTTAGAAGAATCAGCGAAGATTGATGGTGCACATGACTTTAGTATTCTGTTCCGTATTGTCATTCCAATATCTTTACCAGCTATTGCAACAATCGCTCTCTTTTACGCAGTTACTTACTGGAATACCTATATGCACGCAATATTGTATTTGAGTGACTCTGCTAAATGGCCTGTGCAAGTTCTTTTAAGACAAATTGTTGTACTTGCTAGTGGTATTAACTATGATGGTGCGTCATATACAGATGTTCCACCACCGGAAGTTACAGTTAAAATGGCTACCATTGTTGTTGCAACAGTTCCTGTATTACTGGTATATCCTTTCCTTCAAAAGTATTTTGCGAAAGGTGCCTTACTAGGTTCTGTAAAAGGTTAAAAAGATCGAACCTGTTTAGGTAATGAAAGGTCTGGCACCTGTCTACAAGGAGAAAGACAGGTGCGACTAGATACGGTATTAAATATTTTAATCCTCTCTATTAATTTACTGTAACTAAGAGAAAAGTAGGTGGGTGGATGTCGAATTATTCAAATAATTTAAAGGAACAGTTTGAAAGAATGGAAGTGTTGTTTGACGATTTATTTTTATGGTTGGCTAAACAATATGAACCAAAATCTGGTGGATTTTATTATGCCAGAAGTTCTATAGGAGAATTTTCCCCTGATATCGAATCGACTTCACAAGCACTAAATATATTAATAAGAAATGGACTTATAGAGTCAATACCAGTCAGCATGAAACGGAAAATGACGCAATTTTACCAATCAAAACAAGATCCAGTAACCGGTTACTTTTATGATGAACACCCGTCGATGAGAAACGATGAAGTGATGGTCCATCGTGCAATTGGTTATGCTATTGGTTCATTACGAAAACTAGGAAATAATCCATTATACGAATTACCGTTTCATTCTAACCATGCTCCAATATATGTGAAATCACCGGAATCTTATCTCGAAAAGTGGAAATCCATAGATATGAGTAACAGTTGGCGTGGTTGTGATCTTCTAGCTACCTCATGCGTATATATGAGTCAAATGTCAAAGAAAGACAGACAGCCGTTTCTAAATAAAGCCGTGAAATATCTAAAAAGTATTCAAAATCAAGAAACGGGCTTATGGGGAGAGGGAAGTCTTTATGTAAGAATATCAGGTACGTTTAAACTGCATACATTTTATAGTAGGTTTGAACTCCCAATGCCCAATCAAGAATTGATTTATAAAAGTATTCTAACGTGTCTCCGAACAGAACAGGCGACGGATATGTGCTATATCCGTAATCCGATTAACCTGCTTGCTTACTTAGATCTAAAGATTCCAGATGAGGAATTACTAGAAATAATAGAGATAACCATTAGCAATATGGAAAAGTTAAAAAGGGAAGATGGAGGGTTTTCTAGGGAATCAGGAAACTCACCAATTGCACCAAATGTAGCTCAAGTGAAAAGCGGTGAACAATATCCGAATATGCCAGAACCAGTGCCTCTAAGTAAAGGATTGTACGAAGGGGATATGAATGCCAGTACACAAGCCACTTTGATTCGAATGCAATGTTACCAGTTGTGTGGTCAAGAAATTAATCCACATAAAAATGCCAATAACTTTTTGAAATTTCTGCAACAGACTTGAAATGTTGAATTGAAAGAAGTGTTGCAAATAGATGAAAAAACGAATTGAGAATAAACAACTCGCACCACAAGCTGTTCAAATACTTGTTAATCACGCTATCTATCAGTTTGGAAATTCGTTATCAATCATTTTTGTTAACTTGTACTTATGGAGATTGACGAACAGCTTATGGGTCAATGGCTTATATAACTTGATTGCAATTTTGACACAAGCAGCTACAACTTTTTCTATCGGGAAAGTGGCCAAGAAAAAAGGCCGAACAATCATGTACCGTTATGGTATCTTCCTAACAGCTTTTTTCTACCTTTGTATTGTAATTGTACAAGAGGGTATCATCAATCATTTTTATTGGTTCGCATTGATTAAAGGGATAGCTCAAGGGTTATATTGGGTGGCGTATTTTACCATTGTTCACCAAGTATCCTCCAACAGTAACCGGCACCGGTATCTTGGTTGGAATCAGATAGTAATGGGGGGATCGAATTTATTAGGCCCCGCTCTTGCAGGTTGGATAATTAGTATCTCAAGTGAGCTTGGTGGTTATATTATTGTCTTCTCTTTAGCGTTTCTTATGTTTGTCATAGCGACTATTGGTAGTTTCCGAATTCAAAAAGAACATATTCATCATCGAACGTATTACATGAAATATTTACCCTTAATGATCCGTAAAAAGCCAAACTTCCTTAAAGCGCTGATCGGTTGGTTTTTAATTGGATTCCCCCAAGGTGTATTGATGTATATCCCACCGATACTTATTTATAGCATTTTTAATGATGAAAGTGTTGTGGGCTACTTAAATGTTGGTTTTTTAGGTCTTTCTATTATTTCCAGTTACCTAATATCTAGATTTGCAGTAATAAATTCTACTAGAAAATACTTATTAGTTGCAGCGTTAGGTTTTACACTTTCAGCTTTATTTTTAATCTGGGATATAAATATGCTTACAGTTATTTTATTTATGTGTATTAGCCATCTATTTAAGCCACTACAAGCAAATTCATTTGCAGCCTATTACTTAAAGTGGATAGATTTACTGCCACTTAAACGAGAATTTCGTGTGGAATCTGTCGTTCTAAGAGAAACAATCATCAATCTAGGAAGAGGTATGGGAATTATCATTTTTATGATCTTTTCTAATGATATCGATACATCGGTTGTTGCGTATGTCATTTTCATAGTGATGGTAATTCAAATGATTCTTCCTTTTTTAGCAAAGGAAAAATAATAAACATAATATAGGAGGATTTTTTTATGGCCAACATTGGCAACTGGGAAAACGTGGATTCAGGTGTAACAAGAAAGATTCATGAGCCTGGTAAAAACATAATGATGATGGAAGTGGAATTTGAGACAGGGGCAATTGGGGCAAAACATAGTCACCCACATGAGCAGTTAACTTACTGTCTGAAAGGTAAAATGGAATTTGATATAGAAGGTGCAATTACGATTCTGTCTCAAGGTGAATCCATTCATATTCCAAGCGATGCTGTACATGGTGTGAAAGCACTAGAGCCAAGTAGCCTATTAGATACGTTTAATCCGTTACGTGAAGATTTACTCAAATGAAAGTTGGGAGGACTGTAACTTGTATTCCTATAATGTAAAAAACTATGGTGCAGAAGGTAATGGGAAGAATCTAAATACAACTAGTATTCGAAAAACGATTGAGGCTTGTAGTAATCAAGGTGGTGGGATGGTTTATTTCCCTGCCGGAACTTATTTAACAGGACCAATTCATTTGGAAAGTAATATTACATTGTATGTGGATGCAGGAGCAACAATATTATTCACCGATGATTTTAATGCCTATCCACCGGTTTTAACTAGGTGGTCTGGCTATGAATGTTTCGGTTTCTCACCGTTAATTTACGGAAAAGATTTGAAAAACATTTCGATAAAAGGTGACGGTGTCATTGACGGTCAGGGCGAGTCCTGGTGGAAAGTGAATAGGGATTTGAAGCAGGGTATTAACTATCAATCGATTGAAACGGACGAAATAGCGGAATTGAATAAGGAGTTAACTGAACCAGAAAATACTAATTTAGTGGAATGGGATTCACAGTTCTTACGTCCAGCCCTATTACAATTAATGAATTGTGAAAATGTTACGTTAGATGGAATTACGTTACAGTATTCTCCATTTTGGAATACGCATTTGGTTTACTGTGACAATGTGACGGTACATAATGTCACGATAAGAAATCCATCGGATACTCCAAATGGGGATGGGCTTGATATTGACTCTTGCTCTAGTGTTCGGGTATCTGACTGCTATTTTGATGTTGGTGATGATTGTATTGCAGTGAAGTCTGGCATCAACGAGCAAGGAAGAAGAATAGGTAAACCTTCAGAAAACATTACAATTACAAATTGTACGATGATTCATGGGCATGGTGGTGTTGTTCTGGGGAGCGAAAACTCAGGAGGTATCCAAAATGTAACCGTTTCTAATTGTGTGTTTATTGGGACTGATCGTGGAATTCGTTTGAAAACGAACCGTGCCAGAGGAGGCTATATCCGAAATATTCTCGTTAACAATATATTCATGGAAGATGTATTATGTCCAATTGCGATTAATTCTTTTTATCGCTATGGTGTCGATCTAACTGATCCATCGATGGTTGATCAGTCGCCTATGCCTATTACTGAAAAAACGCCAGTGATAGAACATATTCAAATTAGCAATGTCACAGCAAAGAAATGTCGTGCTGCAGCAGGATTTATATATGGACTTCCTGAAATGCCTGTAAAAGACATTAGTTTACGTCATGTAACGATAGAAATGACAAATGACCCTGCAGCAGCAGGCGGTGAACCAGATATGGTTAAAGAGGAAATCTTTATGGTTGGTGAAGGTATCTTCTGTAAGTACGTTGAGGGAATTGAGTTTCATCGTGTTCGTGTTGAAACACGACAAGGCTGTGCATTATTTCTAGAGGAAACTAAAGATGCAGAAATTGATAATCTGACGATGAAAAATATCCATGCGAATACACCAGTTGTAAAACTTAACAATGTGGAGGATATATATATTTGTGGAAGACAATCGATAAATTTAGCGGATGAATATGCTGCATTAGATAAGGACAGCTCAAGCAAAATACTATTTAACTGAAGAATTTAGTAGTAAAGGGGGGGATGAAGTGATGAAGGAGACTAACAATGTATGGGTCGCTGATTTAGGAAATGGCTATTACCAAAATCCAATCATCCATGCTGATTATTCTGACCCTGACGTGATTAGAGTAGGTGACGATTTCTTCATGGTGGCATCAAGCTTTAATATGTCTCCGTGTTTGCCAATCTTACATTCTAAGAATCTAGTGAATTGGGAAATTATAAATTATGTTTCTGATACATTTCCTGATTCCTCCTATGAGTTACCACGTCATGGTGATGGGGTTTGGGCGCCAAGTATCCGTTATCACGATGGGAAGTATTGGGTGTTTATTGGTGCTCCTGATGAAGGGATTTATATGAGTACAACGGACGATCCATTTGGTGAATGGAGTCCTTTGCATCTAGTGAAAAAGGCGAAGGGGTGGATTGATCCGTGCCCGTTTTGGGATAACGACGGAAATGCATATTTAGTCCACGCATTTGCTAGAAGTAGGGCTGGTATCAAACACATATTACAAGTTTGTAAAATGAAGCCAGATGGTACAGAGCTTCTAGATGAAGGAAGATATATTTTTGATGGCACAGAAAATCACCCAACTATTGAAGGTCCTAAAATGTATAAACGAAATGGCTATTATTATATTTTTGCACCGGCTGGTGGTGTTGCGACTGGTTGGCAAACGGTTTTGCGTTCGAAATCAGTTTATGGTCCATATGAGGACAAAATTGTCTTGGAACAGGGACAAACAGATGTGAATGGTCCACATCAAGGAGGCTGGGTTGGGCTTGAATCTGGAGAAAGTTGGTTTATTCATTTTCAAGATAAAGGTGCTTACGGCAGAATCACGCATCTTCAGCCAATGAGCTGGGAGAACGATTGGCCGATAATGGGGACAGACCAGGATGAAAATGGTGTAGGTGAACCGGTACTGGAATGGAAGAAACCATCAGTGTCTATAGAAAATAAAGAAGTTACTGTACCACAAATGTCTGATGACTTTACAGGTGAAACGTTGGGACTTCAGTGGCAATGGAAGGCCAATGTAAACAATAGCTGGTACACGCTTTTAGATAACCGACTAAGACTACATGCTGTTTCTCAACCTAATTATTTAAGAACCTTATATGATCTTCCAAATATCGTAACACAAAAATTTCCTTCACCAACCTTTAAAGCGACAACAAAGCTAACATTTAAACCAGCAAGCGAGGATGATTGTCTTGGATTTATCGTGACGGGCAGGCAGTATTCCTCACTTAAAGTGAAAAAGATAGAAGGCAATCTAACTATCTCAAAAGTAACAGGAAATCTGTCTGAATCGGAAGTGCTTGAAGATGTAATTAAACTAGAGCAATCCAACAAGGTTAACTTGTATCTTCAGGTAGTAGTAGATATTGGAGCAAAATGTCAATTTACTTACAGCACGGATGGTGAACATTTCATCAAAATCGGTGATTCGTTTGTCGCAACTCCTGGTCAATGGATAGGGAGTCAGGTAGGGATGTTTTGTGTAAAGGAAGGGATTTCAGACAGTTCAGGTTACACGGATGTGCATTGGTTTAAGATTCATAAATAAGACAGTAATGGAGGTGTAAGCGTATGAAAACATTCAAAAACCCTATCATACCAGGTTTCTATCCAGATCCCTCTATTTGTAGGGTAGGAGAAGATTATTACGTAGTTACATCTACGTTCGAGTATTTTCCAGGAGTACCCATCTTTCACAGTAAAGACTTAGTAAATTGGCGTCAAATAGGTCATGTGTTAGATCGTCCGTCACAATTAAATCTAGATGAAACGCCATGTTCAAAGGGCATCTATGCGCCTACAATCCGCTATCATGATGGTGTTTTTTATATGATTACAACATTTGTTGTTAGTAAAACGGGAGCTAGAAAGAACTTTTATGTAACAGCAACAGACCCCGCTGGTCCTTGGTCTGATCCAATTTGGTTGGAAGGTGCACCTGGAATCGATCCATCCTTGTTTTTTGATGAGGATGGAAAGGCTTACTACACTGGGAACCGTCCACCGCTGAAAGGAAAACAATATCCGAAACACAATGAGATTTGGTTGCAAGAATTAGATCTAGAAAAGAAAGAACTCGTTGGACCAACATTTAGTTTGTGGGAAGGTGCACTAAAACAGGCCCATGCCCAAGAGGCGTCTCACCTTTATAAGGTTAATGGTTGGTATTATCTTATTATTGCTGAAGGTGGTACTGGTTTTACACATGCCGTTACGATAGCCCGAAGTGAAAATATAACCGGCCCCTATGAGTCAACTGAAACAAACCCTATCTTGACGCATCGCCACCTTGGAAAAAAACATCCAATCGTTAATGTTGGTCATGCTGACATTGTTGAAACACAAGACGGAGATTGGTGGATGGTTTGTCTTGGATCTCGTCCATATGGTGGTTACTACCGAAATCTTGGTAGAGAAACGTTCCTAGCACCATTTATTTGGGAAGATGGCTGGCCAGTTGTTAACCCAGGTAAAGGAATGATTGAAATGGAAATGGAGTTTCCGAACCTTAAAGAGACAAGGTGGATCCGTCCGCCTGCCTGCGACAATTTTGAGTCAGAAGATTTGCAGTTACAATGGAATTTTCTACGAACACCACGAGGGAATTTCTGGTCTTTAAAAGAACGACCAGGATACTTACGATTGAAGTTAAAACCAGAGACAATAATGGAAGTGGAAAATCCAGCTTTTGTATGTAGGCGCCAGCAGCATATTAATTTTGAGGTAACGACTGTGATGGATTTTCAACCAAATAAACAATCAGATACAGCGGGTGTTGTCCTCTTGCAAAACAATGATTTTCAATTTCGAATGGAACATGTCCTAGAAGGGCAGAAGAACAAGATTCAATTAATTAGAAGAGAACAAGGCAAGGACGAGAAGATAGCTGCCGAGGTGATTGATAAAGATAGGCTGTATCTAAAGGTTGAGGCATATGGCCAAAAATATAGCTTTTTCTATCGTACAGAAACGGACTGGAAAGAGCTTGCTTTAAACGTTGATGGAACTATTTTAAGTACAGATATAGCTGGTGGATTTGTTGGTGCCTATATTGGACTCTATGCAAGTAGCAACGGTAAAGCCAGTGATAACCATGCTGATTTTGATTGGTTTGAATACAACGAAATTTAATTACTTACTTGTTTTAATCAATTTCATAATACCAATTTTGTCGTCACCTACTTGCCCTTAGATGACTGAATAAGGTAATTATGAAATTGACTCGTTTAAAGACTATTATCCTAATGATTGGGAGGAGATTGAATGACTGTTAAGCTGAAAACATATCAAGGAAAAAAAGCATTAGAATGGGCTGAAGAAGCATGTAAAACTTTAATGAATCAGTATGAACCGATTAAACTTCCGCCAGAAAATAGATGGCATTATCACCAAGGTGTTTTTCTATGTGGAATGCATGATGTATGGAAAGAAACTAATGAAGAATCTTATTACGACTACTTTAAAGAGTATGTAGATAAGCTTATAGATGAGGAAGGGAATTTTCTGTTTGCTCGTAGTGAGTTAGATGCTATCCAGCCAGGTCTATTATTACTTCCTTTATATGAAAAAACTGGTGAAAAACGGTATAAGATCGCTGCCACAAAACTTAGAAACTTACTGAAGACGTTGAATAAAACGAGAGAGGGCGGTTTCTGGCATAAGGACAAATACCCATACCAAATGTGGTTAGATGGCTTATATATGGGTGGACCGTTTGCTATCCAGTATGGACAGCTGTTTGATGAACCTGAATTAACTGATTTAGTAATGTATCAAGAAGAATTAATGAGGAATAACACAAAAAATGAAATTACGGGGCTTTATTACCATGGATATGATGAGAGTAAACAAGCGCCATGGGCAACTCACAATGGTCATGCTCCTGAGGTGTGGGGGCGTGCACTTGGTTGGTACAGTATGGTAACGACGAATTTTATAGAAATGTTACCTGAAAATCATCCGAAACGTGATGAGTTGAAACTTGTTGTACGAGAATTAATTGATAATCTTATCAAGTTTCAAGACAAAGAGACTGGACTATGGTATCAAATCGTTGACAAGGGTGATCAACCAGATAACTGGCTAGAAAGTTCATGCTCTAGTTTGTTTGTTTATTCCATTGCAAAAGCAGTAAACAAAGGATATATAGATGAGTCCTATTTTGAAGCGGCAGTTAAAGGATATGAAGGTCTTTTAAAACATAGCATTGACGTTGATAACAAAGGTAACTTAACACTAAGTGGAATTTGTATTGGAACATCGATCGGTGTTTATGATTACTATGTTAACCGAGAAACGAGTGAAAATGATCTTCATGGTGTAGGAGCTTTTATATTAGCAAGTGTTCAAATTCACCAGCATGATCAATAGATTACACAATCATATGTTTAGAGAATGTAACTTCCAATCTATAGTGACTACAGTTCGGAATCAATAGAAATATTAGAAAAGTTAGCTGAAAAAATGAATTTCATAATACCAATTTTGTCGTCACCTACTTGCCCTTAGATGACTGAATAAGGTAATTATGAAAATGACTCAAAAAACAAGAATAACTAATAAAATGGTGGTGAAGAACCATGGAGAAAATTCATGTATATTTAGCCGGTGACTCGACAATGTCTGATTACGAACCCGAAAGATATCCGAGAACAGGCTGGGGGCAAGTGTTTCAAAATCATTTTAAAGAGGATGTTATAGTTTGTAATCATGGGGCCTCTGGTCGTAGTACGAAAACATTTATGGAAGAAGAACGTTTGCAACAGATTGACGAAAAGATTCGTCCGAATGACTACTTGTTTATCCAATTCGGTCACAATGATTCAAAAGTAGATAGTGAGCGATACACGGATCCCTTTACAACGTATAAGAAAAACTTGCGTGCTTTTATAGAAGTAGCAAGAAAAAAACAAGCACAACCAGTTTTGTTAACACCGGTGCAGAGGAGGAATTTTGAACCAGATGGTAGTGTAATTGATTCGCATAAGGATTATCCTGTTGCAATGCGAGAGCTAGCACAGGAATTAGATGTTCCGCTAATTGATATAACGAAGTCTAGTACAACAATGTTGGCAAAATTAGGAGACAGGTCTTCTAAAAAGCTTTTTATGTGGCTAGAACCAGGAGAATACGATTATTACCCAGATGGTGAGCAAGATAATACTCATTTTTCTCTGGAAGGTGCCGAACGAATTGCACAGTTAGTTGTAGATGGATTAAAAGAATTCGATTTTCCACTAGTAAAGTGCTTAAAAGAAAGTGTACATGGAGGGAACGTATGACTAGTGAATATAAACCACTGGAAAACAAACAGATCCCTTCATTTATAGTGGATTTACCAATAATATCGGAAGAGCGCTTTAATGTTAAGGATTACGGTGCAATTGGCGATGGTGTACATCTTAATACAGAGGCAATTAACAAAACGATTGAGGTTTGTTCTAATGCCGGTGGCGGAACAGTAGTTATCCCTTCAGGTATTTGGTTAACAGGTCCGCTTCGGCTGAAAAGCAAAGTGAATTTGCATGTGGAGTTTGGTTCACTCGTTTTGTTTACGGATGATTACAAGGCATATCCTTTAATTATGTCTAGCTTTGAAGGTGAACCAGTTGTGCGTTGCCAATCCCCGATAGATGGAGAAGGTCTAGAAGATGTGGCGATAACAGGTAAAGGAGTCTTTGATGGGTCTGGGGAGCGGTGGCGTCCGGTCAAAAAGTGGAAGATGACAGAGAAACAGTGGGCAAAATTGGTAGAATCTGGAGGGACTATTGACGAAGAGAACGAGATATGGTGGCCTACACAAAAAGCGAAAAACGGGTCATCGATACTAGCAGAACTGAAAAATAAACCTTTTGTTGAAATAGAAGACTATCTACCGGTTCGTGAATATTTACGACCAAATCTATTAAGTTTACGAAAATCTAAAAGAATTTTAATAGATGGTCCAACATTTCAAAACTCTCCTGCTTGGAATTTACACCCGTGGTTATGTCAGCACATAACGATTCGGAACATAACTGTAAGGAACCCTTGGTATTCTCAAAATGGTGATGGGCTTGATTTAGAATCATGTCGTTATGCTACTGTTACAGACTCTGTGTTTGATGTAGGGGATGATGCCATATGTATAAAGTCTGGAAAAAATGAAGCTGGTAGAAGGATTGCAGTCCCGAGTGAAGACATTTTAGTGGAACGATGCATTGTCTACAGTGGACATGGTGGAGTGGTTATCGGTAGTGAGATGTCCGGTGGTGTTCGGAACATTAAGGTAAGGGATTGTTTATTTTCTGGAACGGATAAAGGCATTCGTTTTAAAACAGTTAGAGGTAGAGGCGGAATAGTAGAGAATATTTCCATTGAAAAGATTCGGATGAACAAGATTAATCAAGAGGCTATCATTTTTCAGATGTACTATGAAGAAGAACAGATAGATGATTTAGAAGAAGAGGTGACAGATGGCACTCCAGTTTTCCGGAATATTTATATGGAAGATATCCAATGTACAAATGCAACGTCAGCTATTGTACTAAAAGGTCTACCAGAGATGCCACTTGATTCTATTACTTTTAAAAAAATTTCAATTGTTTCACAGAATGGTATCGAAGTTTCTAATGCGAAAAAACTTGATTTTTGTAATATGGAAGTTGACATAAATAAGGGCCCCCTAATGAAAATAAAAAACTGTGATGAGATTTTTATCAAAGAATTCAAAAATCATACCCAAGTATGTACGTTTATGGATGTATCTGGAATAAACAATAGGTCTATTAAATGTATTGATAGTAAGGTTAACTGTGAGCAAATGCTAGAAGTAGCTACCGAAGTTAACCGAAATCAGATTGTGATTAACTAATTAGTCCGTACATTAATGAATAAGATGTTTATTTACACCTCAAGCAATCCTCTTCTTTGAGCTTGGTACAAATTAGTTAATTTAGATTAAGTGATAAAGGTTCCCTAAGTGTAAATACGTTTCAAAATGTAAACATTTAAGTTTGGAGGAGAGCTTATGAAAAAGCTAAATGTTTTATCTAAAATTGTTAACCATGGAATAGTTGCAGTGGTTAGAGGAGATTCGCCTCAACAAGCAATAGAGATTTCTGACGCTTGTATAAAAGGAAAGCTTTACGGTGTCGAGATAACTTTTACTGTAAATGATGCTGACCAGGTAATTAAACAACTTGTTGATAAGTATCAAAACAATAAAGATGTCGTTATCGGTGCAGGAACAGTATTAGATCCATATACTGCTAGAATTGCTATTCTTGCAGGTGCTGAATTTATCGTTAGTCCAACTTTTGATAAAGCTACTGCAAAAATTTGTAACATGTATCAAATTCCGTACATGCCTGGGTGCTTAACCATCACAGAAATGAGAGAGGCGCTAGAATATGGTGTAGACATTATAAAACTATTTCCAGGTAATGGGTTCGGAGCGAGTTTTTTGAAAGCGGTTAAAGCCCCATTACCTCAAGTGAATATCATGCCAACAGGTGGAGTAAGTCTGGATAATATAAAAGACTGGATTTCAAATGGTGCTGTCGCAGTAGGTGTAGGTGGTAATCTTATTGCCCCAGCTAAAGATGGTGATTTTGAAAAAATAACTAAAATTGCAGAGGAATATGTCAAAAAGGTAGAAGAAGCAAGAGGTGCTTTATTATGAAAAAAATAGTAACGATGGGGGAATTGCTAATCCGTCTCTCTACCAATGTTGGTGAGCGTCTTTCTACGACAAACCAGCTACATATGCACTATGGAGGTGCAGAAACAAATGTGGCAATATCATTGGCCAACATTGGTTATGATGTGAACTTTGTAAGCAAGATTCCTGATAATTTATTAGGAAATGGTGCTGAGAGCCATTTGCGAGCTAACAATGTACAAACAGATTTTCTACTAAAAGGTGGCGAAAGATTAGGCACCTATTATATGGAGTCTGGAGTTGGACAAAGGAATGCTATGGTAGTTTATGATCGAAAATACTCAAGTTTTGCAGAAATTTCAACAGATGAATTGGATTTTAGTAGGGTGTTTGAAGGAGTAGACTTGTTCCACGTTACTGGGATTACTCCTGCATTATCACCTGCTTTAAGTAAAATCACATTACGTGCACTGAAAACGGCACAAGAAAAAGGAGTATTAACAAGTTTTGATTTCAATTATCGATCAAAGCTATGGAGGACGGATGATGCAGCATTAGTTTTTAAGGAACTTTTACCGTATGTAGATATTTGCTTTATGGGTGAAATGGATGCAGTTCATTTTTTAGGAATTGAAAGAGCCAATCAAGCAATGGATGGAGCTCAAAAGTTAGACTACTATTACCGAGAAGTCCAATCAAGTTACCCAAATATTAAGCATATCAGTTGCACATTTCGAGACGTGATTTCAGCATCTAAACATAAACTTCAAGGGAATTATTTTAAAGGGTCTAACATTTATCAATCTGTAATGCACACGATAGATCCGGTGGTGGATAGAGTAGGGGGTGGTGATGCATTTGCTGCTGGAATTTTATATGGGATTCTAGAAGGATTAAAGCCTAACAAACTGGTATCGTTTGCTACTGCTGGATCAGTACTAAAACATACATTACACGGCGATTGTAATACTTTTTCATTAGAAGAAATTATTGCATTTGCTGAAAATGGATCCGGTAAAATTAGTCGTTAAATAGAGGTGCTGAAATTAATAGAAACCTATTTGAGGTAATTCGGAGGGTGAAATCAAGTGATTACAGAATCAAGTAGCAACCGAATCGTCTCCGTGCTAGCGAGCAATCACCTCTACTTTCACTTGGGAGCTCACTATTTTAATGGTGAGAGGATGTAACACTATAAAAAAGGCTGACTATAGATGCAATTCTGTCAGCTTTTATTTAGTTTTAACGAAAATAAACTGGAGGATATTAGTATGAAACTAAATCTTGGAATTCGTGCGCACGATATAGACCTTCATGAACCGGAATCAATTGCAAAAGAGGTTTCAAAAAAAGGCCTATCCTCAGTACAGTTAGCATTAGGTAAGTCGTTCAAAGATTTTAAAACTGCAAGTGGATGTTTAAGTACTGGGTATGCCAATCATATTAGGGATGAATTTAAGAATCAGGGGGTTAATATTGCTATTTTAGGTTGCTATATTAATATGATTCATCCAGAAAAACAAGCAAGAAAAAATCTATTAACTCGTTTTAAAGAACATATTCGTTTCGCGAGAGATTTTGGTTGTACCATTGTTGGTTCTGAAACAGGAAATGTTTATGCAAAGATGGGTTATACGGAAGACAATTTTCATGAAAAACCTTTTTTAGAAGTAGTTGATAGTGTTCGTGAACTAGTAAAAGAGGCAGAAAAATTTGGCGTTATCGTTGGAATTGAAGGAGGGATTAATCATCCGGTTCATACACCTGAATTGATGAAACGATTATTAGATACCATAGAATCGAATAACTTACAGGTTATCTTTGATCCAGCCAACTTTATCTCGATGGATAATTATAAAGAGCAAGAAAAAGTTGTGGAACAAGCGTTTCATCTATTTGGTGACCGAATAGTTGCTATTCATGCGAAGGATTTTGTAATAGAAGATAACTGGATTAAAATGGTTCCGGTTGGTGAGGGCTTACTAAATTATGACTTCATTTTTAAATGGTTAAAACAGAACAAACCTTTTATCCATATTTTATTAGAAAATACGAAAGAACCCTACATTGATGATAGTATAACTTATTTAGAAAAGAAGTATGATGAAGCTTGATTATTCAGGCTTTTCAAAGCCTTCTATTATTGACGAAGAATGAATTGCATGATACAGTTTTTATATTAGTTTATCCGTCAAACAAATAAAGTAACGGTTTTGTAATGGGTATCAATTCAGAGCGAAAAACGAGATGCAGAAGGAGTGAAATAAGATCATGGGTGTTATTCAGGATTTGTTGAAAGATATTCCGCTTCCAAAGACAGCAAAGGTCAGGCAAACCTTTGATAATAATCAAATTGCTGATTTATCTGCAGAATTACAAAGTAAATTAGGCAGAGAGTCAATTAAAGAAACGATAAAGCCGGGTATGGAAGTAGCAATTGCCGTTGGGAGCAGAGGGTTAGACCGACTTGTGGAGATTACAGCGGAAACAGTGCTTTTTTTACAAGAGCTAGGAGCGAAGCCATTCATTGTACCGAGTATGGGCAGTCACGGAGGTGCATCTGCAGAAGGTCAAAAGGCGGTATTGGAACACTTAGGTGTTACAAAAGAAACCGTTCATGCTGAAATTAAATCCTCCATGGAAGTTATTAAACTAGGGGAGTTGTCAAACGGTCTACCAGTGTTTATCGATAAGCTTGCTTCTGAAGCAGATGGTATTGTAGTCATTAATCGTATCAAACCACATACAGCTTTCCGTGGCCCGGTGGAAAGCGGGATTATGAAAATGATTAGTATTGGACTTGGGAAACAAAAAGGCGCAGAAGCATGCCACCAACTAGGTTTTAAACATATGGCTGAGCATGTACCTGCCATGGCAAAACTGACACTTTCCAAAATGCCATTCTTGTTTACAGTCGCAACAGTAGAAAATGCGTTTGATAAAGTTGCCAAAGTTGAAGTTTGGACCCCTGAAGAGATTGAAGAAAAAGAAACAGAAATGCAACAATTGTCTAAGCAACTATTACCGAAGCTTTTCTTTGATCAGATTGATGTGCTTGTCATTGACCAAATTGGTAAAAATATAAGTGGAGACGGGATGGACCCGAACATAACAGGACGCTACCCAACTCCATATGCATATGGTGGCCCGGAAGTTACTAAAATGGTAGTACTAGATCTAACAAAGCAAACAGAAGGTAACGCAAACGGCGTTGGGACTGCTGATTTCACGACCCAGCGACTAGTAGATAAAATGGACCGTGATACAACATACGCTAATGGTTTAACTTCAACAGTAGTAGGTCCTACGCATATTTCGACCGCCCTTCCGAATGACGAACAAGCAATAAAGGCTGCAATTAAGACGTGTAATATTCTTGATTTTAAAAAAGTAAAATTAGTCCGTATAAAAAACACACTGGATATTGGCGAAATAGAAGTATCAGAGGCTTTGTTTGATCACGTTAGGGAACATGAAAGTATGGAGCTACTTACAGACTTTGTGGAGCTTACATTTAATGAAAATGGAAACTTGAATTAGTTTTAGGTCGAAGCAATCTAACAGAGTACTTTAGCTTAAAGGAGATGAAAAATTAGTGAGTAAATTATTCGATTTGAGTGGAAAAGTTGCCGTAGCAGTGGGTGGAAATAGTGTGTTAGGGGGAGCGATAGCCAAAAGCTTTGCAGAACATGGAGCCAAGGTCGCGATTGTTGGTAGGAATATGGAGAAAGCAGAAGAAGTAACAAAGGCTATTGAAGAAAATGGTGGTATAGCTAAGTCATTTCAGGCTGATGTAAGTGACTTGGCAACGGTGGAAAAAGCAGCGAAAGAAATTGAAGCATGGGCAGGAGGTTGGGATATTGTTCTAAACGCTCCTGGAATGAATAGTCCGACCCCTTTCTTTGAACTTGAACCAGAAGAATGGGATAAAATCATGGATGTTAATTTAAGAGGAGTTGTTTTTACTACACAGATTTTTGCTAAAAGAATGGTGGAACAAAATAGAAAAGGAAGTATTATTAACATTTCTTCTGTTTCCTCAACAACGCCATTGTCAAAAGTATTTACGTATTCGGCTTCTAAAGCTGGTATAAATAGTATCACTCAATTTTTAGCAAAAGAGTTTGCACCAAATGGAATTCGAGTTAATGCGATTATTCCAGGTTTTTTTCCTGCTGAACAAAACCGCAAAATTCTAAGTGAAGATAGAGTGGCATCTATTATGAGCCATACGCCAATGAACCGTTTTGGAGAACCAGAAGAACTAGAAGGGGCTGCAATCTATTTAGCTTCCGATAAGGCCTCTAGTTTTGTAACTGGAACAATGTTACGTGTGGATGGTGGATTTGGAAGTATGACGATATAAAAAAGCATATATTAGTAAAGATTGGAATTTTGATACAAAAAATATGAAGGAGGAGAAAAAGAATGATGGAGAAAAATCGTGAGCTTGGTAATATTCTAAAAAGCATGGGACGTGTGATGGTCGCTTTTTCTGGTGGTGTCGATAGTACATTTGTTCTAAAACGAGCAGAACAGGAGTTAGGTGCATCTAATGTATTAGCTGTTGTTGTTGCATCAGAATTGTTTCGTAATGAAGAACTTGAAGGTGCTGTTAAATTAGCAACTGAAATGGGTGTACCAATTCAAAAAACTGAGATTAAAGAGCTTGATAATGAAGCAATCGTCGCTAATACACCAGAAAGTTGGTATCATAGTAAAAAAATGTTATATTCTCATTTAAATCAGTTGGCTGATGAAAAAGGTTATCCATATGTATTAGACGGTATGATTATGGATGATCTTGATGACTTTCGTCCAGGTCTAAGAGCAAGAACTGAAGCGGGTGTTCGTAGTGTACTTCAAGAAGCTAAGTTATATAAACAAGAAATACGTGATTTGTCTAGAGCAATGGACCTTCCTGTATGGGATAAACCTGCATCTTGTAGTCTTGCTTCAAGAATACCTTATGGAGTAAAGATAGATAGGGAGAAAATTAATCAAGTCAATGAAGCAGAAAAGTTTATTGCGAAGCTCGGCTTTGATATGGTGCGTGTTCGTCACCATGGTGATGTGGCTCGAATTGAAGTAGTACCGGAACAAATGATTGAGGTAATGGAATCGAGTAATAAAATCTATTTAAAATTAAAATCTTTAGGTTTCTCATATATTTCAGTAGACTTAAGAGGATATCGAACAGGTAGTATGAATGAAGTACTAGAGGATAAAACATTAAACGTTGATGTTGGTTAATCAATAACATACGAAGCGAACCATTAGTGAAAAATTACGATACCCTGGGATTAGCGCGGTAAATAACAAAACAGAACGCTTGGATCTTTAATCTCCAAGTGTTCTTGTTTTTATACTATCTTGTTACAAAGCACTTGCGAGTAATTTGATTCTATCAGAGGGAATTTAACCGTGGAACTATTTGATGAAGAAATATTATCTCTGTTTCCACGCTTAATTTTATCAGTGGAATCTTTTGTTGAAAAGTATATTCATTGACATCAGACCTCTCATTGTCTAGTGTATGAAGGGGTCTTTATTATGCATAAATCTTGCAACTCAGGAAACGATAGTGATAGATCTAAGTTTATCTAGGGTGCGATACCGCCTGCATCTTTACCAGATATCCAGTAGCGTCTTCATCCCAACGTTTTATCAATTATTTTCATTGGTGTCGATTTAATAAGGTTTAGTATTTTTTCTATTAACTATCAAGTTCTCATAAGAAATTTAAGGCCACATTGGGATAAATATCATTTCAGGTTAGAAGGAGAAATTGAATGAAGAAAATATCTAGCGTTTTTTGGATTACGATTGCACTTGTATTTGCAGCAGTATTATACGGTTTTTTTAGTCCAGAAAGCTTCCAAGAAGTCACAAATAATATACAATCAGCTATTAAATCAACGTTCGGTTGGTATTATCTTATTTTAGTTACAGTTTTAGTTATTTTTTGTATCTTTCTTATTTTTAGTCCTGTAGGCGCTATAAAACTAGGAAAGCCAGAAGATGAACCTGAATTCTCAAAAGGAACATGGTTTGCTATGTTGTTTAGTGCGGGTATGGGTATTGGACTTGTTTTTTGGGGAGCGGCAGAACCACTTTTCCACTATATAAACCCACCGCTAGCAGATGGTTCCACAAATGCTGCGAACAAAGAATCTATGAGATATGCGTTTTTCCACTGGGGTATTCATGCTTGGGCCATTTATGCCATTGTTGCTTTGTCGTTAGCTTATTACAAATTCCGAAAAGGCGAGCCAGGTCTAATTTCAGCAACATTGAAACCTGTTTTAGGAAAAAGCATGGATGGACCATTAGGTACAGTTGTTGATGTGATAGCTGTATTTGCAACAGTTGTGGGTGTCGCAACCACTTTAGGATTTGGTGCAGCTCAAATCAATGGAGGTTTATCCTACCTCACTGGTATACCAAACAATTACACTACGCAAGTTATCATCATTCTCGTTGTTACAGTGTTATTTATGATCTCAGCTTGGTCTGGTTTAGGTAAAGGAATTAAATATTTAAGTAACACGAATTTGATATTAGGTATTGGGTTATTTGTTTTAATGTTTTTTATTGGACCTACTATTTTTATCTTGAATGTTTTTACAGATTCACTTGGTGGGTACATTCAGGATATCATACGTATGAGTTTCCGGATTGCTCCGTTTAATGAAGGGCATCGTGCCTGGATTAATGATTGGACCATTTTCTATTGGGCATGGTGGATGTCATGGGCACCATTCGTAGGAATTTTCATCGCTCGCGTTTCACGAGGAAGAACCATTCGAGAATTTTTAATTGGGGTATTACTACTACCTTCACTTGTAAGTTTCTTATGGTTTGCAGTATTCGGTACTTCGGCGATTGAAACGCAAAAAGCAGGACTAATTGACTTAACACAATTTGCAACAGAAGAAGTCTTATTTGCAACCTTTAGTCAGTACCCTGGAGCAGCTACACTGTCCTTCGTAGCTATTGTGTTAATCAGTACGTTCTTTATTACTTCTGCTGACTCAGCTACGTTCGTTCTTGGAATGCAAACAACCTATGGTTCATTAACACCACCAAATAGTGTTAAATTAACTTGGGGAGTTTCTCAGTCTGCTATCGCTTTAATTTTATTATATAGTGGTGGACTACAAGCTCTCCAAAATGCCGCAATCATTGTTGCACTTCCTTTTTCATTCATCATATTACTGATGATGCTTTCTCTTTATCGTTCATTAGCGAAAGAGAAAAAGGAACTAGGGCTTTATTTGAAACCTAAAAGGAAGAAAAATATATAAAGTTAAAAAGGCTAGTTGAACAGGTTGTTACCTGCTTCAACTAGCCTTTCTTATTGGTATAGGAAATTATAGATTTTTGTGTCCTGTGGATAACTGACTATTGCATGTGCCACGTCCAGCTACAGCGCCTACCCGTGGTAAAGAACACCACATAGATGTTCGTCTTAATTGCCCAAGGGTGAGTAAGGCGCCCTGAGCTTTTATCCTTGGTATTAATACCAATATAAAGTAGGCCTGTTATTATAATTTTATTGGGTGTCCTTTTTTTGCTGATTCATAGATGGCCAATATCAAACGAAGTGCTTTTATCGCTTCATCGCCATTAATAAGGGGTTCCCTGTTATCTTGGATGGACTCAACGATATCCGTATATTGTCGAGTAAAGGATTGAATAGACTCTGCCATAGCTGCATCGATACTATACTTAGCGTGTAATCCACTAGGTGTTAAAATAACAACGGCGTCAATCGTATCATTTAGTTAGTAATTGTTTATATTGGGAATATGTTTGAACTTGATATGTCTATCCCCATTCTTTTGCTTTCTTTTGATCGCTTGAATATAAGGCACCCAATTTAGCGCCCATAGTATTTTCAATTGCTTTTATATCCTTCTTGGCAATAGTTCCACAACCAACAATAGCAAAATAAACATATGTTATGTTTTTCCTCCTAGCGATTAAAAGCTTTCTACTGAACTACTATTAGATTCTGTTTCATGTGCTTTCTTTATATTTGTTTGTCAAACAAATAAATGGGATTGTTAAATTTACAAACGAAATGTTACTTAAAATTATCTTTGGTTTCTTATGTCCTAGCGTAGGCACAGGATGATCTTTCAATAAGAGTTGGAGTCATTTTTTTATACTGGGTTTCCAAATTTTCCGTTTCAACAAGGTTAATAATCGAATGGACAATTTCAGATGCTAGTGCTTCAACAGAAACGCCTATACAGTTTAAAGGAATTTCCATGTTGGCCATTTGTGGTATATTGTCATAACTGATTACAGAAATATCCTCAGGGATACTAACATTGTTTTCTTTTAAACATCGAATAATTCCACCACTAATATCGTAACTACCTCCAACAATTGCTGTCGGTAAGGAATTAAGCTCTAATAATTTAGTTGCTGCTACATAGCCATTGTACCAATCTAAACCTCTTGTATCGATAATATATTCATCACCAGCCAATCCAAATTTATCCATTGCCTTTTTAAATCCTTCGTACTTTTCCATTTGAAATGGATCAATCGGTGAAATATCTCCAATGTATGTGATATTTCGATGACCTAGACCATATAAATAATGGACTGCTTCGTACATCGCCTGTTCATGATTTGCATCAATAATGGGATATTGATAATTTCTTTGACGGGAAACACCGTAAGCAATTAGCGGGGTGGAATTAGGATTAATGTCGATGTTGACATTTTCTTCAAACAAAATAATGCCATCGACTTGAAACTTTTTGAACGTATCCATTGCCTTTTGAATTGGATCCACAGATAAAACCATAGAATAAGAAGTGTTTGCAATTTCATCACTTATTTTCGTTACTAATGTTGCAAGAACAGTTCTTTCAATTGTTGGCCAAATTAATCCAATTATTTTTGTGTTTTTACTTACTAAACGTTGAGCAGCAATGTTAGGCTCATAGCCCATTTCTTTAGCAATCTCAACTATTTTTCTTTTTGTATCTTCCTTAACTAACGGGCTGCCATTCAAAGCTTTAGAGACAGTAGAGTAACTGACACCTGCTAGAGTGGCTATGTCTTTAATTGTAATATTCATGACAGAATCACCTAAACCGTTCGTTTATTTTATTAAAATTGATTTCAGTATTAACTAAAATAACAATATCAGATTGCTTATCCTTATAATTTATCATATATTGAACACTTTTACAGTATGATTTTGGTTAAACGTAATGCTGTTAGAGAGATTTTGAATTTTTAGTAAATTAATCATTAAAAAGGTTGTTGAATATAAAAAAATGCTTTACTATATAAATAACAACGTTGTTAAAAATGGTAATCAATTTTTTTAGTACTTATCTGAAAAGATTAATACGGTTTTTAAACGTTTAATGAAAACGTTAACAAAAGAGGAGTGTAGATGAATGGAACATCTTATTTCGGTATTAGAATTGTTAAAAGAAGGAAAAGTTGCAGAGTCGGATTCGAATGTGAAAGTGTATGAGAAATCTTTTACAGAAAAAGAAAATGTGAAACTGGTTATGGTTAATGAGCAAGATGGTAAGTGGATTCTAGCTGTAGGTGATGGGGAATTATATAAAGAGCTAAATGGTAAAGATATCAAAGGTCTTGGAAAAGCTTGTCCGCTCTCTCACGAAAATCGATTGGTGTTAAATAATTATTTTACGTACACCGTTCCTCAAGCATTTGGTACAAAGGTTGCAACGATGGGACTTGGTGATCGTCTAGGACTTGCTTCACCTGGACATATTCAAACATTAAGAAATCGAAAGGTAAAGCCGATTTTAGCACAGCAAAGCATTCGTGAACTAACGCTCACCAATCGTACGATGATTGATATACTTGATGCAGCTAGCTTTGCGGTTTTTCAGGAAGGGTATAAGGATGGATACGGTGCAGATGGTGATCATATAAAAGAAGAAAAAGATATTGCGTATGCATTGTCATTAGGAATTTCATTTTTAACATTGGATTGTTCCGATCACATACCCAATCAAATAGAATCTGCTTCAGATAGTGATGTACGTGCAGACTATGAAAAACTTCCACAAGAAACCAAAGATTATTTTAATGAGATTTATCTGAATCAATCATTTGATGTAGATGGTCTGGCAATAAAATATGATGAAATCGCTTTGATGAAAAATGTCTTGTTATATGGTGGAGCATTAAATTATACGGAACATGTGTATAAATCCTATATTACTGAAGCAGACAAGGCGATAGACTTTGAGATTTCCATTGATGAAACAGAAACAATAACATCACCAGATGCACATTTCTTTGTTGCCAATGAACTTAAGCGAAGACAAGTGTCTGTTACCAGTCTTGCTCCGAGATTCTGTGGTGAATTCCAGAAAGGAATTGACTACATTGGGGATATGAAGCAATTTGAAAAAGAGCTAAGTGAGCATGCATCGATTGCAGAATATTTTGGATACAAACTTAGCATTCACTCTGGAAGTGACAAATTTAGTGTTTTTCCTATCATAGGTGAATACACGAAGGGCGTTCTTCATATTAAAACTGCTGGAACGAACTGGTTGGAAGCGGTTAGAGTGATTGCTAATACAAACCCAGACCTTTATAGAAAAATGCATATTCATGCAGAAGAACACTTTGAGGAAACGCTAAAGTACTACCATGTAACTCCAGATCTCAAAAGCATTGCGCCACTTGAAATTACACAGGATGCTGATCTACCGAATTACATGGATAATGATGCTGCACGTCAATTATTCCATGTCACGTATGGTATTTTGCTTACTGCTACAGATGAACAAGGAAATTTCTTGTTTAAGGATGAATTCTTTAAGACATTAAATGAGAAGGAAGAAACCTATAGTCAAGCGCTTGTAAAACATATTGGGAAGCATGTTGATTTACTTGGACTGTAAAAATACTTTGAAAGTTGGTGCATGATGAAGAATTTTATGGATGACGATTTTCTTTTGGATAATGAACTCGCTAAAAGATTGTATAATAGCTATGCAAAGGATTTACCAATCATCGATTACCACTGTCATTTGATACCACAGGAAATATATGAAAACAAAGAATTCACCAATATTACGGAAATTTGGCTTTATGGGGACCATTATAAATGGCGTGCCATGCGAGCGAATGGAATAGATGAAACATACATTACAGGTAATGCGAGTGATTACGATAAGTTTATCGCATGGGCAAAGACTGTCCCAATGTTAATTGGTAATCCACTTTATAACTGGACGCATTTAGAATTACAACGTTTTTTTGGAATTGATGAAGTTCTAGATGAAGCAAGTGCACCTGAGATTTGGGAGAAAGTAAATACGATGCTTACAAGTGGCGAATTCCGTGCACGTGACTTTATAACGAAATCAAAAGTAAATGTCGTATGTACTACGGATGATCCAACTGACAGTCTGGAATATCATCGGTTATTGAAAGAGGATACTAAGTTCGATGTGAAAGTACTACCGAGTTTTCGTCCTGATAAAGGGTTGGAAATAAATCGTGCTGGATTCCATGATTGGGTCAAGAAACTTGATGCAGTGTCTGGGATCACGATCGAATCTTATGATGCTTATCTAAAAGCACTTGAATCTAGAGTTGAATTTTTTGATTCACTAGGTGGTAAGGTTTCTGACCACGCACTTGATACAATGATGTATTCGAATACTAGCAAGGAAGAAGTAGAAGAAATTTTTCGAAATGCATTAAATAAAGAGAACGTTTCTTTAGAAGATGAAAGAAAGTTTAAATCATATACATTAACGTTTTTAGGTAAGGAATACGCGAAACGTGATTGGGTTACTCAGTTCCATATCAATGCACACCGAAATAACAATACAAGAATGTTTAACGAACTTGGTCCGGATACAGGTTATGATTCTATGAATGATGAATTAATTGCTAAACCTTTAGTTAATTTACTAGATTCATTGGAGAAAGAAGATGCACTTTCAAAAACAATTATTTACTCACTTAATCCGACTGACTTTAGCACAATAGCATCGATAATCGGTAGTTTCCAAGGTGGAGGAATACCGGGAAAAATACAGTTTGGTACAGCTTGGTGGTACAATGACACGAAACCAGGAATGCTTGACCAAATGGAGACGCTCGCAAGCATCGGAGTATTCAGCCGATTCATCGGTATGCTTACAGACTCTAGAAGTTTACTTTCATACACAAGGCATGAGTATTTTAGAAGGCTAGTATGTTCCTTGATAGGGAAATGGGTAGAAAACGGTGAATATCCTAATAATGAGAAAGTATTGGGGCAAATCGTTCAAGGCATTTCATATTACAATGCCGAGGAATACTTTGACTTCAAAAAAGCGAAGGTGAATAATTAAGAATGGCTGTTTCTTGAAAGTTAAGTTGTTTATGACAGATAAAATATAAAGTACTCATTAACTTTACCGTAACTTCCTTGCATTCTATTTAAGATGAGTGGTTAAACAGCGCTACGGAAAAATACTCCCTTTCCATGGGGAACGCTTCAGTCTCCTCGCGAGCAAAGAACGCTCCCTGCGGGGCCTTCAGACTGTTCCTTTCCCATAGGAGTCTCGCATTTTCCCTACGCTGATATGGTTTTCTTCATTCATGAGAGGGGTTAGCCGTTCAAAAGTGTAGTGTATTTCTTTAGCCTGGTATAGGAATAGTGCTTTGTTCTAAAACAAAATTTAATCAGATAACAACTACTCACATTAGATTGTTGATTGGAGCGGAGGGCAGTCGACTCCTGCGGGAACAGCGAATGTTTCCGATGGGGCGAGTAATCGCAGTCCCACGAGCTGAAGATCCACTCAGAAGCGTACTTTGCTTTTGAGTTAGCTGAAGCCGTGCCCTAAGGTGTGCGACTGCCCGGAGCGGAAATCAACATAGCGGTTACTTCGCACTTTATATCAACTGTGAACAATTTAAGTTAGACAACTAACAGAAGTCTAGTAGAATGTTAGGCAGCAATTAAGGTGTTTTTAAAAACTTAAAGCTAATAAAAAGAATCCGATCATCTAAATGGAATGATCGGATTCTCTTTATACTTTGAGAATGAAGTTACATACACTATTTTTAAAGTTTTATTAATTAATATTCAACTTTTGCTTCCTGCTTTGCCCACTGTTCAAATGGAAGATTTTTATTTTGTAAGTCAATCATTTTGAACGGAATCGTTCTATCATCATATTTTTTAGCGATTTCTTCATAAATAAATGCATCATCAAATCCGCCAGCTGCAGCAAGTTTTTGGTCTGCTGCGTAATATACCTTGTTGATACGCGCCCAATAAATAGCTCCAAGGCACATCGGACAAGGTTCACAACTAGTATATAAGACACAATCAGTTAACTGAAAATCGTTTAGTTTTTGACAGGCCTCTCTAATGGCTTGTACTTCTGCGTGAGCAGTAGGATCATTATTGTCTGTAACTCGATTTTGTCCACGTCCTACAATAACGCCTTCTTTATTTACGATTATGGCACCAAATGGTCCGCCATCTCTTTCTACATTTTCGACTGCAAGTTGTATTGCTGTATTTAAGAATTCTTCATTGCTCATTGTAAATTCCCCCAAAATCTATTCTCTTTTTATAATTAATAATACCAATAAGTTGATAAAATTGAAAGAAATTTCTGAATACTCTTTGTCATCCTGTCTGTTAAGTTCTATTCAACAGAATTTCACTACCAATATTCAAGAAATGCCATTTCACCGAATTTAATTATGATATCAAAGGAAACTAGGTATAATACTGAGTTTCCCTTATATGTTAATAGGTTATTTATGAGTAAGATCAACTTCTAAAAATTTCTCAATCGTAAATGCGATGACTCCCATCGCAGTAGAGTGGATATTTAGTTTTGAGAAATTTATTTTTAGATTATTTTGATGTTGTTTTAAGGCATAATTAGTGATTCGATTGATAAGTGCAGGTTTTACCCATTTCTCGGTAGATGCTAATCTATTTCCTATAATAATTTGTTCAGGGTTAAATGTATTTACAATCGTTGTAATCCCAACACCTAAATAGTCACCAATTTCTTCAAATAGACTAGTAGCCTCTTTATCGCTCTCAGCAAGTTGATTTAAACGATCAAGTGTAAGGTCATAACCTTTAGAATTTAGAGTGACAGATTGTTCGGCCTTTCTAATTAAGGCTTGTTCTGAAGCATATAATTCCCAGCAACCTTTATTCCCACAACTGCATTCTAATCCATTTACTTCAATAGTCATATGACCTAATTCACCAGAGAAACCAGCACTTCCTTTATAAAGAGATCCATTTAAAATAAGACCTATTCCAATTCCAACTCCTGCACTAACATACACAATATCTTGACAATCCTGACCTACTCCAAACATTTTTTCACCATAGGCACCAGCGTTAGCTTCATTTTCTATAATTACAGGTAATTCATAATGATCTTCAACCATTTTTTTTAGTTTAATTCTTTTCCAATTTAAGTTAGGAGCAAGTAAAATTTCTCCTTCGTTACTAACAATTCCAGGGACACCGATTCCTATGCCAATGACACCATAGTGACTAGAAGGTGTAGAGGCTATTAAGTCATCAATCGATTCAAATAATTGTTGCATTATTTCTTGGTAGGAAGAATCTTTATATTGAACTTTTCTTTCATGTACAATGTTTCCGTCAAGGTCAGTTAAAACCCCTAGTAAATAATTAACGCCTAAATCTATTCCGATAGAATAACCAGCTAAGTGGTTAAATAGCAACATCACTGGCCTTCTGCCACCACTTGATTCACCAGGTCCTGATTCTTGAATTAATTGCTCCTTAATAAGTTCGCTCACTAGAGAAGAAACTGTTCCTTTATTTAATCCAGTTACCTGGGCAACATCCGCTCGGGATATTGGTGCTTGATTCTTTATAATCTCAAGTACCAACGTTTTGTTTTCTTTTTTAACAACATGTTGATTCCAAGTTTGGTTCATTTCTAATCACTCGCTCTCAATTATTATCATGTTTATTTATTTTATCATAAACTTTGTTTATCCACTAGACAAAGTGCGGGGGCGTTGATATAATCTAACCAAGCAGTTACCAAATTATAAAAACGGAGGAATTTCACATGACTCATTTTGGAAACGTTAACAAGATTAAGTTTGAGGGTGCAAAATCAACGAATCCTTTTGCATTTAAATTTTATAATCCAGAAGAAATAATTAATGGAAAAACAATGGAAGAGTACTTACGTTATGGCGTTGCTTATTGGCATACATTTGCTGCTGATGGTTCAGATCCATTTGGCGCAGGTACAATGGTTCGCTCTTGGGACAAATTCAAAGGTATGGATTTAGCAAAAGCACGTGTCGAAGCATCTTTTGATTTTTTTGAAAAGTTAGGTGTACCATATTTCTGTTTTCATGATGTTGATATCGCACCTGAAGGAAACACATTAAAAGAATCAAATCAATATTTAGACGTGATTGTTGCTATGATAAAAGACTACATGAAGGATAGTAAAGTGAAATTGCTTTGGAATACTGCAAATAACTTTACAAATCCACGTTTTGTTCATGGGGCAGCATCTTCAAATAACGCAGATGTATTTGCTTATTCTGCTGCAAAAGTGAAGAAACAATTAGAAATCGGTAAAGAACTAGGTGGAGAAAACTATGTGTTCTGGGGTGGCCGTGAAGGATACGAAACACTGTTAAACACGGATTTAAAATTAGAACAAGATAATCTTGGGCGTTTCTTCCATATGGCAGTAGATTATGCAAAAGAGATAGGCTTTGATGCACAGTTCCTAATTGAACCAAAACCGAAAGAACCAACTACCCATCAATATGATTATGATGTTGCTACTGCATATGCATTTTTACAAAGTTATGGTCTAGAAAAACATTTCAAATTTAACATAGAAGCGAATCATGCTACACTTGCGGGTCATACTTTTGAGCATGAACTACGTTATGCAAGAGTTAACGGTATGTTAGGTTCTGTTGATGCGAACCAAGGTGATACATTATTAGGGTGGGATACAGATGAATTTCCTACTGACTTGTACTCTACTACATTAGCAATGTATGAAATTATTAAAAATGGTGGACTAGGAACAGGCGGTCTTAATTTTGATGCGAAAGTAAGAAGAGGTTCATTTGAACAAGATGACTTATTCCACGCACACATTGCAGGTATGGATGCTTTTGCGGTAGGTTACAAAATTGCTAACCAATTAATCGAGGATAAAGTATTAGAAAATATTATTGATGATCGTTATGTAAGCTATACGAGTGGAATTGGAAAAGAAATCGTTGAAGGTAAAGCTAACTTCAAGTCATTAGAAGACCATGCATTAGGATTAACAGAAATCAAGAACAAGTCTGGTCGATTAGAAAGTATTAAAGCTACCATTAACCAATATCTATTAAAAGCATACGCAGGCGAATAAGTTTAAAATAACCTAACTCATTCCTGTTGTTATTTTTAATACCCTCACTTAACAACGCAAGTGAGGGTATTAAACTCGATTTCCGAAGTTGATCCAAATCGTCGTAGTTTTTGAACCGCTACTCAAGTGATATTGGCTCCCTTTCCGCAGTACGCATTAACCCTCATCTTCCAAAGTGCGTAAGGAGTCACACTGTCGGATTCTATATATTTTAGCCAACAATAGGCTTTGTGAAATAGCCAAACTTATTTATTGAAAGAGGTGCACTGATGAAATATGTAATTGGAGTTGATCTTGGTACAAGTGCTGTCAAACTTTTACTAGTTAACCGCGTTGGAGAAGTAGTCCATGAAGTTTCTAAATCCTATCCATTAATTCAAGAAAAATCCGGTTATAGTGAACAAGATCCTGAAGAGTGGATAAGCCAAACGGCAAGTGGTATTGCTGAACTACTTGCAACATTTGATGGAAATAATATAGATATTGAAGGAGTTAGCTTTTCTGGACAGATGCACGGTTTGGTACTTTTAGATGAAGAAAATACCGTCCTGCGTAACGCAATTTTATGGAACGATACACGCACAACAAAACAGTGCCAAGATATTTATGAGAAAGTTGGTAAAGAAAAGTTCATTTCTATTACAAAGAATCTTGCATTAGAAGGATTTACCTTGCCAAAAATATTATGGGTGAAAGAAAATGAGCCCAGTCTTTATGCAAAAGTTAAGAAGTTTGTACTACCAAAAGATTACTTGCGTTACCGCTTAACTGGTGAATTACAAATGGAGTATTCCGATGCGGCTGGTACAAGTTTACTAGATATAAGTGAGAAAGGCTGGAGTAAAGAAATTTGTGACCTACTCAATATTGATATTTCGATTTGTCCTCCATTAGTAAATTCACACGATAATGTAGGCAAGATTACTACTGATTTTGCTAATCAAACAGGACTAGCAGAAACAACGAGTGTGTTCGCTGGTGGAGCAGATAACGCATGTGGGGCGATTGGTTCGGGTATTCTTTCTCCAGGAAAGACGTTTGCAAGCATTGGGACATCTGGGGTCGTTCTTTCTTATGAAGAAACTGGTGACAAGGATTACAAAGGGAAAGTGCATTATTTCAATCATGGTGCACCAAACGCCTATTACACAATGGGTGTAACATTATCTGCAGGACATAGTTTGAACTGGTTTAAAAATACATTTGCGGAAGAAGAAGATTTCGATACGTTACTAAAAGAAGTTGGTACGGTTCCAGTTGGATCTAATGGATTATTATTCACACCGTATCTAGTTGGAGAAAGAACGCCACATGCTGACGCGACAATCCGTGCAAGTTTTATCGGTATGGATAGCTCACATAAACGAATAGACTTTGCCCGTGCAGTTTTAGAAGGAATCACTTTTTCGTTAAACGAGTCGATTGCTATTTTTCGAGAAAATGGTAAAACAATTGATACGATTTATTCTATTGGTGGTGGGTCAAAAAGTGAGCAATGGCTTCAAATTCAAGCAGATATATTTAATGCTAAAATGGTGAAATTAAAAAGTGAGCAAGGTCCTGGTATGGGTGCAGCAATGCTTGCAGCATATGGCTGTGGTTGGTTTTCTTCTTTGGAGGAATGTGCAGAAGAATTTCTGGAGGAAGCGGAAGTGTATGAACCAATTCAAGAAAACGTTAAAAAATATGCCGAATTGTTTGAAGTATATAAAGATGTTTATGTTCAAACAGCTAGTTTAAATAAACAATTAGCACCTTTTCGTAGATAAATAGTACATGCAATAAGGAAGGAACAAACTAGTATTAAATTTTGAAAAAATTATACAGTGTGTTCCTTCCTTATCTATTAAATACCCCCTTCCTATATTTCACCAAAATAGTATGCCTCCGGTCTTTGAATGCAAGTCATTTTTAAAAAAGCTGTTATCTAAAAGTTTGTTTATGACAGATAAAATATAAAGTCTGTACTAGAGCACTTGCCCTGCTCCTCAAGCAAAATCGACTCCCTTTCCGCAGGCACGGCTTCAGCTAACTCAGAAGAAAACCGCTTCTGAGTCGATCTTCCGCTCGCACTTTCCTGCAGGAGTGTCGCCCCACGAAAAGGGAGTGTTTTTCCGTAGCGTTGGATTTAGCGCTTATCTCAGAAAGAATGCAAGGAAGTTACGATAAACTTAGTGAAGACTTTCTATCAAGTTCGACGGCTGTCTAAAAACAATGTTAACGAAAAAAGCCTAAAAAAGAATAGATTAGTATTGTCGACTAAAACTCATATTTTATAAAGGAATGACAAACAATGCTGAATTTAATTAAAAAGTGGAATACACTACGAAATCAAATACTGTTTATTTTTTTATTTGTTATGATGATTGTCCTCTTGATCGTAGGGATTTTGACTTACAGTCGTGTGTCTACCCTATTAACAAGCAATGCTGAAGAACAAATGCAACAAACAGCAGTGGAAGCAAATGGTCGTTTTGAGTCGTTATTTGAGCAGTTAAATATGGTGACAAAACAAGTAG
The DNA here is from genome assembly GCF_030282825.1 of Aquibacillus rhizosphaerae. GTDB lineage: Bacteria > Bacillota > Bacilli > Bacillales > Amphibacillaceae > Aquibacillus_C > Aquibacillus_C rhizosphaerae. The sequence continues at coordinate 54,022 of NZ_JASTZU010000025.1, forward strand.
CAACGAATGAGGATTTACAAAAGTTACTTTTAAATGAGCTGGATGGAAAAGCAGCAACCTTTAATGAACGTCAGTCTTTAATGCAAACAGCGAATACACTACAGGCTAACGCAGATGGTATCTATTCAATCGAATTATATACGAAAGACTACAAAAAAATATTACCATTAGGTGATGAACACTTACTTGGTCGAATTGATGCTGATTGGATTAAAAAAGCCAACCAGGCCAAAGGAAGTTTAATTTGGGTTGGTCAGGATCCAAGAAGTCCAGAGTTTTTTTTAGCGATGCGAAGAGTTAGTATGATGGATCGAGCATTTAGCACAGGCGGGTATTTATTAATTAGAATTAATAAAAATTATTTTCAAATAAATCAGGGCATAAGCGATGATCAGAGCAATGATTATACGATTTTAGTTGATAGTAATGGTCAACCTATTATATCAAATTATGAAGCAAATATTAGTCATCTTTTCACCACAACAGATAGTACCATTCGTATAAATGACGAGGATTACATGCTAGTTAAACAAACATCTCCATTAACTGGATGGACATTGGCAATATTGACACCAGTACATACGTTAACAAAAGGTATCACTGTCTTAAGAACAGTGATTGTTATTTCTGGAATCATTGGTTTTATCATTTTTTCTGTTTGCTCATTCTTTTTATCAACGCTCATTACTCAGCCAATTATAAAGTTAACGAAAACAATGCAACAAGCGAGTAAGGGGACGCTAACGATGACACCTAATAGTGCATCAATCAATGAGATTAATGAGTTAAATAATACATACAATCAATTAGTGGTGGAAACAAATCACTTAATTCAAATGGTTTATGAAAAGGAATTAATACGTAGCCGCTCTGAATTAAAAGCATTACAAGCCCAGATAAATCCGCATTTTTTATTTAATACATTAGATTCTCTATATTGGTCATTGGAAGATAAAGAGGAAGAAGAATTAGCAGAACTCGTGTTAGATATGTCTGAACTGTTCAGGTACACAATTAGCCATCAGAACAAAAATGAATGGGTAACAATTAGAGAAGAAATCGATCATAGCGATCGATATATAAACATTATGCAAATGCGTTTTGGTGATCGACTTCAATGGGATAAGCGTGTGCAACCTGAGTGGGAACATGTGAAAATACCAAAATTATTGATTCAACCTTTAGTAGAGAATGCTATTTTACATGGCGTCGGAAATACAATACGCGCGTGTGTTGTTACCGTCACGATACGTAAAGCAAACAAAAAAAATAGACTTAGAGTGACTGTGGAAGACAATGGTAATGGGATAGAGGAAGAAACACTGAGGTGGATCTATCAATCTATTGAACAAGGAGGAAACTCATCTTTAAAAGGAAATGGAATTGCTTTGGCTAATGTTCATAAGCGACTTCACTTATATTATCAAAACCATAATTTGAAAGGTTTAGAAATTGATAGTGTAGTTGAAAAAGGCACACGCATCTCGTTTGAAATACCTATTAATGAGGAGGATAACAATGGATCGTAAAACTATTCTAATTGTTGATGACGAACCAAGAACAAGACAAGGATTGAAAAAGACATTAGAAAACTGGGCGGAGACTAGTTATGAAGTTATCAGTGCTGCTAGCGCTTTGGAAGCGATTGACATAATTAAACAACGTAAAATCATGTTGTTAATTACAGATATCCGTATGCCTGAAGTGACCGGGTTGAAATTACTAGAAATCTTAAAAGAACAATCAAAAAAACCTGTAGTAATCGTTATATCTGCATACTCCGAATTTGAATACGCACATGAAGCACTTCGGCTTGGGGTTGTCAATTACCTATTAAAACCAATTAGTAAGCAAAAGTTAATGGAAGCGGTTGAAGAGGCTCTTGAGGAAGTAGAAAAAAGGACACGTACTGGGAGAATAGAGCGCGTAATCGATGATAAGTTACTTACTATAAATATGGATGAACGATACAATTCATCAATCAAAGATAGCTTAACGTATATTGATCAACGATATAACCAAGAAATCACACTTAAAGAAGTGGCAGATCACGTCCATTTAAATGCGAGTTATTTAAGTGCTTTATTTAAGGAGGAACTTCAATTAACTTTTAGTGAATATCTCACTCGAACACGATTACAACATGCCAAAAACATGTTGATTTCCACAACATTACCGATAACAGAAATTGCTGAAAAAGTTGGTTATTCAACATCCAAGTATTTTATTAAGCTGTTCAAACAGCAGGAAAGTATGACACCAAATGCATATCGTAAGTTAAATGTAAGCGATTTCTAAAATAAGTAGTATTTTAGCCAATCGTAGTTACCTTACGAAATTACCCCTCCAATGATAAGCTTTTAATTGTAGGATAAGTCATATTAAATACTGAATTTATGGGGGTTTTAAAATGAAAAAGAAAGCGTTATCGGTATCTTTTCTGTTAATTGTAGTTACATCTCTTATGCTAGCAGCATGTTCTAGTGATACGGAATCATCTTCTGAATCCGAAAATGAAAGCGGTTCAAATGGCGGTGATGTAAAGACAATTGATTTTATGCACTTATGGCCAGAAGGAAGTTCAAAACAGCATAATGAAATTGTAAATTCAATTATTGATGAGTACGAAAGTAATAACGAAGGTGTAGAAGTAGAAGTTGAAATTCTTGGTAACGAGCAATACAAAGAAAAACTAAAAGTATTGTCTGCATCTAACGAACTACCAGATGTTGGTATGACTTGGTCAGCGGGATTTTTAGAACCTTATGTAGAGGGAAATAAATTCGCTACATTAGATGATGTTATCGAAGAAAATCTAAGTGATGCATTTGTACCAGGTACAGCAGAAGCTTATGCTCTTGACGGCAATACGTATGGATTACCACTTGAGTTAAACATTACTCCAGTATATTACAACAAAGCAATTTTTGATGAGTATGGCTTAGAAGCACCGGAATCATTTGAAGAATTAAAAGAAGTTGTTCAAACATTGGTAGATAACGGTGTTACGCCAATTACTTTAGGTAATAAAGATAGCTGGACAGGTTCCATGTGGTATATGTACCTAGCAGACAGAATTGGTGGACCAGAAACACTTACAAATGCAATCAACCGTACAGGTAGTTTTGAGGATCCAGCTTTAGTTGAAGCAGCAGCACAAATTCAAGAACTAGTAGACATGGGAGCATTTGTAAAAGGGTTCAACGGACTAGGAAATGACGAAGCAAAAGGGTACTTCATTAATGAACAAGCAGCAATGTATTTAATGGCTACATGGGATCTTCCAGAATGGACGACAAATGAAGATAATCCACAAGAATTCAGAGATTCTGTAGGATACTTTAAGTTCCCAACAGTTGAAGGTGGAGAAGGAGACATCAATAGCTATGTAGGTGGACCTGGTGTTGGGTTGTTCGTAGCTGAAGAATCAGACGTGAAAGAAGAAGCAAAAGACTTTGCGGCATTCTTTGTAGAAAAATGGGGAGAGCAATCTGTAACAAAAGCAGGTGTTATTCCGGCTACAAAAGTTGATACGTCGGAAACAGATCTTCCGCAAATGTATATCGATATTCTAAACGATTTAAATGATGCATCTAACCTAACGCTTTATGCAGATGTGCAAATAAGTCCAGGAGTTGCAGAAGTTCACTTGAATATGATCCAGGCGTTATTTGGAGGAGAAGTAACACCAGAAGAGTTTGCAGCAGAACAAGAGCAAGCACTTGCTGATGAAGAGTAGAAATATAATATAGAAAATAAATGTTATTTTAAGGGACAGGAAGGGATATATATTAATTCCTGATATGTCCCTTTCTATATCTATATAAGAAGGGGGAGACACATCTATGAACAAAGTCATGTCAAATAAATGGGTAATCGCATTATATGTCTTGCCTGCACTCCTAGTAATTTCTGTTTTAATTTACTTTCCTATTATATTAACTGGATACTATGGGTTAATGGACTGGGATGGCATTGGAGAAATGACTTTTGTTGGGTTAGAGAATTACGCCAATTTACTTACAGACGAAAAGTTTTGGGATAGTGCATTACATTCATTTTTGTTAGCAGCGTTTTCCACATTAAGTTTAGTAGGTTATTTAATTATTTCTCTGATTTTAGCAGGGAAAATAAAAGGCTCAGAATTGTTAAGGAAAATATATTTGATTCCTATGCTATTATCTTCCGTAGCAATTGCGCAGCTTTGGTTGAAAATTTATGATCCAAATAATGGAATTATAAATAGTTTTCTTACAGCTGTTGGTGTTGAAAACACACCGGTATGGTTAGCGGATTCTAATCTTGTATTATATTCCATTTTCGTAGCGATAATTTGGCAATACGCTGGCTTTTATATTATTATCTATTCTGCTGCTTTGAAGGGAATTCCAGAGTCTTTAGTAGAAGCTGCTAAAATTGATGGAGCAAATCCTATTCAAATTGCTTACAAAATTAAATTGCCTTTAATTTCTGGAGTAATCAAAGTGACAATAATTTTAGCAATTGTCGGTTCATTAAAATATTTCGACTTGATTTATGTAATGACTGGCGGAGGACCAAACGGGGCAAGTGAAGTAATTGCCTCCTATATGTATAAACAAGCATTTAGCACAAATGACTTTGGTTATGGTAGTGCAGTAGGGTTTTTCTTACTAGTAATCTGTTTAGTGATTACTTGGTTGATTCGTAAACTTACAGCTTCTGAAGATGAAATACAATATTAAGAGGGGGGGAGTATAAAGTGAACAAGGAAAATATAGAATTAAACAAACAAACGAAGATAAATGTAACAGCTAAAAAAGGAATATCCTTATGGGGACGTATTGGATATGGACTCCTCTATCTTATATTGGGAATAATCGCTATCTTTCAGATCTACCCACTTGTATGGTTATTCATGTTTTCATTAAAAAGTAATTCAGAAGTTTTCGGTAAGTCACCGTTCGCCTTACCTGAAAGTCCAAGATGGGAGAATTATGCAAAGGCTTGGACGGATGGGAGTATAAACCTTTATTTCTTTAATAGTGTCTGGATAACTGTAGTAGCAGTAGTGTTAACGGTTCTTCTAGCAAGCTTTGTTACTTTTGCAATTACTCGTATGAATTGGAAATACAATAAATTAGTACTTGGTTTATTTATGGTAGGACTGATGATACCAATACATTCAGCGCTTATTCCGTTGTTTGATTTCTTTAATAAGTTAAATTTAATCGATAATCCAATATCAATCATTCTAGCATATACAGCATTTAACCTTCCATTAACGATTATGATATTACTTGGGTTTTATTACACTTTACCTCGTGAAGTGGAAGAAGCAGCTGTGATGGATGGATGTTCTGTACACCGAATCTTTTTTCAGATTACACTGCCGATGACCACGCCGGTTATTTCAACAACGGTAATCATTAATATGATTTATAATTGGAACGAATTTATATTTGTAAATACATTTATTAGTTCCGATAAATATAAAACATTAACCGTTGGAATACAAAACTTCATCGGTCAATATTTGACAGATTGGGGAGCAATTGGAGCTACTCTAATGATTAGTATTATCCCTATTTTAATTGCGTTTATCCTATTGAGTAACCGAATTGTTGAAGGAATAGCCGCTGGTTCTGTCAAGGGATAAGTGCTAGTAATTAACCGATTATATGTTATATCTTAAATACGAAACTGTTTTATCGTGGATAGCGCAAGCAGACTACTCGGTCTAGTTCAAAAAGAAGACCATGCGCCATGCTTTGCAATAATTGGCCTAGGTTGAGCTGAAAGTCATATCTCAGAAACAAGGACTTTTCTAATAAGAAGGGATGGAAAATATGCCTAAAAATAATTTTTTTAATGCACATCACTCACCTATTGGATCGTTTTCTAGTTTTACACTTGGTTTTCCAGGTAGCGGAGGTGGACTTGATTTAGAAATCGGTCGTTCTCCACGTAAGAATGTATATATAGGTGTAGAGTCAGCTAACCACGAAGGACATTATGATGCACTTCCGTTTTTTAATACAGGTGAAGATGACGAAAGTAAACGTTACGATGTTGAAAATCCTGATCCAGACCCAGATAAACCAAAAATCATTTTTCCTTTTGCTCAAGAAGAAGTAGAAAGAGATTTCCATTTGGGTACCGATACTTGGAAAGCAGGTGATTTGGAATTTACTATCTATTCTCAAGTAGAATCAGTTCCAGAGCCTGTTTCAGCAACAGAGGATGAGATGAAACGAGTGCTTGTTCCATCCGTACTTGCTGAACTTACCATCGATAACACAAAAAGTGAAAAATCACGAAGAGCATTTTTTGGCTATGAGGGCAGTGATGTCTATAGCTCGATGCGTCGCTTGGATGATACGTTAGATGGGATTGCTGGAGTTGGTCAAGGAAGGTTAACATCCATTACTTCGTCTAATCCAGAGGTTACCTCTGCTTTACATTTTAGTTTAGAAAATATTTTAACGACACCACATGAAGAAAACTGGGCATTTGGTTTAGGACCAGTTGGTGCATTAATTATGGATGTTCCAGCTGGGGAAAAAAGAACCTATCAATTCGCTATTAGTTTTTATCGAGGTGGTCTTGTTACAGCAGGACTAGATGCATCCTACTACTATACGCGGTATTTTGCTGATATAGAAGAGGTCTCTACGTACACATTACAAAACTTTAATCAATTAGCTAATCGTGCTAGAAAATCAAATCAAATCATAAATGGAGAGCATTTGTCTGATGATCAAAAATTTATGATGGCACATTCCATCAGGAGTTACTATGGTTCTACACAATTACTAGAAGTTGATGGTGAACCGTTTTGGGTTGTAAATGAAGGTGAATATCGAATGATGAATACATTCGATTTAACGGTGGACCAACTTTTTTTTGAATTGAAGATGAATCCTTGGACAGTAAAAAATGAACTTAATATGTTTATTAAGCGTTTTAGTTATCAAGATAAAGTCCGTTTTCCTGATGATAAAACGGAATACCCAGGAGGGATAAGCTTTACTCATGATATGGGTGTAGCCAACACAATTTCGCGTCCGCATTATTCTTCCTATGAGTTATATGGGATTGATGGATGCTTTTCCCATATGACACATGAACAGTTAGTGAACTGGATATTAACAGCTACCGTTTATGTGGAACAAACAGGTGACCAAGAATGGTTAGATGAAAATATGCATATAGTAGAGCAATGCTTAGAAAGTATCGTGAACCGTGATGACCCTGATCCAGCGAAACGGAATGGGATTATGGGATTAGATTCTTCCAGAGTAATGGGTGGAGCAGAAATTACAACCTACGATAGCCTAGACGTATCGCTTGGACAGGCGCGAAATAACATTTATTTAGCTGGAAAGTCTTGGGCATCCTATGTTGCCCTTGAGACACTATTTAGAAATAATGGCAAGGAGGATCTTGCTATTCTTGCAGGTGAACAAGCTGACAAATGCGCCGCATCTATCGCTAGTCATCTTACAGAAGAGGGCTATATTCCGGCGGTAATTGGAGAAGGAAATGATTCTAAGATAATTCCAGCTATTGAAGGACTTATTTTTCCTTACTACACGAATAACAAAGAAGCACTTAATCCCAAAGGTCGTTTCGGTGAGTACATTCAGGCATTGGAAACGCACTTTAAAACAGTATTAACGGATGGTGTTTGTTTATTTGATGATGGTGGTTGGAAGATTTCCTCAACTAGCAATAATTCATGGCTTAGTAAAATTTATCTATGCCAATTCATTGCGCGACAGATTCTTGGCTGGGAGTGGGGCAAAATAGGGAAAAAAGCCGATGCTGCTCATGTCGAGTGGTTAACGCATCCTACATTGTCGGTTTGGAGTTGGAGCGATCAAATAGTATCTGGTGAAATTATAGGAAGTAAATATTATCCACGGGGAGTAACAAGTATTCTTTGGTTAGATGAAAAATAATTTACTAGTAAAATAGAGTAGAGGTAGGACAATAGTCCAACTTCTTCTCTATTTATTTTCAGTTTTTTTTTCTTTTATTGTAGCACCAGGAAATTATAGATTTAGTGTCCTGTGGATAACTGACTATTACATGTGCCACGTCCAGCTACAGAGCCTACCCGAGTCAAACATCTTTGTGGAAAAAAGCACCACATAGATGTTCGTCTTAAGCTTGTCGGGGGCGAGCAAGGCGCCTGCGCTTTTGTTCGTCAACTTTTTTAAAAGCCTGATAGCAAGATGTCATGATAATATAAGCGGTTACACTTCCAGCAAAGAAAAATAGTACGCCTGGTATAAATGACATACCATATAATGTGATTGTTATTGAAATGATTAACAATAAATTGTTCAGTGGGTTAATAAACATAATCAAAAAGGCATTCTTAAACATTTGAATAAATGGTACATTATAGTGTACATATACAGGAATTAAGTATAATAGCGTTAAACTAATTGCAAACATTACTAAATATAACGGAATATGAGTTAACATTAAAAGTGTATCTTTATTTACTTGCATATAGCTAAGGTTGACATAGAAGATGACTCCTATCATTGCTATAATTAACCCCACTAGATTACCTTTTAAAAACTCTTGTTTATAAGAATTCCAAAAGGTTTTAAAGACAGGTACATCATAATCATTTAGCACCCATTTTCGAATAACAGTAAACAAAGCAATTGTTGCTGGAAAAAAACCAAATAAGATTATTCCGGCAAGTGTGAAAACAATCCATAATAAATTAACATAGGCAAATTTTGATATTCTTTCTGCAATAGTAAATAAGGGCCCTAGGCTTACCTGCGACATCGATATCCTCCTTGAAAGGTTTGCTTTATTTGTGTATTGTTCATATATATAGTTTACCATATTACTATCTTTGTTTAACGATTAAACAAACTTTTCTTTAAAAAAGTATTTAAATTCACTAGATTATTGACAACGCTTTCGACATTGCTTAAGGTTAGCTTATGTAGCAAATAATTCACATTAGATTAACGAATACAATTACCCAAATGACAACTACTATGAGGTGAAACGTATGAAAAAGTTAAGAGAACAACTAAGCACAATGGATAGTTTTAAAGAGAAAGTAGATTATATTTGGGAATATTATAAATTGCATATTATCGGATCAATAGTCGCACTTGTTCTTGTTATATCATTAATAAGTACGACTTTGAATAGTGAAGAACGGTTTAATATTTCTGTAGTGGGAGAAAATCTAATAGAACAAGAGCAATTTACAACGGATATGAATAGTGAGTTTCCAGAATTTAACGTTAATGTGGATTATATGAATCTTTCAGAACCTGGAATTAATGGTCTTGGCTTTGCAGAAAGTCAAAAGTTCATGGCTCATTTTGCTGCAGGAGAAATTGACGTTATTGTGTTAGAAAAAGAATCCTTTAATGATCTGATAAATGAGGAGGCATTTGCACCGTTAACTGAATATGTGGCGCCATCTAGTCTAGATGGAGAGAAACATGCCGTTTACACCGATGAAGCGGATGTTGTATATGGTCTAAGTACTTCTAATATTCCAATTTTTAATAAGTATGAACATTTAAAGGATAAAATTTTAGCTATACCGAGAAAAGCTAATAACAAGGAAACAATTAAAGGATTTGTGGATGCAATATCCGAATAAATTACAAAATGGAGGGTGAAAAATGTTTAAATTGGGGTTATGTTCGGTAACTTTTAGAAATCACTCCGTTGATCAAGTTATTGATTTAGCAAAAAAAGCAAGTCTACAAGGAATTGAATGGGGAGCTGACATTCATGTTCCACCTGGTTCATTACAACATGCAAAAGAAGTGAAAAATAAAACAACCAATGCAAAGTTAGAAGTCGTTTCTTATGGTTCTTATTACCGAGTAGGTGATGAGAATGAATATAGTTTTAAAGAAATATTAGAAACGGCGTTAGAACTTAGCGCTCCAGCTATACGTGTATGGGCTGGAACATTAGGTTCACAAGAGGCTACGAACGTCTATAGAGAAAAAGTAGTGGAAGATGCTAAAAGAATTGGGAATTTAGCGGATAAACAAGGAGTAACCGTTCATTTCGAATACCACGGAAATACGTTAACAGATACGATGGAAAGCGCAAAGCAATTAATGGAAGAAGTTAATCATTCTAATATTTATTTGTATTGGCAACCAGCGGTGGGAAGAACAATCGATGATAGATTAGCAAGTATTCAAACAATAGAAACCTGGTTATCACATGTTCATGTATTTCACTGGACCCCAACAGATAGACTTTCATTGCATGAAGGAAAAGAAGAGTGGAATAAATACTTAAATGAAATTAAAAAATATGACAAAGACAACTATTTATTTATGGAGTTTGTCAAAAATGACAGTGAAGATCAATTTTTAAAGGATGCAACAACGTTACATGAATTAGTGAGTAAATAATTAAATCATCATATTAGACATAAAGTAGGAGTTGACTATCAACTCCTACTTTTTTTGTAGCATCAGGAAATTATAGATGTAGTGTCCTGTGGATAACTGAATATTGCATGCCGAGTCGAACATCTTTGTGGTAAAGAGCACCACATAGATGTTCGTTATAATTGCCCTAGGGTGAGCAAGGCGCCCTGAGCTTTTGTTCATAAAGGATTAGTTCTGTAAGTTAACCTTCCTGATTTTCAGCTTGCATTTTAAATGTATGTTTGTTTTTGTTCGGAAAAGTGCTATAGTTATAGTGAACATACTATGGAGGAATAACTATGCTATCGATGGAACGTTACCAAACAATTATTTCCGAACTTGAAAAATATAAAATTGTTAAAGTTACTCAATTAGCAAATAACCTTGGAGTAACAGAGAAAACAATTCGAATCGATTTAGAATCGTTAGAGAAACGCGGTTTATTGAAACGCGTACACGGTGGTGCTATCCTACTAGAGGCGGAAGGGAAGTTACTTCCTATTGACGAAAGGCAATCTGCACACAATGAAACAAAACGTGCCATTGCAAAAGAAGCAATAAAACTAATAAAACCAAATGATACGATATTAATGGATGGTGGCAGTACAACAAAAGAGATATGTAAAATGCTTGGGGATTTTCCTGTTAGTATCATTACGAATGACTTGAAAATAGCCAATATGTTAGATGGCAAAGATAATGTTCAACTTATTGTTTTAGGAGGCACTAGAATTCCAAAATCTTCTTCTTTAATAGGTGCTCAAGCAACAGAGTTACTGAAACAGTTACGAGTAAACAGATTGTTTTTTGGAACAACAGGTGTTTCTATTACACATGGCTTAACAGTGTTTAACAGTCTACATGCGGACTGGAAAAAGCAAATTATCAAATCAGCAGATCACGTGACACTTGTTGCTGATTCATCAAAGTTTGAAAAAGTAGCATTAGTTCGATTTGCCTCTTTCACTGAAATTGATGAGATAATAACAGATAGTCACTTAAACGAACAATTAAAAGAAAAAATGAATAACTATAACGTTTCAGTTAAAATAGCTTCAATTTAATATACTAAAAATTAATATGATGAATTTGACTTAAATAAGTGCAATTATTTTTCTTAATAATTTGCACTTTATTTTTGTACATAGAAGTGATATAATCAAACCAATTCAAACAAAACGAACATAAACGAACATTTAAGTGATTGTTTTAAGGAGGAATGTAATTAATGGAACCATTATTTTCTTTAGAAGGAAAAGTTGCTCTTGTAACAGGGGCTAGTCGTGGCTTAGGTCAAGGTATGGCAATGGGGTTAGCTAAAGCGGGTGCTACCGTAATTGGTGCCGGATTGAGTGGTAGCTCTGATACAAAGGAAAAAATAGAAGCACTTGGTGGAATCTACCATGAACTAACCGTGGATTTAAGTGATTTGGATGAACCTGTGAAGCTAGCAAAACAGGCAATTGCCATTACAGGTCGCGTGGACATCTTAATTAATAATGCGGGCATCATTCGCCGTAAACCGGCAGCAGAATATACAGATGCTGATTGGTTCGAGGTAATCAATATTAATCAAAACGCAGTATTTTTACTATGTAGGGAAATCGGAAAGCATATGATTGAAAAAGGATCAGGGAAGATAATCAACATTGCGTCCATGCTATCTTACCAAGGTGGATTAACTGTACCATCTTATGCTGCAAGTAAACATGCTGTAGCTGGTATTACTAAGTCACTTGCGAATGAATGGAGTAGTAAAGGTGTTAATGTAAACGCTATCGCTCCGGGTTATATGGCTACAGACAATACAGCGCCAATTCGTAACAATCCAGATCGTAAAGCTTCCATCGAGTCTAGGATCCCACAAGGTAGATGGGGAACACCTGAGGATTTACAAGGCGCAGCTATTTTTCTAGCTTCTGATGCCTCTAATTATGTAAATGGGCATGTTCTTTGTGTAGATGGTGGATGGATGGGCTCTTAAAGACAAGCTAGTTTACTAGTATAGTAGATTAAAAACATAGTTGTTATCTAAAACATAAACGAAAGGGGATTTATTAACATGGAAATTAGATATGCAAGTAATCCAAGAGATGTAAAAGGCTATGATGGTGAACGATTAAGAGAAGACTTTTTAATTGAATCTTTGTTTGTCAAAAGTGAATTGAATATGGTGTATTCTCACTATGACCGCTTGATAACTGGTGGCGCAATACCAACAGATAAACCATTAAAATTAGAAGATAAAGAAACATTAAAAACGGAATACTTTCTAGAAAGACGTGAGGTAGGAATCATCAATATTAGTGAATCTATCGGTAAAGTAAATGTAGATGGTGAGACTTATGAGTTGAATAAACGCGACTGTCTCTATGTTGGTAAAGGTGTGAAAGAAGTAACGATTGAGAGTGCTGATCCTTCTGCCCCTGCTCACTTTTACATTGTATCGGCGTTAGCGCATAAGAGCTATCCGACAAAAAAGCTTCCAATAAAAGAAGCTATTCCAACGCATCTAGGTTCTGATGCAGAATCAAACAAAAGAACGATTTATAAATATATCCACAAAGACGGGATTCAAAGCTGTCAATTAATGATGGGGATGACCCTACTTGCACCTAATAATATGTGGAATACTATGCCGCCGCATGTACACGACCGTCGTATGGAAGCTTATCTTTATTTTGATATGGATGATCAATCACGCGTATTTCATTTTATGGGTAAACCAGATGATACACGTCACATAGTTATCAAAAATGAACAAGTAGTCTTGTCACCACCATGGTCGATTCACTCTGGTGTAGGAACAAAAAACTATACATTTATCTGGGCAATGGCTGGAGAAAATTACACATTTACGGACATGGACGGCGTGAAACTTGAAGATATAAAATAAGATGCAACTGAGAGCTCTTTTTGTTTGGTGATGTTATCCAACATACGACATGCAAAAAGGGCTTTCTATTTTATATAGTTTAGCCAGTTTATCCTTAAACCGAAATCAGCTACTCTGATTAGCTAATTAAACTGAAAAAGTTATTAACGTTTGAGGCACTTTGTCTTTACAGTTAAAATGCGGTATAATAGATGTTACTACCCAGGAAAGGGGATGCCTTATGGCTTATTACAACAACCGAAAAGAACCTGTACCAGAAGTTGAAACAATTGTATGGGCGTGTACAAATGAATCATGCCCTGGTTGGATGAGAGAGGACTATTCCTTTGATAAAGTGCCAGCTTGTCCATTGTGTAAATCAGAAATGGTTAAGGAAGAGCGGGTACTACCGAAACTTGGATAATAACATCAAAGCTTAACGTCACCATGAAATGGATATCGTATAAATGAAGAGGCTGTGAAAATGGTCTCTTTTTTTATTGTGAAATTATTTAGATGTAGCTAATATACAGAAACAGCCAGCTCCAGCCCGTAATTAGTTATTTCCCTCTCACGTGCTTAAAGTACAACATTAAGGATTCAATAAAAAGGAAACCGATTTCTTTATAAAAATAATTTAATAAGAAAAACACTGTTTTTTATACTTGTATTTGTTAATTCATAGTAATATAATCAAATAAGAAAGCGATTACAACACGTAAAGTGAATTAATTGTATTTATTTTTTATTAAATAAGGAAACCGGTTTCCTTATTTGCGCTTTATGTGTGTAATCATTCTACATCTAATGTGAGAACACAAGTAGTTAGTTTTTTAAACTAAAATAAACGGGGGTTAATAAGATGAAAAAATGGTTTTCTTTAGTTCTGTTTCTTGGTTTATTTCTTACGTTGATTGCATGTAGCGATGATAGTAGCAGTGAAAGTGACGGTGGAAGTGATAACAGCAGTAGTGAAAGTGAAGGGAACAGTGATAGTGGTGACAGTGAACAAGAAGCTGTAGAGTTAGATTTTACAGTATTTGGTAGCACGGGTTATGACGTATTAATTGAAGAATATCAGGCAGAAAATCCTCATGTAAGCATTACACTAAATGAGGGAGAAATGGAAGATGTTCATAATAACTTGTTTACAGCAGTATCTGCTGGTAGCGGTGCACCAGATATCGCAATGATTGAAATAAGTAATATTGCCAAGTTTATGCAAGCATCGGATCAATTCTATAATTTAAATGATTATGGAGCTGGAGATGTAGCCGCTAATTTTCTTGATTGGAAATGGGAACAAGCTCAAAATGTCGACGGAACCTTTCAATTAGGTTTACCAACTGACATTGGTCCTACAACAATGTTCTACCGTACAGATGTAATGGAAGAAGCTGGATTGCCAACAGATCGTGAAGAAGTTGCTGCAGAAATAGATACGTGGGATGCCTATTATGATGCGGCAAAAACGATCAAAGAAGAAACGGGTAAACCAATTGCTGATTCACCTGAAATGGTGTTCAATGCGATGAGAGATCAGCTAGATCAGCAATATTTCAATGAAGATGATGAACTGATTATTGAAGATACGGTAAAAGAAGCGTATGACTTTACTACAAAGATGATTGAAGAAGGGTTAATTGGTCAAAACGCACTTTGGACTCCGGAGTGGGGTACTGCAATGGCGGAAGGAAGCTATGCTACTATGCCGGGAGCTCCTGGTTGGATGGTAGCTAATGTTAAAGGTAATGCTGAAGATGCTAGTGGTCTATGGGATATTGCTTCGATTCCTGAAGGGGCAGGTAACTGGGGTGGATCATTCCTAACCATACCAAAGGAATCAGAGCATCCTGAAGAAGCGTTTGCTTTTATTTCTTGGTTAACAGCACCAGAACAACAGTTGAAATCTTTCACTAACAATGGACTATTTCCATCAACACCAGATATATATGAAAACGAAGAGTTCTTAGCAGCAACAGATGATTATTTTAGTGGTGCTCCAACAGCGCAAATTTTTGCTGACGCAGCACAAAATGTTAAATCAGTTTACATGGGTGTTAATTATTCTATGGTAAACACAGCTATTACGGAGGCACTAATAAATGTAGCATCAGGTGGGGCCGATCCACAAAAAGAATGGGATAAGTTAGTTGAAAATGTTGAAACACAATTAGAAAGACAGTAAGGATGGTATTCAAACGGTCTGTGGAGTGAAATCCATGGGCCGCTTGAAATAAATTGGAAGGAGAGAACATAGTGGCACAAATCCAAACAAAGGTTCAAAAGCAACTGCCTCCAACAAAAAAAAGATCATCCTTAAGTGAAAAGACAAAAGAAGCGATTTCAGGATATATATATATTTCACCATTCTTTATTTTGTTTGGTATTTTCGGTTTGTTTCCAATGCTCTTTAGTTTTTATCTAGGCTTTCAAAAGTGGAATGGTCTTGGAGAGATGGAGTTTGTAGGATTTCAGAATTTTAAATGGATACTAACGGATCAGCTGTTTTGGACTTCTCTGTCAAATACTTTAATTATGTGGGTCCTAGGAACACTTCCGCAACTACTTATAGGTATTATATTGGCATATGCATTGAATTCGACGTTGATAAAATTGAAAAGTTTTTTCCGTGTTTCTATATTTATGCCTTACGTAACATCAACAGTAGCGGTTGCAATAGTCTTTGGTATTATGTTTAACGACCAGGAATTCGGATTATTTAATCTTATTGCTGGTTTGTTTGGAGTTGATCCCATTAGTTGGGGAACTTCCTGGTGGGGAGTTAAAGTAGCTATTTCGACCATGGTATTTTGGCGCTGGGTTGGATATAACACAATCATTTATCTTGCTGGTCTTCAAGCGATTCCAAATGATTTATATGAAGCAGCGGTTATAGATGGTGCAACAATACGGCAAAAAATACAATATATTACAATTCCTATGTTACGTCCAATCATCATTCTAACCGTGTTCACTTCAACCATTGGAGCACTGCAACTTTTTACAGAACCATTGATCTTTATTGGGCGAACATATAGAGAAGAAGGTCTTACTGTTGTACTTTATCTTTACCGTGAAGCATTTGTAAACTTAGCATTCGGTCCAGCATCAGCCGCAGCGATTATTTTATTTTTGATTATTATAATCTTGTCCACTATTAATGTTTTCATTGCAAATAGGGTTGGAAGATAAGGAGGAGAAGCAAATGAGTGAAAAGATTGGCAGTAAAAAGTTTTCTATGTCAAAAGCGTTTATCTATTTAATACTTGCCGTTGGCTCTTTCCTATCCATTTTTCCGCTTTATTGGATGTTTGTAATGGCGACCAACCATAATAGCGCAATAAACAATGTACCTCCAGCTTTTATACCAGGAGAAGCATTAGTTGAAAACTTTACCAATGTAATTAACACAATCGATTTTTTCGGTGCTATTTGGAATTCATTAATTGTGTCAACGATTGCAACGATTGGCGTATTATTTCTTTGTTCATTAGCAGGGTTTGCATTTGCGATATTTAATTTTAAAGGAAAAAACATCTTATTTGTATTCATCTTAGTTACCATGATGATTCCACCACAGCTTGGTTTGATTCCACAATATATCATCATTACCAAATTGGATTGGTTAAATGATTTAAAGGCTATTATAGTACCAGGACTTATCGATGCATTCGGTATCTTTTGGATGAGACAATATATAAGTAGTAACGTACCTAAGGAGTTAGTGGAAGCAGCTAAAATTGATGGTTGCTCTAATTTTAGAGTGTATTGGAATATCGCTATCCCAGTTATTATTCCAGCGTTTGCTACGCTTGCTATAATAAGGTTTATGTACATTTGGAATGATTTCCTGTGGCCATTAGTTGTGTTGCGTGATCAATCATCATTTACAATTCAAGTAGCATTGCGTGGGCTCATCGATAACTACGTCCGAGATAACGGGATGATTTTATCAGGTACATTTTGGGCAACCGTACCATTAATTATTGTATTCATATTACTAAATCGATTGTTTATATCAAGCTTGACAGAAGGGGCGGTAAAAAGCTAAAACTAGTATAGAGGCGTATAAGAGATTAGGGTATTTTGTAACTAATTAATCTTACCTTTATATAAAAAAAGACAGAGGGATTTCTGATGAAGCTTACAATAAAAGACATTGCAAAAATGGCTGGTGTATCACCAGGTACCGTATCAAAAGTGATGAACAATACAGGTAGTATCGGTAAAAAAACAAAAGACAAAGTGATGGACGTGATTGAAGAAACCGGTTATAAACCTAGTTTCTCTGCCAAATCCCTCGCGACAAAAAAATCTAATTTAATTGGCTTAATATATGCTGGTGAAGTAAATGTTGAATTTAACCATCCATTTTTTAATGAAGTAATCAATGCGTTTAAAAATGCCGTAGGACAATTAGGTTACGATATTTTAATATTTTCAAATAAGAATTTTAATAATAATAAAGAAGATTATTTGGCTAGGTGCAAGCATTTTCAGTTGGATGGTTGCTTAATCATTGCAGGTGAGCATATTGAAGACGCTATAAATACATTAGACCAAAGTGATATTCCGTGTGTTGGTGTAGACATTGAACTGAAAGGGGCTAATTCAAGCTATGTGACCACTGACAATAGTAAAATATCTTCAAAAGTAGTTGAGTATTTATATTTAAACTCGATTAAAGAAGTTGCCTTTATTGGTGGTCAGAGTGATTCCATTATTTCTAATATTCGTAAAGAATCATTTATTCACTATATGAATTTGTTTGGGATGTCTGTCAGGCCACATTGGCTAAAATATGGGAATTATTTTGAGGATAGTGGGTATGCGCTAATGCAAGAAATCCTTGAGAAACCGCCATATCCTCAAGTAGTATTTGCTGTATCCGATATGATGGCATTAGGAGCGTTAAAGGCAATAAAAGAAGCCGGTCTGAAAGTGCCTGACGATATTAAATTAATTGGCTGCGATGATATTGAAGCTTGTCGTTATAGTGATCCACCGCTTGCTACTGTAAAACAAGACAAAGATAAGATTGGAAAACTTGCCGCTTACATGTTACATGATTTAATTAATGGTAAAACAGAATCAAGTTCTGTCTTAGTAGACCCTGAATTGGTAATACGTGATTCTTGTCTAATCGATAATAATGTGACAATCAATAAAAGAGGGTGAAGATGTGAATAAATCGGAAAATGTTTTTTTTCGCGTACTTGATATTTTTGCCCACTTTGTATTGCTTAATACAGTTTGGGTAATTGCTTGTATTCCTATCGTTACTGTTTTTCCAGCAACTGCAGCTTTGTTTGCTGTTGTAAGGAAGTGGACAACAGAAGGAATCGAAGCCGGTGTATTTCCATTGTTTTTTAAGTACTTTCGTGAGAACTTCAAGAAGAGTTTTGTTATCGGAATCCTATGGAAACTTGCTGGAATTATTTTAGTTCTCGATTTTTCCATTGTATTTAATATGGCATTCACCGGAAGAATGGCAGTACTCGCCATGTTATTATTTACACTGATTATCTATCTATTTACAAGTATCTATGTATTTTTTATACTAGTAAACTATGATTTCAATGTCATAAAGACACTGAGAAATGCATTATTATTATCAGTTAGTAATATCTCCTATACACTTTTATGTACATTCATTATTACTGGAATGATTGTAATCACATATTTTTTGCCTATATTTTTCATTATTTTTGGAAGCGTTTTAGCATTCACTTTATATTATATATTTCAGAAAATAACTACTCGCATGTATCAATCACAAGATAAAAGCCAGCTGGCTAAAAACTAGTAAAATAACTGGAGGGCACTTAAATGACAATTATAAAATTCCCGAATAACTTTAAATGGGGAGTGGCAACTGCTGCCTATCAAATTGAGGGAGCGGTAAAAGAAGGTGGTAGAGGTCAATCGATTTGGGATACGTTTGCTCATACCCCCGGAAACGTTTTGAATGGGGACAATGGTGATGTTGCGTGTGATAGTTATCACCGCTATGAGGAAGATGTCCAAATAATGAAAGATTTAGGTGTAGGCATTTATCGCTTCTCCGTATCCTGGCCAAGGATTTTCCCTAACGGTGTTGGTGAAGTGAATCAGGAAGGCTTGGACTATTACCATAGATTAGTAGATGAATTAATTGAAAACGGTATTGAACCTATGTGTACACTTTATCATTGGGATTTACCACAAGCCTTGCAAGATCAAGGCGGGTGGGAAAACCGTGAAACTGTAGAAGCTTTTGCTAATTACGCGGAAACAATGTTTAAAGCCTTTAATGGAAAAATTAAATTGTGGCTAACAATTAATGAGCCATGGTGTGTGTCTTTTTTATCAAACTACATCGGTGCTCACGCTCCTGGAAAAAAAGACTTGTCTGCAGCAGTGAACATCTCGCATCATTTATTACTTGCTCACGGGAAAGCGGTGAATAAGTTTCGTCAATGTAATATAGAAGGGGAAATTGGGTTTGCACCAAACGTTACCTGGGTTGAACCTTATAGTAGGAATCAGGAAGACGTTGATGCAAGTCAGCGAGCAATTGGATGGATGGCAGACTGGTTTTTAGATCCGATTTTTAAAGGAACGTATCCTTCTTACATGGTAGATTTATTTGAGGAAAACAATGCGGATGTACCTATCATGGATGGTGATATGGATATTATCAGAGACTCTGTTGATTTTATTGGAATTAATTATTATGAGGCAAATGTTGGTCGGTTTAATTCAGAAGCTGGCTTACTACAGCTTGAAGATGTTGATATGGGGTATAAAAAAACGGATATAGGCTGGTTCATTGAACCAGAAGGCTTTTACAAAATCCTTACTTATATAGCTGATCGTTATGGAAATATTCCAATCTATATAACAGAAAATGGCATCTGTGTGAATGATGGTGTTGAAGCTGGTGAAGTAAAGGATGCACGGAGGATTGATTACTTGAAAGGGCACATTACATCAGTAAATCGTAGTTTGCAATCTGGTGTGAATCTAAAAGGATACATCACTTGGTCGCTACTGGATAATTTTGAATGGGCAGAAGGCTATAGTAAACGGTTTGGACTCGTTCACGTGAATTATCGTTCCTTAGAACGGACTAAAAAAGATAGTTTTTATTGGTATAAAAAAGTTGCGGAAAACGGTTGGTTTTCTGTTTGATTATATGAGAAAAGAAGCCCCCTACATCAAAGTCGCCTCGGTTTAGGGTAAGTAGTACCGATACTGTGGAGAAAATCTAGAATAATAGGTGAAATAACATACTAAAACACACTATGTTAAGCACCATAAATAACAGTACAAATAACAAAAAACAAACGCTTCAACATTTTAATGTCCAAGCGTTTGTTTTTTATATTGTCTTGTTCAACTAAAGCCACCTATAGTTGAACAACAACTTTTACATCATATCACTATATTGGTTCTGAGCTATCTAAACTTTTTTTGATAATTTAAGAAATATAAACTGAAAGAACAAGTAGAACAATATAAAGTTTCCTAAGATTCCTCCCATACTAACATCCCAACGGGTAAATCTTCCAGAGAATATATTTTGAATAAGAAATTTGACACCATTTTCATTATATAAAGTTAAAAATTCAAACGGAAAACCATAGGAATAGGCATATATAGTTGTGTGTAAATGTTCGGGAGTCAAGTCCGGAATTAACAATGACAATAGAACTATAAAAATAACAGTAAGCCAAAGAATTGATTTATTTATATGACCCTTTCCCCAACCCTTTTTTCTATATAAAAAAACATTATAACAATTGCACCAATCGTTGCAGTCCATCCATAATAACTTTCAGCAATTTCACCGAAAATGGGATATAGAATCATGAAACTAATAAAGTTTAAAACTATTGAAAGCATAAGAAATATAAAGACAAATCGACATGATTCTAAAATTACTCTCACTTTTTTTCTCCTCCTTTTTAAAAGAGTGGATTTAAAAAAATATGTCCTTCTTTATACAGATAGGTAAGGGTTTGAAGTTATCTCTACCTTTTCCCCCTGTTCACACCGTACATGCGACTTTCACCGCATACGGCGTTCCAACTAATCCAATTCATTCAATTTATGTATTTTTAGATTTGACTGTTGCTTTCTCCGAAATCAAACTACTTGATTATGACATTGTAATCGAAGTTCGTTGAGTTTTTCTACTTGCTTTTTGGAAAGATTTAATACTTTTATTAATGCATTAATTTTATCATTATCTTTCATGTGTACTAGTCTGTGGACTGATTCATGCAGTATTACTAGATTAGAGAATGAATCATCGTTTGAAAGATGATAAGGATTCTTATGGTGGCAATGCCAATCATTAAGACCTAGTTCTACTCTAGAAATGGCACACTTACCATACTGAGCAATAAATTTACTTATTCGATTGTCGTTATATTCAATTGTCCGATTTGGAATAAAACTCTTCATAATGTAAGATAAGACATCTTTATTTATGGCTTTTAACCCTTTGTGTATCTTTTCTCTACCTTCGGTCGTGTAATTGCACGTATCCTGGGTAAAGCATAAATTCGTTTTATATTTTTGGGCATGAATGGGTACAAACACCATGTTTTGTATCTTGTGCAGTTTGCATTTGTATCCTTTATACCTTTTTTGTAATGTCTTGGTCATGTCATGAAATTCTGCGTCAGTTCTAAGAATCTTTAGGCGATTATACATCGTTTTCCGTAGATAAGAGTTTAACTCATTAAGATTTATCGTAATTCTAGTGGCTGCTGAATAGTAATTTTGTATCCCCATAACGATAGTGTTGAAATTCCAAACGGTTTGATTACTAGGATGTTTCTGAACAGCTTTGATTGAATGTTTTATTTTGTTAGAAGCATTTAGCCTGGCTTTCTTAGACATATTTGACTTGGCTACATAACCAAACCTCGTTTTGCCCTTTCTTACTGCTTTAATAGAAAACCCGAGAAATTCGGAAAAATTTTTCTTTAGGTTTATTACCCTAGACTTTTCTTCACTTGTTTCAAGGTGCAATCTAGTCATCAAGAAATCTTTAATTGCATAGTTCATTCTGATTGCTTGTGTACGTGTACGACACAAAACCTTAAAGTCGTCCGCATAGCGGACAATATAACATTCTTTTAGTTCAGACTTCTTCAGTGCTTGATATTTAATCCCATTTGTTTTGTATTGAAAGTGAGTTGTGAAAGTTTCCCATTGATTACTTATCCACCAATCAAGTTCATTTAAAACAATATTTGAAAGTAGTGGAGATAGAATGCCACCTTGCGGTGTTCCTTTAGATGGTACACCTTCACCATGAATTTCAGCTTTTAATAGTTTTGAAATAATAGCGATTAACGACCTATCCCTTATGCCTAAAGACCAAATTTGTTTTAAGAGTTTACTATGATTAACATTATCAAAGAAACCCTTAATATCTACATCAATACAATGGTGAAGCCCAGATTGATTAATTAAAAATTCAAATCTTGCTTTTGCATGATGGGTGTTTCTATTCGGTCTGAATCCATAACTATGCTTGTGAAACTTTGCTTCACAAATTGGCTCTAATATCTGTAAAATACACTGTTGAATAATTCTATCCCAAATGGTTGGTATTCCTAGTGGTCGTACCTTGCCATTTGCTTTGGGAATTAAAACACGTCTAACTTTCTGTGGTTCAAATGATTGAAACATAGACTGAACATTTACTATCACATCTTCCACTGATAAATGACTAATATCTTTAATTGTTAATTTATCTATTCCTGCCGTTTTACTTCCTGTATTCCTTTTGATATTTCGATAGGCAAGCCTTATATTTTCATCAGAACTCATCAATTCTATTAATCCATAAAACTTTTCACCATTGACACTTTGAGTGTAGAGAGTGTCAAAACACTCTTGTAGATTATAATACTCGTTATGTCTCAGTTTCTTCCGTTTCAATAAGTCGGTACCCCTTTCGGAGTTAACCTCTTTTAGTCTCACGAGAACCTTATTAATCGATAAAGATCTGCCTTACATGGTTGAATGATTCTTCATTAGTCTAGTGGCTATCCCTCTGTGTTGATTAGACACTTCATTGGTACTGTGCCACCACTTTCACTGATATAAAGGGAAGTTATACAATAACTATTGTCATTATTGCTTTCCTTTCCAACGTTTCATAAGGAGTAAGCCCTCCACGTTATCAGCTTACAACGTTGAATTATATCTATTATAAAATGAACTTAGGTGCTTCCTGTAAGCCTGTTAACTTTCATATGCCTTTAACATATCATGGATTTTCATATTAGTTAGTTTTACTCACCCACATTTAACCTCACATTTGGTGATATACACATTTCTATGTATTGCAGGTCTAGACCCGTACATTCAGAAGTTTGTCAGCTTAACCTTTTTCTTTTAGGTTGATTCGCATACTCACCGTATTCATTCAACTCAAGCATCATGATTCACACCACCCCATCGGGTAGGCTTTCGACAGCTAGGTTACACTGTTACGGTGAATTCTTACGCCTTTTCACCGAGCTCTCAACACTGTCATTCTTACTAATTCAAGTGCTAATCGACTAAGAGAGAACCCTTCGGAGCGTTACCTCTTCATTTGATTCTTAGATATAATCCTTCAATTCCACATGGAATTGCCTAGCCTTTACCAGAGAGATGTTACCATCCTCCATTTAAGCTAGGAACATTTCGCACAACT
>NZ_JASTZU010000026.1 GCF_030282825.1 Aquibacillus rhizosphaerae
GCACTTTTATAAGCGTCCAAGGCTGTATTGCTTACTTTTACCGTTGAATAAATCCCTTTGCCACTTCTAGCCAACCTTCCACCCCAACCGACAATTGGAATAAAACTCGCTGCGGCCATTGCCGCATAGGTTACCCGTTGTCCAGCTGTCAGTTCAACACCAGTAATTGGATCGACGCCATCTTTCACTCGCAGGTAATCATAGTATCCTGTAAATTCCCCCACAAACGATTTGGTACCTACCCATACGTCTTCATACCACGGACGTTTTTCAATTTCTCGGGCGTTCGCTTCTTGCTTTTTAAACGTTAAATAATCTGCGGTTTGTTGTTTTGCTTTTGCTTTAATTTCATCTTTATGATTTTTCAAGCTATATCTATCTCTTGCTCGTCCTTGAGTCAAACTCGTATATACCCAATAAGGTTCAACTTCACACCCTCCCGTTACATAAGTTCTAATTAACGTAACGCTTAGCCGCTATATTCAACATAAATTTATTGTATGCGGCTTTAGCGATACAATCAACCCCTTTTACCGATACAAATTTATTGTGTATCGTAAAAGTAACATGAAAAAGAGGAAGGGAACTATCATGGCAATATTAATCAAACTTAAAGAAATCCTTAAAGAACGTGACCTTTCACAGCGTGAATTGGCACGAATGACAAGGCTGCGTCCTAATACGATTAGCCATCTTTGTTCAGACAACGTGGACAGAGTTTACCTATCAACATTAGAAACAGTATGCAAAGTGTTAGACATCGACATTCAGGAGTTAATCGAGGTGGAGTAGTCCTCTCGATAAAATAATCGTTCTTTTGTACGTACTAAAGAATTTGTTAATAAATCATATTGGGATTACAAGGTTTAGTTCTATCCTGTAAGTAATAAGTAGGTCATTCGTCACTAGGTAGCCCCTCAAAAATAAACCTTGAAAGGCACTTTGCCAATCAAGGTTTCAAATAAAATACATTATATCTTAGGTATATCAATCTCTTTGCCTGAAGACTTACTAATTAGAACGTCAGGAAGGTCTGGCTTATTCTTTTTTATCTTATACTTTTGAATTTTTGTTAATTCAGGGTCAAAGGAAATGTCTTGTGATTTAAAGTCTAGGCTTAGTAGTTTATTATAATTCTTCCTCAAAAAAACTTTCCATTCCTCTAACGAAGAACTTGAAATTTCATCTGAACTCTCTAACAAACGATAGCCATCTGCATAATGAAACATTAGTAAACCAGTCCCTAAATCACAAGCCTCATTATCTAAGATAACTGTTGGTACTTCAAACCCACTATTCCAATTATAATTGGCAGCAAAGTAATGGAGTAATAAAGGATTGTCTATATTCTTTAACTGGCTTACTACATAATCTTTATCTGTATTATAAAGTAACTGTTCAAGGAAAATAATATCTTTTTCATCCATAAATACATATCTCCTTACCATATTTTTACACACAATTATTTTTCCAACTGTTTAAGCTTTCTTTCCCAAAGTTCTACTGTTGCACCTTGGCTTGGGTACAAAGGTAAACCTTTCTCCTGTAATTTTCTTAGATTACTTTGTAACTCGTATACTTGCTTTTGTAAATTATCAACATTTTGATTTATATCCATTCTGTTTAATGCTCTTTCAACTACTTCATTATAAACAGAATGATACCCCCTATGTCTAGACATGGTACTTATATCATTATCTGGCACTCTTAGAAAAATTCCGTTTGTTGAGTTATCAAAATTCATTCCAATTTTTTGTATAATAGAATTATTTGCCATTTCAGAAGGAATAATATGTTGTGCTTGATATCCACTCCATTTTGTAGAACGTTTAAGCCCCATATCTTCCAACATATTTTTTCCTAACTTATTAGAATTACCTCCTGTAACAACACCAGGTGTACCTGGAATAAGTCTATTAGCATTATCTATACCCTTAACAACCAACGAATAAGTATCTTCTACCTTCTGCCTCAGCGGCCCCATATTAACTACATTCATTGGACCACCAACCGTCGCCAAGTCCGGGGTCATACGGTTTGGTTGTAAGGAATCAATCATCCCTTGCAGAGTGGCTCTACCAATGTCCCTTGATCCTCTCGCCATCTCTTGGGCTTTGGCAATGGTTTGTTTACTTAACGTGACAGTGTTACTTGCCAACGCTGGGGTCAGCGGAAGAATACCTGCTAAACCGAGACCTAGGCTCGCTGTTCGTTGCGCTTCGGTTAGTTCATTTCCTAGGATGTCTTTTCCGGTTATGTATTCCGAGAACCCGTTGCTTGAAGCCAATCCATACAAACCTAATTCTGATTTCCTGATGTTATCAAACGTTTTCGCACTTTTATAAGCGTCCAAGGCTGTATTGCTTACTTTTACCGTTGAATAAATCCCTTTGCCACTTCTAGCCAACCTTCCACCCCAACCGACAAT
>NZ_JASTZU010000027.1 GCF_030282825.1 Aquibacillus rhizosphaerae
ACGTGTAGCTGACGAATACTAATAGATCGAGGACTTAACTAAATTTTTAACTGTTTGCTTGTCTTGTTTACTTCTTATCTAGTTTTGAAGGTGCATTTTCAAAAAACACTTGATTTATATTGGAAAACAAGTATAATATTTGTTGTCACTATAAATTAAGTTTAATGATTTGCTCATTCAAAAGGTCTGGTGGCAATAGCGGAGAGGTCACACCTGTTCCCATGCCGAACACAGTAGTTAAGCTCTCCAGCGCCCATGGTAGTTGGGGCTTTGCCCCTGCGAGAGTAGGACGCCGCCAGGCATTTATCCATTATTCCACAGTAGCTCAGTGGTAGAGCTATCGGCTGTTAACCGATCGGTCGTAGGTTCGAATCCTACCTGTGGAGCCATGGAGAGCTGTCCGAGTGGCCGAAGGAGCACGATTGGAAATCGTGTAGACCGCTAACGTGGTCTCGAGGGTTCGAATCCCTCGCTCTCCGCCACTTTCAGATAGATTTTTGGCCCGTTGGTCAAGTGGTTAAGACACCGCCCTTTCACGGCGGTATCACGGGTTCGAATCCCGTACGGGTCACCACTTAATTGGAGGATTAGCTCAGCTGGGAGAGCACCTGCCTTACAAGCAGGGGGTCGCAGGTTCGAGCCCTGCATCCTCCACCATATAACAATTATATCTTGTAGTTATTTTAACTACATTACCGCGGGGTGGAGCAGTCTGGTAGCTCGTCGGGCTCATAACCCGAAGGTCGCAGGTTCAAATCCTGCCCCCGCAACCAAATTATCTAAGATAATTAATGTAAGATGATTTGCTTCATGAAAAAACATTGGTCCGGTAGTTCAGTTGGTTAGAATGCCTGCCTGTCACGCAGGAGGTCGCGGGTTCGAGTCCCGTCCGGACCGCCACTTATATAGAACATTGTTCTATTATCTCATGTTTTAAAGATGGCTCGGTAGCTCAGTCGGTAGAGCAACGGACTGAAAATCCGTGTGTCGGCGGTTCGATTCCGTCCCGAGCCACCACTTTTTTCACTTTCAATATAATATGGAGGGATAGCGAAGTTGGCCAAACGCGGCGGACTGTAAATCCGCTCCCATCGGGTTCGTAGGTTCGAGTCCTACTCCCTCCACCATTTTAAAATCATATATTTAAATACATAGGGGTATAGTTTAAAGGTAGAACAGAGGTCTCCAAAACCTCCAGTGTGGGTTCGATTCCTACTACCCCTGCTTTTTTTGTATTGTGGCGATCGTGGCGAAGTGGTTAACGCACCGGATTGTGGTTCCGGCACGCGTGGGTTCAAGTCCCACCGGTCGCCCCATTACACAACACATTGGGCTATAGCCAAGCGGTAAGGCAACGGTTTTTGGTACCGTCACGCGCTGGTTCGAATCCAGCTAGCCCAGCCATTAAGCGCGAAAGTAGTTCAGTGGTAGAACACCACCTTGCCAAGGTGGGGGTCGCGGGTTCGAATCCCGTCTTTCGCTCCAATAAGGCGGTATAGCCAAGTGGTAAGGCAGAGGTCTGCAAAACCTTTATCACCGGTTCAAATCCGGTTACCGCCTCCAATTATGCCGGTGTGGCGGAATTGGCAGACGCGCACGACTCAAAATCGTGTTCCTTCTGGAGTGCCGGTTCGACCCCGGCCACCGGTATCGATTAAAGCGGGAAAAAGCCTTTAAGGTCAAGGGTTCTCACAGTTGTGAGGGCTCTTTTTTTATTGCCCATTTCGCACGATTCAGTTAGAGAAAATCGTGTGTACCAAATCGTGTGCTATGAGGTGAAGTAAAATGACCAGAAGAAAAAATGAGAAAGTGCAGGAAAATCGCAAGGGTGAAAGAAGGGGGGATTTAAGTAAGGATGAGCTAAGGGTTGTTATAGATGATCCAGAAGCTATAGAGTATTCCTTTGACGAACTATTAGATGTTTTTATTGAGGATTGCGAGTATAGAAATCTTAGGGAACATACAATAAAATATTATAAAAGTGAATTAACTACCTTTAAGAAAATCCTATATGATCAAGGTTTAGAAGTTTCTCCTTATAATATTACAAATGAGGTAATTAAGAGAAATGTCATTATGTATATGAGAGACAAAGGTGTAAAAGCCGTTAGTATCAATTCCCGACTTCGAGCTTTACGATCATTTTTTAACCTTTTGGAATCGCAAAGTTATATTAAAGTAAACCCAATGAAAGACATAAAGCTATTGAAAGATCGTAAAAGAATTGTGGAAACCTTTGATAAAAAGCAAATAAAGGCATTATTTAATGCTTGTGATTTTCGTACTTTTGTCGGAGTCAGGGACCACACAGCAATGATGCTTTTATTGGAAACTGGTGTACGTGCAAATGAGTTTGTAGGTATAAAAGTTACAGATATAATTTGGGCACAAAAGTTGATTCGAATCACTAACACAAAGGGTGGATATGAACGGTTTGTTCCAATTCAGAAAAAAATGATTGATCAGTTAAAGAAGTATGTAATAATAAGAGGACAGATTGATACAGATTACCTTTTTATTACTCAAGATGATGAACCAATGAGTAAAAGACAACTGCAAAATAGAATCAATCACTATGGAAAATTAACTAAAATAAAGAACGTCAGATGTTCTCCTCATACTTTTAGACATACATTCGCTAAATTAAGTGTTATGAATGGTGCTAATGCTTTTCAGTTGCAAGCGATTTTAGGACATTCAACTTTAGAGGTAACTAAGGTATATGTGAATTTATTTAGTAGTGAAGTTCAAGAAGGACATGCAAAGTTTAGTCCATTAAAAAATTTGTAATAAAAGTAGGTATATTTCTTTTTGTATGTTCGTACCGAAAATAAAAGGTTGAATCAATTTGATTCAGCCTTTTGTTATGAATTAATTTGAACTTGGATACCCTTAGTGATAGTATTTATAATTTTGATTGGACTGAATTGATTTATGGCGAGTATTCAAAAAAAGGAGGAAAAAATTACCAGTACACAGTTAGCCGCATGGAGAATGGAAAATCAAAGCCAATTCGGAAAGGGGGATTTCGCAGTAAAAAACATGCAAGAATTGCAGCAGCTGAAGTAGAACTACAGTTGGGTAAAGGTATAATACCTTATCTAAGACCTTTTCCTATTGATAAATACTTCGAACGGTGGATACAACTTTATAAAAGTCACCTCAGTGAAACTACTCAAAAACATTATCATTACACATTGAAAGCAATAATAACACACTTTGGAAGTAGACCGTTGCAAGAAATAACTAGACATGATTATCAATTGTTCTTAAATAAATATGGCAATAATAAATCAAAAGAAACATTGGAAAAACTTAATTCACATATTCGTGCATGTGCTAAAGATGCTATTGAAGAGCAGATAATAAATATTGATTTTACTAGGAAAGCAGTTCTAAGTTGGAAAATTCCACCGAAACACTCAATGGATAAACTACTAAACTATAGTGATAGTGAATTACTATTAACAGAAATAATGAAGAAAAGGAATGAAAGTTTAGTCTTTTCTCTCTTGTTGTTGGCTTTGACTACAGGTATGCGATTTGGTGAATTAGTCGGATTAACCTGGTCAGACTTTGATTTTAATAATAATACTATTACAATAAATAAGACTTGGGGCTATATGAAACGAAACATTGATGGATTTTGTCCGACCAAAAATGAGAATTCTATAAGAACAATTAAGATGAATGAATTGACTATGAACCATTTTTACATACTGTCTCAGTTCAAGAAAACAAATAAACATCAATTAGTTTTTTATTATCCAAACTCTAAATATAGGGTTTTAGGAAATAGTCTTGTTAATAAACAATTAGGAGAGTTATTAAAAGGTTTAGGAATCTAGCCAATTACTGTACATGGACTAAGGCATACTCATGCTAGTTTACTACTTTATAAAAAAGTATCAATTCAATATGTTAGTAAGCGATTAGGTCATAGTAATATAAAAACAACATTAAATAAATATGCACATTTAATTGAAGAATTATATCAAGAAGATGAACAGAGAACAATTGATATTTTCAATGGTTTCATTACAAAGTAAGCAAGCACTTGTAATCAGTTGACATGTTTCCGCAGACTGGACATGTGGAAGTGATAGTGAAGCTTGTTTTAAAAGTGTAAAGTTAATTTAAACATCACCTAAACAAAATAAACATTTCCGATTAAGACCCCGATTTCGTGAAAATAAACATTTCCGATTTCAGGGTCTTTTTTCTATTATCCCTTGTTCTAACAGGCTTTTCCCGATTATCTCTTCCTTCTATTCTCGGAAAACTTTATTTTAAAACAGAAAAAAAGGTGAAAAAACGGGTGGAAAAACGGTCATTTTTGAATCGAAAAAGTGTGGAAATAGGGGTTCTGTCGGAAAACTATATTTTAACTCCGACGGTGGAATACGGGTTGGAGGTGGGGGATTTCGGAGGTGTTAAATATTTTGGTACATATTAGATATACGAATTTAGTTGAGTTTGTAATGTTTCATCCAAAATGTGAAAATTGGAGATAAGAGGAATGTTAGTAATTGAGAGAAGATATATATCTAAAAAGAGAACGATAAATAAAATTTTATATTATTAAAGGACTAAATCAAAACAGATTTAGTCCTTTATTTATGCGATTATGCAACTGAGAAAAGTGTAGGCTGATCGTATTCTTCTAAGTAAATGTCAATATCAATACCATAATAGTGCCCCTTTTCTATAAAAAAACTAACTATTAAATCAAAAACACTATTTTCCTTTGATAATGTGTACCCTGCTTTTTGTAACAATTTCTCTGTTCCTTCTAAGTCTAGTTCAAAAGCAATAGCAAAACATAATAATTTTCCTTTTGATGGTTGGATACGACCATTTACTACCTTTGATTTATAGTCCCGTTTAATGCCAACACTTCTAAGGAAATTCGGGCTTTCTTTTTCCTTTTCACGGTAAAGAGATTCGATATATTCCCCTATTGTTTGTGTATTTTCAACTTCTTTAATTCTCATATCCAATTCATTGGTAAAGTCAAAATTTCCAAATGTGTGACCAAAAGTAAATGTTGGTTCATACGAATTCTCAGCTCTTTCGACACTATGTAGAGATTTTACTCTTTCTGCTATTAAGTTGCTATTAATAAATAAGTCTAGTTCCTCTTGTAGTTCAGGATCAAGTTGCTCTTTCATTTCTGTATTCCTCCAAAAAAATTCAAATGTAGCTTCCCAGGCAACCTTTTAATTCCATTGACTATATACAATAGAATCATAGAACGAAACACACAAGAAATCAATATAGGAGATGATAATAAAAGTGGATTTAAGAGTTGAATTATAAGGAGCACCGTTTCACAAAGGGAAAATACCATTTTTAATGGTAACTTTTTAAAACAAT
Source organism: Aquibacillus rhizosphaerae (assembly GCF_030282825.1). Classification (GTDB taxonomy): domain Bacteria; phylum Bacillota; class Bacilli; order Bacillales; family Amphibacillaceae; genus Aquibacillus_C; species Aquibacillus_C rhizosphaerae. The sequence continues at coordinate 5,377 of NZ_JASTZU010000027.1, forward strand.
GGTAAAAGAATAAAGTAAATAAATGCGAATGGAGAAGTGAATATGAAATTGATTAATGGACTAAATAGAAAATACGTCGAGGGTTCAGATGTGGAGTATGTATATTACAGTAAAAACATGTTGGAGGAAAATCTAATTATTTATGCAGATACGGTTGCTTACGAAGATTCTTCGAAAGAAACAGGATGGAATGATGAAACTTGTATAGAGGTAAAACATTATAATAATAAAGATGCGGTCTCATTTACAGTGTACAATGGAGAATATTTGCAAGATATTCAAATTTATAGAATTGTAAAAGATATTTTTGATTTATATCTTGACAATGTATTGTCAGACTTTCTTGCGATAATTAATGATTTATGTGTAGGTAAGTGTTCTCAATCTATGCAGAGTAAAATAGAAAACGCAAAAGATGTGAGAGAGAGGGTTTTATCCGATTTTGCAAAAATTAATTGATTATGGTCTCGTTAGAAGGAAGAGAGAAGAAAAAGAGCAGGCAGACCGTTATGTACTCAATCGTTTTTTCAACAAAAAACAATAATATTCGGGCTGGATCCATTAGTGATCCAGTCTTTTTCTATGTTTTCAATAATTCTTCAATCCCTTGTCCAATAAGGGTTTCAATCGCCTTTACAATACCTAAGTCCGTAAGATTTCCAATCTCCATTCAGTTTGGTTTCCTAACTGTAACACCGTCCTACAATTGCTACACTTTCTTTCGTTTCAGTCTCTATTTCATCCTAAAAGTGTTATATTTAGCTCAATTAAGCACTACAAATTGTATTTTTTAGAAATACTGTATGAATGAGAAATAGCTCAACCATGCGTATATTCACTTTCCGGTACTGGAAAATTTAATAGAGATTAAGCTAAAAAAATGAAATAAAACGCCATCCTATATTTGTTATATTTAGCTTTATTGTGCAGATGGAGACATCCATATGTTATCCTGTCATTAATTAAAAAAGGCTCAACAGAGAGGTTCCGCATAATCTAATACGTTGGATTTCCACTTCTTTTTTCATATGGTCAATTTCATCCTACAATTGCTACAATGTTCAGTACTTCCTCAAGCCCTTTATTAATAACAGCTTCAGACAGTTTTCAATTAATATTATGACAATAGTTATTGTCAACGTGAAAATTCATATGTTAATTAATTTCTATTTGCCATGATAATTTTTATATAACAAATAGATAATTGTTATTTTATGTTAAAATAAATATAGAGTTTGTGAAGAATTGATCTTAAACTAACGAAGCAGTAATGTTTAATAAAGGCTTTATCTTTTATGCTAGAATTTATCCATTATAGGGGGAATAAAAATGAGTTTAATAGTAACTATACCTGTTCTTATATTAGCAGTTTATTTGGTTTTTCTACTGGTCAAAAAAAGCAACGCATCAGGAACAAAATTTATGTTGTTAGGATTAAGCATTCTTTTATTAGGTGGAGTTATTGCGATTGATGGGAATTCTGATTTAGGGGGATTTGAATACTTAATTGTATTTATAGGTTTAATAATTTCAGTTGTAGGTTTTGCAAAAGACAAATAAACTTCTTCAACTATTGGGTGCAAGAGTTAAACAAGAGGAACGTCAATCGGCGTTCCTTTTTTCTTTGACAGCAACAAGGTTTATTGGGATTTTATGTTAAAATAAATATGTGAATAGTTGTACTTAAATTAACGCAGCAGTTTAGTTGAAGAAGACATTATTGAGAAAAATTCTTTTTAGGGGGATGATTTTTTGAAGGGAAAATCTATGCTATTTATGTTTTTAAGTTTGTTATTTTTTGTTGTTGGGTGCACTTCAGATGAAACCGTTGAAAACAAATCAAATCTGCCTGAAGATATTCCTGATTTCGTTCAGGTAAGTGATTTTGAGACGATTGATTGGGAAAGAAAAGCAGTGGTATTTGGTGAAAGAGGGATTATCGGAAATGAAAACAAGTCGGGTGTTATTGGTGTTGATATGCCGAGCTTAAACGTTCAGAAATGGATGTGGCATCTATGGGGAGTAGAAAATGTTGATTTAACTGTCGTCGGATATCATAAAGAAACCAAGACTGTTCACCAAATTCTAAAAAGCGGTTGGACAAAAAGTGTTGCTGGACCGAATAACGGAGCAGACTCCCATATGCCTTCAAATGTAAAAGTTCCAAAGAAAGGAGAATGGGCAATGTTGCTTTATAGTGACGGAGAATTATTTGATACTTTGATTTATGAAATAAACGAATAAAAAGGGATTACTTTTAACTGCTTGTTTCGCTAAACCAGCTAATAGTTTGTCAATATTTTTCACTAAAAACTTCTAAAATAAATGATATACTAAAATTGAACACGCCAAATAACCTTCCGTTACCTTCAAATTGGAAGGTTTTGTGTTATTTGGATTAATGTGGTTTTTAAGCTATATCAAGGAAAGTTGTCTTGCTTTTAAACATCGCATAAATCCAGTGTAAAAGCTTATTAACACAAGCGATGATCGCTACTCTAAAAGGTTTGCCTTCATTGCGTTTCTTATCGTAAAATTCTCTTAATCTTCTATTTCGTGGAATAATCTCATCACTTATTTTCTTTTTACGAGCGTCTCGTATTCCACACTGGACAGCCATAAATAGGGCTTGTCTTAACCTGCTAGATCCTCTTTTGGTAATACGATTTACAGAAGCTGTAAACTTACCACTTGAGTACACACTGGGATCTACTCCAGTGAATGCTACAAGCTTTTTAGGATGATTAAACCGTTCTATCTCACCGACTTCAGAGATTATTGTTGCTGCGATTTTTTCTCCGATTCCTGGGATGGATTGGATTATCTCATATTCTTCAATTTCTTTAGCGAGGGCATCTATTTCAGCTGCTAACTTTGATAGGTGCTCTTGGTATTGAAGAACAATATCGATCATTATTTCTAGGTTGAAGATATGACTTTGATATAAATTGTTCTGGAATGGGTTGCGAAGGGCGGCATCCCGTAATTTTTTTGCCTTTTCCTCTGCCCATTTATCTGAACGACTTTTACATAGCGAAGCTATTTGGTCTGTTAAAATAGTTTCACTGACACTCAAAACTGATTCTGATGTTGGATATATTAAAAGTACCTGTAAAGAAACTTTTGAATATAAGTTTCCAAATACGCCTCTATATTCAGGGAATACTTGGTCCAATATCGATTGAAGTTGCAGTTTGGTTTGTGCTGCTACACTTGAAATCGTTTCGTGCTGTCTTGTTAGATTACGAAGGTTTAAGAGTTGGATACCCCTTTTCTTTTGAGGCTCCAGTTCTTCTTTATAATAGAGTTCACACAGATGATAAGCATCTATGGCATCCGTCTTGACCTTTCGTAAACTTGAACTTTTCGCTCGATGAGCAATCAATGGATTAACTAATATATATACATATTGATGTTCCTCTAAAAATTGAATAATAGGAGTATGGTAGTGTCCAGTTGACTCCAACACGACTGTAGGTTTCCCCTCAGCTAGGGACTCAATTTCCTGTAAGAATTCGAGAAATTCATTCAATTCTTCAACATTATGACGGATACTAAAGCTTTTGCGATATGGCTTTCCCTTATCTAAAAAGGCTTGAACTTGACTTTCCCCTTTGGCAACATCCAGACCAATGACTGGATTCATACATTTCTCCTCCTTAAATTACACGTAATGTCGGTATCCCCTAAGGCTTCTTGTAATGTCGTAGGTTCGCTTGTTAAACGGGATCTATGTCCCAACCAGCCTGAAACCCGTTTATACAAGTAGGGGGTGAACAGTTTAGCTAACGGGATCTATGTCCCACGGGTGCTCCGTTCTACCCCGACTACCGTAATCATAAGACCATATAAAAAAAGGTCAACCAGAAAAATCTGGCTAACCTTATATTACGAACGGGTGCTTTAACGTAATAACGGAGTTCGTCAAAGTGGCGAACTTCTTCAATAAGAGCAGTTTTGTTGAATAAGATTTTGTAAATGGGAAGGAAAGGACTAATTTATGTTATTTATGCTTTTGCTTGTTGTACCGTTATTAGGAGTTTTATGGTTTTTAAATTTCACTACTTTTTTGAAGAACTTAAAGAATGGAAAAAGCACTCATAACCAAAATGTTTTAGGAGCATTCTTTACTTTTATTTTTATTTTTGCTCTAATGTACTGCTATGCTGGAATCCATTAAATAAAAAGGATTGTGAACCAATGTACTTAAAGTAACGGGTGCCTTAGTACAACAAAGGATCGTCATATACTATTAGCGATCCTTTTCTTTTTGAATAGTTTCAAGAATTATTGGAGTTTTATGCTAAAATAAAATGTGAATTTATGATCTTAAAGTAAAGACGCAGTAATGTTTAATAAGCATTTTGAGTTAAATAAAAATTGAAATAGACTGAAAAGGGAGTTTCACTAATGAGTAACAAGCATATTGAAAGAATTAAACAGGTTTATCCAAACCTTTTCATTGAAGACTTTTACCCTAATGAAATTGGACAAAATAACGATGTGTTAATAATAAACAACTCTTTAGTATTTAGATTTCCGAAATACCAAAAAGGAATATTGCAATTAAAAAGAGAGACGGAAATTTTAGAACAAATCAAAAACATTGTTTCAATTCCAATTCCAGAACCAATATATCACTCTTTTGAAGAATTAGTGCCCGGAAAAGTCTTTACTGGTTACAGTCTAATAGAAGGGGTTCCTTTATGGTTAGATAGTTTAGAAAAGATTAAAAGTGATGAATTGATAAAAAGTCTGGCATTACAACTCGTCGATTTTCTTATAGAAATTCATTCTATTTCAGAAGAAAAAGCAAAGGGTGTTTTGAAACTGGATGATAACAATCCACGAGAAGAAATGTCTGAACTATTTGATAAAATACAAAATAAATTGTTTCCTTATATCAGAAAAGAAAGTCAAAAGGAAATAACTCAATCCTTTAAAACGTTTCTAAACGGAAGAGCGTTAGATTTTAAAACTACACTTATACACGGGGATTTTGGAGCATCAAATATTTTATGGAATGCGGAAACAAGTCGGATTTCAGGGGTAATAGATTTTGGTGGTTCAAGTTTAGGAGACCCAGCGTATGACTTTGCTGGAATATTGTCCAGTTACGGTGAAGATTTTTTTAATATGTGTATTAACCTTTATCCTGACGGAAATGCAATTTCTGAACGTGTGAAGTTTTACAAAAGTACATTCGCATTACAAGAAGCACTTCATGGGATTGAGAATAAAGATAATTCCGCTTTTGAAAACGGAATTAAAGGCTATAAATAGGTGTTTATTCCACTAACGGGTGCAAAAGTTGAACAAGGGGCTGCAAATGAGACAGCTCCTATTGCGTTAAAGGGGAAGGTTTGTTTAAAAAAGGTAATGTTAGTATAGTTCAATGGAGGTGTTTTGATGAGTGCAATCATCAGTGTTTTTCTTTATTTAATAGTTCTATTTGGTGTATCTTCGATATTATTTTTCTCTTTAGTTTCAATATGGAGTACAACTGAACCAGTTATTGCTTATTTATTATCGTTAATTATTACTCACTTGATATTAAATACATTTGGGCAAATTGGTAAAAGAGATAATTGATTTTGTTATTGTGTTAACGGGTGCATTAGTGTAAGTGCAAAAATACAGATGGAGGTTTTATAATGTTATTTCATTACCATTTTTGGACTCCTTATTTAGAGGAAACTGAAAAATTTTATATTGAGAACGGTTTCCGAATATCATTACGGATGGGAAAATATGAAGGCGAATACCAAACATTCAATCCCCCTTTAGACTGGGATAATTTCAGAGAAAAAGATATTACTTTCAGGATTATTGAAGCAAGAAAAGGTGCAATAAATATTACTTTTGGCTTTGGAAAAAAGGTTATATTTGACCATATTGGATTTTTAGTTAATCCAAATGAACACGATGAAATTTGTAATAAAGCGAGAGAAATGAGTTGGAAGGTTAGTTCGAATGATAGGAGAACCTTTATTGGAACACCTTATGGATTTAGAATTGAACTACAAAGTAACTTGGATGCAATAGATGGAACAACTGATATTGCAAAAATTGAAGAGTTGGAGTTATTTGTTGAAAATGGAGAATTTAAAAAAGATTTATCTCAATTATTTAACAAACAAGCTGATAACATTCATTCATTTATAGGAGAGACTTCTACAATTAATAAGGCTGTTATGAGTGGAGTTCTTATATCAAGTAAAATTGACCCCAATGGAGTGAATGTGGTTAGAAAAGGTAATTAAATTATTCAACGAACGGGTGCTTATCTTCAATAAGGATTTGCAACCTTGTTGGGCTACAGCGTAGTTATGTGTAATTTCTAAAGGGGAGGAGTTTCATGGAATCAAATATAAACAAGAAAAAAGAAAGTAAAACAATAACTGATTCGATTTTAATGACATTAGCAGTAATTTTATTGTTAAAGAATGCAATAGACCTTTTTTTCTTTGACTTGTTTCCACCAGTAGCTGATAACGTCTTTTGGGTTCTAATTTCTGTTATATTTACAATCACTTTTTATATAAAGAAAAGCTACATATGCCTTGTGGTTGTTCTTGTAATTCTATTAGTAGGTATATTCAATTTTTAGTGTACAGAGATCTTCAACTATAGGGGGCGTTAGGGAATAAGGAAGCTAAAAAAGTATCTTTTTATTTTACTTGTTGGAGGTGAATTGTATGTACGATCTAAGTGATGAAGAAAAAAACAGAATATCAAAGTTTATAGTTGATGGTGCCCCTGGTGAATGGTTATCATTTGCTGAGGAATTAATGCATTCAGCAGAAATTTTATGGAAACAAAATGATGGCACAATAAGAAGTGAAATTACTCATGATAAAATTGAAGTCCTTGAGTCAAGAGAAGTATCTGGTATATCAAGATCCTATTTTTTATTGGTTGGTTTTGCTATCGAGAATTTGTTAAAAGGGTTAATTGTTTTTGATGACCCTACAACAATTACAAGTGGAAAGATTAAAAGAATTAAAACACATAAAATCACTAACCTTATTAAAGAAATAAGTGAGATAAACTTATCAGAAGAGGAATTAGAGATATGTAAAAAAATAGAGGAAGCTATTCCTTATTGGGGTAGATATCCCATCCCTTTGGAAGCAGCAAATATATCTCCAGATATAGGCATAACTCCTGAAATGAGAGAAGTTATAAGAGGTATGTATAGTCGTCTAGCATCAATCTTATATCACAAGGTAAAAGATGGTTGGGAATCTGGAACTGGAGAATATTCAAGATTATACATTCTTAAATATGAGTGAAATTATTAATGAAAACTAATCCAAAGTTTATGAAAAGTAGCAGTTTATAACGGTTCAACGATCTAAAGTTATGATAAGTTATAGCGATAAAAGGGCATAGCCTGGATGTTATCAATATGAAACGGTGTTAATCCCTTCTTGTTAATCGCTCTAATATTTCTTGATCTTGTTGATATTCCTTTTCTCTCTTGTTCAATTGGAATCTTTCCAAATTATTAACATGTTGCTGATGTAGGGCTTGGAATGTTTTCGCTTTTTTAGCTAGGTTTCTTTTCAAGATTTCTCCAATAGGCATTCCTTTTTCCTCCTTAATTTTAAATTTAGCTACCTGATGTGATAATTATTTGTCTATTATAGATAATTCGTTTTGCTGCCATCCCAAACGCAAAAGGACGAATAAATGCCCCTTAATATGCTTAAAAAACATATCAAGGTGTGTTCTAAATGTTTTTTTGTTAGACGAGTTCTTGTGACACTTAACTACCAAGAAAATCCTTTAAGTAGTATTTGAGACTATTGAACGAGTCAACACTATCCCACTTCCAGTGACCTCTTGCGTCGATTAAATTATACAATTCAATTGTTCGAATCGGTATTAATTCGTTACCACCTCCACTTCTTTTGTAAAACTCCCACTTTAAAGAGTCTGTCAGGATTACTTTACTATTTATCTTAGCGGATAAGTGACGTTTTAATTCGCATTTTAAATCAGAAGAGTAATTAATGTAACCCTTTGAATAAATAGACTCCTTTCCAAAAGGTGACTTAACCTCTACAACTGCCCGATAGTCAAGACTGTATTTCCTGTTAAACCAATTCCACTTTTTAGTTATTACCAAGTCGGGTGTAGCTGCCTTTTCTTTACCATTACTTATATATGTACCACAATACTGCAAGTAGTCATGTCTAGTAGTTGTTAGTTTTGTGTCACAGCTTTCAACATCAAGGTCATTTCGTATCCCTCTGATGAAGGGCTTAACTAATTCGTTTTGAAAAGTTATTTCACGAATATCGTTATTATTTTTGTACTTCTCAAATATACCCTTATACTCGTTGAAGTTGATATCCCTGTGTGTTGGAACGGTGTAGTTAGTCATTGATTAACCTCCATAGATGCTGAAATAAATTCTTATCAGAAGTAGATAAGTTTAAGTGGATTTTATTTGTCGTGTACTGATGTAGGTAGTTTGATTTGGGTCTTAATAGATTTACAACAATTCATTGTCTGGTTTTTACCTTTTTTAATCCATCGGAAGTGCAAGTCTATGTCAAAGGGAGTTAAAGAATTCCTAGGCTCTTTTAATTATACTGTATTGCTATAAAGATTGTTAGTCTATAAGAGTGTTGTCATTAAAGTTCTAATAGAAAGTAAAATGCTAGGTTCGTGCTAAAGAAGAGTCTGAACAATATTTGAAAACTGTAATTGAAAATAAGGAGACATCGAGAAAAATACTTGATTAATTTCATCCAAGGAATACTTACTAGATTAATAAAACAGGATGACCGAATCATAACCCTATATAAGTATATAAAGATAAATAAGCTATTGATTATCTTTTGAAAAAGGCACTTCTCCGTGTAGTGGTAACATCTATATAAGGACTAAAGGGACTGGACATAACATAGTAAATAAAAACTAAAAAAATTATGAATAACAATTATAGAAAGAATAAGGCACCAGTTATGGACTTACTATTTTCATAGAGCAGGTCATCTATAAGGTTTATAAAAGGCTAGAAAAAAACTTAGCTATTACGTTAATAATGAAAAAAGTAAGGAAAATATAAAAGGATGGTAAAAGTGTGTTTTTAGTTATTGGAAGGAATTACATAAATTTATATAAACATAGGATTTGCAAGGTGTCTGCCCCCTTTTTAATTTACCATTGAATATAGTCAATTGTAATAATATTCCAATTTTAAGTGTTTTATGATATTCTATTTCACGTTGGTTACTCAGGGTAAACTATTTTTTAGTAGATTAGAGGGGGTTGAAGGGAAATGGAAGATAACTTAATGTCTGCGACAATTAATGCGGACTTTAGAGAATATATGGTAAATAGCAAAAAGATGCTAATAGGTATAGTGTCGGGAAGGGCTTTGATGGAATTGAAGGAGGATATTCCAAATAATCCAAACCCTAGAGAATATATGGGAAAGAAAAATAAATATGTTCCCGAGATGATAAAAACACTTCGATATAATCCGGAGCTATTTATATATATCAATAACGGCATTCATATTACTGCGGAGTCATATATCAAGAATGATGATGGGACAACTACAATTTTCTTTAAGATTGGTGAAGGAGTTTATAATGGCAATCACACCAAAGAAGTATTGGTGAAATATGGTAGTAAGAATAGCTACGTATTAATAGCAGTATATTTTGAAGTTCCAGAAGATGAAATAGTTGATATTATAATTGGAAAGAATTCAAGTACACCAACGAAGGAAATTAGCATTGGTGAAAAATTGGACCGATATGAATGGGTGAAAAAAACTCTTCCTGATTATAAAATAAAGTATAAGGAGAGCGATGAGCATGATTTGGACATCGCTACAATTTTGCACATAGCGGGTATTTTCCAAGTTGATGAAAAAGCCCACAACTTTGTTAATAAGGATTATAGAAAGTTTCAAAGTTATCTTCGTAGAAAAGGTGAGACAGTAAAAAAACATAACGCTGGTAAACTTAATCTTGAAAGAACTCGTTATATATTGAAAGATTTGATTGATTTTTACCAATTTATACGATTGGATGAAGAGTGTGTAGCCTTTGTAAAAAGAAATTTGAAAAACGGGAGATGGCTACAGAAAGGAGTCATTACTGATTCCTTGATGTTCAATATTCTAAACGCTATAAATTTTGCTTTATATATTCCTGAAAAGACACTATATCCCTGTTTAAAAAAGGGTTATGATCTTGATCGCTTAAAGATCTTAACCACAAAAGTATTTCCCAAAATTGTTAATAATCTAAAGAAATATGAAGATGAAGGGTTGAAGGTGTCTGAAATTTGTAGAGAAAAGAACATCTATCAAGAAATACAAAATATTATGTTGGTTGCGGACTTAGAAGAAAAAACAAGGATTTACTTATAATAGATTAATTATAAGTTCCTTCGTTGTTTCTAACTAACATATATAAGAGGAAAGGAAAGATGGAATTGAGAAAATTGAATTTTCAGAAGTTAGATATATCGATGCTAGTGAGCGAGGAAAGAAAAAAGAAATCTTTAACTTTTAAAGATATTGGATTAGGTATTGGTACCTCGCCTAGTTATATATTTCGTATTGAAAAAGGGAAAAAAATCCCCCAGATGATATTGTAAAACTTTTGATTGAATACTTTAACCTAGATGATGAGATGATTATGAAATATGAAATAACAAATAGGTACAGTGAAAATTCAGATTGTACTTATGAAGAAAAGAGAAGAGAAGGGATATTTGTTCCGAAAGATAATGTTGTTAATATTGAATCTTTAAGAGAAAAAAGCATCAACGATAGAAAATAGTGAAGGCACCCATATAAAGATTTTGCTTTTTAAGGAAAAACTCAGAGAGCGAAAATAATCCACTTTCCTCTACCATCTTGTATGATCAGTCATATGATTAGGTCTTAATGAGCTCTGTGGCAAAAGAAGAGTAAAACCCTTAATCCTATTTCTTTAAAACCATTCATAGTTTTTGACCTTAATGTTTCACTGGATACAGTTATTAAGTTCGCTCCTTTGTCTATTATATATAGAACCATAAAACAGGTATTGTTTGATTCAATACTTACAGGAGGAGAACTAGAATGATTGAAAGGGAAAGGAACATGGATAAAATCGACATGGCGGTGAATGATTTTGCGGGATTGGTTAGAGAGTATAGAGTTGCTAATGGATTATCCTTACTCGAATGGTCTGAAGTGATCGGCTACAGCAGTTCCTACTGTTGGAGAATCGAACAGTCAAAGCGGCAACCGGATTTTGACACGAAAATTATCATCTTAACTAGGGGTATGTGTTGGTCTACAGATGAGATATACGCATATTTAGACCGGATTATCTCTACAAAGGCTCTGGAGAAAGAAAAATCAAATTGATGTAAAAAAGTTACTGATAATGGGGGATTAATGTACCCATTCAATCGGTAGCTTTTTTTAATGGAATACTATATGAGTCTAAATTCTAAACCAGGATTACCAAACAATAATCCTTTGTGTACTAAGAAAAATATTTTAGTTTTTCCTAGAGGTGATGAGCTCTCTATGACTCTGAAAAGTACACAACCATATTAGGGTTAGTATAACTTAGAAAATTTCTCTAATACCCGTTTAGTAGAGTGATTCGTAATTCATGGAATAGGATGGATATGCCAATCTATATGCAACCCAAGTAAAACTATTTTATTTTAGATAACTCCATAATAGGGCAGAATTTTTGATTTATTTATATAGTATTAAACTCATTTTTCTTGCCCTCATGTAGCTAAAATAAGTATCAACCAAGGTAGAACTCACTTAACGATATATCTGTTTTACACTACATCTACTATAAAGCATCTAAATATAGAAAGGATGCTTATAGTGAGAAACACCGTGCAAAACAATATTCAAACCAAAGAAAGAAAGATGCTGATCCAACCATACAAACGAGGATTTAAAACTAAGGACGAAGCAATGCACCATGTAAGGAATATCACAATAGACTTAGATAATGCGAATGTATGGAACAATTCTAAACTGAATTCTGTAGTGGAAAGTCAGTTTCTTCAAATACTTAAAAACGGACAACCACATGTAACAGGATCATGGATTGCTTCCAAAAGAAACCCGAGAGAAATCCAAGATTACCGGACAAATATTTTCTGCTTTGATATAGATCATTTGGAAAATTTTCCGGACATTGTAATACGGAAAATCATCGATCGGCTGTATGAATACTTTCATTACGTTCAAGAAAGTTTTTCAAGTGGAAAAAAGCTGCAGCAAAAAAGGTTTCACTGCTATTTAGTAGTTACAACATTACAGGTGGATTATGAGGTGATTGCTCTAATTTATAAGCAAGTAAGAGACAAACTAAGTGCAAAAATTGGGGTTTCTTTTGATGAAAGCATCTATCCTGTAAAGACGATTTTTGCATCTGGAAAAGAAGTGAAAGTGAATAAGAAACTGAGGGGATTTGACCTAAAACCGTTCTTGGAAAACTTTATCACTGAGAAGATGAAGTTAAGCAATACAAGTAAGGAATTAACAAATGGTGAGGTTGTAAATCACATTATAACAAAAGAATATAACAAAGAATATGTGACATCAGCAATAAACTTTGATGTACTCCTTAATGCGTTAAAGAAACTACCATTAATTTCGGATTATCGTGAGTGGATTAGATTTTTGATGGCTTTTAATGATATGGAAAAAGAAGGTCTTATCACAGATGAGCAAAAGATAGTGTTAGCGGAAGCAATTGATGATGGAAACAAAAGTTATGGTAACGAAATGGAGAAGATAGAGAGGTATGATGAAGTTACCATTGGAACATTGATTTATAAATTGCAGCAATATGGTATCTCAACAAGTAAAATTTTTACTGTGTCTGAGAATTTTCAATTGAGAGCTGACTTATCCATGGATATTCAAGGGAAAATAGCAGAAAATCCTAAAGTTTTCCGTAAGATTGAAGAAATTCTATGCAGTGAACAGTACAGAGGCAAACGTATTTTACTGACCAGTGACACAGGAGCAGGAAAAAGTTATGCTATTTTAAAAATCCTCGAAAACATGACGAAAAGAACAGAAAATCCCCAACTGTCCTCTTGCTCTTCTGAAGGCTTTTCCACACTAATCATCCCACGTCGGAATCTCGTGAATAATTTAAGGAATCAGTTTGAACGAATAACACGTTCAAAAACTGTAACAGGTAGCGATAGCTATACGAATGGCAAACGAGAAGAAATAATTAGAAACTCTAGGAATATTTTAACCACCCTTGATCATTTCCCTTATGTCTTAAAATTAAAATTAGAACAAGAACACTGTGATGAGACAACTGTTCGACTAGAAGAACAAAAAATACAAAATGAACCTCCAAAAATAATGGTGTTTGATGAATGCCATATGTTATCTCTCGATGCTAACTTTAAGCCAGATGCCGTCAGAGAATTCTGTATTGCTGAAACTTCTTTGCTAACAGCACGAGGAATTTCCCTTCATGTAACAGCTACACCAGAAAATCTCCGTTCAGAGGACTATGACTTCGTCATAAAGATTAACCAAATAGATCGAGAGAATCCATTTGTAAACACAGGATATTTGTTTTTGGATGGATCCTCTAGGCAAGTAGAATTAAAAATGCTAGAAATCATCAAAATGGCAGCAAGGAAAGATCCTAACAGACGGCTTTTGGTATTCGTTGAAAGAAAGGAAATCATTAATGACTTCAGTAGAAAGCTAAACAAAGAGGGAATCAAGTCAATAGAAGTGGTATCGAATAAAGAAGAATTGAAGTCGCAAGAAGAAAAATTGATTGTAAGTGACGGGATGATTCCAAGTAATGTGCAGGTCATTCTAGCTACAACCTCTCTATCAGCAGGAGTCTCTATTTTGAATAACAATGTAAGTGATGAAGTATGGGTTCTTTGCTCTCATAGATCATTGAACCATGAAATGACAAGGATTGTTCAAATGTCTCATCGTTTTCGAAACACTTATCATGCTTTGAAATTATTTATTCAAAAGGCAAAACCTCAAGAGAAGAAGAAGGTATTTCCGTATCATGCCATTTTGAATGAAGAGGTCAAAAAAGCAGATAATTTTAAACAGGCAATTGAGATGTTGCGTGAAAATCAGATAGAGTGTAGAACAACACTCGATGAGTTAGAGATGCAAAATAGTCTATACGCTGATGAAGAGGGGACTTTGCATGTGTGTACTCCACTAATTCAAAGCGAGATTGTGCTCCCAAAAACATACTATAATTACAAGAATCCAGATGTGTTGCTACGGGAATTGGAGAACAAATTTAATTGTAAGTTTCTTGAAATGTATGGGAAAGTAGAGATAGACGAAAAGGAAGAAGTAGTCAAGAGGAGTAAGGTTACATCTCAAGATATGCTACAAAGAATAGTTGAAGACAAGGCTTTCTACGATAAACTGAAACACGATTATTTCATTTACGGAAGAAGCCAATTCACATCTGAAATGAAAAGATATATGAAGCTATCTACTGTGAAAGACTTACAGAACTTCTTTGAAAATTCTATCGAATATGGATTCGCAAAGCTCGTCTTACAGGCACATTTGAATGCCAAAAGGGCTGAAACTCTATCATATACTAGAGACAAAGAGGCTCTGGCTTGGTTAAAGGATATAAAGAGAGGTAAAGGAAACACCTTATCCGGAAGAATGTATAAGGTGATTTCGAAACACTTGACACTGTCAATGGAAACAAAGAACTTGGTTAAGTTCAGTAGGAAAAAGGAAATTGATTCTTTCCTTCAAGCTGTTGCAAGAGAAGAGTTAAAGGATGAGGGTTTTAGAGTTATACCTAACAAGGTTGGTTCTTTCAAAAACCTATTAAACATAAAGGAGAGAAAATCAGGGAATATAAGAACATATACAATTGAAGGATTCATTGATGAAAAGTACATTAAGGACAAATACGGAATAGAAAAGTTTCAATGATGAATCTAATTGTGGAGGACGTTGTAAATACACAACTTCCTCTTTTTATATAGGCTGATATACATAGCCAACCCTAGTAAAATTTTTTTCTTGCATTAGGGCAGGATTTTTGAATTGTTTATATAGAATAAAGCTCCAATAATCTGTCCATTACATCAACTTTTAATAAATGGTTTGAATTACTAATGTAGTTGTCTAGCTTATGTCTTATTATTTATACAAATATTTGGTAGTATAAAAGTATTAGATTTATAAATAGTTTATTTAACATAAAGGAGCAATTTGGATGATTAATTTTCAAGAAAAGGTTTCGTTTATTTGGTCTATAGCAGAGTTGCTAAGAGGACCGTATAAGCCTGAAGACTATGGGAAAGTAGTTTTACCGATGGCTGTATTAAGACGTTTTGACAGCGTGTTGGATAGCACAAAAGAAGAGGTGCTAAATCAGTATGAGCAATTTAAGGATATCCCAGAAGAGTCAAGAGATGAAATACTTAATAGAGTGGCAAAACAAAGATTTAGTAATGTAAGTAAATATGACTTTTCTAAATTACTAAGTGATGCAGATAACATAGCTGATAACTTGCGAGATTATATAAATGGGTTTTCTAAGACAGCAAGAGACATCATCGAGTATTTCGATTTTGATAAGCAGATAGATAAGATGGAGCGTAACGATTTGCTATACCTTGTTGTAAAACGGTTTAGTGATATAGACTTACATCCAAGTGTCGTATCTAATGTAGAAATGGGATACATATTTGAAGAGTTAATTCGTCGTTTCAGTGAGCATGCAGAGGCTGGTGATCACTACACTCCTCGTGAGGTCGTGCGTCTGATGGTAAGTCTATTATTCTTAGATGATGAAGATATCTTGACGAAGCAAGGTATAACACAAACATTATACGATTCATGTGCAGGTACAGGGGGTATGGGATCCGTTGCTCAAGAATATTTAAAAGAACTAAACCCGACAGCAGAATTAGAATTTTTTGCTCAAGAATTTAACGAGGAATCATATGCGATTAGTAAGGCAGATGTTTTGATAAAGGGTGAGGAAGCCAAGAATATTCGGTTTGGGAATACTTTATCAAATGATGCCTTTTCTGAAATGACTTTTGACTATCTAATAACTAATCCGCCTTATGGAGTGGAATGGAAGCCAGCTGAGAAAGCGGTGAAGGCTGAATATGAGGAAAAGGGTTATAACGGAAGGTTTGGAGCAGGCTTACCACGTATTAGTGATGGACAACTTCTTTTCCTACAACACCTTGTATCTAAGATGAAACCTGTAACAGAAGATAATCCAAAGGGATCCCGTCTTGCCATTATCATGAATGGGTCTCCTTTATTTACTGGTGATGCGGGTAGTGGTGAGTCTGAAATACGGAGATATTTAATTGAGAACGATCTGGTTGAAGGAATTGTTGCTATGCCAACGGACCTTTTCTATAATACTGGGATTTCAACTTATGTATGGATACTAACTAATAACAAGAGTCCATTTCGTAAAGGGAAAATCCAACTTGTAAATGCTGTAGAGTTCTATCAAAAAATGAGAAAGAGTTTGGGTAGTAAGCGTAAGGAATTAACAGAAGAACATATTAATGAAATTATTAGATTGTATGGTGACTTTAAAGAAGGTAAACAGGTAAAAATTTTTGATAATGAAGACTTTGGCTATCAAAAGATTACAGTAGAAAGACCGTTACGTTTAAATTTCGAGATTAACGAAGAAAGAGTAGAAGAATTAAATAATCAGACTGCTTTTGCTAACTTAGCAAAGTCTAAGAAAAAAGGCGAAGCTGGTTTAGAGGCGATAGAGTTAGGTGAACAACAGCAAAAAGACATAGTGGATGCCTTATTATCAATAAAATCGGACGAGACATATAAGAATAGAGAAGAGTTCACGAAAAAACTGAAGAAGAAATTTAAAGAAAACGATATAAAGATCGGTGCCCCTTTATGTAAAGCTATTCTAACTGCGTTATCTGATAAAGATGAGACTGCTGATGTTTGTTTGGATAGTAAAGGGAACCCTGAACCAGATGCTGATTTACGTGATACAGAGATTGTACCATTGAAAGACTCTATTCAAGATTACTTTGAAAGAGAAGTAACACCACATGTTCCAAATGCTTGGATTGATGAATCTAAGACAAAAGTAGGTTACGAAATTCCTTTTACACGTCACTTTTATGAATATACAGAATTAAGAAGTTCGGACGAGATAAAAGAAGAGATAAAAGAGTTAGAAGAGAGTATTTTGGAGAAGTTGAAGAAGGTGATGGGGTAATGGAAAAAGTAAAGAACTCCACAGCCTATAAAGGTAGTGGCATTGAATGGTTGGGTAATGTCCCTACAAATTGGTCAATTAAAAAGATTAAATATATTGCAAAAATTATTGATGGTGATAGGGGAACAGAATATCCAAATGATAAGAATTTAGTGAATGAAGGAATTCCATTTTTATCAGGAGAGAATTTGAACGAACGAGGCTTAACATTTAACAAAGTAAGGTATATCACCGAGGAGAAATTTTCTCGACTAAGGCAGGGAAAACTAAAAAACGGGGACTTAATTGTCTCTGTTAGGGGAACAATTGGGTCTGCTGGATTGTTTGTTATTTCTAAGTATAAGACAGCATTTATAAATGCTCAGATGATGATTATAAGACCTAAACAATGCTTGTTGTTACCAAGATATTTATTTTATTATACTAGAACAAAAGCATGGTTTAATTGTTTAGATTTTTTTGCTTATGGAACTGCTCAAAAGCAATTGTCGAATAAAGTATTATCTAATATAGAAATAGCCATCCCTTCTATAGAAAATCAGAGAGAAATAGTGAAATTCTTAGATGAAAAAACTTCTAAAATCGATTTGCTCATCACTGATAAAGAAAAGTTAATTGAATTACTTGAGGAAAAACGTCAAGCAATTATTACTGAGGCGGTGACAAAAGGGTTGAATCCCGATATGAAAATGAAAAATTCAGGTGTGGATTGGATTGGGGAGATACCGGAGCATTGGGAGAAGAATAAAGTAAAATATAGCACTTATGTAAAAGGAAGAATTGGTTGGCAAGGACTTCGATCAGATGAATTCATTGACGAAGGTCCTTATCTTGTTACGGGTACAGATTTTGTTAATGGGTTGGTGAATTGGAATACTTGTTATCATATTAGTGAAGAAAGGTTCAATGAAGCACCAGCCATTCAATTAAAGGAAAATGATCTACTAATCACAAAGGATGGTACTATTGGAAAGGTTGCTACTGTGAAGAATAAGCCTGAAAAGGCAATTTTGAATAGTGGGATATTTGTTACTAGATGCTCAAATGAAAAGTATTTGACTGAATACATGTATTGGGTTTTGTCTTCCAATATATTTGATAGATACATTAAATATATGGAAACTGGTTCAACTATCAAACACTTATATCAAGAAACATTCGTTAACTTTACTTACCCATTACCAGGGATTGATGAACAAAAGGCAATTGTAAAATACCTTAATGAAATAACCAATGATATTGATTTTGTAATATCGGACACTAGGAGTCAAATTGAAAAAGTAAAAGAATACCGTCAATCTCTCATCTATGAAGCAGTGACAGGAAAAATTGATTTGCGGAACTATAAAGGTGAAGAGGTGTGATTGCATGAACAAGATTACAGGTAATGCAACGAACGTAAGAACTCTCTTTAATAACCGATATACAGTTCAATACTATCAACGAGAATATGGTTGGGAGAAGAAGCAAATAGAAGAATTGATAGAAGACCTGACAAATGAATTCTTCGAGTTTTATCAAGAGGGACATATGCAAAGAGATGTGGAGCAGTATGGTGATTATTTCTTAGGCCCTATTATTCTAACAAATGATAATGCTATTATTGATGGTCAACAACGATTATCATCAACAACACTCTTTCTTATATACCTAAACAATTTGCAACATCAAGTAGGTACACAGAAGGTAAACATTGATAATCTGATTTATTCCGAAAAATATGGAGAGAAGACCTTCTGCATTAATGTGGAAGAGAGAGAAAAATGTTTAGAGGGTTTATATGACAATGGTTACTATGATTTAACTAATGAAACATCGGAAAGTGTCATTAATCTATATAATCGCTATCAAGATATTGAGGTTTTGTTTCCCGATGATTATTTAAAAGGAGGTGCCCTTCCTGTTTTTATTGAATGGTTAATAGAGAAAGTTGTATTCATTGAGATAAAGACAGACTCAGAACAAGATGCTCATAAAATATTCGTTAGTATGAATGACCGTGGACTTAGACTAACGCCTACTGAAATGTTAAAGGGATATTTATTATCGGAAATAAATCATAATAGTGTCAGAAACGAAGCTAATGATCTATGGAAAGATAAAATCCTTAAATTAAAAGATATAGAAAAAGATGGGGACGCTGATTTTATAAAAAATTGGTTAAGGTCCCAGTACGCTGAAACAATTAGAGAAGGTAAAAGGGATGCTGAAAATAAGGATTTTGAGATTATAGGGACTACTTTCCATAAGTGGGTAAGGGAAAATAAGTCTGTGATTGGCCTTAGTAATAGCCAAGATTTCGAATATATTATTATGGACGAATTTCAGACGTTCTCAGACATTTATATACGGTTGAAGAAATATTCAAGAGAATTTCACAATGATTATGATTGCGTGTTCTATAACGCAGATAGAGGTTTCACTCTACAATATCAATTAATCCTAGCATCTATTTCTCCAAGTGACAGTACACAGATAATAGATAAGAAAATAAAAATGGTCTCTTGTTTTATAGATCAATATATTGCTCAGCGTGTTTTTAATTTCAAAACAGTTGATTATTCTTCTATTAGGTACACAATTTTTAATTTGACAAAAGCAATTCGAAGGAAGACGGCAGAGGAGCTTGCTCAAATACTTATAGATTATATTGGAAATATGGAACAAACCTTAGATGGAATTGATTATTTTTATTTGAATCAGTTTACCAGGAGGTACATGTTACACATTTTATCCAGAATGACTTATTATGTTGAACAGCAAAGTGGGATAAACATTAGATTCAGTGATTATGTAAATCGTCAACAAAAGAATCCTTATGACATAGAGCATATTTGGGCAGATGATTATACACAAGGGAAGCATCAGCTTGAATTCAGTACAGAAGATGAATTTAGAGAGTATAGGAATAGCTTTAGTGGTCTATTAATTTTGTCTAAAGATAAGAACAGAAGTTTTCAAGCAATGAGCTATGATAAAAAGGTCGTGAAGTACGACAGTGAAAATCTATTGGCGAGGACTCTAAATCAAAATTGCTATACTAATAACCCGCTATTTTTACGGTTTATGCAGGAGAGTAATTTAGACTTTATGCCTTATGATGAATTTAATAAGGATCAACTATTAGAAAGACAGCAATTATATAAAGAGATTTGTAAACGAATTTGGGATGTTGACCGTATAGAGCAGATTGTAAATATGTAAAAGAAAGGGGGTGAGAAGGTGAGCATTGACTATTCTGAAAAAGGTTTTGAAGCTAATATAGAAGCGAATCTGATTTATTCAGGTTATAATCAACGAACCATTTCTGGTCAAGCCTTAGATGATTTTAGAAAGTACGCAATTGATGTAGAGACTTTTTTCGAATTTCTGGAGAAGTCACAACCAAAATCACTGGAACGTTTACGAAAAGCCTATAAAGACCAATACAAAAAGAAGATTTTAGACCGAGTACAAAAAGAACTTGATAAACGTGGAATGATTGATTGTTTGAGGCATGGAGTGAAGGATTATGGTGTAACCCTAAAACTGGCATACAATAAGCCGGTTAGTGATATGAATCAAATGCTTATTGATTTGTACGGTAAAAACATCTTTGCCGTTAGCAGACAAGTTTATTACAGCAGTAAAAATAACAATAGTATTGATATGCTTCTTTTGTTGAATGGATTGCCTATTGTTGTTATGGAACTGAAGAACCAACTAACCAATCAAACAGTAGACAATTCAAAGAATCAGTTCATGAAAGACCGAGACCCTAGGGAGTTATTGTTCCAGTTCAAGAAACGAGCAATTGTTTACTTTGCTGTAGACACGGATGAAGTTTACATGACAACACAGCTTAATCGAGAAAAAACATTCTTTTTGCCTTTCAATAGAGGAAACGATGGAGGGAAAGGTAACCCTATTGTCTATAATGACTACCGCACATCGTACTTATGGAATGATATTCTTCAAAAAGATAGCTTACTAGATATTCTCTTTCGATTTGTCTATGTTAATCAAGAAGACATATTGGATTCCACTGGAGAAATTATAGATAAAAGAGAAACGGTTATCTTTCCCCGCTACCATCAGTTGGATGCAGTTAGGAAGATAGAGCTAAATGTGAAAGAGAAAGGAATTGGTCAAAACTACTTGATTCAACATAGTGCGGGTAGCGGTAAGACGAATAGTATTTCTTGGTTAGCTCATCGTCTTGCTAAACTCCATGATGAAGGAGATAACGCAATGTTTACAAGCGTTATTATCATTACAGATAGAAGAGTGTTAGATAAGCAGCTACAAGATGCTGTCTATCAATTAGAGCATAAAGCGGGAATGGTAGAGAAAATAGATAAAGATTCAACCCAATTGGCTAACGCTATTGCTGGAGGAACTAGGGTGATTATCACTACCTTGCAGAAGTTCCCGTTTATTATAGAAAAGCTAGTGAAGTTTTCTGCTGGTAAATATGGAATAGTAATAGATGAAGCTCATTCATCTCAGGGTGGAAAGGCTTCGACAGCAATGACTAACATCTTATCGGATAAATCGTTAGAAGATGCTTTTGAGGCTGATAGACTAGCAGAAGAGAACTTAGAAGACGTAGATGAGAAAATTGCAGAGACAATTGCAAAAAGTGGAAAACAAGATAATATCTCTTACTTCGCCTTTACTGCAACACCAAAACCGAAAACGATTGAAAGGTTTGGAACCTATGATAAAGAGGGAATACCACATGCTTTCCACGTCTACTCTATGCGACAAGCAATTGAAGAAGGTTTCATTTTAGATGTATTAAAGAATTATACAACATATAAAACCTTCTATAAAGTGGCCAAAAGTATTGAAGATGATCCAGAAGTTTCTAGTAAAAAAGCAACAAGGCAAATAGCGAAGTATGTATCTTTACATCCACATAACATAGCTCAGAAAACTGAAATTATTGTGGAACACTTTCGACAAGTGACTAGGCATAAGATTGGCGGTCATGCTAAGGCTATGGTGGTTACAGGGAGCCGTCTTCACGCAGTAAGATATAAACAAGCATTTGATAAGTATATCAAAGCAAATGGCTATGGCGATTTAAACACTTTAGTAGCTTTTTCAGGAACAGTTGAGGATAAAGGTGTGCCATATACGGAACCTGATATGAACGGTTTTGGAGAAAAAGAATTATCAGATAAGTTTCATACGGATAATTATCAAGTTCTATTGGTTGCGGAGAAGTACCAAACAGGTTTTGATGAACCGTTACTTCACTCTATGTATGTAGATAAGCCACTAGACGGAATAAAGGCTGTACAAACACTTTCTAGGCTAAACAGAACTTGTAAGGGTAAAAATGATACCTTTGTACTTGATTTTGTGAATGAGGCAGAAGATATACAAAAAGCCTTTCAACCATATTACG
Source organism: Aquibacillus rhizosphaerae (assembly GCF_030282825.1). Classification (GTDB taxonomy): domain Bacteria; phylum Bacillota; class Bacilli; order Bacillales; family Amphibacillaceae; genus Aquibacillus_C; species Aquibacillus_C rhizosphaerae. The sequence continues at coordinate 28,036 of NZ_JASTZU010000027.1, forward strand.
AAGTTACGGGATTAGAAAGTACAACGGATCCTAACTTGCTCTATGATTTAGAAAGAGAATTAGATGCTTGTCAGGTGTACACAAAGGAAGAAATCGAAGAGGTTTGTACATTAGAATTTAGTGAGAAAAAGAAGACAAGTAAGACACAGGAAAAGTTGAATTTTATCCTGGACAAAGCCGTGAATCGTTATAACAAGGAATTATCAAAAGAGCAGCAAGAAGACTTTAAGGGAGCCTCTACTAAATTTGTTAGAACATATGCTTTTATTTTGCAGATAGGGCCATTTGCAGATATTGATCTTCACAAGTTATATGTATATCTAAATTATCTATTAAGAAAACTACCTAAAAACGTTTCTGACGGAGTGTATTTGGCAGATGATGTTGCACTGCAATACTATCGTAACGAAAAAGTATTTGAAGGTAACATATCACTCAATCCTGATGGAGAAACCAAATTAAAACCCCAAAGTCATGGGAAAGGACAATCAGGAGAAGAGGAAAAAGAAAGACTTTCTTCTATTATTGACAGACTTAATGATCGATTTGGTACAGAGTTTTCAGAAACAGATAAATTATCTCGAGATCAGATAAAAGAAGATATGATAAATAATGAGGACTTGGCTCAAAAAGCACAGAATAATACACGGGAGAATTTTAAATTTTCCTACCAAAAAGCATTTTTGGATTTTGTTATTTCGAGAATGTCGCAAAATGAAAATTTCTTTATGAAGATGTTAGAAAACGGTGAATTTAGATCGTTTATTATGGATGATATGTTTGAAGAAGTTTACGATGGCTTAAATGAGCGGACAGTTTCATAAATTAACACAGTGATAAACCACACTAGAAAAGGACCCTGCGTTTGGGGTCCTTTTCTAGTGTGAAGAATTAGAAGAGGTCCTTGATAATATCCTTATCTTGCTCATCAATAAGCTCATTCACTTTTTGAGCACTTAATTCTGGTGAGATATACCCATCTTCCTTAATTCGTTTTGCTACATATTCATATATTTGCTCTAAATCTGAGGTATCTTGTTTTTCCATGTCTTTTCGAATCAATTCCCGAATATAGGCACTTAATCCAATTGACTTTCTTTTGTTCTCAATGTACTGAATCAAATCAGAGTCTTTAGAGAGGATGCTGATGGTATATCTGGCATTAGGCATATTTGACCTCGAGAATTTTTAGGAAAGAGAGGCAATTGCTGTAGAGGGGATTGTCGATAATGACTGCATGGGAAAATAGTTGCTTAATGTACCTTCTTAGAGTAATGGATCCACCTCCTACAAAGTGGATGTCTGACATATTGAAAGTATATCCACGACTCTTGGCAAATTGTACGATTTGTTGCAGGTGATCATACTTTAGTTCTTCAATAAACACCTTGCTTTCTTCAAAGATTTCTCCTTTACTTGCAAAGTATCCACATCGCAATACGTGTTCCAGATCATCAGAAGAAACAGAAAGTCCATAACGTTCATTGATATATTTTCCAATTTTTCCCTTTAAAATGTTAATCCCTAAATCTGACGAGATCATCGTGTTAACCATGGGCTGCACGCCTTTGAACTGGCAAAATGTGCAGTTTAAGCCTCCTACATCTATCACTGTTGTATATCCTTTTCTGTATTTTTCAGGTTTGGCGTATACTTCACCCATTCCTTCAAATGCAATCGTAACATCCGACAAGTCAAATGAGAATGCTTTTCCATTTACGATTAAGTGGATTGTTCGATTCTCATTTTCAACCATAGATTTAAAGTTCCTTTTTTGAATGGAATCCTTGTAAGTGGTGATTGGTACATTGACAGCTAAGCGAATATCAACATTACTTGGAGCATTTGCCTTTTGGAGAAGACGAGTAATGGCTGTGTAAATGGCTATTTTATGGATGAGGGAATTCTTGTTTAAGTTGAAATCAGAATAACTTTCAGAGACCATTTCGCCAAGAAGAAATTCATCTCCATTGAACTCGACTAGATAGGAATTCGGTTGAATTTCTACCCCAAACCTTTTAACTTGTTGCATTCTCGTTGGAAAAGTTGTTGTGTAAGTATTACCTTTATATTTTGCTAGAGCCTTGCTATTTGATTTGCCGCAATCTATGGCAATCAAGATCTGTTCTTTCATGTAAAACCACTTCCTTTGTTTAATAGATTTAACAATTTATACTATGCACCATAATCATAAATATAAGATAAATTCATATTAGTATGGTTCTAGTAAGTGTGATAATTTCATAAGTTTCATAAATAATGCTAGAACATGGTTGAACCTAATAAACTATTTATTAAAGAAACGAGGCAGTACAATAGAAGTATAAAGAAGAAAAAAATCTATACTTTATAAAGAAAAGGAGTCGAATGAAGATTGAATAAAAAAGTAGAAGAAATACAAAACTGGTATCGAAATGAAAGAGAATTGTCTAATTACAGCATCATGGACGTTGGTGAAACACTAAATAAACTAGCTGAGAAAGGATTAATTTGGATTCTCAAAGATCTAAAAGATATAACTGAATTTGAGGGAATTGTAATTGACTACTACTTGAATAAGTACAGAGTTGATCAAATATACGATAATCTCGAAGATCTCATCCAAATCCCTCCTTTCAATGATGCGTGTGCAATGACGCCATCAAAATCCTCAAAAAAAATTATCCCTCGACAGAAACAGCAACCTACCCTAGAAGTAAGAGATGTAAAACAATTTATTGGTTATAAGAAGGCAAAGGAAATAGAAAAAAGAATAATTGAACTATGTAAGAACTTCCCCTCCTTCGAGGTTGATCATATTGTTAAACAAATTGAGAGAAGTGCAGAGTCGATTAAAAAAAGTATACAAATAGGGGAGCAAATCTATGTTCGAGAAAAATTTAACCAATACAGTATTGCAATAGGCTCAGCAAAAGAAACATCTGCATGGCTCAAAGTCTCATTGGGACAGAAGTATATCACCAAGACTCAATTCGAGGAATTGGATAACATGATTGATCAAGTGGTAAGTATTCTGACGAAAACCTTATCCAATATTAAAGAAAAAGAGGGGAAAGTATTAGATTTTCCCAACCCATACACACCTAATGTAAGAAACTTTGGAGCATATAATAATGCTTTGCTGTTGGTAGAAAAGATATACGAAGTCACAAGAAAAAAAGAGTATTGGAAGGAAAAGAACCTTGTAAGCGAAATGAGAAAGCAAGCAACTTCATGTGTTGCTAATATTGCCGAAGCACATCAATTGTATATTAAAAAGAAATTCCGTTTCTTCTATTCGGAATGTGCTAACTACAAAAATGTCAAAAATTAGCAACGAGAAAGCAAGTTGACTTTTAGAAAGGATAAGGAGAAATTAATTAATACTCTTTATCCTTTCTTGATTAAATGAGTCAAATATACGTTTTTAAATTTTTGTTCTACATGCCTTATAATCTTGTTGATTTCAGTATGCCATTAATAGCATTAATCAGGTTGTTTTAATTTAGCTTTAGTTTTTTTTATTTCAGCTAATTTTTCTTTCTCTTTATATTCTAATATATACAGGTTCATAATTTCCTGAATATTAGAAGGAATACTGTCAAATATCAATTCATTATTCGTAGTAAAGCCAGTAGGGGAAAGTTTATTATACTCCTCCATCTTTTCTTGGCTACTAAATTCCCCTTTAAGTTTGTGTAGAAGGGCGATTGGACATCGGAAATGTTTATTGTTTAAGTCCTTTTCATGTATAAGGGTTGTACATTTGCTAAGAATTTGGTCCGTCTTATAAATTAGACGGAGTTCCCTTGAAAAATAATCATCTACTAATCTTGCACCGTGAATTACTGCTTTTTCTTTTACCTTCAATTCTTTAGGAAAGTAGTTTAAATGGCTTTCAGACAAATAATCAATCAAGCGTTTTTCGTCAAATTCCTTATTACTTACAAGGCACAATCCGTTTTCTTCCATTGTTGAATATATATCAAAAACATTCTGAAGATGGTTGTCGTTAAAAGGGCTCCATCTGAAAAACATTCCAACAGGTTCAATTGATTTGAGGTGTTTAATTAATTTGGATTTGTTAATGGAATCCTCAGTTACTAATGAAAATTTATCCTTCAGGTTTGTATAAATTTTTGTATCTAAAATATTTTCTATATCGCTTAGGTGCACACAATTATGAAATTCATTATCTGAAAAATATATTGCGGCAGTTGGAATTTTTTCAATACTGTTTAGAGGAATTAATGAAACAAGTAAAGATTTTGGGATGAACTGTTCATTACAATTCTTTAAGAATTGTAATTTACGTTTAACGCAATATTTTTCAATTGAATAAACAGGGAAAGACTTTTCTTCATCATAAATATAAAAATTTGATGTATTTCCTATAAATTCCAATTCGTTTTCTATTTCAGGAGGTATGTTTAAATTCGGATCAATAGAAAACATCCATTCATTTATATCATTAACCAAAAACACTTCTGAATTAATTTCACTATTATGATCTTTTATGATAGGAGTTTCAGTGTTTAAATCTAACTCAGAATTGAGATTAAACACGACTTCTTCATCATTATTGCTTAGGTCATACTTCACACCATCAACAACAAAAGATAGTTTCATTTCTTCTATTAATATTTTTGAAGATGAGCTTACCCATTTTTCTAAAATAGACGATAAATTTTCCAATAGATTTTCTTTAGTTAATTCCTTAGAGGATATCAGCCTCATAGTATCACCAACCTAATTAATTGTACTAATTAAGCATAAAGGCAGAGGATGGCAATTGATATAAGTAAATAATCGCAAAACAAGTAAATTCTGGTTGTTTTACAACAAAATATTGATTAAAAGAAGGACTATTGCAACATTAACAAGATGGCTTTGATTATAAACCTTATAGTATAAATAAACGTACAACATATATAGCACAAAACTATACTTTTTGGGATGGTAAAAGATAGAGTTCCAAAACATTACCTTGTTACTTTTGGAATGTTTCAAGGCCTTCATATATATTGTTAAACTGAAAATAAATGCTTAAAAGAAGTAGAGAGACGGTGTTTTGCTGAATTGGAAAATGATTTTTGTATAGAGTAAGTTGTATTATTTTATATAGAGCTGAGCAGCCCACTAAAAATGGTAGAATATAAGTAAACTAATCTGAGGATGGAGGAACCGATTAATGACAATGGTATTAGCCTATACATGGAAAAATAAGGCAGTGGTAAGGGCTGATAGTCGAGAGCATGCACATAATGATAAGGGGGAAATTGTGAGCTATAACGATGATCAAGAAAAGATTATTCCTGCTCAGAATCACCTAGTATTTGCACATGCTGGATTACGAAAAGTCCACTTAGGTGAAAGTCGGTATTTTGATAATAGCCAAATTACAGAGTATTTTATAGAACAAAATCAATCAGTATTATCGAATTTTACAAGCGAACAGTTACTTAATGAACTTGTTACGATGTGGAACAGAACGTTGCGTGAGAAACTTGGCCGGGACCCTTTTAGTGTTCATAATCGCTTTTCAATATTATTTGCAAGATTTGAGAATGATAATGGTGTATCAAAACCAAAAATTCATACTTATCAATCTCACTTTCAGGAATTCCAATATGGTGGGAGGAAAGCTATCGTAGGAGATGATGAATGCTATCCTATAATTATGCCTTATTTTCAAATGGATACTGACGACTGGACATTTGATGAAACATTAGAATTTTATTTAAGAGGGTTCGCTGAAGTCACGGAAAAGGTCGAAACTATTGGTGGGGAAATTGATATTTTTGTATTGGATGAGAATCCTGAATGTTCTCACTGGTTTAAAAGAAAAACAATAACTAGATAAAGTTAAAAATAAGGACGGGCAATGAAAGCAAAGATAGGGGAATAAAAACCTTATCTTTGTTTACAAAAACAGGTTGTGTGAACAAAGGAATGTTGATTCAACAGCATTTCTTTTTTTGTATATTAAAACATTGCTTTTGAATGTTCTTTATTCTCTGCATTTAACTTGTTGTGTAATATTCTTTATATCAATTACAATCTTGTATTTCTTTTGTTACTATCTAAGTAAGAAATTTAATTCTAGTGGCAAAGGAATGATATAATGGCTAATCTTTTTGTAATTGGAAATGGGTTCGATTTAGATCATAGGTTAGAAACATCATACAATCATTTTAGAGATTACCTAATTTCAATTTATCCAGAAATAAAGTTTGATGAGTTTACAATGCCTAATGAAAGAGATTTACCTGATGGTGGAATAGAATATGATGACATAGAAGTTTTATCGATGCTTTTTTATTTAATTAATGTTGCGGAGCAAAATGAGGAAAAGTGGAGTAACATAGAAAAGTCACTAGGTGAATTAGATTTTAGTGAAGCATTTGATTGGTACGATGATATTTTGGATAAAGATGGGGATATAGATATGTGGAAAACATCATATAGAAATGAGGACTTAGTATCTCATTTAGTCATTCCAGCTTTAAGAATACAAGAATTCTTTTCAGAATGGGTAAATTCTATTAATCTAATTACAGCAACCCCTAAGAGAGATTTTATAAAACTTTTAAATGATGGAGATCAGTATTTGACCTTCAATTATACTGAAACATTAGAAATGGTATATGATATTCATCCGGAAAATATATGTCATGTACATGGAAAACAAGAAGAAGAGATATTCTTTGGTCATGGAAACAAAGAGGATTACTATGAAAGTTACATGCAGAGTAATATCGGTTCTGAGAACGGTCTAAGTAGTATTGACAGACAATTAAGGAAGGAAACTGAAAAAGCCCTTAAATATAAATTTTATTTTTTTGAAAATTTAGCGGATGCTGATATAACAAATATATATTCATATGGTTTCTCGTTTAATGAAGTGGATGCTATTTATTTGGAAGAAATCTGTAAACGCATTAATACTGTGAATGTTATCTGGCATTTTAATGATTTTGACATTTGGAATGTGGATCAATACAAGACATATTTGAAAAAATGTGGATTTAAAGGTCATTTTAACATATATCATATTAGCGGATAAAATAAATTCTTTTTTAACTCTTAGAAGCCCTTAATAGGAAGGATTTCTAGGGTTCTTTTTTTATTTTGCCAAGAAGAGATAATGAAGACTTAACTTCATATTTACCTATAAGAGCTAAAGGTTTTTTTATCACGCATATATTTTTAGAAAACTTGATAGGTAGAATAGCTGCTTTTTTGTATCAATAGAGTGTAGTCAAATGATACAAAATGGATTTATTGGTATAATAGGGTTATAAGTGTCTCATATACATATCTCATAAATGGAGAGAGGATTTGATAGAATGCGGTATGGTTATGCGAGAGTTTCGAGTATAAGCCAAAATTTATCATCACAGCTAAAACAGTTAGAGGAATACGAGTGTGATTATATTTTTAAGGAAAAGACAAGTGGTAGAAAAAAAGAAGATAGACCTGAATTTAATAGACTGCTAGAAAAGGTTGAAGAAAATGATACAATAATAGTAACAAAATTGGATCGTTTTGCCAGGAGTACAAAAGATGCGTTGGCTACTATTGAACTATTAAATGATAAAGGTGTTGGACTTGTAGTTTTAAATATGGGTGGTGACAAGATAGATACCACTACAGCTATAGGCAAGTTAATGGTTACTGTATTGTCGGGTATTGCTGAATTTGAGGCTGATATGATTAAGGAAAGACAGATAGAAGGGATTGTCCTTGCTAAAGAACGAGGTGTTTATAAAGGACGACCAAGAAAATACACCCAAAGTCATAAGGGAATACAGTATGCACTTAAACTGTATTATGAAAGAGATAATAATAAAATGACTGTTAATGAGATTTGTGAGATTACTAAAATAAGCAGAGCTACTATATATAGAGCGTTAAAAAAACATAAATCAAATACATAATTAGTGTTTGAGAATTACCTTGGGGGAGTATAAATGATAGAAATAAAGAATCCACATAGTAGAACTAGATTAAGTATGAAAGAAAAGTTCGAAAAAAAGTTTACTAAATTTACTATCCCCTATATAGAGAAGATAGCTTTGGATGATAACTGGAAGGTGAAATCGAAATATATTCCAAAAGTCATAGAATCAGCTAGAATTAGTGTAGAAGGATGGAAAAGGGAAAAGAGTAGTACATCTGAAATTCCACAAGATATCGACCTAGACTTGCTTTCTGTTTACGTAGCTGAATACATACCCATTGAGGACATTGATAAGCTGAACAAAGGATTAAAAAAATTGGTGAAGAATTATCCATTAGGTTACGAACATGGGCAAGCAGAACGAGTAGATGAATTCTGTAATGATGTAAAAAAAAGTATACAAGGTGGACGTTGGAGTAACTTCGGATTTATAGACTTGACTGAGGAAAGAAATGTTTCAGATTTTGTACAAAAAATACATATAAACGGAACACATATATCATCTTCTTCAATTATCTTGCAGTTTGTCATAACTCCATCAGCTGAATTTACTACCGAATATAAGAAGTTGGTAGAAAGTGATATAAAAGATGGTCAATCTTTTGATATTAGGTTTAAGAACATTTTAAAATTTTGGGGAGGAAAAGGTTTATCACACGATATTGTGAAGAATCAGATGTTAGAAGATTTAATTATAGAATTAAAGTGGAGGACTATGAAAGAAATTAATAGATACTTTCCCTTATATTTTACTAAAAAGGGACTAATTCCTCCAAGTATCGAAGTCTATAAGGTAAAGCAATATTCTTGTACTCTTAAACATGATGAAAATTGAAAAGAAGTTCATTCTGGAATTCTATAGGAATGGATAGTACTTTTAGTGATATATCCAAGGATGGGTATTGGCAACTATTTACCGAAGGGAGAAGGCCTTATCTTATAGATAGTTCATTAAAGGTAATGTGTAACTCCAAAATTAGAAGGGGTTCCGGGATATTACTCAATTGATTTTCAAATCGTTTATATGTTAGAGGAATTTGTAAATTTACTTCTGCCGATACTGGTGATGAGAGAGTATGCTGTTGATACCAGTGAGAAAATTGCTATAAAGCAAAATAAAACATTTTCATCTATAAAAAATGACAAACCTAATTATCATAAACTGATAAGAATAAGGTATGACTTAGAAAGAAACTTACAAATTCTTAAGAGATTTAGAAATGAAATTGGTGATAAGTACTTTGATAGAGCAAAATCTAAGATAAGTAAAATTACTGAATTTGAACCATCAAGACCTAGATATATTAGTAGAAGTGCTACTGAAATGGTTGTGGATAACACCAAGTATATTGTCGATAAAACATATGAACATTCTCAACACTTTGCAAAATTGATAGACGACACTGTAAGATTACTTGAAATTAAAACAAACAACTCCCTAAGAAGAAGGTCTTTTGTACTTTCAATTATTACAGTTGTATTATCTATAGCAGCAACTATCTTTGCAGGTTTTTCATTGTTTTATCAATTAAGTGATGAAAACAAAAGTAAGTTCATTGAATTTTTGAGTCCAATACTAGATCTATGGAAATTCTTTTTTGAAAAATAAGAATGATTTTAGGAGACTATTAAACACTATCTTTTGTCAAAGTTACTATAAACGTAGATTTCGATATCCTGAGTAAAAAATAGGTTGGAGGGAAAAGGTTGAATAAATTGTTAGACTGTACTAGCATAGTAACAATATATGAATCTTTAGAGGAAATAATTGGTCCAAAGATTAGACATTTTGTAAGGGATCATAGAAATAGATTTTCATTATCCAAACATGGAATTGTAAATTTTGACAGAGTGTCAATAGAAGAAATCAAACATTATTTTAAAGTCTCAACTTTTGATTATAATGAAATTGTTGTTCATCATGCTGCTTCCATTATTAGCCAGGATAGCTATAAGTATGGAGGTTTATATAACCTTAAAACTCTGGCAAAAAAAACGAATAACTCTTTCAAAGATTTCTTGTTAGATAATGGGATTAGTTTTAAGTTAGATTCAGAAGGATATCCATTTTTTGAATATAAGGATAAGAGAGTAACATCACGTTACCTGGAATTACGGTATAAAAAAGATTCAAATATAAATGGTTTTTTATTTTCTTACTCGCTAAAAGAAGATACTAATATTGATAAGATACGATTGTGCCCAGAGATTATAAAACATTTAGGTGAAGTGGTAGGTTTAAACCTAAAAGCTAAATGGGAGGCAATCTCTGTTCCAAGTGGTATTTCTTTTAAAACAAATCTATTCAATATTCATAAGGATACATTTGGATTTGAATGTTCTCTATATATAAAACAAGAACATTTCATAAAGTATTCACTAGATTATTTATTAATTTTTGATGCAATTAGGTATGAGTATCCCAAAGACCACCCAATGATATTTTTAAAAGCTGATCAAATTGTCGAACCCAAAGATATATTGTCGATTAAGACATTAGGAGAAGTAGAATAAGGGAAATAGCTACGTCTAAAGGTGTTTTTACCGAAACCTAGTATTAGGAGATGTTTCAATTGCCAATATTTAATGAGAATGTATTAAAAGAACAATTATACATTTTAAGAGATTTTTTATTTCATTACGAAAGTTATAGACAAATAAATAGAAGTCTTGAAAAGCTAAAAAATCTCGGTTCGCAAGAGTTTTGGGTATATACCGCAAATGCTCATTATTATCAGGCAATTAATTTATGGTGTATGGTTTTTGGAACTTATAATAATGAAACACACTATAAAAAGTTAGGAATTACGAAGGATTTAAAAGCCTTTATTTATTCAGAACTCAAATTAAATAAAGATGAGTATTCATATTATTGGAAGAAAGTAACAGATTGGAGAAATAATCATTCTGCACATAGACTACCAGGAAGATTAGATGAAGTACCAGAATTGAAGATGGCTAGAAACATAGTCTTTGTATTTGAAAAATGGCTAAAACAGAACAGTATATCAGTTAGTGATATTATCATCGGTTTCTCTTTCCAGCAGTATGAAAAAGAATTTAAAAGGAATTTAGATATAACTTTTGAACAATTAGATAGTATATAGAAGATTCAAAAGCTAGGCAATAAGAAAATTTACTTGTTAGTAATAACTTCTCAAAATATAAGTTTTCGGAACTTTTAAGGGATTTTTGGTTAAGAAAATTTGTTGTTATATATTATGTTTCAACTGTATTGAATTCAAGTCAATTTGTATAGGAGTATATCCCCATTTCACCCCATTAATATTCGTGCTCAAAAAAATGGGCAAGGCAAATCTACTTGTTAGCAATATTCATATTATAAATTTTAATGTATTGTCACATACTAGATGCTATTGTTAATATTCTCTCTTTTTTTAATTGAAGAATAAGGTACACTGTTAAAGTTATATAAACTTTCTATGGTTCCCCCCCGAAATAGGTGATTATCAATGTCGTGATGATTTTTTAATATCAAATCTATACATACTCTAATTTTTATTTGGTCGAAAAGGTCTTGATTGAAAAAGTCAGAAAACAAATCAATAGAGGGTATTAAGTCATATAAATATCTGCTTTGGTCAAGAACAAATACATCTGAATACATCCATGTTTCTTTAGCTTTATATTTTAAGGATAATTGAGTTTTGGCATTAGCTATATACGGAAATCCGTATTGACCTATAATTAATTCTATTATTAAATTTTTCATTGGAACATCACATGTTAAAGGTATTGCTTTGTCAAAAAAATCACTATCATGAATAGTCTTCATTAAATTTGGTTTACATATTTTATTCACCCATGTATTATAGCCCGAATAATGTTCTTCGTAGTTCTTTAAAATTGAGAAAACAAGTATTGATTTGAAGACAACTTCCTTTTTATTAAATAAAAAGTTATAAAGTCCATTTTTAGGTTTACCTTCAAATAAAGACTTAATCATCCTAGCAAAGTTAAATAGTGGGTAGGAAGATTCAGACAGTAGGTGATGTGGTACATTTTTTAATAAATCTTCTATGGAATCTATACTTACATTTTCTTCCGCTAATAAACTATTAAGTATTTTATTATCTTTAAAAAATTTTGAGTTAACGGAGTCAAAAGAAATTATTCTTAAATAAGGTATAATATCTGATGCAAAGATAGGTATAAATCTCCTTATAAAATCACTATAAAATTCAGGTAAATTACCTTTAGTATACTTAGCGAATTCCTTTATATTATTATATCTATAATCTTTATCCGCAAATTCACTTTCAAATAATGAAGTTGGTACGCCTTCATCTCTTACAGAGTACCAACTTGCAAAAATTTGGCTCCATTCTTCCCAAGTGCTTATATCCGGTTCACTAAAATTAGTAATTAAAACAGAATGTGAATCCAATCTCCTACCTAAAAATAATTCTTGTAGAACATCCAATGGATTATTAGAATCTGAGATTAAACTATTACACGCATCGTAATAGATGATATCAAACGTTTCGGGATAAGATTCAAAAAAACTCTTTAAAGATCCCTTATGAATTTTTATAAAAATATTATTACTTTTTAAATCATACAATGCGTCATTAAAATACTTGGTTTCTTTTTCAACTGCCCAAATATTATAAGGGCTAATACCGTTTTCTAAGAACACCTTTAAATCATTTGTTGGCTCTGGACCGGACAAATATAGTACCTTTAAATCACTCGGTTTCTTATAAATTACTTTAGATTTATAAAAGGAATTCCAGTTTTCTAAGATTGAACTTAATGTGCTATCAGGCAAGTATTTACGTTGACTTCTTAAAAATTGGTCAATAAGTTTGGTGTAATGTTCTGTCATTATACTAAAGTTTTTTTCGTTTACTAAAATAGAATCATCTTTACCTTTAGTTAGATATTTAATTGACTCTTTAATTAGTTTCTTTCTAGCAATATTTTTAGTGGGTTGTCTATAAGTAGTCACTTTTTCACTCCTCAAGATATTTAATTAAATTAAATATCTAAATTTATTTGTATAATAATATAATAGAATAGTATGTCTAGTTTTTCTTTAAAATCTTCAAAAATTATTAATAACATTCCCCCATACTTAACTTTCCATGAGTAGGCTACTATTTATTAGATTTTTTTGTCGATAGGGGATAAACTAATAATATAGATTATTTAGGTTTAACATATAAAATATTAGTAAGGAGAAAAGGGATGGATGAACAAGTTTTAAACTATTTGGTAACTTACATATCTGATGTACTAGGAATTAAAGCAGAACAAAAGAATAGTATTGTTATTTTTTCTAAGACTGAATCGAAAATTATCTTTGGTGATAAGAACTTTAATGTTAATCGTTTAACCTATAGAAGTTATGATTTTTATATACAAGATATTCCCAATACAGATTATAGAATCTATATACCCAATAAATATCATAAGTATCATAAGAATCATTCTAACAAAAGTATAAAATGCTTTATAAAACACACATGTCATGCAGCTAATAGGGTACAAGAAGTTATTCTTCAACATCCAAACATTGATAAAAATGAACTTTTAGATCTTATTAAGAGGTTAAGTATACCCGCAGTATTAGAAGAGTTTTATTCAGAATCGACTCCCCGTATTGCTCGTTCGGTTACTCAACATGAATCAATTAATTATGGAAAAATTATTAGAGAAATTCTTGGCTGGAAAAATCACACTATAGAAGGTAAAGAAATACATACAGGGATAATTATTGGCGATAATTTGTTGAGAATAGAGGAGACACTTAAATCTTCTACAATTAAAGGTTCCTATGAGATTATTAACTTACAAAGTAATCCAGATTTAACAAGTTTTAAGGAAGTTAAACCACTTCTTGAGATTGCTGATGGATTAAATACTTTTCTTATCTGTGAACCTCATGAAAATAGTAATTTAATAGTTTCAGGTTTACTTATTACAGAAAAAGGGTTAATGACTAATTTAATTGGAAACACAACTAAGGGATTTAATGCACCTGTTTTTTCACTAAGAGAAAAGGGTTTGAGAATAGGTAGAGGAAACGAATTAATAATGGAGTATATAAATAATACCCCAAGAATTCGTAATTATAATGAACTATCTAATATTTTTAGAGAATACTTACTCTTAAATATAGATAACGCTAACAAGCTGACAGCACTTATTCTTGAAATTAGTCATTTGGGTAAAGGTGCATCAATTGTATTTAACTTTAAGAATAAATATATTGATGATGTTGAAAAAACTCAATGGATTAAGCCTAGAAAGGTTCAATTCATCGGTGAAAAAGTATTTGTGGATATTTTTCCTAATCTCACCAAAACAGATGGTGCTGTTTTGCTAAATAGTAATATGGAAATAGTGGGGTTTGGTTCAATACTAAAACCTACAAAGGCAAAAGCTAAAATCCCAGGTGGTTCTAGGCATAAATCAATGGCTTCTTTTTCTCATAACAAGGACATATTAGGAATTGTAATTTCAGAAGATGGACCTATAACAGTAATACAAAACAACTCAGTAGTTTTTAGCTTATAATAATGGGCAAAATCGAAGGTTTTTAGATGTTTTATGTGATATAACCTAATCTATTAAATTAATAAGATTCGTGCAGGAATAAAGCAAGAAATAAAAGAAGAGAAATATGAGAAAAAATATAGTATAATTAAATAGTACACTCAAAACTATCGAATCGTGTGCGGGGATTTTATAAGAGAGAGTATCGAAGTAAGATAAACCCTTGAAACCAAAGGCTTAACTGCCACCAATCGGATTTTAACCGACTCAAAATCGTGTTCCTCTGGAGTGCCGGTTCGACCCCGGCCACCGGTATCCAAGTAAACTAATAATTAAATATTTTTATAGTGAAAAAAGTTGGATTAATAAAATCCAACTTTTTTTTATGTTTTAAATAATAACCAATTGGACTATTAATTATATTCAATTAGCTGGAAAGTCACCTAATTGAATATTTTATATCCTAATTTTGAAAAACATCATCCATTTCCTTCATTTACTCTTTTAATAGGAAGGACGGAGAAATAGATGATGTCTTCTTAATATCTTACTTTTGCAAACATCTTCCAAGATATTTTGAGATTTTCTAGATTTAATTAATTATTTTTTCTCTTCTTTTTTACTTTCAGTTGCTTATTGCTTTAAGTCATGTTTTGATTGATTACACCCTAGTTTAAATAAAAACTTCATATCCATTTGACCAATTCGCTGTTAGTTCGATTTGGTAATCGAATTCTCTAATAATATTATCTTCGTGGATTAATTTTCTATAATAGTCTTATACAACACATCCACAAGCCTACTCCTCAAGTCCTGGGATAAAGTACATTTAATGTCTATTGATTGTATAAACCCTTAAAGATATAGTTATAAATAGTAAGGATACTACTTATTGGTTTATTCTCTAGCTCGAAATGAAACTTATGTGATAGTAAAACCGTAAATTATTTATAGGAATAAAGTTAGGAGTCGATAGATGATGTACAAGTTTCTAACAGTCATAGCTAGAATAATGATTTCAATCCCAGTGATGATTAGTACATGGCTAGTTAGTTTTTTCGCATTTGAACAATCGTTTTTGTTTTCATCAGTAATTGCCTTTGCAGGAGCATTTATAGCATATGGTTTTGTATCCACTGTTTTTTATATCCGATTTTTAAAAAAACACCATCTATCAGTTAAAGAAGATAGATATATTCGAAAGAATTTAGCTGACGCAAAAAAGAAAATTTACCGGATACAAAAAGTGTTTTTATCGATTCGGCAAATTTCATTCCTAAAAGATATGATTGAACTTTTAAGAATCATTAGGAAGATTTATGCAGTTACAACAAAAGAACCAAAAAGATTTTTTCAAGGGGACAAGTTTTATTTTTCCCATTTAGATTCTGCAGTTGAGATGATCGAAAAATATGCACTGTTAGCTTCACAACCCCAGAAAAATGCTGAGGTTGAACAGGTTTTATATAAAACAACTAGAACGATAAAAGAGTTAAAAGTATTAATAGAAAAAGATCTCTATCAAATTCTGTCTAATGACATAGAACAACTAGACTTTGAATTAGATGTCGCCAAACATTCGATAAATTCAAATAAAGAATCCTAACTATTTGACGAAAGGGAGAATAAATGATGAAGGATAATAAGGATACCTTGCAAGAAAATGAGAATAATTTAATGGATGAATTGTTGGTAAACCCATTTGGCGAATTGCAAAATGAAGCTAAATCTGCAACAAATGAAAATAAGTCACCGCGGCTTATTGATGATATCCCGGAAGAAGATAAGGAAAAGGCATATACACTAGCAAAACAAATTGATCCAAAAAACCATCAAGCAATGATTTCATATGGAACCCAGGCGCAAGACAAGTTGTTAGCATTTTCTCATTCGATGCTTGACCATGTCCAAAAGAAAGATACGGGTGAAGTTGGTGAGATTATTAGTGATTTAATGAAGAAGTTTAATGGGATGAACCCTGAAGAACTTAAGCCTGAGAAGAGAAGTGTTTTGAAGCGAATATTTGGGAATATGTCAGGTTCCATTCAAGAGATGCTGTCGAAATACCAGAAAACAGGAGCACAAATTGACCGTATCAGTGTTAAGTTAGATAGAACAAAAACAAACCTATTATCTGATATCGATATGCTAGAAAAACTTTACGAAAATAATAAGGAATATTTTCAAGCCTTGAACGTGTACATTGCAGCTGGAGAATTAAAGCTTGAAGAGTTGCAAAATCAGGTCATCCCAACTTTAAAGAAAACTGCAGAAACTACAAATGATCAAATGAAGTTTCAAGAAGTGAATGATATGATTCAATTTGCAGAACGCTTGGAAAAACGGGTTTATGATTTGAAATTAAGTCGGGAAATTACAATTCAAAGTGCTCCACAAATTCGACTGATTCAAAATACGAACCAGGTACTCGTTGAAAAAATCCAATCCTCGATTTTGACAGCCATTCCACTTTGGAAAAACCAAGTTGCGATTGCCCTTACGATGTTTAGACAACATCATGCTGTTGAAGCACAAAAGCAAGTATCAAAAACAACTAATGATCTATTATTAAAAAATGCGGAAATGCTAAAAACAAATACAATTGAGACAGCAAAAATAAATGAACAAGGTCTTGTTGATATCGAGACATTAAAGAAAACACAAGAAAGCTTAGTGACTACGCTTGAGGAAACACTAAAAATTCAGGATGAGGGAAGAAGAAAACGAAGAGATGCAGAGCAAGAATTAAGCAGGATGGAGAGCGATTTAAAACAGAAGCTGTTGCAAATCAAAGAAGGTTAACATTCAGTCTAAACTATAAAGCGGAAATTTAGGTATCTCTCAAATAAAAGAAGGATAGAATGTCGTTCTCTTATTTGAGAGAACAGTTGTAACTGTGTGAGGTCACGATATATGTCCTTCAATCTCCTTTTTACGTTAAGAAGATAGCAGAGGCGTTTGCATCTGCTGTTGGAGAATGTTTATATGTTGCTTTGTTGCCTACACCCCACACTCTAGAATATAGTGAAAAGCTCTTATCCCATACAAATGAGAGAGAACGTTGTGTAATTTAGGGGATGTATTATTCTACGAGAGTATTCGAAATTCCAAGTTAAATAATCATTTAAAAAAGCTTGAAGTACCTGCAACAGTCCGAAATTGGAAGACGCTAAACAAGCTTATACATATGGTGGATGATCCTAGGTATAAATAGAGAACTAGCTAATAGTATGTTAAGAACTGAAAAAGAATTAACTTTCACATAAAATAGTCAATTCCATAATACTAATTTTGTAGTCAACTACAACAACATATAGTTAGATAAAATCATTTCCAAACTATATATTTTCGCAGATGACTGAATAAGGTAACTATGAAATTGACTCAAAAGTATAAGAAATATTTTTCTAGCAGGAAGGGCTCTGCAATGCTATAACCACCAATTCCATGTAGCTCCACTAGAGTATGCTTTCCTCCTCAAGTTGATAAATTTCCTTCCGTAGTTTCTATCACAATCTTCTCTTCTAAGAAATCACTCACTTAAGCAGTCCAGTAGCTTTGTTTAGTCCGGTTGCTAATTCACTTCTACAAATAGATCTAATTTCTAAAATTTCTTCTAATGTTTGATGTATGTGCATTATTGGTTTCTGGTAAAATCCTCCGTAACGAAACATTTACATTTTCAGATGAATAGGTCTTGATAAATAAACCAAATACTTATAGTATAGTATACAATGATTAATTTGTTTAGCGAACAAACTAATTACAGTATATAAGGTACACATGTTCGCAATAAAACAAAGCAAGGAAGGGTGTATTAAAACAATGAAAACGTTTATTACGGAAGACTTTCTTTTGTATAACGATGTAGCAAAAGAATTGTATCATGAAGTTGCGAAAAAACTACCAATCATAGACTACCATAACCACCTGAACCAAAAAGAAATACTGGAAGACAAGAATTATAGCAACATTTCAGAAATCTGGCTAGCAGGCGATCATTATAAATGGAGAGCGATGAGAGCTAATGGAATAAGTGAGGAATATATAACTGGAGACAAGAGTGACTACGAGAAATTCTTGGCTTTTGCGAAAACGATTCCAAACACCTTTGGAAACCCGATGTATCATTGGGCCCACTTAGAGCTTCAAAGATATTTTGGAATTGATGAGCTATTAAATGAGGAAACGGCGCCCGCTATATGGGAAGAGGCTAATCGTCAACTGGCAACGTCTGACTTATCTGTGCGTTCGATCTTGGAAAAAGATAATGTAGTTTTCGTTGGTACAACAGACGACCCTACTGACAGTTTAGAATATCACACTGCATTGGCAAAGGAGGATTTTGATTGTAAAGTATCTCCTTCATTCAGGCCAGATAAAGGATTAAATATTGATACACCTGATTTTCTAGACTGGATAACAAAACTTGAGCAAGCTGCGGATATCAGCATCACAAACTACCAAGCTTTGTTGGACGCATTTGCAAAACGAGTAGACTTCTTTGACGAATTAGGTTGTCGCAGCTCTGATCACGGCATAAATGTTATGTTCTTTGAAGAGGCAACAAAAGAAGCAGTGGAGACGATTTTTGAAAAACGACTAAATGGCGATCCATTGTCTCAGAAAGAAGTGAATCAATACCGTACCTATACATTAATATATTTGGGAGAGTTATATGCAGCAAAAGGATGGGTTATGCAATTACATATTAACCCATTACGTAATAACAATACACGTATGTTCGATAAAATCGGACCGGATAGCGGGTTTGACTCGATTGGAGACCGTCTATTAGCAGAGCCTTTATCCAAGTTTTTAGATGCATTAGAG
The DNA here is from genome assembly GCF_030282825.1 of Aquibacillus rhizosphaerae. Classification (GTDB taxonomy): domain Bacteria; phylum Bacillota; class Bacilli; order Bacillales; family Amphibacillaceae; genus Aquibacillus_C; species Aquibacillus_C rhizosphaerae. The sequence goes on from NZ_JASTZU010000027.1 coordinate 47,333, forward strand.
GTGAATGAAAATTTACCAAAAACAGTGCTATATTCTCTAAACTCACGAGATAACAATGTGTTAGCTGCGATGGCAGGAAACTATCAAAATGGTGAAATCCCGGGGAAAGTTCAGTTTGGTACAGCATGGTGGTTCAATGACCATATTGATGGCATGGAAGACCAAATGAAGACATTAGCAAATACAGGTCTAATTAGTAACTTTATTGGTATGCTAACAGACTCTAGAAGTTTTCTATCGTTTTCACGTCATGAGTACTTCCGACGCATTCTTTGCAACTTACTAGGAACATGGGTAGTAGAAGGTAAAGTGCCAAATGACAAGAAGCTACTAGAGACGTACGTAAAAAATATTTGTTATTACAATGCGGAACGTTATTTTAATATTTAAGTTAATCATTCATGGTGGTAGAAATAGAAAAATGATTCTATAAAAGAGAGGAAAATCAGTTATGTCAAAACAACAAATTGGTGTAGTTGGCTTAGCCGTAATGGGTAAAAATTTAGCTTTGAATATTGAGAGTAGAGGGTATGCAGTTTCCGTTTTCAACCGTTCAGCAGAAAAAACAGAAGCATTTTTGCAAGAAGAGGCAAAAGGAAAGAACTTTGCTGGCACATATAGTGTCGAGGAGTTTATCAATTCCCTAGAGAAACCTAGAAAGATTTTATTAATGGTAAAAGCCGGGGCAGCAACAGATGCAACGATCGAATCATTAAAGCCATACCTGGAAAAAGGTGATATTTTAATTGATGGGGGGAATACATTCTTTAAGGATACGATTCGTCGTAACCAGGAGTTGGATGAAAGTGGTATCCACTTTATTGGAGCTGGTGTTTCCGGTGGAGAAGAAGGAGCACTTAAAGGTCCTTCCATTATGCCAGGTGGACAAAAAGAAGCATACGACCTTGTTGAGCCAATTTTAACGGCCATTGCTGCAAAAGTTGGAGAAGATGCTTGTACGACTTATATCGGACCAAATGGTGCTGGCCACTATGTGAAAATGGTTCATAATGGAATTGAATACGGCGATATGCAGCTAATCTGTGAGGCGTATTTCATCATGAAAAGAGTACTAGGATTAGATGCTACGGAGCTTCATGAAGTATTCTCTGAATGGAATAAAGGTGAATTAGACAGTTATTTAATGGAAATCACTGCAGATATTTTCACAAAAGTAGATGATGACACTGGTAAGCCGATGGTAGACGTCATCTTAGACACGGCTGGTCAAAAGGGTACTGGTAAATGGACGAGTCAAGATTCTCTAGACCTTGGCGTGCCATTACCAATCATTACAGAGTCTGTATTTGCTCGTTTTATCTCAGCGATGAAAGAGGAACGTGTCAAAGCTAGCAAGATCTTAAATGGCCCATCTACAGATAGCTTTAAAGGGAATAAAACAGAACTAATTGAAGCCGTAAGAAAAGCTCTTTACATGAGCAAAATCGTTTCCTATGCACAAGGATTCGCGCAAATGCGCGCTGCTTCTGAAGAAAATAATTGGAACTTACGCTATGGTGATATCGCAATGATATTCCGTGGAGGATGTATCATCCGTGCGCAATTCCTTCAAAATATTAAAGAAGCATATGATCGTGATCCGAAATTAACGAATCTGTTGTTAGACGATTACTTCAAGGAAATTGTAGAAAGCTATCAATCTTCGTTGCGTGAAGTAGTGAAAGTAGCGATTGATAACGGTATTCCAGTACCAGCTTTTGCTAGTGCGATTGCTTATTATGATAGTTACCGTACAGAAACTTTACCAGCTAATCTGCTGCAAGCACAACGTGATTACTTTGGTGCACACACCTACCAACGTGTTGACAAAGAAGGAAGCTTTCACACGAATTGGATGTAAGACGAGCTACTTGGTTAACTCCTGCACGGTTTGAGAAAAACTTACGTGCAACATAGATAATAACAAAAACCTCCCCCGTATAGAGAGGGAGGTTTATAATAATTAACTAGCTTGCTTAACTAACGCAAATACAGGAATGTCTATAAAGTTGTTAATCCCAATGTACAACCGGCTTTAAATTAAAGTAAAGATACCGGGATAAATACTAGTATGATTGGGGATACTTTATAGGATTTTGGGTATCTTAGTTAAGAACTTATTATATTTCAATCTCCTATGGCCGAGTGCTTTAGCAGGTGTCTATGGACCAATCGTTTAAAACTTAAATAAAGGAGTGTCTATACATGGGGATTCTACAAGAACTTTTAGAAGACATACCTATTCCTAAAATGGCAAAAGTGAAGCAAGAATTTGACGCTAGTCAAATTGATGACCTTGGTGCAGTATTGCAGTCAGAATTAGCAAGGGAAGAAGTAAAACAAACGGTGAAACCGGGGATGGAAATTGCCGTTGCAGTTGGTAGTAGAGGGTTAGATCGACTTGTCGAAACGACTGCGGTTACGGTTAAGTTCCTCCAAGAATTAGGAGCGAAACCATTTATTGTACCTTGTATGGGGAGCCATGGTGGAGCAACTGCAGAAGGGCAACAGGCTGTGCTTGAGCATTTGGGAGTTACCAAAGAAAGCGTCGGGTGTGAAATTCGCTCCTCGATGGAGGTAATCAAAATAGATCAGCTATCCAATGGATTGCCAGTATATTTTGATAAAATTGCTTCAGAAGCGGATGGAGTTGTTGTCATTAACCGTGTTAAACCGCATACTGCTTTTCGTGGCCCTGTAGAAAGTGGAATTATGAAGATGATTAGTATTGGATTAGGGAAACAAAAAGGTGCTGAAGCTTGTCATCAGTTAGGCTTTAAGCACATGGCAGAATATGTTCCAGCAATGACAAAAATTTCGCTAGAGAAAATGCCGATTTTATTCTCTGTGGCCACTGTAGAAAATGCGTTTGATAAAGTGAAACAGATTGAAGTATGGTTACCAAATGAAATAGAAGAAAAAGAGATTGACATGCAAAAATTAGCAAAAGAATCTCTACCGAAAATATATTTTGACCAAATTGATGTACTTATTATAGATGAAATTGGTAAAAACATTAGTGGTGATGGAATGGACCCGAACATAACTGGTCGTTACCCAACTCCATATCCATACGGTGGACCTGACGTAACAAAAATGGTTGTCTTAGATTTAACACATGAGACCGAAGGCAATGCAAACGGTGTTGGAACTGCAGATTTCACAACACAACGTTTGGTTGCCAAAATGGATCGCGAGGCAACTTATGCTAATGGCTTAACATCAACTGTTGTCGGACCTACGCATATATCTACGGCATTACCTACACAGAAACAGGCAATCAAAGCTGCCATTAAGACGTGTAACATCTTAGATTTTACAAAAGTGAAAATGGTACGCATTAAAAACACATTGGAAATTGATGAAATAGAAGTGTCAGAGGCATTATTAGATGAAGTAAATGCTCATGAAAACATGGAACTAATCTCAGACGTATATGAAATGAATTTTAAAAACGAAGGTAATTTATTTTAATCTAAACAGGGGGAGTAAATATGATAAATCTATTTGACTTAACAGGCAAAACTGCTGTTGTTCTTGGGGGAAATGGTGTACTTGGTAGCTCAATGGCAGAAGGACTTGCTGAACACGGTGCAAAAGTAGCCATTGTTGGACGTAATATGGATAAAGCAGAAGCGGTAACAAAGGAAATTGAAGCAAATGGTGGGGAGGCTAAGTCATTTCAAGCCGATGTTAGCTCCATGGAATCCATCCATAATTTGGTTGAAGAAATAGAAGCTTGGTCTGGTGGATGGGACATTGTCCTTAACGCACCTGGTACAAATAGCGCAACACCATTCTTAGAGCTAGAGATGGAAGAATGGGACCATATAATGGATGTGAACTTAAAAGGGCTTGTATTCACGTCTCAAGCATTCGCAAAACGCATGATTGAAACAGGTAGAAAAGGAAGCTTTATCAACATTTCGTCTGTATCCTCTACAACACCATTATCTAAAGTATTTACGTATTCTGCATCTAAAGCAGGAGTAAATAGCGTAACGCAATTTTTGGCAAAAGAATTTGCGCCACATGGTATTCGTGTTAATGCGATTATTCCTGGATTTTTCCCAGCAGAACAAAATCGTAAAATTTTAAGTGAAGAACGAATTGCCTCCATTATGGGACACACACCAATGGATCGCTTTGGTAACCCAGAAGAGTTAAAGGGAGCAGCTATTTATCTAGCTTCTGATAAGGCTTCGAGTTTTGTTACAGGCTCTCTCCTTCGTGTAGATGGTGGATTTGGTAGTATGACAATATAATTGTATGAATTAATACGCATAGTAACAAAAAGACTTTGGCTAGAACCCAAAGTCTTTTTAATCCTTAAGCCAAGAACCACTTCCACCTCATTTTCATAAACAATATAGTTCTTACAAATACTCTTTATTTCATAAGACTAGATTCTAGTAAAAAGTGATGTTTTCTCTTTTTCACCTGGTGCACTTCCCATTCTTTTAAATACGATGATGACAACGATTAAACCAATAATTTCTCCGAGTGTTGATGCGACAGAGCCATTTAATCCGTTCCATTCCGGAACCAAATGAACAAGAAATAATAACGCAATGATTACTGTAGTAAGATTCGGGATTTGCGCGCAGAGCATGTTTGTCTAAAGATGATTAACGGCTTTTCTATGATGCCAAAAATGGACATAGCCACTGCATAACAGGCGTTAATAAAGGCCTCATTTTCTCCTCTACTCATCGTCCCATTTATGATTACATGTGTAATGGCAGTTAAACTCGCTGAAAATCCTAAAGGAATAAAGAATGCTAAAAGTTGGTTATAGGAAAAATGCTCCTTACTTGGCAACGTATGTTCCGCTTTTCAATTCATACTCTTTCGTTACACAGCGTTAAGAAGTTATTGTCTTTCATATCCTATTATTTATACCTTTCTTACTGAATATAACTGAAGTGCTAGAAAAAGGAATTGTTAGAGTATATTAGGCCATTCTTCTAGGTATATAAGCCTAATAAAATAACTCAAGTATGAAGCATAAAGAAAGCTTTTTTTTTTCTTAATCTTTGATAAAATGTGAAAGAAAGTATATAGTTTAGCCCTATAGATGGTTGAAGATTTTTAAAAAGAAATATAACTGCTTTGGAAAAGGAGCTTCAATATGCTAACTGGTGTTTTACCTGCTGTGAAAAATATGAAGGACTTTGAACAATTACTGAAAAGCGACCATGAATATTTAGTCTTTTTAGAAACTAGAATTTCTCAGATTGGAAATATTATAAAATACGCAAAAAAAAGTAATAAAAAGGTTATCGTGCACGCAGATTTAATTCAAGGGTTAAAAAACGATGAATATGGAGTGGAATTTTTAGTTCAAAATGTTAAAGTAGACGGAATTATTTCAACTCGTGGGAATGTAATATCCATTGCCAAAAAAAGCAACATATTAGCAATCCAACGTTTATTCGTTCTTGATAGCCATGCATTAGAGCGCAATCTTGATATGATCAATAAGACAAAACCGGATTACATCGAAGTATTACCAGGTTTAGTGCCTAAGATTATTAGAGAAGTTTACGATAATACGAAGTTGCCTGTCATTGCAGGTGGACTTATTAGAACAGAAGAAGATGTAAGGAATGCTTTGGATGGAGGAGCAAAAGCTGTAACAACATCTAATGGTGATTTATGGAATTTATAATTTAAAATTCTTGATAATCGGGAGTTCTTTCGACAAAATATACTTTTTAAACAAAAAATATAAAAAAGTTGTTTACAGCGCTTACAAATTAGTTTAATATAAGGATACAAGTTAAAACATGTGACGGAGAAATGGAGCCCCTCACTAGAAATCCACTTTTTTAAAAAAAGTATGGTTTTTGGTGAGGTTTTTTGTTGTTCATTTTTGAATAATGGGCATACTATCCATAGGTTATCTTCACACTAACTTTATGAATGTTTGTTTGTTGGGAAAACAAATAAACGTAATTTAGAAAAAAATAGGAGGAATTTACCTTGAAGAAAATTTTAATGTTATTTGTATCCGTTTTATTTTTCATGACACTAGTGGCATGTGGAACGAATTCAGAAAGTGAAGGTGAAAGTGAAGGAAACAATGAATCAGATGGTGCTGCAGAATCCAAAGAATTAAAGCTAGCTCACAATCTAAGTGAAGATCACCCGATACACACAGCTCTAACAACTTTTGCTGAAAGTGTTGAAGAAAAAACAGATGGAACTGTTACAATGGAAATATTCTCAAATGGTGTATTAGGTAGTGAAAAAGAAGTATTAGAGCAAGTGCAAAGTGGCGCAGTTGATATGACGAAAGTAAGTGCTGGTGCACTAGAAAGTTTCTCAAATCAGTATTCTGTGTTCTCTCTTCCATATATCTTTACGAGTCAAGAACATTATCGTAATGTAATGGAATCTGATGTAGTCGATGGGATTTACCAATCAACTAGTGATAATGGATTTGTAGGTCTATCCTATTTTGATTCAGGTGCACGTAGCTTCTACACAAAGGATACGCCAATAGAAACGCCAGAAGATTTAAATGGACTTAAAATCAGAGTAATGGATAGTCCGACAGCTATAGAAATGGTGAATTTACTAGGTGGAACACCTACTCCATTGCCATATGGTGAAATTTATACAGCACTTCAACAAGGGGTTATTGATGGTGCGGAAAGTAATCCGACAGCGTTAACAACAGGGAAGCATGGTGAAGTTGCGAAGGCATTCTCTTATAGCGAACATACAATCATTCCTGACATTCTTATCGTTAGTACAAAAACTTGGGATAGTCTAACAGATGAGCAAAAACAAGCATTTAACGAGGCTGCAAACGAAGCTAGAGAATCACACACAGAACTTTGGGATGCAGCAATTGAAGAAGCTGTTAATGAAGCAAAGGAAATGGGTGTAGAGTTTAACGAAGTAGATAAGGCACCATTCATTGAAGCAGTTCAGCCTCTTCATGATGAGTTCAGTGAAGACGCGGAAATCGCTGAGATTATTAATCAGATGAAAGAATTAGATAAGTAAAAATGGACAAGGTGCTCATTTATTTGAGCACCTTGTATATTATCTAGTCAGAATGAGGAAAACTATTACAGTATATTTTTTGTTAATAAATAATAGTACTTTTATAGAGATGGTAAAAATCATATCGTGGATATGATAACAGAGACGAGGTAGTCAAATAGGTCTTTATATATCATTTTCATAAATTTTAATGAGGAGTTGTCAAAAGAATGCTGTACACAATAAAAAAATGGCTAGATCGGTTGATCCTATCCATTTCCTATTTCCTAACATTTGTTCTAGTTATTGGCGCATTATGGCAAGTTTTCAGTCGGTATGTTTTGTCAGAACCAAGTACTTTTACGAATGAATTACTTCGTTTTTTGCTGGTTTGGACTGCATTACTCGGTGCCAGCTATGCGTTTGGATCGAATAAACACTTAGCTTTAACTTTTGTTAAAAATAAAATAAAAGGAAAGAGTTGGTTAGTTGTTTCCGTTATCAATGATGTTTTTATTTTAGCCTTTGCGATATTGGTTTTAATAAAAGGTGGCTCCCAACTAGTTGAGACAACGATGACTCAACTCACTCCTATCCTGCAAATTCCTATGGGAGTAGTCTATTCCATCTTACCAATAAGCGGCATTATTATTGTTCTTTATAAAATTTTAAATATAAAATTCTACGCAAAACCAGCAGAAAAAGTGGGTGAGTGATATGGATACAGCATTACTAGCTTCTCTCGTATTATTTGGTGTATTTTTTCTTTTACTAATCATTGGTGTGCCGATTTCAATTAGTATCGGTGTTTCGTCCTTTATTGCAGCATTAACAGTCATTCCTTTTGATGTAGCAATTTTCACTGCTGCTCAAAAGATGGTTCAGGGTATTAATACTTTTTCACTACTTGCTGTTATATTCTTTATTCTTTCCGGGAGTATTATGAATAATGGCGGGATTGCCATTCGATTAATAAACTTGGCAAAACTAATAGGTGGAAGGTTACCTGGTTCATTAGCACACACAAATGTAGTGGGTAATATGTTGTTTGGATCGATTTCAGGTTCTGCGGTTGCCTCAGCAGCTGCGATTGGTGGAGTAATGACTCCATTGCAAAAAAAAGAAGGATATGACCCATCGTTTTCAGCAGCGGTGAACATAGCATCTTCTCCTGCAGGAATGCTAATTCCACCAAGTGGAGCACTGATTATTTATTCCCTTGCAAGTGGTGGGACTTCTATTTCTGCATTGTTTATGGCAGGTTACTTGCCGGGTATTTTAATGGGACTTGCCGTTATGATTGTCGCTTACTTTATTGCAAAGCGTAACAACTATCCGGTAGCAGAAAGACCAACCTTTAGGCAAGGTTTAATAGTTGTATTACAATCATTACCAAGCTTATCATTAATCTTTGTTGTTATTGGTGGAATTGTTGCTGGTATTTTCACAGCTACAGAAGGTGCAGCAGTTGCTGTATTCTATTCTGTTATTTTGGCATTATTCTACCGTCAACTTAAATTCTCGCACATTTCAGCAATATTAAAAGAAACAGTTGTGATGACAGGAATTGTATTATTTCTTGTTGGTGCGTCTTCTATTATGTCTTGGGTAATGGCATTTACTGGGATACCAGCAGCAATAACGAACATGTTGTTAGCTGCTTCTGATAATCCAATTATTATTTTATTGTTAATGAATATCATTTTATTAATTATAGGTACCTTTATGGATATTACACCAGCCGTATTAATATTTACACCTATTTTCTTACCTATTGCAGTGGAAATCGGTATGGATCCAGTTCATTTTGGTATTGTACTATTATTCAACCTTTGTATCGGTATTATGACACCACCAGTTGGTAGTGCATTATTTATAGGCTGTAGTGTAGCGAATGTTTCGATTGAATCGGTATTAAGACCATTGCTAAAAATGTTCGCTGCACTAATCGTTACTTTAATGTTAATTACCTATATTCCATGGATCAGTTTAGCACTACCAAAATTTTTAGGATTAATGAATTAGGGAGGAGACAACAATGTTACAAGAGAAGCATTTTAGCGTGAAAACAAAGCAACAGAACACCATTTCATTTTCAACTCCTGATAATGATGTCGTTGAACTTTATATACTCGAACAAGATACATTTCGAGTATATGTCCCAACGGATAATCATCCACTGTTAAACCGTACATGGTCAGTGGCACCTGGGATGGAGGATGTGCCTGTAGAAGGTAGAGATAAATTTGATTTAAGTCCTTTTTCTCTTCCGTCTTATCAAATGGAAGAGAAGAACAACACAGTTGAAATCTCAACCAATGAACTTAAGGTAATCGTCAACTTAAAAGGCTTTCAACTTAACTGGTATGGAAAGTTTGAAGGGAAATGGATCAACATAGCCAATGATCGAAAAACACAAAGCTATAATTTTGATGATAGCTTAGGTGAAGGTGTCTTCCATTATTTAGAAAGACCTCGTAATGATCATTATTATGGCTTGGGTGAAAAAGGCGGATCTTTGGACAAAAAAGGTAAAAGGTATCGAATGCTAAACATTGATGCGATGGGATACGATGCAGAACATACGGATCCATTATATAAACATATGCCTTTTTATATTACTTATAATGATGATACTGAAATGGCCTACGGTCTTTATTATGACAATTACAGTGACTCCGTATTTGATATGGGAGCAGAACTAGATAACTACCATGGACATTATCGATATTATCAAGCTAAAAGAGGCAACCTTGATTATTACTTCATTCTGGGACCTCGTATCAAGGAAGTGGTGGAAAAGTTCACACGCTTCTCTGGTCAAATGATTATGCCTCCTAAATGGAGCTTAGGTTATTCCGGTTCTACGATGACATACACGGATGCCCCAGATGCACAGGAACAGCTAAAGAAATTCGTTGAGGCATGTAAAGATTATAATATTCCTTGTGATTCTTTCCAGCTTTCTTCTGGATACACAAGTATTGGAAATAAACGCTATGTATTTAATTGGGATTTGTCTAGAATTCCAGATCCAAAAGAAATGATTAATAACTTCCATGAGAACAAAATTAATCTATGTGCGAATATCAAACCTGTTCTGTTACATGACCACCCATTATATGAACAACTGAAACAATTAGAGTATTTTGTAAAATCAAAAGACGGGAAAAACCCTGAAGTGTCGCAGTTTTGGGATGAAGTAGGATCTTATATAGATTTTACCAATAAAGCTGCTTATGACTGGTGGAAAGATAAAGTCAAAGAACAATTATTGGACCTTGGTATTGATTCGACATGGAATGATAACAACGAATATGAAATATGGGATGAAGATGCATTGGCAAATGGTTTTGGTGAAGTGATTCCAGTAAGCTATATCAAACCAATCCAAACACTACTCATGATGAAGGCATCCTATGAAGCTCAAATAGAGCATGCACCAAATACTCGTCCATATTTGATTTCTAGGTCAGGAATACCTGGCATGCAAAGATATGTTCAAACATGGTCAGGAGATAACTATACGGAATGGAAAACCATTCGATATAATATTAAGATGGGATTAGGACTAAGCATGTCCGGAATGTACAACTTTGGTCACGACGTTGGTGGTTTTTCAGGCAACGCACCTGATCCAGAGTTATTTATTAGATGGATTCAAAATGGGATTTTTCATCCGAGGTTTACGATTCATTCTTGGAATGATGACAAGACGGTAAATGTTCCGTGGATGTACCCAGATCATATCGATACAATTCGACAGTTTATGGAAGAAAGAGTGAAGTGGATTCCATATCTATATCACTTGTTACACAAGGCTAATAAAGATTATCAGCCAATGTTGACACCAACGTTATACTATTTTGATCATGATGCAAAAACATTTGAGGAAAATGATGACTTCCTAGTTGGAGAAGACCTTCTTATTTGTAATGTGGTTGAAAAAGGTGCAACGAAGCGAAAGGTTTACTTGCCGGATAATAAAAGAGGCTGGTATGACATAAATAGTGGAAGCTATCATGCTGGTGGTACAAACCTAGAAGTAGATGCACCAATAGATGTTATTCCGATGTTTGCACAAGCAGGTGCCATGCTTCCAATTAGAGATGGGGAAATCAACTTTGTGAATAAAGAAGAAGATTCACGAGGACTGTTAATGTATCCAACAATCGGAGTAGATTATACAACTGCTTCAGTTTACGAAGATGATGGAGAAAGCCTTGACTATCAGAATGGGGAATTTGCTTACATTAATACAAGTATGAAAACTACAAATGAACAAGTAGAAGTAAGTCTTTCTATCGAAGGTAAATATAACCCACCATATAACAATGTTACGTTGTATTTCCCTGAAGAGGAAACACGTACGGTAATCGTTAATGGACAACAAGTGGATATTAATGAGCCGTTTCAATGGAATATCAAATAATATTGTGGATGTAACAGCAATCACTACCGGATAGGCTCCATGGATATCTATAGTGAGTAGTGATTGCCTGTACTTTATAGAGGTGATAGCTTGGACAAAGATTATATTTTATCTATAGATCAGGGGACAACGAGTACAAGGGCCATTCTTTTTAACCGTGAAGGAAAAATTAAAGGCGTTGCTCAACAAGAGTTCCAACAGTTTTTCGAAAAATCTGGTTGGGTGGAACATGATGCTAATGAAATTTGGACTTCCGTATTAGCATGTATTGCGGAAGCTTTACGTAAAGCTGAAGTAGAAGCATATCGGATTGCTAGTATTGGCATAACCAATCAAAGGGAGACGACTGTTGTCTGGAATAGACATACAGGAAGACCTATTTATAAGGCAATTGTTTGGCAATCACGCCAATCGGAAGACATTTGCAAGGAACTTCGGGAACAAGGGCATAGTGAATTGTTCCGTAACAAAACAGGACTTTTGATAGACCCTTATTTTAGTGGAACAAAAGTGAAATGGATTCTTGACCATGTAGAGGGAGCAAGGGAACAAGCTGAAAATGGTGATTTGATGTTCGGGACGATTGATTCATGGCTTGTTTACAAGCTGTCAGGTGGTCAACGTCACGTAACGGATTATTCCAATGCATCTCGAACATTGATGTACAACATCTATGATTTACAATGGGATGATGAACTATTAGACTTATTAACTATTCCTAAAAGCATGTTACCTGAAGTAAGGCCATCATCAGAGATTTATGCGTACACGATTGATTATCATTTCTTTGGTTATCGCGTTCCTATTGCCGGTATAGCTGGTGATCAGCAAGCAGCTTTGTTTGGCCAAGCTTGTTTTGAAAAAGGGATGGCAAAAAACACCTATGGCACAGGGTGCTTTATGTTAAAGAATACTGGTGAAGAACCAGTCACTTCGGACCATGGCCTTTTGACGACAATCGCTTGGGGTATTGATGGCAAAGTGGAATATGCACTAGAAGGAAGTATTTTCGTGGCTGGTTCTGCTGTTCAGTGGTTACGAGATGGACTGCGAATGATCAGGAAGGCAAAGGATACAGAAAAATATGCAAACCGAGTAGAGTCAACGGAAGGGATGTATTTAGTTCCTGCTTTTGTTGGTCTAGGTACACCATATTGGGATACCGATGCTCGCGGAGCTATGTTTGGTCTTACTCGTGCAACAACGAAAGAACATTTTATACGTGCAACGCTTGAATCACTTGCTTACCAGACAAAAGATGTGATAGATGTAATGGAAGCTGACTCCGGTATCCAGATAAAAACACTTCGAGTCGATGGTGGAGTGGTACAAAATGACTTCCTTATGCAATTCCAAAGTGATATCTTAGGTTACACAGTGGAACGACCAGAAGTAAACGAAACAACAGCCCTAGGTGCTGCATATTTGGCCGGATTAGCAATTGGATTTTGGCAAAATAAAGAAGAAATTGCTTCTCAGTGGAAGCGAGAAGCAACGTTTACATCTAAGATGGATGATGATAAACGGAATGAACTATATGGTGGTTGGAAAAAGGCAATTGAGGCAACAAGAGTTTTTAAACAATAAACTACCAAATTTCTATTATACAAGTTAATATATTGCACTTAGAGAATGAGAGGCCGCATTTTACTTAGGAAGTTTTCTTAAGGCGAATTGTGGTCTCTTTTTTTAAAAAAACAAGGTACTACTTACGTAATTACAAACCATGATTTAAAGAAGTGAAATTCTATATGGAGGGATACATTTTATGGCATTCTCTAGCTTTAACCGAAAAGAAAACTATGAAAAAATGACAGAAAAACCGCTGGATTTACTTGTAATTGGAGGAGGTATTACTGGAGCAGGAATCGCATTAGATGCAGCAAACAGAGGATTGAAGGTAGCGGTTGTTGAAATGCAAGATTTTGCTGCTGGTACCTCTAGTAGATCAACAAAACTAGTCCATGGTGGTCTGCGGTATTTGAAGCAGTTTGAAATAGGGGTCGTTGCGGAAGTAGGGAAAGAAAGAGCGATTGTGTACGAGAATGCTCCCCATGTTACAACCCCAGAATGGATGCTTTTACCTTTTTATAAAGGCGGGCAGTTCGGGCCATTTATGACGAATATTGGTCTTAGAGTCTATGATTTTTTAGCGGGTGTGAAAAGAGAAGAGCGGAGAAAGATATTTGGTGTCGACGAGGCCTTAAAACGTGAACCTTTATTGAAAAAAGATGGGATGAAGGGAGCAGGCTATTATGTGGAATACAAGACAGATGATGCACGTTTAACAATAGAGGTTATGAAAAAGGCGGTAGAACTAGGTGCGCTGTCTATCAACTATTCTAAAGTTGTTGACATGGTTTATGAAGATAACAAGCTTGTTGGAGTTAACCTAGAAGATCAAATTAATGGGGAAAAGCACCAGGTTCATGCTAGAAAAATCGTGAACGCTACTGGCCCATGGGTAGATACATTAAGAGATAAGGATCACTCTAAAAAAGGGAAAACACTTAGACTTACGAAAGGAATTCATCTTGTTTTTAATGGAGAACGTTTCCCACTAAAGCAAGCGGTCTACTTTGACACGCCGGATGGAAGAATGGTTTTTGCTATTCCACGTGATGGAAAAACATATGTTGGTACAACAGATACTGTTTATAAAGGTGACATCGCACATCCAACAATGACCGTTGAGGACCGGGATTATGTGCTAGAGGCAATAAACTTTATGTTTCCTGAGGTAGAGGTTACTGCTGAAGATGTGGAGTCAAGTTGGGCTGGCTTGAGACCACTGATTCATGAAGAAGGAAAAGACCCATCAGAAATCTCTCGTAAAGATGAGATATTTGTTTCTGATTCAGGATTAATATCAATTGCTGGTGGGAAATTAACAGGTTATAGAAAAATGGGAGAAAGTGTTGTTGACCTTGTTACAGACCAGCTGAAAAAAGAAGAGGAGATCTTATATACAAAAGCAGATACAAAGCAAATAAGGTTATCTGGTGGGGATGTTGGTGGTTCAAAAGGATTTACTCATTTTAAGAAAGAGAAGTTAATAGAAGCTAAGCAAGTAGGAATCGATGAAAAAGAGGCAACCTTTCTAATAAATAGATATGGCTCTAATGTTCCTATTATTTTTTCCATATATGAAAATGGAAAGGACATTGCATCTGAAGAAGGACTTAACCCAGTTGTGTATGCAATGGTGCAATATTCATTGGAACATGAACAAGCATATAAACCTGTAGATTTCTTCATCAGAAGAACTGGTGGCATTTTCTTTGCGATCAATTGGGTGAAATCAAATAAAGATGTCGTTATTAGATACATGCAAAAGCAACTTGGTTGGACAGAGGAAACAACGACTGCCTATACAGAAGAACTCGATCAATTGCTGTATGAGGCAACACATCCTGTTGAAGAATAAATGGATTGAACCAGTCTATAGAGTCCACGTTAAAACAAGTATATGTCAACAAGAGGGATGGGGATTTCAAACCTAAGGGAAACGTATGTGTGAAAACCGTCTTTTTGTGAATGAGCCGGAAAAATTGTGGTGCTTAAGATGTAATATCACTGAGTAATAATTAAGCTATTATCACATAAAGCAGTTGAGTATCAAGTTTATATATAGAGAATGAAGGGGCGGTCTTTTGTTTCCAATTGAACAAAAAGATTCGTCCCTTTTACTTTTTGCACATTTTTGTGCACTCTACACCCATTTGACTATAGTCAAAATTAATTACTAATAATCATTACAAATTAATTGTAAAACTTCCATTGCTGCTTTATCTTGATACATATGATTTATACAAAAATTCTGTTAATGTATTTATATTAATACTACTGCTAAGTCTAATCTATACAGAGTCTTTTTACGAAGGAGCCTTTAGAAAATGAAAAAGGATAAATGGTTGGTTTCTATTTTATTTTTGTTTTTTGTTATTGTTTTATCATCATGTGCGGATGAAATGGAAGAGATGGATCATTCTCACATGAATTTACAAGGCTCTAGTGAAGTGCCGGAGGATCTAAAAGTAGCAGAAAATCCAACTTACCCAGTGGGTAGTAAAGCAATTAGCAGGGCTGATCACATGGGTGAGATGATGATGGGAGTTGAAGTGGAAATCGTTGGTGCTTATGAAACAACGGCATATGTAACTTCTTACACACCTTCCGATGAACATCCAAGAGTGGAAAACCATAAGTGGGTTGTACACGAAGAGTTTATTGACATTGGAAATGAAACTTTGCAACCGGGAACCGAAGTGAAAACAACAGCTAGTCATATGATGGGCATGGAAGGCTCGTTTCAGGAGATTGTCTCCTCTGAAGAAACAACGGTTTATATGGTTGATTTTATGACAACTGACGGGCAAGAGGCCATTAATCATAAATGGGTAACCGAAGAGGAGCTAGAGCCTTTGGAATAGAGAGGGATTAATATTAGTATCGTAGAAGTGGGACAGGGTATAATACCTTGTCTTTTTTTTTAATAAGTGTGGTGAATAATAGAAACACATATAGAAGTAAGATCAATTGAACATTTATCGCTAATCTTCAGGAGGATAAAGATAATGCAAAGCTAAGGCTTTGAAATTAAACATCGTTGCAGAAGGTGTTGAGACCTTAAAACAGTTCCATGATCAAAAGAAATGTAATGTCAAGAAATGCAAGGGTATTACTTTGCTAAACGACTCCAACTGGTGAATTCGGATAGTATATCGATAAATGAAGGGGGAATTCCCAACCCGATTTATAAAGCAATGTTAATAGAAATGGAATTTCTAGCTTTAAGTTTACTAGTACCAGCATTTACTATTTCTGTTGCTATTGAATAATGGTCCTGCTTATCTTTTGGTCTATTATTAAGGAGAAGTGTTATTCTCTCTTATATATTGGTTTACACAAATTTTACCAGTTATACATTATTTCTTAAACATAACTCTCTATAATGAAGGTGTATCTAGTAAATAGGGGAGATGCTAGTTAAACGATTGAATCTATTTAAATGTACCGGATTTTAAAATTTGGGGAGGTATTTTGGCTTTATGATTAATCAAAAACGATACGGGTTGTCTTTAAGATTTTTTGTAATGATTGTTTTAGTATTCACGCTTGTTATGCCTACTAGTAAACTTTCAGCGGAAGAGCTCCAGGAAGACTTTTCATTAACGATTATGCACATGAATGATACACATGCACATGTGGAGCCATTACCAAAAATGTTAACAGCCATCAAGGAAGTACGTACTGAAAAACCAGATTCACTATTACTACATGCTGGGGATGTGTTTTCTGGTACATTATATTTTAATCAATTTAAAGGACAAGCGGACTTAAGTCTATTAAATTTGATGGATGTTGATGCGATGGTTTTCGGTAATCATGAATTTGATCTTGGTTCGGGAGAAAATGGACATAAGTCGCTTTCTGAATTTGTGGCTACCGCGAACTTTCCAATGCTTGGCACGAACGTTGACTTTTCAGCTGATCCCTTTATGGATGACTATATAAATAATGAGCAATACTCTGATTCTCCGAGGGGTGGTTCAGTCTTTGATGGAATCATCAAAGAAATTAATGGAGAGAAAGTTGGTATTTTCGGTTTAGTGACTGAAGATACAGCAAACATATCTAGTCCAGTCAATGTGAAGTTCTTAGACTACATCGAAGAGGCAAATCGCGCCGTTGCAGCATTTGAAGGTCTAGGTGTTGATAAAATAATTGCATTAAATCACATCGGATATAATAGTAATCCTACTTTCGGAAATGATCTACAGCTTGCAAAGCACGTAGACGGTATAGATGTCATTGTTGGAGGTCACTCCCATTCAAGATTAGAGCAACCAGTAGTGGTTGCGACTGACAAGGATGGTGCAGAAAAAGACCCTACTGTGATTGTGCAAGCTTATCAGTACGCTCAATTTTTAGGGCAGCTAGATATTGATTTTGATGAAAATGGTGTTGTTACAAGCTATACAGGACAATTGATTGATGTCAGTGAAAAAGAAGCAGATCAGGAAGCAGTTGACATTCTTGCTCCATATAAACAAGAGGTAGAAAAGTTAACCAATGAAGAAACAGGTGCAGTTGCAGCAAAACTTATCGCTAATCCACGACTTAGCGATAGCGATGTCAGTGTTCGCGCCAATGAAACGGAGTTAGGTAATCTAATCACGGATGCTATGCTTGAAAAAGCAAAAGAAAAATTTCCTGATGTTGTTATTTCCATGCAAAATGGTGGAGGAATTCGTGCAGCGATAGAGGAAGGCCCAATTACAGTTGGTGAAGTTATCGCGGTGTTACCATTTGGAAATGATCCAGTGATCGTTGAATTAACTGGTGCTGAAATTAAAGAAATACTTGAGCACAGTGTCAGACAAGCTCCAGGAGAAAGTGGAGGTTTCTTACACGTTGCTGGTATGAAATTCACTTACGATAGCACGAAAGATCCAGGCTCTAGGATAGTGATGATGGAAGTGGAGATAAATGGTAAATATGAAGAAATCAGAGCTGAACAAACATATGGAGTAACGACAAATAACTTCACTGGAAAAGGGGGAGACGGCTATAAGGTATTCATCGAAGCATATGCTGAAGGACGAACAAAAGATATCGGTGAAATCGATTGGGAACAATTACGTGCTTATATGGTGAATGAATTGAATGGTGTGGTTGACCCTGTTATTGAAGGGCGCATTGTTGACTTGTTAGGAGAAGAGCCTGAGAAGCCGCAAGAACCAGAGAAACCAGAACAGCCGGAACAACCCAAAGATGAAGAGGATTTAGGAGATGGAAACGATCAAGAAAAGCCAAAGGGTGAGACGAATCAAGATGAATCAGGAGATGGAAATAAATCACCTAATGATCACAACAAATCGGGCTCTGGAAAACCTACACTTAAAAGTGAAAATACGAATTCAGTGCAAAATAATGACCAAAAGGTTAATGACAATAAAGAAGGCAAACGCCTCCCTAATACTGCAACTAATAGCTACAATATCATCTTATTCGGTGGGATGCTGCTTTTGTTCGGATTTGGTTTTATCGTATATAGAAGGTTAAATAAGTGGTAATGCATGTGGTTTTTAGTAAATTAGTACTTAAATAAAAAGTCGAAAATATAATTATGAAAGTTGGTGTCAGGCGTCGAATCTAATATTCGAGTCTGGCATCAATTAATTTTTCAAGGGGTAGCAATACAAAATCGTTGTCTATCTTTTGATTTTGACCTACTTCTCTTTTTTGAAAATTGAGCGAGATCTCCTAGATGGATAGCACGTTTCCATTTGATAGATCTCGCTTTTTTATTGGGACAACTTTCCTGTCTCCTCGCTCCGAAGAGCTGCAACCTAGAAGAATCATCGAGACGTTATAGCAACCGTTATAAAATTATCTTGAATCACACACACTATAATAATCTAAACTAGGCGGTTGGAGTGAAAACAATGATACTCAGATTTGGTTATGTCTCAACAGCGCTCTCTTTATGGGAAGTATCTCCTTCTCGAACAATCACATTTACAAATTGGAAGAAAAAAGACAAGGATAATAGAAAAGAAAAACTTTATCATGCTACAGAGCAAAACTTGAAAAACACGATTCGAATGCTCCATTTTAATATAGCTCACGGCATTGATGTTTATCGAATGTCCTCTTCGCTCGTACCGCTTGCCACACATCCAGAGGTGAAATGGGATTATTTAACACCTTTTGATCATTTATTCAAAGAGATTGGTGCATTAGTACATAAGTATAAATTACGTGTTAGTTTCCATCCGAATCAATTCACATTATTTACAAGTTCAAAGAATCACGTAACAGAAAATGCAATTATTGATATGACCTATCATTATGAGATGTTGGAAGCAATGGGATTACATAAAGATGCAAGTATAAATATTCATGTTGGTGGAGCTTATGGAAATAAGCAAGCAGCGATTGCTAAATTTAACGAGAATTTTATGAAACTAGGTAAGGATATACGAATGCAAACGACACTGGAGAACGATGATAAGACTTATACTGCAGAAGAAACATTACGGGTTTGTGAAGCACATGGTGTCCCATTTGTATTCGACTATCATCATCATTGGGTTAATCTTAGTGAAAAGCCTTTTGAGGATTTACTACCTAGGATTTTTGCTACTTGGGAAGGTACAGGTAGGCTACCTAAATTCCATTTGTCTTCACCTAGATCAGAAAAAATGATACGAGCGCATGCGTATCATGTTGATATGGATTTTGCGATGCCTTTTATAAAAGCGTTAAAGGATTATGGAAAATCAGCAGACATCATGATCGAAGCCAAAGCAAAAGATAAAGCGGCACTGAAGTTGGTGGAAAACCTAGCGAAAATACGAAAATTCAAGCGAATTAACGGTGGAGCGATAGAGGTATAGATATAGAACTTTGGTCCTTATTTCATTCCATATAGATGGAAAAAAGAATGAGAGTTTTCATTGATAGCCTAAACTTTTTGCGTATTTTGTCGATAAATGTAAAAGTAAGGCATAATATGGAGAGGAAGTCTATCATGAGAATCAAACAGAATTTGAACAAAGCTTTTGTCTGGTTAAAGCAACAAAGAAAGTTAGTTAGAACAAAGCTAATTTTAATGTTTCTTATCATTTTGATTGTTCCAGGTGCAATTATTGGTTACTTTGGATATCAACAGGCATTAGATGAAGTACAAGACAAGATGGTAAAGGGTATTCATTCTAATTTATCATTAGTAGAAAGCAATGCTAGTCAATTTATAAGCCTTTCTACAGAAAGGTTTAACCAATTTTCTGACATAATTGAGCCTGCTCTTGCAGACGAAAATACAGAAGAAATAAATAATCACATGCAAAGATTTATCGAAATTAATCCAGACTTTGAATCAATTGAAGTGGTTTACACTGACGGTAGCTATATTGCTTCACCAGAACTTGAAAACGCTGAGGAATATGAACCACTAAACGAAGAGTGGTATCAAGCAGCATTAGAAACGACAGATAATATTCAATTTTCAAATATAAATCAAAGCGAAACAACTGGTGAATATACTACTGAAATAATTAAAGCCTTACCAAATAATGAAGGTGTCTTAAAAATGACACTGCAATTAAATACGATGATTGATGCAGTTAAGGATGCTAGAATTGGCGATACTGGTTCTATGTTTGTTCTTAATGCAAATGAACAAGTTGTAACAGGAACAGGCTTTTTCTTTGAAGCGGGTATTCTTGCTCCGGGTGCACCTTTCGAAGGAATTGCTATAGATGAAAGTACAAGTGAAGAAATGAATGGTATTTTCAAAAAAGAAACGGTTATGAATGATGGTGAAAGAGATTTAGCTACTGAATTATACCAAGTAACTGAACCTGTTTCAGGATGGAAAGTTATTGGTATGATCGGAGTTAAGGACTATAAAGAAGCGGCATTACCTATTTTACACAAGGTTTTAATCGTTATTGCTGTTGCTGTTTTAGTAGGTATTGGTTTGTTAGTTTTGACACTAAGAATGGTGCTTCAACCATTGAAAAAATTACAAAGTGGCGCACGTAGTATAAGAGATGGTAATTTAAATGAAGAAATTACGTTGACACGAAAAGATGAATTTGGCTTATTAGCTGATGACTTTAATGATATGAGAGCTTCCTTAAAAACCATGGTTACTGAGTTGAATCAAACTTCTTCTCAACTAGCAGGCTCCTCACAGGCTATACAGATGAGTACAGAAGAAACTTCTAAATCTGTGCAAAATGTTGTGGAAACAATCCAAGAGACGTCTGAGAGTGCAGCTGCTGGGGCAGAGGCTACACAACAAACCTCTCAAGTAGTTGACGAGATGGTAAAAGCTATGGACACGATTAGTGAATCTGTGAATGTTATTGTGAGTTCTGTAGATAAAACAGATAAAGATGTAATAAATGGAAGCCAAACAATCGATAGTGTACAAAGTCAGATGGCTAAGATATTAGATGCTGTTAACGATTCAACAGAAATGATAACGAAGCTGTCGAACCTTTCCAACGAAGCTAGTCAAATGAATAACGCGATTGGTGATATTGCGCAACAGACTAATCTTTTATCATTAAATGCATCCATTGAGGCAGCAAGATCAGGTGAACACGGTCGAGGCTTTGCGGTTGTAGCTAATGAGATTTTAAAACTGTCAGATCAGTCTAAAAATGTGGCAGAGGGGATAGGAAGTTCCATGAGTAAAATGTTGGAGTTGATTGAACACGCGACTTCGATGATGAAAGGGAGTGTTCAAAACGAAATTACGGAAGGACAACGAAGAAGTTCAGAAGCTGCAAGTGCTTTCGTTAACATTGAGCAATCTACTAAACTTATCGTTCAGCAAATTCAAGGAATTGCAAATGTGACACAAGACATTTCCGGTAAAACACAAAGTGTTCTTGGTCATATGAAGGAGTTGGAAAATCTGTCTGATACATCGGCTGCAAGCGCACAAACAACATCAGCAGCTGCAGAAGAACAAATGGCTGCTATGGAAGAAATTGCATCAGCATCGGACCAACTAGCAACAATGGCAACAAACTTAGAGCGAATAGTCAAACGCTTCTCTATATAAGTCTGTAACTATCTATAAAAGAGAAAATGTAAAAAACTGTTAGCATGACACTTATGCTAGCAGTTTTTTGGTTTCCACAGCACAATGTCCTCAACTTTAAGCAGTCAAGATACCTCTTGTATGAAAGACGATAACTATGTTCCATCCTTCAACATGAACCACTACAGTTAAGTTAACACAGTTTAAATGTAATAAAATGTGGTTTTTTATCTAATCTAGTTAACGTAGTGTGATATAAATTAAGCCATTATTAAAAAGGTAAACACTAGCTTTTATTTATGTAAATTATTCGTAATTAGGGAAAATTATTGACTTTAATACAGTATGATGGAAATATGTTACATTCATTTAATTTAAAGGGAGGCAATAAAAATGAAAGAGCTAACTAAGTTTAAAAAAGGGTTATTAGCATTGTTGACAGTTTTTATGGTAAGTGGAATTGTAACAGGATGTAGTGGGGATGAAGACACAGACACAGACGGAGAAGATACTGAAACAGAAGAAAATAGTGATGAAGGTACAGAAGAGTCTGAAGATTAATAGTGTATAAGAAATATCGTTTATTTCTGAAGGTCCTGCGCTCTTACTAAGAGTGTGGGACTTTTTTTAGGGAAATCTTTTTAAATAAAGAGAAAGGTGCTCCAATTGGTTTTAAGATAAACCCTTACCTTAATTTGGTTTGTTTACTACTTATTTCTCTGTGGAATAATTATATAGGAACCAATAGTTACTAATTGGTAACAATAGAAGGAACTGAAGTTAAAAGGAGTAATGATTGTATATGAATGAAGCAACAATATTTGTTAAAGAAGTAACTGGTAGTAAGCAAATTCAACAAATAGAACAGATTTTAAATAAAATGGATGGAGTAGAACGGGTGTTAATTGATACGGACGATGGTGAGGTCAAAGTTGGGTTTGACGAGCAAAAAGTTTCTAAAGAAGAAATAATTATAAACTTGGAACAAAACAATTACTATGTTTGATGTGTAAGTCAAAATGGAAAATATTAATCAATAGATTTTAGAGCCTATCTAGAAATTATTTAAACTCTTATCAAATGTCTTCTAAAAACCCTGAGTTTCAAGAAAACCCAGGGTTAATAATATTTATATTAACTAAATCCATTACCACCATTTTGATTTTGGCTAGCTTGTTGATTCTGCTGTTTAACTTTTTGGGATCTGTTCCTACAAAACCTGTTTGGAAGGCTGCTTGTGCACCAGTGCTAAAATTGTTTGTAGAATGCTGAAAACCTTGCTGTGTTTGATTTTGTTGCTGTTGTGCACTTACTTCTTGACCTTGTTGTGGCATGAATAAATCTCTCGTTTACTACAAGATAACTTTATTGTGCCCTTTGTTTTCAAACCATTCTTTGGTCAAGTTAAATTAATGATGGAAAGAAATAGATATTACCCTAGAGGGTGTTAATAATATCGAATATCATTATTAGATTTTTTCCAGACCTTCTTCATCCTCAGACATACCAAACCAATAATCAATACAAATAGTAAACTAACAAAGAATCCAGGACGGATACTCTTTTCAAACATCGTTCCGCTGATTGCTGCAAGGATTAATGCTAATCCAACAAAAGAAAAGACTTTATGCAAAAGATTATCCTTAATTATTTTAAAGGATGAAAGAATGATGAAAAACCAGTTGTACAACAACAAGATACCTGCTGCAGTTGTGATGTATTCATAAATTTTTCCGGGTAGAAGCAGAGCAGTAATAATAGATGCTAATAAGCCAGCTGTTGCAAGTGCAAGCGATGGAATAGGTAAGTCTTTTAGCTTTTTGCTCTTTTTTGCGAATAAAGAGGGGGCATTACCATCTTCTGCTATTGCTGCAAGCAAGTTTGTAACACCGAATAAAGCAGCGGTCATCGTTGAGAAACCGGCTATAATAATCGCTCCATTAAAAACATGAGGGAAAAAGTCAAGGTTGTAATCTGCCAATGCTGTTACAAATGGACTTTCTTCTTCATGAAATGCATCAACAGACACCATCGTTACGGAAAGTCCAATGGATAACACGTAGACGATTGCTAATGCAATGAGCATGACCTTGCCAGCCTTAGGAGCATCCTCTTTCTTTTGAAGTTGGAGGGACATAATTCCGATGACTTCAATTCCACCATAAGCATAAAATGCGTAGATAAGGGATGCCCAAAAGCCTTTTAACCCCCCGGGAAATAACTCAGTTCTAGTAGTGGGTAGATTAGTCTGATCATTATCGCCACCTATCCAGCCCATCAATGCTGCGATAGCAAGGATGATAAACATAAGTATCGCTGCAAATTTTATGACAGCAAAAAGATTTTCAAGTTTATCAAAACCTTTTGTACCTGTTAGAACAACTAAAATAGAAAGGACAGCATAACCTGCAGCAAATATCCATAATGGGATTGCCGGAAACCAAAAACGTGAAAGGATAGATAGCGCAATTAACTGACTACCCATAATTAGAATGTTTGAACACCAGTAATTCCAACCGCAGCTAAATTCTGCCCATCTGCCAAATGCTACCCCAGCATAATAACTGAATGAACCTTGCTGTGGATCTTTGGCGGTCATTTTTGCTAATGCATTATATACAAGATAAGTGCCGATTGCCCCTAAAATAAAAGAAAAAACAATAGAGGCTCCTGTAATACTAATACCAATACTTGACCCTAGAAAATAGCCTGTCCCAATGGTACAGCCAATACCAATTAACGATAACTGCCACCATTTAAGATCGCCACTAGAACTACTCATGATAATACCTCCTTCAAACTGGTATTATTGTTCCGATATATTTGTTGATTATGTATCTGGAACTAAACGTCCATTTTGCAACCTGCTTAGCTGATTTAGGTAAAATAATCAAATGAAACAGCATCAACTGAAGAAATTCTTCCTCTCCACCAAGTGGTGTTTCCTGATGTATCCTGTTTATCTAGTTTGAAATATGTGGCATTTTTCATGTGAATAAAAGTAGGTGTTTTCTCGTTGTTCTCCTCGTCATTTTGTTTTTGTTTCACATAAGCATTTTTCATGTCATTAAACTTTTTAGCTATTATTTTAGATAACGTGTTATCCTGTAATGCTAAAGCTGATTCAGTAATACCTTCATAGTAGTCACTTGCCCCGATGAGGTACCCAGAGATAACTGCTCCGTTAACTGTAAGTGTAACTGCTAACTCAACTCCGTCTTCCTCTACTAAAGACAAAAGCATATCAAGTAATGCATCATCCGTAGTAACCTGATCCTGTTTTTTATTAGACATAAACTCACCACTTTCGTTGTATTTATTGTATATTTTGCGAGTCAATTCTCAGTCGCTAGCTTTACCAAAGTTCTTTTTAATTAATTTCCCCACTGTTTTTCAAATTATGATTGACAATATTTGCAGAAAAAAAGCTTGGATAAGTTATCCAAGCTAAAAACGTATCGTACACTATTTTCAAATATCTATTTTAGATTCCACTTATTAGTCCAATTCCGCCTATTATAAGAGTGGAATATTATTTTCCTCACATTCTTTTAAAATTTGAGTATTCCATACAGAAGCTTGAACTTCTCCAATATGTGCCTTTTTTAACAAAAACATGCATAATCTGGACTGTCCGATACCGCCACCTATTGTATAAGGAAGGTCTCCATTTAAAATGGCTTGATGATATGTTAGCCTAAGCCTCTCCTCATTATTAGCTAGTTTTAATTGTCTTAAAAGTGCTTCTTCGTCTACTCTTATACCCATGGAGGAAATCTCAAAGGACCGGTCTAAAAATGGGTTCCAAACGATGATATCTCCATTTAGTGTCCAATCATCATAATCAGGAGAACGACCATCGTGCTTTTGCCCAGAACGTAGTGCCCCGCCAATTTGCATGATAAAAACAGCGCCGTGTTCTTTCGTGATTATATCTTCTCTTTGGCTTGGCGTGAGTTGAGGGTACATTGTTTCAAGCTCAAGGGTGGAAGTGAAATAAATATCTTCTGGTAATACAGGTTCAAGCATAGGGTTTAACTGATGGATGTGACTTTCCGTAGCTTTAATTGTGGCATATATTTTGTTTACTTCTTTTTTTAATGTATCTTGATTTCGTTGTTCTTTTGAGATGACTTTTTCCCAATCCCATTGATCCACTTGCATGGAGTGTAAATTGTCTAATATTTCATCTCTTCGTACTGCATTCATCTTTGTGTAAATTCCCTCGCCGTTTGTTAATCCATATTTTTTAAGGGCCATCCTTTTCCATTTGGCTAAGGATTGAACGATTTCCATCTGGCTATGCTTAATATCTAATGCATCGAAGGACACTGCTCGTTCCACACCATTTAAGTTATCATTTATTCCTGTTCCCTCGCTTAAAACCAAAGGTGCAGACACTTCCATTAAGTTTAGTGACTTAGAGAAACTTTTTTCGAAATATTGTTTTATATCTCTGATGGCAATTTCTGTTTCCGTTAGATTTAGTATCGATCTGTATTGATTTGGGGTTGCTATTGTTTCCGTTTTACTCATTTAAAATCATCCTTTTTGATTGGGTTTAATGACTAGATTTACTTTATGAAAATGATTTCCCTATTGTTACAGAAAATTAGGGATTGAGTTGAAGAAACTTGTTTGAAATAGAGGTCTATTTTAAAAATGGAGTCTTAGATATCAATTCCCATCATAGAATGTACAAGCTTCTATTGCGGGAGGGAGTATTTTCTTTGAGTATAAATATATTATTAAGCTATATTGTATTAGGATTAACTTTAGCAGCTCCAGTAGGCCCAGTGAATTCTGCCAGAATAGATAAAGGGATTAAGCATGGCTTCTGGCACGCATGGATTGTTGGAGTTGGTTCTATGATTGCAGATGGTTCCTTTATGTTACTTGTTTATTTAGGAATGGTGCAGTTTCTAGATTATCCAATTGTACAAGTTTTTCTTTGGTTATTTGGTGGTTTTGTCCTTCTCTATTCAGGAATAGAAAGTATTATGGGCATAAATTCCATTAGTTTAACTCGTAAAACAAATAAAAAAGAGTCATTGTTAAAATGTTTTGTTACCGGATTTATTATGTCTGCTACTAGTCCGATATCTATTATGTTTTGGCTAGCTATATATGGGTCTGTATTAGCTAAAACAGCTGAGATGAGCGGTTCAGGTATGCTATTAATATATAGTAGTATGATTTTTATTGGCTTAGCTTTGTGGGATGTTTTTGTTGCTGCATTAACAACAGGATTCCGTAGATTTTTAAATGATACAACTCTTAAAGTGATTGCTGTTGTCTCGGGATTTTCCTTAATTGGTTTCGGAGTTTATTTTGGTTTTCATGGCCTAAAAACAATATTCGGATAGGATATATAGCTGTATCATATCCCGAAAGATTGGACAAGGTTCCATACTAGATAGGTACTATTTATTCCATTGGCCAACGAAATTATTATTCACCCCACTTTTTCGTCATATTATCTCGTTTAATGCACATTAACGCATTAAACGAGATAATATGGCGGGTTTTTAACTACCTAGGGAAGAAAATCGGATAAAATAGAACATAATGAATGGAAAACTCCAATAGTAAATTAATATTTCAAACTATTATGAAACTATTTTATTAATTAATCGTAAAAAAGAAAAACGCATTAAAATCGAAAAAGTATTATCGTCTATTCTTCTCATATTCGAAGAGGCTAACAATACATAGGTGGGGTATTCATGTTACTTACTATTTTCCAAATAATTGTTATCCAATTAATTCTTCCCATTTTTTTAATGATAAGTTTGTGGAAAGAGAAATCTAAGAGCAAGCTTGAATGGATTGTGCAAATGACCTCGACTACGCTGGTTACCTTTTGGATTTTTCAATCTGGACGGTGGGACTGGATCGGTTACTATTTGCGATATTTGCTATTAATTCTTCTGATTTTTGCTATATACTTATCGTGGAAGAAAGTTCGACATAAGACTTTTCGATTAAGTTTTAATAGGAAAGAGAAATTTAACTTAGGGATAAATGTTTTTTTGATTATCATATTTGGTATGTATAACATGTTTGTTTTGACTAGTTATACGGTACAGGAAGAGACGGTAGAATTATCCTTTCCACTCAGAGAAAATACATATTATGTTGGCCAAGGTGGAAGTCACACACAAATGAATTATCACCATGCCTACCAGTCACAACAGTACGCTTTAGACGTTGTAGCGTTAAATTCGTTTGGAATCAGAGCAAGTGGTCTATATCCAGAAGACTTATCTAAGTATGAGATATACGGTGATGCTTTATATAGTCCATGTACAGGAGAAGTAATCGAATCAAGAAGAGAATTAGTTGATCTGACACCACCTGATACTAATCCAGATCAACCAGAGGGTAATTATGTTGCAATTTCTTGTGATAATAATGATGCCATCGTTTATATTGCTCATATGAAACAAAATAGTATGGAAGTAAATGAAGGAGATACTGTACAGGATGGACAGTACATAGGTGCTGTAGGGAATTCTGGTAATACAACTGAGCCACATTTGCATATCCATGCAGAACAAGATGGGGCTGGAGTTCCAATACGATTTGATGGTGAATTCCTCACAAGAAATCGATTAATTCGAAATTAACAGAAGAGAGGAGCAACTAGTTTGGAGACTATGTTGTCGGTGAAGAATTTAGGTAAAACATTTAAGGGGAAGAAGGTTCTAGAAAACATCTCGTTTGACGTTCAAAAAGGGGAAATTATGGCAGTCTTAGGACCTAATGGTGCAGGTAAATCAACAACGATCCGAAATATTATGGGAATTATGTATCCAGACGAAGGGAGTATATCGTTTCGAAATTATCAGGAGATTCCCCGTAATATGATTGGGTATCTACCCGAAGAGCGAGGATTATATAAAAACGTAAAAGTAATGGATATACTGTTGTATCTAGCTGAACTGAAAGATTATCCGCTTAAAGATGCGAAGGAAAGGGCACTTACCTACTTAAAAAAATTTAATTTAGAAGGTAAAGAGAATGTTTCTATTGAAGAGTTATCAAAAGGTATGGGACAAAAGGTGCAATTTATCGCATCAATTATTCATGAGCCCGAATTACTTATTTTGGATGAACCATTCTCTGGATTAGACCCAGTTAGTCAGGAGTTATTTAAAGATGAAATTCGAAATTTAGCAGATCAAGGCACTGCGATTCTCTTGTCTTCACATCAAATGAATTTGGTCGAGGAAATGGCAGATCGTTTGTTCATGATGCATCAGGGGCAGAAGGTAATTTATGGAACAATGGATGAAGTTAAAACAGAATATGCTAACTTCAAGTGTACGATTAAAGGGAAAAATGATATTACTATTTTAGAGAGCTTACCAGAAGTACAACGAGTGGAACAAAGAGAGAATTCATCTACTCTTTATCTAACAAAAGATGTTAAACCTACTACTTGGTTAAAACATTTACCAGATCAGATAATGATTCAGGAATTAATCTTTGACCGAATAACACTGCATGAAATATTTATTGATATTGCATCCGGAAAAAAACTAATAGAGGAAGCTGGTGCAGTCAATGCGTAACTCATGGAAGGTTGCAAAATGGGAAATTAAACGTAATTTAAAGAATAAAACATTTCTAATTGGATTGTTTTCTTCTCCTGTTATTATTATTGGATTTATGCTAATAAGTAGTTTGTTTGGTGATTCAGATAGTGAGGAAGCTAGTAGTACAAGGGTTCTCATAAATGATCAACTAAATATATATGAAAATCTTGAGAATACGGTTGCTGAACGTGAACTTGATTGGGAAATGGAATTAACTGATTTAACTGATTCTGAAATAAAAGATGAATTGGAAAATACTGAAGATACTGCATACTTAATTATAGATAACAATGTTATAGACGAAGGTGTTGTATCTGTGTATACAAGTGAAGAAATCGATTCTTTTTTTATAAATCAGGTTCAATTATTAAAGGCACCTCTTCAATCCTTACAAATGGAACAACTAGGCTTGTCTAAGGAACAATTGGAGGTCATATCTCGAGGGATTGTATTTTCTGAACAGTCACTAGATACAGGGTCAGCGAGTCAAGAAGCTGAAGTTGCAAATGGTGATTCTGATATCAATTCAATGGAGCGCATCGTCCCTGGAGCTTTTGCTGGATTTATTATGCTTTCCATTGTTTTTACTGGAATGGCAATTTTCCAAAGTGCTTCCCAGGAAAAGAAAGATAAAATCGCAGAAATCATCTTATCATCATTAACACCCGCGGATTTGATGCAAGGTAAGATTATTGGATACTTTGTTTTAGGAATCATTCAATCTATCATTTCAATTATTTTAGTACTGCCATTTTTAAGTTGGAGATTTGACTTGCCAATCATAGAATACCTATTCGTACCTGAGTTAATTTTATTAATAGGTATTGCTGTCTTGGGATTCTTGTTATTCGCGGCCATTTTTGTTGGAATTGGTGCAACAATGGAGGATATTTCAACAGCAGGTAACTTCCAAGGTATGGTGATGATGTTACCGTTCTTACCATTTATATTTATTGGTCCAGTTTTCAGTGATCCAAATGGGTTGATGGCTCAAATCGGTACGTATATCCCATTTACTTCTCCAGGGGTTTTGCTACTTCGGCTCTCAATTCTAGAAGAATGGCCATGGATTGAAATAATCATTTCATTAGCTATATTAGTAGTAAGTGTTTGGTTATTTATGAAACTAGCTGGAAAGATATTTAAAGTTGGTATTTTAATGTATGGTAAAAATGCTACGCCTAGTGAGATTTGGAAGTGGATTCGCGCTTAATTTGTATCTGATGATAAGATAAAAATAGCCTACAGAATACCCTTATATGGAAGGTATTCTGTAGGCTATTCATGTATAAGCAACAATGAAAACAAATCTTTTACGTTTATCTGAGTAATGCAAATTCTAAAGTATTTTATTATGGTTATTTTCTAATAGATTAAAACATATAAAATATAAAGTCTGCACTAGTATTCTTAACTATCTTTTTATGTTGAATGAGAATTAAGTGCAATACTCCGTTTCGGCAGAATACTTCGCTTTCCACGGGCATGGCTTCAGCTAACTCAGAAGAATATAGCTTCTGAGTGGATTTTCAGCTCGTGGGACTGTGGTTACTCGCCCCACGCTAAAACATTCGCTGTTCCCGTAGGAGTCTACGCATCTCCTTCACTGGTTCAAAGTTTTCCTAATTGATAATAAGCTTTACTCGATAAAACTAATGCTTTTGAAATTCTTCTTCACTTTTGAATAGTAAAGCTATACTAAGCGGAGAAAAAATACGACACTCCATGAAAATTCAGGCCAATTTTCTGCATGCGATGCATTGCTTCCGGAGCTTTCCTTGTCCTGTGGAGGCTAAGGTGCTTTCCCCGCAAAGGGAGTATTTTTCCATAGCGCTGGATTTAGCACTCATCTTAGAAAGAAACGATAAAGTTAGTTCAAACTTTCTATCAAGTTCTACGGTTGTAAGATAACAATGGATACAAAAAGAGCCATAGTTAATTATTATTATTTATAAAAAGATTTAACAAGTAAATAAAGACCTGCATATAATCTTTTATAGGAAAGAGGTTCTGGTATATTAAACCAATGCAATGTAGAATGGTATGTTAATCAAACGTTTGTTTAAATATTTTTTTGGTAGGAGTAAACTGTAAGACTATAAGTGTTCCATTTATCTGAAAATAAAATATAATAGTTGACTATAAAATTTACTCGGGTGTAAAATGTTTACTGTAGTAAACATTTTTTAAGTTGTCCATATAATTATGTGTATAATGAAAAGTAGAATTCTATATATATATATATATAGAATATACGTGGTAAGTATTTTTCATGGTTTTTGTTCGAATTATAAAAGTAAATGGATAATGAGTTAATTTACCCAAAATAGGGGAGGTTGGAGTATGCCAGAAGATCTACTGTTAGCTTTTGGGTTAACATTAATGGCGGGTCTTGCCACAGGTGTAGGGAGTATACTCGCATTTTTTACATCAAGTACAAACACTAAATTCTTATCACTGGCATTAGGCTTCTCTGCAGGTGTTATGATTTATGTATCTATGATTGAAATTTTTGTTAAAGCACAAGATTCATTGGTTGGAGCAATGGGTCCGAGTGTAGGACAATGGTTAACAGTCGCCGGTTTTTTCAGTGGAATGCTTTTAATTGCATTAATTGATAAGTTTATCCCTAAACAAGGAAACCCACATGAATTAAAAAAAGTTGAAGATATGAAAAAGCCTGAAACGGCGATAAAAGATCCTGACTTATTAAAAATGGGAACTTTTACAGCACTTGCAATAGCGATTCACAATTTTCCGGAAGGTATTGCTACGTTTACATCCGTAATACAAGATCCTAACTTAGGAATTGCAATCGCAATAGCTATTGCGATTCACAATATTCCCGAGGGGATTGCTGTATCTGTACCAATTTATTTTGCTACAGGTGATAAAAAGAAAGCATTCAAACTTTCCTTTTTATCAGGGCTATCTGAACCTGTAGGAGCGATAGTGGCGTATCTATTTTTAATGCCATTTTTAAACGATGTAATCTTCGGTATAATTTTTGCAGCAGTAGCAGGAATCATGGTTTTTATTTCTTTAGACGAATTATTACCTGCCGCAAAAAGGTATGATGAAGCACACATTTCTATTTATGGTTTAATAGGTGGAATGGCAGTTATGGCACTCAGTTTACTATTATTTATTTAACATTTATTTATCTTATGCCTCTCGTCAGATTTGACAAGAGGCTATTTTTTATTTAGATTTATCAAACTTTCTTTATTAATTTAACGATAAATACTACTAACGCTACTACAAGTAGGATATGGATGAGACCACCTGCAAGGTCAAGAAGAAGTCCAGCAAACCAAAATAAAAGAATTAGTCCAATAATTGTCCAGAACATAAAAATCATTCCTTTCTTTATCTTTTAGTAACTATTCCCATTGTTGCTTTGATTAAACATTACGGGAGTATAAGACATAGCACTAAATGGAGATACTAGGAGAAAACAGAAAGGGAGGTAATATTGTGCTTAGAGAGGTAGTAGCATTTCCAGTAGAAAAAAGAAAAATGTTAACAGAGAAGGAACAAGAGCTATTAGCGGAATATAAAAGAAAAGAGAAGCAAGCTAATACTGCAATTAACAAAATGTACTATATAGGGCGTATTCACGCATTTTACGAGATCGCTGACCTAATATATCAAGAGCGTCTAGAACGTGAGCTGAAGAAATGAAGTAATAAAAGCAGTTAATTGCCATGAATGTATAAAATAAAAACACATCTGCTTCCAGATGTGTTAAAAGGATTCAATCCAATTGATAAGATGTGATCTTTCGTAACTATAATATAATTCACTTGAGAGTTTAATAGGGTTGCCAAAAAAGAATCGTTCATACTGTGTTTGTCTTGTTCCAAATGAGCTCATGGTAAGGTCCCAAGCTAATCGAAATAGTTTCACCCTATCATATGCATTTTTGGTTGAAGCTTGTAAATAGTGGTCTAGGTCATCTCTGATATCCGATTGAAAGTCTGCTTCTGACGGAATAGAAACCATACCACTGGAACCAAGTATTTGTATTATTTCAGTTAATCTTGGATAAATCTTAGGGAATATGCTTATAGCAATGTGTAGTGGTTTTGGTTCTGGTCTCATTAGTCCGAATTCATCAAGTTCTGCGTTCGTTTCTGCTTTAATTATTAGTGCTTTCATTGTTTCAACAGAAACAATGATTTCAGATATCTTTTCTTGCACGTGCTGATATTCTCCAATGTTAATTGTATCAACGATTGCTTGTGCTATCCCTAAAACAAACTCAGCTTTGACTATCTGTCTTGCCACAACTTGATGAAGTGTGAATGGAACAAACGCACTCCTACTTTTAAAATAATTGGCTACTTCACGATTATGATAGAAAAATACACGTTCCCAAGGAACAGTTACATTATCAAATACAACAACTGAGTCCATTTCTTCAAATCGTGAACTAAGTGGGTAGTTGAAAGATGATTCACCCTCACTAAATGACTCTCTACATAAAAATTTCAAACCTTTTGTATTGGAGGGAATGGAAAAAGCAAAAGCGTGTGCTTCATCTGTAATACCGCCTGGTGAAAATACAAGTATTTCATCCGTAATCCCACCTTGCGTTGCCAAAAGGCGAGCACCTTTAATAATTATTCCATCCTCATTTTTACCCACAATCTTGGCAGCTATTGGTTCATCGGATTCTTCAAAATATAACTGCGAGCGATTCACTTGAGGAGAAATAAAGGTGTGGGTGAATGATAAATCTTCTTCTCGAGCTTTTTCATAAAAGTTAATAAGATTGTTAGGGTAACAGTTTTCCTTTCCATCTATAATAGAAGCAGAAGCGGCAAAAGCCATAATAACGGTATTCATATAATCTGGACTTCTTCCAAGTAAACCACCACTTGTTTTAGCCCAATGTTGTATCATTTTACGTTTTTTAACTAGATCATCTTTTGTTTTAGGCTGCATATAGGAAGTGCCGATTCTTTCTCCAGTTGTAGGGGAAATATAGGTCATCGTATCTTTTAAATCATCTTTTAGTTGTAAGTCATACAAGTTTGCCTGACTTTTTATAACGCCTTTAAATGCAGAATGATCGGATACTTTTTCATCTATAAGTTTTCCGTCATACCAAATGCTTGCATTTAAATTATCTATGCGATTTATATATTGATTTCCGTTTATAATTGGCATAGATTCCTCTCCTAATATAGTTAAATTTTTATTTCTTTTTCTATATTATATAAGGGATGCTTTTTTATGTGACTAACAATAAAAGAGTGGAAGATTGTAATTTATTTATGGGGAAAATGGTATGAAACTTATGAAAAATTCGGAGATGCTTTCTTTAGCGCCTTTCCGAGACAAACATCTATATGGTAAAGAGCACCACATAGTTGTTCATCTTAATTGCCCTAAGATGAGCACAAAGAAATACTTTATAGTAAGACACCTTTCGAAACAAGGTCTTTCTTATTTCGAAGGCGCCCCGCGCTTTTATTATAATTTCCAATCATATTCCATTCGCTTAGCTGTTTGTATAGCAATAGTAGTGCTAAAATATCTTTCGACGATGTATAGGGACATGCTAATTCCAGCGGAAATTCCCCCAGATGTAATGATATTACCTTCATCAACATATTTTACGCCCTTTTTTACAGTTAATTCTGGAAAATCTTTTTGTAATTTGTCTATATCCATCCAATGGGTTGTCGCCGTTTTTCCTATAAGTAACTCTGCTTTCGCTAATAAGAAAGCACCTGTGCAAACAGAAGCTATTAAACGAGTGGCGTGAGCTTGGTTTTGAATCCAATTAATGAGCACCTGATTATTAATTTCAATTGCTTCCGCACCGTATCCTCCAGGAATAATCAAGATGTCAAATTCAGGCGCAGTCCTAATACTCCAATCCGGCTGCACTTTTAACCCATTTCTTGCATGGATTAACTTCCCTTTTTCTGAAACAGTCGTGACAGAAAAAAGCTTCTGTCCGTTATTTTCTGTTATCGAAAAAACTTCGAAAGGACCAGCGAAATCTAACACTTCCACTTCATCGAATAATAGTATACCAACATGTGTTATTGCCATTGTAATACCTCCTGTAGAAGTCATGAAAAGCTGTTATGATAGATTTTTTAAAAAGTTTTTTGTTTGTCTTGGATTCTTAAACTCAAGTAATTGAATTTTATTAGCGACTTTTAGTTTCTCCCTAACTATTGGCACTTTATTTTTTTGATAACTAGCAACCCACATGAAAAACTCTAAATCTAGTTTTTCTGGACAATCTTGCCCCATATCAGGACGTGTTTTACTATGGAATTGAATCCGACGTTTCACAATCCCATATAAGCAGCGAGCGGTAGAGTAATTAAGAAAGATGACTGTATCAGCAGCTTCGATACGTTTATCCATCGTTGCGCTATAATTCCCATCAATGATCCACGTATCTTTTTCAAATATTTGTTGTTGAATTGCTGAAATTTCTTCTCTTGAAACAGCTTGCCATCCTGGCTTCCAAAAATAAGCATCTAAATGGTGTACGGGAATAGAAAGCACTCTTCCAAGTTGTTTCGAAAGTGTTGACTTTCCAGAACCACCACTACCAATAATCATAATTCTCTTCATATAAACCCGCCTCCTCCGTTATGTGTGAAATAATATCATACACTAAGATGGTGTTAAAAAGTACTAAAGTAAAAAAACCACCATATTTGGTGGCTTAAGAGAAAATAGAATCATGGATTTTGCTATCTTGCTCATACATCTTTTGAAGTAGTTGTGTAATTTTCCCTGGTTTTCCGTCTTTAACACTATTATTATTAATCATAATAATAGGCATCACTTCAGCTGTACTGCTTGATAAGAAAACTTCATCAGCATCTGCTAGTTGTTCTAAATTAAATGCTGTTTCCCTAAATGCAATGGAATGGTTGTCTAGCAATGTTTTTATTCTTGATCGTACACAACCATGCAATATCGTGTTTGTTTCCGGGTGTGTGTAAATCGTATCTCCTTTAACGAGATAAACGTTTGAGGAACTGCATTCAGTAACTGTTTCTTCTCTATGCAAAATTGCTTCAAAGCATCCTTGTTCTTTTGCTTCTTGTTTTGCTAGTACATTTGGTAACAAATTAAGACTTTTTATATAACAGTTTTGCCAGCGAATATCAGGAATCGTGATTGCTGCAACTCCATGCCGCAGGTTTTCAGTTGGTCTTGGAAGATCTTGTGCATAGGCGTAAAAATTTGCTTCAACATCTGGAAAAACATGATCCCGAGCTGCGGATCCGCGTGTGACTTGTAAATACACTTTTGCATCCTTAGTAATATTGTTTTGTTTTATAAGTTGTTCTAAATTTATATATAATTCTTCTTTCGTAAAAGGTAATGTTATTTTTAGCGCATCGGCAGACCGAAATAAACGATTGACATGTTCTGTAAGTAAATAATAACTGCCTTTGTATATACGAATTACTTCATAGATACCGTCACCGAATTGTAACCCTCTTTCTTCAAAGGGGTAGGTTAACTGTGTGTTATCCATGAATCCAGATTGCGTTAAAATGTTTTGATAGACTGTCATAAAAATGAACCTCCTTTTAAACAGTTATTCTATTTTAAGTGTATGTGCTTGTAGGAACTGTTTATTAATATTTAAATATGCATTATGTTACATGATACATTATTCTGATATGACTTAGAAACAATTAATCTCTTTTTGTACTTAGATTCTATACTTTTTGTACTTAGATTCTATATAGAAAATCGAACATCATTCTGATAGTGGAAAAGCATCAAGTGAAATCGTTAAGAAGATTTCACTTGATGCATAAAGTAAAGTTATAAAGAAGTTACCTTTTAGACGCATTGAAAGCAAAAAAATCAAGAATACCTTAAGTTTTTTATTTTGCGAACTACTAACCCATTTGAAGGGCTAAATAAAAAGGCAAATAAGAAAAAGATTCCTGCTGCACAAGCCATTGCTCCTGCGATTGAAACATTCCAATACACAGCAAGTGTATAACCAACAATTGCGGATAGAATACCAATCACACCGCTTAAGCATAAGAGGATGAAAAATCGGTCAGTGAGCAAGTAAGCAGTTGCTCCTGGTACAATGAGCATTGCTACTACAAGTATAGCTCCAACACTATCGAAAGCAGCAACCGTGGATAAAGATACCATTGTCATTAACAAATAATGAATGAAGACAACTGGCACTCCAATTAATTTCGCAAATTGTGGATCGAAGGTGGATATTTTAATCTGTTTGTAAAAGATCCATATTAATATAATACTTATTATGAATACAATACCTAGCATCCAAACAGCAATTGGTCCGTAACTAACACCATTTATTTCTAAAATATCCCAAGGAACAAAGGCTATTTCACCCATAAGCGCATGCTTTGTATCTAGATGTACTTGGTCACCAATAAAAGAGATTAAGACCACCCCAAGTGCAAACAGGGAGGTGAACACAACTCCGATTGCAGCATCGGATTGTACACCGGATGAGTGTAAAGACTCGACAAAAAAAGCTGTTAAGATTCCAACAATTCCAGCTCCAATTAGCATGGGTAAACCGTTTAATGAATGGCTGACAAAGAAGGCTCCAACAATACCCAATAAGACGGTGTGACTAATTGCATCGGCAAGCATTGACATTTTCCTTAATACTAAAAGAGAACCAGTCACACCACAAGTGAGGCCGACTAAACAACCTGTTAAAATAATCCATAACGTATAGGTCATAGATGTCTCACCGCCTTTAGTGCAATTCCTTTTTTACTACCAAATAACAAAGATAATAGGAAAATCAATGATGCACTTAATACCATCATCGGTCCTGTTGGTAGATTGGCTATCATTGTACTTAAGACAGCACCGGATGCTCCAGATATTGCACCGAATACACCAGCTAAAATAGCCATCATTCCTAATCGTTCTGTCCAGTACCTTGCTGCAAGTGGGGGAGTAATTAATAGTGCAGCAATAAGTACAACGCCTACCATTTGTATCCCAATTACGACAACCCCTACAACTAGTGCAAGCAATACTCCGTTAAAGAAAGTAACAGGTAATCCTATCCCTTTCGCAAAAAGCGGATCAAAAATACTAATCTTAAACTCTTTAAAAAATAATGTCGTCAAGATGACTAGTAGTAGTGATCCAACCGTAATTAATTGAATATCGCTCCTTACTAATGATGCTGCCTGACCAAATATGAATGAATCAAGACCGGCTTGGTTTCCGCTAGAGTTTTGTTGAATGAATGTGAGTAATACAATACCGAAACCGAAAAAAACAGAAATGATTATCCCGATGGCAGCGTCCGATTTAATCTTAGAATGTTTAATAATTGTTTGTATCGATTGAGTTGCTATTAAACTCGTAATCGTTGCACCTATTAATAACATCGGAACAGACTTTATTTCAAAAATAATGTAGACGATACATACACCCGGTAAGGCGGCATGCGCCATGGCATCACTGATCAAACTTTGTTTTTTTAATAATACGAAGCTCCCAATGATTCCACTGGCACAACCTAATAACAGACTTCCAAACAGCACCCATCTAATATTAGCTCCAGAAAATAGATCAAATATGAAGTCCATTTATTTAACCCCCTGAGAACTAGCAGTGCCTTTCTGCAAGAAAGCTATTTTTCCGCCATATGCTTTTTCTAAATTATTTAGCGTGAACACTACTTGTGTTTCCCCGTACTCTATGGGGGTTTTGTTTAATAGCAATACATGATCAAAATAATCTTCAACAGTTTGCAAATCATGGTGAACAACAAGGACTGTTTTCCCTTCTGCTTTCCACTGTTTCATGAGTTTAATAATAGCGTTTTCTGTAGCGGCATCAACACCACTGAAAGGTTCATCCATAAAGTAAACTTTGGCATCCTGAGCAAGTGCGCGAGCAAGAAATACCCGTTGTTGTTGTCCACCAGACAATTGACTAATTTGACGTTTCGCAAATGCAGCCATACCAACTTTATCCAGACAGGTTTTTGCCCACTCAACTTCTTTTTTACTTGCCTGTTTAAACCAGCCAATGTGACTATAGCGTCCCATTAATACAACGTCTAAGGCATTGGTAGGAAACTCCCAATCTACTTCACTTCGTTGTGGAACATAGCCTATAAGTTTTTTTTGATTTTTATACGGTTGATTAAAAACTTCTACGTTTCCTGATAAAGTAGGAAGTAATTGTAGTATAGATTTGATTAACGTTGATTTTCCAGCGCCATTTGGACCAATGATTCCTGTTAATGATCCTTCTGGTACAGAAAACGATACATTTTCTAATACTGGCTGTTTATCATACGTAACTGCTAAGTTCTTCACTGATAAAGCATCCATTCTAATTCCTCCTTATTTTAGAGAGTTAACAATTGTATCTACATTGTGTCTAAACATACCAATATAGGTTCCTTCCTCTGTACCTGCTTCGCCCATTGCATCAGAATATAGCTCCCCGCCAATAGTTACTTGGTGGCCTTCTTGTTTTGCACCTTCCACAACTGCATTAATAGATCTTTCAGATACACTACTTTCTACGAATACCCCTTTAATATTCCGTTCCACTAATACATCGATGATTCGTTCTATGTCACTTACGCCATAATCTGATTCTGTGCTTAAACCTTGTAAACCAAGTACATCAAAACCATAAGCTTCACCAAAATAATTAAATGCATCGTGAGCAGTAACGAGTACGCGGCTTTTTTTCGGTATCTCTTCGAATCTACTAATAGCATAGTCATTTACCTCATCTAGTTCTTGTACATATGCATTGGTGTTTTCAACATACGTCTCTTCATTATCAGGATCCAATTCAATTAATCCGTCTCTAACTGCTTCGACTGCATATTTCCATATATTTATGTCAAACCAAACGTGTGGATCCGAGATGTCTGGGCTTGCAGGGTCAGCCAGTAAATTGTCAGAGGGGATATTCTCTGCAACTGCAATCGTGGGTTTGTTTTGTTTCATCTCTTCAAAAATCTCGCCCATCTGTCCTTCAAGGTGTAATCCATTATAAAAAATAATATCTGCCTGATCTAATTTTTGAATATCTCCTTGTACGGCGTTGTATAAGTGTGGATCCACCCCAGGTCCCATTAAACTGCTGACATTTACATGATCGCCTCCGATGTTTTTTGTGATATCACCAATTTGAGCAATCGTTGTAACTACCTCAATATTTTCATTGCTTGCTTCCTCCGAAGTGTTTGATTTTACCGAGCACCCTCCTAACCCTATTATTACTAGACATAAACAACTGATAAACCATTTCTTCATTTTAATTTACCTCCTCTATTTTTGTTTCCTTAATGCAACTTTTTTAAAAAAATATAATTTCACATTATGTTGTGAAATTCAGTAGTGTGCATATGGTTAATTTAATTGCTGTAGTCGCAAAAAGTTTCTCTAAGGCAAATTATATGCAATAATGAAAGAAAGTCAATAATATTTACAATATTTTAATTATTAAAACTTTCGACAAAAAAAGTAGATTTTCTCTTGCATACATTTTGTTCGGTTGTTATAATATAAAACATCACATAAGTTTTGACAGATTATATGACAGAAACATAAAATAACTTTACATAAAAAATATTAGTATATGCAGGTGTAGAAAGTGGTAAAACCTCAGCCACGTGCGACACATCCACCGAGTAAGCTTCGAGTTGTCCCGAAGCATTAATCTTCTTTGAATAGGCTGGAAGATGCAGGGACATATCGTGTGTGACTTATATAAAATTTTAATATTACCTATATGCGGGTGTAGTTTAGTGGTAAAACCTCAGCCTTCCAAGCTGATGATGAGGGTTCGATTCCCTTCACCCGCTCCATTAAACACGTGAGCAACGCAGTGTTTCGTTGAATAAGCAACGAAGCATTGCGTTTTATTTTTATGCTTTTTTCTATAAGTTTTGTTTATGAGAGATAAACATAAAGTCTGCATTAGTATTCTTAACCTTTCTACAATACTTTCCTAGTACAGTGGTAAATTGGCGCTACGTAAAAAGACTCGCTTTCCATTGGGAACGTTTCAGTCTCCTCGCGAGCAAATGAATGTTAACAAATAAAGCTTGTTTTCACTCACCTTAAACTTTTGGTTTTGAGCAAGTATGCTTTTCTTTGAAAGCATGCCGTTTTAATGTGTCATTTGTTATAGCCATCACTTGAAACTATATTAGTATAGGTTGTATTCTATGGTATAAAGGTGTTTTAAAAAGGTGGTATGACGAATTGAAAAAACTACAAAAGTTATTGTCAGAAATAGATGGCAAAAGTTTTAAAGCATATAAATCGATTCAAGGTAGATATTCCTTTCATCATTTTGAATTAATGGTTGATTACGTTCAAGGTGATCCGTTTGCTGCCCCATCTAAAATTAGGATTATAATTCCTAATGTATATCGTAAAATTGATTCATCTTGGAAAGATGATTATTTTCGTAAAGTATATGCAGAAGACACAATTGCTCGTTCTGTAGCGGCAGCTATAGCAAAAAATAATAAACAAAGCAAAGGATCAGGTAAAAGTGGCTTGATTGCCATTGATGCCCCAGGACAAGAAATATTAGATAGAACCGCAGTAAGTATAGATCCAAGCCATGTGACAATTTGTTTATCGATTGGTTTACCTGCTAATGGACGAAGAATAAACGGAAATGAAGCAGAAAAGCTTTTATTTGATGCAATACCAGGGATTTTATCAAAATCTATTTTTTCTATAGAAGATGATTCCATCCATGCAGCAGTAAAATTGGCTGATCAACATCAAGCAATTAGGAGGAAAATGGAAGAGAATGAATGGATTGCTTTTATTGCGAATGGTTCGATATTGCCAAGACAAAGTGGTATAAGTAATAAACCTTTAAAACAAGCAATTCCATTTAAAAGTCCGGACACAAATAAGGTTCAGATTCATTTACCACATCAAAATCAACCACTTGAGGGTATGGCTATTAAGAAAGGTGTAACTGTCATTGTTGGCGGAGGGTATCATGGAAAAAGTACCCTGTTGAATGCAATTGAACGTGGCGTGTATCATCATATAGTAGGGGACGGTAGAGAATTTGTTGTGACCAACCCTGATGCCGTTAAAGTTCGTGCCGAAGATGGAAGACAAATAAGTACTGTAAATATATCTTCATTTATAAATGACCTTCCACATCAACAAGATACAAAACGATTTACTACAGAAAATGCAAGTGGTAGTACTTCACAAGCGGCTAATGTCGTCGAAGCAATTGAATCAGGGGCCACTACCATTTTAATCGATGAGGATACGAGTGCTACTAACTTTATGATTCGAGATTCTAGAATGCAAGCATTAGTTGCTAAAGAAAAAGAACCAATCACTCCGTTTATTGATAAAGTTAAACAAATGAATGACCACCTAAAAGTTTCAACAATACTAGTAATGGGTGGCTCAGGTGATTATTTTGATGTAGCTGACCAAGTTATCATGATGGACCAATATGAACCCAAAAATGTCACAGAGCAGGCGAAGGAAATAGCTGAAAAATATCCAAATGTCAGAGATGCTTATGATGCACAAGGTTTCGGATCTATTAGCAAGCGATACTTTCTACCTGCTAGTCTACAAACACAGAGAGGTAAGAATTCAAAGGTTCAGGCTAAAGGTTTATCTACGATTATTATGGGCAAAACAGATATATCGCTACACTATATAGAACAATTAGTGGATAGTTCTCAAACGA
Source organism: Aquibacillus rhizosphaerae (assembly GCF_030282825.1). Taxonomy (GTDB): domain Bacteria; phylum Bacillota; class Bacilli; order Bacillales; family Amphibacillaceae; genus Aquibacillus_C; species Aquibacillus_C rhizosphaerae. The sequence goes on from NZ_JASTZU010000027.1 coordinate 90,660, forward strand.
ACATGATTGCTGAAATCATTCGGTATTTAGATAAACAGGGGATGTTAAAAAACGAACAATCCTTGGAACAGCTACTGAATCGGATAGAAGAACAAATTGATGAAAAAGGCTTAGCTTCATTTGCTGCTTTTCCAAATCAACATCCTGGTGATTTAGCAAGACCGCGTCGTTTTGAAATTGCAGCAACACTAAATCGAATACGTACAGCTAATGTAAAGATATTGGATTAATATAAATAAGTTTTATGGAAAAAGAAAGGAGGGGAATGGAATGGCTTATGAAACACTTAAAGAAGAAGTGATTAATTACGGCAAACAAATTGGTATAGATAAAATTGGTTTTGCCTCCGTTGACGAATTTACAGAATTAAAATCTAGACTTAAACTCCAACAAGAATCAGGTTTCAAATCTGGATTTGAAAAAGGTACGATTGAAGAACGAACCGAACCGACTAGATTAATGCCTGAAGCACAGTCAATTATCGCGATTGCACTTGCTTATCCTACAAAATTGAAAGATGCCCCAAAGAGTGTTAAAGGTGATCGTCGTGGTAATTTTTGTAGAGCGTCTTGGGGGAAGGACTATCACCACTTATTGAGAGACAAATTAGAGAAGTTAGGTGAATTTATTAAACATAAGGTTAATGGATTTACCTACAAACCGATGGTAGATACTGGTGAGTTGTCTGACCGTGCTGTAGCTGAAAGAGCTGGGATTGGTTTTAGTGGGAAAAATTGTGCTATTATAACTCCAGAATTTGGTTCCTATGTCTACTTAGGTGAGATGATTACTAACATTCCATTTCCTCCTGATTCACCGGTTGATGATGGATGTGGTGAATGTACAAAGTGTATTGATAGTTGTCCAACTGGTGCTTTGGTGGAAGGTGGCAGGTTAAATGCACAAAAATGTATTGCCTTCTTAACACAAACAAAAGGTTTTTTACCAGATGAGTATCGTGAAAAAATAGGGAACCAATTGTATGGGTTTGACACCTGTCAGGTAGTTTGTCCAAAGAATAAAGGGAAAGACTTCCACCATCATCCTGAAATGGAACCAGAACCGGAATTAGTTAAGCCAAGGCTTGTTCCGTTGTTATCAATGTCAAACCGGGAATTCAAGGAGAAATTCGGTGATATGGCAGGTTCTTGGCGTGGCAAAAAACCGATTCAAAGAAACGCAATTATTGGCTTAGCGCACTACAAGGAAGTGTCAGCTATAGGTGAATTAGTTCGAGTAATGAACGAAGACCCGCGACCAGTAATCCGTGGGACAGCAGCTTGGGCAATTGGGAAAATTAGTACCAAAGATGGATTTGAAGAAATTAAGAAAGCGATGGTAAAAGAATCAGATCCAGAGGTTCTTGTTGAAATGGAGAAAGGATTGGCATTTCAATCTATTCATGTATAAATTTTGTAAAACTCTTCCATAGCGCTTTTTATTGCTGAATCTTTTTAGTACAATTAGATATAAGAAAATGCATAAGATAAAAAAGCATAAATGAATGAAAAATATCTTTAGGGAGGCTTCGTATGGGGAATCAATCTTATCTTTATTATGATGAAATGGAAACGCCAGTCGGCCCATTAACGATCATCATGACTAATAAAGGTTTATGCAGAATTGATTTTGGGGAAATGAAACAATTATCGTCGGTTCTTCATACGTGGAGTAAAAGATTTTTTCTTTCATCTTCTATAGTCAAGGATCCATCAAGATTTGATCAGGTCAAAAAACAATTAATAGAATATTTCCAGGAGGAAAGACAGGAATTTTCGATAGATTATCACTTACTAGGAACACCATTCCAACAGAAGGTCTGGGAAGCGCTAATTAAAGAGATTCCTTATGGTGAAACAAGATCCTATAAAGATGTTGCAAAGTGTATTCAAGCACCTAAAGCTATTAGAGCTGTTGGAGGTGCAATAAATAAAAACCCATTGTCTATTATCATTCCTTGTCACCGTGTTATCGGGAGCAATGGCGCACTTGTTGGTTATAACGGTGGAATGGAAAAGAAAAAACATCTTTTGCGTTTAGAGAAGACACTAGTTTGATTAATTAATCAAACTAGTGTCTTTGGTTTTTTATTCAAGAGGTTAATTTATAATCATTGCTTCCGAGTTGAGTTCATAGGCTTAAACAGAAGGAGTGATGTCGATGAAAGTAGTTGATCAAATTAAAAAATATTGGTCAGAGCAATTAGAAATGGATCGAGTAGATGATTTACCAAATTGGATTCTTGATAAAAAGAAATATCATGAAAAAAGAGGGAATAAGGTTCCTCGAATTTCAGGAAAAGGTAGATTATTTCGTAGTTATGAAACAGCAAGTAAAGAGATGAAAGTAGAGTATAACTTGAATGTAATATTTTTTGTTAAAAATGGAAAAAAATTTTATCATGAAGAGGATGAAAGATTTCATCAAGCATTATTTTATAAAGGAACGCTTGTAGAAGACAAGGAAATTCTTTCGGAAGAACAACAAGAGCCAATACCGACCATCGATCCATTACAAAGAGAGAATGGACCTGATCAACGGTTTGAATACGACCGGAGAACAGCAGTTCAGTATGCTGAGAGATGGTGGAATGATTATAATCCAGATTATAAGAAGTTTAGTGTTGATTGTACAAATTATGTTTCCCAGTGCTTACATGCAGGTGGTGCGCCAATGAAAGGAGCGCCAAATAGAGGAAGTGGATGGTGGTATGAAGATAACACCTGGAGTTACAGCTGGGCTGTGGCACATTCGTTACGATGGTATTTAAGTGGTTCAAACCAAGGTCTTAAAGGTAAGGAATTGGAAAATGCCATTGATCTTTTGCCCGGTGATATCATCTGCTATGATTTTGAAGGGGACGGGAAATGGGATCATAATACAATTGTTGTTGATAAGGATAACGACGGAATGCCGTTAGTCAATGCGCACACGAACAATAGTCGGCACCGTTATTGGTCCTATGAAGACTCTTACGCATGGACATCTGAATGTAAGTATAAGTTCTTTCGGATTGGTGAGTGAGCCGTATTGTAAATAACAATGTGGCCCACACATGATTTTATGCTATAATGGTCAAATTAACAGTAGTAAGAGGTGAAAAGAATGGCCATACACATTGTACTATTTCAACCAGAAATTCCTGCAAATACTGGCAACATAGCCCGTACGTGTCTAGCAACAAATGCGGTTTTACATTTAATTAGGCCGCTAGGGTTTTCTACAGAAGATAAAATGTTGAGAAGAGCAGGTCTTGATTATTGGCATGATACGGATATACGTTATTATGATTCAATAGAAGAGTTATACGAGGCAAATCCAATGGGTGATTTTTATTATATTGAAAACTTCGGAACAAAATATTATACCGATTATGATTTTAGTAACCCAGACGAGGATTTATTTTTTGTGTTTGGCAGGGAAACAAATGGAATTCCGAAAGAATTATTAGAAGGAAAAGAAGATAAGTGTTTACGGGTTCACATGGCGTCTAATGATAAAGTGCGTTCATTAAACCTGTCAAACACAGCAGCTATTATTGTATATGATGTGTTAAAACAACAAGGATTTCCAGGATTACATTAGAAAGTTTTGTTTTCATAGCAGTACTTTTTTTATTTAAAAATTCTCTATTTAAAAAGCCACCGTAAAGTGAAGAACTTTCTGGGGCTTTTTTGCCTTCTATTAAATTTACTAAGATAAATTCACCAAACAAAAAACACATGGATCTATTCCCATGTGTCAAAAAACAATACTTATTTTTTTGAAATACTGTCCGTATCATAGCCAGCAGCAAAGATAGACACTAAAAATACAACACCAACACCTAGGACTAATACAATTCCCACTTAATTACCTCCTCATTAAAGCCTTTCAAGTTATAATTGCTTATTCATTATAAAAGTATGTAAATTTCAAATGATTTTCAGTATTTGCCCAAATTTATATGTAGACTAAATTCATTATACCTAATTTAAGGTCAATTGTGAAGATTACAATATAGAAATCTAAAATCGATAAACAACTAAACATGTCATGCATATATATAGAACCTAGACAACTATTTACACCTTATATAAAAATAGGTTTTTAATGAATCAAAAAACGCAAAATGCGAAATAGGATTAATCTACTCATTTTCCTTTAAGTTGCGACATAGGTTATAGTAAACAGCTTGTGTCATATCATTTTTTGGGAGGTCGCCTATGGATATATTAAAAAAGGTCCAAGATTATCGAGAGGACCAAGAGAGACTGAAGTGGGAAGGTACGTTAGAGGACTATTTGAAACTTCTTAAGGAACGCCCTTATTTGGCACAATCTGCCCATTCACGGGTATATAATATGATTAAACATAAGGGTATAGAAGAAGTGAATGGGAGGAAAATCTATAAATTTTTTGGAAATCAATTATTCGGCTTGGAAGAAGCGTTGGAAAAACTTGTTGAAGAATACTTTCACCCTGCAGCAAAACGACTTGATGTTAAAAAACGTATCTTATTGTTAATGGGTCCAGTTAGTGGTGGAAAGTCAACCTTAGTTTCATTACTAAAAAGGGGATTAGAAGAATATACCCTAACAGATGAAGGTGCAGTTTATGGAATTAAAGGATGTCCAATGCATGAAGATCCCCTTCACCTTATTCCACAACACTTAAGAGCCGATTTTGAAGACGAAACTGGTATAAAGATAGAAGGTAATTTGTCACCACTTAATATGATGCGGCTAGAAGAAGAATATGGTGGTCGTATTGAAGATGTAATGGTAGAACGCGTATTCTTCTCAGAAGATAAGCGAGCGGGAATTGGTACGTTTAGTCCATCTGACCCCAAATCTCAAGATATAGCGGATTTAACTGGTTCCATCGACTTCTCTACCATTGCAGAATACGGATCGGAATCAGATCCGAGAGCTTATCGTTTTGATGGTGAATTAAACAAAGCGAATCGAGGTATGATGGAATTTCAAGAAATGTTAAAGTGTGATGAAAAATTTCTTTGGCATCTATTATCTTTGACACAAGAAGGTAATTTTAAAGCTGGTCGATTTGCACTTATATCTGCTGATGAATTGATTGTAGCCCACACAAACGAATCAGAGTATCGTTCATTTATTTCCAATAAAAAAAATGAAGCACTTCATTCTCGTATGATTGTTATGCCTGTTCCCTATAATCTAATGGTAACAGAAGAGGAACGAATCTATGAAAAGATGATTAGTGAAAGTGACATAAAAGATGTTCATATTGCACCACACACCTTACGAGTTGCGGCGATGTTCACCATTCTTACTCGTCTTAAGGAATCAGACCGTGGGAATTTAAGTGTACTTAAAAAAATGTACCTATATGACGGTCAAAATGTAGAAGGATTCAGTGATGCTGATGTAACAGAATTAAAGAAAGAATTTAATGATGAGGGTATGAGTGGAATTGACCCTCGTTATGTTATAAATCGAATATCTTCTACAATAATAAAAAAAGAGATGACCACAATTAATGCACTCGACGTGCTTAGGTCCTTAAAAGATGGGCTAGAAGATCATCCTTCCATCTCAAAAGATGACAAGGAAAAGTATATGAATTTTATTTCCACCGCTAGGAAAGAATATGACGAATTGGCAAAGAAGGAAGTGCAAAAAGCGTTTGTTTATTCGTATGAAGAATCTGCAAAAACGTTAATGGACAATTATTTAGACAATGTAGAAGCTTATTGTAATAAATCGAAAATGTTCGACCCGTTAACCGGTGATGAAATGAATCCTGATGAAAAGTTAATGCGTTCAATCGAAGAACAAATAGGGATTTCTGAAAATGCCAAAAAGGCATTTCGTGAAGAAATATTAATCCGAATTTCGGCCTATGCACGGAAAGGTAAGAAATTTGATTACCAATCACATGAACGACTAAGAGAAGCTATTCAGAAGAAGTTATTTGCCGACTTGAAAGATGTAGTGAAAATTACTACTTCAACCAAAACACCAGATGAACAACAATTGAAAAAAATAAATGAAGTTGTTGTTACGTTGGTCGATGAATATGGGTATAATTCAGCATCTGCAAACGAATTACTAAGGTATGTCGGAAGTTTATTGAATAGATAGGTCTAAAAGGTGATCCTAAATTTTCCGGGATCACCTTTTTATAATGCAGTTTTCGAAAAGTTTGTTGTTTATGAAAAATAAATATAAAGTCTGAACTAAAGTATTCTTAACTTTTATATTTCCGATTCAATGGATTACATGGTAAGAATCCGTTCCGGCAGAATACTCCGCTTTCCACGGACACGGCTTCAGCTAACTCAGAAGAAGTTCACTTCTGAGTGGATCTTCAACCCGCGCTGTTCCGGTAGGAGTCTACGCATTCTAGTTTCAAACTAAATCTATTAGTTGAATTCTAATAACAAATCTACATTTCAAGGAGGATTTATTGCGTGTTTTTAAATAAATCATACTAGCGAAGGAAATTCACGGAGACTCCTTGAAAATACAAAACAATTTTCTGCGTGAGATGTTGTTCTAAGAAGCCTTCCTTATTACGGGAACAGAGAAGACGATGAGACCCCACAGAGTAAGGAAAGCTCCAGTGAAATGACATCGCAGCAGAAAAAGCGTTGTTCTTTTTCAAGGAAGCGTTCTTTGCGATTTACGAGGCTCAGTGCAAGCCCGTGGAAAGCGTAGTGAATTTCCGCAGTGCCTGACCATATGTCATCCTGAAAAGAAAATATATCGCGTTAGGGTTAGTGCAGATTTTGTATCAAGTTCTATGGTTGAAAAACAACAATTTTTGCGAATAATGCGATTAGTAAAAACAATAATTCTTGTCAGGGACTAGTAGTGAGTGTAATTCTTTAGGAATCTTGTATAAGGAGTTACACATGTTCTGTACATATATTTTTTATTGATATAAATTAAGTTGGCGAAATCATTTGAATTATCAATATTAAGTTGTTGTTTCTGTATGGAAAATAGGGTATATTAGTTGATGTAGTTAAACGGTAATTCTATAATGATTATGGATGGGAAAGAAAATAGAAGAAAGTGAACTTCTAATGGGGGTATAAGACGTGACACAGCAAGAATCTAGTGAAAGATTCTGGAAAAATTTTCATGGTCCAAACATGGGGTATTTAGAAGAACAATATGACACATACTTGGAGAACCCGGAAGCAGTTGATGCATCCATCAGAGCGATGTTCGATGATCACGGTGCTCCAGAATGGCTAGACCAAACAGGGAAGAATGAAAAGACTGTATCGTACACAACATCAACTAAAGACATAAAGAAGCTTACCTCTGCAATGAAACTTGTTGAGGCTATTCGTCGTTATGGTCATCTAGAAGCAGATATTTATCCTGTTGGGCTAGATAAAAATCGAAAATCACCACTAATTGATCCAAAAACATATGGATTGACGAATGATGATTTGGAAGCGATTCCTTCTGACTTAATTTGGGAAAAATCACCTAGTCATGTGAAGACTGCATTAGATGCTATCCAGTTATTGAAAGAGCATTATGCAGGTACAATATCTTTTGAGTATGATCATGTGAACAACGATGAAGAGCGTAAATGGCTTCAGACTAAGGTTGACACAGGGTCATATAAAGTTAGTTTTAATTCAGAAGAACAAAAACAGCTATTAGAAAAGTTAGCAGATGTAGAAGGCTTTGAAAACTTTCTTGCAAAAACCTTCGTAGCGCAAAAAAGATTTTCCATTGAAGGTTTAGAAATGATGGTTCCAATGCTCGATCAAATTGTTCAGCTATCGTTCTATGACGAGACTGAAAATATACTGATGGGGATGGCACACAGAGGACGTTTAAGTGTTTTAACCCATATACTTGGTAAACCATTTGATAAACTTTTCTCTGAGTTTCATCATTCATCAGACAAAGAGTTGCTCCCATCCGCAGGATCACAAGCGATTACTTACGGATGGACAGGTGACGTGAAATATCATTTTGGTGCAGAGAGGAAAGCTGGAGAAGAAAAGCCATCACCTACTCGCATTACATTAGCACACAATCCTTCACACCTGGAATTTGTAAACCCTGTGGTTGCAGGTTTTACTAGAGCGGCACAAGATTTTAGATTTAAACGTGGATATCCGGAACAAAGTATTAATAAAGCACTTAGTATTTTGATTCACGGTGATGCAGCATTTATCGGAGAAGGTGTAGTTGCTGAAACATTAAATATGAGTGCTTTACCTGGTTATAGTACTGGCGGTACGATTCATTTGATTGCAAATAATCAAGTCGGATTTACAACTAGCCAAGTACAAGGTAGATCAACACGATATGCGAGTGATTTAGCAAAAGGCTTTGAGATTCCAATTGTACATGTGAATGCTGATGACCCAGAAGCTTGTGTGTCAGCGGTGAAACTTGCTTACGAATATCGGATGAAGTTTAAGAAGGACTTTTTAATTGATTTAGTCGGCTATCGTAGATATGGGCACAACGAAATGGATGAGCCAAGAGCTACACAACCGCAATTATATAAAGATATAGATAATCATTTAACTGTTGCATCGATTTATGCAGAAAGATTACAAAATGAAGGTATTATTGATGAAAACGCCTTAGAAGTAATGAAAGATGCAGTTTATCAAAAGCTGAATGATATTTATGCAAACATGAAAGAAAACAGTACAGGAGAAGCAGAGGCTAAACCAGTTCCAAAAGCACTTCGGAATGGTTTAAATGATATTGAAACTGCTGTACCTTTAGATCAGTTAAAAGCTTTAAACCAAGGATTGTTGCAGCGACCAGATGGATTTAATAGCTTTAAAAAGTTAGAAAGAATCTTGAAAAAGCGTGGGGAAGCATTTGAAGATGGCGTGAAAGCTGATTGGGCAACTGCCGAGACTTTAGCTTATGCTTCTATATTACAAGACGGCATTCCAATTAGATTAACTGGTCAAGATACGGAGCGCGGAACTTTTGCGCATCGTCATTTAGTGTTACACGATGTTGAAACAGGCGAACGTTATTGCCCAATGCATGGACTTGAGCAGGCAAAAGCATCGTTTGATATTCATAATAGTCCATTATCTGAAACGGGTGTTTTAGGGTTTGAGTACGGTTATAGTGTGGAAGCACCCAAAACATTAGTTATCTGGGAAGCGCAGTTTGGTGATTTTGCCAATGCAGGCCAGGTAATATTTGATCAGTTTATCGCTGCTAGTAGAGCGAAATGGGGAGAAAAGTCTAATATGGTTATCCTCCTTCCTCATGGACATGAAGGACAGGGACCAGAGCATTCAAGTGGCAGAATCGAACGATTTCTAACACTTGCTGCAGAAAACAACTGGATTGTAGCGAATGTAACAACTAGTGCGCAGTATTTCCACTTATTAAGACGACAAGCAGCACTTGTTGACAGTGATTCAGCGAGACCGCTAATTGTGATGACGCCAAAAAGCTTATTAAGAAATCAACGTGTTGCTTCTGAAGCAAAAGAATTTACAGAAGGTAAATTTAAATCGTTAATACCACAACCAGGACTGCCAAAAACAAATAAAAAAGCTAAGCGATTAATTATTGGTAGCGGAAAGGTAATGGTAGATATCGAGGAAGCGATGAGTAATTCTGATAATAATCACGATGAGATTCATGTAATGAGATTAGAGCAAATTTATCCATTTCCTCTAGCAGAAATTGAAAAAGTAATAAAAGGTTGTCCAAACCTTGAAGAGTTGGTATGGGTACAAGAAGAACCAAGAAATATGGGTAGTTGGAATTTTGTTAAAGAGCCACTATTTAAACTACTAAATGGGGAAATACAGCTAGACTATATAGGTCGTTGTGAACGTTCTTCTCCAGCAGTAGGAGAACCAAACATTCATAAAACAGAACAGAATAGAATAGTTAGAGAAGCCTTAGAACTGTCTAAAGGAGGAGATTCCAGTGAAGGAAATTAAAGTCCCAGAGTTAGCAGAATCTATAACAGAAGGCACCATTGCTCAGTGGCTTGTAAAAAAGGGTGATCACGTACAAAAAGGTGATCCGATTTTAGAATTAGAGACGGATAAAGTTAATGTAGAAGTTAATTCGGATTATACCGGTGTCATCGGTGAAGTGCTAAAAGAAGAAGGAGACGACGTTGAAGTTGGAGACGTTGTTGCAAAAGTAGATGAAAATGGAGAATCCGGTGGTAATACTTCTTCTGATGAATCTGCAGGGGAAACGAAAGAGGCAAGCTCTGATTCTGATAAAAAAGAAGAGCCGAAAGAACAAAAGGAACAAAACAATGAAAAGAAAGAAAAAACTGAAACATCTAATGTAGATCAAAAAACAGCTGGTAAAAATGATGAAGTAGTTGCTTCTCCTGCAGCGAGAAAACGTGCACGTGAATTAGGAATCAATCTTAGTGATATTTATCCACGTGATCCGTTAGGTCGAATTCGCCCTGAGGATGTTGACGCACATGCTAAAGGAGCCTCAAAACAAAGTGATTCAAAGAAGAAGGAAAAAACTGAGTCCAAGTCTTCTGAGAAAACAGAATTTGATAAACCGGTTGAGCGAGTTAAAATGTCACGTCGTCGTCAAACAATCGCTAATCGATTGGTAGAAGTACAACATACAGCGGCGATGTTAACGACATTTAATGAAGTTGATATGACTGCAGTAATGAAATTACGTAGCCAACGTAAAGAAAAGTTTCTAGATAAACATGGTGTAAAACTAGGATTTATGTCCTTCTTTACAAAAGCTGTTGTAGGGGCACTAAAAGATTTTCCAAATATAAATGCGGAAATTCAAGATAATGAAATTGTACTAAAGAAATTTTACGATATAGGTATTGCTGTTTCTACAGATGATGGTCTAGTAGTTCCAGTTGTTCGTGATGCTGACCGCTTAGACTTTGCTGGCGTTGAATCTGAGATTGCTAATTTAGGAAAGAAAGCGAAAGACAAACAATTACAATTGAATGATTTACAAGGTGGAACATTCACGATTACAAACGGTGGTATTTTTGGATCATTACTTTCCACACCAATTTTAAATACACCGCAAGTCGGGATATTAGGAATGCACACGATACAAAAACGACCGATTGCAATGCCTGATGACTCTATTGAGGTCAGACCTATGATGTATATTGCTCTATCTTATGATCATAGAATTGTAGATGGTAAAGATGCAGTACAGTTCCTAGTAAGGATTAAAGAACTATTAGAAGACCCGTATGATTTATTACTTGAGGGATAATATTTAGCAATTTATAGTCAAAAGCGTTAATCTAATATTTAATTAGATTAACGCTTTTTGTCGTTTTTAGTCGAATGATATTAAGGTATAGTCGGAAAACGCAATTTAAAGGATTAAAGGAGAAGTAAATGAAAAATAAAAATAAACTTATAATCTATTTATCAGGAGTTACTGTTGTTTTATCACTAATTGTTCACTTGTTACCCCGTCCGTTCAGTTTTCTAATAAAACCAGTTGCTCCAATTGCAATTGGTTTTATTGTATCTAAAGTTCTCTGAAGGTTGCCAAGTAATTAGATTTGATAGAAAAGTAAGAGTGATATTGTTGAGTAACAACTATATAAAGAAGGATAAAGTTATAATTTTTAGAATATTATTTCGATGTTTAGATCTGACTTTTCAAAATGTTTAATCAAATAAAGTTTGCTTGCATATAATAGATTAAACAAATAAAGGAGGGGAATTAGTGACTGATTCCAAAAGTTTTGTGATTTCAGAAGAAGATTGGTCCCTCCATAGAAAAGGGTATGATGATCAAAAACGCCATCAAGACAAAGTACAAGATGTCCTCAAAAAGAAACTCCCCGATTTAGTAAGCGAAGAAAACATCATTATGTCGAGAGGGAAAGATGTAGTTAGAATTCCAATCCGTTCACTAGATGAGTATAAAATCCGTTATAGTCAAGATAAAAATAAGCATGCTGGCCAAGGTGACGGGAGTAGCAATGTGGGTGATGTTGTTGCCAAAGATGGGAAGCCTAAACAAGGTGCTGGTAAGGGCCCAGGAGCAGGTAATCAGCCAGGGGAAGATTATTATGAAGCTGAAGTATCTTTTGAAGAATTGGAAGAGGCCTTTTTTAATCAATTGGAGCTTCCTAATTTACAGGAGAAAGAAAAAGATAATATCATTACAACAGATGTAGAGTTCAGAGATGTACGTAAAAAGGGGTTACATGGGAATATTGATAAAAAACGAACAATGCTAGAAGCGTTCAAACGAAATGCAATGGATGGAAAGTCACAATTCAATCCAATTTATCCAGATGATTTAAGGTTTAAAACGTGGGATGACATCCAAAAACCAGAATCAAATGCTGTTGTGCTAGCAATGATGGATACAAGCGGTTCGATGGGACAATTCGAAAAATATATGGCACGAAGTTTTTTCTTTTGGATGAATAGGTTCTTGAAATCCAAATATGAAACGGTAGAAATTGAATTTATTGCGCATCATACAGAAGCAAAAGTAGTAGATGAAGAATCATTTTTCCATAAAGGAGAAAGTGGAGGGACGATTTGTTCATCTGCATATCGAAAAGCATTAGAGTTAATTGATGATAAATACTCTCCAGATCGATATAACATTTATCCATTTCATTTCTCGGATGGTGATAATCTTACTTCCGATAACAAAAGATGTGCCTCACTTGTTCAGGAACTAATTGATTGTTCTAGTATGTTTGGCTATGGTGAAGTCAATCAATATAACCGCCACTCCACATTAATGCAAGTGTTTAAGCAAATGGAAGATCCTAAATTCAATTATTACGTACTAAAAAACAAATCCGATGTATTCTATGCAATGAAGAAGTTTTTTGGTACACAGAATGAAGAAGTATATGCTTAATTTAAAACCGTCCTCATTGTAGGACGGTTTTAAATGTAGAATATTGTTGGACTAGTTTAGATAATCAATTATTTAATTTATCTGGTAAAAACTTAAAAGGAAATAAAATAGATGACCATGATGACTATACCAATACTGTTCACTATTCAAAAAATGTATATCGGTGATATTAATAAATTAACACCAGTTATATCCCGTTACTGTATCAACTTTGCTATTTCATAATACACAGGTATTCCAATAATAAGATTGAAAGGAAAAGTAACACCTAAAGATAAACCTAAATAGATTGAAGGATTTGCATCTGGTACTGAAGTTTTTAATGCAGCTGGAGCAGCAATGTAAGAGGCACTTCCCGCTAAGACTCCCATCAATGTTGTACCTCCTAAGGACAAACCTACAACGTTTCCGACAGCAATGCCTATAAATCCAAATAGTAAGGGAGTTATTAATCCGAAAAGCAAAAGCTTAAAGCCATGCTTTTTTACTTCAGATATACGTTGACCAGCAATTAATCCCATGTTTAACAAGAAAAGGATTAAAACACTGTTATATAAGTCCATAAATAAAGGTTTTACCATAGGTACAGCACGTTCCCCAAGGACTAAACCTATCATCAAACTTCCCAGTAGTAGTAATATACTTTTTCCAAAAAGGCTTTCTTTAATTACTTCCTTATCAATTAAATTCACTGAATTTGGAACAAATCCGATATTTTGAGAAGACATAACAGGCATAATCTTCTTATTTTCTATAACCTTAAGTAATAAAATAGAAACTAAGATTGCGGGGCTTTCCATTAATACTACTAACGCATTCATAAAACCTTCATAAGCAGTTCCGTTCTTTTCTAGGAAAGAGATGGCAGCTCCATAGGTGACAATACTTACAGAACCATATGTAGCTGCTAATCCAATTGAGTTTTTTAAATCTAATTTAATAACCTTTAAAATAAAAATTGTAATAAACGGAATGATGATTCCTAAAAATAATGCCCCAAGTATAGGAGCCACAACTGATTCAATTGAGTAATGAGAAAGCTCAATCCCACCTTTTATACCAATTGCGATAAGTAGATAGATACTTAGTCCTTCACTAAGCCCATCCGGGAACTTTAAATCAGATTTGAATATTGCAGCGATAATCCCCAATATGAAAAATAAAACAACGGGTGATAATAGATTTTCTAATATGATTTCTGACATGATGCTTCCTCCTCAAAACTATCCATAAAAAAAAACCGACAATTGAGTATTCAAGTGTTTTTCACTACTTGAACTACAATTGTCGGTTTATCTTTAACTAGCTTATGTGCTATTTAAGATCTCCCTATATTATGATGTTGTAAACTTCTTCTCGTAATCGCTTGATAATTTAAACACCATCATTCGTTCACCTGTGAGTGTACTAATATCAGTGTGAAAACTTCGAACATCTTCATTCGTTATTTCATTAATTATTTCGTTTAAATTTTCTATTCCGATTTCTACCAAATTAGATCTTATTTTCTTGATTGAAAGGATTCCATCTTTTGTTTCGCATACACAATACTCAGCAGGAGTAAGAACTCCTTGTAAACTAACAATAATCATATCCCTTAAAATATCAGTCTTTACAGAGACGGAACCACGTCCTAGGAAATCTTTTTCCCATTGCGTAATCGCTTTGCTTATTTCTGCTTCAATAAACCCTTTAGTTTTATTCATGAGATTTCCTTTCCAACAAAACAACGGTATATTCCTAAACTAACTAATAAAGGAATATACCGATTTATGTTACTTTTAATTCTTATCGCTTAAAGAATACTTTTTCATTAGGTCAGCACTTGAGGTGTTAACGAAATGCTAAAGTTCAATAGAAATGACGAAATTAAAATAATCATCTTTCGGTCTGAAATTATTAATACTATATCGTTATTTGATTAGTATGTCAAACAGTTTTTTGTGGTATATATTTTCTAATACTTAATGGTAATCTCGTCCATTTAGTAATGATTAGTTTATATAACGGGAGTTTTAATAATTATATAAATATTTCTTCCTATAAAAGTTGGTGCATGTCCAATACCTTTTTGGTAAGAAATACATCGGTCCCACTCTTCCCTTTTTTTGAAGCTTCGGAATGTATATTAATCTTTTGGATTACTTCCTGTAGACCGATCAGCAAGCTTTTTACGATCAGCAGCAGTGGGTGGTTTTTCAAACCAACCGTAATCAATCATCATATTTAACCCTTGATCGGCATATTTAGCTATTCCAGAAGTGAGTCTTACAAATTGAAGATGGATATCGTGTCTCATAATTTTAGAAACTGCAATTCCATAATTTTGCATTCCAATCGCATTCGCAAGGCCTGCATGATATAGCATTAATTTATCTGAAAATGGCGGTGTAGTAGAGTCGGTAAGGTGTTCATCCATTAGTTTGGGAGATGGGACGTTTTCATTCATCATAACCTTTCCTAGTTGTTTAATTTGTTTGTCCGCTAATTGAGCACCTTCTTGAAAATACTTTCTTAATTTATCTGATGATGCGATTTGGCTAAATCCGAGCATAAAAGCCTTTCCGAGTGTATTTGTATTTATATTAACTTGAAGATGTTTGATTTCTAATGCTGTTAACGGTCTGGACTTACCCGCAATAACGGAAATAAACGAATCATTTTCTACAAAATCAACTTTTTTTGGATAAGGAATAGCCGGAGGAACAATATCAAATCCTTTAGAAAGTAATAAATGTAACCCTTTTTTATATGTTGTAATAGTATCTTGTATACACATGTCAAAATAATCAATGATGTCATATCTAGATGCGCTTGAAAGGGCACTCCCATAAGTCATCAGTCCTGCTCTCGACATTTCTGTAATATAGAAGACCATAAAAATATCACTGAAAAGTCGAGGAGCATCCAATCGAACATCTTGTTCCCCAAAGCCAACAGGTACTGGAATACCTTCTTTGATATATATATCTGTAATGGTATTCAAGTGTTTTTTTGAAGTATCTAATGCATATTTCAAAAATTCCTTCACTTCATCATCTTCTACCACTTGAAGATGATGTTGGAAAACACAACTGAACAAAGAGTCTCCAAGGTAGTTCGCAAACAAATCTCCTAATTCCGAAGAAACTAACTTTTTGTTTTTTTGATGTTCTTTCATTTGTTTCAATACTTTTTCATAATTTGATGAGTTTGTTTCCATTTTGCAACCCTCCAAAAATCCAATAAAGATAGTATTAGTGATTTTTTTAAAATTATTAATGAAGCGTTAACTTGTCATAAAAACAATTACTATCTTTGGATTGTCATATGGTATAAAGGAAAGTAGTAAAGAGATACTAAGCCAAGTAATAACTTTGGTATATAGGAGTGTTGGTTGTGACAGAAGATCAATCAAATCAGTTAGAATCCATTCTTAAACAACAAGACAAATTGGTTAAAATGTGGTTGGAATATTGGAAGGATTACTCTACTTGGGAAACATGGCAATTTTGGGCTATTGTATTTATGTTAATTATTCCGCTTATTATTGTTATTTTCGCGATAGATAAAAGTAAAGCATTTCATATAGGATTTTATGGATTTAATATACATACTTGGTTCACTTATTCGGATGCAATTGCGATGAGAACCTCATATGTTACCTACCCCTTTCAGGCAATACCAATAATGCCAGTAAACTTTGCTTTAGATGCTTCATTGGTTCCTGTTGCGTTCATGCTTTTATATCAATGGTGTTTAAACCGTAATAAAAATGTATTTTTCTATGGAGTAATACTAAGTGGAATTTTCTCATTTATTGTAAAACCATTGTTAGTTTCAGTCGATATAATACAATTAAATAAAGGAATGAATTACTTTTATCTATTCTTAAACTACCTTCTTATCTTGGTGTTATCTATTATCATAACTAAATTGTTTAAATATCTAAGGAAAAAAAGGAAGACGTTTTTACATAGTAATGCTCACTAGTTTTTTTTGAAAATCTACATAGAAATGGCAAGGAGGTATAAATGCCTTCTTGCCATTTCTGAAATTTATTGTGTCATAAGACTAAAAGCTGCATAAACTAATTGTGAGATATCTCAGGTTTTAACACTTTACTCTTACAAAATATCTAGTTGGCCAACTAGTGCTATAAGAATCTGAAGTAGTACATGAATAGAGGCAGCTACAGTATCTGTTGTAGTAACAGTGACATTATAAAATCAATCAATACCAATTAGCTGACGATTTGCCTGATTAATTTGGGAATAACCGAGTAAATCTTCTGTAACTTGTGCAGCACGATCACTATTAGCGATGGATATTTGAATGACTATTGCAATGGCTACTTGCAGGGCGAACTTATAGACAAACTACAACTTGTGTGTCGGTAGTAGCTACGGTGACTTCATTTGAATTTAAAATATAGATTGCTTCTCTTGAGGACTGTTCAATATTACCTACTTGATTTGCATATTGACTAACTCCAGTTGCATTGGTTTAGTTGTTTTTACTTTTCCCCATTTAAAACTCCTCCTTTAAAATAATTTATTCGGATTTAGAATTTCTTCTATCTTCTAACATTTTAAAGCTGTTGCAGTAATGCATGGGACGAGCTTGATGATAATCCACCATCTTTGTTTTGTTGATAAGCAAGAAAAGCTTCCGTTCTGAGTTTTTAAGCTTTCTACTTAATCTTTGATTTGGCTTTTTCATTGTAAGTTTTCTCCTACTAATTAACGAAAACCATTTTCAAATATGGGTAATAATGGTAAAATGTTAATTGAGTGAGGAGGACAGAAAATGACAAAAAAATATAACTTTTTTATAATTTCGACACTCGCCCTACTATTTGTTTTAGTAGGATGTCAAAACAATCAAACAATACCAGATGGTTTTTACTCCTATGAAAAAGGTGAGGTTAAAACAGCCATAAATGAACTGTCCTTTCAACCAGAAATACCTAGCTATGTACCTATTGAAGTAGACTTTTTAATATCAGATCGATATTTTGTAAAAGATACTGATATGGAAGCTCTAGACGTAAGCTTTTATACGAGAAATAATGACCTGTTATCCGTTCAATTTATTGACGGTAATATTGATGAAGAATGGATAGATACAGAATCTGTGACATTAGAGGATGAGATAACAGGGATATATGTAGATAATGCATTTGCTAAAGTACTCTATTGGGAGAAAAGTGGTATCACATATAAAATGACTTATCGATCCAGTACACTAATGGAGGAAGATAATGCTAATAACATTTCAAAATCAGATTTAGTTGAAGTTGCAAATTCGTTTCAATCCTAAAAAAAGGCTGTTTCCAGCCTTTTTTGTTTGCATTAAATAAAGGTTGGTGGGGAAATTAGTTAAAGAGACAAACAATAAAGGAGGATTATAAAAATTGAGTATTCTTCTAGGCTTATTAGCAATTGTAATTGTCATGGGTATTGCATACTTAATGTCAAATGACCGGAAGAACATCAATTATATGGGGATTATAATTATGTTAATCGCCCAAGTGATAACCACTTGGTTTATGTTTGAAACAGCAATTGGAAGTAGTATTATTAGATGGATTGCTGATGGCTTTGATAAGTTAATTGAATTTGGTACAGCAGGTGTAAGTTTTGTTGTAGGTGACTTAATGGAAGGTGGTAATGTATTTTTCTTTAATGTGTTACTGCTCATAATTTTCTTTGCAACTCTTTTATCTGTACTAACATACTTAAAAATTCTACCTGCTTTGATTCGCTATTTAGGTGGATTCATTTCAAAAATAACTGGATTGCCAAAAGTTGAATCTTTTAATGCGGTAAATAGTATTTTCTTTGGCCAATCTGAGGCAATAATTGCAATAAAATCACAATTTCGACACTTATCAAACAATCGATTATACATTGTAAGTGCTTCAGCAATGGGATCTGTTTCTGCATCCATTATCGGTGCATACATGCAAATGCTTCCTGCTGAATATGTATTAGTAGCACTTCCATTAAATATGTTCAGTTCGTTAATCGTTGCTTCTATCATCGCACCAGTTAAAGTGGATAAAAAGGACGACCATGTAGATGTAAAAGAAGTATCAACATCCAAAAGCATATTTGAAGCAATGGGAAACGGCGCGCTAGATGGTGGAAAGATTGCTCTGATTGTCGCAGCTATGTTAATTGCATTTATTGCTTCTTTAGAGTTAGTGAATTGGATTATTCAAGCTATTTTTGCTGGTACCACCATTCAACAAATTTTAGGTTATATTTTTGCCCCAATTGGTATATTAATGGGGATTGCTCCGAGTGAGGTGATTCAGGCAGGAGGAATAATGGGAACAAAGATTGTAACGAATGAATTTGTTGCCATGCTTGAACTACAACCATTGGTCGACACCCTATCTCTTAAAACAGTTGGTATTGTATCTGTTTTTCTTACGAGCTTTGCTAATTTTTCTTCGATTGGGATCATCGCTGGAACTGTGCAAGGAATTGATGCAGAAAAAGGTGCAACAGTATCGCGATTTGGGCTAAAGCTTTTAATCGGTGCAACATTAGGGTCTATCCTTTCTGCCACGATGGCAGGTCTATTTTTATAAAATGGAAAACCAGGGTCTCCTAGTATAGGAGACCTCTTTCTGTTAGGTTTTTTGTAGACTTCTGTTGTAGGGAAGAAAGGTTTATAAAAAGGAATGCGTGGAATATAGTTGATAGGAGATGAAAAAGGGAGGAAGTAATTTATGGCAAAACAATACCCGCTTTACATAAATGGAAATTGGATAGAAACAACTGAAAAGTTAGAAGTAATAGATAAGTACACCCAAGATACGTATGCAAGCGTATATAAGGCTGGAGAAAAAGAAGTGGATCAAGCGATTACTAGTGCTAGAGTTGCTTACAAAAAGGAACAATTATCACCATATAGACGGTTTGAAATCCTAAAACGTGTATCGGAATTATTAATGGAGAGAAAAGAAGAACTTGCTTTGGTTATAACAAAAGAAGCTGGAAAACCATTAAAACAAGCAAGTAGTGAAATTGAACGGTCTGCTCAAACTTTTGAGGTTGCTGCAGAAGAAGCCAAGCGGATTCACGGGGAAGGTGTACCAGTAGAGGCTGCCCCGGGATCTGAAAATCGTATGGCGTTTACGATTAAAGTTCCTGTAGGGGTAGTGGGAGCGATTAGTCCATTTAATTTTCCGCTCAATCTTGTTTCTCATAAAGTAGCTCCGGCAATCGCAGCTGGCAATGCCGTTATATTAAAGCCAGCTAGTACTACGCCAATCTCTGCGTTAAAACTAGCAGAAATTTTTGAACAGGCAGGCTTACCCTCAGGGTTATTTAATGTTGTTGTTGGTTCTGGATCAACTGTTGGTAATCAAATGATGAAAGATGAGCGTATTGACTTATATACATTCACAGGAAGTGCAGAAGTCGGATTAAAATTAAAACAGAATACGGGGTTGAAAAAATTAATCTTAGAACTTGGGAACAATTCACCTGTCATTGTTGATAAAGATGCAGATGTAGAATTAGCTGCTAAGACATTAGCCCAAAAAAGCTTTGCTTTTGCAGGTCAAGTTTGTATTTCTGTACAACGGATTTATGTTCATGAATCTGTGCTCGGTGAATTTCAGCAATGTTTTGTTGACGAAGTTAGAGGATTGAAAGTTGGAGATCCAAATGATCCTGATACTGATGTTGGTCCGATGATAGCGGAGCAAGAGGCAAAGAGAGCTGAAAACTGGATAAATGAAGCGATTAATCAAGGCGCAACTGTTCTTCAAGGGGGCCAACGTAAAGGTACAGTAATGCAACCAACCGTAATGTTTGACGTTAAAAAAGATATGCGTGTCGTATGTGAAGAGGTTTTTGCACCAGTTGTGAGCATATTACCTTTTGATGATTTAGATACCTGTATTGACGAAGTTAATGAATCCCCATATGGCTTGCAAGGTGGGATTTTCACACAAGACTTGGATAGAGCATTTTATGCTGCTCGTAAAATCGAAGTGGGTGGTCTAATGATTAACGACGCCTCACAATATCGTGTGGACCTGATGCCATATGGTGGAGTTAAGGATAGCGGGAACGGAAAAGAAGGTCCGAAATATTCAATAAAAGAAATGACAGAAGAAAGATTAATTGTTTTAAATTTAAATAAATAGGAACACAAAAGATACTGGATCAATATTGATTCAGTATCTTTTTGTTAAATTGTTTAGACAATTTATTCTGCAAATAAATCATCCGACCAAATAAAGTAATGGCTCCGGCACTTAATCCTATTATTAATCCCATCCAGTAACCATATGGCCCAAAGCTTGCATAGTTAGCAAGTATCCAACCGCTCGGAAGCCCAATTAACCAATAGGATACAAGGGACATCCAAAACGTAATATTTACATCTTTATAGCCTCGTAATATCCCTTGTAAAGGTGCTCCAAAAGCATCAGCAAATTGAAAAAAAATCGCATAGAAAATAAAATTCTTTGTCAGTGCTACTACTTCAGGATTGGCGTTATATAATTTAGCGACAGGATCATCAAATGCGTAAAGTATAAATCCTGCTAGAAAGGCTATGACAACACCAGAAGCAATCCCCATGTAAGAATATGCTTTTGCATCATTAATGCGTTTTGCTCCTATTTCATAACCAACCGCAATTGTTAGTGCCGTAGCAATGCTTAATGGAATCATATAAAGAAAAGATGCAAAGTTTATCGCGGCCTGATGGGCTGCAATTGTAAATGTATTATACACACTCATAAAAAGGGTTACAGCTGAAAAAATGCTAACTTCAAAAAAGATGGAAAACCCAATCGGAACTCCAATTCTTAATTGTTCCCACCATGCGTGAAGAGATGGAGGTGTCCAACTGCTGAAAATTTTGTGTGCTCTAAAAGGATTAACCTTGTACACAACGAATATCGTTATTCCACAACATAACCAATAGGTTAATGCTGAGGCAAGACCTGCACCTATTCCTCCTAATGCTGGAAATCCTAATTTTCCAAAAATAAAAACATAATTAAATATGATATTAAGTGGTAAAGATAATAGGATAATAAACATAGACATTCTTGTTTGCCCTAATGCATCAATATAACAACGAAGTAAGTTGAAAATAAAAAGAGGAATAATTCCAATTCCAATCGTAATAAGATAATACTTTGCTACATAACGAACATGAGATTCTAAATCCATGAAACTTAAAATGGGCTCTATGAATAAAAATCCGATAATGGATACAACTAATCCTAAGCCAATAGAAAGATAAATACCTTGCTGGACAGTTTTAGGTATATCTTGTTCTTTTTTTGCTCCCACCATTTGAGCAACTATAGGTGATAGTGCCATTAGAATGCCGTTTATACCAGTTGATATTGGTACCCATAGACTTGAACCAATTGCGACTCCAGCTAATTCGCCGGCTCCAGCATTTCCTGACATAACCGTATCAAAAAAATTCATAGCATACATGCTTAGTTGTGTTATTAAGATAGGTATAAGGATAACTAAGAATAATTTGATTTTTTGTTTGTTTGTGTTAGTTTCATACATGTAACTCTTCCTTTTTTAATTAAATTGGATTAGGATAAAGAGGGTTATAGGATTATAACACAGTTTTAGTGTTTATTTATATGAAAGAACTTATGATAAAAAAATCACGCTTGGGCGCAATAGAACTTATTAAGGCGGGATATATAGAAAGGGCGTAACACATACATGAGTGAGAAACGAATTTTGTTTACAGGCGGAGGAACTGCTGGACACGTTATTGTTAATTTAGCTATCATCCCAAACTTTCAAAAAGAAGGTTGGGAAATTGACTATATAGGTTCTAAAAATGGAATTGAAAGAGAACTGATTGCAAGATTAGAAAATGTAACCTATCACCCAATTTCAACAGGTAAGTTACGAAGATATTTATCGTTAGAGAATTTAAAAGATCCGTTTAAGGTTCTTAAAGGAACGATGCAAGCTTACCGAATATTGGGAAAGAAGAAGCCAACTGTTATTTTTTCAAAAGGTGGATTTGTTTCTGTTCCTGTACTTGCAGCTGCTAAAATGAGAGGTATACCGGCTATTATTCACGAATCGGACTATACACCCGGACTAGCAAATAAATTAGCAATTCCATTTGCCAAAAAAATATTAGCTACATTCCCTGAAACGATGCAACATTTACCAGAAAAAAAGGCCGAGTGGATAGGTGCTGTAGTGCGAAATGAGTTATTTCAAGGTAGTAAGAAAAAAGGACTGCAGATTGCTAACTTACATAATGAAAAACCGGTGCTACTTATTATGGGTGGGAGTGGTGGTGCTCAGAAAATTAATAATGCTGTCCGCTCTCAGTTGACTACTTTATTAGATGAATTTCAAATCATCCATATATGCGGAAAAGGCAATGTTGATGAAGCTGTTAAAGCACCAGGATATGCACAGTTTGAGTATGTAAATGAAGAGTTAAGTGATTTGTTAGCTGCAACTGATTTTATATTATCTAGAGCAGGTTCTAACGCTATTTTTGAATTTCTAGCATTAAAAAAACCAATGTTGCTTATTCCGTTGTCACGAAACGCGAGTAGGGGTGACCAAATTCTAAATGCAAATTCTTTTAAGAAACAGGGCTATGCCAATGTATTGGAAGAAGAAGAATTAACAAAAGAAAGTTTAGTAAAAGAACTATTAAACCTAAAAAATAAAAAGCAAGATATGCTTGAAAATATGCGGCGCTATGAAAGCTTTGAGGCGAAGGATAAAGTTATAAAAGTAATCAAAGAGGTAAGAAAATAAAAAGGATATCAGGTTTACGACCTGTTATCCTTTTTATTTTTTCTGTCGATTATAGGTAGCTATAAATGGAAAAATCAATAAAAATATAACATAAGCGAATAAAAGTATGGAAAATCGAATGTTTGTAGGAAGTTCGATTAGTAGTAAAATAAAAGCAAGGCCAAGAATGAAGAAAACAGAAATGTATTTGGAGCTATTACTAATCCGATAAACAGTACCACAATTTTCACATTTCATCGGTTGATTTCCTAAAAATAATGACTTTAGAATTTGTTTCCAAGTAAACTGCTTATTACATGTTGTACATTGTTGTAATTTGATATAATCACCTTCATCTTTACTATACTTATCTAAAGAAAGTAGAAATGTTTAATGAACACTTCTACTTTCATAATTCTATCCTACTTAATTGATTTTGCCAAATTACCAAGAGCTACTACCTTTTCGAAAAAACTATTTACCATTTTAAAAATGCTAGTGGAATAAATCCTATTCGTACTACGTATAGGAAACTGGTTACATGAAACAATTCTTTGGATTTTGTTAACTACTCCTGTACAATAGTTTTAATTAGTAGATATACCAAGGGATTTTGTAGCTGTAGATTGAATTGATATAATAGATATAAAAGCTTGATGAAGGGAAAAGAATAATGAATCCAAGCATTTGTAGATATTGCTATAAAGAAATTGAAAATAGGGATCAACTCGTTACTGCAACAAACATGTTACGAGTAAGATCTTATCATTATGTATGTTTCAATGAGATAGAAACAGAAACGAAAACTTTTTGGGGTTTTTGGACACCAATCAATGGTGTGTCTGGTAATATTAGATCAGTTATTATGCTTGGACTTGCTCTGTGGATGTTTTTTACGAATAGTTTAGGTGCTATAGGAGATTTGATTGGTATTATTGCTTTATTCTCATCTTTGTTACGAGGCATTTCATATTTTTTTTATGAGAGAAAACTTCCAGCTTATAAACATAAATAAAACTTATCACGACTGGATTGAGAATTAGACAGTAAAGAGTACCCTATATATGTAAACTATAGGGTACTTATCTAGTCAAAGATTCCATGTCTAATTATATTTACATCTATATTAAAATTAACGTCAATATTGGGATACATTTCACGCCATTTTTCCTCTGTTAATTCATTATTCCGTGTTTCTTGATTATAGGTGGTTCCAAACCCCATTGGGTCTACATTCAGTTCTTTCGTCTTATCCATTACCTCTTGTAATTGTTCTTTAAAATTATCTTCAATTTGTTTTTCTAGTTTTTTTAATACCTTCTCATCTTTAATAAGCAATGGAACAGATAATTCCATTAGTCGAGCATCTAACGAAATATTGACGTCGTATGAAAGATTTTTTTTGTCATTTAGTAATATCTTGGATTTACTCCTGATTTCACTTAATACGAAATGAAACTCTTCATCCTTGTGCTTATCTTCATCTTCCTCGATAAATTCTTCAAAGGGTTGTTTGGATAAAGACATTTCTTGTTTACCTGCTTTAAAGCTTTCAGTCATTAACTTAACTAAGAATGTTTGTTTTGGTGATAATGAATCAACATATACATCGTTTTGAAATAGAGCAATGCTTTCAATTACAGGCTTTTGTTTTTCAATAGTTACCAAAGGTTGTATCGGATCAATGCCTATGTCCTCATATTTATGAACAAAATCAAAGAAATCACTCTCAGGGAGAATCTCCCGCTTCTGATTATTATCAATTAAGTTGTAAAGGTACTTGCTTAAATCAATGGACGTATCAATTGTTAGGACTTCTCGTGCTGTCGTTTCACTAACTAGTAAATATAAACTAGCTGGCTCCTCAGCATTTTTGAAATGCGGGCTTAGCACACGCATAATCCCGGTTTCTGCAAGCTCTTTCCCAAAAACTTTAACCCGTATTTGTCCAGTAACGAGTTTATAATTTGTTTTTAAGTTAGCTGTGTCTAGTGCGCCTTCATAGGTATTAGCTTGACTTTCAACGGCTTGAATCGCTTCTGGGATGTCTGGATCAAATTGTTTGTAGAGAAATGTGTTGTCTAAAGCTTTATCTTCATGAAGTAAATCTGCTCCATAGCTGCTTACAATCCCAAGTGTTTCAATTTGTTTTGGAGGAGCGCATCCAACTAACAGTGTTAGCATAAGCACTATAAGCGACCTTTTTTTCAACTATGATTCCCCCTGTTTTTATTCATTTTCTTTTTAATAATTACTAGTGGATACAGAACAAAAGGGTAAATAAATACAATCCAAAAGCCAACTTGTGCAACATAGTCGATAATTAATTGGATTGTAAATTGATCTCTAATTAATCCGCCACAAATAAATAATAAGAATACAACACCATAGACCGCCTTCTTTTGAGGTAACTGGTACATACGTTTTAGTCCGTAAGAAATCATCCAGGTAATTAATATCATATTCGGCACAATAACCATCATCCATTGAGTCACAATAATTAAGTCGAACCTTTCAATGACGGCATATTCAATTAATTTATACAAGATTAATACAGGCCAAATCGAACGCTCCAATAAATCACCGCCAAAAAAACCTATGGAGATAAAGGTGACTAACAGAACAAGAAATGTAGTCATCACGATTCCTAACTGAGTAGGTAGTTGAGCCTTTTTTTTATTATCAATAAAGGGATATAAGAAGAAAAGAATTTCCAAACCAAGAAAAGAGTAAGTGGTTGCTCTAGCACCTTTTAATAACTCCATTGGTGTAGCTTCAAACATCGGTTTAAAATGACCGAAATCCATTAAGGTCATTGGTTTATAAAGAAAAAAAATTAACCATAATGTCAGGATAAAGAAGGTGAACGTAACCCCAACTGCTACTCTTAGACCACCAAGCACTGCATAAGTAACGATAGATAATATCATGATGCTTAGCAGCCAGGGAGACAACATTGGATATATAAAAACTTGAACAACTTGAATGTAATTAATCAAAATAGACACTAGACTACTAAATAAATAAATAATAAAAATTGTACCGAGCACTCTACTAATCCATTTTCCGAAAAGATCTGTTTGAATACCAAAAATATCTGTGTTTTTATATTTTTTAAGTATAGCAAACATGACGAAAATGATAAGATGCATGCATAATCCTGCAATGATAACAGATATCCAAGCATCTTGTTTAGCTTCCTTAAAGATATACCGAGGTGTACTCATAATCCCCGTTCCGGTTTG
This sequence comes from Aquibacillus rhizosphaerae, assembly GCF_030282825.1. Lineage (GTDB taxonomy): Bacteria > Bacillota > Bacilli > Bacillales > Amphibacillaceae > Aquibacillus_C > Aquibacillus_C rhizosphaerae. Next base: position 117,507 of record NZ_JASTZU010000027.1, read on the forward strand.
GATGCTAGATATGATGAAAAACAAATAGAAAGCTTTCACACGTAGGCCCGGCCTAATAGTTATATTGACATCCATCCTATCCCTCCAAATCATCTATATCTTTTTTCTTTGTTGATTTTTTCTCCTTATAACGCATGTCATCCTTTAAGCGGTAGGATAAAGCACGTTTATTTCCCACTCCAAAAGGTAACCGGAACAACGCATTATCTAAATCTTTATATACAAATGGATAAACTGGTAAGAAATAGGGGCGACCTAGTGATGATATTCTCAATAAATGAATAATCAAAAGTGATAATCCAAATGTTACGCCAATAATTCCAAACATTCCGGCCAGAATGATTAGCGGATAACGAATTACTCGAATCGCAGAACCCATAAGATAGCTTGGTGTTGTAAAAGATGCTAATGCACTCATTGCAATTACAATAATCAAGACGTTACTTGTAAGACCGGCTTCAACAGCTGCTTGACCTAAGACAATCCCACCAACGATACCAATGGTTTGTCCTACTTTAGTGGGTAGCCTTGCCCCTGCTTCGCGAAGTAATTCAATGATTAATTCTAAAAACAATACTTCCATTATCGGTGGAAAAGGCACTTTAGATCGTGATTCCCCAAGCGTAACTAATAAATTAGTGGGTAGTACTTCATAATGGAATGTAACAACAGCGACATAAACCGGGGTCATTATAAACGAAATAAACATTGCGATGAACCGAAGCATACGGAAAAATGTTGCAACGTTCCATCGAAAATAGACATCTTCTGTTGATTCAAAAAAACTAAAAAAGGTGCTTGGTGCAACTATTCCTTCAGGACTACCATCTGTTAATACACCAACTTTACCTTTACTTACCCCGTAGGAAAAACGATCAACCCGCTCTGTTAAGTAAAATTGTGGGAAAACTGATAACGATGAATCCTCTATATATTGCGCGAGAACAGAACTGTCCTCTATATCATCTACTTTTAAATCATTCAGTCGTTGTCGCATCGTTTGAACATCTTCATCATTGGCAAGTGACTTTAAATAGACAAGACGTACTTCTGTTGGTAAACGCTCACCAATTGTAAATTTTTCGGCTACTAATTCAGTTGAATGGATGTTAGAGCGGACAACGTTTAAATTAATATCTATTGATTCCGTAAATGAAGTTTGTGGACCGATAACAATCGATTCTCTTTCGGGCTTTTCTATCGGTCTTTGGTGCATTTTCAATAGTATAAAAGTGGTAACTTGTTTTTCATTTTCGATATAGATTCCAACAGAACCGCTGATTAATTCATTGCATACATCTTCTACTTTATCCTGCTGTTTTGCATTGCCTAACGGTAAATTATTTATTAGGTTTGATGCAGTCGATTCTTCTTGTCCATATATTAAAGGTGTGAGTAAGCTTTCATTTAAGCTAGTTTTATCAACCAAATGGGAAATATAAAATACTACTATTTTTTTATTCTGTACGTCTAATTGTTTAAACGTAAGGTCTGCTTCATCGTGTAAGTGATCTCTTATTTTTTGTTTTAACTTCTCAATGGACAAAGGGAAACTGCCCTCATTATTGTTTTTCTGAAATGGACGTGGTCGCTTATTCAAGAATTTCCCTCCACATATGCACAGTTCTATCTTTAGTATGGGAGAATTAAAGTGAAAATATGTGATAATTGAAGTGGAATAATGTTTTTAATTTTTCTAGATAGGAATTAGTTGGATTTGATGAAGGCGAGAGAAGGTGTTTTTAAGGCTTAAAATAAACAAAAACCTCCAAGAGTAGGAGGTTTTTATTCTAATATCCCTTTTGAATGACATCTAATTGTCCCGTATTTGGATCAATAACAAGACCGTGAACAGGGACACTTTCAGGTAATAAAGGGTGATTGCGAATGACATTTACACTATGCTGAACAGATTCTTCCACGCTGTCAAATCCTTGTAACCAATCTTCCACATCAATTCCGGCGTATTCTAGTGTTTTGATTGTATCCTGTTTAACACCTCTTTGTTGGGCTTTTTCGATAAGTTGTTTACCATTAAAGCCTTTCATTCCACAGTCGTGATGCCCAATTACTAAGATTTCATCTGCCTGAAGTTCATAGACAGCTACCAATAAACTTCGCATAATACTCCCAAATGGGTTTTTAATGATAGCTCCTGCATTTTTAACGATTTTTGCATCTCCATTTTTAATGTTTAATGCATTTGGTAAAAGTTCTACCAATCGGGTATCCATACAGCTAAAAATAATGATTCGCTTGTCCGGAAACTTGTCTGTCTCAAATGGAACATATTTTTGTTCCTTAGCAAATGCCTTATTATATTCAATTAATTCATCTAAGTACATAACTACATCTCCTTTTAAAGAACTTAAAATAATAATATCAGATAATGAATAGTAATCACAGTTTATGAGCCTAAAATGCATACAGTAAAGTAAAAATTATGTTGACTTACCAAAATTTTCATAATATAATAAAAACGCATTAAAAAATCGAAAGGAGGTCACGAAAATGAAAAAAGTACATGTAGTAAATCATTCAGCTAACTTAATATGTGAAGTGACCTTCAGAAGAGCAACTTACTATAATTAAACTATTTGTTTTTATTTATAACTGTTAAGGTCACGACTATTTGTCCGTGGCCTTTTTCTATTCTTTTTTAAAGAAGCGCATACGTCTAGGGACGTGTGCGTTTTTTTGTTATTAAAAGGAAAAAAATGTAATTTAATTCAGCGAAGTCTGGATACTATCCAGTTTCTATAAATTAGGTTTTATTTCGATGATTCGTTTTAGAAATAAAACTAATAAAAAGTTGGAAGGAGAGAGGTAACGATGATGAAGCAAATGAGAAAGCATTGGTTTATGAAAGCATGGAGAGAGAGCGGATAACAATTTAATTCATGGAATAAGTAGGTGAGGTTTGTGTTTATAATATTCAGAAAGATTGACTGGTTTTTTACAGAATTTATGAAGCGATATAAATTAGTATTTGTAATTACCTTTAAGAAAAATAGCCCAATCATTGATCGAATGGTATTGATCGTTTCAAAACAAAATTAGTAAATAATAGAAAGGAGAAACATGAATGATTATAAAAAAGAAAGCAGAGGTTTTAATGGAAGAGTGGAAGGAAAGCGGTTAGTTAAATAAATAGGTAGGTGACGGATATGTTTATGATTTTTAAAAAATTAGATTGGTTTTTCAAACAATATTGGAAAAGGTACACGTTTGCTATTTTAGCATTAATTGTTGCTAGTTTTATTGATATTATACCACCTAAATTAGTGGGAATGGCGATAGATGAGATACAATTTGACACCTTAACAATGGAAAGAATTATAGATTTACTATTGCTCTATGGGGCACTTATATTCCTAAGTTATACGATTTCTTTTTTGTGGGATTACACCCTGTTTGGTGGCGCCGCTATTATGGAGAAATTAATGCGTACACGATTAATGCATCACTTTTTACGCATGACACCAACTTTTTATAGTAAGTTTCGGACAGGGGATTTGATGGCCAAGTCAACCAATGACTTAAAAGCAATTGCTACGACGACAGGTTTTGGAATATTAACGCTAGTTGATTCTAGTATCTTTATGTTTATGATTATTGTAGTTATGGGATTTACAATTAGTTGGAAGTTAACTTTAGTAGCATTAATTCCACTACCAATTATGGCAATTGTCATGCATAAGTATGGAAGTATCATTCACGAACGGTTTATGAAGGCGCAAGCTTCATTTAGTGATATGAATAATGAGGTTTTAGAATCCATACGTGGCGTGAGAGTGATTCGAGCATATGTGCAAGAAACCCAGGATGAAAAACGATTTAATGATATGACAGAGGATGTGTATCAAAAAAACTTAGAGGTAGCTAAAGTTGATGCGCTGTTTGAGCCAACGATGAAAATTCTAGTAGGGTTATCCTATACAATTGGCTTAGGATACGGAACGACGCTCGTATTTCAAAATGCCATTACTTTAGGTGAGCTTGTTTCTTTCAATGTATATTTAGGAATGTTAATTTGGCCAATGTTTGCTGTTGGAGAATTAATTAATGTATTGCAACGAGGAAATGCTTCCTTAGATCGTGTCAATGAAACATTAACCTATCCGAATGATTTGGATCAACCTAAATATGATAAACATGCAAAATCTATTCTTTCCCCAAACAATATAATATTTAAAACACTCAGCTTTACTTATCCTGGAAGTGAAGTACAGAGTCTAACTAATGTTAACTTGGAAGTACTTAAAGGACAAACAATCGGTATTGTTGGCAAAACAGGCGCAGGTAAAACCACTTTATTAAAACAACTATTAAGAGAGTATCCAGGCCGAAAAGGTACGTTAACAATTTCAGGAGTACCAATTGAAGAATTTTCGATTGATCAAACCCGAGCTTGGATTGGTTATGTTCCTCAAGACCAAGTGATGTTTTCAAAAACAATCCGAGAGAACATCCAATTTGGGAGAACAAATGCGACAGATAAGGAAATAAATCGCGTAATGGAAATGGCATCGTTTTTAGATGATATTAACAACTTACCTCAAGGTCTAGATACAAAAGTAGGGGAGAGCGGAGTCACCTTGTCGGGAGGACAGAAACAACGGGTTGCCTTGGCCCGTGCGTTTATAAAAGATCCAGAAATTCTTCTCCTAGATGATGCCTTGTCAGCAGTTGATGGGAAGACGGAAGCAATGATTATTAACCATCTAAAAAATGATCGCCAAGGTAAAACCACCTTTATTACCGCTCATCGAATGTCAGCAGTACAGCACGCTGACACGATTGTTGTTTTGCATGAGGGGAAGGTTATTGAAATGGGCCCACACCAGGATTTAATAGATACTAATGGCTGGTACAGCAGACAATATAAATTACAACAGGTAGTAGAGCAGGGGGAGGTCTCTTAATGAAATCCACTGAAAAAAGACTGTTTGCGTATGCCATGTTCTATAAAAAAACTATTTTTATTGGATTAATTTGTTTGCTAATCGCAGTGTCACTTGAATTAGCTGGGCCTTTTATCGCTAAACGTATCATCGATGAACACATAACAGGAATTGAATCGACCTGGTATCAAGTCGGGGAGAATGCAGATAAAGAAACAGTTGTTTATAAACGTAACTTTTACAAAAGGTCAGATAGATTTGATGCTGATGATAAAAAGATTGGAGAGGGAACCCTATTACAAGTTAATAGAGACTTTTATTGGGTAAATGAAGCGGTTCCCCTATCTGGTACAAGAACCATAAGTAATGGTGAATTAATAATACAAACACCTGAGCTAAACAAACGTTATTCTCCTGAAAAATTATCACTTAATCAGCTTTATCAATTTTTCAAACCGGAACAACGCCCGATTGTGTACTTGTTGGTCATTTATGTCCTATTATTACTCATTGCGGCAGCTTTTCAATTTGGTAAAACCTTTCTGTTGCAAAAAGCATCTAATCGTATCGTGCAAAAAATGAGAAATGATGTTTTTCATCACACGCAAAAAGTACCAATCAATTATTATGTTGATAGACCGGCCGGAAAAATAGTAGCTAGAATAACAAATGATACAGAAGCCGTTAGAGACTTATATGAAAGAGTATTATCTATCTTTATAACTAGTATCATATATATGGCAGGGATTTATGTGGCACTATTTCTATTAGATGCCCGATTGGCTGTATTCTGTCTATTATTAATTCCGATTGTTTACTATTGGATGAAACTATATAAATATTTTGGGACTAAATACAATACGGTAATTCGATCGACAATTAGTGAAATAAACGGCAATATTAATGAATCTATTCGGGGAATGTCCATCATTCAAGCTTTTAGCAAAGAAAAACAAGTGAAAAGTGAATTTGAGATATTAAATGAAAGACATTTTTTATACCAACGGAAATTAGTTAAGTTAAGTGCATTAACATCTCATAACTTGGTGACGGTATTAAGAAATTTGGCTTTTGTCGGATTGATATGGTATTTTGGTTCTTCGTCACTTGGTATAGAAAGTGTTGTAAGTGCAGGGGTTTTGTATGCCTTTGTAGATTATTTAAACCGTTTATTTGGTCCAGTTAATGACATTGTCAATCAATTACCCCTGTTGGAACAAGCGCGAGTTGCATCAAGCAGAGTATTCGAACTGATTGATCACGAAGGAGAAGAAAGACGTAACGAACCAATTAAACGGTATGATGGGCATGTTATTTTCGACTCTGTATCCTTTGCTTATAATGATGAAGACTTTGTTTTAAAGGATATTCATTTTAATATCTCTCCTGGTAAAACAGCCGCATTTGTCGGCCATACTGGTTCGGGAAAAAGCTCAATAATGAATCTTTTATTTCGTTTCTATGATCCACAAAAAGGTAGAATAATGATTGACGGAATAGATACTCAAACATTGTCGAGACAACAAGTTAGAAGTCATATGGGGATTGTTTTACAAGATCCATTTTTATTTAGCGGAACGATTTTGTCGAATGTAACCATGAATGACCAAGATATTTCCCGGGAAATGGCGATTAAAGCTTTAGAATCAGTGGGAGCAGATCGCTTTATAGCGAAACTCCCTAAAGGTTATGATGAACCTGTAAATGAAGGTGCTAGTACATTGTCAATGGGAGAAAGACAATTAATATCTTTCGCTAGAGCATTAGCATTTAATCCAGCAATTCTGATTTTAGATGAAGCAACAGCTAATATCGACACGGAAACAGAATCCATGATTCAACGAGCACTAGAGGTAATTAAAGATGGAAGGACAACATTAGTGATTGCTCATCGACTTTCTACTATACAACAAGCAGATCATATTTTTGTTTTGGATCATGGTATAATTAAAGAACAAGGTAATCATCACCAGTTGATAAGAGAAAAAGGTATTTATTACAATATGTACCAAATGCAACAAGGTAAAATTAAAATAGCAGTTAGTTGAGTCAATTTCATAATTACCTTATTCAGTCATCTAAGACAATATTTAGTTTGGAAATAGTTTTATCCAACTATATATTGTTGTAGGTGACGACAAAATTGGTATTATGAAATTGATTAAGATAATATATTTTGTTAGTAATCATTGTTGTAGGCTTAATTCTGTGCACTTGAGGTGAGTATATGAGCAAATCAGATAATTTTCATGAGGATATTATTGACGAAGATTTATATGAAGAGATTGATGAAGAAGAGCTCCTTGTAATAATTGAAATGGAACAAAAAAAAGCTCACCAAAAAGAGGCAGATGCAAAGGAAAGGAAAGAAGTAAAGCGACCATTTCCTAAATGGGCCTTTTGGTCTATCGCAGTAGCCATGTTTATAAATGTTATTGCGATTATTCCTCAAACATATTCGATTCCGGCAATCGATTTCCTGGTTACATCAGCAAAACTAGTTTCGGATCCAACTATTGATACGTATCAGGAGTCAGTTGTTGTAATAGAGGCTGGTAACAGTAAGGGGACAGGATTCTCCATTGCTGCTGATGGTGTAATCATTACTAATCATCATGTTATTGAGGATGAAAGCAATATAATGGTAGCTTATCCGGACCAAGGTTTATTTGCTGCAGAAGTTGTTCATGCATATCCAGATATTGATTTAGCAGTATTACAAGTAGATGGGGAAGAACTTCCACACCTGAATTTGGCTAAAGAAACAACATTCAACGAGAATGAACACATTTATTTTATTGGAAATCCTTTAAGATTCAATGGTATTGCTAATGAGGGAGAAATTTTAGGATATACTCAGCTTGAAAGTTGGGATAAACAAGTGCTTATGTTACAAGCACCAGTATATCGAGGAAATAGCGGAAGTCCTGTTATCAATAGTGATGGGGAAGTAATTGGTGTCATTTTTGCTACATTAAATCATGATACACATGGGAAAGTAGGTTTAGCTGTTCCCATCGATTATTACTATCAAAGTCAAGATACAAATGATTAATAGGGAAGAAGTAAATGTCATATACCGTGATATCTAGTATAGAAACCAATGAGTAAGATTAATTACTCATTGGTTTCTTTTCTGATACAAAACCTGACAAATATTTTAAACTACGTTAACAAAGTGGTCATTAAGTACTAATTTTTGATATAACTTTTTAATAAATTGTTAACGAAAACAAATAGATATAAAGAAAGAGTTGATATATGATTGTACTTATTATTAATTATGATTAAGATGGAGAACCCAAATGAGTAAATTGAAGAAATTATATATAAATATGTTAAAAATAAAACAAATTGTTTTGTGCAGACAAAAAAACAATAGAAGTTACGAAATTTATAGTATTGGTGGTGGCAAAAGCTATGGAATGCCAGCCAAAAAATGATTACATTTCTTTAGAACAACAAGTGGAATTAGTTCAACAAGGCGATCACGAAATACAAAATTACTTATTGAAAATTTATCAGCCATTTATCGCTAAAAATGTATCTCAAGTATGTAAAAGATATATCAGTCCAACGAGAGATGATGAGTTTAGTGTTGGTTTATCAGCTTTTAATGAAGCAATGAATTCGTATTCGTTTGATAGAGGTAGTTCATTTTTATCCTTTGCAAGTCTTGTTATCAAAAGAAAGGTTATCGATTACATTCGAAAAGAAAGTAATAAATATGCGACATTGTCACTCGACGAATCTAACGATGAAGAGCAAATGGAGAATCCAACCCAAATCAAAGCTGCAACGAATTTATATCAATACGAGAATGATCAATGGCATCGGAAAGCGGAGATTGTTCAGCTTAGTAATCAATTGAAAGAATATAAAATATCGTTTGAAGAGTTAACGATTATTTCCCCTAAGCACAATGATGCAAGAGCTTCCGCGATTAAGGTTGCACGTGTTTTATATGATGATGAGCAACTAAGAGATTATGTAATTAAGAAGAAAAAAGTCCCAATAAAATTATTAGTTAATCTTGTAAATGTAAGTAAAAAAACGCTTGAAAGAAACAGGAAATATATTCTAGTTATTTTTATAATCTTAAGCGGTGACTATGTTTACTTAAAAGATTACCTGAAAGGGGTCGGAATGTGAAAAAGGGGATCGTCGTTAAACAGCGTCATCGTTATACAATTGTGTTAGATCGTAATGGTCGTTTTAACAAAATTAAACCAATAAAGAACGTAGAATTAGGAGAAGAGGTTAACTTCCAATTACAAGACAAAGGTCGGTTTCATACGGTGTTTTTTTTACAACAGAAACTGAAACATAAAGTGAATATCATAGCTATGGTTATGGTATTAATGATTTTGACCTTGCCACTATATGCTTGGTACGATGAACCTAGTGCGTACGCATTTGTAAGTATAGATATCAATCCGAGCTTGGAATTGGAATTAGATGAAAATATGGTTGTACAGGGTGTTTACCCATTAAATCAGGATGCTGAAGATATGCTATTTAATCTAAGTTCTCTTGAAGGGGAATCTATAGAAAATGCCACGGATATTATAATAAATACTATTAGAGAACAAGATAAGAATGTAGATGCAAACACAGTCATTATAGGTGTAAGTTATTTGGAAAAGCCTAAAAGCAATAACAATGTGACAAAAGTACTTGATAACTATTTTATAGACGATTCTAATAGTGATTTTGAAATAGCTACATTTGTCATTCCAGAGGAAATTCGCAAACAAGCCCAGAAGAGTAAAACTTCTATGAATAAAATAATGGCATCTTCCTTGGAAGCGGAAGAGGTGACTCTAAGTGAAAAAGAAAACATGAATCGAAAAGAAGAAGAACTTATTCAATCTTTTTATAATCATAATGAAGCAACAGATACGATTGACAATAACCAAACTGAGCTCCCAAGTAAGCCTACTGAAGTTCAAATGCAAACGGAGGTCATAGAAGAAGATAGTTTAAAGGTCGAAGATGTGCTCATTGATAAAAAGGAAAAAGTTGTTGATTCACCTGGAAAATCTATTGATGAAAAAATCGATCAAGTGATGGAAAATAGAGCAAATGATAAAATCCCACCGGGGCTTGAGAAGAAATTGAATGGTGATAAAAATAGCAAAGGGAAAAAGGAAAAAACGTCTGCAAATTAATTGCAGACGTTTTTGGCTCTTGTAGGACATTTATAGATTTTTAACCATTAATACTCTATTAGAGAACAGACTTTTTAATGATATTGTATTGACAAAATTAATTTTTTCGCTATGCATAATTAAGTAATATCTTCTAAAAAGATGCAATTGTTTGTTGAACTTTCCATCATCAAGTACAATTAGATTTAGTAAATCAATGTAGAAGAGTTACTTTGAAAAGAAAACCTGTGTTAGTATGGTTGGTTTAATAGGAGTATTTTCACCTAACACAAAAAAGACAGAATTTGTAGACAATATAGAATGAATAGTTTTAAAAGAGTTTGGTATCCCTTAGCAGACTAAAGTGATACATTCTTTGTTCATAGTTCCACTAGTACGCTCTACCAATTGGTTTCTTTTTTACTTAAGAACTCTATTATAAGAGTGATGCATATGAATACACTAGAAGTTGATAGCATAAAAACATCGATTCCTGGATCCAGGATACAATTTTAAATAAGGCTTTTAGGATTGTGTCCATCACTTCATTAGAAGCATCCAAACTGACCAAAATCGAATAGTTATGGTTTTAATGAAGCTGTAAAATCACAGAAGCTATTGGAAAGACTAATAACTACAGCGAAATAAACATGAAAGGATCGATCAAAGAATGTCAAAGAAATTAGACTTGTCGAATTTTGAAAAAAAACTTGAAGTAAGAAATATTACAACGGAAGATATAGATCAGCTTATACAAATGCAAAAAGTTTGTTTTCCTAACATGGAACCTTGGAAACGAGAGCATTTAGAAAGTCATTTAGACCAATTTCCTGAAGGACAATTTTGTGTAGAATATGATGGTGAAATTATAGGTAGTTGTTCCAGTTTAATTGTTAACTTTGATGAGTATGATGACAAACACACATGGGATGACATCACAGATGAGGGTTATATAACAAACCATAATCCAGAGGGATATAATCTATATGGGATTGAAGTAATGGTAGATTCTGAATTTCGTGGGATGAAAATAGGTAAAAGACTTTATGAAGCGAGAAAAGAGTTGGCTAGAGAACTTAACCTGAAAAGTATTATTATAGGTGGTAGAATTCCTAATTATCATAAGTATGAAGCAGAGTTATCCCCAAGAGAGTACGTGGAAGAAGTCACGTCTCAAAATATATTTGATCCTGTATTAACTTTTCAAATAATGAACGGATTTACAATAATGCGTATAAATCCTGGATACTTACCAGATGATCGTCAATCATTAAAATACGCGACATTAATGGAATGGAACAATATTGACTATCGTGCAAAATCGAAACGTCATTTTAAAACGGCATTTCCAGTAAGAATCACTGTGATTCAATATATGATGAAAAATATTGAATCGTTTGATGAATTTGCCAAGCAAGTAGAATATTATGTAGATGTTGCTTATGATTTTGGATCTGATTTTGCAGTATTTCCAGAAATATTCACAACACAATTAATGTCATTCTTAGACGAGAAGGTTCCTTCCCAATCTGTTCGAAGGCTAGCAGAATATACAGAAGATTATATTGAACTTTTCACCAATTTAGCAGTAAAGTATAACGTCAATATTATTGGTGGGTCACACTTTGTAGAAGAAGAGGACCATATTTATAATATAGCTTATTTATTTAGGCGCGATGGAACCATTGAGAAGCAATATAAGATTCATGTAACGCCAAATGAAAGAAAATGGTGGGGAATTCAACCAGGTGATACGGTAAAAGTATTTGATACGGATTGTGGTAAAATTGCAATTCAAATTTGCTATGATATCCAATTTCCTGAATTAGCTCGCTATGCAGTTGATCAAGGAGCAAATATAATCTTTGTTCCTTTCTGTACCGATGACCGTCAAGGTTATTTACGTGTAAGATATTGTGCACAAGCACGTGCTGTCGAAAATCAAGTGTATACGGTTATTGCAGGTACTGTAGGTAACCTAACCCAAGTGGAAAATATGGATATTCAGTATGCTCAATCAGGAATTTTTACCCCGTCCGATTTTGAATTTGCTAGGGATGGTATTATTGGAGAATGTCATCCTAACATTGAGACAGTCGTTGTTGGTGATGTGGACTTAGAAATTTTACGGAGACAAAGAAGATCAGGAACAGTTAGGCAATTACGTGACCGACGAAGAGATTTGTTTGAAGTGAAATATAACAACATCGAGACAGAGGTAAAACCAATTAAATAGCAATAAGTAAAAAGGGGGGTATCCAGGATAACCCCCCTTTTTATTATAATTATACTTCCATCATAGCTGCAGCAGGCGTTTGGCCCATTGCATGATCGATGTAGTGTAGCAATTCCTCATGACTGGTCATTACTTGCTGCTCATTTGAATTATAATGGAAAGCATGTAAGAATACTTCTATTTTTTTTGATAACATATCATCATTGGTTCGTACCATTAGGACAAGTAAGTCATCCCATTGTCCCCATAAGGTGAAATATAAAGCTTTGTCATAATCCGGGATATACATAAACACTCCCCTTTCTGAAAGGGTTATTTTTAATATGCCCAAAGAAGTCGTTTGTAAATAGTTAGTTTTTTGGTTTTCGTTCCATAACTTAACGTGAATTAAAGGAACATACATTGTTCTCACATGAAGGCACTCATTAAATTATATATGCCTTGTATTACTTAAGTGTTCTTTAAAAATAATTTGTTATGCGCAATTATAATAGTTGTTAAATATCACTAATCCAAACATTGGTTTTTTTGAGACCGTATAAGGAAAAAAACAAGGTAGCATACTATTACTGACTCTATAAAGGAGGAGTAGCCAATGAACTGGAAATCTGCTTGTTTAACTGTTGTGGCGACATCAACGTTAGCCTTAACAGCTTGTGGTAATAACGGCAACGAGACTGGTCAAGGATTAAATGATGGTGTACAACAGACAAGATTTAATAACGCCACTGATTTTCCAACGGAAAATCATGGTGAATATATGACTAATAATGAAACTAGAAACCCACGTAACGGAATTGATAACTATGGAGCAAACCGAGGTGCTTACGACGGGGCAGTTAGAGAAAACGATTTGAGACGTGACGGTGTAAATAATCGAAATATAAATAACCAAGCAAATATTAATGATCGTAACACTCAAACCAATAATAATGGTAATACAACGCGTAACGACGAAAACAATTTTGAAGTAGCAGATGATGCAGCAGAGCGTATTACTGAACAGGTAGATGAGGTAGGTTCAGCATATGTGTTAACAACCGACAACAATGCATATGTAGCAGTGGAGTTAGACAGAACTACAGATAATAATGGAAAAAACGCTCAAAATGGTGGTAATGGTGATAATGTAAGTGATCAAATTGAAAAACGAATTTCTCGTGCCGTTAAAGATGTAAATAATGATATTGAAAATGTTTACGTATCAACGAACCCAGATTTTGTTAATTTAACAAATAATTATGCAGATAACGTTAATAATGATCAACCTATAGAAGGATTTTTTCAACAATTTGGAGAAATGATTGAACGCGTATTTCCACAGGCTAGGTAATTTGTAAAGCGAGAGCATATTTTGCTCTCGCTTTATTTTTATAAATTGATACCGATCATTTAATGTGATATTATTAGCCCAATTCTGATTAGTATAATTTTTAGGGAGTGGACGAAATGGTTGAAAAAATGAATGTAGAAAGTTTCAACTTAGATCATACAAAAGTAAAAGCACCTTATGTACGATTAGTTGGTGTCACAACAGGCCAAAGTGGTGATAAGGTTTATAAATACGATGTTCGCTTCTGTCAGCCAAATAAAGAGCATATGGATATGCCTGGTTTACATTCCATTGAACACCTGATGGCGGAAAACATTCGTAATCATATTGATAATGTTTTGGACATTGGACCGATGGGCTGTCAAACAGGTTTTTACCTTGCTATTTTAAATAACGATAGCTTTGAAGCAATTATAGAAGCATTAGCTAAAACGTTACAAGATGTTCTGGAAGCTGATGAGGTACCTGCTTGTAATGAAGTTCAATGTGGATGGGCAGCTAACCATAGTTTAGAGGGAGCGAAAGAAATAGCTTCTCGTATGCTTGATCGAAAAGAAGAATGGCACATTGTTTTTGCTGAATAATTTTTATTTTAAGCATCTGTTAAACAAATAATTCTAAAAATTAGACATATCCATTAGTAAGGTATAAAGAAAACAGTAATCTTTTCAGTGGAGATTACTGTTTGTTTGTTTTTAAAAGCTAAGAAAGCATTAAAATTCGGAGGTGTTTAGCTTTAGCGCCTCCCTCCTCGAGGTCCTAAGTCAATGGTAAAGAGCCCCACATACATGTTCGTTTTAATTGTCCTAGGGTGAGCATGGCGCTTGCGCTTTTCTTACTAGATAAGTTGCTTTGTTTCAGTGGAAAAGGAGTACAATATGATACAATAGGTCAAAATAAAACATATAAAGGATGAGGACATTATGAGTGAAAAAGCTCTTACATATTTGCAAGAAAATAATGAAATTCTATTGAAAAAGTTGGCTGCATTCCTCTCTATACCAAGTGTGAGTACAGATAGTATCCACAAAAAGGATGTTGGGGCTGCTGCCAATTTTGTTGCAGATTATTTAACTGAAATAGGTTTTGAAACAGTAGAAGTCCAACAAACAAAAGGTCATCCGCTTGTTTACGGTGAATGGAAAGGTGCAGGTAATGATGCGCCTACAGTTCTTTTTTATGGCCACTATGATGTGCAACCTGCTGATCCTATAGAATTATGGGATAGTGAACCGTTTCAACCGGAAATTCGAGATGGACGGTTATATGCACGTGGTTCTAGCGATGATAAAGGTCAAGTGTTTATGCATTTGGCCGTGTTTGAAGCTTTTATGAAAACAGAAGGAAAATTACCAATTAATGTAAAGGTTTGTGTTGAAGGGGAAGAAGAAATTGGTAGTGAAAATTTATATGAAATTTTAGAGGAGAAAAAAGAACAGTTCGAAGCGGATTTTGCTGTTATTTCTGACTCGGGGATGGTTGACAGTGGACAACCTACTATTCTTTATGGACTAAAGGGTTTTACGGGCCTTGAATTTACGTTAACAGGACCTTCTAGTGACCTCCATTCTGGTATTTATGGCGGTGCTGTAAGAAACCCTGCGATGGCGATGGCTCATTTATTATCATCTTTGAAAGATGATAATGAAGTCATTCAAGTAGCAGGATTTTATGATGGTGTCGAAGACTTGGAACAAGAGGAACGTCAGCTGATAAAAGAGGTGCCAGGTGAAGACTATTCTAAA
The DNA here is from genome assembly GCF_030282825.1 of Aquibacillus rhizosphaerae. Taxonomy (GTDB): domain Bacteria; phylum Bacillota; class Bacilli; order Bacillales; family Amphibacillaceae; genus Aquibacillus_C; species Aquibacillus_C rhizosphaerae. The sequence goes on from NZ_JASTZU010000027.1 coordinate 132,875, forward strand.
TCTACTGGAGTTAAAGAAACAGTTTCTGAGCAAGGTTATACTGCAAAAGAACATACAATGGCACGACCAACATTAGAGATTAATGGTTTATTTGGTGGTTATCAGGGGGAAGGAACAAAAACAATTATTCCATCATCGGCAACTGCAAAATTAACTTGTCGACTTGTTCCAGGTCAAGAACCAAATCGTATTCAAGATTTATTAGTATCCCATTTAGAAAACAACGTATTGTCTGGAGTTACTCTAGATATCAAAAGAGAGCCGCTTTCCGCTAAGGCATACAAAGTAGATCCGAATCATCCTTTAATCAAAAAAGCAGCGAGTAGCTATACAAAGGCTTTTGGTAAAGAATCAGTATTTGTTCGAATGGGAGGGTCCATCCCTGTAGTAGAATGGATTGATTCGATTTACCATATGCCAGTTGTACTTTTAGGATTTGGAACTCCTGAAGATCGTTTACATTCACCAAATGAAAGTTTTCCATTAGAAAATTTCCATAAGGGTATGGAAACATTAGTTCACTATTGGGAAGCAGTAAAAGAAATATAAGATAAAACAAGGAGCTCTAACCCTGAGCTCCTTGTTTTTTTCGTTTTATCAAGGAGTAATGGACCATAGTAAGGGCAATCTATGAACGAGGAGGTTTTTGTATGATAAATCAAGATTTTGATCGTTTTGTGAAGACACAAGAGAAAGAAAAGACTTCTTATTTGGGACATGGTGAACGAGGGAAAAATATCGATTCTAAAACGAACAACAGAAAAATTTCAAATACAAACGTTGGAGCATCTGGAAGAAATGATGATGTTTAGGTAATACAAGCTTACGGGTGTGTACTAACAATTAGTGCACATCCGTGTTTAGTATCATTCCCCTTTAATAGTTCGCTAACTCCCTAGAATGACTATTCAAAATAAAACGTAAAATAGTTAATTTAATGATGACATTTTATTGACATATATACCCTTAAGGGCATAAGATGTAAATTGTTAGTTGTTATTAATGACAGGGGGAAATAGCATGGTTATAGGAATCACTGCTTTTTTTGTCAGTATAATATTATATTTAATGTATTTAAGATATGTGCCAATTAAAGGGATACCTTGTATAGATGTGAGTAGTAATCAAATGGATCAAATAAGTCTTAAATTAGATATCAGGGACTATAACTCATCGGCTAAGCAGGAAGTTGAAGGTTCAATCGTAATGCCAGTTGCTTATCTTAAAAGATACTACAAAGAAATTCCGAGCAAAGAGTTAGTAGTAATAGCTTCTGATCGAACGGAGAAAAATTTAGGCATTCGTTTTCTCCATAATAAAGGATTTAAAGTAATTGGCTATACTTTAACTAGTTGTAAATGTGAGTAAACAGTTATGGAAGGAGAAATATAGGATGGAATATACAGATCAAATGAAAAATAGAGTGAAGCGTATTGAAGGTCAATTACGCGGAATCTTAAAAATGATGGAAGAAAACAGTGATTGTAGAGATCTAATTACTCAAATGTCAGCTGCAAGGACAGCAATTGATCGTACTATGGGTGTAGTAGTGAGTTCCAACCTGGTTGAGTGTGTCCGACAAGCAGAACAAGATGGAGAAAATACAGAAGATTTAGTGAAAGAAGCAGTAAACTTGTTAGTGAAAAGTCGCTAATTTATATATTCGGCATGTCTCGTCTTTAATAAAGCAAGTGCTATATTAGATAATTTAAAAAGGAATAGTAGTCCTTTTTTATTTTTGTTATTTTATATACCGGCACGGGTATTATAATTGTATGTATCATTTAGTGTTTTTAAAAATATTAACTGTAATTTTATAGATTAAATTGAAAAATTGACCATAGAATATACTGCTTTTTTACTGTAAAATAATTATTTGAGAATAAGCAATAAATTAAGTGTTATATGTTCAGTGAAAAATGGGGGTAGGAAATGAATTTGTTATTTAACAAGCAACGAAAAGGAAATCATGAAATAAGATTGCCTAATGAAGCATTAGTAGGTCAAACACATTTAAAAATTGATAAGAATTCAGATTTTCATAAGCAACTCTTAATGATTAACTTAACAGAAGCGGATCTACAAATCTTAGCATCACTTAAACCTTTAGTTACCGAACAAATAGACCAAATTGTTGGTCAATTTTATAAGAACCTAGAATATGAAGGTTCGTTAATGAAAATAATAGAAAATAACAGTTCGGTAGAGCGTTTAAAGAAAACGTTAAAAATTCATATTCAAGAAATGTTTGATGGAAAGATAGATGATATTTTTGTTGAAAAAAGAATCCGAATTGCTCATATTCACTTTAAAATAGGTTTAATGCCGAAATGGTATATGTGTGCATTTCAAGATTTACTTATGTCTTTAATAGAGTTATTTGATAAAAAGTTTCAAAATAAAAAAGAATTTTCAATGGCTGTTAGTGCTACTACGAAGATACTTAATATTGAACAACAACTTGTATTAGATGCCTTCCAAGCAGAGAATAATCGTGTTAATCAAATACAAGAAGATCAAAAAAACCAATTGCATGAAAAAATCGGCAATACTTCCGAAGATTTGGCTGCAATTTTCCAGCAATCGACTGCTTCGATTCAAGAATTGGTAATTAAGTTAGATGACATCTTAGAAATTTCAAAAAAAGGGACTCAAACATCGGTTAGTGTAGAAGAGACATCCACAAATGGGAAAAATGATGTTGAAAACCAACAAGTGAAAATGGATGAAATTAACCAAAAAATGGATAATATTAAACGAGAAACAGAAGGATTGCAGGATGTCTCAAATCAAATTGGTGGAATTGTTTCTATTGTTACAGGAATTGCTGAACAAACAAACTTACTTGCATTAAATGCAGCAATTGAAGCTTCACGCGCTGGAGAACATGGAAAAGGATTTGCAGTTGTTGCTGATGAAGTTAGAAAGTTAGCTGAAGAAACAAAGCAGTCAGTATCTAGTGTCGCAAATCTTATTGCGAAAACGGATAATCAAATTAACTCGGTTTCCTCTTATATTGAAGAAGTACGAGCAGCGGTAACAGAAGGAACAGAAAGTATCAAGCAAATCAATCAGTTATTTGATCGTATAGTTGAACAAATGAAGACAAGTAAGAGCCAAAGTAATTCGATTGAACAAGAAATTGAAACGTTCAGGACTAGTTTAGATGAAGTGAATAATGCAATGTCCCATGTTGCAACATCTATTGATGATTTAGTCGGGCTGACAACGTAATAATAAAAAACTCACTTTCACAAAAGTGAGTTTTTTTATTTTTATAAAATTTAGAAATCATTATAAATATAGTTAACTATAATTGTCCAATGTCTTCATCATTTTGATGCCACACTCATATATTATAGGTAATACATCAAAAGGGGAGATTGTTTTTGAAACAAGCAGATCAAAAACTACTGGAAAGAGCGATTGAAGAGATTACAGAAATTGCTGAAGGTTTCGGTCTTGATTTTTATCCAATGCGTTATGAAATTTGTCCTCCGGAAATAATCTATACTTTTGGTGCCTACGGGATGCCAGCCCGCTTTTCACATTGGAGCTTTGGAAAGCAGTTCCACAAGATGAAGCTTCAATACGATTTAGGTTTGAGTAAAATATACGAGTTAGTTATTAACTCAAACCCGTGCTACGCTTTCTTATTAAATTCCAATAGTCTAGTTCAAAATAAACTTATTGTTGCACATGTCTTAGCACACTGTGACTTTTTCAAGAACAATGCACGTTTTCAAAATACGCAACGAGATATGGTGGATAGTATGTCTGCAACTGCCGACCGAATAGCAGCGTATGAAAAATTGTATGGTATCAAGGAAGTGGAGTCTTTTCTAGATGCAATATTAGCAATTCAAGAGCATATTGATCCAACACTTAGTCAACCAAAACTTGACTGGGAGTCAGAGGAAGACTTTGAGTATGAACCGGTGAAAAAAGAAACTCCATACGATGATTTATGGCAAATAGATGATGATAAGTCTATGATAAACCCTACCCCGAAAAAAAGAAAAAAACGAATCCCACCAAAACCAGAAAAGGATTTATTACTATTTATTGAAGAACATAGCAGGAGTTTAGAAGATTGGCAACGTGATATTTTAACAATGATGCGCGCTGAAATGTTATATTTCTGGCCACAGTTAGAAACTAAGATAATGAACGAGGGCTGGGCATCCTATTGGCATCAGCGGATACTACGAGAGATGGATTTAACAACTGATGAGGCGATTGAATTTGCTTCACTTAATGCTGGAGTGGTTCAACCATCAAAAACACAGATTAATCCATATTATCTAGGTGTTAAAATGTTTGAAGATATTGAGGACCGTTTTGATAACCCGACGGAGGAAATGAAAAAATGGGGTGCTACTCCAGGCAAAGGCCGAGAGAAGATGTTTGAAGTACGTGAAATTGAATCTGATATTAGTTTTTTAAGAAATTATTTGACGAAAGACTTTGTTGATCGAGAAGATTTATACCTATTCCAGAAACAAGGCAATGAATACAAGGTTACAGATAAAAATTGGGAAAATGTACGAGATCAATTAATTATGATGCGTTTAAACGGGGGATTTCCTTATATAACTGTTCAAAATGGCGATTACTACCAAAATGGTGAGCTTTATTTAAAGCATCATTATGAAGGTGTTGAATTAGATCTAACGTATTTAGAAAAGACATTACCATATATTCATCAGCTTTGGGGTCGAACGGTTCATATGGAGACGATAATCGAAGATAAATCATGTATGTTTACCTATGAGGGTAATAAAGTAGTAAAGAAATACTTGTGAAGAAGTAGCTTTCATACAGTAAGTACTAATTACAGATTAAACACATGTACAAACACATGTGTTTTTTTCTATGGAAATAAACTTATGATAATTGTTGAGAAGTGAAACAATATATACATATGAAAAATGTTTCAGATTTGAAATCGGAAAGTAAATAAAGATAGGATAATTTTTTAAAGGTGATGATATAATGGACCAAAATCAACTGTTTTATTTAATTGTGATGGGGGTAACCCTGCTAGGAGCTGTGGGTAATTTACTAATTATAAATAAATCACCACTGAAATATGGTCGGATTTTTATAACAAATATCGTAATTGCAGTTAGTTTATGTTCTTTTTTTGTAATGACAGGTTTTTATCGATTTGTATTACCATTACCTCACATTTTACCAGCTGTTGTTTGTAGCTTTGGTTTCTTGGTACTTTTTTTAATTTACTTTAAACCAACCAAGCATACATTTCCTTATTTTTTTATGATTATCAATATAACGTTTGTTTTCGAAATTCTACTTAAACATATTGGTTTTATCACTTATAAAAACGGATGGGATCTTTGGGATTCTTACACTCTTTATTGGATTTACGTGAGAATTTTCGTATTTCTGGGCGAAAAGATGGTTGCTGATGAAAATAGGCAACCACTCAATACAGTTAACAAATGGTATTGGCCTTCGTTTTTCGTCATTATATTTTTAACCGTATTGGTAGCATTGCAACACATCTTTAAGGTGCAATAAAGTTTATAATATAGGTAACATTTTATCGCAGATCAACAAGCAGTTTTGTTATATTCGCCAACCAATCTATCCTAAAAGCCAGCGAGTTGTAATCAATGATTATTTAAAAATTCCCTCATAATATTTTGCTATTGAACATGTAACTATAATCGCAAACTATTTATATCTCAAAAAACAAATAAAATTGTGTTTAAATTTTTATATACTTGGTTATACTACCTACGAAGGTTAAATAGAACTATTTAACTTATTTTTTGTACAATCTAGGAGGATTTTTAAGACATGGAACATGGAAAAGTAAAATGGTTTAACAGTGAAAAAGGTTTTGGGTTTATCGAGAGAGAAGATGGTGATGATGTATTCGTTCATTTTTCTGCTATTCAAGGTGAAGGATACAAATCTTTAGATGAGGGTCAGGAAGTATCTTTTGACATCGAAGAAGGACAACGTGGACCACAAGCCACAAACGTAAGTAAAGTATAATACGTTTAATTATTCAGATAAAGCTAAAATCATCACTAAGAGGAGTTTATCACTCCCTTTAGTGATGGTTTCCTGACATAATGAATATAATTACACATAGGCGAGGGAGAAAAGTTACTCCTTTCGTCTTTTTTTCTTTTATTTGGGTTAAAATAATAAAAATAAGAACTAGTGGTCTAGAAAATTTCGAGATTTCCTAAATGTGAAAAACATAGAATACTACATCCAACTCCAACGTCTTCCACATAAAGATCTTGAGGCAATCTCACATCAAGGCTCGCTTAAAGGAATGCTACATAGAAAGACATCGAAGAATCAGGGTATTATCTTGATTGAAGCCCCTGCGCTTTTCTTTAAAAAATACGTTAACTGGAGTGTTTAAGATTGAAAACAAAACAAATTCATAAAGAAATGATTACTATTGGAAATCTTCATGTCTATTGTGAATACGTGTTAAACAATAAACCTCCAATTATTTTAATTCATGGGTTTGTATCTTCCACCTATACGTTTAAACATATAATACCTCTGTTAGCAGAAAAATTTTCTGTTGTAGCTATCGATTTACCAGGTTTTGGACGAAGTGAAAAATCAAAAAAGTTCATTTATTCCTTTAAAAATTATGCGAAGTTAATTGTAGAATGTTTGAATTTTTTTAATCTAAATAAAGTCACAATCGTAGGTCATTCTATGGGTGGGCAAATAGCACTTTATATGGCAAAGTACTTTCCTGATAAATTAACGAACTTAATATTATTAAGTAGTTCTGGATATTTAGAAAAAGTAAAAAACCCCTTATTTTTTGGATCATACTTGCCGTTTTCTCGGTTTTTTTTGGAGAGGTACATTAAGAGAAAAAATGTTCGAAGTAGCGTTGAGAACGTGTTTTATAACCACCAATTAATTACAGAGGAACTACTTAAAGAATTTCAGATTCCTTTAATGGATAAAGATTTTTATATATCTCTATTAAGGCTATTAAGACATCGAGAAGGTGATTTTACTACGGAGCAGTTACTGGAAATACAAGTACCTACTTTATTGATTTGGGGCAGTGAAGATAAGGTGGTCCCTGTTGAGATAGGAAATCGTCTGGTAACTGATCTCCCCAACGCTAAGTTAATTACTTATGAAAAAACTGGCCATTTATTGACACATGAAAGGCCCCTTAAGCTATACAATGACATTGTTACATACACATCTGAAAAATAGTATAGAAAAAGGATGCGCTATTGCATCCCTTTTGAAAAACATAAAAATAGCCTATATTAAACATCACTTCATATTATCTTTTTGGACTTCTTCTAAATCTTTTGTCCCTTCGGATGTTATGGCATGTTGTTTTCGATTATCTTTTTTTGTACCATAATTCTCATTGGTCAATTTACCGCTATCTTTTGGTTGATATTGTTTTTCGTCCAAGATAGATCCTCCTTTGATAATAGATAAACCTATTATCCTTATAAGCAGGTTATTTTATACAGATAATCTTCCTGATTATTAAAATTATTAGTGAAGGGCGTGATTAATTGACTGTTCTAAGATATTTATAACATGCACATCATCATGGGAGTAATAGATTGTTTTTCCGTCTCTTCTATATTTTACTAGTCTTAGATTTTTTAGAAAACGTAACTGGTGAGAGACATTTGATTGTCTAAGTTTTAGTTGTTCCGCAATGTCGTTAACTGCGTATTCTCCTTCAAAAAGTAAATATAGAATTCTTATTCTGGTTGGGTCCGCCAGTGCTTTGAATGTTTGCGAGACAATAAACAGTGTCTCTTCATCTAACTCACTATGGTCATTATTATTTTTATTTCCCACAATTAAGGTCACTCCTAATGTTAATTACAACAATCTTCATGATTTCGAATATTTGATGTTTCACCTTCAATTTGAATGGTTGTATGTTTAATTTCAAAAGTATCATGCAACAAGTTTGATGCTTCGTTAAGCAAATGGTCACGATCAATATCTTTCTTTACAACAAGGTGACAAGTCAATGATGGAAAATCTGATGTTATGGTCCATACATGTAAATCATGAACACTATTAACACCAGCTATTTTTAATAATTTTTCCTCAACGTCATCAATATTGATATTGTTTGGGATTCCTTCCATTAGAACATGGAAGGAGTCTTTCGTTACACGCCATCCACTTATCAAAATTAACATAGCAACAATGACACTTGCTATTGGATCTGCAATATTCCAGTTAAACATGATAATAAGTACTCCAGCGATAATAGCTCCCACAGAGCCAAGAAGGTCTCCAAAAACATGTAGTAAAGCACTTCGCATATTTAAATTATCGTGCGTATCACCTTGTAGTAGAATCCATGCAACAATGATATTAATTATTAGCCCGATGACTGCAATGATTAACATCCCAGAGCTTACATTTGGGGGCTCGAAAAAACGATGATACGCCTCCCAAAAAATATAAACAGAAATACCAAGTAATGTAATACCATTAATAAATGCTGCGATAATTTCAAATCGTTTATAACCATAGGTCTTATTAGATGTAGCAGCCTTTTCTCCAAACTTGATAGCAAATAAGCTCAGACCTAAAGCAGCTGCATCACTCAACATATGACCGGCGTCAGAAAGTAACGCTAAACTGTTTGTAATAAATCCACCAATAACCTCGACTATCATAAACGTAAAAATGAGTAAAAAACTAATAAGTAATGCTTTCTTATTGGCATTATGATGATGCCCGTGTTGGTGATTATGGTCATGAGAATGTCCCAATTCATCAACCCCTTTATCATATGATCATATATTCATATGATAGCATAAAAATTATACTATTTGAATGTTGATTTAAAAAAATAGTGAAGGTTTAGCGTTCTTCTACAGGTAAGTGAACGGGTACCTTATAATACCAGAGAAAGAAAATAGCAATGAAAATGGAAATGAAATATGCTAATAACGGGCGTTTATAGAACAATCTCATCATAGGAAACATAATACAATCAAAGGCAGCAGACCAAACTAAATTCCAGCCATACTGATAGTCAATGTGGCCAGTAATTGTCATAAATGCTTCAACACCCACATATAAACCAATCCAGAATAAATAATGTTTAATTATCTTTCTTAAATCGGAGGGATAGTTACAAATAAATAATAGTGCAGTTCCAGGGAAAATTATAAATGTATAAATCATTTCAGTAAGTGTATGATTCGAAATAAAATCTCCATCCATACGCCATAAAAAGTAATTCGCAGTTAAGAAGTTATATGTTAAGTTTCCTATTGCATAATAGAGCATAACAGTGTGATATTTTTGCCAATTCCGCCAATCACCACGAAGCCAAACTGAAAGTATCATTAATAAAGCTAATCCAATGTGCATAGAAATTCGCCCTCGCAATTTGAAGTAAGTTCAATTTTTAGATATAGTTATATGTTTTCAAATTGTAGGAAAGTTATGTACATAAATAATAAAAGCATTTTGTTCTGCGTACATGCTATGAGAATAAAACATAAAAAAGAGAAAATACTATTTGGATGATGTATATGTAACCGATTAGGGGGCGTGTTATCTTATGAATAAAGAGAAATCAATGTTATATAGTTTGACATTTTTAGGTTTAGCACTTTTACCTTTTGCACTAAATAAAAAACCAAGAAAAGACTGGATTATAGTATTCTTATTAAAAACCTTCATTTCAGGATTTTTAGGGAATATTGTAGCTGTACGTAACTGGATAGAATACCCCGTGCGTTTATTTCCAAAAACATTTCAAAGTAGTGTGTTATTTGAAAACCTGTTGTTTCCTGTAATGTGCGTTTTTTATAACCGCACAACATACAAATCAAGTGTATTCGGTATGCTATATCAGTCGATTATATATAGCCTTCCGATGACAGTAATAGAAATAATTTTAGAAAGAGGAACCAAGCTCATTACTTATCACAAGTGGACATGGTATTATACTTTTTTTTCATTAACTGGTACATTTTTAATCGTCAGATGGATAACTGGTTTAATTAGATTATTAACAAAGTCTGAGCAATAACTTGTTAATTTAATCAATTTTATAATACCAATTTTGTCACAGATGACTGAATAAGGTAGTTATAAAATTGACTCAATTAAGTGAAATATTGAATTTACTAAATAATTTACAGAAAAATGTCAACCACCTTTTATAAATTGGGTATAATTGTTATAATTAATTAACTTAATTACATTAAAAATGGCTTGATAACGTGAGATGAAAGGAAACTAAATATGGGATTGTCTAATGATATGGTTGTGGAATCAAATTTAAGGCATAATAGTCTTTCAAATGGCGGACACATTATCTATGTATTTAATAATGAAAAGAAGTATATAGTTAATGCTGTGAACTATATTATCGAAGGGTTGTTGAATGATGAGGGAGTTATTTTTGTAGATTCGAATGATCGAATTAATCGTGTGAAAGCTGAACTTCGGAACAATAATATATCCGATCAACTGCTTAATCAAATAACTTTTGCTGAAACAGATACGCTTTATAATGCTGATCAACCTAGTCCTTCTGTAGAGGATTTTATATCTTTGGCAAATCCATATTTGAAAGGTAGTATCCCACTAAGAACTTGGAGGAATGTGCAGATAAAAGACATGGAGAAACTTATCGAATATGAATGTGATACATATATTTGTGACTATCATATTTTTTCTGTGTGCGCATATGATGGTCGTAGCCTTTCAGCTTTATTATTAACAGAAATGTTAAGCGTACATGAATACCTTATGACCGATGATTCGTTAGTTCCTTCTAATTTGTACGGAAATCAGTCGCAATCATCTCCTTCGATTATTGATCAAATCAAGCTAGAAAAAAGTGCAGATAATGTTCTTATGAGATCGGAACAACTAACTTTCGCAGGGCAGTTTTCAGCGGGAATCTGTCATGAAATAAGAAATCCATTAACAACGATTAAGGGATTTTTCCAATTGTTAAGAGAAGATAACCATAACAAAATGTATTACCAAGTTATCGAGCAAGAACTTGAGCGTATACAGCAAATTACGAGTGAATTATTATTACTTGCTAAGCCTCACTCAGAAGAAAGAGAGAATCATAATCTTATAGACGTTGTAAAGGAAGTGTATCTTTTGTTGGAATCGCAAGCTGTAATGAAAAGTATTGCGATAAAAACAAATTTGAAACAAGATAAGCTAATAGTTGAATGTGATGATACAAAGATAAAGCAAGTGATTATAAATATCGTTAAAAATGCCATTGAAATTATGGACAAAGGTATAATTACGATTGAAATTGATCAAATAGATGGATTCGCTATTTTGAAAATAATTGATGAAGGACCTGGTATTCCAAAAGAAGTTTTGAAAAAAATTGGTGAACCCTTTTTCACCACAAAAAAGGAAGGAACCGGATTAGGTTTAATTATTTCATTTAATATTATAAAAAGCCATGGTGGTAAGGTCCAAATTGATAGTGATGAAGGGGTAGGAACAACTTTCACTTTTACGTTACCATTAGTAAATGAAGGATTAGACCATTAAAGAAATTGATTTATAGGTTCTGGTGTTTTCGACAATCTATTAAAATATCAATTAAAAAAGGGCAATGTGAATACATTGTTCTTTTTTGTCGTTAATATGGTAATATTATCTTATTATTACTGTTTAATTGAAAAAAACTAGCACTTTCTAATCGTATTTTGTATGAAATGTATAATATTTGATTATTTTTATACAATTAACTATAAAAACAGGAGTCCATATAATTCAATAGACCTAAAGCGGAATTCTTGCAATTTCCACAGTAAGTTTGATATTTCGCAATCCTTTGATAATATGTAATAGAAGAAGTTGAAATTCAAGATATCAGCTATAAAATAGATTTGTAAGATTCTTTCGAAAGAAAAAGGTGAATAGTGTATGGTTTATGATGGAATATTATTGTCGATAATCATTGGATTTTTCCGTAAAGGAAATTTAAAGTTTCTTGCAAAACCGATTTTTAAATGGGGTTGGATTTTTCCGATTTTACTTTTTGTACAAATTCTAACTTTTTATTTTCAAAATAAAATCGCTTTATTAGGTGAAATAAGCAATTATATTTTTATATTTATTTACATGACAGGTTTGTTTTTTCTTTGGGTGAATCGACACCAACCGGGAATGAATTTATTGTTTGTCGGTGTATTACTGAATTTTATTGTTATGGCTATTAACGGAGGACGCATGCCGGTTTCTGAAGAAGCTTCAATTATTTTAGATCCGATGTATATTGAAGCAATCAAGGATGGTTTTTATGGTAAACATGCCCTCTTAACTGAATCTACAAAACTAGCATTTCTAGGAGATATTATTCCAATTACGTCACCGTATCCAAGAAGCCAAGTAATAAGTATTGGTGATGTAATTATGAATATAGGTATTTTTCTTTTCATCCAAAACAAAATGCTTGAAAACAAGGATGATAAAAAGAAAGTATCTTCTGTTCCATCAGAAACTATTTAAGGGAGGTGAATTAAGATGAAAAAAGCACTTCAAAGTAACAATGGAATCAAGCTTACAGGAATCGTAATTAATGCTATAATAATAGCATCATTAGTAATGGGATTAACTTCTGGTTTTAGACTTGGTGGAGGAAGTTAATAAGGAAGAGAGTATCATACTCTTCCTTTATTCTATAGATTAGAGTGTGGTATAAATGGAGTTTATGGCTAAAAAGAATATATATGTAACGTGTGTTTCTATATTAGGGATTGTTATGTTTTTACTACATGGAGATTTTTCATTTGTATCATTAAGTGAATGGGTATTAGGGTTTGCTCTAATAGGGGCTACCTTAATACTTATTCATTTTCAAATACAATTACCCCCAGAAGGAAATTTTCTTTCCATGGATTCAGCTATTTATTTAGCGTGTATATTTGTTTTCGGTATTAAAGTCACCTTAGTAGTATTGTTTTTTAGTAGTTTGGTAAATTTCTTCTATGAAAGAGAGACAAAATGGTGGAAACATATCTTTAATTTTTCAACTTATACATTGATGATTATAGGTGGAGGTTACACCTTCATTTTAACGGGTGGTTCCATAGGGGTAATTCATCAGGAATTATTATTTTCTTATTTATTAGCAATGGTACCATACTTCTTGGTTAACGTAATTTTAATTGGATTTTTTTTCTGGATAGCAAAAAAACAAAGTTTATTAACTGTATTTAAAGGTATGATTGCAGGAACTGTCGAAACCTATATAAGTACTTTGTTGCTATCACTAGTACTTGGCTTTTTATTACAATCTTCTCCATTTTTTGGACTAGCTCTATTTGTTGGAATAGCAGTCTTACTTTCATTTATTTTCAGGCAACACTTTAAGCTGTATCAAACCGTTAGAAATAAGGCAAATATTGACCATTTAACAGGTTTGAAGAATCATGGTTATTTTAAAGAGGTTTTAACTAATAAATTATTGGAATTAAAACAGAGTCAAGCTACACTTAGCTTAGCGATGTTAGATATAGATGATTTCAAGAAATATAATGATGGGAATGGTCATCTAAAAGGAGATCATTTACTCACCTTCTTTGGACAGTTATTAGAAAAAGCTTGTAGTAAGTACGAATATACAGTCGCAAGGTTTGGTGGCGAAGAATTTGTCATTATGATGCCGAATACGAATCAATACGAGGCGGCATCGTTTATAGATCATTTGAGAAAAGATGTAAATGATACATATTTTGAGGGTGTAGAGTTGCTTCCGTATGGTTGTCTTTCTTATTCAGCTGGGATTATGGAATGGAATAAAGAGATACTCAATGCATCAGAATATATAAGCCACGCAGATCAAGCTATGTATTATGCTAAAAAACAAGGGAAAAACAATACACATATTTATGGTAATGAAATCGACTCTATTAGTATTGATAAGCCGATGAAAGAGCTGGAGCAACAATTGAATATATTGTTGGCAAAGGACATCTATACATACCGTCATAGTAAAAGAGTTTTTAAATATGCTGTTGAATTTAGCAAGCATTTAGATATTACAGACCATGAAAAGAAAGTGCTTATCTTAGGTGCTTTAATTCATGATATAGGTAAAATAGAAGTTCCGCGGGATGTAATTAACAAAAAAGGTAAATTGAATGCAGATGAGTGGGAACTCGTAAAAAAACATGTAACATGGGGTAAAGATATAGTGTCTTTAAACAAAAAGTATCAAGAAATTGTTCCGTTAGTAGAATTACATCATGAACGTTATGATGGTAAAGGATATCCACATGGACTGAAAGAGGAAGAAACACCAAAACTAGCTAGGATATTGTGTATTATCGATTCTTTTGATGCGATGACTACGGAGAGACCTTATCAGAAAACTAAATCCTATCGTGAAGCTATCACTGAATTATCGGTATGTTCAGGTACTCAGTTTGATCCGTTTTATGTTGAAGGCTTTATTGATTTTATAGAAAACAATTATATAGAAGATGAAAAGAAAGAATCGACCACTATCTAAACTAATAAGATGTTTTTTTAAGCAGGCGTAGAAACCTGCTTTTTATTATGGTTAAGAAATATCGTTATTTATATTTGGATAATATAAATAACGATAAACAGAATAAGAATTACCAAGCTTATAAAAATTAAAGCGAATATGCGAGAAGTGTTTGCAATTTGAATTTTCTTCCAATTAACAGGTTTTATTCCACTTAACCAAAACACTAAAATTGCTGACAATATAATTGAACTTATATTAACGAGTAATAGTAAGAATGGTGTCATTGATGCGGACCAATTTCCTGAACCTATCATCATACCGAATACAACAGTAGGTGGTAGTAATGCTACAGAGACCATTACTCCCACAAGTGCTTCTGAAATTCTTTTTATGAAAGACAAAGCACCAGCAGCTCCAGATGCGAGAGCTACAACGATATCCATAATTTCGATTTGAGTACGAGCCTGAAACTCATCACTAGTCACAGGTAAATCGAAAAAGATTCCTACTAATCCAGCAATGATTAAAGGTACAGATAATCCATATAGGGATGTTATTACAGACTGTCGCATTAGTTTATAGTCGCCTAAGATAGCAGCGAACGCGAGTGATGTAAATGGACCAATTAGCGGAGCAATCACCATAGCACCAATCACTATCGCTGGACTATTTTTTATTATGCCTGCAGTAGCAACAATGGCTGATAACAATAAGAACCAGGTGAAGCTTCGAGAAATTTGACTGGAAGATTCGACAACTGCATATAACTCATGCCTGCTGGCACGAATAAGTTCTGCTTTGTCACTCTTTCTTTCTACTTTTTCATCTTCCTCTTCAATTCTTGGAATATAGGTATGCACATTAAATAACAAAGCATGAAAACTGTCACTATAGTTAGCTTCAATTTCTAGAAAATTTAAAATTTCTTCAGAACGAGTCTTTTTCACGAGTATTCTAACAATTTCTTGTTCTTCTGATGAGCTAGAATTCCAATGTGAAATGATTGAAAATTCATCTAATTTAGTTATAAAATTTTCTAGTGTTTTCTTAGGTAAATATACTTCTATTAATTGTAGTTCCATTTTTTCGCCCCTATTGTCACTTTGGAAACTTCTATTAATGTAGTATGTTTTTTATGATCGATGCTATTCACGACTTGATTTAGTTGCTTAAAATACTATACGATCTATGATTGTGTGATAATATATGCCATATGAGTTAGAATACAATCATCTACATTATAATTTAGGAGGAAACAATTGTTTATCGCGATTGGTTTTTTTATACTTATGTCTTTTTTCTTATCCGGAAGTGAAACAGCGTTAACAGCTGTAAATAGGATGAAAGTTCAAACAAAGGCAGAAAATGAAGATATGCGTTCGAAAAATTTACTGAATTTAGTCTCTAAACCGAATGAGCTAATAACAGCCATTTTAATTGGGAATAATATATCAAATATAATGCTTCCGACTTTAGTAACGATAGTAGCTATTGAACAAGGGTTTAATGTTGGTTTGGCTACAGGGATTTTAACTGTTGTATTAATTGTATTTGCTGAAGTAGTACCAAAATCGATAGCTGCAACTTTTTCGGAACAAATAGCCTATAAAGTATCACCAGTTATTCGAGTATTGTTAATAGTTTTAAAACCATTAACATTTCTTTTATCAAAATTTACAAATGCAATTATAAAAATACTGTCCAAAGGTAGCAATAATGAAGCAACGGTTTCAAAAGAAGAACTAAAAACAATGGTTGATATAGCCTTGACGGAAGGTACATTCCATCGTGATGAAACGCATCATATTAAAGGCGCCATTGATTTCTATAGTAAGGACGTTAGAGATGCTTTAAAGACACCTAGAATTGATATTGAAGGAATTCCTTTAGATGCAACATTTGATCAAGCTAGAGAGTGTGTACTATCAAATAGTTATACAAGATATCCGGTCTATAAACAGAATATGGATTATATTGTAGGTGTGTTTCATTCGAAACTTCTTCTGCAATGGTCGATAGATCAAACAAAAAAATTGAGTGAATTTACTGATCTTGATCCATTGTTTGTATCTGAAACAACTACGATTGAAAAGGTTTTTAAAATGATGCTAAAAGAGAAAAAGCATTTAGCTATTGTTATTGATGAATACGGAGGCACTACGGGGATTATTACAAATGAGGATATTATTGAAGCAATGATAGGTCTTGAGATTGAAGATGAAACGGACGAAGATGATGACGTCCTTATCGATGAGTTAACAGAATCACATATTATTTGTCATGGTAAACTTACAATTCGTCGACTGAACGAAGTATTTAGAACGAAAATTCCAGAAGAAGAAGATATTCTTGCTGGCTTTGTATTCAAAGAGCTAGGATATATACCAGAAGAAGGGGAAGAGTTGGAGTACCATCATCTACATTTCGAGGTGCAAAAAATTGAAGACAATAAATTAATTCAAGTGAAAATCACAAAAAAATCAGTTGAATAGCAAAAAGCAGGATGATTTCACCTGCTTTTTTTTATTGTTTTTAACTGGATAGTACAAGCATATACATAGTGCCAAGAGTATAAAAAGTTGGTGATCTTATGTATATGTTAAAAAAAGGCCTAGCTATTGTAGTTGGAAGCATTTTGTTATCAATTGGAATTAATTATTTTTTTATTCCCTACCATGTTTTGGATGGGGGGATGATAGGTATTGGATTAATAACAAAATACATTTGGGGATGGAAAGCAGGCTTAACCATTATATTATTGAGTTTTCCTATCTTTATTATTGCTTGGTTTAAATATCGAAAATACTTTTATAACAGTTTACATGGTATGTTAGTTTCATCATTTTTTATTGATTTATTTAGAACATTACGAGAATCACCAATTATCTTGGAGGCTCCATTTAGTTCTGTTTTAGGAGGTGTCTTTGTCGGTTTAGGTATTGGTATTATGCTCCGGGCACAAACTAGCACAGGTGGTACTGATTTAATTGCACAGTTCATTTCAGATATTTCTGGGTTTAACGTAGGTGTCATCATCTTTGTGATTGATTCACTAGTGATTTTAATAGGTGGTTTTTTAATATCTACTAATACCTTATTACTCTCGGTTGTAGCAATTATTGTAATTGGTATAACTACAAGCCTGTACACGTGGAAACCATTGAAAGACACTTAACCAACAGTAGTTAGTACTATCGAAAATGCACAACAAACCCTATTGAGTTTATTGTGGGTGAGATACTTTTAATTGGAATTAAATAAGAAGACAAATTGAGTTGCGTTCTAACTCGTTGATTTTGTTAATACCAGGTATAACCGTGGGAGTTATCATGATAGTTTATTTCGGTCACCTCCAAATTACCATTAGCCTATGCTGCCAATGGTAATTTGTTAATTTTTTCTAAAAAAATAGATATTACCGTCTTATTTTTAACAAAAAAGGTGCACTTTACCAAATGTTTTGACTAATATGTTTATAATAGATTGTTTCGTATTAGAGAGGAAAGAGGCGTTAACATGGAAATAGAAAGTTCAAAAGATTTTCAAACGATAGCTAAGCTGAATAAATCTGTACATGATTTACATTACCAGTTATATCCGTCTACTTTTAAAAAGTATAATTATGCAGAAATCAAAAGCTTTTTCAAAAATATAATTGAAATGCCTAACTTTATTTTTCTATTATTAAAAGAGGAGGACAATGCGCTCGGCTATGCTTGGGCAGAAGTAGTGGAGTATCCAGAGAATCCGTTTCGAAAAAGTTATACAACGATATATGTCCATCAGCTTTGTGTTGTTGAGTCAGTTCGTGGGATGGGATATGGTACTAAGTTAATGGAAGAAATCTATGCAATAGGTAAACAGAAAAAAGCGCAAAAAATTGAGCTGGACTATTGGACAAATAATGATAGCGCCCATAATTTTTATAAAAGCCACGGATTTAAGAAAATAAGGGAATTCGTATATTTAAATATTTGAATTTAGATAAGCGCAAAATGGATTCTCATCTATTAGGTTGAGAATCCAAATTCGCTTCTAAAAAATGTACGTACTAATGTTCATATATCATCTTTCTAGTCATGCCACCATCAACTATTAAATTTTCACCAGTTATAAAATTATTGTCTGGATTCGTTAAAAACAAACAGGCACGTGCAATGTCTTCTGGTGTGCCAACACGATTTGATGGATGTTGTTTATGATCAATCGTTCGTAAATCGGCGTAATCACCGGTTTCTATCCAACCTGGACTAATTGCATTAACGGTTATTTGATCATCTTGTAGAGAGATAGAAAGTGCATGGGTTAATGCAGTTATGCCACCTTTGGAAGCGGCATATGCTTCTGAATTTTTTTCTGACATAAAAGCACGTGTAGAAGCAATATTTACAATAGAACCACCGGCTTTATTTGATCTAATATATGCTGCTGCTGCTTTTGCACATAAGAACGTTCCACGTAAGTTCGTATTTAATACATCATCCCAATCCTCTAAAGTGAGCTCATACATCGATTTAAATCGTGACACGCCAGCATTGTTTACTAGGATATCTATTCTCCCAAATTGGTTGAACGTTTCTTTCATTAAGTGTGTTACTTCATCATAATTTCGAATATCTGTTTTGATGAAAACACCTTTTCCAATTTGAGTTAATTGGATTAGGTCTAGTGTCTGGTTTGCTGCTTTGTCATCATTATCTGCAATAACTACATATGCCCCTGCCTTCGCGTATTCCACTGCAATTGCTTTTCCTATGCCATTACCGGCACCAGTAACAATTACTACTTTCTTTTGAAAATTCATGATAACACCCTTTCTATTTTATTCGTTTAAGTCAATCGGGAAATAAAGGATGAATGTAGTTCCTTTACCCAAGGTACTTTGGACCTCGATCGTCCCATCATGGATTTCAACTAACTTTTTAACAATGGAAAGTCCTAAACCAGTACCACCATTTGACCTCGACCGAGACTTATCCACTCGATAAAACCTGTCGAATAGGTATGGAAGATCTTCTTCAGCTATACCAATACCAGTGTCAACAATCGATATTTTAATGCCTTGTAATTCGTTGATTATAGTTACTTGAATCGTTCCTTGTTCCGTATATCGAGTTGCGTTTTCAAGTAAGTTTGTGAATATTTGTTCCATTCGTTGGCCGTCAGCATTAATAAGCGCACCATGGGACGGACTGTTAAAGACAACATCAATACCTTTTTGATTCGCTTTTATTTTTACTTTGTTAATAACCATATCTATTACTTCAATTAAGTCTATGTCTTCCATATGAAGATTTAGTTTTCCTTCCTCTATTTTAGATAGGTCCATTAAATCATCCATTAAGTTATTCATTTGTGTCGTTTCATTTTCAATAATCATTAAGTAATTATTTTTTTCTTCCTCTGATTGATATAACCCTTTTTTCAGTGCTTGTGTATACCCTTTTATATAGGTGAGCGGTGTTTTTAATTCATGTGTTATATTCGCGAAAAACTCATTTCGATTTGTTTGGTACCTTTCTAATGTGCTAGAAAGGTTGTTGATTGCTGTTGCAAGAGATCCAATTTCATCATTTCCCTTATAGGTGACTCTAGTACTAAAGTCTTTATTATCAGCTATTTTTTTTGTTGCTTGTTCCATTTGTAGTAAAGGAGATGCTAATTTTCTAGACATAAAGAAAGTAAATCCTATTGCTAAAACAACTGCCCCAATGCTGGCGAAAATAACTAGTTTTGATACATTATAGATAGATTGGTAAGTCGAATCTAATGAGGAAAGTAAATAGATACTTCCAGTTTGTTTACCATTGTCCAAGATTGGTTGGCCGACTTTTAAATAGTTGTTTTGTTTATTTGTATACTCATTTATGACAGGCTCTCCTTGTTGTAATGTTTGTAACTCATTCTGAGAAATCAGTGGGTATTTATTTAAATCAGTAATTCCAAAATTTGATTTAATTTCACCATTCACATCAAATAATACAATTTCCATATCGGTCATCTCAGCTAGGTTTTTCACAGTGCTTAAAGCATCTTGGTCCTCAATAGAATCAAAGGTTTGTGCATATTGATTCGACAATTCTACGAGTTGAGTTTCCACATCATTATAGGCGTAATTAGAGATGATTTG
This sequence comes from Aquibacillus rhizosphaerae, assembly GCF_030282825.1. GTDB lineage: Bacteria > Bacillota > Bacilli > Bacillales > Amphibacillaceae > Aquibacillus_C > Aquibacillus_C rhizosphaerae. The sequence continues at coordinate 153,517 of NZ_JASTZU010000027.1, forward strand.
GACAATAATGTAACCCAAAGGAACGAGAATTATTAATTGTAGAAATAAGATAGTAACCCCAAGTTTAACAACTACACTATTTAATTTCACTCTGAATCACCTGAAGAAAATTTGTATCCAACTCCCCATATCGTTTTAATTAGTTGAGTGTGGATTCCAGCTTTCTTAAACTTGTCTCTAAGATATCGAACATGGGAATCAACTGTTCTTATGTCGACTACGTCATTAACACCCCAAACCTTATCTAACAGTTGTTCACGTGTGAAAACCCAATTTAAATTTGATGCCAGTAAATATAATAAATCGAATTCTTTTGGAGTCAATTTTAGTAGGTTGCCTAACACAAAAACTTCTCTAGAATTGGAATTGATTGTTATGTCGTTTATCGTGATAAACGAGTGGTTGTTGGCTACACCTGGCTGTTTCCTTAATTGAACATATATACGCGCCTCAAGTTCTTCTGGATCAAAAGGTTTAACGACATAATCATCAGCACCTATTGTTAGTCCCTCTACCTTGTCTTTTGATTCATTTAAAGCTGTTAATAAAATAATAGGGATTTTTTTGTTAAAAAGACGGATTTTCTTGCAAACTTCTTTCCCGTTTAATGTAGGCATCATAATATCTAACAATACAACATCAACCTTCTCTTTTTTTACAATATCAATTGCTTCTGGTCCACCAGTTGCTTCCAATAAATGAAAAGATTCATGAAGATGAATGTTTAAAAGCATTCTCATTTGTGGTTCATCGTCGACAATTAGAATTGTTGGTTTATTCATTGATCAATCACACTCTCAATCACATTAGTAAAGTTAACATTCCATTCTTTGATGATAAATAAAAAGGCTTGGATAGTAAAATAATAGCCGATTCATCCTATCATCTGTTAATTCCCTCACACTTAGGTTCATAAAATATGAACATTTTATGTCAAATTACACTTCTTCATACTTTCATCAAATTTACCTGTCACAATGGGACAATAGTCAATGAACTATTTATGTACTTTGTATACATTTAAGTATACTAACTATTTTTTTACGCCTTGTGCTTGAAATATAATTATGCCCTGTCTAGGAAGGAGTTATTTTAGTGAAGAATTTCCGCCGAATATTCTATTTGTTATCCCTTTTAAGTATTACTGTAGCATTAACCGGTTGTGAAAGTAAGTTAGTTGTTTTTGACCCTCAAGGGCCGGTAGCTAGAAACTTAACAGAACTTATCATTTTTTCAATTATTTTCATGGCAGTGATTGTACTTGTTGTTTTTATTTTGTTTGGTTATATTGTTTGGAAATATCGTGAAAAACCAGACAACATGGACTATGAGCCAGAGGAAGAAGAAGGTAGTAAATGGCTTGAGATTACCTGGTTTGTCATCCCGGTTATCATTGTTATTGCACTGACGATTCCTACGGTAATGACAACCTATGACTTAGAAGATGTACCAGAAGGCTATGAGGATACGGAGCCGCTTATAATTAACGTTACTTCAGCTGATTGGAAATGGGTGTTTAGTTATCCAGAGCAAGATATAGAAACGGTGAATTATATAAATATCCCTGAAGATCGGCCTGTAAAGTTTAAGATGACTTCTGCCGGAACAATGCAATCTTTTTGGGTTCCATCGTTAGGTGGTCAAAAATATACAATGGCAAATATGCAGACAGAACTTTATTTAGTGGCTGATAATCCAGGCTCATATCTAGGTAGAAATACAAGCTTTAATGGAACTGGTTATGCGCATATGGATTTTGAAGTGCTAGCTCAAACACAAGCAGATTTTAACGAATGGGTAGAAGAAGTAAAAGCTACTGCATCAACTCTTACAAAAGAAGAATATAAAAAAATACTTAGCCCTGGAATTGTAGGTCGAATGACGTTCAATGAGACACACCTTCAATGGATTGACCATTCACATGGCTATTCTGATGAATTTTTAGATTTTAGTGATTATAAAGCTCCCCATGGACATGAGGAAGAAGATCACGAAGAGGAATCTTCAGATGATGAACAAACGGATGAAAGTGATTCTACAAGTCACAACGATCACAATCACCATGGTAGTGATGAAAATGGAGGCGAGTAAGAATGAGTGTTGATCAAATTTTGGTTACAGGTGATCCATTAATACTGGCTTCACAAATTGCAATTTTGCTGACAATAATTGGTGCTGTTGTTGGGATTACTTATTTTAAAAAATGGCGTTATTTATGGGAAGAATGGCTTACAACAGTAGATCATAAGAAAATTGGTATCATGTATATCTTAGCTGGTGTTGCGATGTTCTTTAGAGGTGGAGTAGATGGCTTAATGATGAAAGCTCAAACTTCTCGACCCAATATGGAATTTCTAGATGCGCAACACTATGACGAAGTTTTCACCACACATGGTATCGTTATGATTTTGTTTATGGCAATGCCGATGTTAATTGGTATTATGAACGTTGTTCTACCATTACAAATTGGTGCAAGAGACGTAGCTTTTCCTAAGCTAAATGCTTTAAGTTTTTGGACCTTTTTTGTTGCAGCGATGCTGTTTAATATATCATTTGTTATCGGTGGTTCCCCGGATGCAGGATGGACGTCTTATTTTCCGCTAGCTGGTAAAGAGTTTACCCCTGGAGTCGGAAATAACTATTATGCGATAGCTTTACAAATCGCTGGTATTGGAACACTAGCAACTGGTATTAACTTTATAGTTACGATTCTTAAAATGAGAGCACCTGGCATGACACTTATGAAAATGCCGATGTTTACATGGACTTCGCTGGTTACATCGATTCTTATCGTTGCAGCATTTCCTATTTTGACTGTTGCATTAGCATTTATGACGATGGACCGATTGTTCGGTGCACACTTTTTCACTGTAGCTGCTGGTGGGGATCCAATGCTTTGGCTAAATCTCTTTTGGCTATGGGGTCATCCTGAAGTATATATTGTTGTATTGCCTGCATTTGGTATGTTTTCCGAAGTTATTGCAACATTTTCCAGAAAAAATTTATATGGGTATAAGACAATGGTTGCATCGATTGTTGGTATTGCATTTTTAAGTATGCTTGTATGGGTACACCATTTCTATACGATGGGAAACAGTGCGGCTGTTAACTCCGTTTTTTCCATTACAACTATGATGATTGCTATTCCTACAGGTGTTAAAATATTTAATTGGTTATTTACGATGCGAAAAGGTCGAATTAAATTTACTACATCAATGCTTTGGTCGTTAGCATTTATTCCTTGTTTTACAATCGGTGGAGTTACCGGTGTAATGCTTGCAATGGCTGCTGCTGACTATCAGTATCACAATACAATGTTTTTAGTTGCTCACTTCCATTATGTGTTGATTCCAGGTGTGGTATTCGCTGTATTTGCAGGCCTATACTACTGGTGGCCAAAGATGTTTGGTTTTACACTTAATGAAAAAATTGGTAAATGGCATTTCTGGTTATTCGTAATTGGTTTTAATTTAACGTTTATGCCAATGTTTTTCGTTGGTTTAGATGGAATGTCTCGTCGTATGTACACTTATTCAGAAGGACTTGGCTGGGAAGGCTGGTTAGGGTTCTCGGCAGCCGGTTCCTTAATAATGGCAGCTGGATTTGCTGCGCTTTGCTATAACATCTACTGGAGCTTCCGTTTTGCATCTCGTGATGTAGGAAGTGATCCGTGGGATGCAAGAACTCTAGAATGGGCTACAGCTTCACCAGTACAACATTATAATTTTGCAGTTGTTCCTAAAGTTGACTCACTAGATCCATTTTGGAAGATGAAGAAAAAAGGAACGTTTAAGCTTAAGAAACAAGATATAAAAGAAATTCATATGCCTAGTAACTCTGCGATTCCTATATTGATGGGTATAGCGTTTGGTATAGTCGGTTTCTTCCTTGTATTCGAATGGTTTACATTAGCGGCTATATGGTCGCTTGGAATAATTGCGTGTTTAGTTGCAAATTCATTTGATTATGATGATGGCTATCATGTCTCAGCTGAAGAAGTAGAGGAAACAGAACGTAAGTGGAGAGGTGATCTATAATGGCGACAGAAACATCCTTACCATTGGAATATTCAACAAAACAAAATGAAATGAATATATTAGGATTTTGGATTTTCTTGGGTGCAGAAATTGTCCTGTTCTCCACGTTATTTGCAGGGTATTTTGTCTTAGAAGGAAATACTGCAAATGGGCCAGCAGGGCATGAGATTTTTATTTTTAAGGATGTCATGATCCAAACATTCTTACTATTGACAAGTAGTTTTACATGTAGTTTGGCGATATATCAAATGCGCAATAACAATGTAAAAGGGCTAATTACTTGGTTAGTCGTTACAATGGCATTAGGTCTGGGTTTCCTTTACATGGAGATCAATGAATTCATTCATTATGTTCATGAGGGTGCAACGTTACAAACAAGTGGATTTTTGTCTAGTTTCTTTACTTTACTTGGCACACACGGATTACACGTAACTTTGGGGCTTGGTTGGGCAACTTTGTTAATCATTCAGATTGCACGCCGAGGTATCACACCAGTAACTGCACGTAAAACATTTATAATTAGCCTTTATTGGCATTTCTTAGATGTTGTATGGATTTTTATCTTCACTTTCGTTTATTTGAGAGGGTTGGTGATGTAGGATGGAAAAAACAAATAAAGTCTTCCCTGGAAAACTTGTAATTGGCTTTCTATTATCAATTGTTATGACTGTGTTGGCAGCTTGGATTGCATTAGGCACAGACTTTTCAAAATCAGTAATTATGTGGATGATTGGTGCGTTAGCAATTTTTCAAGCTGGTGTTCAACTGATTATGTTTATGCATATTAATGAAGGAAAGTCAGGTATGATAAATACGATTAATATAGTATATAGTGTGTTTATTGCGGCGGTTATTGTTGCTGGTTCGATTTGGATTTTGACTACAGGTCATGCCGCACATTAATAATATTGTTCAATTGGAACAGCTCCTATCATAGGAGCTGTTTTTCTATACCTTAACCTTTGGAAATAGTAGAAATGCATTCCAAAAAGAGAGAAGAATATACGATTCCGTGTATTCATCTCTCTGAGTCAATTTCATAATTACCTTATCGAGTCATCTAAGGGCAATATATAGTTTGGAAATGGTTTTATCCAACTATATTTTTGTAGGTGACGACAAAATTGGTATTATGAAATTGATTACTCTTTTATGAGTTTTTAAAAAATGTAGTCATTCCCTCTTAGCTTTTGAATACTCTTTTTAAAGTTGTTTGGCTAATGAACGACATCATCATGATTGTCAATGTATAAGCTGCCATCTTTTTGTACTTCTGCATAAAAAACTTTAGATAAATCATCAATTCCAGCTTGAGCGAGTTGATTTTCTAACCATGCTTGATCAAGCTTTAGAGTATCTAAGTTTTTTTGATTTATTGTACCGTCGGAAATTACTTCTGTTGGCATAGAGTAAACTTCCTCGGAAACTTTTTGCAGATGCATATCTTCTTTTGTTACGGATTTCTTATAATGTTTCTTCATTACTGATAACTTACCATCTGTTTCAAATATTGCATAATCAACATCTGCAACAGAAAACGTATTTTTTTCTCTTAAAATAGCATTTAACGCGTCAATGTCTAACCGAGCTTTACGTAATGCGCCTTCCATTATTTGGCCATCTTTAATAAGTATTAAAGGCTCTCCTGCAATTACTTTTCTTGCAGCTTTTGACTTTATATCTACTAACCCCATAACAACAGTTAGAATACTCCAACCAGCTAATGCAATAATCCCATTACGAATGCTAAGGTTTTGACTTACAACTAAGTTAGCACCGATGGAACCAATGGCAATACCTGAAACAAAATTAAAGAAAGTCATTTGTGATAATTCTTTACGACCCATTATCCTAGTTAAAACTAGTAGGACTACAAATGATAATCCAATTCTTATTATTAGTTCATTTAAACCCAAAGTGATCACTCCTTCATTTATATAATTCCATACGGCAGTGATTTAATTCTGGAAATTATTAATATCTTAGGTCTTACTTCAAAATCAGACTACAGTCTTAGTCCTGTTCAACCTTACAGCCGTTAATTTTAAGGAAGTAGATAGCTATAATTAACTTAACAAATAAATGAGGTGATTGAAGATGAATGAGTATGAGATTCAACAAGTAGTAATCGAGCGCCGCCCGAAATAGAAGGAGTGTTATACCATGTTTAATGAATATGAAATTCAACAACAAGTCATTGATCGACGTACACAATAATATTTATTCTAAATATATCTGATAGGAGACCAACGTATAGTGGACACAACAAAGAAATTCTCAAAATATTAAAACCTTTTTCCAAATTAACTTTCTGGAAAAAGGTTTTTTTGTGACTTTATTATAATTAACTGATAAAAAACAAAAGAAAAATTAGTCTAATTTGTGAACAGAGTAGAATAAAGTTAATATCCCGTAAGGAACTTAATGGTAGATGCTTGTACTTAATTCGTTTTTATATCATAATTGCACTGAAAATGAAGACAATATTAGCAAATGAGTGTAAAGGGTGAAAATTTAAATGTCTAAAAAATTTATTTCTATATTTATGTTCTTCCTTGTGTTGTTAACACCAATGATAGTTCTCGGGCATGTAAAGTGGTTTGCCTCTGTCCCAGCTGAAAAAGTGTCTATAGAGCAGATACTTTCGCCTTTATTTATAACAATCTCCTTACTTATTGCAGTTCTTCTTGCAATTCTATCTCAAGTAATGAATAAGCTTATGGATATACCAATAGCGAAAAAAGCAGACACTGCTTTAGCAGGGTTAAGAAAATATTCAAGATATATACTAAAATATGGTACAGCTATAGCTTTTATCATTCAAGTTTTATCAGGGACAATGTTTGCACCGGATTTTGCGATTGACTATACATGGGAAGCGATTGTTATGTGGATTATTATTGCAGGACTTTTAATCCCTCATCACATCGCAACTAAATTTGCAGCAATTATCATGCTAGGATTATTTGCTTATGAGTGGACCAATACCGGTTGGTTTTATATGTTAGACTATGGATTTTATATCGCAATAATAGGTGTTTTATTAGTTGGTAACACAAAGTTGGAAAATTGGGGATTTCCTTTTCTGTATCTTGGAACGGGTCTGAGTCTTTGTTGGGTAGCCGTTGAAAAATGGGTGTATCCAGATATGACAATTAATATCGTCGAAACACACGGGGTACCTACATTTGGCTTTGATCCTGCTGTATTTATAGTGCTTGCTGCATTTATTGAATTCGTAGTAGGGTATTTACTCGTTGTTGGCATTTTAAATAGAATTTTAGCAGTAGTAGTAACAATAATATTTATATTGACTACAACGATTTTCGGTATGACAGAAATCATTGGTCATGCAATGATTCATATTGTTTTATTAATATTTATCATTGAAGGTGTATCCTTCTATCATCCTCCAATCCGAATTCATAAGACAAGATTGGATCAGATGGTTTTTGTGTTCTTGAACTTCGTATTTGTCTTATCAACATTCGTCCTTGTTTACTATAGATTTGCTTGATTATATGAGAGGCAAGGGGGGCGTTAAACGGTTAAGACGATTCAAAAAACCAACTCAAGGGCTTATTTAGTGTTAATTTTACACGTAACAATAAATGGAGTAAAATTAATAAAAACATATAAAGTCAAGGTTGTAATTTTAACATAATTTTTCTTATATTGAGCACTATTTAGAATAAATAGAGATATTACTTTTTGAAATGGGGAATGCATGATGAATAAAATTGCTTGGATTACAGATAGTACCTGTGGCTTGTCAGAAGAGTATATTAAGAGGCATAATATCCATGTATTACCGATGGGTGTTATTATCAATGATAAGCTTTATCGAGAAAATATTGATATAACAAAAGACGGTGTTTATGAGTTGCTAAAGGAACATGGAGAAGGCGCAAAAACAAGCCAGCCTGGATATGGGGAATTTGTTGAGTTATACGAGAAATTAAAAGAAGAAGATTATGATTACGGTATCGCAATCCACGCTTCAAGTGAACTAACGGGCACATTTCAGAGCTCAATAACTGCGTCACAGATGGTTGAGTTCCCAGTAGAAGTGATTGATTCGAGAATTGGGGATTATTCATTAGGGAAAATGATTGAAAAAGGATTGGAACTTCAAGAGCAAGGCTATTCCTATGAAGATATTGTGACTGAAGTTAAAGCATTACCTGAATTAGCTGAAATGTATTTACTACCTGAAAGTTTAGAACAATTGAAAAGAAGTGGAAGAGTTAGTACTACGCAGACGGTTTTTGCTAACCTTATGCAAATAAATTTAATCTTAAAATTTGACGATGGAAAAGTTGTCGTATCAGAAAAGGTTCGAATTAAAAAGAGAGCAAAAAGAAAAGTTTTTCAGATTATTGATGAGGCAATTGCGAAGCATCAATTAAAAGAATTGTGTATCTCGCATGCAGGAGTAAAAGAACAAGCATATAAATGGAAAGAAGAATTGGAGAAGGTACATCAACAGATAAAAGTTAAAATTCAAACGCTTGTCCCAGTAGCTGGAGTTCATACCGGTCATGGTACGATGAGTGTTGCGTGGCTTAAGGAAAAGAAAAAGTAAATAATTAGAATAGTTGAGGATGAGTGAAATTTCACTTATCCTTTTACTTTGCAGATGGAGATATGGGGAGGATTTTTGTCCCTGTAAAATTACATTATTCCATTGTATATTGTGACAGGGGGCAATATTATGAATGATTTTACTAAAACAGTTGTTACTATTATAAAAGGTATCCCATACGGAAAAGTGATGACCTATGGTCAAATAGCTAAAGTTGCTGGTAATCCTAGGGCTGCTAGACAAGTGTCAAGAGTACTTCATTCCATGAGTAGAAAATATGAATTACCGTGGCATCGGGTTATAAATAGTCAAGGCAAGATTAGTTTAAAGGATGAGGGTTATACAACACAAAGAATATTATTAGAGAAAGAGGGGGTTGAATTTGATAGAAATAACAAGGTTTATTTAGCGGTATATCAACAACAATGCAACAAATTGTATTATGATTGATTATTTTCCTTCATTATATAGTATTCTTCTGAATTTCATTGGATTGAACTAAGTGTTGCGAATAGATAGCTATCATGGTATATTATTAATCCGCCCAAGAAACGAGGGCAGTGAACATAAATTGAAGTAATAATAGTTTGAAAAAGTCATTGACTTTAAGCTTGTTAACATGGTATATTGTTAAAGTCGCTTTTGAGACAGACATCAACTTCCGAAACAAATGATAAAAAGTAGTTGACTTCATCAAGAAAATTTGATATGATAATTAAGTTGTCGCAAAAACAACACCGCGACATTGATCTTTGAAAACTGAACAAAACAATCAGTATGTTAAGTAAGAAAAAAGCTAGTTAAGTAATGAGCAACCAAGCTCGCATTTTATGGAGAGTTTGATCTTGGCTCAGGACGAACGCTGGCGGCGTGCCTAATACATGCAAGTCGAGCGCGTGAAGCAACTGGATCCCTTCGG
>NZ_JASTZU010000028.1 GCF_030282825.1 Aquibacillus rhizosphaerae
AGTTCTCTTAATCTAGAGATAGATGTTATTTATATTTATTGGACTATTTTCACTCGAAAGAAAGAAAAATTCACCGAGCGAAGGAAAAATGCGACACTCCTGGGGGAAGAGCAGCTTCCGAAGACCCCACAGGGAACGTTGTGTGTGACCGAGGAGGCTAAGGTGCTGCCCCCCGGAAAGGGAGTATTTTTCCGTAGCGCTAGATTAACCACTCATCTTAAAAAGAATGCAAGGAGGTTACGATAAAGTTATTGCGGACTTTATATCAAATGCGACATGACAGTAACAAAAAAGTCAGGCGAAAACTATATGAGTTAAGAAGCAAATAGAGTAATTTTTTTCTAATAATTCAAAAAGTGTACATAATTTCATTTATTTTAGAGAAAATAATCATTAATGAAGTTCAAATCGCTTTTTTTTGTTGACATCAAAAATGCTATACTGTTATAATATAATATTTTGTTTGACTCTAAAACAAGCTTATGGTATAGTGAATATAGAGTGAGGTGGAGTGTATTGGCAAAAACATTAGTTGAAATCAAACAAGGTCTTGATGGACAGATCGGCAAACGCTTGAAGCTGAGAGCCAATGGCGGAAGACGAAAGACTGTTGAGCGTTATGGAACTTTAGCTGAAACGTATCCTTCTGTTTTTATTGTAGAGTTGGATCAACAAGAAAATGCGTTTGAACGTGTTTCTTATAGTTATGCGGATGTTTTGACAGAGACTGTTGAGTTAAACTTCATTGATGATATGAGCGCAGTAATTCTTGGAGAGCAGTAAACTTAGTTTGCTGCTTTTTTTGTTGTCTAGAAAATTAATATTTGCTACATTGTGGATAACATGCGGAAATAGCTGATCCAGCTGCCTACCGCGCGTGAAGTAGAATACCATAAATGGTAAGTTTTAATAAGGGTAAAAAATGCTAAATGTGTTGAGAATAAAAATGTCGTAGATAGCTTTTATTAGAAAGGAGCTGTTACTTTCATGAGTAGACGACGCGGGATTATGTCGGATCAATTGAAAGAAGAAATAGCGAAAGAGTTAGGCTTTTACGACACTGTGCAACAAGAGGGATGGGGCGGCATTAGAGCACGTGATGCAGGAAACATGGTTAAGCGTGCAATCGAGATAGCAGAACTACAAATGAAGGGGGACAAATCCTAATTAGGATTTGTCCCTTTGTTTAAAAAAATTAGATATTTAACCTCCAGTGACTATGTCCTCGAGCTCTAAAGCGTGTCGGGGGTGAGCAAGGTGCCCGAGCTTTTCTTATAATCTAATCCGTCTAACCCGTCTGAGTTCTTAAAATAAGATAAAATAATTTCAAAAGAAAAGGTGTCTTACGTATATTTCTAGTTGTTTGATTATGTAGTTGCGGATTTCCTGTTTTATGATAAGGTAAAAATTAAATGAATAACAATAGAGTAGGTGGACTTAGGAATGTATGTGTTAGAAAAAGCACCAGCAAAAATAAATTTATCTTTAGATGTATTATATAAACGGGCGGATAATTTTCACGAAATTGAAATGGTTATGACTACAGTTGATTTAGCAGATCGTTTGGAAATTACAGAAATTAACGAAAACAGAATAAAGATTGAGTCAGAAAACCGTTTCGTTCCTAATGATGAGCGAAATTTAGCTTATCGTGCAGCAAAATTACTTAAAGATAGTTACGGAATACGAAGAGGGGTAAATATTAAAATTGAAAAGTTAATCCCAGTAGCGGCTGGCTTAGCTGGTGGAAGTAGCGATGCAGCGGCAACGTTAAGAGGTTTGAATAGATTATGGTCTTTAGGTTTATCAACGAGGGAATTGGCCAAACTAGGAGCTAAAATAGGTTCTGATGTATCCTTTTGTGTCCATAATACAACAGCAATTGCCCGTGGGCGAGGAGAAGTGATAACAGAACTGCCTGCACCACCGGCGTGTTGGGTTGTATTAGCGAAACCCACGATGGGTGTTTCTACTAAAAGTGTTTATCAGCAGTTAAATCTCGATAGTATCGCACATCCAGATACCGAAGGCATGGTTCGGTCGGTAATGTTAGGAGATTATGATGGGATGTGTAATAGATTAGGTAATGTTTTAGAAGATGTAACATTACCAAGCTATCCTGAAGTACAGCAAATAAAAACACAGATGTCTCTATCAGGTGCAGACGCTGTTTTAATGAGTGGTAGTGGTCCTACTGTTTTTTCATTAGTGAAACAGGAAAGTCGGGCTGATCGAATATACAACAGTTTAAGAGGGTTTTGTGACGAGGTATATGTTGTGAGAATGTTAGGATACCACCAATCCCTTGATTAAACACGTATAAAATGTTATGTTTAATTAAAATTATTCGGTTTTTTGGGGTGTTGAGATGAAAAGAAGCGATCGGTTAGTAGCAATGACTCATTATTTGGTTGAACACCCAATGGAATTAGTGTCCTTGCCTTTTTTTTCAAATGAATATAAAGCCGCTAAATCTTCTGTTAGTGAGGATTTAGCAATTGTTAACAAAAGGTTTCAACAAGAAGGTATAGGTTATTTACAGTCTATATCAGGTGCAGCGGGTGGCGTAAGGTATATTCCTCAATTTTCAAGCAATAATAGTGAAATATTTGTAGATGAGCTATGTGAACGATTAGAAGACCCTTCAAGGTTACTTCCTGGAGGATATTTATTTATGAGCGATATTTTAGGTGACCCAAGTACTGTTCGGAATATTGGTAGAATATTTGCAACGGAATTTTCAGATTTGGAGATTGATGCAGTTGTGACTGTTGCGACAAAGGGGATTCCGATAGCTTATGCGGTTGCTTCTTTTCTAAATGTCCCGGTTGTAATCGTGCGTAGGGATCCTAAAGTAACTGAAGGGTCTACAGTTAGTATTAACTATGTATCTGGATCATCAAGAAAAATACAAACAATGGTATTATCCAAACGTAGTTTAAGCGAGGGTGCCAAGGTCTGCATTATTGATGACTTCATGAAAGCTGGCGGAACTATCAATGGGATGAAAAACCTTTTGACGGAATTTAATGCACACGTGGCTGCTATCGGAGTATTGGCTGAGGCAGAGGATGAGGATGAAGAACGAGTTGTCGATAATTACACTTCACTCGTTCAGATTACAAATGTAGATGTTAAAAATAATCAAATTGAAGTTCATAAAGGCAACTTTATACATAATAAAGGAATGTAGTTTATTCCATTTTTTAAGGTATTAAACCATTTTTGATCATTTTTCAACTAATTAACTCAAGTTTTTAAAAAAAATTTGAAATTAAGCAGGAATTCTCATAATTTTGTTGAATTTATGGTAATAAGTTCTAAATGGGAAAAGGTGGTGAGACATAATGGAAGTAACAGACGTGAGATTACGCCGCGTTAATACCGAAGGAAGAATGCGAGCAATTGCTTCTATTACGTTGGATCAGGAGTTCGTTGTCCATGATATACGTGTAATTGACGGTAACAACGGCTTATTTGTTGCCATGCCTTCTAAAAGAACCCCTGATGGGGAATTTAGAGACATAGCACATCCAATTAATTCTAATACGCGATCGAAGATACAAGATGCAGTATTAGAAGAGTATCATCGTGCTGGAGAAATGGAAGTAGAATATGAAGAAGCAGGTGCTTCATAAACAAATCGACAGCAGAGGTCTAATCTTCCATGATTAGGCTTCTTTTTTGTTGTACAGAAAAATATATTTTTTTAAACTGTTCATGTTGCCGTTGCTGAAATAGCCACATCCGATTCCTACAACTTGAATCATCTCTTGTGTAGCAAAGCACGCCATTCAAAAGATTGTCTCTCTAAGGTGAGCGAGGTGGTTTTGCTTTGATTCTGGTACAACAATTACATTTTTATATATTACACACTCTAATGAATAACCCAATATTTCAATAACATAATCAAGGTTTAATTTAATCTGTAATGGTGCTCCTTGTTGAAATACCTTTGTGTTTAGGATATATTCGTACATGTACAATTGTGAGAAAATAAATGAATTTTAATGCTTTTATTATTTATATATTCGAACGGAGGGTAATTCATGACTAAGAGATATGCGGTTGTATTAGCGGCTGGTCAAGGAACAAGGATGAAATCTAAATTATATAAGGTGTTACATCCAGTAATGGGCCGTCCAATGGTACAACATGTAGTTAATCAATTAAAAGAATTACGTTTGGAAAGCATCGTAACTGTTGTTGGATTTGGTGCGGAAAAGGTGCAAGAACAATTAGGAAATGATTCAAACTACGTCATTCAAGAACAACAATTGGGTACTGGCCATGCTGTTGTCCAGACTAAAGAATACCTTCAAGGTAAAGAAGGAACTACTATCGTAGTTTGTGGAGACACTCCTTTATTAACTAAGGAAACTTTAGAAGCTTTATTAGATCACCATGATAAGGAGGAAGCAAAAGTAACCGTGCTTACTGCAAATGCTCCGAATCCTAGTGGTTACGGTCGAGTAATTAGAAATGATAAAGGTGATGTAGAACGAATAGTAGAACATAAAGATGCAAATCCAGCGGAATTGTTAATTAGTGAAATAAATACCGGAACCTACTGCTTCGATAATCAGCAATTATTTCATGCACTTTCACAAGTATCTAATAACAATTCGCAAGGTGAATATTATTTACCTGATGTAATTGAGATATTAAAACAATCAAATCAAAAAATAAGTGCTTTTCAAACGGAGAACTTTGACGAGACATTAGGTGTCAATGATCGAGTAGCTTTATCTCAAGCTGAAAAGTACATGAAAAAAAGAATTAACGAAATGCATATGAAAAACGGTGTTACCATTATAGATCCTGATTATACTTATATTGGTCCTGATGTTACGATTGAACAGGATGTAGTTATACATCCAGGTTGTGTGATTAACGGAGATACAATGATAAAACCAGACTCGGTTATTGGGCCTCACACGGAAATCACAGATTGCAAGATAGGTACTGCTACTGTAATACGGCAGAGTGTAGCAATAAATAGTGAAATTGGGGATAGGGTACAAATTGGACCTTATGCGCATATCAGACCAGAAGCAACTATTGGTGATGAAGTGAAAATCGGTAATTTTGTGGAAATTAAAAAATCAAAATTACAATCAAACAGTAAAGTGTCGCATTTAAGTTACATAGGTGATGCAGAAGTAGGAAAAAATGTTAATATTGGTTGTGGAACAATTACAGTGAATTATGATGGTAAGAAAAAACACTTAACAAAAATTGAGGACGATGCATTTATTGGATGTAATTCGAATCTAATTGCTCCAGTGACTGTGGGCAAAGGGGCTTATGTAGCAGCCGGTTCGACAATAAACAAAAATGTACCAAATGATGCACTTTCCATTGCTCGAGCTAGACAAGAAAATAAAGAAGAGTATGTTTCAAAAATTAAAAGTCAAATTAATAAAGATTAATGGAGGGTCAACCTGATGTCAACGGCATATAAAGATTCATCTTTGAAAGTTTTTACGCTAAACTCGAACCCACATCTTGCTGAAGAAATAGCTTCACATATAGGAACAGAGTTAGGGAAGAGCTCTGTCACTGCTTTTAGCGATGGGGAAATTCAAATAAACATTGAAGAAAGTATCCGAGGTTGCGATGTGTATGTCGTCCAATCAACGTGTGGCCCAGTAAATCAACATATCATGGAATTGTTGATTATGATTGATGCTTTAAAACGAGCATCTGCAAAATCAATAAACATAGTTATGCCTTATTATGGTTATGCACGTCAAGATCGTAAAGCAAGAGCGCGTGAGCCTATTACAGCAAAGCTTGTAGCCGATTTATTACAGACTGCCGGTGCTACTCGTGTCATTTCTCTTGACTTGCATGCTCCTCAGATTCAAGGTTTTTTTGACATCCCAGTAGATCAACTTGTTGGTGTGCCAATCCTATCAGAGTATTGGCGCCAAAAAGGTCTAGAAGATATTGTCGTAGTCTCACCAGATCACGGTGGGGTGACAAGAGCACGCCAATTGGCCGATCGGCTAAAAGCACCGATTGCGATTATAGATAAGCGGAGACCACGTCCAAATGTCGCTGAAGTGATGAATATTGTAGGGAAGATAGAAGGAAAAACAGCAATATTAATTGATGATATCATTGATACGGCAGGTACAATAACATTAGGAGCTAGTGCATTAATTGAAAATGGTGCAAAAGAAGTGTATGCTTGTTGTACACATCCAGTTCTATCAGGACCGGCTATAGAAAGAATTAATAATTCACCAATTAAGGAACTAGTGGTAACGAATAGTATTCCGCTAGTAGAAGACAAACAAATAGATAAAATAACTCAGTTGTCTGTTGCACCATTAATTAGTGAAGCTATTATAAGAGTACATGAACTACAATCTGTAAGTATCTTGTTTGATTAAATTTAATGTTTAGACTTACCAACAATCGGGAAATATAACAATTATTAGATTGTTTAATTCCAAGTGGAGGGTGATTAATTTGGCTGTAAAATTAAAAGCAGATAAAAGACCAGATTTAAAAAAGTCATATACGAAAAAGATAAGGCAAGCAGGAGATATACCGGCAATTGTTTATGGAAGTAAAAAAGAAGCAAGAGCGATTTCTATAAATAGTTTAGAACTTCTTAAAACTGTAAGAGATGAAGGGAAAAACGCAATTATTTCTTTAGAATTGGATGGAGAATCTGTAGATGTTATGCTACATGATTACCAAATAGAACCATTAAAGGACGAGCTTGTGCATGCTGACTTTTATATTGTAAACATGTCACAAGAAATGGATGTAGAAGTTGTTATTCACCTTGATGGAGAAGCACAGGGAGTAAAAGATGGTGGCGTTATGCAGCAACCACTACATGACCTTGCTGTAAGAGCGAAACCACGTGATATTCCAGAAGAAATAAAGGTAGATGTTTCGAAGCTAGAAATTGGAGATAGTATCACTGTAGCTGACTTAAAAGAAGGCAAAAACTACGAAATACTAGAAGATGAAGAAACAACAATTGTTACAATTCTGACACCTGATAAGGGTACTACAGAAGAAGATGACGAAGAGGCAGATGAAGAACAAGCAGAACCAGAATTAGTCGGTGAAGAGAAATCCGAAGAAGAGAAGTAGGGAAAAGGGTATCCCGAGTTAACTCTCGTTGATGCCCTTTTTTTCTGATTTATTTTAATTAGGTAAAATAAATCAGAATAGATACTCTATAAATTAGTACATGTACTTTATTTTTAATGTGATACTAAGGTACAATGAAAGTTAAGTTGAAATTGAAAAGGAAGTCGAGATTATTATGAAGTGTATTGTAGGACTTGGCAACCCTGGAAAGAAATATGAAAAAACGCGACACAATGTTGGTTTCATGATAATAGAAGAAATTGCTAAACGAAATAATGTGAAATTAAATAAAAAAAAGTATAATGGAAAGTTTGTCGTAGAAACTATTGGCCAAGAAAAAGTTGTTCTATTAGAACCCCAAACGTACATGAACTTATCAGGGGAATCTGTGCGGCCGCTTATGGATTTTTATAATATTAGTGCTGAAGATGTTGTAGTAATATACGACGATTTAGATTTACCACCAGGAAAGATTAGACTTAGACAAAAGGGTGGGCACGGTGGTCATAACGGTATTAGATCGATGATTGAACACTTAGGAACTAAAGAGTTTAAGCGTATTAGAGTAGGTATCGGGCGTCCTACCATTCCAATGCCTGTCTCAGATTACGTTTTAGGAAGATTTAGCAGTGAAGATCAAGATAGTATTAATGAAAGTATTATTCGAGCTGCAGAAGCTTGTGAAACGTGGTTTAGTAAGCCCTTCCAAGAAGTCATGAATGATTTTAACCAATAAGCATATAATAATAATAGTATTTATAAATGGATACATAAGGTAAATGGTAGATGTTATCAGCTATTCTAATTTTGAAAATTTTCTAGAATTTTTCTAGTATAAAAACTTCTATATGGTACAAACTAATAAAAATGTTTGTTTCTATAGGAGGTTTTCTTAATGGCCATTGTTTACAATTGTAAACACTGTGGTAATAAAGTTGGTCAGTTAGACCAAGAAGTCATAGATACACAAGCACTAGGATGGAATCAGCTATCAAATGAAGATAGGCAAGAAATGATTCAGTATGATAGTAAAGGTGATATACAAATTAAAGTAATTTGCGAGGATTGTCAGGAATCTTTAGATAAGAATCCACATTATCATGAATTAGATTTTTTCATACAGTAAGAAGAGTGTACAAAAAGCTTTGGTCATTGAACCAAGGCATTTTTGTATAGGGGGAGGCATTATGCAAGGAATTAAAGAATATTTAAAAGAGCAGGATGACATTTATTCGATTGTAAGTGGGGTATCTTCGGGTTTAAAGGAGCAACTGGTAGCTGGTCTATCTGGGTCTGCAAGAAGTGTTCTCGCATCTTTAATAAGTGAATCATCAAATAAACGAATACTTCTAGTAACGCATCAATTAATGCAAGCACAACAACTGTACGAAGACTTATTGGAAATTTCAGACAAAAAAGAGGTTCATTTATATCCAGTTAATGAACTAGTAGCAACGGAAGTGGCTATAGCAAGTCCAGAATTAAGAAGTCAAAGAATTGATTCATTAATGAAATGGATGGATCAAAAAAAGGGTATTTTAATTGCCCCTGTTTCTGCTCTCAAGCGGATTTTACCACCTGCCGACTATTGGAAAATGTATCAACTAGAATTTAAGATTGGTGCAGAAATATCGATAGATAATTACCTAGCTTCTTTAATTGATATGGGTTATGAACGTGTAGAAATGGCATCAAACCCAGGAGAATTTTGTTTACGTGGTGGAATAATTGATATATATCCTATTACAGAAAATAACCCAATTCGAATCGAATTGTTTGATAATGAAGTAGACTCCATCCGTTACTTCGATGCTGAATCACAACGATCACTTAAGAAAGTGAAACAGGTTATAGTGGGTCCTGCAACGGAGCTATTGTTAACACCAAGCGATATGGTAGCAGGAGCTCAGCGCTTAGAAGAAGAACTAGCGTCTTCATTAAAAAAAATCAACAAGCCAAGTGACAAAGAAAAACTTGCCGAAACAATAGGGCATGATATTGAACGGTTAAAGCAACAAGAACGTTTTCAAGAAATGTATAAGTATGGTTTATTCTTTTATGATAAACCTGCTAGTTTATTAGATTATTTACCTGATGATGGATTAATAATCTTAGATGAAATGAGTAGAATTCAGGAAACCGCTGGACGATTAGATGAAGAAGAGGCAGATTGGCATAGTAGCGTGCTTTCTTCTAACCAAATGGTCCGGAATATAGCTATTTCATATGATTGGCATGATGTGTGGGCTAGAATGAAGCAAACACGTCTCTATTTGTCTGTATTTTTAAGGCATATTCCTAATACGAATCCACAAAACATTGTGAATTTATCATGTAGGTCGATGCAACAATTCCACGGACAAATGCATTTACTACAAAATGAAGTGGCAAGATGGATTAAAGGTGACTATTCTGTCATTGTTTTTGCACCAAATAAAAAGAGAGCAATGAAAATACAATCGGTATTAGAAGATTATGATATGGAATCTGTTATAGCTGAAAGTGATGCAGAGCTACCATTTTCTAAGCCAACGATCTTAATTGGTAATATTAGCAGTGGATTTGAATTACCAATGCACAAATTAGCTATCTTAACGGAGAACGAACTATTTAAAAAGAAAACAGCACGACCAAAGCGTAAGCAGAAGATATCAAATGCAGAGAGAATTAAAAGTTACCAAGAATTAAAAATTGGTGATTTTGTTGTTCATGCAAATCATGGTATTGGTAAGTATATAGGAATAGAGACATTACAAGTAAACGGACTACATAAAGACTTCATGTTATTAAAGTATTCTGGTGATGATAAGTTATTTGTACCTATTGATCAAATTGACTTAGTGCAAAAATATGTAGGCTCAGAGGGTAAAGAGCCAAAGTTATATAAATTAGGTGGTAGTGAATGGAGAAAAGTTAAAAGTAAAGTTCAATCTACTGTTGAAGATATTGCAGATGATCTCATTGAACTATACGCAGAGAGAGAAGCAACACGAGGACATGCTTTTTCTGAAGATACAGTAATGCAAAGTGAATTTGAAGAAGCTTTTCCATATCAAGAGACGGAAGACCAACTGAGATGTATCGAAGAGATTAAACAAGATATGCAAAGAATACGTCCAATGGATCGCCTTCTTTGTGGGGATGTTGGTTATGGGAAAACAGAAGTTGCCATTCGTGCTGCCTTTAAGGCAATCGCTGAAGGTAAACAGGTTGCAATTTTAGTCCCGACAACAATCCTTGCTCAACAGCACTATGAGACAATAATGGAAAGATTCCAGGATTACCCTATAAACATCGGTTTGCTTAGCCGTTTTCGTACAAGGAAGCAACAAAATGAAACGATTGCTGGATTAGAAAAAGGTTTAGTTGATATTGTAATAGGAACACACCGAGTGTTATCAAAAGATGTTAAGTTTAAAAGTATAGGTCTACTAATTGTTGATGAGGAACAAAGATTTGGAGTTAAACATAAAGAGAAAATTAAGCAACTAAAAACAAATGTGGATGTTTTAACGTTAACAGCAACTCCGATTCCAAGGACGCTTCATATGTCAATGCTAGGTGTAAGAGATTTATCTGTTATCGAAACACCACCTGAAAATAGGTTTCCTATCCAGACCTATGTTTTAGAATATAATCCTGTATTTTTAAGAGAAGCAATTGAAAGAGAAATGGCACGTGGTGGACAAGTATTTTTCTTATATAACAGAGTCAATAACATTGAACGGATGGCTCAAGAAATAAGTGCATTAGTCGATGATGCTCGAGTAGCATTTGCACATGGACAAATGAATGAATCCGAGTTAGAAAACGTTATGTTTTCTTTCCTAGAGGGTGAGTTTGATGTTTTGGTTAGTACAACAATTATTGAAACGGGCGTAGATATTCCAAATGTTAATACACTAATCGTATATGATGCCGATCGGATGGGACTTAGTCAGTTATACCAATTGCGTGGTCGGGTAGGAAGGTCTAATCGTATTGCTTATGCTTATTTCACCTATCAAAAGGATAAAGTGTTAACGGAAGTTGCAGAAAAAAGGTTGCAAGCCATTAAGGAATTTACGGAGTTAGGATCTGGTTTTAAAATTGCAATGAGAGATTTATCAATACGAGGTGCAGGAAATTTATTAGGGGCTCAGCAACATGGTTTTATTGATTCTGTTGGTTTTGATATGTATTCCCAAATGTTAACAGAAGCAATAAATGCACGTAAAGAAGGAAAAAAAACGGAAGAAATGAAACCGTTCGAAGTGCAATTAGATCTTAATCTTGATGCATATATACCTGAAAATTATATTAAAGATGGCAAACAAAAAATTGATATCTATAAACGTTTTCAAGCAATATCCAGTCAAGAAGATATCCACGATTTAAGAGAAGAGATTATAGACAGGTTTGGTGATTATCCAGAAGAGGTGGAAAATTTATTCCATGTATCTTCCTTGAAAATATATGCCCTCAAAGAACGTGTAGAATCAATTAGTGAAAAGAAACAAACAATGGAGTTATTAGTAGAGGATGAGGCTAGTCAACAAATAGATGGGGCTAAGTTGTTTGAGTATACCAATCAGTATGGAAGAATGGTTCAGTTAGGTACGGAAAACCGTAAGCTTAAAGTCGTATTCCACTGGGGTAAAACAACGCATGCAAGAAGGTACGAGTTAGTAGAACAATTTGTGGCTGCATTAAAGGATATGAAACGTTAGTAAATATAGAAAAATTTATTTGATTAAATGTATAGATATGACAGTCTAATTCCATACTAAACTCACAGCTGGTTATTTCTGCTTCTAAAATAGGAAATGTGGAAATGATAACAGAAAGATCATCAAAGAAAGAGAGGCTACACATTATATGAAAGCAACAGGAATAGTACGTCGAATTGATGATTTGGGAAGAGTAGTGATTCCAAAGGAAATTAGAAGAACATTGCGTATCCGTGAGGGAGATCCTTTAGAGATTTTTGTAGACCGTGAAGGAGAAGTCATCTTAAAAAAGTATTCGCCAATTAGCGAGTTAGGCGATTTCGCGAAAGAATATGCAGATGCGTTGTTTGATTCCATAGGTTCTCCGGTACTTATATGTGATCGCGATGAATTTATCGCAGTGTCAGGCGAATCCAAAAAAGAGTATTTAGGTAAAAATATTGGTAAGCAGATAGAAAAAGCTATGGAAGACCGCTCGCCAATTTCTGCTGCGGAAGAATCCGATATTGAAATTATTGAAAATAATGAAGAAAAAATTTCGTCTTATGTACTTAGCCCAATTATCGCAAATGGAGATCCAATAGGGTGTGTAATGATTATGTCAAAAGAAAATAATAACATTGGGATAGTTGAACAAAAGGCTGTTGAAACAGCAGCAAGCTTTTTAGCTAGACAAATGGAATAACAAGTAAAGGAATCTACATCAATGTATAAGCTGGTTTGCAGAGGTTATAGCCTTTTAAACCAGCTTATTATTTTTTATTCTTGTAAAATTGAACGTTTCCATATACGATTGTTGTTATAATATAGGTTTCACAAGCGTATAGGCTGGAGGATTGTTATGGAACAAGAGCTCATCGTGCAAAAAGCACTTAATAATAATGTTATTATTGCAGAGCATCCAATTTATAAAGAAGTTGTATTAATTGGAAAGGGTATCGGATTTAATCGTAAATTCGGGGACAAAGTCACCTTTGATAAAGCAGATAAAACATTTTTATTAAAAGATAAACAAGAAAAAGAGCAGTATGTTAATTTGATGTCTTATATAGATAAAGATTTAATTGACTTTTTAAATGATATTTTAATTTTCATTGAAGATCGAATGGAACAATCACTAAATGAACATATACACGTCGCTTTAACAGATCATTTATCATTCGCAATTAATAGGGTGACTAAAAAGGTTCAGTTCTCAAATCCCTTTTTATTTGAAATTGAATCTTTATACCCTAAAGAATACCAAATAGCAAAAGAAGTAGTTGAAAAAGTTAAGGCAAAAACTGGTCTGGATTTCCCGGAAGGTGAGATAGGTTTTATTGCTTTACATATTCATAGTGCTGTGACAGATAAATCAATTAACGATATTAATCGTCATCATAAGTTAATTTCTAAAATGGTAAACGTTATTGAAGAAAATTTAAAAGTAGATATTAAAAAAAATGATGTAAATTATAATAGATTAATTCAGCACCTACATCGTGCAATTGATCGGGCCCACCACGGTGAGAAATTAGGAGAACAAAAAAGTTTAGCAGACATGTTGAAATTAACATATCCTTTATGTTACAATCTTTCATGGAAGTTGATTAAAGTGATGCAAAAGCAATTAAATAAGCCTGTAGATGAAACGGAAGCGCTCTATTTAACCATTCATTTGCAGCGATTAACCAATAAAATTTAATTACGTGTTACTGACTCGATCAGGCATGAGTAAAAAAAGCTTTTTAGGTTAGCATATGGGTAAGTACCATATGTTACTTAGAAATCTTTTTATACTCATGTCTTTTTTTGGTTTTTTTGATTGCATAAGACATTCACTTAATCACTTAAATAATATTTAGGAGGAAATAATATGTTTAAGAATTTATTCGGTTTACTGCAACGTATTGGTCGCGCATTAATGCTACCAGTATCCGTATTACCAGCAGCCGGACTATTACTCGGTCTAGGACATGAAAATGTTTTTGATATTGCTGTAATGGCGCAAGCTGGTGGAATTATATTTGATAATTTACCATTGCTGTTTGCAATTGGTGTTGCAATTGGTTTATCTGATGGAGATGGTGTAGCCGGTTTAGCATCTGTTATCGGTTTCCTAACAATGAATGTAACGCTTGGTATTATGGCGGAAACATTTGGGGCAGACACGGTTGAAATGTTAGGTATAACCACCTTACAAATGGGTGTGTTTGGCGGTATCATTATGGGTATTGTTGCATCCGTCTTGTATAAACGGTTTTATAACATTGAGTTACCACAATTTTTAGGATTCTTTGCCGGAAAACGGTTCGTTCCAATTATTACAGCGGCAACTGGTGTGCTACTAGGTATGATTTTCGTTTTTGTTTGGCCACCAATTCAAAATGTAATTGATTGGTTCTCTGTACTAGCTACAGAAACAGGTTCAACAGTAGCGGCATTTATTTTCGGTTTTGTACAACGTGCGTTGATTCCGTTTGGATTGCACCACATTTTTTATCAACCATTCTGGTATGAGTTTGGTACATTTGTTAACGATGCAGGTGAAACCGTACGTGGTGATATGACGCGTTACTTTGAAGGGGACCCTGAAGCTGGTACATTTATGGCTGGTTTATTCCCATTCATGTTATTCGGTTTACCAGCAGCAGCACTTGCTATTTATCATGAAGCAAAACCTAAAAATAAAGCAAAAGTTGCAGGTATCATGGCTTCAGCTGCACTTACATCTTTTTTAACTGGTATTACAGAACCTATTGAATTTGCGTTTCTATTTGTAGCGCCAGCACTATTCATAATTCACTGTTTCTTTGCAGGTCTATCATTCGTAGCAATGGACTTGTTAAATGTTAAAGCAGGTTTCACATTCTCAGGTGGTTTCATTGACTATATTTTATATTGGGGATTATCAACTAATGCATGGATGGTTATTCCAGTTGGTATCGTATTCGCATTTCTTTATTACTTCGGTTTCCGGTTTGCAATTAGAAGATGGAACTTAATGACACCAGGTCGTGAAGAAGATGAAGAAGACGAAGAGGGCGGATCAGAAATAAAAGGTGATCTTCCTTATGAAGTATTAGAAAGTTTAGGTGGACAAGAAAATATTACACATCTTGACGCTTGTATTACAAGACTACGTGTCTCTGTAAATGACAAAGGCTCTGTAGATAAGAAACGCCTTAAGAAATTAGGTGCTTCAGGTGTAATGGAAGTTGGTAACAACATTCAAGCAATCTTCGGTCCGAAATCTGATACGTTAAAAGGACAAATCAGAGATATTATTGATGGTAAAGCACCACGTAAAGCAGAAGAAAAAAGTAAAGATGCAAATGATGCAGAAGCACCAATTTTTAATGGTCCAGTTGACTTTACTAGTCCAATGAAAGGTGAAGTTGTATCAATCGAAGAAGTTCCAGACCAAGTCTTTTCACAAAAAATGATGGGTGATGGTTTTGCGATTAAACCAGATGGTGGAAATGTTGTGTCACCTGTTAATGGTAAAATCTTAAATATATTCCCTACCATGCACGCAATTGGTATCCAAGCTGAAGATGGAATGGAGATTCTAATTCATATTGGTATCGATACAGTCAAGCTAAAGGGTGAAGGATTTACTGCGAAGGTTGAGGAAGGCGATGAAATTAAACAAGGTCAGGTATTAATGGAAGTAGATCTAGATTATATTTCAGCGAACGCACCTTCAACAGTGACTCCGGTCATTTTTACTAATTTACGTGAAGGGCAAACTGTAGAAGTAAAAGCAACAAGTAAAGTAAATGAAAATGATAAAAATATAATAGAAATTAAGTAATGAAAAAACCGCTAGTGCAGATTGCTGCATTAGCGGTTTTTTTAACATCTGATTCCAGTGCGATAGTTACCTCAGATGTTAATCAAGTCTGAAACCGATTCATTAAAAAAAGCTATACTCTAAAATTATGTTGTTTATGACAGATAAAATATAAAGTGCGCACTAACTGTTATGTTGATTTCCTCCATAGTTCGTTAGATTAGTGATTCGTCCAACACTTCGGAAATACACTACGCTTTCCGTGGGCTCGAGCTGAGCCTCCTCGATAGCAAGTGTTTTATGGTGGGCCGAGTAATCGCAGGCCCAAAGAACACTTCCTTACTCTGTGGAGTCTCAGCATCATCACTTTCCCACAGGATAAGGAAAGTTTCTTAGAACAACATCGCACGCAGAAAATCGGTTTGTATTTTCAAGGAGTCTCCGTGTATTTTCTACGTTAGGATAGTGTTGTTCATAGAATTCAATTATGCATTTCATGAAGTTTAATGCTCGAAAAGCTATAAAAACATTTAAATCACTAATGTAAAATTTATTATCACAATTAGTGAAGACAGAATACATAGACTCCTACGGGAACAGCGCGAGCTGAAGATCCACTCAGAAGCGATTTTCTTCTGAGTTAGCTGAAGCCGTGCCCGTGGAAAGCGGAGTATTCTGCCGGAACGAAGTATTACAACTCGGGTCACCATTGCAACAGAATTTTACAAATGTAAAGAATACTTAGTGCGCACTTTACATCAAGTTCGACGGGTGTAAAGTAACAATGTTAAAAAAAGCCTATAAAAAAGCTTGCAGGCAAGTACTTCCATATTTATGATATAATTTTAAAGATTGTAGAAAGTTACTAGAAAGGCGTTACATTATGGAAAATGGGCAAACAAAACAGATTTATAAAGGTGCTTTATTATTAACTTTAACTGGATTATTAAGTAAAGTACTTAGTGCGGGATATCGGATTCCACTTCAAAATATAACAGGTGATATTGGTTTTTATATTTATCAACAAATTTATCCGGTTTTAGGAATAGCGATGATGTTATCTTTATATGGATTTCCTACTGCTATTTCTAAATTGGTAGCTGAGCACAAAGAAGAAGGAAACGAACCATCTCTTCCTTCCTTTTACTTACCTATTTTTTGTTTGCTAATTTCTATAAACACAATACTGTTTGTAGGTTTATTCATTTATTCTGATAAAATTGCGGGATGGATGGGTGATATTCATTTATCTAAATCAATACGAATGTCCGCATATATCTTTTTAATCATCCCCTTTACGTCGATTATAAGAGGGGTATTTCAAGGCAATAATAATATGGTACCAACTGCAATTTCACAAGTAATAGAACAAGTAGTAAGAGTAAGTATTATTCTATTCACAGCAATTTTACTTATTCAACAAGGGGAAAACCTATATGAAATAGGGTCTGGGGCTGCTTTAGGGTCGATTTTTGGTGCAGTTATTACATTTATTTCATTATTGTTTTTTTGGATAAAAAGTAAGCCAATTGGAAGTAGGTCTTATCCATTCAAATGGCTAACCTATTTTCGTGTAGTTATTATTTATGGAATTTGTATTAGCGTTAATCACATGCTGTTACTACTCATGCAATTTTCCGATGCATTTACACTAGTACCTAATTTAGTTAACGCTGGTGCGACTTTAGCTGAGGCAAAGCAATGGAAAGGTATCCTAGATAGAGGACAACCTTTGATACAACTTGGTACAGTGCTGGGTTCATCCCTAGCGTTAGCATTGATTCCACAGGTAACAAAAAATAGATTAAAGCTTTATCCAGAAGTTTTTAAAGCTCATATTCAAAGTGCTTTTAAGATTAGTTTCTATTTATCGATTGCGGCAACAGTAGGACTTGTGATTATTTTTCCATATGTTAACATCTTGTTGTTTCGGGATGATAACGGTAGTTTTGCACTTCGTTTATTGGCCTGTACAATTATTTTTACTTCCCTAGTCATTACTATAGCATCGGTTCTGCAAGGACTAGGATATGTATATCGTACTGCAGTGTTTATTCTTTTAGGAGTTTGTGCAAAAAGCATACTTAACTATATGCTAATTCCTCTTTACGGAATTGAAGGTAGTGCGCTCGCTACACTGATGAGCGTTTTATTCGTACTTTTTCTAAACATATCTCAATTAAAAAAAATTCTTCCCAATACTAGATTATTGATTATACCATGGCGAGCATTCAGTACCGCCCTTAGCTTTATGGTTATCTTTTTAATAATAATGAACCAGTTCTTTTTTGAAATATTTCAAATAACCTCCCGACTGGATTATTTAGGTTATGTTCTACTTGTATCCATTTTAGGGGCCCTAAGTTATATTATTATTCTTGTTAAACTTAAGGGGTTTACTAACGAGGAGTTACAAGGTCTCCCTTTTGGAGAATTACTTATTGAAGCTATGCAAAGGAGGAAATAAACAAATGAATACGAACACCAAAATAGAAGTCTTAGGATTAGGAGCGGGTGATATTAATCAATTATCAGTAGGAATTTACCGCAAATTAATCCAATATCAAGGAGAAATCCATGTGCGGACGATGGATCACCCTGTGATACGTTCTCTCCAAATGGAAAATGTCCATTTCACTAGCTATGATTCCGTTTATGAACAGAATGATCAGTTTGAACAAGTATATAAAGAAATCGTTGAGCAGGTAATTGATAGGGCCAAAGAAAAAGGCTCAATAATTTATGCGGTACCAGGCCATCCGATGCTAGCAGAAAAAACAGTTCAACTATTATTAGAACAAGAGGAATTGGATGTTGAAATAATCGGCGGACAGAGCTATTTAGATGATTTATTTACCGCATTGAAAATTGATCCAATCGAAGGTTTTCAATTTATAGATGCAACTTCATTTAAAAGAAACCAATTAGAATATAGACAACATATTATTTTTTGCCAGGTCTATGATGGATTTGTTGCTTCGGAGGTGAAATTAGCATTGTTAGAGGATTTACCCCCAGAACACCCAATAACAATTGTAGAGGCTGTTGGGAGTAATCAATCGGCGGTTACTACAATTCCTTTAGTAGAGCTAGATCAATCGGCAAAACTAAGTAATCTTACAAGTGTGTATGTTCCGCCAGTACCTGCTAATAAGTTAAATCATCAATTTTTCCGTTTACAAGAAGTAATTAGTCAATTGCGTGGTCCAAATGGTTGTCCATGGGATAAAGAACAGACCCATGAATCATTACGTACATATCTTATTGAAGAAGCATATGAATTTATTGAAGCTGTTAATCAAGAAGATGATGAGGGAATGATTGAGGAAATTGGTGATGTTCTCTTACAGGTTATGCTACATAGTCAAATAGGAGAAGATGAAGGTTTTTTTACCATTGATGACGTAATAGTAACAATTACGAATAAAATGATTCGCAGACATCCTCATGTCTTTAGTGACAATACACATGTAGATGATGCTGAAGAGGTAGTTGCGAATTGGGATCAGATTAAACGCGAGGAAAAAGGAAATAAAGAACAATCACTCTTAGACAATATTCCTGCAGAACTTCCTCAATTATTAATTGCAGAAGAACTACAGAAAAAAGCTGCTAAAGTTGGCTTCGATTGGGATGATTCTCAACCGATGTGGGAAAAAGTGTTTGAGGAAATCAATGAGGTAAAACACGCCGTAGAACTGGGTGCTGATAAAGAAATAGAACGAGAGCTTGGAGATTTACTATTTGCTATTGTAAACCTATCAAGATATTATAAAGTCAATCCAGAACTTGCATTATTGTCTACAAATCAAAAATTCAAATCAAGATTTCAATATATTGAGAATAAAATAAAAGAACAAGGTTTAACGATGGCTGATCAAACACTTAATCAATTAGATATTTATTGGAATGAAGCCAAAGAAAAAGAATAGGAAAAGGAGAGAATCAAAACCTATGCGACTAGATAAATTTTTGAAGATTTCTAGATTAATCAAAAGGCGTACACTAGCTAAAGAGGTAGCAGATCAAGGAAGAATCACTATTAATGGCAATCAGGCTAAAGCATCAACGAATGTTGCTGTTGGTGACACATTAAGCATTCAATTTGGTCAAAAACTATTAACTATACAAGTAGAATCCTTACGAGAAACAGTAAAAAAAGATGAAGCAGCAAACTTGTATAGTGTGAAAAAAGAAGAAGAAGTAAAATAACGTTAAAGTTATGTTCTTGTTCTAAACTTGTCCCTTCCTTCATAAATTGGTAACGATAAAGGGAGGGCTGTACAATGAATTATTATGAAAGAAATACTGCACCAAGTCCACAGGTGGATCACCATATAAGAATGAACAATAGACGCAACTTAGAAATAAGTGGAGTTAAAGAAGTAGATAGTTTTGATAACGAAGAATTCTTATTACAAACGGTTATGGGATATTTAATTGTCAGAGGAGAAAACCTTCAAATGAAGAACCTCGATGTAGAAGAAGGAAACGTCACGATAAAAGGTAAAATTTACGAGCTTTCTTACTTAGATGAACAACATGGGGAGAAAGCTAAAGGTTTCTTTAGCAAGCTGTTTAAATGACATTAACAACCCAATTCCTGACGATTCTTGTAATGATTGCAGGCGGGGTATATTTGGGGGCTGCAATTGAAACATTTCGTAGGTTTGAAGTGCATTGGAAACAACATAAGATTTATGCTTATTCGATTGAAATCGGATTCTGGCTTTTACAAACATTAATTTTATTTTATTTATTGTATGTAGTTAATCAAGGAGAACTCAGATTTTATATTTTGCTCGCTATGCTATGCGGCTACGCAATGTATAAAAGTGTATTTGAAAACATCTATAAGCGTTTATTAGAAAGAGTTATCAAAATAAGTATTTCTATTTATTACTTTTTTTATCGTTTAGTACATGCTTTAATTGTGCGTCCAATAAAAGGCTTGATCATGTTTGCTATTGCTGTATTGCTTTGGATTTGGGGAATTGTACTTTGGATAGTTATATTGCTTTTTAAAATAATAGGCTATCCAATAAAACTCATCTTAGTACTGTTATGGCGCTTAATTCCGCAAAAAGTTAAAAAATACTTAAGTCAATTAGCAGGATTATTTCTAAAAATAAAGAATATTATAAGTAAGTGGTGGAAAAAACATCAAAAATAGAAGGAGGTAGTAGGCCGGTGACGCGAAAACAACGAAAAATCGCAAAAATTGATTCAACCTATATGAAGCAATATGATGCGCATGTAGAGAGACAAAAAAAGAAGAAAAAGCGTTTACACCGCCGTCTTGTGCTATTTTCAATCGTAGTAATGATAACCTTGGGCACAATAACCACCTATCATTTAAAACAACGAATGCTTCATGCACAGAAAGAAGAACAACAGGTACAGTTAGAAGAAAAGCTGGCTTCCCTTAAGAAAGAAGAAAAAGATTTATCGCAGGAAGTCGAACTCTTGAATGATGAGGAATATGTGCTACAAATCGCAAAAACAAATTACTTTTTCTCAAAAGAAGGAGAAGTAATATTTAAACTTCCTGAAGAAGACTTGTCTTATTGACACACTTTTTAATACTTCTATATACTATATAAAAAGGAGATCTTTTTTTCAAAATTCTAAGGAGGAGCATTTTTTTTATGTCAATCGAAGCAGGCAGCAAGTTGCAGGGTAAGGTAACCGGTATTACTAATTTCGGCGCATTTGTTGAGTTACCAGGTGGTTCAACAGGGTTGGTTCATATTAGTGAAGTTGCTGATAACTATGTTAAAGACATTAATGAACATTTAACAGTAGGCGATGAGATTACTGTTAAAGTAATTAATGTTGAGAAAGATGGAAAGATTGGATTGTCTATTAAGAAGGCAAAAGATAATCCAAATTCCGGGCGTCGTAAAAGTAATAACAATCCCAAAGTATCCCGCGATCGAACAGAAACGTTTGAAGCTAAAATGAATCGGTTTTTAAAAGATTCTGAAGATCGACTAGCTTCATTAAAGAAGAATACGGAATCCAAACGTGGAGGTCGAGGTGCTAAGAAGGGATAATTTGCTGTCTAGCGAGAGATTAATAAAAAGTAAATGTCCAAATTTATATAAAACAAGAAAACTGATACTTATAATGGTATCAGTTTTCTATTCTAATCTTAATTAATTCTCTCTAGTAACTTCATAGTTAATTCTTTTAATGATTCCCGATATGTGCCTTTTGGCATTCTGTTAATTTGCACGATGGCTTTTTTTGTGTACTTTCTAGCTAAATCCTGTGCTTTTTCTACGCCTTTATAAGTATTAATAAGTTCCATTAGGGTTTGCATGTCACTTTCTGTTAGTGCATCTTTTTTTTCTAGTAGAGGTTGAAATGCTTTTGGGTTTTCTTGCATTGCATAAATAAGTGGTAAATTATAAATACCTTGTCTAATATCGGCCATGATCGGTTTGCCTAATGCTTGGCTATTCCCTCTATAATCTAATATATCATCCATGATTTGAAACGCCATCCCGATGTGGTGCCCCATGTTCCATGCATTCATTGCTAAACGTCGAGGTGCCTCACTCTCAATTGCACCTGAGTAACAACTAACGGCAAACAATTGTGCTGTCTTACCTGAAACACGAGATAAATAGTTTTTCACGGAAACGTTAGATTTATAACGTGAATTTAATTGATCCAGCTCCCCACTTAATATTTTTTCCATTCCTCTAGCATTAAACTCTAAATGCGCTAAAGAAGTAGCATGACGTGAAAGTATTGTAAAACAAACACAAAAGAGATAGTCACCTGAATAAATGGCAAACTTATTATCTTTTTTCGTATGAATAGTGGGGATACCATGACGTATGTTAGCTTCATCAATGACATCATCATGAACCAATGTTGCCATATGCAGTGTTTCGATAGCAGCTGCGACAGCAATTGATTTTTCTTTATCTTTTTTTGGACCAATTTGAGAGCATAATAGTGAATAGGCAGGCCTGAGTAGCTTTCCTCCAGAATGAACCAATTCTTTTATTGTCAATTCGACTGTCTTATCGCGAACTCTAATATGTGATTCTATTAAACTAAGTACACTTGTTAAATCAGTTTTCAACTCAGGATAGGCATTCCACATTTGATGTACACGCATAGTCAAAACCTCTTTCTTTCTTTTATTTTTCCAATTCACGTAAATCTTTATAGTAATGTAGTTTTTCTACATGTATAAGTAAGTAATTAGCAACAATTCCAATCGCTATTCCAGATAATATCCCAACAAATGAGAGAACTGGTAAATAGAGAAGCACCGTCCACGTTTGCGCGATCCAACTTGCTATAGCCAGTTGGCCAACATTGTGCAGGATTGCTCCAGTTGTACTAACGCCGATTAAACTAACTCTTTTTGGCCCTAATTTCTTCACGGTCCACATCCCAAAAAAACTTACTATTGCACCAGAAGTACTGTACATAAATGATGATATTGTACCGCCTAACAAGGTTGCTAGTAGAAGACGGATTGCAATTACTTTCAATGTGTCTTTTGTTGAAAGTGTATATAGTGCCATAATAGTCATAATGTTTGCCAATCCTAATTTCGCTCCAGGTGCAATGGCAAAGGGAAAAGGTATGGCACGTTCTAATAAACTTATAATCACTGCTTGAGAAGCTAATAATGCAATATATACAAGACGTTGATTTTTTGTCATACGCTTCAACTTCCAATCCCCGAAGTAGAATTCTCTCTTAAGAACTAATAATTAAATCATCTGATTTTCCATCAACAGTTTGTATTTCAATTACTAGCTTATGTGGTAAGCAAACGATAGTTTTACCAGGTTTAGATATAAAACTAGTTAATACACAAACTTGATCTGGGCAATCTGCTGCTTTAATACGAATTCGATTACCACTAACTTCAATTGTGTTTGTATCACCATTTGGTTGGGTAATATCAAAAATATCATGCTGTTGATTACCTGTTAGTTCTACTCGTTTAACTTCTTTATTATCAACGGAAATAACAGCAACCGATTTTGTATTAGTTGAAGTTTCACCAACGTGTTGATAGCTGAAAATAGCTAAGGGCAAAAAAGAAAGAAGAATGAGTGAGATAATTAGAATTACATCCCAACGTTTAATTATACGAAAGTAAGTTCTCATGTCTTTGCTCCCCTTCACTACTTTAAGTAGATAAGTAATTCGAGGATATGCGAAAGGTGTTAAGCCTCTCGCGTATGCCTCAAGTATTACTTAATCGAAATCCTTCGTTTGAGATTTTTGTGAACGAATGGTTGGTGAAAGCTTTTCGTTATCTCTGTAAATGGCGCGTTCTTTGCCGTACCAAAAATCCCCTGCTTTTTGTTGTAAATAAGGAACAACCCAGTAATCCAAACCAATAGATCTTCCAGAACCATTCATGAGTGCTATGGATGCTGGTAATGCCCAAACTTTATCCCATCCAAGCATTGCTGATAGAGTAAACATCGCTAGGAATCCTGCACTTGCAGCACTTGCAAGCCAAGTAAATAAACCACCTAAGATAGCCAAACCAATTCCTAATTCTACAAATACCATAAATTTTTGCATAAACACTGCCATTTCAGGCGTTGGAAGTACAATCTCCATAAACCATTGGAATATACCAGGCATTTTACTTAGAATGGGTGTTGCCCACTCAGAAGCACCTTCTGTCGCTGCCTCACTAGCTCCACTTGTTGTTTCTTGTAGCCATTCAAACGGCATTCTTACCGTCGATCCGACTAACCAAGAATCTTCACCCAGACCCTTAAATAATAACTTTACATTTGAGAAACTTGAAGTTGCTTCATCCCAAGTAGATTTACCCCAAATTTTCGTGCCAGCTTCTACTAACCAGAAACCCCCTACGAAAATGCGAAGTGGTAAACTCCAAAGTACGTTACCATAACGTGTTGAAAAATTACGGAAAATATTTCGTTTGTCTTTTGTATGGAAAAATTCATGCATCACATATTGGAACATATAATAGCCACTTCGAATACCGAAGAAATAATACAAGTTAACCATGTGTTTCATAAAGTTAGCGAACCATCCACTTAAATGAATTCCACTTAAATTTGCTACACCATACCTAGCACCAATAGAAACCATCACACCGTGGTATTTTCCGTTATACGCTTCTTTCTCCCCGCCGCTGATATCCGCTATAATACTCTTTGCAGCTGTCATACCAGTTTGTTCTGCAGCCTCGACAATTTGTGGCGTTGGTTTTCCTGGTTCTTCTTCGTAATAAGCTAAATCACCAATGACATATACATCTTCAAAGTCTGCGGATTCCATATATTCATTAACGTTTAAACGACCAGATCGACCTGCAGACATTCCATAGTCTTTTGTATCTGAGTTTGCTTTAACACCAGCTGTCCAAATTAATGTATGTGTTGGTATTTCTTCACCAGATTTTAATAGGACAGAGTCGGATTTCACTTCAACAATTGGTGCGTTTTTAAGAATTTTTATACCTTTTCTCACCATATATGCTTCCGCTTTGTCCGCATCTTTTCTGTCAAGCATGTTTAAAATTGTTGGTGCAGCTTCAACTACATATAATGAAATTTCTTCGCTATCTAGCTTATTGTCCTTAGCTAAACGATTTTTCCATTCCATAAGTTCACCGACCATTTCAATGCCGGTAAATCCAGAACCACAAACAGTAAATGTAAGCATTGCGCGACGTGTAGCCTCATCGTGAACGTTAGCAGCAAGTTGAACGGTTTTCTCAATGTGTTCACGTAACTTTACTGCATCTTCCCATGACCATAATGTAAAGGCGTGCTCACCAACACCTGGTGTTCCGAAGTCATTTGGCTCTCCACCCATACCTAAAATTAGGTAATCATAGGGAAAGGAACCATGTTCTGTTGTGACACACTTTTTAGTATGATCTACGTGTTTCACATTATCGGTTACTAGGTTTACCTTTGTGCGATTGAAAAGGCGACGTAAGTCAAATTGTATTGCATCAGGTTCTACACGGTGTGCAGCCACTTCATGTAGCTCTGTCATCATTGTGTGATAAGAATGACGATCAATTAAGGTAATGGAAACAGATGAATCTTTTTTATACTTTTTTGCAAGTTTTTTAGCTGCGTGAACTCCAGCATATCCAGCACCTATAATGACAATATTTTTATTTGTCATTTTCTTTCACTCCTTTTTAGTTTCAAAAGTTGCTTAAATTGTGAAGTATTGAACAATGTTATTGTAACGTGCGTTTAAAAACGTGTCTAGAGTTTTCAAAGATTATATATAAATAATTAGTGAAAGTGTTCACGAAATATTAACAAACTATATAAGACTATAAAGTTCAAAAACTATTCACAAGTTATAGGACAACTATAGAACGCAGTATTTATGAAGGATTGTTAATACAATAGGTTTAAAAAGTTGAGAATGTGATGGAAAAGTGCATAGACAGAAAATAAGCACAATGTTATACTGACGGTGATTAAATTATGTGAAAACATTCACAATATAAATAAATATAGAAACAAATTTAATCTAATCAAATTTCATAATATCAATTTTGTCATCACCTACAACAATATGTTGGATAAAACCACTTCCAAACTATATATTGCCGAAGGTGACTTAATAAGGTAATTGTGAAAATGACTCAGTCATAAAAAAATTTCCTAAGAGAAAGGTTATGGATGAAATGAAGAAAAAAAGACTTATATGGATATGGTGCGTGGTTGGAATCCTCTTGGTATCGGGTTGTGGGAATACGCTACAAGGGAAAGAAGAAAAGGTGTTAAAAACGCCTTTTAAAGAAACTGCGTTTTTAATGGGGACAGTTGTTACAGTAAAGATTTACGATAAAGAAAAAGAATCTGTTTTAAAACCTGTCTTTAAGCGAATACATGACTTAGCTAATCAGATAAATGCGGAAGAAAGTGAATCTGAGATTGATAAGGTGAACGAAAAAGCAGGGGTTGAACCCGTGGAAGTATCAAGCGATATATATAATCTTGTGAAGGCAGGAAAACAGCATAGTACAAAATCTAATGGGTCTTTTGATATAACTATTGGTCCATTAACGTCACTATGGCACATAGGGTATGAGGATGCGCGTAAGCCAGAGCAATCAGAAATTGATGACGTTCTACCTCTAATAGATTATGAGAAAGTTGAATTAATTGATCAGGAACAAACAGTATTTTTAAAAGAAAAAGGGATGAGATTAGATTTAGGAGCAATCGCAAAAGGATTTATAGCTGATGAAGTTGTAGAAGTTTTAAAAGAAAATGGCGTGACAACAGCAATTATTGATTTAGGCGGAAATATTTATGTGATGGGAAATAATCCATCTGGAGAAGCCTGGAATGTTGGTATACAAGATCCATTCTCTGCACGAGGAGAAATTGTTGGTAAGGTCAGACAGTCTAATAGATCAGTTGTCACTTCTGGAATCTATGAACGTTTTTTAGAAGTAGATGGTATCAAGTACCATCATCTTTTAAATCCGGGTGATGGATACCCATTTATGAATGATCTTGCTGGTGTATCTATCATTAGTGAACAATCTATTGATGGAGATGCTCTATCAACAACTGTTTTTTCGAAAGGGCTTGTAGATGGATTAGAATATCTTGAAAATATAAGCGGTGTGGAAGCTATTTTTATCAGTACAGATAAAAAAGTATATACCACATCAGGATTACAAGATTTTGAATTAACGAATGAAGCATTTGAAATGGGAGAGTAATATTTTCTAAAGGAGGTAGGGGGCAATGTCTTTTCGTGCATTTTTAAAATTAGTTGAAATTCAGACGAAGATAGCAAGTGTGTTTCCATTTTTAATTGGTGGATTATTTGTTTATTTTCGGTATGACACGTTTAAACCAATTCATACGTTAATATTCTTTTTTTCGATGCTATTATTTGATTTGACTACAACGGCAATAAATAACTATATGGATTTTAACAAGGCGAAGAGTCAGGAATATCGTAAAGAAAGAAATGTAATTGGTCAAGAACAGATACCAGAGCGTTTGGTTGTGGTGACTATTTTATCTTTGCTAGTAGTTGCAACAGGGCTGGGTATTTGGCTGGTATTCTTAACTGACCTTCTGGTTCTCTTGATTGGTATGGTTTGTTTTGGTATTGGTATATTTTATACCTTTGGTCCAATCCCTTTATCGCGTATGCCTCTCGGTGAAGTATTTTCTGGGGCAACAATGGGTTTTGGTATCATATTCTTAATGGTTTATGTCAATGGGTTCGATCAAGGGATTGCTCAATTCACCTTGGATGGAAGAATGATAAGTTTTCAAGCCGATGTTATGTTACTACTTGAGATTCTATTAATTTCTTTGCCGTGTGTTTTCACAATTGCTAATTTAATGTTAGCAAATAATATTTGTGATCTAGATGATGATATCGCTAATCACCGTTATACCTTGCCCTTTTATTTAGGTAGACGCTATGCTGTTATATTATTCGATAGCCTCTATGTAGCATCATTCATTGCAATAGTTGTAGCTATCTGGTTGCAGCTATTACCGATGGTTATGTTGCTTTCATTATTTGTAGCTATTCCTGTATATAAACATGTACGCAAGTTTAATAGAAAGCAAGTGAAGGCAGAGACGTTCGTTGTAGCAGTCAAAAATTTAGTATTGGTTAATGGTTCAATCGTTTTGACGTTGGCAATTTCATTCTTAATATAGGTGGGGAGGGCAACATGATGTCGACAACAGTAGTGGAAGTAGAAAACCTTTCCTTTAGGTATGATAAACGGTTAAAAGAAAATATATTATCTAACATTTCTATGACTGTAGACCAAGGTGAATGGCTAGCGGTAATTGGACCTAACGGATCAGGGAAATCCACTTTAGCTCAATTACTTGTAGGGTTAATAGAAGCTGACTCTGGAAAGATACGTATTAAAAACACTGTAATGGATGATACATCTAAATGGAAGGTTAGACGTCACATTGGTATTGTATTTCAAAATCCAGAGAATCAATTTATTGGAACAACTGTTCAAGATGATGTTGCTTTTTCACTGGAAAATTTAAATATGCCTTACGATGAGATGAAGTTTAGGGTAGATCAAGCATTAGATTTGGTTGGTATGTCTTCATTACGTCATCATGACCCATCTCAATTATCCGGTGGTCAAAAACAAAGAGTGGCAATTGCAGGCATATTAGCATTAAAGCCATCTATACTCGTGCTCGATGAAGCTTTGGTAATGCTGGATCCCAAAAGTCGGCGTGAGTTACTTACTGTATTACAGAATTTAAAAAGAAAAGAAAATATCTCTATCCTATCGATTACACATGATATGAATGAGGCGGCACTAGCGGATCGAATTATTTTGTTAGAGTCGGGTAAGGTTAAAAATTGTGGTACGTCAGAGCAATTATTCGTTGCAGAACCCGATTTGGAACCGCCCTTCCCGGAGCTACTAAGACGTGAACTTTTAAAAAGAAATCGAAATATTCCAAATGAGTATATGACTGAAGAAGAGATGGTGAATTGGCTATGCAAATCTCGTTTGACAGTGTAACTGCAGATTATCAAATAGGCCCTATTCGCAGTCCGCGTGTTTTAGATTCCATTGATCTTTTGTTGCCGGCTGGATCTTTTACAGCCGTTATTGGACATACAGGTTCTGGTAAATCAAGCTTATTAAAAGCAATGAATGGTCTTATTATTCCTTATGATGGAAAAGTAACTATTGGTCAAACTACAATTAAAGCGGGGAAAAATAAAAAAGCATTAAGAGCTATACGTCAGAAAGTAGGTATGGTTTTTCAATTTCCTGAGTCACAATTATTTGCGGAAACTGTCGAGAAGGATATTTGCTTTGGTCCACTTAACTTTGGTGTTTCATTAGTAGAGGCAAAGTCGATAGCGCGTGTTGTGTTAAAACAAGTTGGATTAGAACCCAGTATACTTTCTAAATCGCCTTTATCTTTATCCGGAGGACAAAAAAGGCGCGTGGCCATTGCAGGTATATTAGCGATGCAACCTGATATATTAGTTTTGGATGAACCAGGTGCAGGTCTTGATCCAATTGGAAAGAGAGAAATACTTCAAATGATAACAGCCTGGCATAAAGAGAAAAAATTAACTACAGTAATCGTAACACATGATATGGATGATGTTGCACTCTATGCAGATGATGTGGTTGTGATGGAACACGGACAGGTTGTTAAACATGATAAGGTTAGATCCTTCTTTACTGACGTCAATCAATTAAATGAATGGCATGTGGATGTACCCCAGGCTAGGTCGTTACAATTACAAATTGAGCAGGAAACAGGGATAAAGTTACCTGGAGTTTGTTTGACTTTGCCGGAATTAGCAGATGCATTAATAGAGGTGGGGATTGTATGAATAAACTAATTTTAGGAAGATATTTTCCTGGTGATTCTTGGATTCATCGTTTGGATCCCCGTGCAAAGTTGGTAGCAGCAATATATTTTATTTTTGTGTTGTTTCTAGCAAACAATTGGCAAACCTATGTATTTCTATGGTTATTTACTACAGCCGTTATCCTTTTATCAAATATTTCGATTCGAACGTATTTAAGAGGTGTAAGACCATTAATTTGGTTGATTTTATTTACAGTCTTTTTACAAGTTTTATTTACTGCTGGAGGAGAAATATATGTGGATTTGGGACCAATTACGATATCAAAATTTGGATTAATAAATGGTTTTTATATATTTTGCCGATTCATCATGATTATATTTATTTCTACAGTTGTCACCTTAACTACGAAACCAATTGATTTAACAGATGGTATGAATGCTTTATTACGGCCATTAAGGAAACTGAAAGTACCTGTTGATGAGTTATCATTAATGCTGTCGATTTCTTTACGTTTTATTCCGAATTTATTAGATGAAACACAAAAAGTCATGGATGCACAACGAGCAAGAGGAACTGAGTTTGGTGAAGGGTCACTAGTTAAACAAATGAAAACATTAGTTCCAATTTTTTTGCCGTTATTTGTTAGTTCACTAAATCGTGCAGAGGACATGGCTAATGTTATGGAGGTGCGTGGATATCAATCCGATGTCAAGAGGTCCACGTTTAGACAATTAAGTTGGCAGCAAAAAGACACAATTAGTCTGCTGGTAATGGCAATGTTAACAGTAGCACTGCTGGTATTACGATCAAATGGATTTGGACATTAAGAATAAAAGATATAAAAAAACGATTTCTCAATAAAGAGAAATCGTTTTTAAAAGAAAGATAGCGGCGGAGGGGATCGAACCCACGACCTCACGGGTATGAACCGTACGCTCTCGCCAGCTGAGCTACGCCGCCATGAATAAGAGTCACAACTGATATAATACAATAGCATATATAATGTGTCAACTGATTTAAATAATGTCAGAAATATTGAAATTTTATCATGTTAGCTCGATAATGAAATGGATGGGAGTGAATGAGATGATATGTTTAATTAGGCATGGAGAAACGGAATGGAATCATTTGGGTAAAATTCAAGGTAAAACGGATATACCTTTAAATGAAACAGGAAAGAAGCAAGCAAAAGCATGTAGAGATCATCTTGAAGGTTCGGACTGGGATTTAATAATATCAAGCCCACTGCAAAGAGCAAAACAAACTGCAGAAATTATTAATGAAAAACTTAACTTACCTTTAATTGAGATGGAAATATTCCAGGAAAGATCATTTGGTGATGCGGAAGGGTTAACGTTACAAGTGAGACAGGAGTTATAT
Source organism: Aquibacillus rhizosphaerae (assembly GCF_030282825.1). GTDB lineage: Bacteria > Bacillota > Bacilli > Bacillales > Amphibacillaceae > Aquibacillus_C > Aquibacillus_C rhizosphaerae. Next base: position 31,336 of record NZ_JASTZU010000028.1, read on the forward strand.
CCTAATGGTGAATACCCAGGTATGGAATCAAAGGTATCTCTCACGGACCGAGTAATGAATGGAATGGAGGAAGTTATAGCTACTTACCCAAATCAAAAAATACTGCTTGTGGCTCACGGAGCTGTAATTAATGAAATTTTATCGGTAATGTCAGATGGTGAGATTGGAACGAGTAAGACAACCCTTTTAAATGCATGTATAAGTAATGTTCAATTTATTGAAAACAAATGGAAAATACATAACTATAATCAAACAGAACACTTAGGAAACCTTTAATTAGGGGGAGATTATTTGAAAGAGCAGCTGGATATTTTTGATGAATCAATGAATCATTTTGGGTCTGCACCTCGCGGGGAAGTTCATAAAAAGGGTCTGTGGCATCAAACCTTTCACTGTTGGATAATTTTAGAACATGATAATGAAAGGTTTATCCTCTTTCAATTAAGGAGCGCGGATAAGGACACTTTTCCAAATCTACTAGATATATCAGCAGCTGGTCACCTTTTAAAAGATGAATCAAAAAAAGATGGTATAAGAGAGGTCAAAGAGGAACTGGGTATTGATGTTCTTTTAGAGGATTTAACTGAAATAGGAATAATTAAAGAAAAGTTAATAGGTGAAAATTTTTTAGACTATGAGCATTGTCATGTTTTTATTGGTTTAAGAAATGAGTTGTTAAATGATTTCGTCATACAAGTCGATGAATTAGCTGGTTTAGTAGAAATAAACGTAGCTGACTTTTCTAACCTCATCAAAGGAAATGTTAAACAGATTTTTGCTAAAGGATTTAAGGTAGTAAATCATGAAAAATATGCAGTTACATTCCAGATAAATAAAGCAGCATTTGTACCTCACCATGATGCCTACTACGATAAGGTGTGTAGAGCTGCGAATGAAATAAGCTAACAAAAGGACACGCAATGCGTGTCCTTTTATTGTCTAGAAAATTATAAAGTTTTCTAAAGTGGATAACATGCAGAAGTAAACGTTCAGCTCCACTACATGTTTGTATTATCCTGCAATGCTGTAAAAAATAGGAAATCAAATACCGTCAATGATATATTTTCTGCATTTTCACCTCTATCTTTCGTCAAAAAATAAAAACAATGTAAGGATGCTTATCCCGCTTATACCTCTATGATACACACGATATTGCAATGTTTAAGAATTTATTTTAAAGAGTAGCAATCGACATAAAGAGGAAGGTTGTCTTGATTTTTATGTTGAAACGGGTTCAGATGTCTAGAAAGGAGTCGAACATTTTTGTACGGCATTTCTTAAGTTTTGACAAAAAAATAAAAAGTAGTGTGATTTAATGGACAACAAGAAGGAGTGGTGCATAATGATGGATTCAGCAACCGGTAACGAATCCAAGCAAATAGTTGTTCATAATAAAAATATAGACTTATGGAAGCGAAGGTTTGGGGAGAAGACGAAATTATTTTTCCTTGAAAAAGGTTGGCTGTTATTTATTGTCGGTTTCCTATTAGGACGAGCAATTGTGCTCTCTTCCTTGTCGCCTTTTGCCCTTGCCTTTCTCGCTTCTGTATGGTTTATGAGGAAGGAAAAATCCTTTAAATTAATGCTTGCAACGATAGCAGGAAGTATCACTTTGGGTTGGGAACATGGACTATATATAGGAACGACAATGGTAGTTTTTATTTTTTTGGTTTCTTTTTTTAAACATATGGAACATCAACAAAAAATAATACCAATCGTTGTCTTTTTTTCTAGTATATTAGCCCGTATCTTTCATTATTCATTATTTGAACAAGTTACTTCGTATGAATGGATGTTGGCTGGTGTAGAAGCGGTGTTAAGTTCTGTCTTAGTACTTATTTTTATGCAAAGCATTCCACTTTTATCACCAAAAAGGTACAAACCAACTTTAAAAAATGAAGAAATTGTTTGTATGATTATTTTACTAGCGTCAGTCTTAACAGGAACGATTGGTTGGGATATTCAAGGAGCATCGATAGAGCAAATCACATCACGTTATCTTGTCTTATGGTTATCTTATGTGGGAGGAGCGGCAATAGGTTCGACGGTTGGTGTAGTAGCAGGATTGATCTTAAGCTTAGCTAATGTCGCTAGTCTCTATCAAATGAGTTTACTCGCATTTTCTGGTTTGCTAGGGGGCCTCCTGAAAGACGGGAAAAAAGTAGGGGTTGGGATAGGTTTACTCGTTGGTACAATGTTAATAGGCATATACGGCGAAGGAGTAAATGCGCTCTTACCATCACTTATGGAATCAGGGATTGCTATTATCCTATTTTTCTGTACACCTGAAAGTTGGATTAAAAAGTTATCTAGATATATACCAGGTACAGTAGAACATTCAAAAGAACAGGAGCAATACTTACAAAAAGTTCGTGACGTAACAGCCAATCGGGTTGAGCAGTTTTCAAATGTCTTTCAAGCACTATCTAAGAGCTTCACTTTGGAGCAAAAAACGGTATTAGAAGAAGAAGATACAAAAGAAACGGATTATTTCCTTAGTAATGTAACAGAAAAAACATGTCAAACTTGTTTCAAAAAAGAATGGTGTTGGGCGCAACAGTTTGATAAAACATATGGACTAATGACGGACTTGAAAGGCGAACTTGAGGATGGAAATCATCCAAATAAAGTGCTACAAACTAATTTTGAAAACCATTGTATAAAATCAAAAAAGGTAATTGATACCATGAAACAAGAGTTATCTTTTTATGAAGCAAATCAAAAGTTAAAAAAACAAGTGAGTGAAAGTAGACGGTTTGTAGCTGATCAACTACTAGGGGTATCGGAAGTAATGGATAACTTTGCAAAAGAGATATTAAAAGAAAGAGAGAATCATGAACAACAAGAGGTAGAAATTGTTGCAGCATTAAAACACATGGGAATTGAAATAGATAAGCTGGATATTTATAGCTTGGAAAAAGGTAATGTTGATATTGAAATGAATTTATCTTTTTATCATTACCATGGGGAGGGTCCGAAATTAATAGCGCCAATGTTATCTGATATTTTAAAGGAAACAATCGTTGTTAAGGACGAAGAAGTTTCACCTCTTCCAAATGGGTACTGTTATTTTTCTTTTGGATCGGCAAAGAAATATGTTATAGAGACGGGGGTTTCTCATGCGGCTAAAGGAGGAGGTTTAGTATCTGGAGATAGTTATTCAACAATAGAAATAGGTGCGGGTAAATATGCGATGGCAATTAGTGATGGTATGGGTAATGGAGAGCGCGCCCATGAAGAAAGCACAGAAACATTAAGACTGCTTCAACAAATTTTACAGTCAGGTATACAGGAACAGGTGGCAATTAAATCGATAAATTCTATCCTATCATTGCGTACAAGTGATGAGATATTCTCTACATTGGATTTAGCAATGATTGATTTACACAACGCCGCTATTCGTTTTTTGAAAATTGGTTCCACACCAAGCTTTATTAAAAGAGGGAGTAAAATACACAAGGTAGAAGCTAGTAATCTTCCAATTGGTATTATACAAGAATTTGATGTAGAAGTTGTTAGCGATCAGTTAAAAGCAGGTGATTTACTCATTATGATGAGTGATGGCATATTTGAAGGACCAAAAGATATTGAAAATGTAGATATGTGGTTAAAAAGAAAAATAAAAGAGATGGAAACCGATGATCCTCAAGAGATGGCTGATTTAATTTTAGAAGAAGTAGTAAGAACTAGGTCAGGCCATATTGAAGATGATATGACGGTGCTTGTAGCAAGAATCGATAAAAATAATCCTAAATGGGCAGCGTTTCCTGCTTATCATAGTGAAGCAAATTAGAGGCATATCTATTAAATTATGTTAAAGGTATAACTTCCTTCTATATTGGCGACAATGATGATAATTAAAGCTTTAACATGTTGGAGCTTATTCATTTTTGGTTAAAAGGAGGAGGAGTTACACAAATGAAAAAAGGAACGCTGAAACAAATACTTTTAATAACAGATGGGTGCTCAAATAAGGGTGAAGATCCATCCGCAGTTGCTGCATTAGCTTCTCAACAAGGAATAACAGTAAATGTAATTGGTGTGTTAGAGGATGATCAAAGTGAAGACCCTACAGGTTTGCAAGAAGTAGAGGATATTGCCATGTCTGGTGGTGGTGTTAGTCAAATAGTTTATAAACAAGCTTTATCACAAACGGTTCAAACAGTGACTAAACAAGCAATGACTCAAACTTTGCAAGGTGTTGTTAATCAAGAATTAAAACAAATTCTTGGTCCTAATGATAGTTTAGAGGAACTTCCTCCGGAACAACGTGGGGAGATTATGGAAGTTGTAGAGGATTTAGGTGAGACTTGTGACTTGGAAGTGCTTGTTTTAGTAGATACGAGTGCAAGTATGCATAATAAATTACCTACTGTCCTAGAGGCATTAATAGATTTATCAGTTAGTATGAATGCAAGGATTGGTCGTAACAGGTTTTCGATATACTCTTTCCCGGGTAAAAAGAAAGATATTGATAAAGTGTTAGATTGGTCTCCGAAATTGGATTCAATCTCTTCGGTGTTTCCTAAATTAACAAGTGGTGGAATCACGCCAACGGGACCAGCGCTAAAAGAAGCGATGTACCAATTTGGAAAGAAAAGCTTACGAAGGAGCTTTATGAGAAAAGATGAACCAAACATCGAAGAAGCAGGGTATTAGTTTTAAATCTGGAGATATTATAAATGGAAAATGGCATCATCAACGTTATGTCATTTTAAAGCAGTTAGGCCAAGGAGCAATTGGTTCGGTATATCTATGTGATAACAATGGAAAAAAAGTAGCTTTGAAGATTAGCGATAAAGGCTCATCTGTTACAATGGAAGTAAATGTACTAAAAACATTTCAAAAGGTCCAGGGGAATCGCCTTGGACCTTCTTTGTTAGATGTTGATGATTGGGTTAATCCTAATGGTAAGCCATATGCTTTTTATGTGATGGAGTATTTAAGAGGTACCGAATTATCTACCTTCATTCGTAACAGTGGGCAAGAATGGTTAGGAATTCTAATGTTACAATTATTAGATGATTTAACTAGTTTACATAAAGAAGGGTGGGTGTTTGGAGATCTTAAAACAGAAAATTTAATTGTCACATACCCCCCACCGAGATTGCGGTGGATAGACGTTGGTGGAACCACACAAATAGGAAGATCTATAAAGGAATATACTGAATTTTTCGATCGAGGTTATTGGAATATGGGTTCAAGAAAGGCAGAACCTAGTTATGATTTATTCGCTTTAGCAATGATAATGATACAAAGCTATCATCCTAACCGTTTTGAACGAGGTCATACCCCAAAGAAAACACTGCTTAAGAAATTACAACATACCAGTCAATTGAAGTTATATGAACCTTGCTTATATAAGGCATTAACGGGTGAATATACTTCTAGTGAGCAAATGAAACAAGATTTATCTAAGCTTTTAATGAAGCGAGAATCTACAAGAGCGAATCACACTAAATCAACAACTAGAGCGACAAATCAAACTAGAAGGCCAAATCCCACACCGACAAATAAATCAAAAGAAACAAATAATCACCCAATGCTAGAATCTTTTGGTATCATTGTAGTAGTGTTCCTTTTTTACTTGTTCTACCTATTACTTAGGTAACTGAATTTTTGATAGATGGCCAAGAACTTCAATACTCACCAATCACATCAATAATCTTTCATTTCATTTTTATTAAGAAAATGATAGGATAGACAAGTTAAAAGAACGCTATGGCAACTTAATGGAGTGGTCTTTGCATGGAGAAGCAAGTAAATGAATTTATTAGAAAAAATAGATTGTTACACAGGAATGCCACTGTACTTGTTGGTGTCTCAGGGGGACCTGATTCGATGGCGCTTCTCCATTATATGTTCTCTATTAAAGAGGAGTGGAGCTTACGAATTATCGCTTTATCTATCGATCACGGATTAAGAGGCGAGCAATCTAAACAAGATGTTCAGTATGTAAAAAAAGTTTGTGAAAATTGGAATATTGATTTTTATGAAACTAATCTGGATGTTAAATCGTATAAGCGAGATGAGGGTAAGGGAACACAACTTGCTGCTAGGGAACTTAGGTATCGTTTTTTTGAGGAACAGATGAAACACCATAACGCTGATTATCTAGCTTTGGGACACCATGGTGATGACCAAGCCGAGACAATAATCATGCGTTTAGTAAGAGGCACAAACCCTTCTTCTTTAATTGGGATTCCGATGAAAAGACAATTAGGTAAAGGATATCTTATTCGACCTTTTTTATGCTTATCAAAGGAAATGATTGAATCTTATTGTAGGGAAAATGGGATTAAGCCAAGAAGAGACAGTTCAAATGATGATGATGTGTACACAAGAAATTATTTTAGGATACATGTTCTTCCTTTACTTCAAAAACAAAATCCTAACTTACATAGGAATTTGCAAAGGCTCAGCGAATCCATTATGAATGATGAAGAATTTTTAAAAGATCAAGCTGAACAACTCATAAATAAGCTAATCAAATTTCATAAGGAACCTAGAGAAGCAAGTTTTCAACTTAATGATTTTTTGCAATATCCATATGCTTTACAAAGGCGTGCCTTTCATCTAATATTGAATTATCTATACCATACTTTGCCCGATGGCTTGACTTTTGTTCATGAAGATCAATTTTTCAGTTTATTACATAGTAATAAGGCAAATATTACAATTGAATTACCTAAGAGTTTAAAAATGAGTAAAGTGTATCAGACAATTGGATTTAGCTTCCAAGAATCAATTTCAACTGATTATGTAGAATATCTAGATGTCCCAGGAAGAGTCGTTCTTTCAGATGGGGCGGTGATAACTGCGTCTATAATTAGCAGGTCGTATCAAAATTCCAAATATATTATGACTTGTAATATAGATGAGTTCCGGTTACCTTTAATGATCCGCAACAGAAGACCTGGAGATAGAATAAAGATTAAAGGATTAAGCGGAACTAAAAAGGTAAAGGATATCTTTATTGATGAAAAGATTCCCATTCATCTTAGGAATTCGTGGCCAATTGTAATTGATCAGGATGGTAAGTTAGTGTGGTTGGTAGGACTGAAAAAAGGAACTACGAATGGTAACAAAGAGTCTGAAAGCTTTCTTCAATTGCAGTACACAAAAGGCAACATGTAGGAGGATCATGAAATGCATAATGATATAGAGAAAATATTAATATCTAAGGAAGAAATTGAGGAAAAGTGTAAAGAACTCGGAGCACAATTAACACAAGAGTATGAAGGTAAATTCCCATTAGCTATTGGCGTTCTTAAAGGAGCACTACCCTTTATGGCAGATGTCCTTCGCCATACTGAAGTTCACTTAGAAATGGACTTTATGGACGTATCTAGTTATGGCGGTGAGATGCGCTCAACTGGGGAAGTGAAGATCGTTAAGGATTTAGATACAAAAGTAGAGGGAAGAGATCTTCTAATAATTGAAGATATTATTGATAGTGGTTTGACTTTAAGCTATTTAGTTGATTTATTTAAATATCGAAAAGCAAATTCAATCAAAATCGTAACATTGTTAGATAAACCCGAGGGACGTACTGCTGATATAACTGCGGATGTAGTAGGGTTTCAAGTGCCAAATGAATTCGTGGTTGGATACGGTCTTGATTATCAAGAAAAATTTCGTAACCTTCCATATATAGGTGTACTAAAACCTAGAGTGTATGGTGGAGAATAAAACCAATAATAATCAGGAATGAGTCGTAGAAATGTAACATATCATAAAAAGGTGATTGTAAATAGTTGTATTCGCCCTTTTTTATATGATACTATTTACTATAGTTTTCTCGCTTGGGAGGAGGTAGGCAATGAATCGAATATTTCGGAACGTAATTTTTTACTTCCTAATATTCCTAGTAGTAATTGGAGTAGTTGGAGTATTTAATGGACAAAACAATCAACAAGAAGAATATAATGTAAATCAGTTTATGCAGGCCCTTCAAGATGGTGGTATCACAAACATGGAGATGCGTCCATCAAATGGTGTCTATCAAATTTCTGGAGAGTTATCAGATGAAACAACATTTGTTACAAATGTTCCTGATAATCCAGATATTGTCTCACGTATTATAGAAGTTGGAAGAGAACAGAATATATTAAGTGTTCAAGAAGAAGAACAACCAAGCGGGTGGGTAACATTTTTAACTACCATGATACCGTTTGTTATCATATTCATCTTATTCTTTTTCCTACTTAACCAAGCTCAGGGCGGCGGAAGTCGTGTTATGAACTTTGGTAAGAGTAAGGCGAAGATGTATAGTGAAGAGAAAAAGAAAGTGCGTTTTAAAGATGTTGCAGGGGCCGATGAGGAGAAACAAGAACTTGTCGAAGTGGTTGATTTCTTAAAAGACCCTCGTAAGTTTACTGCAATTGGGGCGAAAATACCTAAAGGGGTTTTATTAGTAGGGCCTCCAGGTACAGGTAAAACGCTTCTAGCACGTGCTGTAGCGGGTGAAGCGGGTACACCATTTTTCTCTATAAGTGGTTCAGACTTCGTAGAGATGTTTGTTGGTGTTGGTGCCTCTCGTGTACGTGACTTATTTGAAAATGCAAAGAAAAATGCGCCTTGTATTATCTTTATTGATGAGATTGATGCTGTTGGTAGACAACGTGGAGCAGGTGTTGGTGGTGGGCACGATGAACGCGAGCAAACCTTAAACCAACTGCTAGTTGAAATGGATGGATTTGGCGAAAATGAAGGTATTATTATCATTGCCGCAACGAACCGTCCTGACATATTAGACCCAGCGTTGTTACGTCCAGGTCGTTTTGACCGTCAAATTACAGTAGATCGTCCAGACTTACGAGGACGTGAAGATGTTCTTAAAGTCCATGCGAGAGATAAACCTCTAGCAGACGATGTAGAACTTAAAACAATTGCAGCTAGAACACCAGGATTTTCTGGTGCGGATTTAGAAAATTTATTAAATGAAGCAGCTCTTGTTGCTGCTAGAACTGATAAAACGAAAATCGAAATGGAAGACGTTGATGAAGCGATTGACCGCGTCATTGCAGGTCCAGCCAAAAAGAGCAGGGTGATTTCTAAGAAAGAACGGAACATCGTTGCTTATCACGAGAGTGGGCATACCATTATTGGAATGGTACTAGATGATGCTGATATGGTACATAAGGTTACTATCGTACCGAGGGGTCAAGCTGGTGGATATGCAGTTATGCTTCCAAAAGAAGATCGTTATTTCATGACTAAACCAGAATTGTTTGATAAAATAACAGGGTTGTTGGGTGGCCGCGTAGCTGAAGAAGTAATATTCGGTGAAGTTAGCACAGGTGCACATAACGACTTCCAACGTGCTACAAGTATTGCTCGGAAAATGATTACTGAATATGGTATGAGTGATAAAATTGGCCCATTACAGTTTGGTAGCTCAGGTGGTCAAGTATTCTTAGGTAGAGACATGCAAAACGAACAGAACTATAGTGATGCAATTGCCTATGAAATAGATCAAGAAATGCAAAACTTTATTAATCAGTGTTATGTACGTGCGAAACAAATTTTAACCGAGAACAAAGATAAGTTAGAATTAATTGCACAATCACTACTTGAAGTAGAGACGCTTGATGCTTCACAAATAAAATCATTATTTGAAGATGGTAAGATGCCTGACCCGGTTGTATCGGATCAAGATGGTGATAATAAGAAAGATGTAACTTCTGAAAAATCATCCGATCAAAAAGATGTTCGTGTAAATATTCAATCTAAGTCTGAAGATGCAGATAGTGTTACCGAACAAAACGATGATAATAACGATGATGAAAATAAAAAAGAATAGTAAAATAAAAAATTGCCTCCTTTTATAGGAGGCTATTTTTTTTAGAATCAATATACGATATACTTCATTTTCTATTCTCTTTCAAGGGGAGATCATTTTTCTGCGGTACAGTTAGCAAATGATAAAAAGGTTAGGAAATAATTTTTAGTAAGTTTTATCACTATTTAATTATCGTAGTTGATCAAAAAACCAGGGTTTTGCCAAACAACATAAGTGAAATTTGATCCCTTTATTATCACTCATCTTATAAAGAACGGAAGGAAATTAACATAGCAGTTACGGAGGTTCTATAGACTATTTAGTTATTAACAAAGAAAAACGCTAAAGTGTTAAGCATTTCAGATGTACTTTAGGTGAAAAATGTTTAAAATAAGCAAGATAGATAAGCTATATTATAAATGATATGATTAATCATAAAAGAAATAGTGATAGATTGGTGGAAAAGCAAAATGATTTTTGTATTAGATGTAGGTAATACCAATACGGTACTTGGTGTATTTGAAAATGAGCAATTGAAGTATCAATGGCGAATTAAGACAGATCGATACAAAACAGAAGATGAATATGCGATGTTAATAAAAACATTGTTAGAACATGAAGGTTTAACTTTTTCGGATATATCTGGAATTATCATCTCTTCTGTTGTACCACCAATTATGTTTGCTCTTGATCGTATGTCACAAAAGTATTTCCACAAAAAGCCAATGGTGATTGGAGATGAAGTAATTAATCCTCATTTAAAAATGAAATATCCAAATCCTAAAGAAATTGGTGCGGATAGAATTGTAAATGCGGTTGGAGCAATACAAGAGCACGGATCACCATTAATAATCATTGATTTTGGTACAGCTACCACCTACTGTTATGTGAATGAACATAGTGAATATGTAGGGGGTGCGATTGCTCCAGGTATAAATATATCGTTAGAAGCTCTGTATGCAAAGGCTGCAAAACTACCTAAAGTTGAAATCAAAAATCCTGGAGAAGTTGTTGGTTCATCTACTGTTGAGGCTATGCAATCTGGGGTATACTTTGGATATGTCGGTCAAGTAGATGAAGTTGTAAGGCGAATAAAAAAACAGGCGAATAAACCACCGAAAGTAATTGCAACAGGTGGCTTAGCGAAGTTGATAGAAACAGACTCGAGTACAATTGATTTAGTGGACCCAGCATTGACACTAAAAGGTTTATATTATATTTATAAAAAAAATGAAAAATCAATACAAGAATAAGGAGTATGATACAAGATGGGAGACCATTTAATAAAAGCGACAGCATTTGAAGGCACAATTAGAGCATACGCGATACAATCAACAGATACAGTGGAAGAAGCAAGAGTAAGACAAGATAGCTGGGCAACTGCGTCTGCGGCCCTAGGTCGAACTATTACAATTACAGCAATGATGGGTGCTATGTTAAAAGGTAAAGACAAATTAACAATTAAATTAGAGGGAAATGGCCCTACTGGACCGATTATTGTCGATACTAATTCCCAAGGTGAGGTAAGAGGGTATATCACAAATCCACATGTTGATTTTGACTTGAATAGTAATGGAAAACTAGATGTTGCTCGAGCTGTGGGAACAGAAGGAAACCTTAGCGTAGTAAAAGATTTAGGGTTAAAAGAACATTTTACTGGTCAAGTACCAATTGTATCCGGGGAAATAAGTGAAGATTTCACGTACTATTTTGCAAACTCAGAACAAGTACCATCCGCAGTAGGTGCTGGGGTTCTTGTTAATCCAGATCACTCTATACTAGCTGCAGGTGGATTTATACTACAGGTGCTTCCTGGAGCTAGTGAGGATACGATTGGCTTAATGGAAGATCGTATTAAGTCTATTCCGTCTATATCTAGTTTAGTAAGGGACGGTAATTCTCCAGAAGATATTTTGAAAAAGTTACTTGGAGAAGAAAATATCAAAATACATGAAAGCCTTCCAGTTAAATATAGTTGTCACTGTTCTAGAGAAAGAATAGAACGTGGAATCAAAAGTCTTGGAGATGAGGAAATAAACCTAATGATTAAAGAGGACAATGGAGCAGAGGCTACTTGTCATTTCTGTAATGAGCAATATGTTTTTAGTGCAGATGATTTACATGCATTAAAAGCGGATTAAGGAGAGATTGTGGCATGACAAGGAAGTTACTCTTGGGGATGGTTATTCTTCTATTGGTTACAAATTTAACTACAGTAGCTGTTTGGATTAATGATAGGGCAGGAGGAACCAACGAGGATTTTAGTATCGAGGTTGATAAAAAGAATCCTGTTGCAACAGTTGGAAATCAAGAAATTAAATACAGGGAATGGACGAATGCTCTAGAGTCAGAATACGGAAAAGAAATCTTAACAACAATGATTAACAAGGAAGTAGTTTATCAACTAGCTGAAGAAAAGAATATTGAAATAAGTAACAAGTTAATTGAAAGAGAATTATCATTGTTATATACCATGCACGGAGTAATGAGTAAAGATGAAATTGAAAAACGAAAAGCAGAGTGGACCGAGGAGATTACGTATCGATTATATTTAGAAGCTTTATTGACGGAGGCGGTAGAGGTCCCCGAAATTCTTATAGATGATTATTATGAAGACAACCAAAACCAATATGAATTTGTAGAATCAATTCAACTTTCCCACGTTTTGGTAAATGATAAAGCGACTGCTGATAGATTCATAAGTGAACTAGAAGATGGTGCAACATTTGCTTCTTTAGCAAGAGAATATTCTGTCGATGAAGATTCTAGAAATGCTGGTGGATACTTAGGCTTCTTTACAGCTGATAGTGATTATCTTCCCTCGGGTTATTATGACAAAGCAATGGAAATGAAGGAACATTCCTATAGTGATCCATTCCTAGTAGGAAATGAGGTTGCAATTATTTATCTCCATCGTATGTTACCAGATGTTTCATTTACATATGATGAGTTGAAAGTCCAAATTAAGCGTGAACTAGCACTCGAGCAAATAGAAGCTAATATTTCTGCAAGCTCACTTTGGGAAGAATTATCAATCGAATGGATCTATGAATGAAATAATTAAAAAATTATAAATTTTCCAGCTAATTAGTTGACTTTTATAGTCTAGATATCGTACATTGATATTAAATCCAATAAAAATACTTGGAATTAGGAGTGATAAAATGAAAGTAGCACAGTCAATAGCAGAATTAATAGGTAATACACCGATAGTAAAACTTAACCGCACAGCAGACCCAGAAGGAGCAGAAATTTACCTAAAACTAGAGTTTATGAACCCTGGTAGCTCTGTAAAGGATCGTATTGCATTAGCAATGATTGAGGCTGCAGAAAAATCAGGAGATTTAAAAGAAGGCGACACGATTATTGAACCGACAAGTGGTAATACTGGTATTGGTATTGCGTTAGTAGCTGCTATCAAAGGGTACAAAGCAATCCTTGTGATGCCTGATACTATGAGTTTGGAACGTCGTAACTTACTTCGTGCCTACGGGTCAGAATTAGTACTTACACCTGGTGCCGATGGAATGAAGGGTGCAATTAAAAAAGCGGAAGAATTGCAAAAAGAGAATGGTTACTTTATGCCACAACAATTTAATAATCAAGCTAACCCAGAGGTTCATGCTCGTACAACAGGTAATGAAATAGTTGAACAAATGGGTGATCAGTTAGATGCCTTTGTATCTGGAATTGGAACTGGTGGAACTATTACAGGTGCTGGTAAAGTGTTAAAAGAAAAATATAAAGACATTAAAATTTATGCTGTAGAACCAGAGGGATCGGCAATTTTATCTGGTGGCAAACCAGGACCTCATAAAATTCAAGGAATCGGGGCAGGATTTGTACCTGGAGTACTGAACACCGAAGTTTATGATGAGGTTATCACTGTAAGTAATGATGAAGCATATGAAACTGCTAGAGAGGCTGCTCGTAAAGACGGTTTATTAGGAGGCGTTTCCTCCGGTGCAGCGATTTACGCAGCAAAGCAAGTTGCTAAACAACTTGGTAAAGGTAAAAAGGTTTTAGCTGTAATACCAAGTAATGGAGAAAGATATTTATCAACACCTCTTTATCAGTTTGAAGAACAAGAGTAACTATTTTGAAGCGATCTCCTAGGAGGTCGCTTTTTTAAGCTAAGAAAGTATAAGAAATTAAAGATGTCTAGCTCCAGCGCCTACCTGAGTCAAACATCTTTGTGGTAATGAGCGCCACACTGATATTTTCCTTGGTGAGCACAAAGGAATGCTACATAGAAAGACATCCCAGAAACAAGGTTTTTTTCTTGTTTTGAAGACGTCCCACGCTATTCTTAAATCGGAAATTTTTGGGAATTCAATTCATAACTTATTAAAACTTGAGTCCAACCTCTCTGGATAAATTACTACATTTATTCTATCTAGATTACCAATACTCTAAGGTGAACACTCTACTGGGATTACAGTATGTATTAAAATACTCATATTCTACAACAAATTGTATATTTGTTGTAGAATGAGAAGTAAATCGTTTTAATAAGGATGAAAGTATATATGCAAAGATGGCTAATGACTAAGGAAAAAAAGTATAATTTAAATGAAAAAACGCTGATTATGGGTATATTAAATATAACTCCTGATTCTTTTTCCGATGGTGGTAAATTTAATAATCAGGAAACAGCCGTGAAGCAAGCGATGGACATGGAAAAAGCAGGTGCAGATATAATTGATATTGGTGGGGAATCTACAAGACCTGGACACCAACCTGTTACAGAAGAAGAAGAGCTTGAACGTGTTCTTCCAATTATAAGAAGCGTGAAAAAAGCGATTAACATTCCGATATCTATAGATACATATAAGGCAGAAACAGCTAAAAGAGCTGTAGAAGCCGGAGCATCAATCATTAACGACGTATGGGGTGCAAAAAAGCAACCAGAAATTGCAGAAGTAGCTGCTACGTATAATGTTCCAATCGTATTGATGCATAATAGAACTAATATGAATTATAATTCGCTTATTGAAGATATAAAAGATGATCTTCGACAAAGTATTGAAATTGTACGCCGTGCTGGTGTTGAGAAAGGTAATATTATCTTAGATCCGGGTATTGGCTTCGCTAAGACTGTGGAAGATAACTTGAACGTTCTGAAGAGACTAGATGAATTGAAAGATTTAGGATATCCGTTATTGCTTGGTACATCGCGAAAATCAATGATTGGAAATGTGTTGAACTTGCCAGCGAATCAAAGGGATGAAGGTACTGGGGCAACGGTTTGTTATGGAATAACAAAAGGAACCGATATTGTTAGAGTTCATAATGTGGAAATGTGTTTTCGAATGACAAAAATGATGGATGTCCTGATGGGAAAAGGTGGGAATTTAATTGGATAAAATATATCTTAATAAAATGAGTTTTTATGGCTACCATGGTTTATTCCCTGAAGAGAATAAACTAGGACAACGTTTTATTGTTGATTTGGTTTTAGAGGTCGATTTACAAAAAGCTGGTGAGTCTGATGACATGAATGATTCCATAAATTATGGAACTATTTTTCAAGTGACGCAAGAAGTTGTAGAAGGCAAGTCTCGTAATTTAGTGGAAGCTGTGGCAAATGATATTGCGGATAAATTATTTTCTACGTTTGCGAAATTATCTGCGTGTACAGTTAAGGTTTATAAGCCAGATCCTCCTATACCGGGTCATTATGAGTCCGTTGCTATTGAAATTCGGCGGGAGCGAGTAAGATGAATACAGTATATATAGCATTAGGGTCTAATATTAACCCGCGTTCAGCCTATCTGAACCAGGCGATAGATAACCTAAGGCTAAGTGAACATATTTTTGTTATAAGTTACTCACCAATTTATGAAACGGAACCTGTTGGGTATTTAGAGCAAGAGAATTTTCTGAATATGGTAATTGAAATTGAAACAAGTTTAGAACCCTTGGATTTACTTAATTACTGCAAAGGTATCGAGAAAAAAATAGGAAGAAAAAGGGGAGTTAGGTGGGGTCCAAGAGTAATAGACCTTGACATTTTATTATATAATCAAGAGAATATTAGAACGGAGCAACTAATCGTTCCTCATCCTAGAATGCACGAAAGAGCTTTTGTATTAATACCTTTAAAAGATGTGAACCCAAGCTTAAACATCCCCTCTTTAAACAAAAGTGTTGCATCTGTTCTAGATGAGGTTACAACACAAGAGAAAAAGGGAGTATATAAATGGTATCCATCCAATGGGGAAAACGAATAAAGGCTTATCGTAAATTAAAAGGGTACACGCAAATTCAATTTGCTAGGAAACTGGGTGTATCAGTATCAGTAATTGGAGAAGTTGAAAGAGGGACCAGGATTCCTAACTCCAATTTACTGAACCGGATAACGGACGTTCTAGATATTACAATAGAGGAATTGTATCCTCCAGAATAAATGTTATAATAAATTACTGTTTTAAAGATAAGGTGACTTTCTGTATTTAAAGGTTACTTTAAATAAAATCACCTTTCGAAACAAGGTTATTTATTGTTGCAAAGGCGCCCCGAGCTTGTCATTATTAGGAACGAATTAATTTTGTTCCAATTGCTAGTTTAAGTGTGAAGTTTAAAATCGATTCGAATGCTTTATAATAGAAGAAAGAAACAACAAACATGTAGATTTTTGGGCATACTTTGATAGATGCTTCTGAAATACAAACGCAGATATTATTTATTATTGCCCAGTAAAGTTAGCTACATGGAAATGAGAAAGCACGTGGTTTATCTTAAAGGACAAAAAGATAATGGTAAAGTAAAGTTAGAGAGATGTGAAAAATTAGAGGATACTCTTTATAGTTTTGAGATTGGTTAGAAAAGCTGGTAGAGTATCCTATTTAGTTTAACGTTGACACTTTGCTATTCGTTTTCTATACTAAACCTTAAGAGAAATGCTGCCAGTGCCAAACTGGCAGTTTTTTATTTAGAATAGTATATATATTTCTATTTAAAAAATTAATTACTATACTTGGTTTTTGCCAGTTAAAACGCTAATACATACATAAGTATAAATTTAATAAATGGAGTGAATTTGATAATGGCTGAAGAATTTAATGAACAGATGCAGGTTCGCAGAGAAAAATTACAGTCTTATAAAGAACAAGGAATTGATCCGTTTGGTGATAAATACGAACGTACACACCTAGCCGAGCAATTACAAGATGCTTATGAGCAATATTCTAAAGAAGAATTAGAAGAAAAAGCAATAGAGGTAACTATAGCAGGACGAGTCATGACGAAACGTGGAAAAGGAAAAGCTGGTTTTTCACATATTCAAGATTTAAGTGGTCAAATACAGTTATACGTTCGCAAAGACATGGTTGGTGATGAAGCGTATGGAATATTTAACACAGTTGATTTAGGAGATATTGTTGGTGTGACGGGTAAAGTATTTAAAACTAATGTTGGTGAGTTATCTGTTAAAGTAGTGAAATTTCAACTGTTAACAAAGTCTCTCCGTCCACTTCCTGAGAAATTCCATGGTTTAAAGGATGTTGAACAACGCTATCGTCAACGTTATCTTGATCTTATTACAAATCCGCAAAGCAAAGAAACGTTTGTGACAAGAAGTAAAATAATACAGGCGATGCGTAGATACTTAGACGGAGATGGTTTTTTGGAAGTTGAAACTCCAATGATGCATGGTATTGCAGGTGGGGCATCTGCGAGACCTTTCACAACACACCATAACGCATTAGATATACCATTATATATGAGAATTGCTATTGAGTTACACTTAAAGCGACTAATTGTTGGTGGGATGGAAAAGGTCTATGAAATAGGTCGTGTTTTTAGAAATGAAGGAGTGTCAACTAGACATAATCCAGAATTTACGATGTTAGAGTTATACGAGGCCTACGCAGATTATCATGATGTTATGGCCTTAGTTGAGAACATGGTTGCTCATATTGCAAAGGAAGTAACAGGTCAGACAATAGTTACTTATGGTGATTATGAAGTAAATCTTGAACCACAATGGACAAGACTTCACATGGTGGATGCAGTAAAACAACATACAGGAGTCGACTTCTGGAAGCACATGAGCGATGACGAAGCTAAAGAACTAGCTAAAGAACATGGAATCCAAATCAAAGATACAATGACATTTGGACATATTGTAAATGAATTTTTTGAGCAAAGGGTAGAGGAAAAGCTTATACAACCTACATTTGTTTATGGACACCCTTTGGAGATATCGCCACTTGCTAAGAAAAATGCAGAAGATGATAGGTTTACAGATCGATTTGAACTATTTATAGTTGGTCGTGAACACGCGAATGCTTTCTCTGAGCTAAATGATCCTATTGATCAACGTAAACGTTTTGAAGCTCAAGTGAAGGAAAAAGAAGAAGGTAATGATGAAGCGCATGAAATGGATGAAGATTTCCTAGAGGCCTTAGAATATGGTATGCCACCGACCGGTGGGTTAGGTATAGGAATTGACAGACTTGTAATGCTTTTAACGAATGCTCCATCAATTCGTGATGTATTGCTATTTCCACAAATGAGAAATCGAGACTAATATTATATAAGAACTCGTGTCTACTGTTGTCACGAGTTCTTATATAATAAATAGGTTATGTTTTAAATAATTTCTATTGTTAACGAACGGTTTTTAATAAATTCCAAGTTTTACTATGTATTAGACTATTGCTTTAGTGAGATAATCATGGTAAATTATTAAACGTTGCACAACGCAACTGAAGCACAATCTAATAATATGTTGACTAGATTTTAATAAGATGTTATATTAATGAGGTCGCAAATTTTGATTGATAAATGAATTGTTTTTAAAACATTTTAAAAAGTTATTGACAAACTCATTGTGACTTGATACAATATAAAAGTTGTCGCAAAAAAAACACCGCAACATTGATCTTTGAAAACTGAACAAAACAATCAGTATGTTAAGTAAGAAAAAAGCTAGTTAAGTAATGAGCAACCAAGCTCACATTTTATGGAGA
>NZ_JASTZU010000029.1 GCF_030282825.1 Aquibacillus rhizosphaerae
AAAGCATTTCAAGATGAATTTACGCGCGAGTTTATGGACTCAACTGAAGAAGTAAAGGATGGCTATTATTTATTTCGTTCGAAAACAGATGGGTACACGACGTTGTTTCCGGAAAATGCAGAAATATCAAAGATGTTTTATGAAAGAAATAATGATCACTTTGAGAACCTAACTTTTGTAGATTATAGTAGGGAAGAAAATTACAATTATACATATGATGTTACGTATTCACCACACAGAGAAAAAGGAGTTGAGATAAGTTTAAGAGGATTATCCAGAAGAGCCGGGTATGACGGAGAATATGCAAAAATTGAAGAAGAGAATACTCGAATTTACTTTGCAAAAGAAAAAGAGGTATTAGAGGATGAAGACCGTAAAAGAACAGTATATAGTTTCTTTAGTTATATAGTGCCAAAAGGTGGGAGTGTTGGTATAGAATATAATTATTCTTCTTATTGTTATGATGAAAACAACTGTAAAATAGATCCGAAAAAAGAAGAAGAGAAGGCGTTGACGCTTATGAAGTCATTTCATTTTATAGAGAATGAATGATTAAAAATATCGACTTAGAACGCTGTAGTGTACTTAAATTTTAACAATTACTGTAATCCTCTTTTGCATTTAATTATTCACTTCCATCACGCCTCTTAAAAAACTCCTAAGTATAAGTAGTACTTTACGTTCACTAATTAATATAAACTTGTTCCTTTCTGTAGTACATAATGTTTATTTTATTATTCCTTTTCAATAACTATTGATAAGACATAGAAAAATATGGTAATAATAAAAAGTTAATGGAAATGAAAGGGGTATAACTAAATGAAAATACAGCAAATTCTTCCCCTGATCATCATTTTGGTAATACTAGGAGGATGTCAGTTGAAAGAAGAACAATTACCTGAAACGAAAGCATTTCAAGATGAATATACGAGGGAGTTTATGGATTCGGTTGAAGAAGTGAAAGATGGTTATTATTTATTTCGTTCCAAAACAGAGGGGTATACGATGTTGTTTCCAGAAAATGCAGAAGTATCAAAGATGTTTTATGAAAGAAACAAGGATTTTTTTGAAAACCTAACTTTTGTAGATTATAGTAGGGAAGAAAATTACAATCATAGATCTGATGTGATGTATTCTCCCTACGGGGAAAAAGACATTGATATTAACTTGGAGAGCTTATCTACTAAAGGTGGGTATAGTGGAGACTATCAAGAAATTGAAGAAAAGAATACTCGCATTTACTTTGCAAAAGAGCAAAAGATGTACGAGGAAGAAGGTCGTAAAAGAACAGTATATAGTTTCTTTAGTTATATAGTACCAAAAGGGGGAAGTGTTGGCATAGAGTATATTTATTCTTCTTTCTGTTATGATGAGGAAACATGTAACATAGACCCGGAAGTAGAAGAAGACAAGGCGTTGATGCTTATGAAGTCGGTTCAATTTAATACAGATTAATGATTGAATATAGCGATTTAGAACGCTGTTGTATGCTTAAATCTTAACAATTACTCTAATCCTCTTTTGCATTTAATTATTCACTTCCAACACGCCTCTTAAAAAACTCCCAAGTATAAGTAGTACTTTACGTTCACTAATCAATATAAACTTGTTCCTTTCTGTAGTACATAATCTTTATTTTATTATTCCTTTTCAATAACTATTGATAAGACATAGAAAAATATGGTAATAGTAAGAAGTTAATGTAAATGAAAGGGGTATAACTTAATGAAAATAAAGCAAATTCTTCCCCTGGTCATCATTTTGGTAATACTAGGAGGATGTCAGTTGAAAGAAGCACAATTACCTGAAACAAAAGCATTTCAAGATGAATTTACGCGCGAGTTTATGGATTCAACGGAAGAAGTAAAAGATGGCTATTATTTATTTCGTTCGAAGACAGATGGGTATACGATGTTGTTTCCGGAAAATGCTGAAATGGATAGTGGGGGATTTTA
>NZ_JASTZU010000030.1 GCF_030282825.1 Aquibacillus rhizosphaerae
GAACCAGGGCCTACGGGACCACCGGGGATTACTGGCGCTACAGGGCCTACAGGACCGCCGGGGGCTACGGGGCCACCGGGGACTACAGGACCGCCGGGGGCTACGGGCGAACCAGGGCCTACGGGACCGCCGGGGGCTACGGGCGAACCAGGGCCTACGGGACCACCGGGGATTACTGGCGCTACAGGGCCTACGGGGCCACCGGGGACTACAGGACCGCCGGGGGCTACGGGCGAACCAGGGCCTACGGGACCACCGGGGATTACTGGCGCTACAGGGCCTACGGGGCCACCGGGGACTACAGGACCGCCGGGGGCTACGGGCGAACCAGGGCCTACGGGACCGCCGGGGACTACAGGACCGCCGGGGGCTACTGGGGAACCAGGGCCTACAGGACCACCGGGGATTACTGGCGCTACAGGGCCTACGGGACCGCCGGGGACTACAGGACCGCCGGGGGCTACGGGGGAACCAGGGCCTACAGGACCACCGGGGATTACTGGCGCTACAGGGCCTACGGGGGAACCAGGGCCTACGGGACCAACAGGACCTACGGGCGAAACTGGGCCTACAGGACCACCGGGGACTACTGGTGCTACAGGGCCAATAGGACCTACTGGTGCTACAGGAGCAACCGGGCCAGCTGGCGGATTATCCCAATACGGTTATATTTACAATGTCGGTGCTCAGGTTGTGCCTATAGAGGCAGATGTCACTTTTGATTCAAATGGAATAATTACACCTGGGATTACGCATGCCCCTGGAACCTCACAAATTCTAGTTACCACACCGGGAGACTATAGTGTTACTTTCTCTGTGTCGGGTGTACAGCCAAATCAATTCTCACTATTTTTAAATGGGACACTTGTTGCAGGAACCGTCTATGGTTCAGGAGCCGGTACTCAGCAAAACAACGGTCAGGCTATAATCGCCGTGTCAGCTGGTGATGTTCTTACCCTTAGAAATCATAGTTCTACTGCAGCGGTTACCCTACAGACTTTAGCTGGAGGAACACAAACAAACGTAAACGCTTCTGTTCTCATTAAAAAATTGGATGGGTAAGGAACCCTCATAAAATCAGTGTGAATTTATATTAAGATTTCATCTAGCGTTCCGACGGGTAGGGAGGAACACTTGGAGAATAAACCCGACAATTCACACAGTACTAACGAATTTTAATATTTGTATAACCGAACCCTCTTTAATCAATCACCCCTCATTTTTATGTAGGCATGAAATGAGGGGCAATTGTTTTCTGGAAAATTACTTACCAAAATTATACACACCAAAAAGAGTTTTTTACATAACTTGAAAATAAGAAGATCAGAGATTAAGGAGTTGATTAAACATGATTACAATTAGTCTTTGCATGATTGTAAAAAATGAAGAAAACACTATCGCAAGATGTCTTGATTCGGTAAAAGACATTGTAGATGAAATCATTATAGTAGACACAGGTTCAACAGATAAAACGAAAGAAATTGTTTCACAATATGCGAATCGCATTTTCGACTTCCAATGGATTGATGACTTTGCTGCAGCCCGTAATTTCGCATTTAAAAACGCCAAAATGGATTACATTTTTTGGTTGGATGCGGATGATATATTAATGAAAGATGATTGCAAAAAATTATCAAAGTTAAAAGAGACACTTGACACTACCATTGATTCTGTCACCATGCACTATAATCTGAACATAGATGAAAACGGAAATGTCATTACGAGCCTACGTCGTAATCGCCTTGTAAAAAGGGAAAATAACTTCCAATGGTATGGGCCAGTACACGAATACTTGGAAGTTTGGGGAAATATTCTAAACAGCGAGGTTGCTGTTACCCATTGCAGCATGCATCATGACTCTGACCGTAATCTCCTTATCTATGAAAAACGAATAAAACAAGGTGAACAATTCTCTCCAAGAGACTTATTTTACTATGCAAATGAACTGTTTGAACACGATAGGCTTGAAGATGCTATCAAATATTACAAACAATTTTTAGCAACAGATAATGGATGGATAGAAGATTACATTTCTGCATGTGGGAGGCTTTCCGATTGTTATAGTGCATTGGATGATTATGAAAACGAGCTTTATTTTATTTTGAAATCTTTTAAATACGACTCACCTCGAGCTGAATTCTGCTGCAGATTAGGATACAGGTTCCTTCATAATAATCACTCTTATCAAGCTCTTTTTTGGTACAAACTGGCCACCGAACTCGAAAAGCCCAGTGACAAATTAGGGATGATCAATCATTCTTGCTGGACTTGGCTTCCGCATTTACAATTATGCGTTTGCTACTCACAAATAGGGAATCATGCACTAGCCTATGAACATAACGAGATTGCCCGGAAATACCTTCCTGATCACCCCAGCATTCTTCATAATAAGCAATATTTAGAAAGTATATTATAATAGAGTCGGTACCATTTTTCTAATAGCTAAGAAATACCACCTGTATATTCTTCATAGACTAATAATTCATTATTGTTTCCTAAACCTTTCTGCAAACTGAAGTAGCAATCAGTATTCTATACAACTTGATTGAATAGAATAGGATATCACTAAGATTCTCAAACGAATACCTTCTACAAAAACTAAATAACTTAATTTTTTTCAAAAAGAGTAAGAACCAATTGATTGAATCTATATAAATAAAAACAGTACCAATCAACTTACGAATAGTGACAGGCACTGTTCGTAATAGTCTTTTTGTATGGTTAGCTTAATCGTCACACCACGCGAGAAATGATTCTTGCACAATTGGTATTAAAACCCTTAGGTTTTGTTCACAGATAATAAAAGCATTTTGCGTGTTTCCTCCTCCTCTCTTTTGTTTATCTTTTTCTTTTACTTTAAGTATGTACCGGGTTTTATCCTGTGATTGTTCCGGAATACCTCCTGATTCTGTCCTAGGTATTGTCCATTAATGGTGAAGATTCTTCAATTATGTAACCAATATAACAATCTTGTTACTTCCTTCACAGTAATCATACAGTGTACCATCTCTTCATTTTTTTGTCTTTTTCATCTATAATCGCTAGAAAGTTGGTATTAGGTGTATATGTTGGGTGAAACTAGGTAGGTTTTCTTCCTGACGAGGATACAGATTCTTTTTCTCTAATAAAAAGAGTAAGATTACCTAAATGGATAATTTCCACCCAAGTATCCTCGGTCTATTAATAGAGAATATTTTCATGTTTTCAAAACGTCATTATAGAACCTTATTTTGCTACTTACATATTATTATCCGTTTCTTGGGTACAGTTGGTTCCACATATTCCAAGCCAAGGAATAGTGAAGTAGTCTTGATGTTAACTATATCCGGCAATGGTGCTTGCAATAATTTTTCGGCGAATAGCAACTTCCACAAATTAGAATGCATCATAAAGGCTTCAGTGTGTACCTTACTGACAGATGAAAGATTAATGCGGATTAATTCTTCTCCAAACGTAGATTAGGAAGCAACGAACCGTCCCCTGCTTCCTTCATGAAGTATATTCCACAAGATAGTTTTTAAGAGATTTTGAATAATAAAGCTTAGCATCCTTGGTAATAACAATTCCCTCTATATCATCTAATTGATTTAACGTATTCATTATTTGGTCAGGGGACTGTCCGAATAATCGACTCGTCCATATTTCACCATCGATTGACTTTTTAGATACAACGGTTAAACCAGCAACTTGTGATTCAATCGGATAGCCAGTATTAGGGTCTAATATATGATGGTAAGTTTGGTTGTTCATTGTAAAATTCCGTTCGTAAATTCCAGAGGTAACAACCGATTGATTGAGTGCCTTTAAAACGACGATATAATTTCCTCGTGGCTCTAAAGGGTGTTGTATTCCTATTCGCCAGTAACCATCCTCATGTTTTGGAGCATTTCCATAGACCATTACATTTCCACCTAAGTTAATCAAAGCAGATGATGTATTCATTGACTTCAAATCATCAATTAAAAGATCGGCAATAAATCCTTTGGCAATCGCACCTAAATCTATAAACATACCGGTATATTTTAGAAAAACGGTTTGATTATGGTCATCAAAGATGATATCGCTCGCATTTGTGGTTTTAAGTAAGGATTGAATTTTTCTTTGTGAGGGAACGGTCGCATCTTCAGATCCAATACGCCAAGCTTGAACAAGAGGGCCAATGGTAATATTAAAAAAACTGTTGGAAGCAGTGCTATGTATTTTTCCTATTTTTATTAAATCGTATAAACTCTGATTCACTTTCACTGGCCGAATCCCTGCATTGTTGTTAACTTCCATTAATTCTGAATTTAAATCGTGAGCACTAAAACGTTTCTCGTATTTTTTCAATTTTAGTATCAATTCTTCCAAAACAAAGGCTGCATAATCATGTTCAACCGATAAATAGATAATTGTTCCCATCATATGTATTTCGCGACTTTGTACGTCCATACTTTCACCCTTCCATTAAGGATAATTTATCAAATAAATTTGAAAAAGAGGCCTTCGAGACCTCTTTATTTTCCTAATTGTTCTTAACTGTAGCTCCTGATACAGAATCTACTTTGGAAGTTGCTCCTGATACTGCATCAACACCGCCTCCAGTTAACTGTTGGCCAGTTTGTTCTAAATACCAATCGATAATTGGTTTAATATCACGTACATATTCGTTGATTCCTAAATAATTTCCTTCTCCATTACGAACGGCTTGGTAGCTATGAACGACAAACTTATCCGGTCCGTGTGTAGGTACATGGGTTCTTACGACATCTTCTTTACCAGTACGTAATTGTTGAATGACCCATGCAACGCTACTATATGCTCTATCTGGGTGACATTCTGCTAATGGATAACCTACTTGTTCCGGTCTGCGAGCGGCCAACATATCTTCAGCTTCATACTTATAGTTATAATACAAGAATTGATTATTGCTATCCGCAAACGTTAATTCTGCTGGCATTGAATCTAAAAAGTAATTGATTTGGTCAACGGTTAAAATACCGCGATTTAACTTAACGTAAGTATTACCGTCAACTGCATTCGTCTTGTTAGCAGCTTGTTCAACCCAGTCATCGTCTAACATATTGATATCTTTTATTGTTGTATCAATGAATCCAGTCGCATATAAATCCTCTGTACTCGATAAGTCCTTCATACCATCAGGGGAATGCATGACATTGACAACATTGATAAAACGGATGAATTTCTTTATACAACTTTCTAGAAATTGTGTCGTTTCTTTATCTTTTAGATTTTTTTCCTTATCGAATGCTTTATGCACTTCACCTAAAAGGAACTCATTCCCTGGCATGACGACAGCGTTTACACCAGGAGCATCTAATATTTGTCGTAAATGTAGTTGAGAGCGAGATGACCCTTGGACATCGTAAGAAGCGCCTACAATCATTACAGGCTTTCCGTCAAGTGGATGAATTTTAAATGATAGCCATTCTAGAACACTTTGTAATGCAGACGGGATAGAATGGTTGTATTCGGGGGTTGCGATAATTACACCATCTGCACCAAGAATTTTTTTGTTTAGATCTTGGATTACATCACTATTTGTTTGATCATCAGATTGATTAAACATTGGCACATCTGCAATATCCAACACTTCAACATCAATTAATTTATTAAACTTTTTAGCGATAAAATCTAACAATAGACGATTATATGAAAAATCAGCGTTCGATCCAACTATTCCGACAATTTTCATCTTTATACCTCCTTGGATTAATGATCTTCCCATGAGAAGCGTTGTGCTTGTTTCTTGTGAACGCTTTTCGCGCTAACTAATTGATTGGTAATATCAACAAATTGTATAAAGTCATTAAAAATACCCTCAAGCTCTTCTATCTTACTTTGATTCTTTAGATCACCATTTTCATCAAAGGCTTGCAATGAATAACCTAATAAGAACTCAGAACTCGGCATAATGCGTGCTTTTAACTCAGGTGCATCAAGCATTTGCCTTAAGTGTGCTTGTGAACGTGAGGAACCTAATCTTCCATAAGACGCCCCGGTAATCATAACTGGTTTATCAATGAGTGGCTGCGTAGTATAGGACAACCATTCTAACGTACTTTTTAATACTGCTGGTACGGAATGGTTATATTCGGGCGTACTGATGATTACTCCATCTGCTTCCATAATTTTGTCAGAGAGTTTTTGTACCTCAACAGGTGGTTCCCTGTCTTTCGGTTTATTAAAACTAGGTAAGTCCTTTATCTCACAAACTTCCATGTTAGCTTTACCCGCAAAATGTTTTTGAATAAATTGTAGCAATTGACGATTTGTAGAACTATCAGAGTTTGTGCCTACTATACCTACAAAGTTCTTCATTTTACTGCTCCTTTCACATAGAATATAAATTGTAACTATTTCTAGTTTTTCCTAAATTTTCTACTACTAAACTAGTTTTTATAAGAAAGAAGCAGGGGACGGTTCCATGCCTCCAAACTTCAAAATCCACGAACTGTCCCCTGCTTCAACTTTTTTATTCTCTAATGCTCGCCAAAAATGCTTTATAACTGGAATAGCATTATCCATTTTCTTATTTAACGCTTCATCCATTAACGAATACCTGTTTCAAAATTCGCTGTCGCCATATCCCTGGTACAAATGTTTAATTTTACGATTATCAACAACAACATAACTATTTTTGGTACCCATTACTACAACTACAATACTTGTAGCGACTCTGCAAATTCATATATATAAGATTATCGAACACAGAGTGGAAAAAGTTACGAAATTCGTAAAAAGAGAGCCTGCCCAAAATTCAATGGACAGACTCTCGATACTTATACCATTTACGGATATTAACTAATTAGAATTCTTTTTCTATATAAAATCATACTTTTAATTAAAAAAGTGATTTCTAGTGAGGGTCTCCCATTTATCCGTCACATATCTTAACTTGAAAGTTATATATTATACTATGAAATCGTTATATACACTTTTTATATTGTTATAATAAAAAGTTTATTAAAGATTAGTAGAACTTGCACATAACCTGAAGAGTATTAAGTAAATAGTACCTACTCTAAGCTATTTCATCATTCAGTTTAGTGCTTAATATATATGTGATATAAGCCTGTACAAAGTATTCTATAGCCTTTCCTGCTAACTCCCAACAGCCATGGATTAATTATTTTCATATAACTATCACAGTGAGAAATGCTTTTTCTATATTTATTGATTCCAATTAACTTAAAGTAACGCCATTTTTTCTAATAGTGATTGATATGGAATTTCTTTGAGTTCCATCGGAAACTGTTCCCCATTTGCTGCACATACCGACAATATAAAATCTTTATCCACCCTATACGTTCTGCAACTAAACCGATCAATTTGGCTACTCCCATTTACGTCAATAAGCTGAACCTTTCCAGATTGTTGTATGATAACTTCAAACGAGGATAGAGGGTAGGATAATCCCTTTCCAATTGCTTTGACAACACTCTCCTTAGCTGTCCAGGTTTGATAGAACGCAGATACTTGGTCTACGTGCCGAACGATAGTCTTATATTCATTCCTAGTGAAAAAAGATTTAACAAATTTAAAATCAAATGGCTTCAGTTGTTCTAAATCGATCCCTACAGGCGAATGATGAATAGCGCACGCCAAGCATTCCCCAGAGTGGGAAATATTATAATGAAAGGCTGGAAAATCGGGCAGAAAGGGTTTTCCATAACGATTATACTTAACCCTATCATAACTCAGCTTTTCTCCATGATGAACAGCAAACAGGTATTGAATAACTATATCCCCGATTATTGATCGGAATTGGTCATTCAGAAACTTAAATTTCCGTATACGTTCAATTCTTTCTTTACTCAAATAAGGCAGCAGTTCTTCTACATCTCTTGTACTTCTTTTCTGTGGTAGTTTACATACATATATTTCTACTAATCTATTATCCATTTGCAGCATGTGCCTTTACACGATCCTTTTTTACCTCTTTATAAGAAAAGCTAGTCAAATAACAGATAACTAGAAAGAAAGCTGCGCCACCAAGTGCGATTTGATACGGAACGACATTGGTATCCCCTGACTGTTGGAAGCCAAGGATACTTGCTAATAAGGCGACTCCAATTACTCCCCCAAATCGTTTCTGAACATTATGCAGTGTTGTTGCTTGACTCATATGCGGTTTAGAAATCGATTGGAATGCTGTAATTTGTGCTGCTGTTACTGCATGTCCTAAAAATATTCCTATCCCAAACATCAGGCCGCGAATGACCCATTGGTTTGCCTCTACAAACAATGCGATAAGGCTAAACACAACAATAGAGCCTAATAATGATAATTGCATGAGTCGACGGACACCTAACTTTTTCATGGACCAAGGCATAAGCTGAGAAGCAACCATAAGCCCAAGTGCCTCAGGAAAAGTTGTTAAACCTGTTTGAAATGCTGATATCCCCAAGGCATTCTGATACATAAGCGGAAATACATACAACATCCCAAACAATCCTGCTGCGGAGAACATACCAATTACACTCATAATTCGAAAGGAGTTATCTTCAAATAGTCTTAAATTGAGCATCGGTGCCTTATCTGTTAGTTCAACCTTGATGAGAACAAATAATAACCCAAGACCTATTAGAGCCATTACATAAACCTGTGGCTGACTCCATCCTACGACTGGCGCTTGGATCAAGGCATAAATTAACAATCCTATTCCAGGTAATGAAAGGACAAACCCCTTCACATCAAAACGCCCAATAGAAGGTTCCTTGTATTCTCGCACATACAAGCCAATTAGAATGAAAGCAATGAGACCAATCGGCACATTAATGTAAAAAATCCAACGCCATGAAAGCTCTTCAACTAAATACCCACCAACAACAGGTCCAATTGCTGGTGCAACAGCAATTGGAATAACAAGAAATCTAGATAGCCTCGGACGCTCCTCTGGTGGAAAGGTACGGAATAAAATGGCCATACCTACTGGTGCAAAAAATCCTGCCCCAATTCCTTGAAGAACACGAAATAGGTTCAACAGGACCTGAGTATCAGCCATAGCACATAAAACGGAAGCACCGGTAAAGATGACTAATGCTATCATAAGGATCCGTTTTGATCCAAATCGGTCACCCATCCAGCCTGCAATGGGCAACATCATGGCAATACTTACAAGATATCCAATATTTACGGCACTTGTTGCAGAAGCAGGAACACCAAATTCGTCCCCAATGGTGGAGAGAGCAACGTTAATAATCGTTGCATCCATTGCCACCATGAACATGGACATCACATAGACTGCAATAATCATTTTCTTATAAAACGAAAAAGATTTCATCCTATGTCCCTTGCCCTACTGAAGTTTCTTGTATTGATGCATTGGCACATATATCCTTCCAGTGTGTTTCAATATAAGAAATACAATCCGTTCTATTCGCTACTCCAAATTGAATATCCCATCCAGTTGGGATATCTAAATAGGAAGGCCAGAGGGAATACTGGCCTTTATCATTTTTTAACGCGTAAAATCCAAGTTCTTCATGATCAAACGGATTTTTCATTTTTTTTCACTCCTTCTAATTCTGTTAAATAGTTAAGAATGTACGCACCTATTTCGGCTAGTGGAACAGGCTGACACATGTCCTTATGACGACAATTAATTTCATGCTCTTGAATGTCTCCTATCACATACGCCTTCCACGTATCTGTATAAATAGGATCGAACCAGTCAGGGATAATTGTCGAGCGGAAAAATAGCAGATCCCCATAATAGGCTTTAGGCTGATAGTTATGAAGAATCGTTACCGAATTGACATACGTTTCCTTTAAATTCATTAGTGTTTCATGACTCAAACTGGCTAGGGCACTTCCGTCTTTTTGAAGAAGATCTAAGACATTTTCAAACGTAACTTTTCCTTCACTTAGGTTGCTAGGTTCGTAGCCTCCTAGGGCTAGCAAGGCATTTAGTGCTTCTTCATCATTAGGCTTTTCTTTCATTGGTAAATAGTGACTAGGATAGGCATCTAGCATAGCCAAAAGTCCAACTTCTTCTCCTTGACGCTGTAATTCAGTAGCCATGGCATGGATGACATTTCCTCCAAGCGACCAACCAACTAAATGATAGGGACCATGTGGCTGTATGGTTTGTATATGTTCAACATAATCCCTTGCCATTTCTTCCATTGAGGTCGGCCATCCAGTTTGTTCGCCAATCCCACGAGCCTGTAATCCATACACCGGGTAATCCTTCCCAAGCATATGGAGTAGACCCGCATAACACCAACTCAGTCCTCCTGCTGGATGAATACAAAATACAGGTTGTTTTGTTCCGCCTCTTCTAAGCGGTAACAGGATATCCAATGCACTCGAATTCCCTCCTCCTTCAAGCTGCTCTGCCAATCCTGCAATCGTTGGAGCCTCAAATAAACTTCCAATCGTCATTTCGACGCCGAGTGTTTGTTTGATCCTTGTCATCAATTTCACAGCAAGTAGGGAATGACCACCTAGATCAAAGAAGCCCTCATCTATCCCAACACGATTGAGATTCAATACTTCCTTAAATAACTGGCACAGTACTTCTTCTTGTGGTGTTCTAGGTCCCCGTTCAGATAACGCTCCGTCATATTCAGGAGCAGGCAATGCTTGTTGATCTAGCTTACCGTTAGGAGTCAATGGCCATTCCTCCACATAAACAAACGCAGAAGGTATCATATAATTCGGAAGTCGATTGGAAACATATGCTTTCCAATCTGCTTTCTCTAGCTTTACACTTGCAGATGTTTGTAAATAGGCGACTAAACGCTTATCTCCTGGTTGGTCTTCACGAACAAGAACAGCTACTTGATTTACATCAGAATGTTGTGCTAGGATCGTCTCAATTTCACCAAGCTCTATCCGAAAACCTCTAACTTTCACTTGATGATCTGACCTTCCAATGTAATCAAGAGTTCCGTCCTCGCGCCATTTAGCAAGGTCCCCAGTACGATACATTCGAGAACCTTTATCTCCGAATGGATTAGCAACAAATCTTGTGGCAGTTAAGCCTGATCGACTTAAATAGCCAAGTGCGAGTCCCTCTCCTATTACATACATTTCACCAACTACTCCAGGTGGTACTGGTTGTAGCCATTGATCTAGCACATATACACCAAGGTCGGGGATATTCTCACCGATAATGCTATTAGCACGTATATCAACACTTTCCTTATTTAATTCTATAAAACTAACATGGACGGTGGTCTCCGTAATACCATACATATTGATTAACTTCGGTGCATCGTCTAGATGGCGCTTATACCAATCAGCTAATCGTCCCAACTCAAGTGCCTCTCCACCAAAAATAACGTAACGAAGTGACAGTTCTTGTCCAATCTCTTGATGATCTTGATCTGCTTGCATGAGCTGATAGAACGCAGATGGGGTTTGGTTTAATACAGTCACCTTCTCCCTCACCAACAGTGTTAAAAATTCAACAGGTGTACGACTAATATCATGAGGCACGAGCACTAAGCGACCTCCATATAACAATGCCCCCCATATTTCCCACACGGAAAAATCAAACGCATAGGAATGGAAAAGTGTCCAAACATCATCATGATCAAAATGAAACCAGTGAGCTGTTGATCCGAATAACCGAATTATATTTTGATGAGGAATGATGACTCCTTTTGGATTCCCAGTCGATCCAGATGTGTAAATAACGTAGGCAGGATCTTGTGGCATTAATGGCCTCAAACGCTCTTGGTCGGTCGGGTTAGAACACTTTTGCCCTTCCAATTCCCGCCCTACTTTCGGATCATCAAGAATGATTAGCTTTTCACCCTTTTCGTTCCCTACATCCTCTGCATGTTTACTAATGGTAACGGTACATACCGGCTGTGAGTCATTTTTCATATATTCGATTCGTGCCGTTGGATAATTAGGGTCTAGAGGGACATAAGCTGCTCCTGCTTTTAAAATGCCAAGCAAGCCAATAATCATATCCAACGAACGTGGCATTGCTAACGCCACATATTGACCTGGGCCAACTCCTTTGTTAATTAATAAATGCGCTAGACGATTTGCTTGACTGTTTAGTTCTGCATAGGAAAGTCTTTGATTTTCAAAGGTCAATGCCTGCTTGTTTGGATAGGTGTTGACTTGCTGCTCAAACTGATGCGGGAGCGTATCTTGCACCACACTCATAGCCCTGTTACTCCGCTGATTTAATAAGGATGCTCTTTCCTCTTTTAAAAGAATGTCCACTCTAGAAATTGACTGATCTATGTTTTCGATTGCATGTTGAAAAAATTGCTGCAATCTATCAACTAGTTTTTTAATGGTTTCCGGTTTGAACAAGTCTTTCCTATATTCCACTATGCCTTCCAAACCCTCACCTTTATTAATGGAATGCTCTATGAACTCAAAGGTCAGATCGAATTTTGAAGCACCAACACTTCCAATGCTTACCCTGCTATCTATACCTGGCAATGAAAGAGATGGTTCTGGTGTGTTCTGAAGGATAAGCATCGTTTGAAACAACGGATGTTTCGATCTTGACCTAACGGGATTTAGTACTTCAACAAGTCTTTCAAAAGGAAGGTCTTGATGCTCATAAGCACGTATATTAGTGGTCCGAATGCGTGCAAGTAACTCACGAAAAGTCGGATTACCTGATGTATCTGTGCGAAGGACGATTGTATTTACGAACAAACCAACAAGATCATGTAATACCTCCTCACTCCTTCCAGCGACAGGGGTACCTAGTGGAATATCATCGCCGCCCCCCATTCTCGTTAATAAAGCACTCAAGCCTGCTTGAAGAACCATGAATAAGCTGACCCCATTTTCCATAGAAGTCTCCATTAGTTTTTGATGGAGGGAAGGCTCTATCCAAAATGAGTATGTGCCTCCTTGATTGGATGCCTCTACTGGTCTTGGATAATCCGTAGGTAATTCGAGTTGATCAGGTAAACCTGCAAGTGCATTTTTCCAATACTTCATTTGCTCCGCCATTAGACTATCACTTTCCTTTTCCTCACCGAGTAACGAGGATTGCCATATGACATAGTCTGAATAATCAATAGGTAGCTCATTCCAAATTGGAGCCTCTTGTTTTGTACGTGCGTGGTAAGCCTGTTCTAAGTCACGTGTAAACGGATGAAGTGACCAGCCATCCCCAACCATATGGTGGATAAGTACCAGTAAGGTATAGCGTTCCTTTCCCTTATCAAACAACCGTATTTGACAGCATGGCTCATCTGAAAGGCTAAACCGATACTGAACTGCCTCTTGGAGTATATGATCCATTTCTGACGGTTCAACGATTTCTAGCGGTAGCGAAGGAATGATCTGTTTAGCATCCAAAATGTATTGGTTTGCTTCTCCTTGATTGTTTTTAAAAATGGTACGAAGCGCCTTATGTCGATCGATAACATCATATAATGCTGATTGTAATGCCTTTCGATCAAGGTCTCCATCAAGATCAATCACGATCGGAATATTGTAGGTAGGACTTGGACCTTCTAGCTGATGTAAAAACCATAGACGCTTTTGTGCAAAAGATAACGGAATTACCTCTTGTTTCTCCACTTTGGCAATCATCGGTCTAGCTTGTCTTCCAACAGTGAGATGTTCAATAATACCTGCAACGGTTGGTGCTTCAAATAGCTTTCCAATCGTAATGTCCACATCAAACACATCCCGAATACGGTTGATTAGTCTACCTGCTAGTAAGGAATGCCCACCTAGATGAAAGAAATGATCATGAATACCAACATGTGGGACACCAAGAACCTCTGCAAAGAGCACGCAAAGAATTTCTTCCTGAGGTGTTCTTGGTTCCTGAAACTGTGTACTATTATTTTGTTGAGGAGCAGGTAAAGCCTTCTTATTAATCTTGCCATTTGGTGTTAATGGAAAGTCATCTAGCATGACAATAGCAGCTGGAACCATATACTCTGGTAACTGGGTAGATGCTAAATCACGTAACTCCCCTTGAATGGATACGGAATCAGAAATAATATAAGCAACGATACGCTTGTCACCAGGTCGATCTTCTCGAATCATTACTGTAGCCTGCTTTACTTTATGGTGTTCTGACAAAACGGCTGTAATTTCTCCTGGTTCAATTCGAAATCCTCTAACCTTCATTTGGTCATCTGCCCGCCCAACATACTGAATCGTACCGTCAGCATCCCACAATGCTTTGTCCCCAGTACTATACATTCTTTCCCCTTTTACACTAAATGGATTGGCGACAAATCGCTCCGCAGTTAATCCTGGTCGATGATGATACCCTGCTGCAAGCCCTTTTCCAGCAATAAACATATTTCCAACTACCCCAGGTGGAACTGGCTGGAGACTATCATCCAAAATATAGATGTTTGTGTTCCTAATTGGTTCTCCTATGGATGGGATACTATTCTCTTTTATTGGTAGGGTCATCGCTGTTGACCATACAGTCGTTTCCGTCGGACCATAGAGATTTGTGACTGTACACTTCTGTTCATGTAATGCTTTTAGCAAGGCTTGCGGCAGAGCTTCTCCTCCAACAAGTACTTGTAATCCTTGAACAGCTTCAGGAGTCATTGTCACAATAGACTGCCATAATGTAGGTGTCGCCTGCATGATCGTAATCGATTGTTCTTTTATTTCTTGGACAAGCTGACGTGGATCTTGTATTGTTTCCTTATCGACAATGACACATGTTGCACCTGAGAGTAATGGTAAAAACAGCTCTAATACAGAGATATCAAAAGCAATAGTTGTGACAGCAAGGAGTCTTTCCTTTGTGGAAAGGGAGAACCTTTGATTCATCGCCATCAGAAAATTGGTAACACCGTTCTTCGTAATTACTACCCCTTTTGGAGCCCCTGTCGATCCAGATGTGTAGATCATATAAACAGGGTCATCCCCCGCTACGTCTACTTCTGTGTAGGGTTGTCCCTTAAATGCCTTTAATTCTCTTCTTACCTGTTGGCTATCCATCACGAGACATGGCACATTCCTCGATTGAAAATGCAGACTTGTTGAAGTGTATGTAATTGCATAGGTTGGTCCTGCATCCTTTAACATGAAGTCAATTCGATCAGCTGGATAGCTCGGGTCGATTGGTACATAAACAGCTCCCACGTTCATAACAGCTAGCATGGCAAAGACCATCGTTTCAGAGCGCGGAAGTGCTAAAGCAATCACATCCCCCTTCTGAATTCCACGTTGTTCAAGCAGATAAGATAAGCGATTAACCTGTTTATAGACTTCTTGATAGGAATAAGATTTGTCCCCAAAAACGATTGCTTCATGTTCAGGTGTTTCCTGAACTTGCTGCCTAAACCCTGTAACAATACTGTTAAGAGAATTCTCTTCACTCGTATCATTCCACTTCTCTACAACCTGATAATATTCCTCATCTAATAGAAGCTTCTGTTTTCCAATAGGTTCGCTAAAATCGATGTCAGTAAGCTTCGCCATACCTTTCACTATCCGTTGCATATGAAGCTCTACGTCACCTACTGCATAGATAGCTGGATTAAAGTTAACCTCGATACGAATTCCTTGTTCCTGTTCATATATATTTACAGATAAATCTTCAGTAGGTCCAGTCGCGAGTTTATGTGTCAATCCTTTCGCTTCACCAAAATTCCACTCATAGGAAAATGGCATGATATTGACTTGAGGACCAAACAAGCGCATCTGATCACCCACTCGATTCAAATCACGTCTTAAATCCTCATGCCGATAAAGCTGGTGGGAACGAAGCTGCTTCATATTTTCCCTTATTTGATATACAAGTTTTAAAAAGGACTGGTCAGAACAGACCTTTACACGAAGTGGTACTAGATTCATAACCATTGCCGGAACTTGTAAAGCAGCAGATCCAATTCGATTCATCATCGGAACACTTAGCACAATTTCTTCAGCACCCGTTAAACGGTGAAAATACACAGCAAGAGAAGCTATCATTACTTCTGACCAGTGTAAAAGATTATCGCTAGTCTTTTTTTTCAATAACTCAAATGTGCTACCATTTAAAAAGTCATGATACTGACCAACTCTTTCCGGTATGGTAGAAGATCGCTCCGATAAGCTCACGACTTCTGGCTGATCGCGGAATTGTTCCATCCAAAACTGACGGTCCAAATCGAATTTATAGGAGTGACGGTAGGCTTGGTCTTCATCTAAGACAGACTTAAAAGAAGAAAATAGACCTTTTCCATCAACTACCTTCCCATTCAATAATGATGCGTACCATTTCGAAACCCCCTGGCTAAGTAAGGTAAACCCATATCCATCTACTGCTATATGATGTACTTTTAGATACCAAAAATAGTGATTTTCACTTAATTTGAATAAGAAAGAAGTAAAGAGAGAATCCTTACTTAAATTAATCGGTGTGGACACGTCTTCTTTCATCTGATATAGCGCTTCGTCGTATGGATCCTTTTTGTTAGTCAAATCGATAACTAAAAATGGAAAGACCCGTTCCGAACGTAGCATTTGCCACGGTCCTGTTTCCTCTTCTCCAAACTGCATATGGAGGGAATCCGCTTCTAACAGTGTGTTTCTAACAGCCTGTTCAAAGCAGGACATATCTAATATGCCACGAATCTCCACATATTCCGCTGTATTATAAATAGAATTATTTGGCTCCAGTTGTTGCGCATACCATATGCCAGTCTGCGCACCTGTTAAAGGCCAACGCTCGCTAATTGTCTGTTGCATAAATGTCCCTCCCTTTGTCATTCAGACATGCTGACCTTTTTTGCTTCCACAATGTTCCACCAATCCTTTAACGTTGGCTTCTCAGCCAAGGTCATAAAGTTAATATCTATTCCTACTTGTCTCAACTCTTCTGTGAGACTCATCATCCGGATGGAGTCTAAGCCTAGATAAATCAGATTTTCTTCAACCGAAACTTCTTGAGGGTCTTGTTCCAATAATGCTGAGACTCTATCACGAAGTCCTTCAAATGAATCTAAACTTGCTCGCGGATGTTCATGCCCGGTTTGTTCCAGAATCTGTTCTGTTGTAACGGTGACACCGCACCGTGTAGCTACATATTGCATAGCCATTTTATGTTGTTCTTCCGTAAAGTCAGCTACAGCATCGGCAACAAAAAAGCTTTGAACATCCTCCATAAAAGCTTCTGTAGCTGTAACTAAGCAGCCAATATGTGCATAGACACCACAAATGATGAGCTGATCACGTCCTGTTTCTTGAAGAAATGTCTGAAGACTCGTGCGTTTGAAGGCACTATAACGCCATTTCGTTAAAATAAGGTCATCCTTATCAGGTTCCAGTCCATCAATTATTTTTGTAACGGATCGATCATCCGACAGGCCATCTCCCCAGAAGTCTTGAAGAAGTGCTCGATCTTTTGGATTCTGGTTTCCCGGTTGTGCCGTGTAGACAACTGGAATGTTTAGTCTTTTGCATTCCTTTTTTAGTGTGGCAATGTGTTCAACCAATTCAGGAATAGGAGATTCTTGCATGTCATAGGCATTCAAGAAATATTGTTGCATATCATGAATAAGCAGCACAGCTCGATTTGAATCAGCCTCCCATGAAACTCGATTAGTTGGCATGTCTAATTTCGTTGGCATATCATAGCTTTTAATGGTTGGTAATCCCATTCTAAGCACTTCCTTTCTCATTAATTTTAATGGCTTAACTGCTCTTCAATTAGTTGCCTTAGCTTCTTCTTACTCACCTTCCCAAGTGCGGTTTGTGGGAATGAATTG
The DNA here is from genome assembly GCF_030282825.1 of Aquibacillus rhizosphaerae. Lineage (GTDB taxonomy): Bacteria > Bacillota > Bacilli > Bacillales > Amphibacillaceae > Aquibacillus_C > Aquibacillus_C rhizosphaerae. The sequence goes on from NZ_JASTZU010000030.1 coordinate 17,670, forward strand.
ATCCATTCGACCCGATCCGGTATTTTGTAAGCCGCCAATCCACGTTCATGAAGAAACTTACGGATTTCTTGGGATGCTTGGTGCTCCCCTTTTGGTATGATAAATGCACACGAACGTTCGCCGAGGTATGGATCTGGCATAGAAACAACTGCTGCGTCAAAGACACTAGGATGAGCTAATAGATGGTTTTCCACTTCTTCAGCAGCAATTTTCTCGCCACCACGATTGATTTGATCTTTATCCCTTCCTTCAACAATGATGTAGCCCTCTTTGTTCAAACGAACAAGATCCCCTGTTCGATAAAAGCCATCATCGGTAAAGGACTTTGCATTATGTTCATCTGCTTTATAGTATCCACGTATTGTATATGGACCTCTTGTTAGCAGCTCCCCAACTTCACCTGGTGGAACATCCTGATCATCCTCATCAACGACTCTAATTTCGTCATAGGGAGACATCGGACGCCCTTGCGTATGGACAATGATTTCCTCTGGATCGTCGAATCGCGTATAATTAACAAGTCCCTCAGCCATGCCAAAAACTTGCTGCAACTTACACCCGAAAGCAGGCTGTATCCGTTTCGCACTTTCTGCACTAAACTTCGCTCCCCCTACTTGGATCACTTCCAAGCTAGACAGGTCATCATGACGATTTTTCACTGCTTCTGTCCACATTATGGCGATTGGCGGTACCATTGCTGTAAAGGTTACGCGCTCTTTTTCGATTAGTGAGAATGCCTGGTCTGGGCTTGGACCACTAGATAAAACGATACGTCCACCCGCATAAATCGTCCCTAACACACCAGGTGAGCTTAATGGAAAGTTATGTGCTATCGGTAATACTGCCAAATAAACACTCTCCTCCGTTAATGCGCACACTTCATTACTCCTTCTTAAGCTATAAATATAATCATCATGCGTCCGTGGGATAAGCTTAGAAAGTCCAGTGCTACCACCCGAAAGCTGTAAAAAAGCTACATCGGATGGATGAATCGTAGATGGAACAAATGGTGTATCTTTATACAATTTTAATAATGGAACAAACTGTTCTGCATCACCCTCGACAATAACATGCTTCAGCGTCCTTACTTCCTTTTTAACCAGCTCTGCCATCGAAAGGTAGTCAAAACCCGCGTACGTGTCAGGTATAATTAATGCTTTTGCCTCGGAAAACTCGCAAAAGTGACGCACCTCGCTATAGCGGTGGGATGGGAGAGCGAAGACAGGCAAAGCCCCTATATTAAATAATGCAAAAATCACTTCAAAAAAAGCGACTTCATTCGGCAACTGGACAACTACTCGGTCGCCCTTCTCCATTCCAACTTGTTGAAATCCTGCTGCTAATTGTTCTACTCTTTCTTGTAGATGTGCATAACTAATTTCACCAGTATTACTTGTAATTACCGTCTTATCTCCATATTGAATAGCTCGGCTTTTTAGCATTTCTGCAAACGTCTCCCCTCGCCAACAGTTCTGTTGGCGATAAAAGTCTGCAAATTCACTTGGCCATGTTGGACAACCTTCCACGTGCAACCCTCCTATCTATTATGAATTCCCATTGCCTTTAGTATCGTTTGAAATTTAGCTCCTGTTTCTGCTAATTCTTCCTCTGCCTTTGATCCAGCAACAACACCAGCACCAGCAAAGAGTCTAATAGAATGATCACAAACCTCTGCACAACGAATCGTTATCACCCATTCACCGTCCCCGTGTTCATCACACCAGCCCACCATCCCAGTGAAATATCCTCGTTCAAATGCTTCGATATTTCGAATAGCTTGATGTGCTACTGTAGCAGGATAGCCACAAACAGCTGGGGTCGGGTGAAGCGCAGAAGCAAGTGCTAGTGAAGAAGTGTTGGCTTCTTTTACTGTCCCTTTTATTTCTGTGGATAGATGCCACATTGTTTCGGTTTGAATAAGTGTAGGTTTTTTTGGAATATCGAGCTTGTCGCACAATGGTTGAAGCGCCTCTTCAACTGCATGGACCACAATTGCATGTTCATGAAGGTCTTTGGTAGAGTTTAATAGTTCATTTGCGCGCCGCTGGTCCTCCATAGGATCCTCACTACGGGGACGGGAACCTGCTAACGGATTTGCTATGACGATACGACCTGATTTAGAAACGAGTAGTTCAGGACTTGCTCCAATTAAGGTCCGATGACCATTACTTTTATCATTTGGTAGATCAATAGAGAAGGTGTATCCTTGTGTATTATGTCTAGCTAGTTTCGTTAAGATAGGTTTTATTTGAATAGGTTCCTTCGATTTGATATCTAAGGAGCGTGAAAGTACAATTTTCTCTAACTCTCCACTATCAATAAGTTCAAGCCCTTTATTGACACCATCCATGTAGATGTCCGGTTCTGGTATTTCTTGAACTGAGTATGAAGATAAAGCATTTGCCTCTTCTTCGACATCACACCAATCTAACTTGCTAGCTATCTTCATTTCATTCGGGACCACTAAGTGTACTTGTTCGTCAGGGTCAAAAGGAAAAACACCAATAACAACAGGCTTAGGATGCCCATCCTTCTTAGCACGGTGGATCGTTGTTTGAACAGTTTCTGCTAGATTCGTAGATTTTCGAAGTGTTTCAGCTTCTACTTTAGCAAATATTCCTCTACCTCTTATTGTTTGGTTGGGAGAAGCTAAAAAGTAATCCCCTAGCTTATAAAGGTCTAATAATTTATTACCCACTAGTTTAGAAGTTTCTGTTATACTCAATGACTCACAACCTCCTTCTATTTTGGTCAAACACCGAGTGTAGCGCCGCCATCCACACACACATCCTCCATTGTCATCTGGCCGGCATTATCCGATGCCACAAACAGGACTACATTCGCGACATCTTTTGCTTGTCCTAGTTTTCTGAGCGGAATACCTACTCGATATGCCTCCGGCGTTCCATTTATTGACTGTTCTGCTCCGTTATCATCTGTCCAAAGCTTGCGCAACATATCTGTTTCCGTTGAGCCTGGCGATACAATGTTGCAACGTATATGATAGGAAGCTAGCTCAAGCCCTAAACATTTGGTAAACATGGTAGCTGCAGCCTTAGATGCTGCATAAGCTGCCATCGACATTCTAGGCATACGCCCTGCATTTGAACTTACGGTAACAATTGAGCCTTGCTTTCTTACTTTCATTCGTTTACTAACCGATTGACTAACAAGGAATAGTCCGGTGGAATTGACAGCAAACGTTTGATCCCACACCTCTTTTGTCAGAGCATCAACGGGAGCTACATGCAGGATTCCTGCAACATTCACCAATATGTCAATTGATCCAATGCTAGTTTCAACAGTATCAACTAGTCCCTCGACTGCCTTAGCATCACTAATATCAATACAAAATGGATAGACGTGTGACCTTCCCTGCTTTAAACGTTGTAAAGCTTCTTCCTGACGATCCACTGCGACTACCTTAGCCCCGTGATTAATAAATGATTCCACAATTTCACTTCCAATTCCGCCAGCAGCACCTGTTATAACTACTGTTTTACCAGATATACCTTCTAGCTTCATGTTGTTCCTCCTTTCTTCAATTGGCTTGAACACATAATTGATAATGATTATCATTTTCATGTGTTTATGTTACAAATGATAACTGTTCTCAACGAACTTCTCAACCCTCTCTCACTTTTTTGAAAATTTAGACTCATTTAATTTACATTTTTTACCTTTTTAACCTGTCCTTTGGAATGAGTTCTTGCCTTTTTCTATGTAAATTGAATCAATAACCAATTAGAATATACAGTCAAAGTAATGGGGAAGAAACAAAAGAAGCTACTATCCAGACATTCTTGTACCTAGGAAAGAATTACACGGTTCCAGCTACCATTAATTCGATGGCAACACTTAGAGTGAATAGAGGATGGTTGAAAGTAGGTTGGTATTAGGGTTGGTATAGGTGTCTATTTTGGTTAAATAAGTAGTTTTTCCTGACAAACGGTACAGTATTCATTCCTTACTAAAAAGAGCGAGAGTACCTAAATGAGTAATCTCCATCCAAGTAATCTCGCTCTATTTTTCTTTAATATTATCAATAACTATTTCCATACCGTCATTTAGAATCTTGTTTTTCTATATACATGTCTAACCACTTCTCAGGGTATCTAGGAAAACGAACCGGTTAACCTATTACCGGACACGATCTAACTTCCACACAAAGGCGCGAATCGATGGCGAATATAAAAGCAGTGGTTCACTATCGAAATAAGTATCAGGTAAAAATGGAGCGATCTTATTGATTTTGATTTCTGCTTCTGCTTGTTGAAGATCCCACGGTGTGTGATGAATGTCTCCTCGATAAACACGCTGACCTTTCGTTGTCCACAAACAATATCTAGCTGTTAACCAGTCTTCAATGCTTCCTTTTGTAGCAGTAAATACCGGCGATGTTGGGCGATAAGCAACATCGAAGCTTGCACTTAGGTAACCTCGATGTGTCCGTTCACTTTTAAAATCGATTCTTCCATTTATATCTGTCATTTCCATGTCAGCATTTACGTATGGTAAGGAAAATAACTTTCTTGCACCAGCTACCGCTAGTTTATGATTTGCATCTAAAGTAAAAAAGTAAACACCTGGTTTTCCATTAATTTTTACATATGTACGCACATTTAATTCTAGAAAAGACTGAACATAAGGAACCTGCGGGAATCCATGCATCCTAATATTATTCATTGCAAATGGAACAATACCAATCCAACCCGTTCCATCAAATGTATCTAGCTCAAGTGCTGGTGGTATATGCTTTTTAAGTTCTTCAACGGGAATAGGCCAATGCATAAATAGTAATTGATCCCACATTTGAGTCATAAGCCACGGACTCGTTGGAAGGGGATATGGACGATGTTCGATTTGATTAAATTCTTGATACATTTTACTGCCCCCCCTATGAGTTGATTCTCTTTATTATGTTCGTTGTATGTCAGTTTTACCATTAGTGAAAAAGAATTAATACTAAACCAATTCTTTATCTACTTTAATCAATTTCATAATACCAATCTTGTCGTCACCTACAACAATATATAGTTGGACAAAACCATTTCCAAACTATGTATTGTCATAGATGAATGAATAAGGTAATTATGAAATTGACTCACTTATATACTATTATAATTCATTTAGGTTGCCAGTATCTGTGTCTGGATCTGATAATGGGTCTTCCTCTTCAAATTCAAATTCCAATTCTCCTCCATATTCTTCTTCTAGTTCTATAAATTCAATCGTTTGTCGGACTGAATCGAAGTACGGATCATAAAAAGCATACTCAGAGTATCTTGGGTCGATCTCGAATGCTTTCCTTAAAAGTGAAACTGCTTCGGCTGATTGATCTCTATAAGCCACTATTTGTGCTGAGCTGTAATAACCATTTGGATATTCAGGGAAATCTAAAATGATGTCTTCATAGATTGTCAAAGCTTGATCATACTGTTCATTATAGGCATACAAATCTCCTTTATATGTGTATGCTTCCACATTGTTAGGATCAATCCTGATAATTTCATCTAAAGCCTGAATAGCTGAATCCATCTGGCCGGTAAAATCATAGGCATCAACCAGGTACCAATAAGCATCTAAATCATCCGGTACATAGCTAAGGTAGTCATGAAATGCATTTATGGACTTCTGATAGTCTCCCATTTCATAGTAAGTAGTCCCCAACCCATAATACACATGGGCTGAATCTTCTGTAATCTCATATTCTAGAGCTTCATTATAGGCATCTAATGCTTCTGTATGTTTACCTAAATTTAAGTAAGAATGTCCTAAACTTATATATTCATAAGCAGAATTAGGTTCCACGTTCAAAGCTTTATGTAAGGTAGTGTTTGCTTCTCCATTTCTACCCAATTCTATTAATGCCCATCCTTTGTTCGTAAGTGCCGCATCATTCGTCGGGTCAATTTCTAAAATACGATCCAAAATTTCTAAACCGTGCTCATATTCTCCTTGTTCTAACAGATCATAGGCTTCTTCATTAAGCGTAACTAAATCAGCATCGTCATCATCCATAACGAATGAATCAGCAGCATTACTATTTTCTTGAAAACTAGTAGTTGATACATCAGCCTTCTGATCCATAACTACAGCCAAGTGTGTAGTCATTCCATATATATTTACAAAAAAGTAAATGAGGTAGGATACGAGTGCCAAGCTGTAAATAACATAACGAAGCTTTTTAAATCCGTGATATTTAATAAAGGCATACACAGCTATGATAGAGGATGTTATCTGCAGAAAAAACTCTGTAAGAAGTAAGCTATTAAAAAACATCGCATTAAAAAAACTAGTAGAGATCATTGGTATTTCTTCTTGAAATAAACTATTGCCATAAAGTAAGATCTCAACAATCCACAAGATTAAGACAAAGATTAATGGTACTGAAGAAAAAGCACTCATGTTTATCATGTGGTTAAACTTGGCTTTCCCTTTAAATACTTTACCTATCATCAAAGAAAAAAATGCGCCTACGAAAAGTCTCATGTAACCTAAAACCGGACCAATAATAATAGCTTTCAAAAGAATCGATGTTAAAGAATCGTTTTCTCCCCAACTTAATAAGTAGGCGAGTGTTAACCAATGCGTAACACCAATAATAAAAGAGACGCAAAAGATCTGGCTAATGCGTAGCTTTGTATCTTTCTCCATTTGTATTGTTTCTATAGGATTTTTAATCATGTTGATCCAAGGGAATGTAAAGGAATTCTTCATGATATCCTCCTTTCTGCCATCACAATTATACAATAATTCCCACCAAATAAAACCTAAAAATTATATATTTTAACAAATGAGGAAGATATTTCATCAGTACCTGTTGACATGTTCGGCGTACTACCTCATAATCTATTTGATACATAAAGGTAGCAGATTTATATTAATAAAAAATTATAGAGTAATAAACTTTAAGTACGGATAATATAGTAATGAAAAATGAAAGGAAGTTGTAATTTGGAACATGAATACAAAAATACGGAACAAAGTGAAAAACCCGATTTAACTAACGCAACTCAACCAGATCATACACCTCAGCAAACTCGCATAACAAACCAAGCAACACCATCTCAGCAAGTTTATGCCACACAAGAATCGCCTAGAACTGAACAAACTCAGCCAACTGAACACCATTATAAAAATGAATTTAATCAAAGGCATGTCAACACAACAAACGGAAAAGCTATTGCATCCTTAGTTACTGGTATTTTGTCAATTATTCTCGTATATATTGGAGTAATTATTGGAATAGTCGCGATTGTTCTTGCAGCTAAATCACTTAAAGAAATTAAGGAAAACCAACAAGAAGGTCGTGGAATGGCCATCGCAGGGTTAACAACAGGAATTATCGGTACTTCCATTTACGGATTGATATTGTTATTTGTGTTTATCTTTGCTATCTTTGCTGCGTCAACCTATTAATAATAAGGACCGCTAATCATTCTCTTAGAGAAGACCTATGTTGATATTAGGACCATCTTCCTTTCTATCTCTAGGTCTCTCTGAATGTGCCTTTCACCAAAACTTCACACTGATTATCTCGTCTAGCTTCGCATTGCTTTGTACACTCCTAACTACTTTCAAAACGAACATACTCTTAAAACGAGTGCCAGACACCACAAAAAGACAGCTGTCCTTTAATGGTGTCTAGCAAAATCAATCCATATCAAGTTGTTATATGTGTTCTCTCTCGTAGCCAATCTGTTATTTCAGTTACAGTTAGTGGTTTAGAAAAGAAATATCCTTGAACTGCAGGATCTGCAGCCACGTCACTTTTAATGTAACTAAACTGTTCTGTCGTTTCGATCCCTTCAATTACAATATTTAAATGTAAAGAGCTACATAAGGTAATGATTGCATTTAGTACGTCTGAGTCCTTTTTAGACTCCGGGACATAATCCACAAATGTTTTATCTATCTTAATGGTTGAAATCGGAATACGTCTCAAATAAGACAAAGATGATAATCCTGTTCCAAAGTCATCTAAAGCAACTGGGATTCCAAATGAACTAAACTTATGAACCGCATTTATTGCATTTTCGATATCATTGATGACACTAGTTTCTGTTATTTCCAGCTCAATTAGATTAGGGGCCAATTTATATTTGTTAAGATTGCGCTCAATTGCATCTTGTAATTTAAGTGATGTTATATAGGCTCCTGGTATGTTAATCGCAACCTGTACAAAAGGAGTATCATCGAGGACCCATTTTGAAATTTGTTTGCACACTGCTTCTATGACCCAATCGGTTACCTCGAAAATTTTCCCGTTGGACTCAAAAACGGGTATAAAGACACCGGGTGAAATTAAGCCATGCTGTGGGTGATTCCAACGTAACAATGCTTCAAGACCAGTCACTTGCATCGTTTTTGTGCATACTTTCGGTTGATACACTAAAAAAAGTTCATTTTTCTCCATCGCTTGTTGAACATCATTAACCAGCTGTCTTTCTAAACTATACGTATGCACAGAAGCATCGTACTCAATCACTTCATGCTTATATGTAACAGATTGATGTCGAAGTACAGCCATGCAATTTGCAAATGACTGCTTTATATCCTGATTGTCTTGACTTGTTGAAACGGAACAAACAGATTCGATGTTAATGGAGGCATTGCCTATTGTAAAAGGCATCTTGAACACTGAAAGTATTCTTTCTAATGACAGCTTCATCTCCTCATAACTATGATCTTCATTTACTAAAATGGCAAAACGATTTCCTTCTATTCGATACACGACGGAAGAATTAGGTTTTAACCGTTGAATCGTTTCTCCTACTACCTTAATCAATTCATCTCCAAATGAATAGCCTTCTCCTGAAATCCACTTCTCCATGTTATGAATATGCAGAATAGCAAGACTTCCACTTAACGTTTTCTTATCCATATCTTTTTCAAACTGACGCTGATTTTGTAATAATGTCAATGAATCATAATAGGTTAACCGGTAGTCTACATAACGGTCGAGAAGACTTGTTAAACCTGAAATAATTAATAAAATGGATATTCCAAGTGTCACAAAGGTAATTAATAAGGACATATCCATCCCATGCAAATGGTCCATACTTGTATGTATTGGTTCCTCCACATAAAAGACTACAGCTGCCATTCCAGTATAATGCATACTAGTAATAGCAAGACCCATCACGAGAGATGTTACTGCCTTTATTAATAGATTACCCATATACTTCTGTAAAGCTGAGAATATAAATAAAGCAGCATTAGAAGCAAGAATGGCGATTATAATGGATGCAAAGAATAGCAAAGGTTTATAAGAATATGATGCCTCCATTTTCATTGCAGTCATTCCAATATAGTGCATAGACGAAATTCCAATTCCCATAAAAAGTCCTGCAATCGCATAAGGAAAGTTTGTATGGTTTCCTCGATTAGCAATAAAAAATGCTAAATAAGAAGCAGCAATAGCTGGAAATACTGAGATGATTGTTAGTAACAAATCATATTCCATTGGGATTGGTAGCATAAACGCACTCATTCCAATAAAATGCATCGACCATATCCCTAATCCCATTGCTAAAGAAGCAAGGAGTAACCAAAAACTCTTCTTAAAAAAACTATTTTGTTGGATACGTTGATTCATTGATATTGAAGCATAAGAGGCACAGCATGCAATGACTACGGAGAGAATGACAACAGGTATGGAGTAATCTCCATCTAATTGATGCATATTTTCTGGGATGTTAAACATATGATGAGCCTCACTTATTAAACTTTTTATTTCTTTTTATATCGGTTGATTAATATATATATCAAATAGCTGGAAGCAGGGGACGGTTCTCTGCTTCCTTTTTAAGCATTTAAATGCGGTCTCCTTTACTAATCTCTTCATTGCTCATTACGTTGATTTGTTTGGGAAGCTCCTTCAAAAACATGTAGCCTTTTATATGATCTTGCGTTCCTTGACCAGGTTACACTGTTATACAACCCTTCCTTATGCCTAGGAGCTCAATTCCTCCCTTGATTCATACACGTCCCCTGCCTCTTTTCAGGTAATCTCTACTGCCATTTTATGAGAACTGCGGTACATGAAAACTGCTGTATTTTGGCAATTATATGATTGAATCTTGGGTATCTTCATTCATTATTTTCCACACATATTTACTTTCAGCGTGCTCCATACTAAAGCAATAAAAGGAGGTTTGTTTATGGCTAAAAGAAATAAGCAAAATGACGCTCAACAAAAGAATAAACAGGGATTTGACTCTAGCAAGACGGATTCAGAATTCTCTAAGGAATTTGGTAGTGCCAGTGCAAATCGAGCACACAAAAACAAGGCCAAGAAAAAAAGAGAACTTAGAAGCACTGATTAATAATTAATTAAAATAAACTTGCGAACTGCTAGTAAAAAAGGAGCATAATTTACGATGTCTAAATCAAAAAGTCAACGAGAACGACAATGGGAAACAAGAAAAAGATCACAAGACCCACACGGAAAAGTAAAGTCCTTTGAGCAGCTATCCGAAGAAGGTAAAAAAACAGGAAAATAGCAGATGTGGGGACGGTTCTGTGATAGAAAAATCGTCCCCTTATCTACTATAGAAATTATTGTATCCGTTCTATTTCTTTCCACCATAAAATAAAAAATAGAGTTTATATATTTTTGCTCAGTTTCAAAATATTCTTTTTTTATCGACTTTCGTATCAAAATCCGAAAATGAAGTTTATTCCTTTTGATCTTTATAAAAACTATTTTCATCTCTGTTTAGGAAATTATATCTTGAGAATTTCCATTAGCACGATCTCTTCCACATACTTACAATAGTGACCACGTTTCTTCTTTTTCCCCATTACATTAACCCCTTGTTATGTTACACAATGATATTTTCTTTTCTATATATACTAAGTGCATTCTATTTCGACGCCAAATTTTTTATACGCTTTAATGCCGTTCAACAATGGCTTTTTTTCATAGATTAAGCCATCTAACATATTTTATTTCCCATAATTTACAAATTCTTTATAGTAAATACACAAATACTTAATGTTTACTATGTAAGATGATAGATGATTCAACAAATAGTTTCAAAATATACTAGAATCAAAAAATTAGTACAGGGGGGAAATGGATAATGAAAACGAAATTAATGGTTCTTCTAGGATTAGTTTTACTTATCGGATTTATAGCAGGTTGTGGTTCAGAAGAAGAAAGTTCGGAGAATACTGCAAATGCTGAAACAGAAGGTACTGATGATAGTAGCACAACTGGAGAGGAAACTGAAGAAGAAAATGCTGATTCTGGAAATGAGCAAATCGAAACACTGAAGGTGGACTTTGTACCATCTCGTGACCCAGAAGAGATTGTTACGATGACAGAACCTCTTAAAGATCTTTTAAAAGATGAACTAGGTACGCTTGGGTATGATGTAGGCAACATTGAAATCAATGTTGGAACAACTTATGAAGCTGTTGGGGAAGCTCTTTCAGCAGGTACTTCGGATGTCGGTTTGATTCCTGGTGGTACATACGTACTTTATGATGATGGTGCTGAAGTTATCTTAACTGCAACGCGTGCAGCATTATCAAATGACTCTGACTCTCCAAAGGATTGGAATGACAATAAACCTACAGAAGGTTTAGAAGATGAACAAGCAACATACTACCGCAGTTTATTTATTGCTGGACCTTCTGAAAAAGGTCAAGAACTTGCAGAAAAAATTAATAATGGCGAAGCGTTAACTTGGGAAGATCTAAATAGTGCTAACTGGGCTGTGCAATCAACTTCTTCATCTGCTGGTTATATTTATCCAACACTATGGTTACAAGATAATTTTGAAAAAAGCGTTACTGACTTAGACAATACTGTTCAATCTACTGGATACGGTGACTCTTTTGCAAAACTAGCAGCGCAAACAGTGGATATTGTAGTTGCTTACGCGGATGCGCGACGTGACAATGAAGAAGCATGGACAAGTGACTTTGCACGTTCAGCATCGATTTGGGATGAAACAAACGTTATCGGTGTTACACAACCAATTTACAACGACACAGTTTCTGTAAGTAAGAATTCTGAAGTTATGACAGATGACTTAAAAGCTGCACTTCAACAAGCATTTATTAACATTGCTCAAACAGATGAAGGAAAAGAAGTAATTAGTGTGTACAGCCATGAAGGCTATAAAGAAGCAACATCAGCTGATTACGAGGGCGAAAGAGCTGCACAAGAATTTTTAAAAGGGCTTAAAAATTAACTATTTAGGCACTTAGATACAATAAGCTAAGTTTTTATACTACAAATAAAATAAAAATAAGGACATCATGCATCGGTGATGTTCTTATTTTTTCAATTCATCATCAAAGATTTTAATTATAGATTGGAGCAATACCATGATAGAGTTCATGAATGTTGACAAGATTTATCCAAATGGAACACAAGCTTTACAGAATCTCAATTTAAAAATTGAACAGGGCGAATTCGTTGCAGTTATCGGTCTTTCCGGTGCTGGAAAATCAACGCTGATTAGGTGTATTAATCGTATGCACGATATTACGGAAGGTCAACTACTTGTTGATGGAACAGATATTACAAATTTGAGAGGAAAACAAGTTAGGGATTTGCGCAGAAGAATTGGGATGATATTTCAATCGTTCAACCTTGTTACCAGGATATCTGTCATCAAGAATGTCCTTGTTTCGTTTGTCCCAGATAATGCCTTATGGCGTAATATTATTGGGCTTTACACGAAACAACAAAAAGTAAAAGCTTTAGAGGCATTAGATAAAGTAGGAATTCTTGAAAAAGCTTATATTCGTGTCGATCAATTATCTGGAGGACAACAACAGCGTGTAGCATTAGCCCGGACACTTGCACAAAATCCCGCTATTATATTAGCGGACGAGCCCATTGCGTCACTAGATCCAGTGACTTCTAAACTAGTAATGGATGATTTTAAACGAATTAATAAGGAAATGAACATTTCCGTTATTATGAACATTCACCATGTAGAAGTTGCTTTAGAGTATGCCGATCGAATCATTGGTGTCCGTGCAGGGGAAGTCGTATTTGATGGACCAACATCTAAAGTGACCGATGACATACTTCATGATATTTATGGAGGTAATAAAGAATATAAGACGGCATTCGAGGAGAATCATGCACATGTACAATAAAATCTTTCCTCCGAAAAAAATAGCCTTGCCGAACGGGAAAATTGTTCTAGAAAAGCGATCAAAAGCTCCTCTGATTCTACTTATCGTCATGATTGCTGTGTATTATTCTGCTCAAGTCACAGGTTTTAGCTTTGAAGTTATTATTAAACGAATTCATGAGTTCTTTACAATCATTCTAGAAATGCTTAAACCAAACTGGAAGTATTTTGACGATATCATACCGGAACTACTCGTGACTTTAAAGATGTCTTTTTTTGGTTCAGTGGTTGGCGCAATTGTTGCCTTACCTGCAGCAGTACTTGCTTCTACCAATATTATTAAAATTAGAGTGATAGATTCTATTTTTAAGACTGTTCTTAGTCTTTTAAGAACCATGCCAACACTAGTGACTGCTTTAATCGCAACGTATGTTTTTGATTTACCGGCTACAGCAGGAACAATAGCTATTTTTCTGTTCACCATATCCTATGTTGGAAAATTATTATATGAAGCAATTGAGAATGCTGATATGGACTCTTTTGAAGCAATGGAATCGATTGGGATGACGAGAATCCAGGCATTTCGTTATGCGATTATGCCCCAAGTACTCCCCGGGTACCTATCCACTTCTCTATTTTGCTTTGAAGGAAATGTAAGGTACGCAGCCATTCTTGGCTATGTAGGTGCAGGTGGCATTGGTAACTTGATTAATGAAACAATTGGATGGCGTGATTATTCAAGCTTAGGAATGATTGTGATCATGTTAGTCATTACCGTATATACAATAGAAACAATTAGTGAGCACTTTAGGAAAAAGTTAATTTAAAGGAGTAGTTCCTAGTATGACGACAGTAGAAAAGCAACTTTTAGCCGCACCACGTAATTATCGATATCTCCTTACCGTATCAACTATTCTTTTTATTCTGATTGCTTGGTCAGTAACGGAAATCAGTCTTGAAATGAATAATAATGGGATGAAAATTGCCTCTAACATTGCAGGCGGTCTATTACATCCAGACTTAGATTTTTTATTTAACCTCACACAAAATGGTGTGTTGTATTTATTATGGGAAACCCTTGCCATTGCTTTACTCGGAACTTTGGTTGGTGCTGTTTTAGCTGTACCATTGGCATTTTTAGCTGCCTCAAATATTGTTCCAAAACCAGCAGCTTGGCTTACTCGTTTATTACTCATTTTTATTCGAACCATTCCGGCACTTGTTTATGGATTGATGTTTATTCGTGTTACAGGTCCAGGTCCATTTGCAGGAGTATTAACGATCGGAATAACGTCTATTGGGATGTTAGCTAAATTATATGTGGATGCGATTGAGGAATTAGATGTGAAAGTGTTAGAATCCATGACTTCTATTGGTTGTACAACATTTGAGAAAATCCGATTCGGAATTATTCCACAGTTATTATCTATCTTCCTATCTGTAATGATATACCGGTTTGATATGAATATGCGTGAAGCTTCCATATTAGGACTTGTCGGTGCAGGTGGTATTGGAGCACCCCTCATTTTCGCGATGAAAGGCTATAAATGGGAACAAGTTGGCTCCATCCTAATAGGATTAGTTGTACTCATTTTAATCATTGAGTTTATATCAAACAAACTACGTACGAAATTGGTAAATGGCTAATAAGGAAGCAGGGGACGGTTCGGGACCAGTGAAAAAGTCTACGACTTTAACTCAATTATTCAAATTCACTAAACTTTAATAAATTCCACCAAAACTTCGCGATAATTCAACGAGAAAAAACCCCCTGAATGGTATAATTAGTATGACCAAATACCAAACCATTAGGGGGTTTTTTCTATGCTTCGACTAGAGCCAAAACAATTAAGTCTTCATTCTATATTATATAGTAAAATACCAGAAAATCATATACTTAAAACCATTTCAACTGTAGTAGATTTTAGCTTTATCAATAAATTACTAGAGAACAGTTATTGTAAGCAATTTGGACGACCGGCGAAAGAGCCGGAATTGATGTGCAAACTTCTTTTTCTGCAACATCTCTATAATTTATCTGACGAGAAAGTTATCGAAGAAGCCAGCTTGAATTTAGCTTATATGTACTTTATCGGTATTAATCCTGAGGACGATCTTCCTGATAAAAGTCTGCTTTCGAAGTTCAGAACACAGCGTTTAGTAGAAGGATCCCTTGATGAGATGATTACGGAAATTGTTAAGCAATGTGTAGATAAAGGCATCATTGAGGGAAAGAGTGTAAGTATAGATGCCACACATATGGAAGCCAACACCATTAAGAAAACCCCAGAGCGTCTGATGAAACATTTGGGTAAAAACATTATGCAGACCTACGAAGAAGAAACAGGAAAACCGTTAGAAAATGTGCCATCGGCACCTAACTATAAAGAAATTGAGGACCACAACGAAGCGAAAGCTGTGATGAAGGCTTATTTGGAAACAGTGATTGATCAAGCAGAAGAAAAGACTTCTGAGAAAGAATCAAAAACGTCAGAAATCATTCAAAAGGCAAAAGATATTCTTGCTGACCCTAAATTTATGCATCAAAAAGGAGTGCGTTCTCTCATTGATGAAGATGCACGAGTTGGTCGTAAAAGTAAAACCCAAGGTTTTTATGGTTATAAAACGGAGTTTGTCATGACAACAGATGAACGAATTATTACATCTGTTCGAACCGCGAATGGTGCTTATATGGATGGAAGTTATGCCAAAGAAATGTTGGAAGAAACAAAGCGATCTGGTGTGAAGGTGGAAGAAGTCTACGGTGACAAGGCCTATTTCAGAAAGGCAATTCTGAATGTTATAGAAGAAACAATGGCGAAGGCATATATACCAGTAAGTCACTCCGTATACAGAATAGATGAAAGCGAATATACCTATAATAAAGATTCGGATGAATGGTATTGTAGTCAAGGCAATACGACTGTAGACAAA
>NZ_JASTZU010000031.1 GCF_030282825.1 Aquibacillus rhizosphaerae
TGTTTCCGGAAAATGCTGAAATGGATAGTGGGGGATTTTATGAAAGAAATAAAGATCAATTCGAAAGTCTATCTTTTGTAGATTATAGTAGGGAAGAAAATTACAATTATACTTATGATGTTATGTACTCTCCATATGGGGAAAAAGACATTGATATTAACTTGGAAAGCTTATCTACTAAAGTTGGGTATAGTGGAGACTATCAGAAAATTGATGATGAGAATACTCGCATTTACTTAGCAGAAGAGCAACAATTATTCGAGGAAGATGACCGTAAAAGAACAGTGTATCGTTTCTTTAGTTATATAGTGCCAAAAGGTGGGAATGTTGGTATAGAATATATTTATTCTTTTCATTGTTTTAATGAAAAAGAATGTAAAATAGATCCCAAGAAAGAAAAGGAGAAAGCTTTGATGCTTATGAAGTCGGTTGAATTTATAAAGAATGAATGATTGGGGTGAAAAGGGTGGATAATGAAGAATTACTGAATACAAAATTATTACGTGCAAGAATTATGAAAATAGAATATGACAATTTAAGTGCCAAAGAATTTAAAAATGAGGTTAAGCGTATTTACTTTGAAGAAACCGGAGAAGAATTGCCATCCGAACTAACCATTTATCGGTCGGATCAGGAGCTGAAAAAGGATCAGGAAAATAAAGTGGATTCGGGTTTTGATGGAACTGTAATACATTTTCACAGTGTCGACAACCAAATTAACCAGGCAATTACAATCACAAGAGGCAGTGAATCCAAGGAAAAGGATAACTGGCGGCCCCTCGACTGGGGCAATAACTTAATGGGAATTTATGTAGGTGCAGGGGATGGTCAATTTAATGATGCAGAAAAGTTTTATAAAACAGTCAATAAAAAAATAATGGCAAGTAATAAAGTGAGTCTTCCGGATTTAAAAAAAATAGGGTTTGGACATTCCTTAGGTGGTAATAATATTGTACTTCTACAATTAATGCCTCAGTCTGATGAAAATAGGTTTGATGAGGTTTATACTATTAATGCTGCACCACCAACTATTTATCAACTTGCGAATATTGATTCCGATTTTTATGATAGTTTAAAATTAAAATTTGATATTATCAACCGAACTGACATGTACAACTTACCTCCAGACCAGCTCAAATCCTTCACCGAAGAATACTACAAGAATAAAATTGATGAATCATCTATCCACATCGACACTTCTGAAGAAGATATGCTCTATGCTGCAAGTGTTGTCCGAGGCTTTATGGGTATTGGTGAACGCGAGGAGTTCATTGATACAAACCCTGATGTTACGACCATTCGTAATTTAATAGGAAAGATACCCGATAAAGATTTGCAGACAGTTCAAATGTTTTTGGCAGGGTTTTCGGATGATTATAATGAAGACGGATTCGATGGATTTATGCGAAGTTTAACCGGCTTTAATCCAGAAGTAGTGGATGATACATTGTCAGCAATAGATGAATTAAAAGGGTTGCATTTGAATATAGCGAATGCGTATAAAGATGTGGGTGAATCCATTGATGAAGTTAACCAAGCGGATTCATTTTGGGGTAAGCTTAAAGAAGTAGCGGGTTTTCCAGTAGAGTTGGCAGGGATTAACTTTAAGCTGCAAAAAGACAATTTTATTGGAAGTGCGAATCTTTCGAAGCATTCGTTTAATTCCATTTATAAAGGCGTCTACATGCTTTTGGATATGAAGGAAAAGGTGCCAGAATTACTTAGTAATGTTGAGGTGCTCTATCATAATTTAGGACCGATTGCTCAAGCTTTTGTAGATGTTGGATACATAACCCAAGAAGATAAAGATGACCTGTTATCGGCCGTTCATAACATAGAAACAGCATTAGAATCGATTTCTACGAAGTTGGATAAATTGAGTACTTTAACCCTAAATGATTTATTAACAGCTGTGAACCCTACATACTACCTAGGAGAACTAATTGAAGTGTTCGAAACACTTCGTTCTATTCAAAAAGACGTTGATACGATTATGGATGCCGTATCAGAGATAAAAGAGTTTGATACGAGTTTCCTAAAGAACTTTGAAGTGAGTGCCCATGCCCATGGATTAGAAGCAGTAATAAATGCATTGTCCAAGAATAAAGCTATTTCCTATTCTCATAATGATATGTATATGTCCAAAGGTGATGGAGCAGAAAAGATAAGAGTGAATATTTCTTCAGCTATTCGTATTTATCAGAAAGGCATGACGGTTATTGAAGACAAACATCACGCCATAGATAAAATGAAAAAATTATACGAATCAAAATTTGAAGATGATTATTCAGACAGACAACGAAATATCATGCGGAAGATTAACGATATGGAGGGTAATCCGAAGCAATATGATTACTTGCTCTATCGTACAGGGAATCCAGGGAGTAAAAAAATGCGAAGTATCAACGTTCAGGAAGATCTTCCTTCACTGCCTACCAGTTTTTCACTTTCATTTCAACAGCTGATTAACAATATGGAATACGAACTTGAGAAAGAGAAAGATTTAGTAAAGCGGATAAGAGATTCTATTGAAGATTACTTTAAAGAAGAGGAAAGAATAGCAAAAATGTTTGATTATGCATATGGGGGTTGATGGTTAGAATGAGCAGAATGCGTATGGTTTATAATTTTGCGAAATCTGTGAATCTAGATAATAATAGATACACTTTTTATAATCAGACAGATAAATTAAGAAGATTAAACACAGATATCGTATCATATATCAAAAATGAGTTAGAACACTCTGATGGAGATATCGTGGATAGTATAAAGAAGGAAATCATAGATCATCAGCAGCAAAGTAATATAAAAATTGATCATTTAGAAGATGACATAGATAAAATGTCTAGAGACTATACAGATCATGTGAATGATATGAGGAAACAAAATATCACTGTTTATTATGATTATGAAGAACCTTCCAGCTACTCCTATTCAAGAATATGGTGAAATTTAATGAAAAACATAAGAATTAGTGAATTCATGTTAATTGAATCCATCAATTCTTGTGTTTTTTTATTGTTATTCTATGCCTCTTTTCTACATACGAGGGTAGAATAATAGTAGTTAATAAACTATACTTTTTCCTATTCATCTAAGAGTTCAAATACTCCTTCCACTTTCTTTGCTATATGGGATGAAGGGGGCTAATGATGGATTGTAATTCCTATTAAAATGACCTAATGTTTTACAGTATAAATTTGTAAAAAATAAAGCTAGCTAAAAAATAATTTATGATTATAATAAAAATTGTAGGTATATATTTTTAGGAGGAATGGAACAGTTGAAAAGATTGGTCGTAGTTTTTATGTTAGTTACATTGATGGTAGGTATTAACCCGCTTCAAATCTTTGCGGCCCCAAATGAACAAGAGCTTACAACGTATTTAGATGAAATTAATTGGACAAAAGAAGAACTTATTGACTACTTAGAGTTTTACGAACTTACATTAGATGATTTTAGTACGCTAGAAGAGTTAACGGATTTTTTAGGAACAGCGATTACGGAAGAGAATTTAAATGATTTACTAGAGCAATACGAGTTAACACTAGAAGAATTGACGGATCTGTTAGTGAAAAATGGTGAACTAGAGCAAGGCCAAGCTATTGGTGATGTGTTTAAATTTATTGAAGATTTAGATGCAGTTATTTTTATTGAAACCCCAATTACGGACGAGAACCTTCAAGCGTTGTTGGATGAATATGAGCTTACTTTAGAAGAATTAGAAAGTCTATTGTTGGAAAATGATGATTCATTAGAGAACTATGAATATATCGAAGACCTCGACATGGCTATTTATTTATACCAAGATGTTGATTTAAGTGAGCTTGAAGCTGAGCTTCAGTCGCTATTTTCAGAGTTTGGTTTAACGGATGAAGAACTAGAAAGTCTTTTTGATCATTTTATGAATATTGATTTCCTTGATGTTGCTTTTGAAGAAAAACTATTGGAATTAGATGAGAGATTATCAGCATTTGGTGATTTTGAGAGTGCAGAAGAATTAACTGCAGAACAAATAGCTGAATTACTAGATATTTTTCAAGATTTGCTAGAGTTAATGGAATTAGATGCGAAGTATTATCTAGTGTCTGGTGATGAGAAAAACCCTATCTCTTTATCTACTCTAATGCAGATGACGGATCCGGATGGCTTTGATTTATTAATAGAATTGTATAACTTAGAAGGTGGCTTTTTAGCTGATGTGATTATTACGGCAGAAATGTTTGGCTCCGAAATATTAGACGGAGTGACAGAAGATATAAAAACGGTAGAAACGATTGTTAAAGAACAGCCACAACAACAAACGGTTAAAACGGTGAATGGTGCAAAAATGCCGAATACCGCTTCTAGTTATTTAGATAATGCTTTAATCGGATTATTCATTACTCTATTTGGAATCTTTGGATTAAGAAAGTGGAAAGAAAAATCGGCATGAGGAAAAGAAAGAAGAAAAAGAGAAGTGTGAAGTACTTCATTCTTCTCTTCCTCTGCTTTACCGTTATTGGAACTGGTTTGTGGTTCACTTCAACAAATACCTACAAGTTTTTAAAAGGCTACTTGCTCTTTAAAACAGAGTATGCAAACGAACCGATTGCTGAAGTTGCAGTAGATTCAGAAGTTAGTAGTGCGAGAGAAAATGATAACGACAAAACCTTATACCCTACGCGTCCAGAAAAAGGCGAGGAAATGGGTGTGTTACGTATTCCGAAAATTGATGCAGAGCTACCTATTTTTCATGGATCAGATGAGGATGAACTCGCTAAAGGTGTTGGACACTTTGCTGATAGTGTTCTACCTGGTGAAGCAGACAACGCAGTACTATCTGGACATAGAGATACCGTCTTCAGAGAGCTAGGAGAAGTCGGCAAGAATGATCTATTAATTGTTACAACATCAGCAGGTGAGTTTACGTACAAAGTGCGAAAAGTAAGGATTGTTGATGCAGATGATCGCACGGTTATCGTTCCTAAACCACGGGCAACGCTAACTGTAACCACGTGTTATCCATTTAACTTTATTGGTGATGCACCAGAGCGATATGTATTGGTGGCAGATTTGCAGAAGGAAGAGTTGGTTGATTAAGTTGATTCTACAAAGACTGTAAGAATCTCTCTTATAATCATCAGACTTAGTATTTATTTGAAGTAAAAGGGAAATAACCATCTCCATTATTATTAGAGATGGTTATTTCTTTTTGCATAATAGTATTGATCAACAAGCACAATTACAAGGTCATTCACAGCATATGAACTATCTGAGCATTGGTATATGAACCTGTTGATTTTTTATATGGTTAACACGATGCTTTTCACACTATAAAAGTATTAGAACTTGGAACATGCTGTAATTAACATCTTCATTTTTATGGATTTTTTTGAATATTCTTTAACCTTAAAATATAATATTATGTAAAAAATCACATTTTTAAGGAGGAAGTTAATTGTGAGGAAAGTTGTTTCAATGTTAGTGTTAAGTTTATTAGTAATAATTACTCCACTTTTTTAGAGGAGAAAAAGATGTAAGTGCATCTTGTTATAACCCTTGTAGTGTAGAACAAACAAGTGACTCCACTGAAAATAATACTATTAATAAGGATAGTAATATAGATAGATCAGTAACTATCCAGTGTGGTGGTGGAGCTCCTGTTGGTTGGAGTACTGTTAGAGGTGGGAGATCGTATAGTCATACAACTAAGGCTGGAACTAAAATTTATACTAGATCTGGCGGTAATACTCGCAACAATTCAGATTTTCATAATACTATAGCTCCTGGAACTTCCTATACAAAATACGTGAAACCTGATGGATCAGTAACATTTGTCAAAAAAAACAACGCAAGGTATGTTAGCTATTATAGAAGTCACAGCGGAAGTGAACCCACACTTCAATTTGGTAAGGAAAAAATCCGTTATTGTTAAGAGGTGAAATACTATGGGAAATTCAAATTGGAAAATTTGGAATCCATCAAAATACAATCATGGTAAATACTTAGAAAAATTAGAGTTAACCGAATCGCAAAATGGTTTAGTAATTAAAGTCGAGAGTGATAGACACATTTTCAGTTTTATATATGACCACTTAGAATGTGGTAATTACGTCGAAGCCTTTCGTTTTGTAGATGAAATGAAGGGTAGTTATTTACTCAAAGAATTATCTTTAGCAAGGGAAAAGTATCTAGAGGAAAGTAATAAAAAGTGGTATTTATATAAATCTACTAACTCTGATTTTATAAACTGGTATAACAATCTACCTGGACCAGGAACCGATATTTATAATATTGAACATCAAGTTATTTTAACTTCAGAAACAACATTTGAAATACTAAGTAAATATGAACCTAAAATAATAGTAGAATATAAAAAGTAAATAAATTTGGCTCATATGCCAAATTTATCTACTTTTTTTCTACCAGAAGTGACGATGTACTCGCAAATTAGCAATTATGAGAATTGGATAAAATCATTAATGGGAAAGGGTGAAATGGAAATATAGAAAGTGTCGTACCTTGAATCTTGTGGAATTTGGAAGTTAACCATTGGAACATGCTATAATTAAATCGATCAGTTCAATCTTCACTATTATTTAGTGAAGTAGTGAGGAAGGAAGGGGATTTCTGCCCCTAACCTTCGTTGTTGAGTTAAGAATCCTTATCAGAACGCTTCCGACGTTTCTGTTTAGGATTCTTTTTCTTTTTGTAGCAAGGATTCCGGTGGTAGCTTATCATACTTATTGCTTCAAAGTGTCATGGAAAGAAAAAAGCTACCCTTTATCAGCTTTGTTGGGCTAACTTTGTGCAGTTGAAAAATATCGAAAATACGAGGTTGTGAGAGCGTTTTATTGTTTTCGGGTATTAAAGTCTAGTAAACTAGCCCGAAAGTTACAAACCAACTTTCAGACTAGCCTGATCACGCCTTAAACAACTGCTATTTATTAATTGCTATTTCATTTAAAACGAATTTTTCAACAACTTTCGCAACACCATCATTCATATTGGTATCTGTAACATAATCGGCTATCTTTTTAATATCATCTGGTGCATTTCCCATTGCAACACCGAGACCAGCAAATTCGATCATCGCTTGGTCGTTATAACTGTCCCCTATAGCAATAACCTCTTCTCGTTTGATTCCCAACTCTTTGATTAAGTGGTTTAGACTTGTCCCTTTTGTTACCCCTTTTTCTGTAAATTCAAGAAAATAAGGTTTGGAACGCATCACGCTATATTCATTTGCTAATTCTGCTTGAAGCTTTGTTTCAATTACCTTGAGCTTGTCTGGATCACCTACCATTAAGGCCTTAACGACTGGTACTGAAATGCTTTCTACAAAATTTGTTACTAGTTTTATTGGCAGACCTGTAATTTCTGACTCAATTTTTGTATAGGGATTATCGTCTTGTGTAATAATTTCGTCTCCTACATAGGTGTGAATAAAAATGTCTTCACGACGGCTCAGTTCATACAGTCTTTGAACATCCTGAACAGACAAAGTACTACTGAACAAGTCTTCATTGGAGTGGCAATTGATTATTTTTCCGCCATTAAAGGAAAGAATACAGCTACCATATTCCGCCAAAGAGAGTTCCTCTGCAATGGCCTTCATACCAAATGTAGGACGGCCTGATGCTAATACCACTTTTATACCATTCTCTTGTGCCTTCATCAAAGCTTGCTTTGTGCGACTTGATATCGTGTGATCATCACGAAGCAACGTATCATCTAAATCTAATACAATCATTTTATATGACATTTATATTAATTCCTTTCTATTTACAATCTTGACTTTAATTTTACTAAATTTTATAAGCAAAAGGGAGCAAAAATCGAAAAAAGTATTAAGCAATAATATAATAGGATGAATAATTTTGACTTTAAGAAAAGGGTGGCTCTGGCTTCTACTAAAATATTGCAAGTAGGTAAGGTGTGAAGTATTTATTTATATATCCAGTAGAAAACTATGATTTGTCACTAACCCGTCCACAGTAAATATCGTAAATGGTAGACCGATTTTCACAAAAATATTAACAACTTTGAATCGAAAAACCAAACTTCTGCTTCTAGTACTAATTATTTGTAGTGTCACTATTTTCTAAGTGAATGAGCCTATAAAAATAAAAATGGGATAGTACAATTTTACTGATTTTAACAATTATTGTAATTATTTCTTTAACGTATGTTTAAAGTATGGTATTGGTATATTATGGGATGTAACGTTTAGGATTAAAATGTAGGCTGACAGACTTTGTCTTCTTTTATTCTAAGCAGGTAAGTTATAAGCATAACAACCCAAAAAACTAATTAGACAGGGGAGAGTAATTTATGGCAGGAAATATTCGTGTGACACCAGCCGAGCTAGAAGCTATGGGAGATCGTTACGCAATGGAAAGTGGTCAAGTGGAAGATCAGATTGGACGTCTTGATCAAATGATTGGTAATTTGAACGATATGTGGGATGGCCAATCAAGTGAAGCGTTTAGTGATCAATATCAAGAACTACGCCCTTCTATTGATCAAATGAAGATACTACTTTTGGATGTATCTAATCAATTGAAAAAGACATCTGCTGCTCTTCAAGATGCTGATGCACAAATCGCAGGTCAAATTCGAGGTTCTTAATTTACCCCCTTGCGAGACAATCATTGTAAAAGGAGTGCTTATAAAAAGCACTCCTTCCTAATCTGAGGTGAGTGCAATTGTATATTAATATCACCATTGACCTTCAACGGTATAATCAAGAAAAATTTGATTTGAGACTATCAAACTATCACTCTATTAAAAAAATGATTGATATCGTTTGGCAGACAAAGCAGCTTGGTTACCTACCTAGAGAAGGGTGTTGGGTCAGAGTGGTCAATAAGCAAAAGATAGTTTCATCGACGCAACGTTTAATTGATGTAGGTATTACAACAGGAGATCGAATTGAAATACTATGAAGGAGTTAAATAGTATGTCGGAAAATGCAATTTCCTATTTAGAGAGAAAGTTAGAAATGAGTATAAAGAAGAATGACAATGTAGTTACCTTTGTGTTTCAAAGGGAAAAAATAAAATTGGATGAGCCATCAGAGATAGCCTTTTTAAAGGATTTAAATAATCAGTACACAAAGCAAATCGAAATGATGGATGATAAATTATATATTCATAATTACTTACCTGATTCTTATGTTGATTTTTATCAATTACTTGATTTTGATGTGAAAGACAGATTGGTTACAGCATACCAGTTAATAGAAAAAGTTAAAAACCATTCTTTGTCTCGTGCTCATGCAATTGTTTGTCCTGAGAACCTCATTTTTGATCAAGGTCTAACTCCTTACTTTTTACATTATGGAGTAAAAGAAAGTCTTCCTCCCTACGAAAAGGACCCAGAGCAATTAATCGCGGAGACGAAGGCAACCGTTGCAACCATTGTTGATAATCAATATACATTTGATCAGTATTTAAATTATCATGAAACTTTAAAGTTAAGTCCAATTGCATTGTCTATACTGTCTGCGGAAGATTTGATTGATTTAATTAATATTATCATTGATGAAATTAATATTGAAACTGAAAAATTAACACAAGTAGTAAAAGTAACCAAAAAGAAACGGAAAGCAAACCGTTACATATTCTTTGCTATTTCATTATGTTTTACAACTGCACTTATTTATAATATTTACTCCTTATTTTTTCTTCAACCGAAGCAAGCAGATGCGATTGCTTCACAGGAATATTTTATTTCTAATGAATATGATGAAGTTATTAAAAGACTTCAATCCTATGATATTGAAAAAATACCAAAAGTAGTTAAATATGAATTAGCATTATCTTATGCATATAATGAATCCTTAACCAATGAACTAAAAGAAAAGGTAGGGACTACAGTTACGCTACAAGCTGACCCGTTACACTATGATTATTGGATAAACATTGGACGAAATAAAGCGAGTGAAGCTATAGAAATAGCAAAATTCTTAGAAGATGAGGCATTAATTGTATTTAGTCTGCTAAAATACCAGGACCAGTTGAAAGCCAACCAGGAATTGACTGGTGAAGAGAGAGAACAAGAGTTAGATAAGATTGAGAGAGAATTAGAAGAAATTGAGAAAGAATCCAAGGAAGCAACTGAAGCATAAATGTAATTTTAAAACTTATAACTATTTATGTAAACCATAAAACAATGATTCGTAGTTGTGCAATAACGTTAGAGGTGGTGACAAGATGGACGCTTTGTGGTTGTTTTATCAAGACACGTATCAGCAGGTGTTCCTTCATTCAGATAGAAAAATAACAATCGGTTCTGAGCTGGAACATACATTAACTATATCAAAATTCCCAGCATCTCATGATCCGTTTCAAATCGAGTATGTGGACGGTGTCTACCACCTCATACAGGATAGTATGAGAGGAATAATCATTGAGTTAGATGAAGCCTATACAATCACTGCAGGCGATTTAGAAATAACTATTTTTGTTTCTCAATCTCCAACTTACAGTTCCTCCTATTACATAGGACATAAAGAAGAAGTGAATTTTTCTATTGATACAGAGAATAGCGATTTGCAAAAAGACCCATTTCTTGTCGGAGAAAATGGTTCTTTTATCATTTATAAAACAAATGATACATGGGAATTAGAAACAAAAAATAATGT
Source organism: Aquibacillus rhizosphaerae (assembly GCF_030282825.1). Lineage (GTDB taxonomy): Bacteria > Bacillota > Bacilli > Bacillales > Amphibacillaceae > Aquibacillus_C > Aquibacillus_C rhizosphaerae. Next base: position 10,631 of record NZ_JASTZU010000031.1, read on the forward strand.
ATTTATTTATAAAAATGGGCATCGAATCGTTGGGAAAACTAAAATTAGTGTTGGTGATATTTTATTTTGGCCACTAATGACGATTACATTTACAGAAATTGATGTTATCCAAGTGGAAAGTAATCGGAATATTGACTCTAAGCTAATCGAAACGAAGTTGCCTCAGTCGGAAATGCAAAAAAAATATCCAATTTACCGTAGAACTCCTCGTATGTTACATGAGTTGCCCGAAGATAAAGTGCAATTATCTTTTCCAAGTCAAGAGACTGAAGACAACAGAAGAAGCCTATGGTTAATTATATTACCTCCTTTAATGATGATTATTGTCATGGCAATTGTTGCCATCGTTATACCTAGAGGGATATATATTATTATTTCAGCGGTTATGTTTACAACAACAATTATCACATCGACTGTTCAATATTTTAGGGAAAAAGGAAATCGTAAACGTTCTGAGGAGAGGAGAAAACGGGTTTATACACTTTATTTAGAAAATAAACGAGAAGAACTCCAGAAACTTTCTGATAGACAAAAAGAAGTTTTGAATTTTCGTTTTCCTCCCTTTGAACGAATGAAATATCTAACTGAACAAATATCCGATAGAATATGGGAACGGACACCGGAGAGTTCTGATTTTCTTCAGTTTAGACTTGGTGTAGGTACAGTTCCAGCTAGTTATAACATTTCCGTGAATGCTTCCGATATGTCCAACAGAGAAATGGATGAGTTATTAGAGGATTCTCAGAAGTTAGAACGTACATATCAAGAAATTAAAAACCTTCCAATAACTGCAAACCTTGCGGAGGGTGCCATTGGGCTTATTGGAAAAGAAGCTATTTACAAAAACGAATTACATCAATTAATTGGTCAACTTGCTTTTTATCACAGTTATCACGATGTGCGTTTCGTTTTTATTTTTAATGAAGATGAGTACAACGATTGGGAATGGTTGAAATGGCTTCCTCATTTTGAACTGCCACAAACGTTTGCCAAAGCATTTATATATAATGAAAGTACGAGAGATCAGTTGCTTTCGTCTATTTATGAAGTTCTTAGAGAACGAGACTTGGAAGAAGATAAAGAGAATTTACGCTTCTCACCACACTTTGTCTTTTTTATTACTAATCAGCAGTTAATTTCTGAACATGTGATTTTAGAATACTTAGAACGAGAACATCAGCATCTAGGTATCTCCGTGGTTTTTGCAGCAGAAGCGAAAGAGAGTTTTTCTGATAATATTCATACGTTGATTCGTTACATAGATGACTACCAAGGTGATATTTTAATTAAGCAAAAAAAAGCAGTGCGAATTCCTTTTGAATTAGATCAACACCATCAAGAGAAGAACGAAAATTATGCGCGGATGTTACTTACGCTAGACCATCAGGTTGGGATGACCAATTCTATTCCATCTAGCGTTTCCTTTTTAGAAATGTTAGATGTAAAAGAAGTTGATGATTTGGCTATAGGAAACAATTGGTTAACTCACGAATCAGCAAAGTCTCTAGCTGTTCCAATTGGTTTAAAAGGAAAATCGGATTTGGTTTATTTGAATTTGCACGAAAAAGCGCATGGTCCACATGGCTTGCTCGCGGGAACAACAGGATCGGGGAAAAGTGAGTTCTTGCAATCCTACATCCTGTCCCTTGCAGTTCATTTCCATCCACATGAAGTTGCCTTTCTACTGATTGATTATAAAGGTGGAGGAATGGCACAACCCTTTAAAAATATTCATCACCTCCTAGGGACAATAACGAATATTGAAGGAAGTAAAAACTTCAGCGCTAGAGCCTTAGCATCTATTAAAAGTGAATTGAAAAGACGTCAACGCCTTTTTGATAAGTACGAAGTCAATCATATTAATGATTATACAAAGTTATATAAACAGAGGAAAACGGACGATCCGCTTCCTCACTTATTTCTTATTTCCGATGAATTTGCTGAATTGAAATCAGAAGAGCCAGAGTTTATCAAAGAATTAGTAAGTGCAGCGAGGATTGGTCGAAGCTTGGGAGTTCATCTTATCTTAGCTACACAAAAACCTGGTGGAGTTATAGATGAACAAATATGGAGTAATGCGCGTTTCCGCGTTGCTTTAAAGGTGCAAAATAATGAAGACAGCAGAGAGATATTAAAAAATGGAGATGCTGCTGCAATAACTGTTACAGGTCGAGGGTATTTGCAAGTTGGAAATAATGAAGTATATGAACTTTTTCAATCTGCGTGGAGTGGTGCTTCTTATCAAAAAGAATCATCCTTTGATGAAGAAGAAGTTGCGATAGTAACAGATCTTGGTTTAATTCCCTTGTCAGAAGTAGCTGCTGAGAATAACCAAACAAAAGATGCTGTAAGTGAGATGGAAATTATTGTGGATAAAATAGAAAAAGTCCAAAGTGAGATGCAATTAAGAAAGCTATCAAGTCCTTGGTTACCACCTTTATCCGACCGTATGTACCAAAATGATTTTGTGGAAGAAGAAGAAAATACTATTTCTTTTTCGGTCATTGACGAACCTGAAAAGCAAAGTCAAACCGTATATAGCTATAAAGTGTTAGAAGATGGCAATGTCGGTATTTTTGGTTCATCTGGATATGGGAAGACACAAACTGTCATAACTTTATTATCTGGGCTTGCCAACCGCTTCGAGCCAGAAGCAATCCATTTTTACTTACTTGATTTTGGGAATGGTGGTTTACTACCACTTAAACAATTACCTCACACAGCGGATTATTTCTTAATAGATCAGGAAAGAAAAATTGATAAATTTCTGAGCTTTATTCGTAAAGAATTATCAGATAGAAAAGAGCTATTCCAGTTTGAAGAAGTAAGCTCTATTAAAATGTATAATAAGATAGCTGGAAAAGCATTACCGTTAATATTTGTTGCCATTGATAACTTTGATGTTGTCAAAGAGGAAATGTTTGAATTAGAGACTCAAATCAACCAACTTGCTCGTGACGGTCAGTCTTTAGGAGTTTATATGATTATCACTGCAACAAGAGTAAATGCAGTGCGGCAGTCAATCATGAACAATTTAAAAATGAAGGTCGTACATTATTTAATGGATCATGCTGAAGCAAGCGGTATTATAGGTCGTACTCCTTTTGCTCCAGAAGCAATTCCTGGTAGAGCAATAATCAAAACGGATGAAGCATATTTCTCACAAGTATTACTGCCTACTAATGGTGTAGATGACTTTGAACAGTTAGACGAATTAAAAGAAAATGTTAAGCAGTTAATAGAAACGTATAAAGATGCTTCTAAACCTGAACCAATTCCGATGTTACCTTTGACATTAACTTTGGATAGTTTTGATGATTATATAAAGGATACGGAAACAACTGGGTTACTTCCAGTTGGATTAGACGAAGAACACGTAAAGCCCCTATATGTTGATCTCAATAAAATGATGCATTGCCTGGTCTTAGGTCAAGCACAAATGGGAAAATCGAATGTTTTAAAAGTACTCATTCGCCAGGCTATAAAACATGTGGACCATCCTATTGCTGTTTTTGATTCTATTGATCGAGGATTGTCGGGTTTAATGGGAGAAGAAGCAGTACAGTTTGTTAGTAAAAATGAACAGATTTTGTCATGGCTTGACAAAACAGAAGAAATTCTATATCAGCGGGTAGAAGAATATCAACTCGATATCGAACATGGTGGAGCACCCTCCACTTATACACCAATTCTATTTGTGATAGACGGTTATGCTAGGTTTGTCCAGACGGTCGAAAAGGGGATACAAGATCGACTCCTTAAATTCATGAAAGATTATGGACATCTGGGCTTTAATCTAATTGTTTCGGGAAGTAATAATGAACTGTCAAAAGGTTACGACCCTTTAATACTAGAAATTAAGCAAATACGACAAGCTATTGTATTGATGAAGAAATCAGAGCAAACCCTATTCAACCTACCATTTGATAGAAAAGAACCGGATCTAGAAGTTGGGTTTGGTTATTATGTAGAAAACGCTAAAGAAAAGAAAATAAAGGTTCCACATATGGTTACCGAAGCAAAAGTAGAAGCTTGAATGGATTAATATTCTACCTGAATGGTGCCATTTTGTAATGCAAATGCAAAGTGGCATTATTTCTACGCTGATAGATTGTTTATTTTCGGCTTAGTAGTGAAATGCTCGACAGGATATATAGTCGAAAAACCTTAAAGGGGTGAAAGTATGAGCTTTTGGTCAACTATTATGGGCTTACAAAATGATATAAATCAACGAGCAAATAGTGTAGAAGAAAAAATATCAAGATTACGGGATGCAAACGCAAAAATTCAAAGAGAACAAGAGTCAATGTTGCACGAAATTAAGATGATTAAAAAACCAAACTTAGGAACAAACTGGCGTGGTGAATTTGCAGATCAATATGAAAACGAACGAGAAGATGCGTACGACATTATGTGGAGGACGGGTCATTTTAAATACGAATACTATCAGACCTTAATACAAACTAGACTTGTCTCGTTAGAGGTGGAAAAAAGTTCACTCGATTTTCTGAACGGTATGGCCAATCAAGCAAGTAATCTACTAAGTTACGGGGAAGAAGCTTATGATAGGGTAGAAGATAAAATCAGTAATATTAGAAGGGGGCTCTTCTAATGGTAAGAATTAAGTTAAATCATGCAGAAATTATGAGGAAATTAAATCAAATCCAAAATACAACTAGAACACTTCGACTAAAAACTCCCCCCTCTTCGAAATTAGAAGACAATCGCCTGGAATTTACAGACAAGTGGGAAAAACGCGAAGCCAATCTCGTTCAGCTTATAGATGAATATGTGTCAATAGTTGAAAAGAACGTGGTTGATACTGAGGCTAATGTGACATCATTGAAAGATCAGGATGAAGCTATAACAAGGTGAAGTAAGATAATCTGGATTCCAGAGATAGAGCGAAAACGAAAACCCTTGATTAGTATATTAATCAAGGGTTTTTTAAAACTTACTTGACAAGTTACTGATAATATAAGCTGCAGAATATAAAAGGAATGAATTCGTTTTATCCCCCCAAGTTAAAGATGTAAAAAAAAGCTAAATAAAGTAAATATTTTATCACAAAAATTGTATGCTATATGAGATAATGAAAGCGCTTGCTAATCTTTAGAGTGATGGATGTTGGTTGATTTGAAGGTTTGAGACATCCTTAAATATGCAAAGGAGGTTTTTTATAAAGATTAATTAAGTTATTCAAGGTATTCATCTCCCTAGAACTCCACCAGGACATACATAAACCTCTATGAATTCATCTGCAAAAGTGCAAATTCAACTCTAAAATTGTTCAAAAGAACGAGAACTAAATAAAGAAAGGATAGGTTATAAACATGATAATAAAAAGAAGAAAAGCTAAGGCCATTATTGGCTATCTTGCTGTTTTCTCCATACTGTTTGCCTCACTTGCACTTATGGATATAAATGAGTCTAAAGCAGAGGTGATTACCAAAACAATTACGATTGATGGAAACGATGTAGATGAATTTAACCGGTTCAAAGGTTTCGGGACGGTCTCAGGGAATAATACCTCTCGTTTACTGCTAGATTATAAAGAAGAGCATCCGGATCAGTATTGGGAAATTATGAATCAATTATTTAATACAGAAACAGGGGCGGGGCTCGCACACGTGAAAGTAGAGCTAGGCGGTGACATTAATTCCTCTTCAGGAACGGAACCGGCAACGATGCGTTATCAAGATGAGCCAGCAAATGTGCTCAGAGGAGCTGGATTCCAATTTGCGGCAGATGCAAAATCAATCAATCCGGAAATCACAACCGAAATTTTGCGTTGGGGTGAACCACGCTTTTCGTGGAATGGTGTGGCATCTGGGGATTATGAAAACCGTTACCAATGGTATAAGCAAACGATTGATGCCGTTTATGACGAGTATGGTTTTAAACTAGATTATGTTGGTATTTCTCAAAATGAAAGAGCACAGAATGGTAATAACAGAGTAGAAGTGGATTGGCTAAAATATTTCACTTCAAAAATTAAACAAGAGACCAATTATGAGTCAGACTATGAACATATTAAACTAGTAGCGGCAGATGGCTACCGCGACACCTCATCTATTAGCCGTGTGCTACTAGATAACCCTGATTTAATTGATGAAATTGATGTGATCAGTGGGCACTATGATTTAAATGGGTCAAGTGAGCTTACACAATTACAAAATAAGTTGAAGTCTGAAGGTAAAAAAACAAAAGAGGTTTGGGTATCAGAGGGTGTATCTCCAATGATCAATGCCAGGTACCGTGAGAATATGCAACCAAGTTATGATGGAGTTGGCGGTCCATATGGGGTTGTCGATATAATTTCTAGAATAATTTCCGTTTATTCTTGGACGGGAGAAACCGAAAATCCGCTGCATGCAGTTTCATTTGATTTCCAACCATCTGTAGCAGCTTTTTATCAAGGTTCTCAATATAATCCTAAACACCTCATTAGTGCGTTTGATCCATGGTCTGGTTTTTATGAAAAAGATGCTGGTGTACAAGGTGTTCGTCACGTGATGAACTTTGTTGGATATGATGACCACACTACACCTGAAAACGAGCGTTGGATGTATGTAAAAGGAGCGACATATAGTGATGGTTCTGAGGGAGATGGTGGTGTTCAGGTTGACACGAGTACACATAACTATATGACGTTAAAAGATCCTGAAACGGATGACTATACAACCGTGTTTACAAATAATACAAATGATACACGTAGTTATACAATGAATGCTGAAAATTTAAATGGTAAAGAGAATGCGACCGTCTATGCTTGGGAGACGCGAGGGGCAGATGCGGGACAAGCTTATGATGCGAATTGGTTTAAGAAGGTTAACGAAATTACACCAGTTGATGGTGTATATGAAGTGGAAGTGAAACCATATTCGGTTGTAACCATATCAACCCTAGATAAAGAATCTGAAGTGAACGATTTTGAATATCAATCACAACCTGTTGATGTATCTGAAGACACAATCCTATCCTTACCATATACGGATGACTTTGAATACGATGAGTATCCTGTCGATAATGAAGGTAGAGATTACGTCGATCGTCGGGGAGGTACACCAAGATTCACGACAGATCAGGTTGGTGCTTTCGAAGTTGTAAAAAAAGCAACGGAACAGGTAACTAGTGGAAGTGCAGCACGTACAGATTTAGATATTCCAGATGCAAATGCGCATGGAAATATGCTTCAACAAAAAATGGCCCACGATATTATTGGAGCTGAATGGGCAGTTTGGGGTGGAACGGATGGAGCTGCATCAAACAGTAACCCAAACACAACGCTCGGTGATTTCCGCTGGGTGAATTATAAGGTTTCATATGATTTTTTGCTAGATACACATACACCTGAAGTAGAAGGTAGAAGTAACTATGCATTGATTGGTGTAAGGCAAGTAAAAGCTGGTGGAGAAGATTCCCATGCACCGTATAATGCACGTGTTTATTCAAATGGGAAATATGAAATTCTAAAATTGGGTAGCGTTGTGAAAGAGGGAACGGTGGAAGACTTTAATAATAAGATTTGGCATAATTTAGCGTTTGAAGCGAAGGAAAATGTTTTCACACTTTATCTTGATGGTGGAGAAATAGATACCTATACAGATGAAGATTCAACTGTAATGGCTGGACGAGTTGCATTAGGTTCAGGTTATTATGAGACACTGATTGATAACTTAAGAATAGATCCAATTGAGGGATATGCATATGAATCTGATAAATATGACAGTGCTCAAGGGAAGTACTTTGATACAGAAGAACAAGCATTAAATAATACGGACACATTAAACCCGATTGGTTACGTTGGTAATTGGAGTTTTACACAAGCAGGATATGCACATTTCAATCGTACACAAATGACTGCTAGTGCAGATTTTCCTGTGTGGAATGGAGTAACGATAGGACACCAGGACACAACGGATGAACAAGGGACGTTAAATAAAGTATTTTATTCAGGTAGCTGGGGATCAAACAGTGGAAATGCTTGGGGAAATGACGGAGATTCCTTGGAAATTACATTTAAAGGAAATGAAATTAGACTCTATGGTGAAACGAATCCATCAAATGGAACAGCAGATGTATATTTAGATGATGAGCTAGTAGGTGAAGCAAACTATTTGAATAACAGTTCGATTGTGAAGGAAGTTTTCTCAATAGAGAATCTAGAAGAAGAAGAACACACCCTAAGAGTTGTGGCAAAAGAAAGCTATACTAGTTTTGTAAGAGCAGAAGTAGAGACTACCGAAGAAACTTCTCTTGAAGCGGTCACTGGTTTAGCTCCAAGCAATATAGTTACTATAGCAAATGATTCCGAAGTGGGCGACTCGGAAAATACAGTATATGCCTATAGAGAAAATGGGAATGCGTGGGGCTCTAATAGTACCAACGCTTGGGCGGACTTTAACGATAATCCATATATAGTAGTTAATTTCACTGGCACAGGTATTGATTACCTTGTGGGGTCTGGAAATCAGACAGACTATAAATTTGAACTTGATGGTGAAGAAGTCGGCAATTTTGGTCCAGGTTCTGACGACGTGAGATATTCTGTAAGAGATCTAGAAGAAAAAGCTCATACGTTAAAAATTTCATTGGGAGACAATGAAATAGAAGAACAATACATGGATTACCGAGGTGTTACTATCTACAGTACGTCTGAAACGGAAAGTTCAAACAACAGTATGATTTTCAATTTTTCTGGCACAGGTTTTAATTTATTCGGAGCGACTCCGGATGCATTACTAGACGTATATATCGATGGTGAATTAGTTGATGAAGAATTTAGAGTCCATTCTAGAGGAGACAGACAAACATCCTACACGATTCGCGGACTGGAAGATACAAATCATACTGCTAAAGTAGTGGTTAAAGGCGGAACTTTTGTATTTGATGGAATGGATATAATAACTGGTATTAATGATGTGGAAGATGGTGGAGACGAAGAAGATGATCAAGATGATACAGAGCTTGCCGAGGGTGAAACAGGAGAGGTATTCCCTGGTTATACCGTATTTGTGAAAAATACAGATACTAAAATAAAGATGCCTGTTGATTTACCTAAAGGTACGACACTTAAGGTTGAAAAAGTCGAAGCAGATAGTGCAAGCGAACAAGGACTTGAGGTAGCTGGTGATGTGTATAACTTTGACTTTAGCGAGTCACACGCTGGTAAATACCTATTAACTCTGGGATATAATCAAGCTTCCTATAATGCGGATGAAGTATCCATTTACTATTATAATGAGTCAAGTGAAGAATGGGAGCTCCTTGGTGGAGAGGTTGCAGATGGTACGATAACATTGGAAGTGAATCATTTCTCTACGTATGGTGTTTTTGCTGAGACTGAGATAGAAGACGAAGACGGAGAAGACGGCCAGGACGGTGAAGACGGTCAGGACGGTCAGGACGGTGAAGATGGCCAGGACGGTGAAGACGGTCAGGACGGTGAAGATGGCCAGGACGGAGAAGATGGCCAGGACGGAGAAGACGGTCAGGACGGTGAAGATGGCCAAGGCGGAGAAAATGGCGAGACCGGAGAAGATGGTCAAGACGGAGAAGACGGCCAGGACGGAGAAGACGGTCAAGACGGAGAAGTTGACAAGGATGAAGAAACTGGCCAAGGCGGGGATGGTGATACAAATTCGGGTAAAGGTGATGGATTACCTGAAACAGCTACATCAACCTTTAACTTACTAGTATTAGGCTTATTACTACTTGTGTTAGGAACGCTAGCTATTTGGTTTCAGAAAAGGAAAAGAGCTTAAAAAAAATAAAAAGCTGAGGCTGTCCTATAGGTGACAGCTTCAGCTTTTCCTTTTGCCAATCTTTAGTGCTCCATTAGATGAACTTAGATTCTATTATAATGTTAATGGATTAAGAACTGTTAGTGTAAATCAATGGACCTATTAGGGCTTGTTTTATTATGTTTAACAATATTTTATATCAAAAGGATAAGTATCATTTTATATGATATTTTCGTTTTGAGCTTGTTCCTCACCATCTATTATTTGATAGAAAGCGTTTCTCATAGCTGTTTCATCTAATCCCATATTTATACGGTAGTTTTCTGGATCTAAAATACGGTAATGTTCAGTGAATTCATGTTGTTGTAATTTAAAATCTTTCCGAACGTCTAAGGTGCTCCAAAAGACGGGATCACCATGGGTACGTGCCCGTGAATATAAGGATGACATATTTTCACCTTCCTTTCACAATATGTTACCATTATGCCCACGTTAACAAGACAATAAACATCATGCTGTTGGTTGTTAGAAAATTGTAATAGTTTGCTTCGATTGGTTCAGTTAATGGTTGGTTTGTTTTCTATATAGTTTTTATATGGACAAAAAATAACCAGCCTAAATATAAAAAATGATTGTTATAGTTTTAAAAAAGTAGTAATATTTTACTATTATAATGAAAAAAATGAATAAGGTGGAATTGGACAACTATGAGAAAACTGACTATGCTTTTTTTGCTTATTTTAATTAGTGGATGTGGTATGAAAGAACAAACAGAAGATGAGTCCCAACGAGCAGAAGCCATTGTGGAAGAGACTTCAGAAGCAGTTGAAGAAGTGAAGGAAGAAAAGTCTAGTCGTTCCAATGAATCGTTAGAAGATCTCCTAACCGAAGTGAATTTAGAAGCTAAGTTAACAGAAGTATGCTCTAATTTAAAAATTGAAATGACCACAGCTTTCCTTGAAGCGGATAGCCATCGACCTTCAATTGTCGGTTTTTGTCATAACAATGGTGATGTTTCATTAGAACAAGAGCCATCCTATATTGCTATTGCTAACTATGATGAATCAACTAAAGTATGGGCTGTTGATGTACGAGAACATGAATTTATGTATCAGCCATCTCGGTTTGCGGGTATTTTGCAACTTGATGATACAAGTGAGCGAGTTGTCATCCAACTTTATGAGGATCCAGCAACATTTGGCGGAACAAGTGCTATAGTAGTTTCATCTGAAAATAATAAAATTGTAATCGAAAGAATCAATAGTACTGTTACACAATTTGGGGAATTTCGTACAGAAGGAAATGAAGTTATTATAGAGGACGACCATACAACGGAAAGTTATACGTATTCTGAAAACAGTGTTACACATACAACTCATGTAAATGAAGTGACAACTGATGCAGATATTAACATTACTTATAACAAAGTCAACGATACACCTCTCTTTGCTACTTTTCAAAGCGGAAAGATATTAGATGTTGAAGTCGGTGACATTATTAGTTTTCAACCGGATAAACCACTTTCGCTGGTTGACTTCCAAATTAGAACATCCTTGAAAAAGTTACCTGACATCCCCGATACTTTCGTTGTGGGTGAAGGTGATATTGGTGAAACAATAGAGTTTGGTGAATATCCATATGATGAAATGATTGTATATTATGTAGGTGATCCATACTGGTTTACATCACATGAATACCTAGCAGAATTAAATAAAGGAAATATGCCAGGTTCAAAGGTGCAATTATCTACTCCTAATTCAGAGATTAAAACAATACTTGGTGATGAGAATTTATTAAGTGAATATGGTCTATCTGGTGCGATGAATTTGGAATATGAGCAGTTCGTTTATGCAATTCCGTTTTTAGAGGAAGAGGGAGATGTAATTTACAGTGTCATTCGTAAACTTCCTTTTGGCACGAATTTAACTGGAGATGATTTTATCGAAAGCTGGGGAGAACCAACTAGTACAATGACCAATATGGACTCTGTAGATGAATCTTTGATTTTACATTATGCGCTTGAAAATGACCATTATGTTCATATATATCTTCATGGTCCATCGACAGATGCTAAAGCAGAGAAAATTAACCTATATTAAAGCTGAGGAGAGGACGAGGTTAAAGCTTGTCCTCTTTCTTATGTGAAAATGGTATGATATTAAGTAGGTAGGGGGAATATCATGGATACAATCATTTTTGATGTAGATGATACGTTGTACGATCAAGCATTAACTTTTAAAAAGACATACAAGAAAATGTTTCAAAAACCACTTTCAGAGGAAGAATTGGACAAGTTATACATAACGAGCCGGAACGTTAGCGATGCATTATTTGATAAATGTGAAGCGGGAGAGGTTTCTATTTTAGATATGCAAATTCGCCGTATTACGGAGGCTTGTGAGTTATTTGATATCGTTTGTAGTGAAAAAAAAGCGCTCGAATTTCAACAAGCATATTTAGAAGAACAACAAAAAATTAATTTGTTCCCTGAAATGGAAGCATTGTTGAATTTTCTGCTTAAAGAAAACAAGCAGCTCGCTCTCCTTACAAATGGCGAGGGTAAGCACCAATCGATGAAAATAAAGCAACTTGGTTTAGAGCAATGGATTCCTGCAGAACATCATTTTATTTCTGGAGACCTAGGACATGCTAAGCCTGATCGAGAGGTCTTTCATATTATTGAAGAAAAGCTTCAACTAAATAAAAAGCAAACGGTTTACATTGGTGATTCGTTTGACAATGATATCATCGGTGCCAAGCAAGTAGGGTGGCAAGCGATATGGATGAATCATCGAAAAAGGGCCAAGCCTGAAGGTGAAATTGAACCAGATAGAGTAGTATATAACGTAAAAGAATTATTAGAGGTATTTTGTTAAAGAAGCGAGGGAAACATTTTCCTGCTTCTTTTTCTTTTGCGTAAAAGTTTAATCGATGGCTTGCTGTTTTCATAATAATTATGTAGGAAGCAAAGAACCGTTTTTTTACTTCTTTGGGTTGAAGTTTTTTAAGATATAGTATAAAATCAAAATTATTAATTAATTGAAATCGATTGCGCAATATTAACTGAAGTAATAATGGTAATGCGGTTTATTTTTTTGTTAATTTGTGCAAACGATTTCACAAATAATAAGGAGGATGGTTAATGATGAGGAGGAGTACAAAACGTAAGTTGTCCATGTTCATGATTGCGATTATGTTTGTTAGTTTGTGGACACCTTATTTACAGGTTCAACAAGTAATTGCTGCAGATTCTTCTAGCACAAACGAAGTTAATGATTCAGTTACGAATGATCGCACTGTACGTGTGACTTATATTCGAGAGGATCAAACGTATGACGGCTGGAATATATGGGCTTGGAATACAGGAGTAAAAAATGATCAGCTTTATTTTGATTCATACGAAGACGGTGTTGCCGTAGCAAATATTGCCGTAGCGCCTGAAACAGAACAATTCGGGATGCTGATTCGCAGTACAGAGGACTGGGAAACGGCTGAAAAGGAATTTGCTGAAGACCGTATTATTCAAGTAAATGAAAACGACTCCCTTACAAAGGCTTACATAACGAGTGGGGAAGAAGAGATTAGAATTATACCAGATGGATCGGCTCCAGTTATTGACCAAGGAAATGCGACTTTCTTTTATCGTGATAAAGAACTTTTTAAGAACGATGATATGGATTCAATTGAAAAGATAGAGTTAAAGTTTAATGGAGAAACACACGAAATGACATATGAGGCAGACAGTGAAAGGTTTGTATATCAGTATCAAAATATTCCTAATGGAGAAAATGCCTATACGTACCTTGTTACAAAAGATGGGGAAACATCGGAGGTCAATGATCCTTATAATACTATTGGTGGAGTATCAACCATTGATTTTCAGAAGGCTTCATTAACAGTTTCTGGTTCCGTTACTCCGGCAGCTATTGACTATAATGAAAACGCTGTCTTATCTGTCGATGTTGATGGGTTATCAGAAAATCTTAACGTTTCTAAAATTATTGCAGATACAACTGCGTTAGGTGGGACGGATAAACTAGAAATTGATCCAGAGTTAAACGAAGTTACGATTGCTGTGGATGACAATGTAACTGCTGGAACAAAGCGTATCCCTCTTACAGTCGTTGATTCATATGGAAATTACTATGAAGGAACAACACAGGTAGACATTAAAACAAGACAATCTGTGGGCGAGTCTGATTTTGATTGGGACGAGTCTATTATTTACTTTATGCTAACAGACAGATTCTTTGATGGTGATTCATCTAATAATGATCCATATAATCTAAATTATAATACAGATTTGCGTGGCACCTATCAAGGAGGAGATTTTAAAGGTATAACGGAGAAGTTGGATTACCTTGACAATCTTGGTGTAAATACGATTTGGATAAGCCCTATTGTGGAAAATATAAAACATGATGTCGGAACGGATGTAGATGGTCAGCCATATTATGCTAACCATGGCTACTGGGCAAGTAACTTTGGTGAATTAAATCCACATTTCGGAACGATGGCTGATTTTCATGCCCTAATTGACGCGGCACATGATCGAGATATAAAAATAATGGTGGATGTGGTATTAAATCATACGGGGTATGGTTTAAAAGATATCAATAGTCTTCCTGAAGGGGATCGTCCTGCGGGCTATCCTACGGATGCTGAGCGTAGTGTATTTAGTGACTTACTGCGTCAAGGTTCGGATGTTGGAACGGATGAGGTGGTTGGAGAATTAGCAGGCCTTCCTGATCTGAAAACTGAAAATGCGGAGGTGCGGAAACAGATTATTAATTGGCAAACAGATTGGATTGATAAGGCAACAACAGCAAATGGAAATACTATTGACTACTTCCGTGTCGATACGGTTAAGCATGTGGAAGATACAACTTGGATGGCGTTTAAAAATGCTCTGACAGAAAAAATGCCTGAACATAAGATGATTGGTGAAGCATGGGGAGCAAATATGAACAATGATTTTGGATTCCTTGATTCAGGTATGATGGATTCTCTTCTTGACTTTGGGTTCAAAGATATTGCCCATTCTTTTGTGGATGGTGACTTAACTGGAGCGAATGATGATCTAGCTGTTCGTAACGGTGAAATCGATAACACAGCTACACTAGGTCAATTTCTTGGAAGTCATGATGAAGATGGATTTCTCTATTCATTAGGTGGAGATGAAGGAAAGCTGAAATTAGCTGCGTCTCTTCAAGCGACGGCAAAGGGACAACCAGTTATTTATTACGGGGAAGAGCTTGGCCAAAGTGGAGCTAATAATTATCCGTATTATGACAACCGTTATGACTTTGCATGGGATGATGTAGAGGGCAATGATGTTTTAGAACATTATACGAAGATACTAAACTTTAGAGGAGCACATGCTGATGTGTTTGCTAAAGGGGATAGAGGTTTTGTTGGTGGCTCTAATAACGACGAATTTTTACTTTTCTCACGTAATTATGAAGCTGAATCAATCTATGTTGGTTTAAATGTCGCAGACGAAGCAAATGACATTAAATTGATCGCTGATTCAGCAGATGCTGTGATAACAGATCATTATTCTGGTCAAGTTTACCAAGCTTCAGAAGCGGGAGAAGTATCGATTTCGATTCCTGCTAATGCGGATGGTGGTACAGTATTGTTAACCGTAGAAGGTGGTGCGATTACAAACGCTGTCTCCGCTAGTGAGGGAGATGACGGAGGGGGTGAAAATGGAGTGAATCCAGTTCCGGATAACAACATTCGTATTCACTACAACCGAACAGATGATAACTATGAAAACTTTGGGGCTTGGCTCTGGAATGATGTAGCCTCACCATCAGCTAACTGGCCAACCGGTGCCACGATGTTTGAGAAAACAGACAGTTATGGATCCTACATCGACGTACCACTTGCTGAAGGTGCAAAAAACATCGGGTTTCTAGTGATGGATATCACGAAAGGGGATGCTGGTAAAGATAGTGGTGACAAAGGGTTTACTATTGCATCACCTGAAGTGAATGAGATATGGATTAAACAAGGTTCAGATGAAGTTTATCCGTATGAACCAGTTGATTTACCAGAAAATACTGTTCGTGTACATTACGTTCGTGATCAAGCAGACTATGACAGTTTTGGACTTTGGAATTGGGGCGATGTCGTAGCTCCTACTGAAAACTGGCCAACAGGTGCAACGGATTTATCAGGTGTGGACCAGTACGGCGCATATGCGGATATAGAACTCACAGAAGAGGCAAAAGAAATTGGTTTTATTGTTCTTGACGAGTCCAAAGGTGATGCTGGTAAAGATGGTGGAAATAAAACATTCAATCTACTAGATAAGTATAATCGTCTATGGGTGAGACAAGGTGATGATACTGTTTATGTTTCTCCTTATTGGGATGTTGCATCTGGTCTAACATCTGGTGAGGTAGTCGCTGAAAATACAATTCTATTAAACTTTACGATGACAGAGGGTTTAACAGAAGAGGGCTTACTTGCTGACTTATCCATCAAAGATGCAGATGAATCAGTGGTTGAATTAGAGAGTGTTGAAATCACAGGAGACAAAACGGTGGAATTAAAAGCAACCTTTGATCTGAATAAACTTCCTTTATCGATTACCTATGCAGATAGAACTGTTACGGCTAATAGTGGCTGGCGAATGCTTGATGAAATGTATGCCTATGATGGTAGTGACTTAGGGGCAACGTATAATAATGGGGGAGCTATACTAAAATTATGGGCTCCAAAAGCAAGCCAGGTAGTTGCGAAACTATATGATAAAGACGATGCGGCTACACAAATTGGCAGTATCCCATTAACACTTGGAGAACAAGGAATTTGGTCAGTAGAGATTGATCCAAGTGACCTTGAAGATGTTTCTGATCTTGACGGATATTACTACCAATATGAAGTAACCAATGATGGCGTAACAAAAAAAGTTTTAGATCCTTATGCAAAATCAATGGCAGCCTTTACCGTTGACACAACAGGTGAACCAGGTCCTGACGGAGACGATGTAGGTAAAGCAGCAATCATAGATTTGAATGGTACTGACCCTGAAGGATTTACCCATGCAACCATTGATGGTTATGAAAAACGGGAAGATGCAGTCATATATGAAGTTCATGTTCGTGACTTTACTTCCGATCCTTCTATACAAGGAGATTTAAATGCAAGATGGGGTTCTTATAAAGGCTTTATTGATAAGCTAGATTATATTAAATCACTAGGAGTTACACACGTTCAATTACTTCCTATTATGGCGTGGTATTACGGTGATGAGACAAACATGAACGAAAGAGAACTTGATTACTCAGCTGGCGGTAATGAATATAACTGGGGATACGATCCTCATAGTTACTTTTCACCAGATGGTGCGTATTCTGAAGATCCAACAGATGCTGTACTACGAGTAAAGGAAACAAAAGAATTAATTGATGCCATTCACGAAGCTGGAATGGGTGTTGTGCTTGATGTTGTCTACACACATATGGCTCAAACAAGCACATTAAATGATATCGTTCCAAATTATTATGCATTCCAAGATAGTGCAGGTAACTTCCTGGGCGGTTTTGGTAACAACCTTGCTACCAATCACAAAATGGCTGAGAAGTTGATGATTGACTCGGTTAAATATTGGTTTGACGAATATAAAATTGATGGCATGCGTTTCGATATGATGGGTGATGCAACCTATCCTTCTATCCAGAATGCTTATGATGCGGCTGAAGCAATCAATCCTGACGTGCTATTTATTGGTGAAGGCTGGAGAACATTTGCTGGTGAGGAAGCTGATCCAACGCTTGCTGGTATGGGAGCAGATCAGGATTGGATGGATAAAACGGATGATGTTGGCGTATTTTCTGATGAAATTCGTAATGAGTTAAAATCTGGTTTCGGTTCAGAAGGGGAGCCAAGATTCCTTACAGGTGGCGCAAGAGATATTGACACAATTTTTAACAATATTAAAGGTCAACCATCTAACACACCAGCTGATGATCCTGGCGATATGGTCCAATATATTGCAGCACACGATAACTTACCGTTATATGATGTAATCGCCCAATCTATAAAAAAAGACCCTGCTATTCCTGAAAATGATTTAGAAATTCATAAACGGATTCGAATTGGAAACTCGATGATACTAACGTCACAAGGTACTGCTTTTATCCATGCTGGTCAAGAATATGGCAGGACAAAGCAATGGTTAGATGAAGGTGTACCTGAACAAAAATACCATGAATTATTAGATGAAAATGGCGATCCATTTGAGAACCCTTATTTCATCCATGATTCCTATGATTCTTCGGATGTAATCAACAAGTTTGATTGGGAAAAAGCAACGAACAAAGAAGTATATCCGGTTAATACAACAACGAAAGCTTATACAGAAGGATTAATTAAATTAAGAAAATCAACCAATGCTTTCAGGTTAGGTGAGAAAGACCTTGTAGATCAAAATGTATCATTACTTGAATTTCCAGAGATCGATGATTCGGATTTAGTCATCGCTTATGAGAATGTATCTACCGATGATACTGGTGTTTATTCCGTATTTATAAATGCGGATAACAAGGCACGGACTTTAACGCTTGGAGACTATGATTTTTCCAACAGTATGGTTGTAGTAGATAGTGATGAAGCTGGAACAAAAGCTGTTTCAGAAGAATCTGGTTTTACATTAACTGAGAACTCGCTAACATTAGATCCTTTAACAACGATTGTTTTTAAAACAATAGAAGAGCCAAACACAGAAGAACCAGGCGAAGAAAAACCGGAGCCGGAAGAAACTGAAACAGAAGAGCCAGGGACTGAGGAACCGGAAACAGAAAAACCTGAGAAGGAAAAAACAAACAAAGAAAACAGTAAAGTGGATATAATTGATAAGGAAGCAGATTTAGTTCGAAATGATACAAATAAGGTTTATGTTTATCAAAAAAATACAAACCTAGTGATGATTAGCAAAGAAGTGCTAGCTAACTTAGAAGATGATTACTCTATCGAAATATCAGATGGAAAAGTAAAGGTTAAGATTCCACTTACTCTTTTACCAAAAGATAAAGATGTCACTTTCGAATTTGGAAAAGTAACGAAGATAATCTCTAAGAAAAACAAAGATGCGTTAAGTGAATTAATTGATTTCACTATAACTGCTGATGCCGAAGAAATAAGTGATTTTGGTGAAACTCCTGTCACGCTTACCTATACAGTGAATCCGAATAAGGTGACAAACTGGGAAGATTTAACCGTAGTCTATATGGACGAAAATGGAGATCGAAAAGAAATGATTAGTCCAGTTTCTTATAATAAAAAGACTGGTGAAGTAATAGCTAACGTAACACATTTTAGTGCTTACGGTTTATTTGAAATAGCTAGTAAAGACATTGAGGAAGCTGGAGTGTTACCTGATACTGCAACAAACCTATTCAATTGGCTTGTATTGGGTTCACTATTATTAGTTGCAGGTATCGCTATTTTTTATGTATCAAGAAAAAGGACCGAGCGCCCCTCTAATTAATAGTAAATACAACTAGTTAGTATGATATAGAAGTTACTGCAAAATTGTAAAATTGTATTTCCAGAAGAACCTCCTAATTGGCAATTGCCGTAGGAGGTTTTCTTCGTCACTAAGAAAACTGTAATACTGCACATGAACATCCACTCTTTTTTCTATAGTCAAGGTTATAAGAAGAAGCGTCTGTTTCTTAAAAATAATACACAAACCTTTTATGAATAATTGTAGTATGAATTTTATTATAAAATCTATGAATTTGCAGGTGATTCAGTGGAAACTACTCTTTTGATAAAAAATGCTAGAAATATAATTACCAAAGTAACTTATCGAAAAAGTCGACCGAAAAAATCAATAATCAAAGAATGGAATTAGATAGTTAAGATAACGTATTTGGGTGTCTGTGCCTGAAGAATCTAGAATGATCTTCTCTGGCCAGACACCCATTTAATTTCTAAAAAGTATATTAAAATCTCTTGAAAGCTAACTTTAAAGGACTTTTCTTACTCGTTTCTGGTTCCTTGTTAATTTTAGAGAATATTTTATTAAATATATTCTCAATTTCAGGGTAATTAGCTTCCTCAACAGGGTTTACTTTTACTAAAGAGCCATTCTCAACGATGCCTTCCACGATGACGTATTGTTTGTCATCTTTGTCTTTACGCTCAAGTGCCAAAAATTGACGATGGTTCCTAACGAAATTACATACTACCATGTACTTTCCATACGTATCCGGTTTGCTAGGATCCCCAACTGAAATGTTCACTGGTTCATCAAAAATCGGTCTATCTAATCCATTTCTTGTTCGTTTATAGTCGTTGAAATCAATCACATTGGCTTTCTTTGACATAGTAAACTCTCCTCGCTTTTTGGATTAGTCGTAATGAATATTGCGATCTAACAGAAGGTAATGAGAAGGCTTATGTTGATTATACCACTTTAGCATTTAAAAAAGGATAGCCGTATGTTTGAATTTTTAGATAATGATTCCAATAGTACTATTTTATTTAAAATATCTGGCCTTAGGCAAATGAAAAATAGAGAGAAACTCTCTTGTAAGTTATATTTCCATCGTGTTTAATGACTGTTCCAATAGGGTATCTTTTTATAACAAATTATTTGAAACAAAATAATACATTTTTCGAGGTGGACATATGACAGTAAAAGAAAGTTACTTACTAACGAAAGAAGACATGGTTAATCCTGATATTGTCCCTGACTGGGTAATTAGAGAATATAATACATTTCATAATGTCGTAACAGACAAAACGTTTCCATGTTATTTCGGAATGGGCGCGGAAAAGAAAGGGGAGTTACGGTATTCTTATATTTCACAAGATGATTGGTCACAACTCCCACAAACATTAAAGGAGTTTAATGGGCTATTTGATGAGTCTAAACCGTTTATCCGTCACGGCTTTTTCTTATTTGTTGAGCCAGAACAAGAAGAAAAGTCACTCGAATATTATCGTGATTACTTTTGGAATATTCTACAATATCTACATGAACAGGACGATAAGCCATGGCCAGCTGACTATCCAAAAGATCCAGACCACCATCTCTGGGCATTTTCATTTGCAGAAGAACCTTACTTTGTGTTTGGTAATGCACCGGCGTATAAGCAAAGAAAAACAAGAGACCTTGGCAACAGCTTAGTATTAGGATTCCAACCAAGAAAGATTTTTGAAGGATTAGAAGGTACTTCAAAGGGAGGTAGCATGTCTCGTGAAAAGGTAAGGGAGCGCGTCGAGAAGTGGGACAACTTACCTAAGCATCCAAATATTAGTCATTACGGAGATTATGAGCATCGTGAATGGAAACAGTATTTCATTGGTGATGACGTGAAACCAATCGAAGGAAAATGTCCTTTTCATCATAAAGATAAGTAGTGAGAAAAAGCAGCAGATGCGCTGCTTTTTTTAGTGTGAGACTTGGACAAACTGTAAGTGGACAGGTGTTTGGGATTGATAGCACAAGAAATCAATTATATTTATTTCTGGGGTTTCCACTACACATGATAGGGAAACCTGACAATTGTTTAATGCAGCTTTTGTAGAGGAACTTCTGTGGGAAGTTGACTAGTCAATGAGAATTTTTTCGGAAATTATTAGGAAAATGTATGATGAGTGTTGTTCAATGTATGAGCAACCAATACTAGTTATTGGTGAAACAAATGTTTCGGGGATACATATATATCACAAATTATAGAAACATATAAATAGCTGGGAGTGGGCTTCATGATTATCCATGTATCGGAAATAGGTGAAGGGGAGATTAACAGTGATGAGTAACTTCAAATATTTAATGAATATGGCTCCAAAGGTGTTTCAAACTATTTTAAATGTTTCTCTTATTTACTTAGCGGGCATTATCTCATTTTTATTAATACAGGAATTGGTTATTTTTTCTATGATACTGTTTTCGGAAAGTGCAAATGATTATAAGGAATTCCTTGCTAGAATTCTTATTTTGTTTTTATATTTTGAATTTATAGCCATGATTGTAAAATACTTTAAAGAGGATTATCACTTTCCACTGAGGTACTTTATGTATATTGGAATTACTGCAATGGTTAGGTTAATTATAGTTGACTATGATAATCCACTAGATACACTATTGTATTCACTTGTGATTTTAGTGCTCATCATTGGTTATTTTATTATGAATATCACACCTCTTGAAAGACCTGAAATTAAAGGTTTAGTAAAAGAAAAGAAAGAAGAAAATTAATTGTGAAAAGGTTAGTTAGGATATAGCACCTATTGCATCTACGAACATAATTAACTACATTATCCTAAAATGACTTAGGTTAGGAAGCAAGAACCGTCCCCTTGCTTCATTCATACCGTTTAAACTTAGTCATTGAAATAATCCCGAGTATGGGACCTATGGCTAGGGCGGCAAAGGTCCATTCCCATCCAACAAAGTTTTGCAAAACTGATATGAGGTTGATGGAGAAGATAGTGATGAGAAAGCCAACACACATTTGGAAGGTTAATGCTGTTCCAAGGTATTCAACATCTGCAAAATCTGAAACGGCTGCTGAAAATTGTGCGGAATCAGATATAACAAATATCCCCCAAATAATCGATAGCGTAAAGGTTAACCAAACAGAATGACCGAACGTAAAGCCAATCAATATGGAGGAAGCCGCACTGATAGCCATAGAAACAATCGTTAATCGTGCTCTTCCAATTCTATCCGCAAGCAATCCTCCAACAATACAACCAATCGCACCCGCAATTCCAATCGAAATAAAAGAAGTTAGCCGCATGAATCCTGAAGAAAGTCCAGGAGAGTGGCTTTCGAAACTAGCTGCTAGAAAGAGAGGGAGCCATGTCCACATCGCATATAGTTCCCACATGTGTCCAAAGTATCCATAGTTTGCTAGCATAACTGGTTTATTTGATGTTACTTTTTTTAATAGTTTAAAAGAAAAGGTAGATTGATTTGCTGTACCAGGTGCATCTGTTAGTAAGCCATTTACAATGGCAGCTGCCATTAAAGCTAAAATAGAACTTGTAATGATGATTAGTTGCCAATTTACAGACGCAAAAAAAATCATAACAACATGTGGTAAGGATGACCCGATCGTTAATGCCGCAATCAAGATACCAATCGCAAGTCCACGTTTTGTTGGAAACCATTGCGATAGCATTTTTACAGCTACCGGATAGACACCAGCAAGTATTACGCCTGTTAGAATTCTTAGTATTATACCTACTAAGGCAACATCAACAAAGATGAGAAGTCCATTTAAAATTGCTCCAGTTAACGCTGACAGAGCAAATATTTTTCTAGCGTTATATCGATCTGCTAGACCGAAATAGGAACTGATTAATGCGCCAAAAACAAACCCGATAGGAACAGCTACAGATAGCCATGCTTCCGATTTTGAATTTAGGCCCCAATTGTTAGATAGTTCTGGTGCAATAACCGTCGCACTAAACCATAGGCTTAATGCGAATAATTCTGAAAGTCCAATCCATAGTAATGCTTTCCAAGCCCCTGGATTCATTGTTGTATCACCCTTATAGAAATCGGTATTGTTTGTATAACTTAAAAAATATCCATATACAGCCAGAGGTTAGAAAAGGTTTTAGTAAGTCTCTTATTATTCTAAAGCATAGTATAATTTTGTTTATAAGTGTAGTCAACTGTAACTGACACGGGGATTAATGTTGAAACAAGTGCATAATACTTTATCTTTTTAGCAAAAATGGCAATAATGGTTCTATTATGAAGTGAGGTGTTAAAAATGAAATGCAAAATAAATAGAAATGCAGCAAAGGTTCTAAAAGGTTGGCTTGAAAGTGACGGGGTAGAGGGTAAAATGGTTCGTGTCTACGTCACAGAAATGCATGGAAATCATGCTCACTATGATGTGATGTTAGATGAACCGACAGAACACGATGAAATTGTTAAGACAGACAAAGATATTGACGTGTTGTTAGATAAAAGAGAAGATTTCCTTGATGGCGTTTGGGTCCAATATTTTTATATTCCTGAAGAAGGATTTATGATTAGTAATTCTTCTAAAGGACATCCACCACATCATCACCATTAACAAAAAAGCAAGGGGACGGCAATCATCTCCTTGCTTATCTTAGATCAAACATAGCAACTGTAGAAGTGGGGTCTTGAAGTAATGGATAGTTTCCACTTGCCAATAGAGTCGGCGGGATGTTTGGACATGCTTCAACAAACTTGTTTTCTTGACGGAGGATCATCGCATATTGCATTTGTTTGTGAATTTCTTTAGGTGTGTTTCCGAGAGGATATTGTTTTTTCTTTAGTGATCTTTTTGCTAGCTTAATTGCCTGAGGTAATGGAGAGCTATCTAAATACCAGCTAGTGGTTGGAACGATCATCGACATGAAACCAGCTATTAGGATGAATAGAATAAATAGCATGGTTGCTATTGTCATTGGTTGAAAAAAAATCAATACGAGTGTAGCACTAAAAAAAGTAAACATAACTGGTTTTTCATATTTATAAAACACGGCAACACACCCGAAAATAGTAAAAACGCTCATAACAATGTATTGGATTTCACGGGTCCAAACATTATTGAATACAAAGTAAATTAACATTCCAAGTGTCGCGAATATGAGAAAGAAAGATAATAAATAGTAGGGAATATAAGGTTTTCTAACCTTTTTAAATGAAGATTTTTCATAGACAAGTTGACGCCATTTAAGGAAATTCTGTTTGAATATATGGTTGGCTTTCCATTTTTCTGAGCGGCTTTGAAATTGTCCTTCACAATGTACAATCGATTCGAGCAAAAAGTAAAAACCTTGTTCA
The DNA here is from genome assembly GCF_030282825.1 of Aquibacillus rhizosphaerae. Classification (GTDB taxonomy): domain Bacteria; phylum Bacillota; class Bacilli; order Bacillales; family Amphibacillaceae; genus Aquibacillus_C; species Aquibacillus_C rhizosphaerae. Next base: position 35,180 of record NZ_JASTZU010000031.1, read on the forward strand.
TCCTTCTCTTTAAATAACCATTCTTTTATAAATTGATCGCTCTTTTCTAGCTTTGCTGGTGGTCTTTTCCATGTGAAGCGGAACGTTTCCCCTGCATTAATCCTTGACGGCACTTCCTTGATTGAAATTAAACCGCGATGCTGTAAAGAAAAGAGACTTGTGATGATGTCTTCTTCATACAACTTCGCATCATTGCCAACAAAGCTTACAAGTAAAGGATCTGTCTTTTCCATAAATGAGAGTAGAGCTTTTTTATCCACTGCTCGCTTGCTTCGGTTAGGGTGAAAATAAATCAACCCAGCTCCAAGCCCTATTGTCATTAAGATAGCCATGACTAAAAAAGGAACTTTACTATTGTAGTTATCGTCTAGGTTGTTATAACGCCACTGTAGGGAGCTTTCTGAAACAATCAGTTTTTCTTTTGCTTTTTTCTCTTTATCAACTGGCCGATTAGTTAATTCTTCTGCTGGAAAAAGTAGTCTGAAGTTATGAGACTCTGTTGTGGAAGCAACATTATAGTGATAATGGATGGCGCCATCAACTTTTTGAATACTTGGTTGTTTTTTGGAATGGAAAAAGAAAAAGGTTGCCTCTGATATTTCATTAGAAGGTGTATAAAGCTTCATTGTAAGATTGTGTAAATCCTTTGGGTTACTATTTTCAAAAAAAGAATAGTTTAAATCTGCGACGTCATTATACTTAGTAATCGCACCATCAATTTCATAACTGTAGACGACTTTCTTTGGTTCATTTTCAGCAGAAAGGTTAATGTAATATTGATTGTGTGCCTTTGTTACATTTAATGGTTTTAATTTATCAGAGCCTAATACTATATTATCTAACTCGCTCGCATCATAGGCTGTGAAGTTTTTTATTTTTGAATTCCTTGAATGTGTGATTCTTTGATGAACACCATTAAAAGTGTAGTTGTAAATTTCTTGAACTTTAATTATTCCTTCTGCGTCAATTCTAGCCTCGATATCAACATGATCCATAGTGAAAGAGCCTTCTTTATTTGAACAGCTAACCAAAACAAAAACAGTTAGAAGCAAAAATAAAACTCCAACTATTTTATTCAATTTTTATCACCCTTTTCGGTCCCTTATGAATGGATTGAGGACTTGTACTAATCCTTTTCTTTTATAATTATGATTAAAGAAGGGTTATCATGTGTTATTTCTTTCATCTTTACAGTAATATCCAAACGTAATCGTACGTAAGATTACTAGTAAGCGAAAGGGTGGATGAATGATATGAAAAATGCAGGGTTAGCTGCGGTATTATCTTTTCTAATATGTGGGCTTGGTCAAATTTATAATGGTCAGATTGGTAAAGGGATTGGATTTATCGTAGTCTACGCGATTTCTTGGGCGTTAATGGTAGTCCTAATTGGGTTTATCACAACGCCAATTCTATGGATTTGGGGGATGATTGATGCGTATAAAGTAGCTGAAAAGATTAATCAACAACAACGTGTGACTTCTACATCTGTTTGATTCAGAGCTTGTTAAAAAGCTTTAGTTGTTTAAGTTAATGGATGCTATTTAAATGTCATAGCAATGGAAGGTAATATCTGCGAAGATGTTAACCGTTATTTAAGTTATTTTTTGGTTAGCACTACTATAGGATTTCAGGTGCATTAATTTTCATTATCAATATAAAAAAGGAGTGGATGTCCTGTGACATTCACTCCTTTTAAACAATCTTTAAATTAAATTAGTTTTTCAATTTCACTTTCTTCTTTTAAAATTTCAATAACAGAAGCAAGTTTACTTTGTTGTTTTTGATTTGCTATTTGGTTTCTAATTTGTTGTTCCACTTCTTCTAACGCTGGAGCTTCTCCTTCACCTTGTTGACTTACTAGTTGGTCATAGTAGGATTTAACTTCTTCATCTGTTACTTCTACTTCTGGAACTTCCTGTTCAATATATTGATTTAATTTAATTTCATATGCTAATTGATTTCTTAGTGATTCTTCTGTCATTTCTAGCTCTGTAAGCTGTGTCTGGAATTGATCTTCACTTTTAAACTGAGACTTGATTTGCTCAAACCTTTCATCAACCTGTGAATTAGGTGCTTCAATTCCAAGTTCTTCCGTTTCTTGACGTAGTAACTCTTGTTCTATTAAACTACTTAATGTTTGTTCCTGTACTAAGTCGGCATTCGTTCCGTCCTGTCCACTTTGATTAAACATCATTAACGTTTGATTATACATAGTATTATATTTACTTCCCATAATCTCTTCACCATTAACTGTAGCGACAACTTCATCTTCTGCTACCCTTTCTAACTCTGTGTTATCAGAAGAGCTACTTTCTTCAGCTGTTTGTTGTGTATCATTTTCTGAGTTTTGTGCATTATCTTCATCATCACTACAAGCAGCTAGAAGCAGGCTTAAAGAAATAATCACTATAATAAATAAGAATTTTTTCTTCATAAAATATCCCCTCTTTCTTTATTATTTATATCTAAAAAAATTTTTCCTCATTTAGTAAATGTATAAACATGAGAATCATACGAATGTCAAAAAAGCGTCTACCTATTTTTTAGTAGACGCTTTATAAAAAAATATTCAGATGGTGCTTCGCTTGAATTAGAATTATACAGTGTCCTGTTTTTATAACTTTCAAAAGTTTCGCATTGACTTTCTTAATGATTGAATATTTTTTTGAATATAGGTTCTACAACTGTATAATCACCCTCAGCAACTGGTGTTATCTCAACTAGACTTTGATTTTCAACAATTGCTTCGACCAATAAATAAAGTTCTTCTGTTTTGTCACTCCGCTCTAAAGCAAGAAATTGACGATCGTCATGAACTAAGTTACAAACTACCACGTACTTACCTTGTGAAAAGGGATTATCTGGTTCTCCGATTGTAATAGTTACTGGCTCATCAAAAATCGGTTTGTCTAATCCATTTCTTTCCCGTTTATAGTTGCTGAGACTAATCACATTACAACGCTCTGACATCATATAAACGACCTCCGCCTTTTTTTGGATAAGTGATGGTATAACTTTAAATGGCTACTTAGAAGGTATGAAACAGTAGATCTAAATATTACCAATTCGGAAAGGAGAACGTTTTTGTCTTTTTCTATTATTGATTTAATCAATTTCATAATACTAATTTTATCGTCACCTACAACAAGATATAGTTTGATAAAATCACTTCTAAACTATATCTTGCCGCAGATGATTGAATAAGGTAATTATGAAATTAATTCAATTAGCATTGGTTATTAGATTAACTTATCGTACTATTGATGGATATAAATAAGCTACTTTTGTAGGAATATTAGTTAAAAAATAACAAATTCTTCTATTTATCCTTTGAATTTTGGTATAGTTGTTATTAAAGATATTGTAGCAATAGCGAATGGAGTTGAGATAATGAAATCAAATGAATTAGCTCTTAAGAGATGGCAAACGATGCCAAGTCATATTAGGAAGAAACTTGAAGACAATGTCTATTGTTCAACGTGTGGAGTAACAACAATTGTAGATTATTATGTAGATTTTGCAGACTATGCCATCGTTTTAAAAGGCAATTGTAAAAGTTGCAATCATAGAGTTGCAAGAGTTATTGATTAGTAATCGGCTAAATAGTCTAAAAAACTAAAACAAGAAGTAGTCCTTCTGTTTTAGTTTTTTAATTGGAATAGTATTTATTGGTTACTGGCGCTTAGGTTATTATGAACATAAACTTAATAAAACTAGTATTAAAAAATTACAATTCTATGACTTGGCGCTTCATGTCTGAACCTAAGTTGGAAGTAAAATACGAATTGTCGTACCTTGATCCGGTTTGCTTTCCACATTAATAGAGCCACCATGTAACCGTATTAATTGTTTTGTTATTGCCATACCAAGCCCAGTTCCCATAGTAGAATCATTTGTATTTGTACCGCGATAATAACGCTGAAATAAATTTTTAAGTGTTTCTTTATCCATTCCTATCCCGTTATCTTCAATTACAATAACAATCAAGTGCTTTTCTATAAGTGAAACTGATATCGTAACTGTAGTTCCAGCTGGATTATGCTTGAGAGCATTAGCGATTAAGTTATCTATGATTCTTTGAAACCATTTAGGGTCTATAGATGCTAGAATAGTTTCAAAATATGGATTGAAATTAATCTCAAAATTATTATTGGCTGGGTCATTGATAAAGTTTATAATTGTACGGCGTAAGCAATCGTTGATGTCTACTTTTTCTCTTATAATTGGTAGAGCTTGATTTTTTAATCGATAGGTTAGTGTTAAGTCGTCTAAGAGTTGTTTCATATAAATTGATTTATCTGCAATGATTTTGGCGAAATCTCTTGTTTCTGCTTGATTCCAAGTGTATTTTTCAGATTCAAGCATTTGTGCATAGCCTGATATGGAAGCGAGTGGTGTCTTTAAGTCATGAGAAATACCGCTTATCCATTCTTCTCTAGTCTGGGTTATCTTACTACGTTGTAGCTCATTTTCTTTTAAAGTATCTGTTAAGTGAGAAAGTGTAGTGACAAAATCTTTATATAAACGGTAGTTCCTTTTTAACTTACCTTTTTTATTCAACATAATAGGACGCTGAACATTATCATGTGGTTGTTCATACACACCATTTCCAAGGTTTTGAACCCATCTCATCATAGTGATTAAAGGTACTCCGAACTTACGTGCATACCAAAAGGTACCAATAAGTAATAGAAGAAATAAGAATAAAAAAATAATTAGAACACTATTATTCATAGTGTTGAACAGGTCTTCTTCTAAAGTGTAATTATAATTAGGACTATAAGTACCTACAATCATCGTTTGTTCGGTACCATAATCAGTATGAACAGCAACAGAACTTTCAGTGTTTATTGTAAAAGATAGAATATCCTGAATGGAGTATTGATTTGGTTCTTTACCGGCACGGTATTCATCCAATACCTCTCCTGTTGAATTAATCAGTTGAATCCAACCATTTTCTTTTTTAATTTCTTGAAGCATAGCGGTGGAAAGATCAAGAGAATGATTTTTCCAGTCTACCTCGGATTTAACTTCATTAAGTATCCTTGTCTTTTTATTATCTCTAGCGAATATTACTAAAGGGGATTTTGAATCCAGTTCATCTAATTGCCAATATGTATATTCTGTATTTTGATTTTTATTTAGTAATGTACTGAGTTCGCTTTTATTAAACTGTTCAGGGATTTCTTCCGGTGTATTATGGGATCCGATGACTTCCCCATCTTGTGTTAAAACAAGTAGCCAGCCATTCTGGTTGTTAATCAATGCTATGAATTCGTCATCAAACGAAGCCTTTCTATCTGCTACTGTAATCCTACTAGAAAGGTAGGCACTACTCGCTTCAGAAATATCTTTAGAAATCTCATTTCTGTGTTCTGAAAATCCCAAAAATGCAAAAACACATAAAAGTAGAAGAGAGCAAAGGGTGAAAATAAGAATAAGCTGAATGAAGAATTGTACAATAAAACGTTTATGTATGTTCATGATTTTCACCATTTGAAACCAATTTATAGCCAAGACCTCTTACGGTAATAATGTGAAGTGGATTACTAGGGTTAGTCTCAACTTTTTCTCGAAGCTTCCGAATATGTACCATAACCGTATTATCCTCACCAAGAAATTCTTCCCCCCAAACATTTTCATAAAGTTGACTTTTACTGAAAACCTGATTTGGATGTTTACAAAAGAATAGTAAGAGCTGAAAAACTTGAGCTGGTAATTCGACCTTTTCACCTTTTACAATGACCTCGGCGGAAGTGGTATCTAAATGGATTTGTCCGTATTGGTAAATAGTATGAGACTGAATAGTTCCCAGTCCTTTTTGGCGACGTAAATGTGCATGTATCCGAGCGACTACCTCCAGTGGATTGAAAGGCTTGGTAATATAATCATCGGCGCCTAGGGCAAAACCAGAAAGTTTATCAAAATCTGTTGATTTAGCTGTAAGGAAAAAAATCGTTGCATTGGTGTTTTCCCTTATTAATGGGCAGATTTCAAAACCGTTACGGTCTGGAAGCATAACATCTAATAAAATCAAATCATAGCGCCTCGTTCTACACAATGAAAGAGCCTCTTCAGCAGTCGATGCTGTATCAATATATTGGAAGTCTTCTTTTACTAAAATTGTTGTAAGCATATGTAAAATTGCAGTTTCATCATCTACTATCAATAACCGTGCCGCTTGCATTGGGACACTCCTATCATTTTTTATTATAATTATATTAACACTTTTTTGACCAAATAATAGGATTTAAGGAAAAATTAAGGTAAGCTTTCAATCAAATTAAGAACGATAATCTATAATAATAGTTAATCGATAAAAGAGGTGAAAGAATGAAAAAGATGTTTAAATCGGTCGCCACTATTATAGCGTTTTTGATGATTGGAAGACATGCCGCTGAGTTTGTAAATACCTATTATTGGTGGTTTGCTGCGCTGTTTCTTGTAAGTCTTACAGGGCAGTTATTCACAAACATAATAGAAAATAAATCAAGTCAGTCCTAATTAAAAACATCTATTATTTGAACAAGAATGGGGAGAAATTATATGTATGTACTAGGTAAAAATGAATTTTATGGCTTATTCAAAGGTGTAAAGTCAATTATAATAATTGCGATTTTATTAGTAACCTCATATTATTCAGCAAAATTTTCAGAATTACTAATGTCAGGAATAGAACTTACAGCAAGAGAAGCAAAAAGTATTCATACTGCAGGTCTCTTAGCGCTAATAATATTTTTTGGCCAGTTATTTGTTATGAGTATTTCACACGATACTATAAACAGGGAAACACATGAACGAACAATTCGTTTTTTGGTAACAAGAACGTCAAGATCAGCTATTTTGATGGGTAAGTTTTTCGGAAGTTTGCTCTTCTGGTTTGTATGTTTAGCTGTTTCTTTCTTACTGATTAGTATCTATTCTCACAAATTAGATTTGTTTATATTTTCTCAGACTATGAGCTTATTAACCTACCAACTAGCACTAACAATCCTACTTTCTGTTCTTATTCCCAGACCAGGAGTTACAATGTTTCTTGGTGTTATTATTGGAATAATATTTCCTATTATAGGATTCTGGATCACCTTCACCTCGAATATATGGCTAACTTGGATGAAGTTTATGACGCCATTTTATTATTTGGAACGAGATGACTATACTTTTTTTGTGATTATTTTACTGGCGGGCATGATGCTCTTTATTGCTAATTTGATTTTTAGAAGGAGGGAATGTTAATGCTTGCTATCGAAACTAAACAGCTAAAGAAGTCATATGGATCGTCTCTAATTGTTAAAGGAATTGATTTAATTGTGGAGCAAGGAGAAATTTTTGGTTTTCTCGGCCGGAATGGAGCAGGTAAATCAACGTTTATTAATATGCTAACTGATATTAGTAAGCCAAGTTTTGGCACATACGCACTGTTAGGTGAAGAAGGACCAAATGATCAAGTGAAGAAGCGGATAGGGGTAATGCCGGACTATTCCACTTTTTATAGTTCTTTGACTGCAATCAAGCATTTGAAATTCCTATCATCTTTATCTGGAAAGCACGTAACAAGTGACAGGTGTAAAGAAGTTCTAAAGTTTGTAGGTCTGGAATCTGATATGAACAAAAAAACTTCTAAATATTCATTTGGAATGAAAAAAAAGCTTGGTATTGCACAAGCCATTATTCATGATCCAGAGCTCATTTTTCTTGATGAACCAACTTCAGGTCTCGATGCTGAATCCGTTATACATATTCATCAATTAATTCATAATCTAAATAAAAGAGGGAAGACAATTTTCATGACTTCACATAATTTAGATGAAGTACAAAAGCTGTGTTCGAGAATTGCAATTATGAAAGAGGGACAGATTGTTAAAATTGGATCGATGGATGAATTAAGGTCCTTTTATCAGTCGACGATTACAGTGAAATTAAAACATTCTCCAATTCCAGAGTCTGAAGAGATGCATTTGCTACAGTATTTGAAGGCAGCGGGTTCCAATTTAGAAATAAGCAACTCTTACATTATGATTGATGTAGAGAATGAAAACAAAATTTCCCAGATTATTCGTGCCTTTACTAGGTGTAAGGTGGATGTATTTCGTGTTGAAGTAGAAGAAGCATCGCTAGAGGAAATTTTTTTGGAAGAATAAAAATAGTAATTCTTATAACTGTTATAAATTTATAAAGAGGTGCTGTAAGTATTACACTTGCAGCACCTTATATCTTTTGTAGCAGCTACTAAAAAATGGGGTGGAAAGTAATAAAACGATTAATATATTTATAGTACTTACACAAACCATCTAACTTTGAATGAAAGTAAATTGCTCTTATCTTAACATGTATTCATCATTACGAAGAGATTTGGTTTCTTCCATCTAATTTCGCTTGATATAAAGCATGATCTGCTTGTCTTAAAATAGCATCCATCGTAGTGGTTTCACTTGGAACAATAGAAAATAGCCCAATACTCACTGTTACATACTTAGAAACAGATGAATTTTCGTGTGGTATTTTCAATTGTTCAATTCGTTGGTGAAGCTCCTGAGTGAAGTTTAATAAATCAACTTTGTCCGAATTTGGTATAACACAAACAAATTCTTCACCACCATACCTGGCTGCGATTCCTTCTGGTAACTCTGCCACTTTTTTGTTAATCGATTGTGCAACTAGTTTTAAACATTCGTCACCTTGTTGATGTCCGTACAGATCGTTGTACTTTTTAAAGTAATCAATGTCTATAAATATAATAGATAATAGAATCATTTCTTTCCAACAAATCTCAAATTGTTTTTTATAGTATTCGTCGAATTGTCTTCGATTGGGTATATTGGTGAGTCCATCAACTAGTGCCATTTTTTTAAGTTGGTCATTAAGTGTTTCTAGTTTCAAGTGAGAATGCATAATTTGTCGAGTTCGTTGTTCCACCTTGGTTTCAAGTTCACTATTTAGTTTCGATAAATCTTTGGTCAAATCCTCGGAAAGATCTAGCGAAGAGGAGAGTCTTTTCGATAATAATAAAGAAAAACAAAGAACAAAAATAGCTATTCCGATAGGATAAAAGTTCAATTCAGGATATTTTAGAATGAAACCGAATAAATCAAAGAGAATGGAAGCCATCAATATCACTATTCCGGTAAGGACGTAAAAGCCCTCTTCACGCTCTCTTCTCAGCGCCTTAATGATAACAAATAGTACATAAGATACACCTATTATCATGAAAATTTGAAAATATATTAAAAAAGAGTAGTACGTTTTTGCTTCGGTAACAATGGTGATTATATCGTAAAAGATAGCCACATAGATACTTAATAACGTAAACCATTTGTAACTATCTTTAGGATATAAGCTATATAATACTATGGCCACTAAAGGTACATGACTGTATAGGCTAATGTATTCTAATTTCATGGCTAGCTCCCAATTAATGTTGGGGAAGATTTTTGTTAAAAAGACATCACCAACCATTAAATAACGAAAAGCTGCGACTAAACAAAATGCTCCAAAATAGAAGAAGTAAGATTCAGTTTTTCTAAAAAAACCTAGTCCAATGTGATAAATTCCAGATAAAATTAGAACACCAAGTAAGATAGATTGGCTGATGATTTTTCTGGAATGACTATTATGAATTTTCTCATAATCTCCTATAGTTATTGGCTCCCACATACCCCCAGCATAATTGTGAAAGTTGGATATCTGCAATGTCATTGTAAATTCACTATCATCTGGTGAAAAATAAACAACTTTAGGATACTTTTGGGCGATACTTGTTTCCTTATTTGTTCCAACTTGGCCGGTTTTAGCTACCAATTGGTTATCAATCCATAAATTATAATTAGAATACATAATAGGAAGTTTTAGTCCTAGTACACTATCTGTATGTGGTAAAGAAACTCTTAATCTAAAAGTAGCAAACCCTTCTTTGGGAAGGGGGTTACCGTTTACATTGTAAGTGTGCCAATTACTAGGCAAATATATGGTTCCGGTTTGTTTAGTTGTTGTATTTGTTTGGAAATCAATAGGATTAAGTAGTTGATTCCAATAAAAGTCCCATTGTCCATTTAGTTCAATTAATGTTTTTTCTTCATTCCATTCAGTAAGATCTAACTTACCGTTATCCGCGAGATAGTTGTCCTCATCAGATTGACTGGAGCATCCTTGTAGAATGATAATCAAAAATATAGACCAGCATATAAATTTTAACTTCATATCGATTCCTCTTCCTATTGGTAAGATTGACCAATCTTTAAATCTAGGGACATATGGTTATGTAATAGTTACCTAGAAGGAAGAAGAATAAAAGTTGAATGAGTGCTAGAATATTCACTTCCCGAAAATAATATTGAACGTTAGAAACATTTTCCGTCGATAGGATAATAATACCACAAAAAAGAAGCAAGGAACCGTCCCCTGCTTCCAATTTACCTAGTTTGATATTTGCTCACAGACAGAACCCACCATATTAATCCAAATTGCATAGGTAACCTAATCCATAGGGCAAGTGATGGCAAATTATAATCTTCGGGGGTAAGTGCCATATAAATATTGACTGGAAAAATGAGAACTAAAAAAATCGCGGTATAGATACCTGCTTTTCTTCTTGTTGGCAAATAAAGCAGGCATAGGGCTAATAAGATTTCAATTATCCCAGAAAGATAGACAATTGCTAATGGAAAGGGTGTCCATTCTGGCAGGGCGTTTATGAAAAAATGATCTAAAAGAAAGTGACCTAGTCCAGCCGAAATAAACAATCCAGCAAATAAGTATAGGCCAATACGCTTGTACATTACACATGCTCCTAATTAAGTGAATTAATCTTCTGAATCTATAATTCCATCTTAAAGCGCCTAATTTTAGCTTGCAAGTTTTGTTGCTTGTCGATAGATTACCCTATACTGGCATAGGAGCGATAACAATGGAAGGATGTAATGGTATCACACTAAAAAAAGTAAAGAAGGAAGCAAGGAGGATATTCCCCTGCTTCCTTCTTTTTAGTCATCTAGGTCATCGAGTGAGATGGTCATTATCTCCCCAGTGTAAGCATCAATTTCGATATCGACTTCATTTTTATCGGTTATCATTTCAATTTCATAGTACAGATAACCGTCATCTTCGTCTAATTCGAATTCGATAATCTTCCCGTCGATTTCTGCTAGTGCAATTTCTTTTGCTTTATCGGCTTTAATTGGTGTGTTTTTATCTGTAGTTGATTTTGTTTCAACTTCTTCTTTATCATTGGCGCTATCGTCAGCGTTATCTTTTAAGTCATCACTACTATCATCTGGAGTAACATCATCTTGTTGGTCATCTGTTTTTGCATCGTCGCCTTGGTCATTCTTAACAATCGTTCTTTCTTTTTCATCTAAATGCAGAATCTCACCAGTATTCGCATCCAACTGTATTTCGTAACTACGATCGGACCCTTCAATTTCAATCTCGTAAGTTGGTTTATTGCCATCATCGTTTAATTCAATTTCCGTCACTTCTCCGGGAAATTGGATTTGTGCTTTCGTTTGTGCTTCTTCCTTTGAAAGGTTAGCAGATACAGGTGAAGCTGACAGTTGATAAATAGCTAATCCAGCCCCGATTAGGACTATCGCACATACAATGGCTAGAAATGTTTTATTTTTCATTTCTTTTTCCTCCTTTTATTTGTTACTTATAGCATAAGCAACTTATATGAGGGGACGATGGGAGAAAGATTAGAATTTGATGAGAATTATATTAAATTTTCCCATTAACGAGGTAAATGAACAGTGAAAACAGATCCTTCCCCTTGTTTACTAGTCACTTTTATAGTACCCCCGTGTTTATGAATAATATCAAGTGCAATCGATAAACCAAGACCACTTCCTCCTGTATGTCTGCTACGTGCTTTGTCAACGCGGTAGAAACGGTCAAATATTCGCTTGGATTCAGCTTCACTTAAACCTTCCCCAAAATCTTCGATGGCGATTTGTAGTTCTTGGTCGTTATAATTAACCGTGACATGAACGTCTTGTTCACTATATTTACAAGCGTTATCGGTTAAGATGTAAATCGATTGGCTTATTTTTTCTTTATCAATACTAATGTGTAATGGCGCGTTATCAGTCATCATAATAATTTTTCTGTTATGCGCTACAGATAGTGCTCGGACCACTTCCTGTATCAATGAAATAATGTTGGTATTTTCAAATGTAAGATTCTCACTCTGTTGATTTTTTGCAAGTACAAGCATTTGTTCCGTTAAATGTTTCATTCTTTCTGATTCAGAGCGGATGGCTAGAACAGCTTCTTCAAACACTTCAGGCTTTTCTTTTCCCCAGCGTCCTAGCAATTGTGTGTAACTACTGATGACAGCAATTGGTGTTTTTAATTCATGAGAAGCATCGGAAACGAATTGTTCCTGACGTTCAAAGCTTTCGGTCAATCTACCAATCATTTGATTATAGGTCGTTCCCATTTGATATAGTTCATCCTTGGAACGGTTATTTATCGTGATCTTTTTCCATTCTCCCTGTCTAGGGTTATTCGTCATGGCTTCGGTAAGTTGGTGAATTGGTTTTAACACTAAATTACTTAACCATCGACTAGCGATAATGGCGGGAATAATCATAATTAAGGAAGCGAGTAATAAGACAATTAAAAGCGTGTCCATTGTTCTATGGAGAGAGACTAAATGTTCTGTTACTTGAAGTGTCATTACATCCCCGTTTCCCCAAATAAATGGTATGGAAATGACCGCATGCCGTGTGCCATCTTCCGCTTTAATTAGTTCTGTTGATTCTGCACGAACAAAGGAAAATGGTAAGTTGTAAAAGTCGGCTTGTTTGGAAACGGATTGGACTACATCCCCTTGTTCATTGATGATGCGAACCATCCCGTTAGCAGGAATGTAGGCTTTTAACAATTGATGCTGATCCGCTTGCTCTTCTTGGTTATTAGCGAAAGCCTCCATCATACTGTTCGCTTGTGTTTGGACACGGTCAATTTCTGCATCTATGGATGTTTTGTAAAATAAAAAATAGATAGCTGTGTTTATTAATATGATAACAATTACCATGATAAGCGTTAGAAATAGTTGCATTTTTGTTCGAATTTTCATAGTTTCTTATCCTTCAATGAATAACCAACTCCACGAACGGTATGAATATAGGATGTGGCAAAGGGGGTGTCAATTTTTTGCCGCAAATAACGAATATATACATCAACAACGTTTGTGTCTCCAACATAATCATAACCCCAGACATGTTCGATTAATTGATCACGCTGTAATACTTGGTTTTCATTTTTCATTAAGTAGATGAGTAAGTCGAATTCTCTTGGAGTTAGTTCTACTGATTGTCCTTCTCTCGTCACTTCACGTGTTTGTATATTTGCAGAAAGATCCCCAACCGATAACTGTTCTGAGGGTTGGACAGACATATTCCGTAAATGCACCCGAATCCGTGCTAAAACTTCTTCAATTTGAAACGGTTTTGTTATATAATCGTTTGCGCCTAAATCCAACCCAGAAACTTTGTCGTGAACTTCATCACGGGCTGTTAACAAAATGATGGGTGTCGTCTTATCTTTATTTCGCACTCTTCTGAGCACTTCTAAACCACTTAACTGTGGTAACAAAATATCTAATAAGATAAGGTCCCAAGATTGAGCTTTAATGTTAACTAAGGCATCATTCCCATTATTAGCAATCATCGTTTGATAACCTTCATAACCTAATTCCAACTGAAGCACCCTTGCGAGCTTTTGCTCATCTTCCACAATGAGTATGTTGGGCAATGTAATCAGCTCCTCTGCTTCCTTCTTTTCTTTAAGTGTATAATAAAAAAGAAGAAAAACGATAACCCAAAAGTAGTATTTAAGTTAGAAGTTCTAACTTGTTCATCTTCTATTAAGGCACTGTTAAAGTTAGTTTAATGTATTAGCTATATATCTAAGCGAGGAGAAAGAGTTATGAAAAAGTATAAAACTTTAAAGTTTCCAAGAAGTTTGTTAATGAAGAAGGTATATAAAACTAAATCAAACTCCCGATGTCAATGATGATTATGGGTTAATCAGCTACGGTTCCATTGCTGATGAATTAAATAGATTTTAGTGCCATAATCCTATTAAACAACCGTTCCCTTGAAGAAGACAATTGTTAAATAGAGAATCCCTATAACTGGAAGTGTTATTTTTACTGCTAATACTAACATTAAATTTTTAGAAAACAGTCCTTTCTTAAAACGTCTTTAAAAGGATAGATGAAGCAAGAGTCCTAATGTCTTTTTTTTATCAATCCAACTATAAAGAGTAAGAGAGGCAGTATTATCCCAAAAGTAATCGAAACGGAAATCCAGGTACTGTTTAAGAATTGACTTGTTGCAATCACGTTCTGTGTTACGTGAGCAGCCGATACTAACAGCAAATAAGTTAGTGGAATCGTCAATGTTTTATAACTCTTTAATTGGAGTGTTTGGCTGAGACCTATAGCTAAAACATAAAAACAACTCGTAATTTTAAAGAATATAGTGAAAAACCAAATAATAGCAACGAGAATCTCAATTCTTTCTAAAAAATCAGCAATACTGATTTTCTTACCTAGAGCATAAGTCGGATAAGCATTCCTGGTCGTTATATCAGGACCTAATACGAGTACACACATGATGGTGATCAGTGTAAGTAGTAATCCGCCAATAAATACACCAATTAAAAAGTTTTTAGGTGCTTTTCGGTTTGTAACATTGTTCATAACGGCTAATAAAATGACTATTTCCAAAAAGGGATATCCCATTAGAGGAAGTGCTCCAGCTAGTGTGCTAGAAATATCGGTTTGAAGGACGGGTTGTATATTCGTTATATCAGATTCAGGCATAACTAAACTGATTAACAATAAGATTGCTATGACAACGTAAGGGAAGAATATTTCGGCTGTTCTGGCTATTACTTCTATTCCCAATCGTATTGCTGATAGGCATGTAATAATGGAAAGTATCATAATTACTTCCAGTGGAGTCTCAATGAGCATTTCCGTTGTAATAAAGTCCCCCATTACACGCAAATTGCCAATCGCAATTTCAAACACATAAATCATAAACAAAATGGAAACTATTTTGCCAATCCATTTACCGAATAAATATTCCATCTGTTCGTATAAATTTTTATTCGGATTTTGTGTGTAGATGCGATTGTATAATAACACCATAATCATTGTGAAAAAGGTGATTAGTAATACGGAAGCCCATCCATTTTGTTTGCCATAACCTGTTGCTATTGCGGGAACAATGATAACCGCTGTTCCTAAAATATTCATAATGATGAGAATAGTAAATTGTCTACCGCTTATTTGCACTGATTGATTCAACGTAAATCCCCCGATGAGATAAAATACCTATCTGCCTATAGATCACTTAGGTTGAAAAGTTTTTAGTAGATTAGCAATGGGCTTTGTAACTGGTTGGAATACTTGATCAAGTATTTTACTTGAAGAAGGAATTGGCAACCCTATACTTAAACTAATAACTAAATAAAGAGCAACAATGCATCCTCCAATAAAGACTAGTTTGTCTTTTTTTGACTTGTGTTTTTTTACTTGTTTGTATTCCACTCGAAATAGGATAAGAGAGAGTAAGGAGACAGATATTGCCATTAGCATCCTTTATTCATCCTCATTTTTATTCTTTTTAATATCATTAACAAAGCTATCTGTTGTCGTCCCAGTTCTTATAATCTTCATATCAGTGTTTACAACAATTTCAAGATTTATAAATTCTTCTTGCCAATTTTTTCCCCATGTTTGCCAACGTTTTGGTTCGAAACGTCCTAATACTTCACCAAAACCAAATATGTCACTGTTTAACTCTTGTGCCTTTTCTATACTTCCGTTCACAATATCAACTAATTTCTTTTCTATTTTTTTTTCTATGTCTTGAATCGTCTTTTCATCATTAATATCGATTGTACAGGAGATCTCCGCAATATTTGCTTCACTTTTTACATCAATAACAATTTTTGGTTTTTTATCTTCCTGATATCCTGACAATTCAGTATTTGTCTTTGTAATTTCTAAGGAAACTGTTCCTTCTTTGTCACATTCTACCCAGCCCACTGTATTTGTGATGTTATCCGTAATGTAGTTAAAGCCTTTACTTTCACTTTCGTTTAACCAACCAACGAGTTGATCATTGTGGAACACACCTATATTATCAACGTGGAGTTGTGTAGGTGGATGAATGGTCTCTACATTTTCAAGACTAGAACCGGTGTCAGGATCACCTGTAATGTATAAGCCAGTTAATACCGGTTCTTTACTCTTACTACTTAAGGTGGCAATAAGTTCGTCTAATGTGACAACTTTTGTTGGCGCCCAGTTATTTTGTGAGGTTCTAAGACTAGAAACAATTTTGTTTGCTGGTGATTTTTCTAATGGAGTTAATACGTTCAATAGGTCTTCGGCGCGCATGTCTTTTGCTACCGAAATGGAAAAGTCAGTTCGCATTTCATGATCTCGAGAGATGAAATCCAAAGCTGGTGCAAGACCTGCTTCAGCTAACTCTTGTCCGAAAACAACCATCCGAATATGTGATAAATATAATTTTCTTGGTGTACTTTGCGTTAATCGTCTTAGTGCTTCAAAAATAGTTTTTCCATTTTCGGAGTACGTAGAAACAGGTACTCTAGAAGAAAGTTGGTCGCCGGCAATTTCACCAGGGTTCATCACTTGGGCGGTGACTCTAAACCCTTCTTCATGCTTATCAATTCCGAGTGCAGTTGTAATTGCTAGGTCGCTAAGTTCACGTGAACTCCAACATCCTCCTAAAAAAATAGACATAGAAAAAACGAATAGAATAGTTATCCATTTGTATTTCATATTCCATAACCTCTTTACTTTATTATCTAGTCGGTCTAGGTTCCTCCGTATTTGCTCGCTGTTTATCATTCTGGTTAATTAATTTTGGTCTGCGATTTTGCATCCACAAAGGCATTCGGATAAGTGCATCTTTTTGATCACTAATTGACAATGGAGCCATGGGTGACAAATAGGGTATCCCAAAAGAACGAAGGCTAGTTAAATGAAGAACCATTATAATTAATCCAAGTATGATGCCAAACAAACCAAAAGTACCTGCTAATATGATGAATATAAATCGTAACATTCTTACGGAAATCGCCATGTTATAGGTTGGTGAAACGAAACTACTTATGGCAGTAAGTGACACGACAATTACCATGGTTGATGAAACAATCCCTGCTTCCACAGCTGCTTGTCCCAAAATTAATGTTCCGACAATTGATATTGCTGAACCAACAGCTCGAGGTAAGCGAATCCCAGCCTCTCTTAATATCTCAAATGTTACTTCCATGATTAGAGCTTCAACTAGTGCTGGAAAAGGTACACCTTCCCTTTGAGCAGCTATACTTATTAACAGTTCCGTTGGGATCATTTCTTGATGAAAGGTTGTTAAGGCGATATAAGCTGATGGTGTAACTAAAGCTAAAAAGAAACAGAAAAAACGAAGAAGTCTAATTGCACTGGATATGTCACTTCGTTGATAGTAGTCTTCACTCGATTGGAAAAAATCAATAAATAATGCAGGCACTAGTAAAACGAAAGGTGTTCCGTCAACTAAGATCGCAACTTTTCCTTCTAACAAACCTGCACAAATCGAATCTGGTCTTTCCGAGTTATACATAACAGGAAATGGGGTGTACGTTTCATCTTGAATAAGTTCTTCAATGTAACCACTTTCTAATATCGCATCAATGTCTATTTTATTTAGACGTTGTTTTACCTCTTTGACAATTTCCTCGCTGACAATACCATTAATATAGGCAATGGCTACATCGGTGTTGGTTCTTTTTCCAATCTTCTGGGTTTCCATCCATAAATCCGGGTCCTTTATTCTTCGTCTGATTAAAGCGGTATTGGTCTTTAATGTTTCCGAAAAGGCATCCTTTGGTCCCCTTACAACTTGCTGAGAACTAGGTTCTTGAACCCCCCTATCCTGCCAACCTCTTGATCCAATCCCAAAGCCTTTTGAAAATCCGTCTAGCAAGACAATCGTATCCCCTGAAAGAAGCTGTTCAAATATAGCTTTATAAGTAGTAACTTCATTGACCTCAACACTGGTTAGTGAAGAGTTTTTAATGAGGGCAAATAATTCATTTTCATTTGATATAACTTGTCCCGTTTTAGCTTCTCTAATGTCAATCATCAACGTATGCATAATAAAATCATTAACAATATTTTTATCAACGAGCCCGTCGGTGTAAAGCACAGCAGCTTTAATGGAAGTATTGCTACCAATGTTTATTTCTCTGATTACAATATCATAGCTGTTTCCTACGGTTGCCTTTATGGCAGCTAAATTTTCTTTCAATGTTTTATCTAATTTTTTGTCATGTTCTGAAGAAATATTTTCTACTGCTTTTCTTTTGTTTTTGTTGCCCTTGATAAGTTTAGACAGTTTAACCATACCGAAATCCCACCTACTGTTTCTGAACGTGAAATAATTATATAAGTAATGATTAGTAGTCTTTACATAAGGTGTTTTTTTATCCAAGGAAACAGCAGAGCAATTCTTTTGCTTCAACAATTTTTTTTTGTCTTTTTTTTCGACAATTGACATTAGGTTCGATTGCTAGTATGAAAAAAAGTAAAAATTGATTTAAATCAATTTCTTAAATACAAAGAAACTTTAAGATAAAAGTACAAATAAAAAGGAGGAAAACGATATGTCAAAAGCAGTATTCCAATTAGAAGCTTTAACTTGTCCATCTTGTATTAAGAAGATAGAAACGACACTTAACAAAACAAAGGGTGTAGAATTCGCGAAGGTATTGTTTAACTCAAGCAAAGTAAAAACAGAGTTCGATGAAAGTCAAATAGAAGTGAGTGAAATAGAAGGAAAGATAAGTAAATTGGGTTACCCAGTATTGTCAGCTAAAATTTCATAGAAGAACAAAAAACTGTGCTTCATTTTAAAAGGAGGAGAAAGGACATGATTCCATTTGTTCATAAACATAAAAATCATATTACCGCAATCACAGGGATTTTAATTGTATTGGGTTTTATTAGTGGATTAATTTGGAACGGTGAAATCAAAAATGTAGCACTCGTTATAGCTACGATTATTGCAAGTACTCCTATTTCGATCAAAGCTTTCCAAGCACTTAAAATGAAAGCTTTTAGCATTGAATTACTGGTTACAATCGCTGTTATAGGGGCACTCACCATAGGAGAATACGTGGAATCAGCAGTTGTTACTTTTTTATTTTTATTTGGTGGATATTTGGAAGCCAGGACATTAGAAAAAACTCGTTCGTCATTAAAGGGTTTAGTTGATATGTCACCCCAAGAGGCAAGCGTTATGCGAGACGGAAGACAAATCAACTTAGCTATTGAAGAAGTAGTGGAAGGGGATCGCGTCGTAATTCGTTCGGGAGGAAAAGTTCCTGTCGATGGGGAAATTGTTGCAGGGAACGCATCCTTGAATGAATCAGCGATAACAGGTGAGAGTAAACCCTCAACAAAAAATGTAAAGGATAACGTGTATAGTGGAACAATAGTAGATAGTGGTTATATTGAAATTGTTGCTGAAAAAGTTGGAGATGACACAGCATTTGCAAAGATTATTGAACTTGTTGAAGAAGCACAAGAATCCAAATCCAAAACAGAAAAATTCTTGGACAAATTCGCTAATATTTATACACCAGCTGTTGTTGTGTTATCCATATTCGTTTACGTGATTACAAGAGACCTTCATTTGGCAATCACATTCCTAGTTATTGCATGCCCAGGTGCTTTAGTGATTGGTGCTCCCGTTTCAACCGTTGCCGGTATTGGCAATGGTGCTAAAAATGGTGTGCTTGTAAAAGGGGGAGAAGTGATGGATAACTTCTCTAAAGTCGATACGCTTGTATTTGATAAGACAGGTACGCTAACCAAAGGAAAACCGGAAATCACTGATATTAAGACATTTGCTAAGCAAGATTCTAATGAATTACTGAGATTGGTTGCTGAAGCAGAAAGGATCTCAGAACATCATTTAGGTAAAACAATTGTAAATGAAGCACATGCGAGAGGAATTTCACTTACGAGTGAAGCTATCGAGGGGGAGGTATGGAAAGGAAATGGAATTGTTGCAAGTATCGATGGACACAGCTTAATCGTTGGAAATCGTAAGTTGATGAATACAAAAAGTATTGCTATTTCTGCAACTGTAAATACTTATGCAGAAGCTCGCGAAAAACTAGGGAATACTGCAATTTTTACGGCGATAGACGGAGAAATTGTGGGTATCTTCTCTATTTCAGATCAAATCCGCGAAGATGCGAAAGAGGCACTTGCTGAAATGAGAGAGAATGGAATTAAACGAATTATCATGTTAACAGGTGATAATAAGTGCACAGCTGAACTAGTTGCTAATCAACTTGGAATAGATGATTTTCATGCAGAATTGCTGCCAGAAGACAAAGTAAAGTTTGTGAAAAAGTTAAAAGAAGCCGGTCACGTTGTTGCGATGGCGGGAGATGGAATTAATGATGCACCAGCAATTGCTACTGCTAATATCGGTTTAGCGATGGGCGAAGGTGGTACAGATATTTCGATGGAAACAGCAGATATAGTTCTGATGGCTGATAAATTAATGCAATTCTCGCACGCATATTCACTTTCCAAAGTAACGATACGAAACATGAAACAAAATACGTACTTTGCAGTAGGAATTGTATTGGTACTTTTAATTGGCGTTCTTATGGGATCTGTTCATCTAGCATCCGGTATGTTTATCCATGAAGCGAGTGTTTTACTTGTCATTGTTAATGCAATGAGACTAATGAAATTTAATGAAAAGAAAGTCAAAGTCCAGAAAAAGTTGCAAACTATTCATGTTTAAAACAACAGGGACTAAGTATTAAATGTTAAAATTTAAATAGCTTAGAATATTGGATTGCGAGGTGAAGGAAATAGAAAATAAGGAAAGCCAACAGGCATGTAATCATACGATCGGTTCACACAAATCCTGTATTTCTTTAGTTCCTATTTTTAATCATTTAGAATCAGAACAAATGGATGAAATATTAATGACGGCACAGTCTGTATCGTATAAAAAAGGTGAAATCATTTATCAAGCAGACAATCAATCAACCTCCCTTTATATTGTTAATAGTGGGAAAGTTAGAATTTTTAGGCTATCTGAATCAGGCAAAGAGCAGTTGGTACGAATTCTAAATCCAGGTGATTTTACAGGTGAGTATGCTTTGTTTAGTGAATCAACCCATGAATCTTTTGCCGAAGCAATGGTTGATACAGCTGTTTGTATGATTAATCGTACCGATTTACAAGCGTTTCTTTTAAAGTACCCATCTATTTCTTTAAAAATATTAGCTGAGTTCTCTACTAGACTAGAACAATCAGAAAAACAAAGTACCTGGTTTGCGACCGAGAAAGTAGAAACAAGGATTGCCCATTACTTAATAGAAGGTTTAGCCGGTGGTAATCACTCAGAGGTACTAGAGTTACCGATGAGTAAAAAAGATTTAGCTTCTTATTTGGGAACGACTCCTGAGACCATTAGTCGAAAATTAGCTGATCTCGAAGCTCAAGGCCTAATCAAATTAAAGCCACATAAAAAAATAGAGATTATAGATGTAGAGGGACTACTTTTAGTTTAGCGATTATAAACTGGAAGTAGTTTTTTTCTAACCACACCAAGTATAAGGAAGGTAAAATAGTATGGAAGAAAAAGTCGGGGTGTGTTTCATTTTCAATACACCAATCTATTGCTCAAGTGGTTTTCTTGTAGCATAGGAAATTATAGATTTAGTGGCCTGTGGATAACTGACTACCAGCATGTGCCACGTCCAGCTACAGCGCCTACCCGAGACAAACATCTTTGTGGTAAATAGCACCACATAGCTGTTTGTCTTAATTGCCCTAGGGTGAGTAAGGCGCTCCGAGCTTTTGTTCAGGGTGTATTTGCCAAAGATAAGAAGCTGTATTGTTTTAAGTGTTACGAGGAAAAGGGCTAAGAGATTAACATATGTCTAAAACGCATTGTTGCATGAATCAATTTCATAATACTAATTTTGATGTTATCTAAGACAATATATAGTGGGATAAATCAATTTCTAACCATTGTCTTAGATGACGGAATAAGGTAATTATGAAATGGACTCACATAAATATTACAGCTAAGAAGTAGCAAAAACCTCCCAAATGATACCTAAGTGATACAAGTCACTACATTCCTAATTGATAATGGTTATCATAGGTTTATAACGATTTGGAGGTGTTAGGTGATGAATGAAAAAAGTACGGTTGTAGAAGTCGATGTGCGTGAAGATATTAAGAACAACATCGAGCCTTTTAAAAAAATAATGGATGCAGTGAAAACATTAGAGCCTAATCAACAACTTATCCTACACGCACCATTTAACCCGTTTCCTCTTTATAAAGTGTTAGGAAAAAAAGGTTTTACACACCAATCTGAACAATTAGAAAAGAAACATTGGAAAATTATATTTACGAAAAAGGAAGTAGATAGACAATGATTTTAGATAATCGAGGAATGCAACCACCACAACCAATGATGCGGACACTAGCAGCGATAGAAGAACTTGAATCTGGTCAGCAGCTGACGATCATCAATGACCGAAGACCAATGTTTTTATTTCCGGAGTTAGAGGAACAAGGCCATGCATATGAGGTAGAGGAACAAGCAGACGGAAGCTATGCCATTACAATTACGAAGCATGGTGTGTAAGGATGAACGGTTTAAGTGTTAACAAAAAATCGGAAACCAATATTAAGCTCCCTCTGTCTTTTATCTTTTTTGGCTTAATAGCTTTCGTCGTTTCTCAATTCATTTTCTTTATTAATAGTGACGCATTAACAAATGGGGTCTTTCGGTTGCCGGAAATTTTAATGGGAGCTCATTTTTTACTTTTAGGTTGGATAGTTATGGTGATTATGGGGGCGATGTATCAATTAGTTCCCGTTGTCTTTCTTACCCCAATTTGGAGTGAAAAGTTGGGGGTTGTACAGCTGATTATTACAACAGTTGGTATTATTTCATTTTCTTTATTACTAGGGTTTAATATCAGTATTGCCGTATATGGTGCGGTGATTTTAATCATTGGTATCCTGTTATTTTTATGGCAAATGATTATGACTTTAAAAGGTCAAGAAAATAAAAATATCTTAACATTATTTGTAATGGCAGCTTTAGTCTGTTTCTTGATTACGATTAGTGCTGGATTAGCATTGTCATGGACGATTGGATTTGGATCATCTATTAATTATACTGCTATATTACACTCTCACATTCTGCTAGGTGTGGCAGGTTGGTTCACATTATTAATATTTGGGTTTTCATATAAGCTTGTGCCAATGTTTAGCCTAAGTCACGGTTTTAAAATGAAAGGTTCCAAGTGGGCGTTTTTTAGTTATATATTAGGTTTAGTTGTTTTAATCGTTTCGTTTTGGTTGGAACTACCTGCACTTGCTACCGTAGGCTGGTTCCTATTGTGGATTGGGTTTACATGTTTTTGTTTAGATATAATCGAAATTATAAAAAAACGATTGAAAAGAAAGTTGGATCGTCCATTTATATTTTCATTAATAGCGATTGGATATGGTTGGCTGATCCATACACTGGTTGTTATATTTCGGATAATCGGTATTCATCAAGATGGAATATGGGGTTGGATGATTTTCTTATACATTATTTGTTGGATTATGTTTAGCATCTTAGGTTACTTGTATAAGATTGTTCCTTTTTTATGGTGGACGTATAAATATTCAGCACAAGTAGGAAAAGGTAACGTACCATTATTGAAAGATATGGTGAATGAAAAAGTAGGTGTTATACTTTTTAGTTTATTTTCGATTGGTACTTTCGGTCTAGCTTTTTCTGGGATAATGCAAGTTAGTATAGCTGTTCAATTATTTCAAGGTTTAATGCTTTTAACATCTATTGGATACTTAGTATCGATTGTCGATGTAGTGAAAAAATAAGGAGGTATGTGAGATGAGTATTGCAAATCAAGTAAAAGAAGCGCTTTACAGTGTAATTGACCCAGAACTTGGTATTAACATTGTTGACTTAGGACTTATCTATGATATTGAAGTAAATAAAACGAACGATGTATTTGTAACCATGACATTAACAACTCCCGGGTGCCCACTTCACGATAGTATTGTAGGTGGTGTTGAAAGTGCAATTTACTATATTAATGAAGTTGGGAAAGTAGATGTACAGCTCGTATGGCAACCAGCATGGACACCTGAAAAAATGAGCGATCAAGCGAAGGCAATGTTGATGGGGTAATGATGGTTTAAAAAATAGATACAAAGCAAAAGAGGTAATCTTTCTAAAAATAGGGGATTACCTCTTTTTACTTTTTATTGTTAATCAAACGTTTGTACAATATTATATAACCTCCTTCGCTGTGGGGAAGTTAACTAACTAACACTATTTATAATTGGAAGTGCTAGCTATTCTATTAACATATCTATTAGTTTTATATACAATAACTTTAGTACAAAAAAACAGGATTTTCTACAAAAACTTCATAAATCCCCCCTAAAAATTTAACATGCATCCGTAATAATAGTAGATTACTAAATTAAATATAGATAAAGGCAAAGCCATTGAAAGGTGGTCACGCAAAGCTAAAGGGACTA
This sequence comes from Aquibacillus rhizosphaerae, assembly GCF_030282825.1. Taxonomy (GTDB): domain Bacteria; phylum Bacillota; class Bacilli; order Bacillales; family Amphibacillaceae; genus Aquibacillus_C; species Aquibacillus_C rhizosphaerae. The sequence goes on from NZ_JASTZU010000031.1 coordinate 59,823, forward strand.
AAAGGTGCATGAAGCCTATGTCAGCCAGCTGTCATATTTAATACTTTATGGTCTAAAGTAATTATTTTATTCAGAAAAGGGAGAGATTATTTTGAAAATGAAGCAGATGTTAGTAACAAGTCTTTTTGCAATTGGTTTATTGTTTACGAGTAATTCTGTATATGCTGCAGTTGACACAAATGAAATTAATGAACTGGACAATGTAAATATAGAAGAGTCGGAAGGTACTGCAGGTTTAACACCAGACAGTTTTTGGTACTTTTTTGATCAAGCTGTAGAAAACTTTCAATTATTAATGACGACCGATTCAGAAAAAGAATCAGATCTTTTGCTACAACTTGTTAAAGAACGTTTATTAGAATCAGAACAAATGGTAGACGAAGAGAAAGACGAATATATGAATGAATTAATCGATGATTATTTATCTACTTTGGAAAAAGCACAAGAAGAAGTGGCAGAAGTGATAACAGATGAAGCAATCGACGATGAAGTGAAAGAAGAATTATCAGAGCAATTAGAAGATTCTACTACAGTAACAGATGAAGTAGCTGAAAAAATTGAAGAAGAAGAAAAAGAAGAGTTTGAAGAAAAACAGCAAGAAGCTTATTTAGTAGCAAACGTAGTAAAAGATATTGATCCTGAAAAGGTAAAGAGTTTACGTGAACAAGACCTTGGATTCGGACAAATTGTTAAAGTTGTAACTTTAGCTGAGGAAAGTGGCAAAACAGAGGATGAAATCATTGCTTTACTACAAGAAGGTAAAGGGTTTGGTGAAATTGCAAAAGAGCTTAACATTCACCCTTCACAAATTATGAAAAAAGTAATCGATAAGAAACAAAAAGAAATGGAAGAAATGATGGAAGAGGCAGTAGCAGCTGGCGATGAAGAAACTATCAATCAACTATCAAGTTCACTAGAAAATGTGGAAAATCAAAAGATTGCTTTCAATATTTCAGAAGAATATGCTGAAATGGAAGAAGAAGTTAAAAAGGAATTAACTGAGATAGAAGAAGAATTAGCCTCTGGTGAACTTACACAAGAAGAAGCTGATGAGAAAATTAGAGAGCTTAACCAAGAATCAGAAAAAGAAATAGCAGAGTTAAAAGAGGAAGCAACAGAAGAGCTTGCTGAAATGGAAGAAGACGAAGAAAAAACAGAAGCAGAAAAAGAAGTGGCGGAAGAAGCTAAAAAGGTAGCAAAAGAGGCTAAAGCGGAAGCGAAGGAAAAAGAATTAGCTGCGAAAGAAAAAGCCAAAGAAGCACGAGAGAAACAAAAAGAATTAGAAAAAGAAAAACGAGAGCAAGCCAAAGAAGCTGAGGAAGAGGCAAGAGAAGCAGCAAAAGAACAAGCTAAAGAAGCACGAGCGAAACAAAAAGAGTTAGAGGAAGAAAAGAAAGAAAAAGCTAAAGAGGCTGAAGAAAAGACTAGAGAAGCAGCCAAGGAAAAAGCTGAAGAAGCACGTGAAAAACAAAAAGAATTAGAAGAAGAAAAGAAAGAAAGAAAAGCCAAAGAAAACCGTGAAAAGGCTAAAAATGGACAAGGAAATAAAGAGGAAGACCAAGATTAATTTTAGTTAAGAGTCCCGGGATGGGACTCTTCCTTTATATTTAGCGAAGAGATAAGATTTTCCGGATGTGGATAATATGTAGAAGGGAGTGTAAACAAAAATGTTCAGCTCCAGTGCCTTCGCTTTTGTTATTTTATTAACAGTTTGAATTAATAAAACCCATGTTTTGGTTCTTTACCCCTCATTAAAAAAATCGTATGCTTAGTTTATTAAACAACTGTTTGATAAGGGGGGATACTATGAAAGAGACAGAAGTAACAACATACATATTATCGGCAGCAAATGGTGATGAGATTGCTAGAGAAAAATTAATTAATCACTATAAGCCCTATATTATCAATACAGTTGGACACATATGTAAGAGATATATTACGTGGAGCGATGAAGAGTCTAGTATTGGGTTACTAGCTTTTAATCGTGCGATTGAAACCTATGATGTGAACGCTAATAAAACATTTTTAAATTATGTCTATTTGCTTATAAAACGAGAATTAATCGACTACTTTCGTCGCGAGCAAAACAACGCGCATATACCGATAGAAGTTGATGCAACAGATAACCAGCTCACTACAAATGTATATGATATTGAGAAATCGATGAATTCTTATAAAGAAAGTGTTCAAAGAGAAGAGTTAATAGAAGAAATCCTCGAGCTTAAAAATACTTTACTTCTGTTTCATATTGAATTTGAAGAACTAGAGAAGTTTTGTCCCAAACATCGAAAGACTAAAATGAATCTATTGAAAATAGCAGATGACTTCATACGCGACTCAGAACTAGTGGAATCTTTTTCAATGAAAAAACGATTACCAGCAGCGAAGTTAGTAGAGAAATATGGACATCGTCTGAAAACAATAGAGAGGCACCGGAAATATATCATAACGCTTATCATCTTAAAATTACATCCTGAATGGCAGCAACTATCGCAGTATATTGAAATACCACTTGAAAGTGAGGACAAATCATGAAGTCAAAAACGTATAAAGGCATTGTTGTAAACGTAACGGATGAAAAAATTTCGTTGTTATGTAAAAATGGCGACTTCAAAAATGTGCCTCGCTCTAAAAGTGAAATACCTAGAATCGGCCAATCTTACACACATATAGAAAAACAGAGTTTTCAATTAAACAGAAGTGTAAGGTATGTGTCGCTAGTTGCCATCGTGTTTTTAACGTTAATTGGTTACTATATGAGTACATTTATTAAAGAAGAGGAATCCTATCTATTTGCTGTAGATATTAATCCAAGTATTGAGATATATACAGACGAGAACTTTCAAGTAACTAAGATGGAATTTTTAAATAAAGATGGAGAGATTGTTGTAAACGAGCTGCGTAATAAAGGCGCAAAAATTACTAGTATCTTAGAGGAGATTATTACGGTTGCTATTAATGAAAATTACTTATCAGAGACAGAAAATGGATTGGTCAATTTAACGGTTATTCCATTAGAAAATAAAAATGAACTTAAATTAGATGAAATAGAAGAGACTGTTCGTAACTCATTGCGAACTAACGTCATAACTGCTGATGTATCTGTTGATAATGGAAGTAAAGATCTAATCGAAGAGTCTAGAAAGGTAAATCTTTCTATTAATAAGTATCAATTATACAAACAATTTAGACAAAAAGGAATCGATGTAGACGTAGACAACTTGAGAGAAAATCCTATCGCTTCGTTTATGGACAAGTTTGATGAAACGAACACAACTATTCAGCAAGACGCAGATAATAACGAAAACGAAGATAAGAGTGAAAATATATTAAACTCGAAAGACAATCCTACTCAAAAAGCAAAACAAGAAGATAACAAAGAAAAAAGTAACAAGAGTACTATTGATCAAGGAAAACAAGAAAATAAACCGAGTGAAAAAATAGAAAAGAATAAAAAACAGAATAATCAAAGCGAAAACCAAAAAAGTACTAACAAAAAAGTCACAGAGAATAAGAATACTGGTGTAAAAAAAGAGCACAAACCTATTGATGCTTCACAACAAAACAATAAAAATCGTCATGAGAAAGATAAAAAAACACAAGAAGCCGTTAATAATGAAAATGAACGAAGTAATGCAAATAAAGATAATCAACAACCTCAAGAGAAAATAGCTAGTCCTGATAGTGTAAATGGAAAAGAAAAAGCGAACGAGGTTAATGAGAATCAAAAAAATGTAAACAAAAAGACAGAAGCTGGTAATCAAGAACAGAGTAAGAAAAATGAAGAAAACCCTAAAGAAGTGGAAGTAGAAAAAGGTAAAGGGCGAGACGATGAATAAGTAAGAATTACCTTTGGAAGTGTTTAAAAGTAAAGATAAGCGGATGGTTGCCTACGTAAAGCAATACAGTAAAGCTTACGTAGGCGACCATTTTTATTTTTTGATATTTACTTAACTCCTTTGCCAGTATAGATCGCCTTAGCCCACCTTGATGAAGCGGTTGCTTTAACTATTCTCCAGTTAGATAAAAAGTCAGAAATGAAATCGCACGCAGAAAAAGTGTTGTTCTTTTTCCAGGAAACGTTCTTTGTGAGCGAGGAGGCTAAGGTGCTGCCCACGGAAAGGGAGTATTTTTCCGTAGCGCTCGATTTAACACTTATCTTAGATAGAATGCAAGGAAGTTACGATAAAGTAAGTGCAGACTTTATATTTTATCTGTCGAAAACAACAAGCTCTTTGAAAAAAGACTTAAACAAAATGATTGTCAAGATGCTTTTGCTATTTACGATAATTCAATTCCCAGGTTATCCCATAAACATCCTTTACGACACCATAAGTAGCTCCCCAAAAGGTATGCTGTAAATCCATTTTCACTTCGCCATTTTCAGATAACTGTTCATATACAGATTCGATTTCTTGTTTGGATTCTAACTCAACTACTAGCCATATATTGTTTCCTTGTTTAATCGGCTCAAATACGTCTGCGAAATAAATGACACAATCCTCATTAATATGAAGCTCAGCATGAATATATTTTCCATCATGCCCCTTGAACATTTCTACATCATCAGCCGTTTGTGTATTCTTAACTTCTCCACCAAATACGTGGTGATAGAAAGCTAAAGGTTCGTGGCAATTTCTTAAGTATATATGAGGTAATAATTTTTTCATGTTCACTCGCTCCTTTTTTACGGATTTTCAAAATTTATCCTTATCTATATAATAGCTGACCATTCTATAGATAGTAAGTCTATCAATGAATATATTTACAAATTTTTAAGAAACTTCAGATACATTATCTGTTAAATTAAAGTCGAATCTTGTTGAAAAATGTAAAATAACAGAGTAATATAATAAATAGTAGTTCAATAGATCATAAATTGAATAAAGGATGATAAAGGCAAACTATTCGAAAGAGTAGGACGCAAAGCTAAGGGTCTAAAGTGGATGAAAGTACTACTATGATCGCCTGGCTACCAATCTTTGCCTATAACTTGTCATGGGCATTTTTCGGCGATCCTTTGCTTCACAGGATCGTTATTTTTATATTCGAATCTTCAGAATTTATTTAAAATCATCGAGGTGAAATAATGGATAAAACAACAATTATCGGTTTGTTATTAGGGGTTATTGCTATTGGAGCGGGGATGGTTTTGAAAGGTGTAAGTGTATTAGCATTATTCAATCCAGCAGCACTTTTAATTATTTTTGTGGGTACTGCAGCATCTGTTTTAATAGCCTTTCCAATGAGTACGATCAAGAAAGTCCCGGCTCTATTTAAAATTATATTTAAAGAAGAAAAAAGCAATGATATGTTTGCCATTATTGATTTATTTACGAAATGGGCTGAAACTGCAAGGCAAGAAGGTATTCTATCATTAGAGCAAAAGTTAGATGATGTAGATGATCAATTTTTAAAATCCGGGCTACAACTAGCAATTGATGGCCAAACACCAGAATTTATACGAGATGTTCTATTAGAAAAAGTTGATGCGATGGAACAAAGGCATCATAAGGGAGCTGCAATTTTTACACAAGCAGGAACTTATGCACCAACTTTAGGTGTACTTGGTGCTGTAGTTGGATTAGTTGCAGCACTCGGCCACATGGATGATATAGAAGCATTAGGTAAAGCGATATCGGCAGCTTTTATTGCAACTTTGTTTGGGATATTTACTGGATATGTATTGTGGCATCCCTTTGCGAATAAATTAAAGGAAAAATCTAAAAATGAAATACTTGTGAGACATATTATGATTGAAGGAATATTATCTGTAGCCAATGGTGAATCACCTGTTGTAGTAAAAGATAAATTAGGTTCGTACCTATCACAATCTGAACTAGCAAAAACTAAATTTAATGAACAGGAGGGAGAAAGTGCGTAAAAAGAAGCAGCATACAGAAGAGCATGTTGATGAATCTTGGTTAATTCCATATGCGGATATGTTAACTCTTTTATTGGCACTATTTATTGTATTATTTGCTATGAGTGAGATAGATGCGCAAAAATACAAGGAATTATCTCAGGTTTTTAAAAGTGAGTTTGCTAGTGGAAATGGTACGGAAGGAGAGGGGGTGGGAAGCTCGACTGCTCCTAGTGAAGACGTAGAAGAAACAGAAGTATCAAACGACTCCGAAGTAGATAAAGGTATAGAAGAACTATATCACCTTCAAGTTTTGCAGGACGAGATTAATCAATATATTGGTGAGAATAATCTTGCAAAAGTACTCGGGACGGAATTAACAGATGAAGGTTTGTTGATTGTAATTCTAAATGATGTTTTTTTCGATTCGGGCAGTGCCAAGGTTAAAGCGGGTGGAAGGGAGATTGCTGATGAGGTTGCACAGTTTTTATATACGGATCCTCCCCATCAAATTGTGGTAAGTGGTCACACGGATAATCAACCAATTCAAAGTAGTGAATTCTCGTCTAATTGGGAATTAAGTGTCATGCGTGCAGTTAACTTCATGCAGTTATTATTGGAAAATGAAAACTTGGGTCCTGAACGATTTAGCGCCAAAGGCTATGGAGAGCAAAAACCAACTGTCTCTAATAGTGATGAAGCCAATAGAGCAAAAAACAGACGAGTGGAAGTCCTAGTTCTTCCAAACTATGAAATTAATACTGGAGGAATAGAAAAAGAATAATATGTAAGTGTCCAAAAAGAGCCTATACAAGGCTCTTTTTTTATAGCGTAGGAAGATTATAGATTTAATGTCCATGTCTAGTGGACGCTTGACTATTAGCATGTGCCGCGTCCAGCTACAGAGCCCTACACTTTTTTCTGGACTCCGAATTACTATACGTTAACTTCATATCCGCTTTGGGTATAATTGAAGTATACGAATCAGATAATAATATATCTAAGAAAAATTAGATGGAACTTTGAAAGGGTCCAATAACATAGTTGATAACGGACATATGGAAAGGAATGTTTTAATTGAAAAAAATAGCAGTTTTGACTTCTGGTGGAGATTCTCAAGGGATGAATAGTGCGATACGTGCTGTTGTGCGAACAGGTATTGCTAGTGGATTTGAAATGGTTGGAATTAAAAGAGGGTATAAAGGTCTTATGGAAAATGATTTTATTACATTAGACTCAAGAGCAGTTGGTGATATTCTTTATAGAGGCGGGACTTTTCTGCAATCTGCCCGGTCAGAGGAATTTAAAACGGAAGCAGGACAATCTAAAGCAATTAACAATCTAAAAGAAGCGGGAATTGATTATTTAGTTGTTATTGGTGGTGATGGAAGCTATCGAGGTGCCGCAGCCCTTCAACAACAGGGTATTAAAACTTACGGACTCCCTGGAACGATTGATAATGATATCCCGTTAACCGATTATACGATTGGGTTTGATACGACATTAAATGTTGTCACAGATGCAATTGGTAATTTAAGAGATACAATGAGTAGCCATGAACGCGTAAGTGTAATTGAAGTAATGGGAAGAAGTTGTGGTGATATTGCTCTTCATGCCGGGATTTCAAGTGGTGTTGATGCAGTCATTATTCCTGAAATGAAATGGGATATAGAAGAAATATCAAAAAAACTTGTACAAGGTTTTGAAAATGGTAAAACACATAGTATTGTAATGGTAGCCGAGGGTGCAGGAAAAGCGGAAGATATAGCGACTATAATTAAAGAAAACACAGATCTTGATACAAGAGCTACCGTTTTGGGACATATCCAAAGAGGTGGTACACCGTCTGCATTTGATCGTGTATTTACGAGTAGAATGGGATATAATGTGATTGAATTAATTGAAAAAGATATATCTGGTGTTGCTTTAGGAATGGAAACCAATGAAATTACATACCATACGTTTGAAGAAATTTTTAATCATGAAGATAAGGTGGATAAAACCTTATATAAAATCTTTAAAGACCTTGTTTGATTTAAATAAAAAAGAAAATACAGACAACAACTCGGTAAAAGACGAGTGTTTGTCTGTATTTTTGTATGAATACGACCTAGGCACTTTTGTTCTCATTTAACTGCATGGTAGTAATGCATGTGTTATCATTTTCGAATGTGGAAACCTCAGACTGTGCCGTTTTTCCGTCATGCGTAAAAGTTACACGATACGTTTTATCGCGTGGTAACCATAAATCGACAAACCCATTTGATTGGGATTGTGTTGTTTGATCAAGGATTACGTTTCCTTCTGTATCTTCAATATATACACTAAATTCTTCATTAACCATTTCTCCTTGGCAACCTGTCAGGCTATGGACTGCACAAGGGTGTGTATTCTCTACATATGGAGCAATCGAGACAAAAAATTCATCTTCAGGTAAGCTATAGGTTGACTCGTTTGCGTCTTTATCGGTTACAACAAGTTCTTGTGATGTGATAGAAGCGTTTTCGTTTTCTTTCTTACCTACGCTATAATCATGCACCAATTGCTTAATGTCTTCTGTCTTGGTTTCGGTTTGTGTATTTGTTTTACCGTTTACTGCAAACAAATAAGCAACTAGCGCTACGGCAACTAAACCAGTTATTACAAAAAGCTTTCTTTTCATCTTGTATGCATCTCCAGTCTCTCTTTTAATATATGATTTTATAATGTTTCAAAAGCAGGATATAATTAATATCTAACAAATCACGTGTATTTATTCACAAACATTATTTTACCACATTATCTAAACAATTTTCTATTGATTTTAAAAATATTTTAGTAGCATTTTAGAGTAAGTCATTTTAAATCGTCTTCGAAGTTAAAGAAGCAATAAAACTAAACTTTAAAAAAGAAGATATTCTGATTTAATACCTGCCAAAGGACTCATAAGACTTCTATAATAGAAAGAAATGAAATATAGTAAGGGATAGGCAAATAATTAGTTACTCCTATATTAATTTAGGGTACACAACCTATCTAACATTATTTTAAAAATATAATCATAGATTACGGTTTTTTGAGTAGGCAAAAGGAGAGGTTTCTTTGGAAAGTAGATGGGAAAGTGCAAAAAAGTCTTTATCGAACATCTCTATTTCAGCAAATCCAAACAATCAACCGGTAACGATAAATGGAAGCTCTGATGACCTTAAATGTATTGGTGTCGGTACGGATGCGGCAGTGTTCCAATATCTATATGCACCGGAATATGCGTTTAAAATTTATGCTGATGAGAAACTAGCTAAAATTAGAGCTGAGGAAAGTGTGTATGATAAGTTAAGGGATTCCCGTTATTTTTCTACATGTTTTGCTGCGTATCCTAACTATCTTGTTTTAAGTTTTGAGGAAGGAACAACATTGTATGATTGTCTCCTGCAAGGAATTCATATTCCAGAACTTGTTGTTCAAGATGTAGAGAAAGCTAGAGAATATGCGCGAGAAAAGGGATTGAACCCACGTGATATTCATCTGAAAAATATTCTATTACAAAATGGTAGAGCGAAAATGTTGGATGTCTCCGAATATATACAACCAGGAAATGACTACAGGTGGGAACATCTAAAAAAAGCATATGATTCTTACTATCAACTAATTGATGGTAAACCAGTTCCGTTTTGGTTACTGGAGACGGTTAGAAAATGGTACAACCAATGGAATAAGTATTCCACTTCATTTGATGATTTCATGAAAGGTGTCCTCAAAAATACAACGTTCAAAAAATAGAATGTCCTTGGATGGACACTCTATTTTTCATTGTTATTTAACTTAACTTTTATTAAAAAAATAGAATATTAAGCTCACCACATTTCCCCTACGGCTTCTCTTACCATCACAGGTTTTAGATTTTCTACGGCCTTTGTGAACCCTTCATCAACAGATTCTCTACCTCCTTTTTCAAATTTATAGTGAATCTAGTTGTCTACCATGGCTTCTCTCCACATAGTTTTTGTTGCTAAATCATAATAGTCTTTAAAAGGTTTTATTTATGATTTCGAACTTATCAATTATTATCTCAAACATTTCGTCATAACCGCAATTACTTTCAAATAATTCTAATTATTCGTATAATTAACACAGGATCTCATTTTGAAAGGGGGATTCAAAAGTTAAATGATTGGAAAAATCTAATTTTATTGCATGAAGTATGTAAAAAATGTAAAAACTACTAGGTAGTAAAGCCAAAAACATCAGAAGATAGTCTTATAAAGAAATTCTATTATGCAATAAGAAGGGATGTTTTTATGAAATATTACGGATATCCTACTCCTCAGGGATTATATCACCCGGAAAATGAACATGATGCATGTGGTATTGGGATGATTGCCAACATTGATGGTACTAAATCTCACAATATTGTTCAGCATGCCGTTACAATCCTTTGTAACTTAGAACATAGAGGTGGACAATCAGCTGATATTAGTACTGGAGATGGTGCTGGGATTTTAACACAAATTCCACATGCCTTTTTCCAAGACAAGTGTGAGGATTTAGATATTGACCTTCCGCCTGAAGGGGAATATGGCGTGGGTATGGTTTTTCTCCCTCAAGATCCAGGAATTAGAAGGAAGAGTGAACAGGAAATACAAAGCTTGATTGAAGCAGATGGTCACCAGTTCCTCGGTTGGAGGACAGTACCGGTAAATGATGCATATGTTGGAGATCTTGCTAAGAAAAAGAAACCGTTTATTAGGCAACTGTTCGTTTCTCCAGGAAAACAAATCAAAGACCAAGAAGAATTCGAAAGAAAGCTTTATGTCATTCGTAAGCAAGCTGAAAAAAAGTTGCAAGGTTTACATGAAACGGAACAAGACCAAAACACGTTTATTTGTAGCTTGTCAACGTCAACCATCATTTATAAAGGCATGCTAATACCGGAACAATTAGACTCTTTTTACATTGATCTTAATAACCGTGACTTTAAGTCGGCACTTGCTATTGTGCATTCACGTTTTAGTACAAACACATTTCCTAGTTGGGAACGGGCACAACCTAATCGTTATATTGCACATAACGGGGAGTTTAACACGATAAGAGGTAATGTAAATTGGATGAGAGCAAGAGAGTCTCTTTGCAAATCAGCATTTTTTCCAGAAGAAGACATCAACAAGATTCTACCAGTCATTGATACAGATGGCAGTGATTCAACGATGTTTGATAACTGTTTTGAATTTTTACATTTGTCCGGTCGTTCGCTTGCTCATTCTGCAATGATGATGATTCCAGAGCCGTGGGTAAATGACGAGAGAATGGATAAAGAAAAAAGAGCTTTTTATGATTATCATAGTACGTTAATGGAACCATGGGACGGTCCAGCGGCTATCATCTATACAGATGGCAGAAAAATAGGAGCTTGTTTGGACCGAAATGGATTAAGACCTGCACGATATTATGTAACGAAAGACGGTATGATTGTTTTAGGATCGGAAGTTGGCGCTTTAGATATTTTACCAGAGGATGTCCAGTATAAAGATAGGTTACAACCAGGTAAAATGCTACTTGTTGATTTGAAAAAAGGGACGATTATTCCAGATGAAGAAATTAAAAATCAAGTGGCGACTGAAAAGCCTTACCAAGAATGGTTATCCGATTACAAGCTTAATTTAGAGGATCTAAAAGTTCCAAAGCATACTAGTCAGCCGATTAGTAAGGATGAATTAGTTGAGCAGCAAATTGCTTTTGGTTACACAACCGAAGAGTTAAATAAAATTTTAAAACCGATGGTTACAGATAAAAAAGACCCAATTGGTTCCATGGGATATGATTCACCACTAGCCGTCCTATCAAACCGGCCACAACTACTATATAACTATTTTAAACAGTTGTTTGCCCAGGTGACGAATCCGCCAATTGATGCAATTCGTGAAGAGATTGTTACGGCTGTGGAAACAACCATTGGAAAAGAAGGTAATCTAGTAGAACCGCAACCAAAGAGCTGTAGGCATATTCGTTTAAAAACACCGATACTTACAAATACAGAGTTAGAACAATTACGTCAAAATGAATTGGAAGCTTTTCAGTCTAAAACAATATCGCTCCTATTTGATGTAAAAAAAGAACAACAGGATCTCGACAAAGTACTAGACGAGCTCTTCGCGAAAGCAGATGAAGCGATTGATGAGGGTACTACCCTACTAATTTTATCTGATCGTGGAATTAATGGAAAACAAGCAGCTATCCCAGCTTTACTTGCTGTTTCGGGTTTACACCATCATTTAATTCGCCAAGGGATTCGTACGAAAGTCAGTATCTTAGTAGAAACAGGAGAGGCGAGACAAGTTCACCATTTCGCTACTCTTTTAGGGTATGGAGCGGAAGGGATAAATCCATATTTGGCGTTTAGAACGTTAGAAGGTTTAATTGAAATGGAAGATCTTCGTGGTGTGACATTAGCCGAAGTAGTGGGGACTTATATTAAATCAGCTACAAATGGTGTCATAAAAGTTCTATCAAAAATGGGGATATCAACCATTCAGAGTTATCGAGGTGCTCAAATTTTTGAAGCAGTTGGTATTCAACCCGATGTTATTGAAAGATACTTCACAAGAACTGCTTCTCGATTAGGTGGAATTGGCTTAAGCACCATTGCAGAAGAAGTAGTGATGCGACATAAAAGCGGCTATAGAAGGGACCGTGGCGGCGAAAAAGGCTTGGAATCTGGTGATGACTTCCAGTGGCGCCAAAATGGTGAAGACCATCAGTATAATCCACACACGATTCATTTGCTTCAATCATCTTGTCGTTTAAATAGCTATAAGTTATTTAAACAGTATTCCAGTATGATTGATGACATGGACAAAAACTTACAATCATTACGCGGATTGTTAGGTTTCAAAAAGAGAAAATCAATACCAATCGAAGAAGTCGAATCAATCGAAAATATATTCAAGCGTTTTAAAACAGGGGCCATGTCTTATGGTTCGATTAGTAGTGAAGCACACGAAGCACTAGCGATTGCCATGAACAGAATTGGTGGAAAGAGTAATTCAGGTGAGGGCGGGGAACATCCTAATCGCTTTACACCGGATGAATTTGGCGACTTAAGGCGGAGCTCTATCAAACAAGTAGCCTCAGGGCGCTTTGGTGTTTCTAGTCACTATTTAGTAAATGCGGATGAGATTCAAATTAAAGTTGCACAAGGGGCAAAGCCAGGAGAAGGCGGCCACCTTCCAGGTAAGAAAGTTTATCCGTGGATTGCTGAGGTAAGAAATTCAACTCCGGGAGTCGGATTGATTTCACCACCTCCACATCATGATATTTACTCGATAGAAGACTTGGCAGAACTAATTTACAACTTAAAGATTGCTAATCCCAAAGCACGGATAAGCGTTAAGCTTGTTTCTGCAGTTGGTGTTGGAACGATAGCTGCTGGGGTAGCAAAAGGACGAGCAGATCTTGTTCTAATTAGTGGGTATGACGGTGGAACAGGTGCTGCGCCACGCACGAGTATTCAACATACAGGAATGCCTTGGGAAATAGGACTAGCTGAAACCCATCAAACGTTACTAATGAATAAATTGCGTGACCGGATTGTAGTAGAAACGGATGGGAAAATGATGACTGGTCGAGATGTAGTTATTGCTGCCTTGCTTGGTGCAGAGGAATATGGTTTTGCGACCGCACCACTGGCTGTTGTAGGTTGCATTATGATGCGTGTCTGTCATTTAAATACGTGTCCAGTCGGTATCGCTACCCAAGACCCAGAACTAAGAAAGAAATTTGCAGGTAAACCGGAGCATGTCGTTAATTTCATGCGGTTTATTGCCAAGGAAGTCCGTGAATTGATGGCACAATTAGGCTTCCGTACGATTGATGAAATGATTGGTCGAACAGACGTATTGGAGAAAAAAGAAGCGATTGACCATTGGAAAGCAAAAGGTGTTGATTTATCTGCCTTGCTCTATCAACCGGATGTGCCGAAAAGTGTTGCACGTCATCAAACTGTCGAGCAAGTTCATGGATTAGATAAAACACTTGATCAGCAGGAGTTAATTCCATTATGTAAAGATGCGCTTGAAAGTAAACAACCGATAAAAGCATCTCTAGGAATCAGGAATATTAATCGAGCAGCGAGTACGATGCTAGGAAGCGAAATCACCAAAAAGTACGGAATCGAAGGTTTACCAGAAGATACGATTCGTTTGAAATTCAGAGGTTCAGCAGGGCAAAGTTTTGGTGCGTTTATTCCGCGTGGACTAACGATCTATCTTGTTGGAGATGCCAACGATTACGTTGGAAAAGGGTTGTCAGGTGGTAAAATTATTGCCAGACCATCGCGTAAGTCTTCGTTCACACCGCATGAAAATACGATTATAGGTAATGTTGCTTTTTATGGTGCTACCGGTGGCGAAGCCTATATTTATGGCCTTGCAGGTGAACGTTTCTGTGTTCGGAATAGTGGTGCAAAAGTGGTTGTCGAAGGCGTTGGTGATCATGGTTGTGAATACATGACTGGAGGGCGTGTTGTTGTCCTAGGTGCAGCTGGGAAAAACTTTGCAGCTGGAATGTCCGGAGGTATCGCTTATGTACTTGATGAGGCTGGTTCTTTTCGGGAAAAGTGTAACCAGGAATTGGTTCAACTCGATTCCATTACCGACGAAAAAGAGGCAAAAGAACTTTACGACATGATAGAAAAACATGTGGACTATACACAAAGTACCAATGGGCAACGAATCGTTGAAAATTGGAATTCTGTTTTACCAAAATTCGTCCGAGTTATACCAAATGATTATCTAGAAATGAGAGAAAGAATTCTTTTACTAGAAGCAGATGGATTAACGAAAGATGAGGCGGCAATGAAAGCATTTGAACAAGGAAATGAAATTGTTGAAACAATAAAGTAATGGAGGGAAACGATGGGAAAGATAACTGGTTTTAAGGAATATAAACGACAGTCAACGCCCGAGCGTGAACCTTTAGAAAGATCAAAAGATTGGAACGATTATAAAGTTCCAATGTCTGACGAAGAGGCGAAAGTGCAAGGAGCGCGTTGTATGGATTGCGGCGTGCCAACGTGCCATACCGGAACGGATATAAACGGTCAAACTTCGGGTTGTCCGGTGTACCACCTTATTCCTGAGTGGAATGACCTTGTTTATCAGGGACAATGGAAGCAAGCATTGGAACGTGAACTTAAAATGAATAACTTTCCGGAGTTTACAGGGATTGCTTGTCCAGCTCCATGTGAGGGAGCATGTGTACTTGGCATTAACGAGCCTCCTGTTGCGATTCGATCGATTGAAAGGTCAATTATCGAAAAAGGCTTTGATGAAGGCTGGGTTCAGCCAGAACCACCAACAATCCGAACAGAAAAGCTTGTTGCGGTTGTTGGTTCTGGGCCTGCTGGTTTGGCTGCTGCTGCACAACTCAATAAAGCTGGTCATAACGTTACCGTGTTTGAACGAGATGATCGAATTGGTGGTCTATTAACTTATGGAATTCCGGAAATGAAACTATCTTATGATGTGGTTGAACGTCGTGTTGATATACTCGAAAAAGAAGGAATCACTTTTCGGACGAATGTAGAGATAGGTAAGGATTACCCGGTGGATGAACTCCAAGATGATTTTGATTCGGTTATCCTTTGTGGAGGAGCTACTAATCACCGAGACTTACCTGTTGAAGGGAGAGAGCTAAAAGGTGTTCATTTTGCAATGGACTTTCTTCATGCCAACACGAAAAGTCTCTTGGATTCTAATTTGGAAGATGGAAATTATATTTCAGCCAAGGATAAAGATGTTATTGTTATTGGTGGGGGCGATACTGGGACAGATTGTTTGGCAACCAGCATTCGCCACAATTGCAAAAGCTTGACTCAATTTGACTACAATGAGAAAAAGCCTTCCGTGCGAGAAGATAACAACCCATGGCCTGAATGGCCGGTGATTCATCGCGTGGAATACGGACATAAAGAAGCTGAAGCTGTACTCGGATCGGATCCTCGTGCGTATACAGTTGTAACGAAAAAGTTCGTAGGAGATGGGAATGGTCACGTAAAAGAGGTTCACACGATAGAAGTGGAGCAATATGTTGATGAAGATGGGAATAGAATTAAAAAAGAAATACCAGGAACAGAAAAAATATGGCCTGCTCAGCTTGTTTTATTGGCGATTGGTTTTACGGGTCCGGAACAAAGTCTTATTAAAGAAATTGGTGTAAAGACTGACCCAAGAACAAATGTGAAAGCAGACTATGGTCAGTACAAGACGAGTGTTGACGGTGTATTTGCTGCTGGGGACATGCGTAGAGGTCAAAGTTTAATTGTTTGGGCAATTAACGAAGGTAGAGAAGCTGCAAGAGAGTGCGACCGTTATTTGATGGGGTCAACACAATTGCCTTAATTTAGAAAGGCCTACTTGGGGTATGTTAGACTCCTTGAGAAAGGAATAGTTTAAATAGAAATACTTAAAAAGATGTCAGGAAACAATCATGTGTTAACCATGATTGTTCCAGGCATCTTTTTTTGGTGGTTTCAAGGCAGGGATAAAGCCATCACATAGCGAAATTGTTTAAGTGAAAAAATTCATGCGTGAAAATAGAAAAATTGTTGAAAGTCTGGTCGGAAAACTATGAACCTAAGGATAATTCTATGGTAGCTGGGTTGCCCAAAGCATTTTTCCCTAGAGTG
Source organism: Aquibacillus rhizosphaerae (assembly GCF_030282825.1). GTDB lineage: Bacteria > Bacillota > Bacilli > Bacillales > Amphibacillaceae > Aquibacillus_C > Aquibacillus_C rhizosphaerae. Next base: position 76,346 of record NZ_JASTZU010000031.1, read on the forward strand.
AGATCGGTCGCATGGAGTAATGCACTTATTTTCCATTTTTATCCAAAATATATGTGCGATATCGTTTATGTGGATTATGTGAGTGGAGGGAATACGTAATGAGAAAGTATTTGAGATTTTATTTAGTATTTTTTTTAATTGCATATATTTTTTTAATTAGTGTTACTGGATGTCAAGGAAGTACGGAGTCAATGAAGAATAATGACTCAGAAATGCCAGTACAAACGGAGATTGAACAAGAAAGCAAAGAAACGTATAAAATTTTACATGTAATGAGTTATCATACGCCTTGGGAATGGACAGAAACACAATTACAAGGATTTAAGGATGCAATGGAAAATGAAAATATAGAATACAAGGTATTCGAAATGGATACGAAAAATTTTAGCACGGACGAACAGAAACAGAAGAAAGCTCAAGAAGCGATGGAACTGATTGATTCATGGGAACCAGATTTATTATTTACTGGAGATGAGGATGCACAAGAATATGTTGCACGCCATTATGTCGGGACCTCTTTGCCAATCGTATTTAGTGCTGTAAATAGAGAACCAAAAGAATACGGTTTTGATGGTGCGGAAAATGTAACTGGAGTCCTAGAACATGAACACTTTATCCAGAATATTAATTTATTAAAAGAAATCGTTCCAGATGTACAAGATATTGCTGTTATATTTGATGACGATCCAATTTGGCAACCAACGGAACAAAGAATGAAAGAGTCTATCTCGGAAGTCGAATCAGTTACCCTTCATTCTTGGGATTATATCGGTTCGTTCGACGTATATAAAAGTCGCATCAAGGAATTACAAACAGAAGTAGATGCAATTGCATTAATAGGAATTTTTACGTTTAAAGATGAGAATGGTGTTAATGTTCATTATCGAGATGTATTGAAATGGACTGCTGAAAACAGTAACCTTCCTGATTTCAGTTTTTGGAAAGACCGTGTTACGTTCGGTACGTTGTCAGCAGTGAGTGTTTCTGGTTATGAACAAGGTCATGCAGCAGGACTTTTGGCAAGACAAATCTTAGTAGAAGGAAAAAGCCCAGGTAGTTTACCGATTCTTCCCTCAATGACTGGGGAACCACTAATAAACAAGGCTCGTGCAGATGACCTAGGATTAAAAATTAAGAGCAAGTCTTTGTTAAGTTCAGAGGTTATCACTGAGTATGGCTGGATGGTATCTAATGAATAAGTTAAACAATAAGATTTTATTGGTTCTGATTACGATTTTATTAATAACGATTGGCACAAATAATCTTGTTAGTGGGTTGTTTTTTAATCAAGAATATGGGAAGGCCATAGAGAAAGAAATGTTTTATATTGGTGGTGGAATCAAACAACAATTAGAACGTATCTTATCTTTAGGAATAAATATGGAGGACATATTTAAATTTGATGAGATTTGTCGAGATGTGGTTAGAAAAAATCCTGAGGTCTCTTATGCTTTTGTATTTGATAGGAACGGAAATATGCTATTTCATGGTGATGAGGAAAAACCTACGATTACTGAATGGAACGAAGAGGAATACGAGCAAGCTTTGCGAAGTAATCATGAGTCTCAAATGGAGATTAGTGTTGACGGGAAAGATTATAATTCCGCGGTCGTACCTGTTGTAAATGAAATGAATACGGTTCAAGGTGCTATTATTATTTCTGTTTCAAATGATTATATTGCAGATAAGACAAAGAAACTTATCTATTACTCGATTCTACAGGCAGTTTTATTTTTTGCGACTTCACTTATTTTATTGGCTACAATTCTTAGGCGGTGGGTTACAAGCCCCCTACACAATATTACGACCATTATGAATAATGCAGGTGCTGGTAATTTAAATGTCAGGGTGAACATCAAATCAAATGATGAATTCAGGCTATTAGGTAATACATTAAACCAAATGCTTATGAAAATTAAAGAACTGATGCATGCACAAGAAAAAGCTACCCAAATTCAGATGGAATATGTATCTGAACAGGAACGAAGTCGAGTATCGGAATTACTAAGAGATGCTATGTACACACTAAGTTCGACATTAGATGTACACAAAGTACAGCGTTTTGTATTAGAGCATCTAAAGGAATTTGTTAAATACGACCGTGCAAGTCTGTGGATGTATGAAAATGATAGATTGGTAATGCAGACATGGATGGATGTTGACGATAGTTTACCTGAAATTAGCGATGCAGATTTATGTTCTTACTCAGAGCGCTTAGAACGAGGAGGCCAATCAATCTTGTTAGAGTGTGATAATCAAGATAATTTTATGTTGGTCACGCCACTTCGCTTGCGTGGAAATTTGATAGGTATCGTATTGTTGGAAAGAGAAGGGTTTGAATTTGAGCAAAATGAAGTGGATTTAGTACTTAGCTATATAAGCCAAGCTATTGTTGCAATGGATAATGCGATGATGTACTTTAAGATGGAAAAAATGGCAGTTACGGATGAGTTGACTGGTATGTATAATCGTCGTTATTTTTATAAGTTAGTACAAGAAGAATATGAAGTAGTGCAAATGAGTAAAGAGCCAATGGCAGTTATCTTATTCGATATTGATTATTTCAAAAAAATTAACGATCGATATGGTCATTTCGCTGCCGATGAAGTGCTTCGAGGATTGGCAACTATCATGGCTGATACAATAACTTCCTATCATAGCATAGCTCGTTTTGGAGGAGAGGAATTTGTCCTGCTTTTAGCGAAAACAAATGGACAAGGAGCAGAACAAGTTGCAGAAACAATAAGAAAGAAAGTATCTGAACACACATTTTCTACTATGCAAGGGGATATAAATATATCGGTTAGTTTAGGAGTAGCAGAACTGAAAAGAGAAGATAATGTGCAGTCATTTCTTCAAAGAGCAGATGAGGCTCTATATATTGCTAAAGAAGATGGACGAAATCGTGTAGTCTTTAAAAGGTTCTAAAACAAATAGAATAAGAAATTTATTAAGATGTCTTAAATGCGAAAGATAGTGAGTTATCTTCGGGTTTTTAGACATCTTTTTTTGTAAATTTAAAAGAAAATATGGTTTATAGAAAACGGCTGTTAATGCTTTGGTTAATGGGAGGATTCTAAAGGTTGTCAGAGAAAATACTTTGATAATTTTGTTAAATATATTTAAATTTTATTAGCTTTCTATGAAGTGTTTGTAAGTTTATGGTAAAAGTGATTTTTTTCTATGGAAATTATGATTAAATGTACGTAGTTCTACAAGGGAGGTAAATTTAGGTGAAACAAGTAGAGTTGATGGATGTTTCAAAAGCTTACGAAAAGCAACAGTATGTTTTAGATGAAATTAACTTATCAATTGAAGAAGGAGAATTCTTTGTACTTGTTGGACCATCTGGTTCTGGAAAAAGTACGTTACTTCGGATGATTGCGGGGCTTGAAGATATTACAGATGGCACACTGAAAATTAATGATAAAGTTGTTAACCATCTGCCTCCAAAAGATCGAAATCTTTCGATGGTATTTCAAAATTATGCTTTATACCCACACTTAACCGTCGAACAAAATATTCTATTTGGTTTAAACGCAAAAAAAGTGAATAAAAAAGAACAGCAGAAAAGACTAAAAGAAACTGCAGAAATGATGGGCTTACGTAACTATTTAAAACGTAAACCAAAGCAGCTTTCCGGTGGTCAAAGACAACGTGTAGCCTTAGCAAGGTCTGTTGTTAGTGAATCACCTTTATGTTTAATGGACGAACCGCTTTCCAATTTGGATGCAAAACTTCGCGCGCATATGAGAATTGAAATCCGTCGCCTGCAAAAACGGCTAGGGCTAACCATGGTCTATGTAACGCATGACCAAGTGGAAGCGATGACTATGGGGGATCGCATCATGGTACTCGACAACGGAAAGATTCAGCAAGTAGGCGAGCCTATTACTTTGTATAATGAGCCAGCTAATTTGTTTGTAGCATCCTTTATCGGATCACCAAAAATGAATATGGGCAATGCGGCAATTATTGATCAAAAACTTGTAATTGAAGGTGTACTTAAGATTCCAGTGGATCCAGCTGATGTCGCAACTTTAACTAAGAACAATGGTCTTACTGTAGGAATTAGAGCTGAGCATATTTTTCAAGGAACAAGTGAAAATACAACACACGAGCTAGAAGTGATAAATGTGGAACAATTAGGCAATGAAACACTACTTACGTTTGAGATTGGTAAGGAGTTATGGACCGCAAAATGGCTAGGTCAATGGCGCGTCGACGTTGGTGATAAAGTACCTGTACATATATCAACGAAAAATATTAGCTTCTTTGACACAGAATCGGGCCAGTTAATGAAACCAGCTTCCATTATAAATGAACAAGAGGTTGTTGCGATATGAATGAAATGACCATTCATAGAGAATCATTAGCTACAGTCGATTTCGAAAAGGTGAAAAAGAGACAACGTATGGGTAGTTTTTTTAAAGGGATATTATTTCTCCTGCCGTCTATTGTGTTATTTAGTGTTTTTCTTTTTTACCCAATGGTCCGAACAATCTATTTAAGTTTTTTCTTAACAGACAATAGTGGTGTTCCAACCGTATTTGTTGGATTAGATAACTTTACGAATATCTTTTCATCACCAATATTTCAGCAAAGCTTACAATCTACCATTCTATTTGTACTTTACACTGTTCCGGGTGCTATATTAATTAGTTTGTTTCTAGCAGTAATAGCGAATGAAAAGCTCAGAGGAATAGGTATTTTCCGTACGATGTTTTCTTCAACAATGGGTATTTCAGTTGCAGCTGCGTCTGTATTTTGGATGTTTTTATTTCACCCAACAATGGGGTGGTTAAATCAATTGCTTCAGGTTGTTGGTCTTGACGGAATTGGTTGGTTAACTGATCCTAAGTGGGCACTTTTATCTGTATCGATATCAACTGTTTGGATGAACATTGGTTTTACTTTTTTAATTTTGTTAGGTGGTCTCCAGTCGATTGATTCTTACTTATATGAAAGTGCAGACATTGACGGAGCTGGTTATTTTTATAAATTACGTAGGATTACCATTCCAATGCTGTCACCAACGTTGTTTTTTGTTGTGACGGTTACGTTAATTAATGCTTTCCAAACGTTTGGGCAAATTGACATGTTAACAAGAGGTGGCCCTCAAAATGAAACCAATTTAATTGTCTATTCGATTTATCAGGAAGCGTTTATGAATTATCAATATGGTACAGCCAGTGCGCAAGCGATTATATTATTCCTGATTATCTTAGTAATCACCATTGTGCAATTCAAACTTGGGGAAAGGAAGGTTCATTATCAATGACGATGCCACTTCACCAAAAGGTTATTTTTTATCTATTGCTTTCTATATCGGCAATACTCATTTTTGCACCTGCAATTATCGCATTTTTAATGAGCTTTATGCCGAGCCAAGATATTTTGACGGGGAAAATAATACCGACTTCATTAACGTTAGATAATTATGTACAGGTATTCGATCGCTCCCCTCTTTTCAACTATTTAATTAATAGTTTTGTAGTATCGGTTGTCATTATGCTTGGGCAATTAGTTTTAGCGAGTCTTGCAGCCTATGCCTTTGTATTCTTGAATTTTAAAGGTAGAGATGCATTGTTCTTTATTTTTATTGCAACGATGATGGTTCCATTCGAGGCATCCATTATTCCGAACTTCCAAACAATTCGGGATATGGGCTGGATTGATAGCTATACAGGATTGTCGATTCCTTTCTTCGCGATGGCATTTGGTACTTTTTTATTAAGACAAAATTTCAAGCAAATACCAAAGGAACTTAAAGAAGCTAGCGAAATTGCAGGCATTGGTGATTTTCGATTCTATTTAACTGTGGTTTTACCTGTCGCAAAAACTAGTTTAGTAACCCTAGGCGTATACGGTTTCTTAACTTCATGGAATATGTACCTATGGCCATTACTTGCGACGACAAATGATAGTGTTCGAACGGTTCAAATTGGTTTGAGGCAACTACAATCACAAGAGCAATTAAATGAATGGGGAGTGATTATGGCCGGGGCAATCATTGTGGTACTCCCAACATTAATTCTATTATTTTTAGGTCAAAATAAGTTGCAAAAGGGATTAGCAGAGGGTGCATTAAAATAGCGGAAGTACTAAAGGCCTTCGCACAAATCAGGATATTTACTGACAGCTTTTCATGTTCAACTGAAAAATTTCTACATCTCGTTAACGAGATGAACAACAACCAATAGGGAGTGTTTCGAAATTGAAAAAAATATTATTCGTTTTATTCATGCTTGTATTTGCAATCGTTATTTCAGCATGTAGCTCAGCTGATGCAACAAATGAAGAAAAATCTGGGGAAGAAAATAAAAGTGAAGAGCCATCCACAAATGAAGAAAGTGAAACAGAAGAAAAAGCTAGCGAAGAGCCGACAACAGTATCATTTTGGCACTCTATGGGTGGAGCAGCGCAGGAAGCTTTAGATGAAATCGTTGAGAATTATAATGATTCTCAAGATGCCATTCAAGTAAATGCTGAGTACCAAGGTACGTATGACGAAGCTCTAACAAAGTTTCACAGTGTTGCTGGTACGGACAGTGCACCAACGATGATGCAGGTGTTTGAAATTGGGACAATGTCGATGATTAACAGCGGACATATAGAACCAATCCAAACATTGATTGATGAAGATGGGTATGACATGAGTGGTTTAGAAGAAAATATTGTTAACTATTATAAGATTGATGATCAGTTCTATTCTATGCCTTTTAATTCTTCGACACCGGTTATGTACTATAACAAGGATGCATTTGAAGCAGCTGGTCTAGATCCAGAGGCGCCTCCTGCAACATACGAAGAAATTGAAGAAGCTAGCAAAGCGATCGTCGAAGCAAATCCTGAAATGAAAGGTTTTGCACTACAAGCATATGGTTGGTTATTTGAACAGTTATTAGCTAACCAAGGTGCACAATTAATGAATAACGATAACGGACGTGGCGACACGCCAACTGAGGTTGGTTTTACGGATGAACAAGGTAAATCAATATTTAACTGGGTGAAGCAAATGATTGATGACGAAACGTTTGCAAATTATGGAACGAACGGTGACAACATGATTTCTGGATTTTTAGCTGAAGATGTATCTATGTTTATTCAATCATCGTCAACTGCAAGAGATGTTATTGATAATGCTCCATTTGAAGTTGGTGTAGCGTTTATCCCTTATCCTGAAACAACGGAACGTGAAGGTGTGGTTATTGGTGGAGCAAGCCTATGGATGATGAATGGTGCAGAAGATGCACAACAAAAAGCTGCATGGGAATTTATGAAATATTTACAAACACCTGAAGTACAAGCGGAATGGCATGTAGGAACTGGTTACTTTGCAATTAATCCTGCAGCATACGATGAGCAGATTGTTCAAGACGCATATAAAGAAATGCCACAATTAAAAGTAACTGTAGAACAATTACAGTCAACTAAATCCTCTATTGCTACACAAGGTGCAATCATGGATATGATACCTGAAGGTCGTAGAATTACAGAAACAGCTCTTGAAACAGTATATAACGGTGGCGATGTAGATGAAGCCTATACGACAGCTGTTGAACAACTTAACGCAGCAATCGAGAAAGCAAATACAGCAAGGGGAGAATAGTCTTCAAATAAGAGGATTAGGCAACAGCTGGCTGTTGCCTAATCCTTAATGAACGGGTAATAACTTTATGAATAAGATAACTGTCAGTGAATATCTGATTTGTTCAAGGGCCTTTAGAAATACCATCAGTGGAGGATAAGATCCCTCCCTGATGGAATTTTAATTTTATAAAAATGATATTTATCAGAAGTGTTTATACTTTAAAATTCTATATGGTTATTGGTACAAGGCTATTTTCTAAAAGATTGTTGTTTATTACTAATTTTATATAAAGTCCGCATTAACTATATCGTAACTTCCTCGCATTCTATTTAAGATGAGTGGTTAATTCAGCGCTACGGAAAAACACTCCCTTTCCGGGGGCAGCACCTTAGCCTCCTCGGTCACAAAGAACGTT
>NZ_JASTZU010000032.1 GCF_030282825.1 Aquibacillus rhizosphaerae
GTTAGCTGAAGCCGTGCCCGTGGAAAGCGGAGTATTCTGCCCGAACGAAGTATTACAACTCAATCCCCATTGCAACAGAAAGAATTTTACAAATGCAAAGAATACTTATTGCGGACTTTATATCAAGTTTGACGGTTATAAGCAACAATATTTAAAGAAAGCTAACACAAAAAAAGAAAGGCTGGAAATATCCAGCCTCCTTGTCCACTTTATAAGCTTCCTGTTGGAACAAACATGTCTCTAGTTACAGGTTCTGAATAAGGTACCCCGTCTTCATTAAATACCTCTTCTAGATTTTCTACTTTTACATTTACTGCTTCAACTCCGGGTTGTTCTGTTAAAGTTAATACCAATGTCTCCATCACTTCATCAGATATAGACCCTTTTTCAACATTGTCCAATATATTCTCATTGAAGTTTAGCGTTAATGTACCATCTTTATATTCTGGTTCTTCTGTTACATTAATGCCAGTATTAAATACATTTAATACATCTAACTCTAGGGATGGCCCCTCCATCAAAGCTTGTACAATTGATTGATATTCATTATCTTCTACTTCAACATGCTGTGTTACAGGTACATAATAAAACGTATCATTATGTTGAGCTGGATAGTAAAGCGTAACAGCTTTACTATCCATTAAATCTACTGACCCAGCTTGATGAATATTGATTCCATTTGCTCTGGAGTATCCTTCTGAAATTGGTGTGCCATTTACCGGCATTTCTGTTTGTTCATGACCATTAATCCATAAATTTATTTTTTCCACATTCTCAAACTGCGTTAGCGTGAATGTCATTGCTTGAATAATTTTCTTTTCATCCTCAGGACGATATTCAGCAAACTCTTTTGATACATCCACTATTAATGTCCCGTCTTCTTTTATATTCAAACCTATTATTTCAGTACCTGAAGGAATAACTGCTTCAAACCCATCTGGTAATAATTCTGTTACTGGACCACCTTTAACTAAATATTCAAGAGCCTGAGTTGCAACTGCCTTGGAATCTTCTTTAGGTAATTCTAATGTTTGTGGTGCAACCATACCATTCGAATCAAGCAAGTATAGCTGTCTCTCCACAGTTTCAACTTCTTCAACTGAATCTGATTCCTCTTGTTCAGAATCCATCTCATCTGTTTCTTCTGATTCCTCTGGTTCAGTCTCGCTTGTTTCTAGTTCTTCTACGTTATCTAAACTTGCATTCTCAGGCGCGTCTATCTCTTCTAATGTTTGTTCCCCTTGAAAAACACCACATCCAGATAGTAATAGTAGTGTTAAACTGATTAAACAAGTGAAAATCCAAATTGAACTTCTCTTCATGCTTTTCCCTCCTACGATGGTTTGTACTACTATATATACGAGCTTTATATCAAAATAGACCATGCATGAAAAAGTTTTTATTTTTATAAATAAAGTTTTTACGTTCTAATGTGGATATTTAAACTTTCGATATTTTAATATACAATCATAGACTTTTTTTTATTTAATAATCTAATGTTGTTTTCGTCCTTATATGACCAAGATATTAAGTCACGCAAAGTAAGCAATGGAGTTTTACATGGCTGTTTCTGCATATTTTATAATTTCCTAACAACAAAAAAAGCAAGCTAAACGTAGCTTACTCTAATCTTTTGATATATTAGCCTTCTCAACAAAATTTATCGATTGATCTAACCAAATTTTAGCTATTTTTTCAAAAACATCCAATCTCCCAGTAGTATAAAATTTGTGCTGTGGGACTCGCTCACCATTATAGAGCTTTTTATGATACCCCATGATCGTACTTACTTCTCGTGCTGTCTCTTCTCCAGAGGATATAATATGAACATGTTCTCCCATAACTTCTTGGATAATATCCCGAATAAGGGGATAATGTGTGCATCCAAGAATTAATGTATCAATATGATTTTTATCCTTTAGTGGCTTAAGTGATTCATAAACTACTTTAAGAGCTTGTGAACCAGATAATATCCCGTCTTCCACCATTGGAACAAACCTGGGACACGCCCAATCATTAACTCTTATCTTAGAATTAATAATTTGTAGTGCCTTAGGATATGCTTTACTATTAATTGTGCCTTCCGTACCGATGACACCTATACGCATGTTTTGAGACATTTTAATTGCTGCTCTTGCACCAGGTTGTATTACTCCAACCACTGGTATATCTAGTTTTTGACGAAGCTGTTCTAAAGTGAAAGCAGTTGCAGTATTACAAGCTACAACTAACATTTTTATATTCTTTTCCAATAAAAACTCAACCATTTCCCAAGTGTACTGAATTACTTCCTCTTTCGGTCTGGGACCATAAGGACATCTTAACGTATCACCAAGGTAAATCAATTGTTCTTTAGGTAATTGGCGCATTAGTTCACTCGCTACAGTAAGACCGCCAACTCCAGAGTCTATTACCCCTATCGGTTGATCCATTGCAAACCCCTCTTTATCATGATGTTATTTCTCTCTGACTAGTTTCATTTGACCATGTAATAATGTAAGAATAGAATGAAGTACATCAATGTTGTCTGTGGAAACATTCTCTAGCACTTCACCTAAATAATCTTGACGCTTTCGAATTACTTCATGGATAATAACCTTACCCTTATCCTGCAAATGAATTCGGACTACTCTACGATCTTTTGTATCCCGTTTTCTTTCGACTAATTCATTCTTTTCCATTCTATCCACGAGGTCAGTTGTTGTACTGAAAGCTAAGTTTATTTTATTCGATAACTCCCCAATTGTTAAATCCCCTTCTTCTAATAACCACTGTAATGCAATAAATTGAGGCATAGTAATTGGATAGTTATCTAATATTTCTCTTCCTTTTTGTTTGATGATACCCGATATATACCTTAATTCCTTCTCAATTTCGGCAATAGTAGAAGTAGTTGTGATTTTTGACAATTTATTTTGGCCTCCTCGTTACCTACGCACTTAAATATATTATTTCACTTAAATGCCTGTCAATATTTTTATGTTTAATAGACTTCTGAACAGCCCTTTATTTTATTATCCTTCACAGCATCGTCAAAATAGGAAATAACCAAATAACCTTTATAAATTTAGTATATCTTTTAAATAGAGATATTGCATTTTATATATCTTTATTAGTCTTCAGTTAAACTATTTCAGAAGTTTAAATTAATTTTCTCGACAACTTAAAAAACCGACTTCCCAAAAGAAAGTCGGTTTTTATTAGAGCTTAAGCTCCCCCATACGCAAGAGCTCTACTACAGCCTGTGAACGCCCCTTAACACCTAGCTTTTGCATCGCATTTGAAATGTGGTTTCGGACAGTCTTCTGTGATATAAATAATTCCTGGGCTATTTCCTTTGTTGTTTTATCCTGTACTAATAGCTCAAATACTTCTTTTTCACGTTTAGTTAATAGTTGCTTCGGCTTGTAGTCATTATCCTTCAAGTCTTAACCCCTCCTTGCTGTCTTCAGAGCCGCATTATGAAGGGTATTTATTTAGTCATGATATATTATGTATTCTAAAGGATATACGTGCTTACAAAATTCAAAAAGAGCTTAAATGCAGCACTCTTATATTCATTTAGTGAATTTGCTTTATCACTGCTTTATTTTTCCTTTGTATATATTTTAGCTTATTTTATATATACAAATAGTTGACAGACCTAGAGTTTACTCAAACTTTTCTTCATCTCCTCGGAAAACGGTGTTGGCTTTCCTGATTGTGGATTTATTTGCACCATTCTTCCTCTTCCAGTAATACATAATTGGTCATCTTGATTCTTTACTAAATAATGTATATCAAATGAAGTGGTGCCTATATAGTGTAGCTTCACATAAAGCTGCAACAAATCACCAAAAAATATCTGTTTATGGTAATCACACTGAAGATCTGCAACAATAGGGATTGGTTTTGTCTTATCAGTTAGTTCTAGAAACAATCCCGCTTTTTTTAAATATTGTATCCTTGCTTCCTCAAAATAAATGAATGCTGCTGTGTTATTAACGTGACCAAACATATCAGTTTCTTGGAACCTAGGAGTGATGGGTATTGAAAATGTAAATTCTTTTTGCCATTTATCTATATCATCTATATAATTTATTTTTTTCATAATCCACCTCACAATATAATCGTAAAAGAAGCCTTTACCACTAGGTAAAGGCTTCTTCCTCATTTATTAATAAGCATAGTCACTTCCGAAGAAATTTTTAAATGATTGGATATTTGTGTCTCGATTTAACGCTGCAATTGATGTAGTTAACGGGATGCCTTTTGGACATACTTGTACACAATTCTGTGAATTTCCACAACCTGCTAGCCCGCCTTCTTCCATCAATGCATCAAGCCGTTCACCCTTGTTCATTTCACCTGTCGGATGTGAGTTAAATAACCTAACTTGGGATAAAGCTGCTGGTCCAATAAACTCAGAGTCACTATTAACATTTGGACAAGCCTCTAAACAAACACCACAAGTCATACATTTTGATAATTCATAAGCCCATTGACGTTTCTTCTCTGGCATACGCGGTCCGGGGCCTAAATCATGCGTGCCGTCAATAGGGATCCAAGCTTTAACCTTTTTCAGTGATTCGAACATACGACTTCTATCCACTGCTAAATCTCTCATAACAGGAAAAGTTGCCATTGGAGCTAACCTGATTGGCTGCTCTAGTTTATCAACTAAAGTCGAACACGATTGTCTTGGCTTTCCATTTATGATCATGGAACAAGCGCCACAAACTTCTTCTAAACAATTAGACTCCCATGCAACTGGAGCTACTTTATCACCATTAGCGTTATAGGGATTCCGTTGAATTTCCATTAACGCAGAAATAATATTCATATTTTCTCTATAGTTTACTTCAAATGTCTCCTCATAGGAAGAAGAATCTGGACTATCTTGACGTGTAATGATTAACTTTATCTTTTGATTAGCCATTATTCGTTACCCCCTTTACTTTTTCTTACTGTAATCACGTTTCCTTGGCTCAATAAGCGAAACGTCTACGTCCTCATAAGAGAATATAGGAGAATTAGTTTCAGGATCAAATTTTGCTTTTGTTGTTTTCAAAAACTCTTCGTCATTACGTTCTGGGAATTCTGGCTTGTAATGCGCTCCGCGGCTTTCATTACGATTATATGCCCCAATAGTAATTACACGAGCAAGATGAATCATATTCTTCAACTGACGTGTAAACATAACACCTTGATTACTCCAACGTGAGGTATCATTAATATTTATATTTTCCCAGCGCTCAAGTAATTCTTGAAGTTTCTCATCTGTTTTTAATAATTTTTTATTATCGCGAACAACAGTCACATTATCTGTCATCCACTCTCCTAACTCCTTATGAAGTTGAAATGCATTTTCTTCTCCATCCATATTCATTAACTGTTCAAAGTAATCTTGCTCTTCTTTTAACTTCGTTTCAAAAAGAGAAGCAGGAACATCATCTATTGTTTTTTCTAACCCATCGATATACTTAATTGCATTAGGTCCAGCAACCATTCCACCATATATAGATGATAGTAAAGAATTAGCCCCTAAACGATTTCCACCGTGTTGTGAATAATCACATTCACCAGCAGCAAAAATACCAGGAATATTCGTCATTTGATCGTAATCTACCCATATGCCGCCCATTGAATAATGAACTGCAGGGAATATCTTCATCGGTACCTTACGAGGATCTTCTCCAACGAATTTTTCATATATTTCAATAATTCCACCTAGTTTTACATCTAGTTCTTTAGGATCTTTATGTGATAGATCCAAATAAACCATGTTCTCTCCATTGATACCAAGCTTTTGATTTACACATACATCAAAGATTTCTCTTGTAGCAATGTCACGAGGTACAAGATTACCATAAGCAGGATATTTTTCCTCTAAGAAATACCAAGGTTCACCATCTTTATAAGTCCAAACTCGTCCACCTTCTCCACGTGCAGACTCACTCATTAGTCGCAGCTTATCATCACCTGGAATCGCCGTTGGATGGATTTGGATAAATTCACCATTAGCATAAATACCGCCTTGCAGATATAACGCAGCAGCAGCTGATCCTGTGTTAATTACAGAATTTGTAGACTTACCAAAGATAATTCCTGGTCCACCAGTTGCTAATATAACTGCATCCGCTTTAAAATCTCTTATTTCATGGGATTGAATATTTTGTGCTATAATCCCACGTCCCGTACCCTCATCATCAATGATGGCAGAGATAAACTCCCAACCTTCATGTTTTGTAACAAGCCCATTCACTTCAGCACGTCTTACTTGTTCATCAAGTGCATACAATAATTGTTGACCTGTTGTTGCACCTGCATAGGCAGTCCGGTGATGCTGTGTACCACCAAAACGTCGGAAGTCTAGTAGACCTTCTGGTGTTCGGTTAAACATAACGCCCATACGATCTAACATATGTATGATACCAGGCGCTGCATCACACATTGCTTTTACTGGTGGTTGATTCGCTAAGAAATCCCCACCATAGACAGTGTCATCGAAATGTTCCCATGGTGAATCACCTTCACCCTTTGTATTAACTGCTCCATTGATTCCGCCTTGAGCACAAACAGAGTGAGAACGTTTTACAGGTACAATAGATAATAAATCAACGTGCACACCTGCTTCTGCCGCTTTAATGGTTGCCATTAGGCCAGCCAGTCCACCGCCCACTACAACAATATTGCGATTACTCATTCCTTGCTCACTCCCCTAGTTTAACTATCTATTAAATAACTTGATTTTTTTATACACCGTACGCAAATTTAATAAGTGTTCTAACACCAATATAAGTAACTGCAACAAATACTAAAAGTGTTGCATAAGTAGCTATTTTCTGAGATCGTGGTGTAACTGTTATTCCCCATGTTACAAGGAAGCTCCATAATCCATTTGCAAAATGGAAAGTTGTAGAAACCACACCTACGATATAAAACCAAAACATGAACGTACTAGATAATATACCTTCCATCAGACTATAATCTAGTTCTGCATTTCCCATACCAATTGCAACTCTAGTTTCCCATACGTGCCATACAATGAATACTAACGTAACAATACCAGTTATACGTTGTAAAAAGAACATCCAATTTCTGAAAAAACCGTATCGTTTTACATTGTTTTTAGCAACGAAGACGATATAAACCCCTAGAATAGCATGGAACAAAATGGGAAGAAAGATAATAAACGTTTCTAGTAAAATCCGAAATGGTAAATCATGCATAAATCCAGCTGCTTTATTAAAACTTTCTTCGCCATATACAGCAAAATGGTTAATTACTAAGTGCTGAACTAAAAATACCCCTATCGGAATTACCCCTAATAATGAGTGTAGTCTACGATAAAAAAATTCCCTATTCTCTGCCATACGTTACCCCCCTCAACAATATTCTAATTTTATTATTTCAATCCATATACATATCCTGATATTAAAGCGCTTTACTTTATAGAAAAGCTACTTTATTTTAATAATTAGAAAAATGTATATTTTGTGACACAACTATTGTACTTCTATCCGCGAAAAGCGTCAAGAAAACGAATTCTTGAAATTAGCACTTACAATCAATAAAACAAGTTGCATTGTCTTCTAATTCAAGCGATAATAACAAATAGACTTAACCCTTATATCATTATAAAATAATTTTGTTTTATTCTAGTAATGTCCAATCTGTTACTGGTTTTTAGGAGGAGGCAAATTGTGCATAAAAATCTCGATAACATTGAGTTAATAGTGAATGAATTACATACATCAGGTGCTGGATACGATCTTATACGTTACGTATGTCTACCAGACCTCTTAGGAAAAGATGCTAATACGATTTTATACGTACTAGGTAAAAATTTAGCAAGAAAGCTAGAATTAAAAACGGTTGAAGATATTATTGATTTTTTCCACAAAACTGGTTGGGGTGACCTAAACCAGATTAAAGAAAAAAGAAGAGAGTATATTTTTGAATTAACTGGCGATGTAATTAAAAATAGATCTGAATCCGGTATACTTGATGAATATCGCATAGAATCGGGATTCCTAGCAGAAGCGATGCAACAAATTAAATCAGCACAATGTGAATGTGTAGAGGAAATTAAAAAGAAAAAACATACGGTAGAGTTTCATGTGATGTATTCAAGATAATACTTGAATACATCTATACTTTCTTTAACTTCCCTATAATAAAAAATTGTCAAATTGCTTGCAAGTAATAACAAAAACGAACTAGCAATAAAATCCATTCGTTAGGAATATAAAAAAACAGACCTTATCAACATGGTGAGGTGGTCTGTTTCTTTTTTTGTTTTTTTATGATTTCATAGAACTGTATAAATGACTAGGTTTACTCTGTTTCTACTCGGTTTTGATTTTTATTTAAATGATCAAGAATTGCTTCTGCAATTGGACTTGGTAGTCCTAGCTTCTTTAATTCATCCATTGAAGCATTCTTTATTTCAGTTATTGATTTAAAATGTGTTAAGAGTAACCTTCGCCGCTTTTCTCCAACACCTGGTATATTGTCAAGTTCTGATTTGAATGCACTTTTTCCTCTTAATTGTCTATGGAAGGTAATTGCAAATCGATGTACTTCATCTTGTATCCGTTGAATTAAATAAAATTCTTGTGACTGTCTTTCTAAAGGTATTACTTCTGGTGGACTACCATACATCAATTCACTTGTTTTGTGTTTATCATCCTTAGCCAATCCACATAACGGTATGTCTAAACCCAACTCATTAACTAGCACATCATTGGCCGCATTCATTTGACCTTTACCACCGTCAATTACAATCAAATCAGGTAAAGGTAAATTTTCTTTTAAGACTCTTGCATATCTTCTTCTTACCACTTCACGCATTGTTTCGTAATCATCTGGTCCTATCACACTTTTCACTTTATATTTTCGGTATTCCTTTTTTTGAGGTCTACCATCTATAAATACAACCATTGCTGAAACTGGATCTGTTCCTTGTATATTTGAATTATCAAATGCTTCTATACGATGTGGTATCTCAATATGAAGTTTTGTACCTAATCCTTCTATAGCTTTAATTGTACGCTCTTCATCACGTTCAATAATTGAAAATTTCTCTTCTAATGCTATTTTGGCATTTTTAGCTGCTAGCTCGACAAGCTCTTTCTTTCTTCCTCGATATGGAATATGAACATCTATGTTTAATAATTCTTTCAAAATATCATTATCTGTAGGTGCCGGTACTAGTATTTGTTTCGGTTTTGGATGATTTTGATGTAAATAAAATCTTCCAATATAACTAACAAAGGTATCTTCTGGATTATCAAAAAATGGAAAGATAGATACGTCTCTTTCAATTAGTTTTCCTTGTCTAATAAAGAATACTTGGATGCACATCCAACCTTTGTCATATGCATAACCAAACACATCTCTATCTATTTTATCGTTTAGCGTCATTTTTTGCTGCTCCATGACGGCTTCAATATGTTGTATTTGGTCCCGTAACTCTTTTGCGCGTTCAAAATCTAGTACTTCCGATGCCTGCAACATCTTTTGTTTAAGGTCACTTTTAATTTCTTTATGCCCACCACCTAAAAAGGAAGAAATACTTTGAACAATACTTTTATTGGTTTCCTGAGAAACCGGATAAACACAAGGTCCTAGACATTGATTCATATGATAGTATAAACAAACTCTATCAGGCATTTTATTGCATTTTCTTAAGGGATATAACCGATCAAGTAATTTTTTAGTCTCACGTGCCGCTATAACATTTGGATATGGACCAAAATATTTCCCTTTATCTTTTTTTACTTTTCTAGTTACTATTAACTTCGGATGCTCTTCCGCAGTCACTTTTAAATATGGATACGTTTTATCATCTTTCAGAAGCACATTATACTTAGGGTCATATTTTTTAATTAAATTCATTTCTAAAATGAGTGCTTCAATTTCTGAAGATGTAACAATATATTCAAAATCAATAATTTCTTGGACCAATCGTTGTGTTTTTTGGTCATTTGCTCCTGTAAAATAAGAACGGACTCTATTTTTCAGTAATTTAGATTTTCCCACATAAATAATTGTGTTATTCTTATCCTTCATCAAGTAGCAACCTGGTTGAGAGGGGAGAACGGCTAATTTCTCTTTTATTTGTTTATTCATTTTTTCACCCCATAAGCACTATAATTCATGTTCATTGTATCATATGTGGACCTCTCCCTCTAAATCTTATAGAAGGGGGAATTCTGACTATGTTGTTAAATAAGAATCCCCTGCCAAAGATATGACAAGGGATTAAACTAAATTATATTTAGTGAAAACTTTTAAGCATGTTTGTTTATTAATTCTTCAAGAGCTTCTTTTGGTTGAAAACCAACAACCTGCTCCACAACCTCACCATCTTTAAATAGAAGAAGTGTTGGGATGCTCATTACACCATATTTACCAGCGGTTTCCTGATTTTCATCAACATCTAATTTTACGATTTTAACTTTATCTTCCATTTCTCCATCAATTTCTTCTAAAACTGGAGCGATCATTTTACAAGGTCCACACCAAGGTGCCCAAAAGTCTGCCAAAACTACGCCTTCACTAGTTTCTGTATTAAAGCTTTGATCTGTAGCTGTTACGATTGCCATTTATAATTCCTCCTCTTGATTCCAATAAATATATTTCCATTCGAGTATATCATTCTAATTTAAAGAAATGCTACTAGTTTGCTTTACACATAGTCTATCCAATCAAATATGCTTTCATGTATATAAATAAAGGATGCTCACTAAAAAAATTCTTATTACATAATAAATATAAAGTACGCAATAGAGCACTGGCCTCGCTCCTCAAGCAAAATTGGCTCCCTTTCCGCAGGCACGGCTTCAGCTAACTCAGAATAAAACCGCTTCTGAGTGGATCTTCAGCTCGCGCTGTTCCTGCAGGAGTGTCGCCAATTTAACTTGATACGCTGAAAAACAGCATCTATTGAATAATCTTTCTTATGATTGTAAATTTTTTTAATATGTTCCGTTACAGTGCATTTAACCAAGGCCCAACTACCTCTCACTTGAAAAGAAAACGATACTGCGAGCGAGGAGACTGAAGCGTTCCCCATGGAAAGCGAGTGTTTTTCCGCAGCGTTGGATCACAACTAAACTAGGGAAGAATGCACAAAAGTTAAGAATGCTTATTGTGGACTTTATATCAACTATGAATATTTAAAAGGAACATAGCATACGAAAAGTTACTAAACAACAGCAACAGTAATAAAATACTGTTGCTGTTGTTTTAGTAGTTAAACGCCTACTTTCACTCGCTCGATTTCTTCGATTAATATCGGTATCACATCAAATAGGTCCCCAACAATTCCATAGTCTGCTATTTGAAAGATGTTTGCTTCTGGATCCTTATTAATGGCTACAATTACTTTTGAATTAGACATTCCAGCCAAATGCTGAATAGCACCAGAAATACCACAAGCTATATATAAATCTGGGGTAACAACCTTACCTGTTTGACCAATTTGTAGTGAGTAGTCACAATAGTCTGCATCACACGCCCCTCGCGAAGCACCAACTGCTCCACCTAAAACTTCAGCTAACTTGTATAGCGGTTCAAATCCCTCTTTACTTTTCACACCCCTGCCACCAGCAATAATCACTTTTGCTTCTGATAAATCTATACCCTCTTTAGTTTTCCGTATCACTTCTTTAATTACTGTACGAAGATCTGATAATTCTACTTCTCTTTTCGAAATTTCTCCCGATCTGCTTGTATCTCTCTCCAAAGGTGAAATATTATTTGGACGAATCGTTGCAAACATAATCCCATTAGTAATAATCTTCTTCTCAAATGCTTTACCTGAATAAATTGGTCTTGTGAAAATAACATTTTCTCCATTATAATCAATTTCGACGACATCCGAAATCAACCCAGAATCTAACTTACTTGCAAGTTTAGGAGTTAAATCTTTTCCAATTGAAGAGTGCCCCATAATAATAGCTTCCGGAGATTCCTCTTCAACAGTTTGAAGGATGGCTTGCGCAAACACATCAGATGTATACGTTTTCATATTTTCGTTTTCAATCATTTGCACACGATCAGCACCGTAAAATATCATTTCTTTTGCTAGTTCAGTTGCATCCTGATAGTGACAGATAACACCAATTACTTCACCACCTTGACTCACACTTTTTGCAGCCGCAATAGCCTCAAATGTAACATTTCGTAATTTGTTATCACGTGCCTCACCTATTACCAGTACTTTTTTACTCATGTCATTTCTCCTTTCCAGTAGTGTTTCTTTAATCCTCTATAACACTTTCGCACTTTTTTTTAATAAAGAGACAAGCTCTTTAACTTGATTATCCATTTCACCTTCTAATACTTTTCCTGATTGACGTTCAGGTGGAAGGAATATTTCAATTGTCTTTGTTTTTTGTTCTACATCATCTTCATCCAGGTCTAAATCATCAATTTCTAATTCCTCCAATGGTTTTTTCTTCGCTTTCATAATACCAGGTAAAGAAGGATAACGTGGTTCATTTAAACCTTGTTGACATGTAATTAATAAAGGCAAACTAGACTCAACTTTTTCTATATCACCTTCTACATCTTTTTCGATACTCACATTTTTATCCTTGATGTCTAATTTCGTGACCGTAGTAACATAGGCAATCTCTAACTTATCTGCTAATCTAGGGCCAACTTGACCACTTGCTTCATCTATCGCAACATTACCTGCTAAAATAAGGTCAAAATCCTTACCATCAAAAAATGCTTCTAAAATTCTGACTGTTGTATATTGATCTCCGTTTTCCAAGTCATCCTCTGTATTAATAAACACAGCTTCATCGGCACCCATTGCTAATGCAGTCCGAAGCTGCTTTTCAGATTCCTGATTTCCAACAGTAACAACCGTGACTTTACCTCCATGATTATCCTTTTGTTTGATAGCTTCTTCAACTGCATACTCGTCATATGGATTAATGATAAACTCAGCATCATCATCTACTATTTTATTGTTTTCAACTACTATTTTTTCTTCTGTGTCAAATGTACTTTTCATTAACACATAAATATTCATTACAAATCTTCCTTTCTACAATTAAATAATTACACTTTCTTTAGACCATTAATGATTAATGTATGAATCTCATCCACTTGATTTATAAGTTCATACTTTTGATCTTTCATGACCCAATTTGTGACTATTTCGTCTAATGTTCCAAACACCATTTGTCGGACCAGTCTAGGATTCAAATCTGACCTAAAGATACCTTCGTCAACCCCGTCTTTAATTATCTGATCCATTACAATTAAGTACCGTTTTAGTACTTCGTTAATTTTAATTCTAAGCTCTTTATTTGATTGCCTAAGCTCTAGTTGAGTAACTATTGCTAAATCGTGATCTTCTGCTAATTGTTTAAAATGCATTCCAATTAAAGCTTTTAATTTCTCATCCGCACCTTGATGCTTCAGAATTTCCTCCTCGATTTTTTCAATGAATTGCCCCATTTTATCTTGAAACAATGAAATAAGAATATCTTCTTTATTTTTAAAATAAAGGTAAATTGTACCATCTGCTACGCCTGCTTGTTTAGCAATTTTAGAAACTTGTGATGCATGGTAACCGTTTTGAGCTATCACCTTCACTGCAGCATCAATAATTTGTTTGAATTTCGGTTTGTTATTATTCATTTTGTTAATCCCTACCTGTACGATTATTATGAATGATTATTCATTCATAATAATCGTACAGAACTTTTTTCTTTTTGTCAACTACTATAAGCCTGTCTTTGACTTAGAATAGACAGGCTATTTAAATAGTTTGATCTTTCAGTTTTTCCAACTTACTATGCTCTTCGTCTAACAATTTTCTTCTTAAAATTTTGCCAACTGCTGTTTTCGGTAATTCATCACGGAACTCATAAAACCGTGGAACTTTATAAGAGGCCATATATTTACGACAAAATCTGTCTAGTTCTTCTTCACTAAGATTATGATTCTCTTTAATAACAACAAATGCTTTAACAGTCTCTCCACGATAAGGATCAGGAATTCCTACTACAACAGCTTCTTGAATGGCTTCGTGCTCATATAATACTTCTTCCACTTCTCTAGGATAAATATTGTAACCTCCAGCTATAATCATATCTTTTTTTCTATCGATAATATAAAAACATCCATTCTCATCCATATAGCCTATATCACCAGTTAATAACCAGCCATCCTTTAATACCTGCTCTGTTTCTTCTGGATTATTCCAATATCCTTGCATCACTTGAGGCCCTTTCACCATAACTTCTCCTACATCTCCAATCACAGCTTCTTCCATCGTACCGATACTCACAATTTTCGCGTCAGTATCTGGCCAGGGAACACCTATACCACCTTGAACATACTCGGGAGCTAAGAAATTAGCATGTGTTACAGGTGAAGATTCTGTTAGCCCATACCCTTCAATAAGACGGCCACCAGTAATTTGTTGAAATTGTTCTTGAATCTCTGATGGTAGAGGAGCAGATCCACTAATACAAGCTTCAATTGAAGATAGGTCATACTTTTTAATGTTTGGATGATTTAGTAGCGCTATATAAATCGTTGGGGCTCCTGGAAAAACGGTTGGTTTTTGTTTTTCTATTGTTTTTAACACATCGTCCACTTCAAACTTTGGTAAAAGTATCATTTTTGATCCTGTAACCAAGGAATAATTCATAACGGTTGTCATCCCATACACATGAAAAAATGGTAATACTCCTAGAACGATGTCTTGAAAATCTTTTTCTTTATGAATCCACATCTTACACATTTGAACATTGGAGACTAAATTGTAATGTGTTAACATGACCCCTTTAGGAAATCCTGTAGTTCCTCCTGTATATTGTAATAAAGCCAAATCCTCTTTTGGGTTAATCTTGTGCTCTAGGAGGTTCATATCATTGTAAGCCATAATCGTTTGCCAAAGATGGGATGTTTTACTTTGCTTCAAATTAATCTTTACATTTTGCTGTTTTTTTTGAACGAAAGGATATAATAGATTTTTTGGAAAAGGTAAATATTCTTTGATTTGTGTTACAATAACATGTTCAATCGAGGTGTTCTTTTTCACAGATGAGACAATTGGTAATAAAAGATCTAAGCAAATAATTATTGTTGAACTAGAATCAATTAACTGGAACTCTAATTCACGTTCCTTGTAAAGCGGATTTGTTTGTACTACTGTACCACCAGCTAGCAATACCCCATAATAACTTATCACAGCTTGGGGAATATTGGGTAGCATAATGGAAACACGATCCCCTTTTTTTAAACCTAGTGCTTGAAGATAAACCGCTACATTTTTTGCTTCTTTATAGACCTGACTGTAAGTTAGTTCTTTTCCCATAAAGTGAAGCGCTTTCATTTTAGGGTGACGTTGTGCACTTTCCATTAAAAAAGCATGTAAGGGTTTCTCTTCATAATCAATACTTGTTGGAATGTTTTCAGGGTAATGCTTATGCCATATTTTCCCGTCCATCTAAAAACCTCCTTCTTATTCTTATATATATTATAACGACTAAACGATAATATTTAAATATTTTTATTTTTTAATATTAAAAGTATCTAAATTATCATCTAGTTAGTAATCAGCGGGAGAGCCAAAGCAACCCTCCCACTGATTTTGTCTAACTATATATTTCAAGCTTTAGCACAACAATTTAAAGAATAGAGTGTATCCGGAAAACCACCAAAACTTGATTGCTATCCAAAATCACCTTCATCCACTGTTTATGATAAATACAACTCCAACTATTAAAAAGAGAATTGCTACAATAGCTAATACTTTAGCAAGTGTTTTCAACTAAACTTCTCTCCTTTACCCTATACTAGCCCCAATCACAAATGAAAGACCGACCGAAATAATCATAGAAATAAAACCAACTGCTCGGTTATCATCTGCAATTTCCTTATCAATTTTGTATGTAGGAGTTAGAAATTCGAATATAAAATAACCCATCAGCAATAACAAAAATCCAAAGGCACCCCATGTAATACTTTCAATTATAGTATCGTTATGTTCAATAGAGTACCTAAATATATTAGCAATACCGAATATTTTCCCTCCAGTTGCCATGGCTACTGAAAAGTTCCCCTTTTTTATTTCCTCCCAGTTTTTATAGGATGTTACGATTTCAAAAATAGCAAGAGAAACGATAAGACATAGTACTACCACACTGTATCTTGCGGCAGTCTCAACAAATATATTTTCCCAAAATAGTGTCATAACTACACCTCGTTATAGGTTTTCGACTAATCTTTTACATAAAAATTAAAATAAGTATTTCTAAACTTAACGAAACTCAAAAATGGTAACTCCACTTCCACCCTCATTCATTCCACCGATTCTATAAGTACTA
The DNA here is from genome assembly GCF_030282825.1 of Aquibacillus rhizosphaerae. GTDB lineage: Bacteria > Bacillota > Bacilli > Bacillales > Amphibacillaceae > Aquibacillus_C > Aquibacillus_C rhizosphaerae. The sequence goes on from NZ_JASTZU010000032.1 coordinate 16,347, forward strand.
ATTTGAGAATGTTTTTTAGCAAAAGCTTGTACGCCATTTCTTAATGCTCCAGTCCCTTTTCCATGAATGATAGAAACCATCGGATACCCAGCTAAAAGAGCATCGTCTACATATTTCTCCAACCGATGCAAGGCGTCTTCAAACCTTTCACCTCTTAAATCTAGTTCTGGTTTCACATGATAAGTTGATCCTTTAACAGTAGCCATAGGCTTTTCAATCAGCGGTTCTTCTCTTTTAATAAATTGTAAATCCTTTTGTTTCACTTTCACCTTCATAATTCCTACTTGTACTTGGAATTCGTTGTTACCTACTTTGTCAAGAATCGTTCCTTTTTGGTTTAGTGTTAATAATTGAACCTCATCACCTGGTTGTAACTCTTTCGCTATTGTCGGTCGGTTCTCCTGCCCCGGCCGTTGTTTACTTAATTTAGGTTGTGCTTCATCTAGACTCTTTCTTGCTTCTATCCACTCATGTTCTTTTAGACTCGCCTGATTTTTCATCGATCTTAACTCAGAAACAATTGCTTCCGCTTCTTCTCGAGCTTTTTGAACTGCTTTTTCAGCCTTTTGTTCCGCTTTCTTATAAAGTTCTTCTCTTTTTTTATCAAAAAGCTCCCATTGCGTTTGTAGTTCTTGTTTTAAATCTTCCGCTTCTCTTAGTACATCTTCAGCTTGTTCATAATCCCGTTCTGCTCCTCTTCTTGAGTCTTCTAGAGAAGCAATCATATTTTCTACACTTTTTGAGTCCGTTCCAATATGACTCTTAGCTGTTTCAATAACCGATTCATTAAGACCAAGTTTGCGTGAGATTTCAAAAGCATTACTTCTTCCAGGTACTCCAATTAACAATCTATACGTGGGTTTTAATGTTTGAATATCAAATTCAACCGATGCGTTTGTGACACCGTTACGGTTATAACCATACGCTTTAAGTTCTGGATAATGGGTTGTGGCAATAATTCTTGCCCCTCTTCCTACAACATCGTCCAAAATCGCCATAGCTAATGCTGCTCCTTCCTGAGGATCAGTACCAGCTCCAAGTTCATCAAATAACACTAACGTCTGATGATCAACTTGATCCATAATATTTACAATGTTAGTCATATGAGAGGAAAAAGTACTTAAGCTTTGCTCAATCGATTGTTCATCACCAATATCAGCAAACACATTAGAAAATATCGACAGTTCACAACCATCCAGCGCAGGCACCTGTAATCCGGATTGAGCCATTAAAGTACATAAGCCAACCATCTTTAACGTAACTGTTTTCCCCCCGGTGTTCGGGCCCGTTATAACTATGGTAGTATAAGATTCTCCGAGTTCAACATCATTAGCTACAACCTCATCATCACTAATCAGTGGATGTCTAGCCTGCTTCATTTTTATTATTCCTTGATCATTCATTTTAGGCATTGATGCACGCATTAACTTAGCTAACTTAGCACGTGCAAACATGAAATCAATTTGTCCTAAAGCTTCTACGTTTTGGTATAAAAAGTCTTGATCATCTGCAATTTTTTCAGACAATTCTCTTAAAATACGTTCTACTTCATTTTTTTCTTGTACTCTTGCTTCCTGAAGCTGATTATTTATATCTACAACTGCTTGTGGTTCAATAAATAAAGTTGCACCCGATGCCGACTGGTCATGGACAATACCACCAATTGCTCCTCGATACTCCTGTTTCACAGGCAGAACATAGCGATCATTACGAATTGTCACAATTGCATCTGAAAGCATTTTACTTTTTGTCTTCGTGTAGCCGTCGAGTTTATCACGTACTCTGCTTTCATTTGTTCTAATCTTGGATCTAATTGTTCTTAGCTTGTCGGAAGCACCATCCATAACATGACCGTTATCATCAATACAACTTTTTATTTGTCTTTCTAATTCGTTCAATGGGACAATTTGTTCTATCAAATCTCTTAAAATTGGCATTTCTGGCTCTTCCATTGCTTCAATAAAATATTTTATTTGCTTGCCACCATAAATGGTACTTGCTACGTCAAGACACTCATGTGCGTTTAACAAGCCACCAATCACCGAACGTTTAATACTTGGTTTAATATCAAATATACCACCGAGTGGCACGTTCCCTTTTAACCGAAGTACATGGGCAGCCTCATCTGTTTGTTCTTGCCACTCAATAACTTCACTTAAATTAGTTGATGGCTTAATCGAGCGGGTTTTTTCTTTTCCCAAAGACGAGGATGCTTGTCCATTTAACATTTCTACTATTTTATTATATTCAAGCACATGAAATATTCGTTGATTCATGACTAGTTTACTCCTTTTTTTGCTTACTTCTGAATAATTCAATTAATTGATCTTTTGACCACGTATTTATAACTGATTCTGGTCTTAACCAACCTTTTCTAGCTACACTAACTCCTACTTCCATAAAGTCTAATGTTTTATAACTATGTGCATCCGTATTAACAGCAATCTTAACTCCTTTTTCCTGCGCTAATTTAACCCATTCTGCAGCTAGGTCGAACCGATTAGGATTTGCATTTAGTTCGAGCACAGTACCAGTCTCTTTGGCACCTTCGATAAGTTGGTTAACATCAGCCGCATAGCCTTGTCTACGTCCAATTATACGGCCTGTAGGATGTGCAATAATATTAACATACGGGTTTTTTAATGCTGCAAAAAGGCGTTCCATTATTTGTTCTTGTGATTGGTTAAAACTAGAATGAATCGCACCAATCACATAATCCATTTCTTTTAAAAAATCATTAGAGAAGTCCATTTTACCATCTGGTAAAATATCCATTTCAATACCCGCGAAAATGTGGAAATCAGGATACTTATCTTTAAGACGTTCAATTTCATCTCGTTGCTTACGCAGTCTATCTTCGTTTAGACCATTTGCCACTTTTAGATATTTTGAATGATCTGTTATTGCAATATACTCATATCCACGACTTCTTGCACTTTGAACCATTTCCTCAATAGATTGAGCCCCATCACTCCAGGTTGTGTGCATATGTAAATCGCCGCGAATATCCTGGTAAGTAATTAATGATACATCAGAACGAAATGCTTCAATTTCCCCATCATTTTCTCTAACTTCTGGAGGAATAAAGTTAAGACCAAAGTGTTTAAAGAAATCTTCTTCAGTTTCAAATCTTGTCACTTCACTAGTTTCAACATCTTCTATTCCGTATTCGCTTATTTTTTGTCCTTGTGCTTTTGCAAGTTGTCTCATTGCTACATTATGATCTTTAGAACCTGTAAAATGATGCAAAGTTGTCGCAAACTCTTCAGGTGTCACAATCCTAAAATCCACGCCCACATCATAACCTTCAGTCAAAACAACAGATACTTTCGTTTCACCGGAAGCAATAACTTCTTTTATATTCTCTATTTTTAATAACGCATCTCTTACTGCAAGTGGGTGGTTAGAAGCGATTATAAAGTCCAAATCTTTTATGGTCTCTCGCATTCTGCGAATACTTCCCGCTCTAGAGAACCTTTCAACAGATTCAAGTTCACTCAAATATGATTCTATTCTTTCTAAAATTGGAAGCATAAACGCTAACGGTAACCTTTCTGGTCTACTTGAAGCTTCATCAATAGCTTTTTCAATTTTTTCTGCAGATTTCTTTCCAAATCCTTTTAATGACTCCACTTTACCTTGCTCACATGCAAGCTTCAAAGAAGCAGCATCTATTACACCTAGTTCTTGATATAATTTAGAAAGTTTTTTCCCACCTAACCCCGGTAAATTTAATAACGGAATTAATCCTTCTGGAACTTCATTTTGTAGTTGTTTTAGTGTGTCAGAACTCTGATTAGTAATATACTCATCTATTACAGCAGAAGTCCCTTTACCTACACCATTTATTTTGGTGAAATCCTCAATTTCTGTTAAAGATCGATCATCCGCTTCTAATGCTTGGGCAGCTTTTCGATAAGCTGATATTTTAAATGGATTTTCACCTTTTAACTCTAAATATACTGCGATTGTCTCTAGTAATTTAATGACATCTTTTTTATCAATAGACATTCTTACCACCATCCTAACAGAATATATTTCACTTTGGTCCACTTAAGTTGTAAAAACCCTTGCTAATTTTGCAAGGGTTTTTCTACAATTAATGCTATACAAAAAAACAAACGCAATTAACTTTTTATTAAACTTGCTATATGTTCAAACCATAAACTTTTAATTTGCTCCGAAACAATCGGGGTGTGATCAATCATAAAAGCTGCAATCGTTGACTGTTCCATTAAATCTTGTACAATTGTTACAGGAACTAACGCTATTATGTAAATAAAGACAAACAATAAAAGATACGTTTCCACAAACCCTAATATTGCCCCTAAAAAACCATTAATGGAGTTTAAAATTGGTAAGTCAGCTACGAAATCAAGCATTGACGCAATAATTTGTAATATTATTTTAGTTATAAAAAATAAAGCTGCAAAAGCAATCGCATTATAGAATGCTGTTTCTAAAGGAAGTGAATCCAAAAATACAGCCCAAGTTTCCCCCTCAGGTAAATCTGGATAAGGTATCCACATCGTTAATTTCGAAGCAATATTATCATAATATAAAGCTGCAACGATAAATGCAATTACAAAACCAACTAAATGAAATAACTGTAAAATAAATCCTCTTTTTAAACCAATCAATAATCCTAATACTAATATCACCAATAAAATTAAATCAATCATTTTTATTTTGTTCCTCTTTCTGTTTTATTGAATTACGAAGCTCTGCATAATCATCTTTTAATTTCAAATAATCATTCATTGTATTAACCGCAGTTAATACAGCTAACTTAGTTGTATCCAAACTTTTATTTTTATCATGTATTTCCCGCATCTTTTGATCAACAAGACTAGCAACCATTCGTACATGGTGTGCTTGTTCTTCTCCTATGATTGTGTAAGATCTTCCATATATATCAACTGTTGCTCGTGTTTTATCAGATTGGGACATGGTTATACCCCCTCATTTCTATCAAATCCTAAATTTAATATTAACATGAAGACTATCATTTAGGAAACTATTCTGTAGTGTATAATCTTTGATATACTAGAAGTACTTTAAGAATTGGAGAGATTCGATGTCACAAGTTGTATTAAAACTATCAAAAGATAAAATTAATGAGATGAAAACGCATTATGCAAATGATCTAAAATCTTCACCACCAGGTGCCGTTTTCGCTGCCAAGACAAGTAAAGCTTCCATTACAGCATATAATTCCGGAAAGGTATTATTTCAAGGAACTGCACCCGAATTCGAGGCCAAAAAGTGGGGGGAAATTGAAGTAAGTACATCGAACCAAAAGAAAACAAGTATCGCATCTACTCATAATTATGCACCACCTCATACGCTGTTTTCGAGTTCACATATCGGCTCTGATGAGGCAGGTACAGGGGATTATTTCGGACCCATTACGGTAGCTGCTGCATATATAACAAAAGACCAAATTCCATTACTCAAAAAGATTGGTGTTAAAGATTCAAAAAATTTAACTGATGATATGATTAGATCTATTGCTAAACAATTAGTTGAAATGGAAATTCCTTACTCACTAGTCATCCTTCATAACGAAAAGTATAATAAGTTGCAAGCTAAAGGATGGTCCCAAGGAAAAATGAAAACAATGCTTCACAACCACGCTATCAATAAGTTGTTAAGTAAAATAGAACCAGCCAAGCCTGAAGGTATATTAGTTGATCAATTTTCCCAACCACAAGTCTATATCAAACACCTGAAGTCCGAAACTACTCAACTTCAAGAAAACGTTTATTTTATGACAAAAGCGGAAAGCTATTCTATTGCTGTCGCAGCGGGGTCCATAATTGCTAGGGCAAGCTTTGTTAAGGAAATGGATAAGTTATCACAATTAGCAGGTGTTACCATACCAAAGGGAGCATCACAGAAAGTCGACCAAGTAGCTAGTAAGATTATGAAAAACCAAGGAAAAGACGCATTATATAAACTAGCGAAAGTGCACTTCGCAAATACACAAAAAGCTGAAAAATATTAATAACTACCAGGCCAATAATCAAATAATTATTGGCTGTTTTACAGATATGGATGTTTATACCAAGGCTCAATTATACCGACAATACTAAGATGGTTGTTCTTTTGGTGGATCGCATTAATTACCCAGCTAGAACAATTTTCATGTGTGAATCATTTGAGTAAGTTCTTTCAATTAAAAATACTCCAATTAAAGTGTATTATTTTATAAATGATTATCCTTCATCCTTATTGGACATTCGTTTATTTTTCAAATCATTTACTTCTTTCTCTAAATTGTTTACTTTGTTTTTTAAATCTTCTTTTGGTTCCGTCGCACGTATAGCTACCATTAATGTAATACTTATTAGCGTTATAATACTTAGCGCTACTCCTAGACCTAACAACAAGATAAATTCCACTTTTACCCTCCTAGGCAGAAAATTATATATGAGTCCATTTTAACATTACACAGAATTAACCAGAAATATGACAAAAAAAGAGTGACGCCTTAAATTTTCTAAGACTCCACTCTTTCTCTAAAGAAATACTTTATCCTCTTAACTCTGCCTGATGTGCTTCTTTTACCGCTTCTAGAATTGCTTTATAAGACGCTTCAACCTCTTCATCCTTTAATGTTCTTTCCGGATCTAAATAGAGTAAATTAAAGGCTAACGATTTTTTACCTTGCTGCAAATGTTCACCTTGATACACATCAAAAACTCCCACCTCTTTTACCAAGTCACCACCGACTGATTGGATGGTTGATCTTACATCACCAGCTAAAACATCCTCATCGACTACTAAAGCAATATCTCTAGAGACAGATGGGTAACGTGGTATCTTTATAAAGTTTGGTTCATTCTGATGAATACTGAAAATATAATCCAAGTCAATATCAAAGATATACGTATCAGCTAAATCATAAGCTTTTTGAAGTTTTGGATGTACTTGGCCAATAAAGCCAATCGGTGTACCACTTGTGAATATTTGGGCTGTTCTACCCGGATGCATACCTTCTATATTTGCTTGCTTATATTCTGCTGTTATATTTAATTTCGTAAATAGACCTTCCACGATTCCCTTTACTAGGAAGAAATCTACTACTTTTTTCTCCTGTTGCCATGGGTGTGCTAACCAAGCTCCTGTTAATGCACCAGCTGCACGTAACAATTCATTTGGTTGTTTTGTAATTTTTTCTTGTTGAGAAACAAATACCGTTCCCACTTCATAATAAGCTAAATTAGACTGTTTTCTAGCACTATTATAGGAAAGTGAATCAAGCATCTCTGGTAACATACTTAATCTGAGCGTGCTATGTTCTTCACTCATTGGCATGGAAAGCTCAACGGGTGTAACACTTTGCTCCTTTATCTCAGGACTTACTATTAAATCCACTCTTTCTTTAGTTGTAAGGGAATACGTTATGGTTTCCATCAATCCTGCACTTTCAAAATAATGCTTAACATCTCTTTTCAACTGTTGTAGGTTGGTTAATCCACCAGCTTGTGAAGCACCTTGTGGCAAGGTGAATGGCAAGTTATCATATCCATATATACGTGCTACTTCCTCCACCATATCTTCAAATATCGTTATATCTTGACGACGTGTAGGCACTTGAATAGTAAAGGCTTCATCATTTTGATTATAGGTAAAGTTTAGTTTTCTAAGGATGTCAGCTATTTCATCATTGTTAATTTCTGTTCCTAGTCTTGCATTGATATTACTTCTTTTAATTTCTACTGTTGCTTCTGATTTATCAAGCTGATCGAATTCAACAACTCCACTTAGTACTGTTCCATTTGCATACTTTGACAATAATTGGCAGGCACGTTTACCTGCTCGCTTCACACGGTCTGGATCGACCCCCTTTTCAAATCGAGTGCTCGATTCGCTGCGAAGTCCATGGTCCTTTGAAGCAGTTCGGACTGCGACAGGGCTGAAGTATGCAGCTTCTAATAACACAGTTGTTGTTTGATCAGATACCTCTGAATTCGCTCCACCCATCACACCTGCTAATGCTGTAGCTGTTTGGCCGTTAGTGATTACTAAATGATCTGATGTCAATGACCGTTCTTGATTATCCAATGTGATTATCTTTTCATCCTGCTCAGCTCTTCTTACGACAATTTCTTTGGATCCAAAATCATCAAAATCAAAGGCATGGAGTGGTTGACCATATTCAAGTAATACATAGTTTGTAATATCAACTACGTTATTGATGGGACGGATTCCTGCTGCAATTAAGTAGTTTCTCATCCATAACGGTGAAGGGCCAACTTTAATATCTTTAATAACAAAGGCCCCATAGTAAGGGTTCAAATCTGGAGCATCCACTTTGACTTCCACATAATCTGCAGCCTGCTCTTTTCCTGTTTCAACCGCTTCTTCTGGGAGATGAATAGGTACGTCTAAAATTGCAGCTACTTCATAGGCGACCCCCAACATACTTAATGCATCAGACCGGTTTGGTGTAAGTCCTAGCTCCAAAATAGCATCATCAAGATTCAATAGTTGTAGTGCATCTGCTCCTACCTCTACATCCTCTGGAAAAACAAAAATACCATCTGCTACTTCCTTTGGCACAAATTTTTCCTCTATCCCTAACTCTTGTAATGAACAAATCATTCCGTTTGATTCAACACCACGAAGCTTAGCTTTTTTAATTTTAAAATTCCCTGGTAAAACAGCACCTGGTTTAGCTACTGCTACTTTTTGTCCTTTTGCAATATTTGGTGCACCACAAATAATTTGAAGTACTTCATCGCCAACATTAACTTGACATAAATTAAGTTTATCCGCATTTGGATGCTTTTCACACGATTCTACTAGACCAACAACAACATTCGAACTTTTTTCGGCAACATATTCAATGCCTTCCACTTCGATTCCTGTTTTTGTTATTTTCTCCGCCAATTCTTCTGGCGAAATACTGCCTATATCAATGTAGTTTTTCAACCAATTTAAAGAAACAAACATTATTTAACCTCCTTTTTTCCGATTCAATTATGCCTTATGATACTGCTTTAAGAAGCGAATATCATTCGTATAAAAATGACGGATGTCATCAACACCATACTTTAACATAGCAATTCGTTCTGGTCCCATACCAAAAGCAAAACCATTATAGACTTTTGGGTCATACCCAGCCATTTCAAGTACGCGAGGATGAACCATTCCACCACCAAGAATCTCAATCCAACCTGTACCTTTACAAACCGAACAGCCATTTCCGTTACAAACTTTACAAGAGATATCCATTTCTACAGATGGTTCAGTAAATGGAAAGAAACTAGGTCGCAGGCGAATTTCTCTTTCTTCACCAAACATCTGCTTAGCGAAACGATTTAAAACACCTTTCAAATCGCTCATACGCACATCCTTATCAACATAAAGTCCCTCGACTTGTGTAAATTGATGAGAGTGTGTAGCATCATCAGTATCACGGCGATAAACTTTTCCAGGACAAATCATTTTTACAGGCTGACTGCCATTGTATTCACCCATCGTACGGGCCTGTACTGGTGATGTATGTGTGCGCAACAATAAATCTTCTGTAATATAGAAGGAATCCTGCATATCACGAGCCGGATGACCTTTAGGTAAATTTAAGGCTTCAAAATTGTAATAGTCCGTCTCCACTTCTGGACCTTCTCTAATTTCAAAACCCATTCCAATAAACAGATCTTCAATTTCTTCAACGATACTTGTTAACAGATGTGGCCCACCAACTTGGACAGGCCTGCCAGGTAATGTTACGTCAATGGTTTCTTCAGCTAATTTCTTTTCCAATTCAGCATCTTCCAATTTTGCTTTCTTTTGATCCAACTCATCAGCAATAGCTTCGCGAACCTTATTTGCCAACTCACCTATTACTGGGCGCTCTTCCTTTGACAGTTTCCCCATACCGCGTAATACCTCGGTAATTGGACCTTTTTTACCCATGTAGGCAACTCGAATTTCTTGCAAATCAGCTAATGTGACTGCTTCTTCTACTTTAGATAACGCTTCTTGCTGTAATTCTTGTAAACGTTCCTTCATGTTAACAACCTCCTTGTTTTTATATGTAAATTTTAAATTAGGGACCTATAGTTTGGAACTCCCTCCTCGTAAACATCTGAATTGGCTTACTTAACATAACCTCTTACAATACACTATCTATAAATAGACACCAAAAAAGTCCCATCCCCCAAAAAGGGACGAGACTTGGAAATCGCGGTACCACCCTTGTTGACACATGTAATTACATATGTCCACTTGAGCTTGATAACGGAAATTTTCCGGAACACCTTTACTTGCACGCAAGGTCCTAGTGTCGGCTCCAGAGTGAAGATTCAACAATTACATCGATAGAAATGCTCCCAGTCCTTGGCATTTCATCCCTAAAATCGATAAAGGTAATGTTTACTGACTCTTTCTTTGCCTGTCGATATTCGTATTATTTTCTTATTATAGAAAATGGGAAGCAAAGATGCAACCTTGAACTTCTATTTTTTCATAAAAATCAGCAGTTTCATTAATTTTTATCATTATTTGCAATGTAATAAATTAATATTCCAGTAGCTACACTTACATTTAAAGATTCTGCTTTTCCATAAATAGGAATATGCACTTTATTATTTGCTTGGTCGATTAGCGCTTCATCAATGCCTGAACCTTCATTCCCAACAATCAAAGCTATTTTTTTTGGTACTTCCATTGTATGATAAGTTTCTGCTCCTTCTAAAGTAGAAGCCCAGATACTAAAATCTTTGTGCTTTAAATCTTCTACCGTGGCTTTAAGGTTTCTTTCAAAGATAGGTAGGTGAAATAAAGAGCCCTGCGTTGCTCTTATTACCTTTTCATTATATAAATCAACAGTTCCATCACCTAGTATAACACCATCAAACCGAGCTGCATCTGCTGTACGGACAATCGTCCCTAAATTACCTGGGTCCTGTACAGTATCAATTAATAACAGTTTAGAAAAGTCACCCCATTCAGCCTGTTTCATTTCAACTACTGCGGCAATGCCTTGTGGGGTTTTAGTAGTAGAAATCGCATTAAATACATGATCCGAGACAATCGTAATATTACTTACAGTTATCCATTCAGGCAACTCTATTCCCTCTTGGATAACAATTTCTTGTACTTCCCAATTACTTTTACAAGCTTCTTGAACCAAGTGATATCCTTCGATTAAAAAAGCATTGCTTTTCTTTCTTTCTTTTCTCAATTTTAATTTATTCCATTGTTTCACTTTATTATTCTGTACTGAAGTTATCATCCAATCATCCTCTGAGCAAATTTCTTTTCTATCATACATATTTATTTACTATAGGGTCAAACTAATTTTATCGAAAATAAGGAAATATTAAATTCCTTTCTATGTTTTCCTTGTTACGTAAATATATTTAGGTGGGGTGAAAGTATGGATTTAAATTTAAGAAAAGCAATCTTAGAAAATGTATCTGACAATACTACCGATCAACTGGAATCAACCATTGTAGATGCTATCCAAAGCGGTGAAGAAAAAATGTTGCCTGGTTTAGGCGTACTATTTGAGTTGATTTGGCAACAATCTGACCAAACAGATAAACAAGAAATGCTTACAACACTAGAACAGAGCGTTAAACAACCATAGATATGTATGGAAGGAAGGTTATCCAAATGGGTTCAACCTTCCTTGCTTTTTAAAGTTAAATATTATTAGAGCTAACCCCCCCGGAAATTTTTTCTAATTTACAAAAAGAGATTGTCTACATGATACTTTTAAAGTAAACTAATATATATTAAGTATCGTTTTATTGAAGGGGATCTCTATCGATGGAAATGAAACAAATTCAAAGCTATATGCAGTTACAAGCAATGTCACTTTTCACAAATAGCAATAGCTCATTATCATATCAATCTCCAATTATGGAACAAGCCTTCCAGAAGATTTTAGAAAATCAAATGTCCGCAATGACTTCCAATACACCTTCTAGAACAAAAGTATCAACTAATAATTTTCTAAATAGCACCACAAGCAGCAGTTATACCGCTTCTCTACAACCAGCATCACAGCACCAATCAAGTAAGGATATCGATGACTTGATTACTGAAGCCGCTAATACTTATGGAGTAGATGCAAAGTTAATTCGTTCTGTCATTAAGAATGAATCTAACTTTAATGTTAATGCTGAAAGTCATGCAGGTGCACAAGGATTAATGCAACTTATGCCAGCAACAGCAAGGGGCCTTGGTGTGACCAATTCGTTTGACGCAAGGCAAAATATATCAGGTGGAACAAGTTATCTGAAGCAAATGCTAGAAAAATACAATGGTAATACTACACTAGCATTAGCAGCATATAATGCTGGACCTGGAAATGTTGATAAATACAATGGAATACCACCATTTAAAGAAACGCAAAATTATGTAAAGAAAGTAATGAACTCTTTTTTAACCTAATACCATTATAATCAAAACCCCTTATCTAACTAGATGAGGGGTTTTTGATATTAATTAAAAGTTATGTGATTAACCTTGTCTTTATCTAGTCCTTTAATAACTTCGACAATTAGCTTGACCGCATTTTCAAAATCATCACGGTGAAGAATGGCTGCGTGTGTATGAATATATCGTGTTGCAATCGTGATTGAAAGTGCTGGAACACCATTTGCAGTCAAATGAATTGAACCAGAGTCTGTTCCACCAGCGGCAATGGTTGCATATTGATAAGGAATCTTCTTCTCATCTGCAGTATCAAGGACATAATCACGCAGGCCTTTATGAGACACCATGGAAGCGTCATATAAAATGATTTGTGGACCTTCACCAATTTTGCTATCTGCATCTTTATCAGAAATCCCCGGAGTATCTCCTGCAATTCCTACATCAACAGCAAAACCAATATCTGGTTGAATTGTGTTAGTTGATGTTTTGGCACCACGTAGGCCGACTTCTTCTTGAACTGTTCCAACACCATAAACAACATTTGGGTGTTGTTGATCTTTTAGTTGTTTTAGTACTTCAATGGCAATAGCACAACCAATACGGTTATCCCATGCCTTTGCTAATAACAACTTTTCATTGTTCATTTGCGTAAATTCAAAGTAAGGCACAACAGAATCCCCAGGCTTCACCCCAAATTCTTCAGCTTCTTCTTTACTTGAAGCACCAATATCAATAAACATATCTTTAATTTCTACTGGTTTTTTTCTAGCATCGGGCGTTAAGATATGTGGTGGTTTTGAACCGATAATACCAGTTACATCACCTTTTCTTGTTAACAGTGTCACACGTTGTGCAAGCATCACTTGATTCCACCAGCCACCAACTGTTTGAAAATAAATAAAGCCTTTATCATCGATTCGCGTAACCATAAAGCCGACCTCATCTAGGTGACCAGCTACCATGATCTTTGGACCATTTTCTTGTCCTACTTTTTTTGCAATTAAACTACCTAAATTATCTGTATATACTTCATCAGCATATGGGGAAATAAATTTACTCATTACGTCTCTAGCTTCTTTTTCGTTACCTGGGATTGCCCTAGCATCCGTTAATTCCTTTAACATATTTAGTGTTTCATCAGTTTTCACCATATGTATAACCTCCTTTTAAGTGTTACGACTTAAATTATAGACCTTTTTGTTTTGATTCTCAAAAATAAACTTCTTAATACCCTTTATCTTGCCTTTCAAAATTAACCTTATTCTTTTCAAAATAGGCTTGCATTATATTATGCTCATCAAACCCTAAAACTTCTCCTAGATATATGTACGTTCCAAATAACTGATTGTAATTTTCTTTACTTCGTTGTTGCTTAAATGCTATGATTTTTTCAAACACATTATTAAATACATGGGTAACATCTTTTGACTTTGTTTGGGATTGAGTTCCATCATATGAAAACTGATCATCTAAGCCTAATGACAAAATAAAATGAATCCCATCAACATACTCTTCTAATACGATTTTTTGTTCGCTAGGTGATTTAGTACTCCAAAACTTAAAGCATCTTGTTTCATTTGCTAACTCACCTACTTCAACAAGTAAAGCTAGTATTTTTTTATCAAATAAGTCATTATTTTCTAACTCGTGATTTGCTTGAATATACGTGTCTAATTGTTTTTGCATGGTAAATAATTGATTCCAATTCATTTTAATTCGCCTTCCCATTCTTTTTTTATGATTATAACATGCAATTCGACTATTTTTGAAACCAAATCAACTTGTTAATCGTATATGTGATTGAACTAATAAATAGGGAGACGATAAGTATGATTTACCTAATATTTCGGTTACTTATTTTTATTGCAATGATTCTCCTTCTTTATACAGCCTATAAATATGTGATGAATCCAAAAAGGAAACTAGAGGTAGCTAAAGAGAAGAAAACCTTCTATTTTCTTGATGATGCTGACAATATAAAGAAAAATTTACTGATGACATACAAGGGATTTTTGTTCGAGGGAGAGAAATACCTTGGCACGACTGAGAAGTCATTTGATGTTGTAAATATTAGTGTTCATGCACATAACCCTGGGGAATTAAAGGGACTCGAAAGAAATGATTTATATTTTCTAGAGGAAGAAATTTTAATAAGGTACCCTTTTGCAAAGATTGAATGGCAGTACCCGATAAATAAATTAATTATAACAGAGGTTTAATCATTATTTCCTTTGTAAATTATAGCCTGTGAACATACTTACTTCTTTAGAAGTTAAATGAAGAACACGATTGCTTTAAGAAAAGCTCGGGCTCCTCTTGAACAAGAAAAAACCTTGTTTCGAAAGATGTCTATCTATGTAACATTCCTTTGTCCTCATCCTAGGGCAAATTAAGATGAAATTCTATGTGGGGCTCTTTACCACAAAGGATGCTTCACTTAATACCTTTATACGATGTAGACGCTAGAGCTAGACATCTCTGAATTTATATAGCTCTTAAAAATTCCAGTTAAAACGGACGCTAACCTTAGGCGTCCGTTTTAACTGTCTTCGTATTAAAAAACTCTTCCCACTTTATACTTATCTCTTTTCTCCGTAATAAATAAATGCATGGGAGTAAAGCTAACAGTAGCCCTATTACCATCACTGGAGAAAAACTCGATATCCATTTCCCTACAGAAGTGTAAAGTATAGCCATTGGGATATTTGAAATAAAAGAAGAACGCATGTATTCTTTAAAATTAACGGATATTTCTAATATACATAAAGACAATAAATGAAAGTGAATAAATGGCACGAGTCTTAATAAGGCTACTTGAGATGTTGTAAAGCGTGAGTTGTCCCCAACTAGTTTCTGTTTCATTCTAACAAGTTTATCAACCGTTTTCGGCATCCATTTTGCCATACGATAGAAGACTAAACTGGAAAGAGTAATACCAATAATGGAATAAAGAGTACCAGCTACCGCACCAAAGATAATCCCTCCTGAAATACAAATAAAAACTACAGGAAGAAAAAATATTGGCCTTAGAAGATGGAATCCGATGAATAATAATGGAGCAAATAATCCTCCTGATTCGATAATGGCCATCAAATACGCACTCAAATATTCCATAGATAGCCTCCTTCATAGATGTTCTATATTATTTCTATGACAAGAGACGAGCTATTATGACAATTGGAGTAAAATATATATTAGATTACTGAATAAAAGAAAATAACTATATGAGTA
Source organism: Aquibacillus rhizosphaerae (assembly GCF_030282825.1). Taxonomy (GTDB): domain Bacteria; phylum Bacillota; class Bacilli; order Bacillales; family Amphibacillaceae; genus Aquibacillus_C; species Aquibacillus_C rhizosphaerae. The sequence continues at coordinate 31,977 of NZ_JASTZU010000032.1, forward strand.
ACACAAATCAATGGGATTCCATACTTAAAACTAGCATGCTTTGTTTTATGCCTAAAATATTTCATAGCTACTAGTGTACCAATTGCTCCCCCTATAACAGACACTGACCACAATGTTTTTTCAGAGATACGCCATTCATTATTTTTAGATCGTTTCTTATCGATGCCCATTAGTATGTACGCTAGTAAGTTCATGGTGAAGAGGTAGATAAGAGTAAATGATAAAATCTCCATGCTCAATCCCCCTATTACAATATTTTATAGTAGAAAAAGCGCAGGTCGCCTTGCTCACCCTAGGGCAATTAAGACGAAAATCTATGTGCTGCTCTTTACCACAAAGATGTTTGACTCGGGTAGGCGCTGTAGCTAGACGTGGCACATGCAATAATCAGTTATCCACAGGACACTAAATCTATAATTTCATATGCTATAAGAAAAGGTCATTTTCCATATTAGAAAATGACCTTTGTAATAATTTTTTTATTTAAGTGCTGCTTTTGCTTTTTCAGCCAATTGAGCAAATGCTTTTTCATCATTAATAGCTAATTCAGAAAGCATTTTACGATTCACTTCAATTTCAGCTTGCTTTAAACCGAACATTAAACGGCTATAAGAAAGTCCGTTCAAACGTGCTGCTGCATTAATACGAGAAATCCATAGTTTACGAAAATCACGTTTTTTATTTCTACGGTCTCTATATGCATATTGACCTGATTTCCAAACTTGTTGCTTTGCTACTTTAAATAGCGCATGTTTTGAGCCGTAATATCCTTTAGCTAGCTTTAAAATACGTTTACGACGTCTGCGTGTAACTGTTCCACCTTTAACACGTGGCATAGTAATTCCCTCCTAGTATATATCAACGAAATATCGTGTAAGTTTTTTTCATCAGTGCGATGTTCTTTATTATTTAAGCACGAGCACACTGCTATAGTTCATTTTATTTTTTTGGTAACATTTGTTTGATACGCTTGTAATCTCCTGCAGAAACTAGAGTTCCTTTACGTAGTTTACGTTTTTGCTTCGTAGACTTGTTAGCAAATAAGTGACTAGTATATGCATGGGAACGTTTTACCTTCCCAGAACCTGTTCTTTTAAAACGTTTTTGAGTACCTTTGTGGGTCTTCATTTTTGGCATGAGTTGTTCCTCCTTGTAAGCTAAAACTAATTTAATGATTCTCTATAAGTGCTAATTATTTTTCGTTTACAGGTGCTAGCATTAAGAACATGCTACGACCTTCCATTTTAGGCCTTTGTTCGATTGTTGAAAGATCCTTACATTCTTCCGCCATACGTTCAAGCACTTTTTGGCCAATTTCTTTGTGGGTAATTGCACGTCCACGGAAACGAATAGATACTTTAACTTTGTCACCTTTTTCAAGGAACTTCCTTGCATTACGTAACTTCGTATTAAAGTCATGCTCTTCAATTCCAGGGCTAAGACGTACTTCTTTAACGTTGATGATTTTTTGCTTTTTGCGTGCTTCTTTTTCTTTCTTTTGTTGCTCAAAACGGAATTTACCATAATCCATGATACGACACACCGGCGGTTTTGCAGTCGGTGCAACAAGAACAAGATCTAATTCTCTAGTTTGAGCAATTTCTAACGCTTCTTGACGAGTTTTAACACCAAGTTGATCCCCATTTGAATCAATAAGACGTACTTCGCGAGCGCGAATTTTCTCATTTACATTCATATCTTTGCTAATAATCAGCCACCTCCGAAAATTTTTAAAGAAAATTTCAATGATCTTTTACTAAAGTCATAAACACAATAGTGACATGACCCTTTTGTACAGGCCACTGACAAGTTGGTTGCTATTTTATTATTATGCAATAAAAAAAGTGTCGGTACACACTGCACCCACACAACTCCTGTTTCATATCGGAATAGTAACCTGTCAACTGCAATACATGCGTCAATCAGGTGAGAAGCGGGTGCCTCTACTTGTCACAGATCATATTCAATTTCACCTACAAAATAATATCATGGTTGAAGCATTCTGTCAACCAGATACACAATCAGTAAATTTATAATAGCATTTTCTTCAAGTATATACAAGCTTAACAACATATCTTATAAAACTAAAGTACTGGACAAAGCTGTCCAGTACTTATTAATTAAATTTTATCTGGCCGGATGAAAATTTTTAATCGTGTCTAGAATAGTTTCTATCTCTTCAAGCGTATCTATTGTCAATTCAGCATCAACAGCTTTAACATTTTCCTCTATTTGCTCTGTCCTACTAGCACCTATAATAGCAGAACTTACTCCAGGTTGGCGAAGAATCCAAGCCAAAGATAATTGTGTCAATGTTAAGTCATTCTTTTTTGCTACAGTATCTAACTTTTGGACTGTTTGAAGAACATCTTCTCTCATATAACTATTAATCACCATATTTGTTGAATCATTAGCTGCACGACTGTTGTCAGGTATAGTAGTGCCAGGTTTATACTTACCAGTTAATACTCCTTGTGCTAGTGGTGAAAAGACTAATTGTCCCAAACCTAATTGTTCAGAAGTAGAAAGTACTTCGTCTTCAATATATCTTTCTATCATGTTATAAATTGGTTGATTAGATATAAGCGGATGTAATCTTAATTCTTTTCCTATTCCAACTGCCTTCTCAATCTGAGCAGCTGACCATTCACTTACACCTGTATATAGTACTTTTCCTTGCTTCACTAAGTCATCCATTGCTAAAAGCGTTTCTTCTACTGGAACTTCCTCATCAAACCGGTGACATTGGTACAAGTCTATGTAGTCCAAGCCAAGCCGCTTTAAACTAGCGTCACACTGTTCAATAATATGTTTTCTTGAAAGACCTCGATCATTTGGGCCAGTTCCCATTGGGAAAAAGACTTTCGTTGCTACGACATAACTACTACGTCGATAATCTTTTAATGATTCACCTAAAACCTCTTCTGCTTTTCCAGTTTCATATGCATTTGCAGTATCAAAAAAGTTAATGCCTAATTCAAATGCCTTTTTAATACAGCTATCTGCCGTTTGATTATTTACTGAGTTGCCATATGTTAACCAACTACCTAATCCTAGCTCACTGACTTTTAATCCACTTTTACCAATGTTTCTATATTTCATGTTTTCCCTCCTCGTATATCCTTCACATAATATAATTTGATGAAAGAGATACATTCCCATCATTATTTAGTAAAAGCACTTTTCATTTTATTGAAAAGTGCTTTTTAAATATACTCATTTCTTCTTGTGTAATGCTTTACTTTGAATCTCAGCTTTAACTTCTGTAATAAAGTCGTTTACTGCTTTTGTTTGTGAATCTTTCTCACCGTAACGACGAACATTTACCGCTTCTGACTCAACTTCTTTATCACCAACGACTAATGCGAATGGTATCTTCTGAACTTGAGCTTCTCTTATCTTATAACCAATTTTTTCGTCACGTTCATCGACTTCTACTCGGACACCATTAAATCTTAAGTCCTCTTGCACTTTTTTAGCATAGTCTAGGTGTACTCCCGCAGATACAGGTATAATTTTAGCTTGGACAGGTGCTAACCAAGTTGGAAACGCTCCTTTATATTCTTCAATTAAGAATGCAACAAATCTTTCCATTGTTGATACAACACCGCGGTGGATAACAACCGGACGATGTTCTTTTCCATCCTCACCAATGTAAGTTAAATCAAAACGCTCTGGTAAATGGAAATCTAGCTGTACAGTTGAAAGGGTCTCATCTTTTCCTAGTGCTGTTTTGACTTGAACATCAAGTTTAGGGCCATAAAAAGCAGCTTCACCATCTGCTTCTACATAATCCAATTCCATATCTTCCATTGTCTCTTTTAACATCGCTTGTGCTTTTTCCCACATCGCATCATTATCTACATACTTTTCCTTATCTTCAGGGTCACGATAAGAGAGTCTGAAATAATAATCATCAATACCGAAGTCTTTGTACACATTTTGTACAAGTTCCACAACTCGAATAAATTCAGCTTTTAACTGATCTGGTCGAGCAAAGATATGCGCATCATTAAGTGTCATTGCACGAACACGTTGAAGTCCTGCTAATGCTCCTGACATCTCGTGGCGATGCATTGTACCTAATTCAGCAATTCTGACAGGTAGATTACGATAACTATACAATTGGTTTTTATAAACCATCATATGGTGCGGACAATTCATTGGACGAAGCACTAGGTCTTCATTATCCATTTCCATCGTAGGGAACATATCATCCTTATAATGATCCCAATGCCCACTTTTTTTATATAAATCAACGCTTCCTAGAACTGGTGTATATACATGGTCATATCCTAATCTTTCTTCTAAATCAACGATATACCTTTCAATAGTGCGACGAATTGTGGCACCCTTAGGAAGCCATAAAGGAAGTCCTTGTCCCACTTGTTGAGAAACTGTGAAAAGCTCTAGCTCTTTTCCAAGCTTACGATGGTCTCGTTCCTTTGCCTCTTCACGCATACGAAGATATTCATCTAACTGTCCTTGCTTTTCAAATGCAGTACCATAAATCCGTTGAAGCATTTTATTCTTACTATCACCTCGCCAATAGGCACCTGATATGCTTAGTAATTTAATAACTTTTATTTTACTAGTTGACGGAACATGTACACCTCTACAAAGGTCGAAAAATTCACCTTGTTGATAAATTGTTACCTTCTCATTCTCTGGGATCGCTTCAAGTAGTTCTAACTTTAGATTATCGCCAACTTCTTCAAACATTTCTTTTGCTTCTTGTCTTGATACTTCTTTCCGAACGATTTCTAAGTTTTCATCTATTATTTTTTTCATTTCTTTTTCGATACGCGGCAAATCTTCTGGCGTGAGCGACTCTTCCATATCTATGTCATAATAGAATCCATTTTCAATCGTTGGCCCTACTCCTAATTTAACGTTATCATAGAGTCGCTTAATTGCTTGAGCCATTAGATGCGCTGTCGAATGGCGCATAACTTCAATACCGTCATCACTCTTAATCGTAATAATTTCAATCTCGCCATCTCCCGGTAATGCAGTCCTTAGATCATAACTTGTACCATCTAACTTAATAGCTAAAGCTTGTTTTTTAAGTCCAGGGGAAATGGATGCAGCTATATCTTCGCCTGTTGTTCCATATGGAAACTCCTTTATATTCCCATCGGGAAATCTGATTTTGATTTCGTTAGACATACCAATCACTCCTTAATTTTTTTTAAAAGACTCATTTCATAAGTTTTATTGCTCTTGAATCATAGAAGTTAATCAAAACCCGTCTTTAGAGCAACGTTGATTCCAGCGGAGGGCAGTCGCTCTCCGGGCAATGCTTTAGTCTCCTCGGAAGAAAAACACTCCCTGTTGTATGGTCATGGTCTTCAGTTGTTGCTTTCCCGCGTTTCTACACTTTTGTCGGATTCTATAGGTTGTTCTTAAGCAAAAACTTTTTAAAATACAGCCTTACAAAACATTTCTTCAACATAAAAAACGCTTGTCCATCTGCAAGAAGCAAAGGGACAAGCGTTAACTCGTGGTTCCACCCAAATTCCCGTATGAACGTCATTAAAATTATATCACAAGGATAAAAAATTAATCACATAGACAAATACGGCTCATTAGCATCTGTAACGAAGATGAATCGCTATCTTCTACTTGCATTATCTGCGTTTGAAAATAGGGTTCAGAGGTGGTAATCCTAGATGGATGAACAAGAAGTTTTCAGCTGTTAACTTCTCTCTCTATCGAACTCCATTCCTATGACTTTGTCCTCATCAATACCTTTATGATTTAAATCAATGTATGAAGGTATTATAGCTAGAGTTTCATAAAAAATCAAGCACATTTAAAATCAAATCTTTTCATCAAAAAAAGGAAAATTGATAAGTGGCTCATAATTAACTCTTTCTTGAAAAATATTTACAATCGTCATTGTCTTTGGCTCAGACGGATCATCTCCATAGATTACGATTTTCTTTGGCGCCATGGCTATGAGTGGAGTTAGATTCATCTCGTATTTATCCAAACCTACTATGTATATCGGTTCATTTTCAATTATTCCTTTAATCTCCACTTCTGAAATTTCAGTACCATTCGATGTAAAGAATGTAAAGTTCTCACCTTGCACAATACTAATTACCGAACACTTTGATTTTTTCTTAGCAACATATTCCCTTAATGAATGAACAAATAACTGATATTCCTCCTCCCTTTTAAATTCATCAATTGCAAGTCCAACAACATTAATTAATTCTTTTCGATAAGCTTGCATACGAAAATTCACAATAGAATCAAAATGAACTTTTTTTTGTTGCCATTCTGACTGAAAAAAGGACATAAGCATATCTCTTGGTTTTTTATCCTTTAAGATTTGACCGAGATCATCATCATCTCCAGAAATAATAGATTGAGTTAAATCAATGATTCGTTGAATTTCAGTTTTATCTGTGTAATAGAAATTCCGTTTTACAATGTGATTAACCCAATTTAATTCCCTGTGAAAAATAAAGACATCAGCCAGGGCCAGGGCAATGAGTTCTTTTTGATTAGAGATTTTTTTCAATGTTTCAATTTGAACCTTATTCTCAAATTCATCACTTGAGTTCCAACGAATTTGAAAATGCTTATCATATTGAATTAAACGTTCGCAAAAAGTAATGGCCTCTTTCTTATATTCAAAATTTACCTCAAGCAATCATATCACCCTCACCACGCTCAAACTGTTACATTATATGGGTGAATACAATAAAAAATGTATTTTCTAGTTAAAAAAATACTGATAGAAATGGTACTAGAGTTGAATTAGAAGCCACGTACTCCCTAAAAAGTGGCTGATCCAGCTATTTTTTAAGTATGCACTTCCTAACAACCTGAAATTAAAAATACCAATGCAACATTGCATTGGTATTTTTATTAATTATAGATCTCTACGGTTCAACCCAAACAACGGTACTTCTTTACTTACTTGTTTAATTCTTTCAATAATCCTACCAGCTTTAACTAAATCCGTATCACCACGATTAGATGTCGCCAAATGTTGCTCTAATTGCTTCAAACTATAGTTAGAACTAAAAAATACCGGTAACCTTTCCATCATGCGGTACTGTAAAATCGAGCCTAAAATTTCATCTCTAAACCAAGCCGAAAGAGATTCTGCACCAATATCATCAATCATTAGTACTTGAACTTTTTTAAAGTACTCGATTTTTGTATTAACGGAGTCATCTTTTAAAGAAGACTTCATCTCTCGAACAAATTCCGGCATATAAATGAGCATGGACGATATATTTCTATCAGCTAATTCATTAGCAATGGCACCAAGAAAATATGTTTTCCCCACTCCAAATGGACCATAGAAATAAAGTCCTTTTTCAGCTTTATTAGTCCCAATAGATTGCACATAAGATAATACTTCACGAATTGCATCGTGACGATCCAGTTCATGGTGATCTAAATCATCGATTGAAGCTTCTAAAATATCTTTTGGCATATATAAACTTTTAACTAGGGTTTCTTTCTTTTGCTGTTCGTCTCGTTGAATTTTCTTCTTACATTTATCATACGTTAAATGCACATCTTTGCCCTCAACCAGAACTTGAGGGGTGTACCCTGGAAGCATGTTTATACATTTATCCAATGAAGGACAGTCAGCACAATTTTTTGATTGTGATCGATACTCATATAGTTTCATAAGGTTTTTATCAATATCACTGCTTGTAAACTCAGGGTTATTACTTAATATATTACTTATTTCAGGATCTCTTAATAACTCTTTTTTTATATGATTAAAGTTTTCCTGAAAATTTTTATTTTCTCGCATCCATTTTTTTAGTGAAGCTTGGATTGGTTCCATATTAATCATCCCTTATAAGTGGCTATATTTATTGCTTTTATAATTCTTTAGAAGTTCACTAACATCTTCTTTTTCTTCTGATGTCTCTTTAGCATTAGGTTTAGGTTTATTTTGATTTCGCTCTTTAAACCATTCAGGTATGACTTCTTTTTTAGTAGGCTTTTTATAATAGGACTGTTTGTTGTTTCCCCATTGTTGATATTGTTGATTTTCTGATTTAGCAAGTGTCATGGCTTGTCTAACAGTGGTAACGTTTTTTCTTGCCCAGTGACTTGCAATCTTTTCTAAATAGGATTTTGTTAACTTCATATCTGTCTTAAGTAGTACGTAATGAATTAAAACATTTATAACACCTGGCTTAAGCCCTTGTTGGCTCATCACATCACTAATCACTTTCAAGTCTTGTGGCGATGCTTGATTACCCCCTGATAAGTCTTCCAGTAACTGTCTTGGTGATATCTCTTCAAGCATCCGGATAAATTGATCTTCTTTACTATCTGACTTCGTCTTTTCATTACTGTTTTTTTGTTGCTTAATTGTAGAAGTTCTATTAACTACATTAGCATTTGGTTGTTTTTGTCGTGATTGAAATAAGTCAAGGCATGCTGATTTAAATTCTGTTACATTTAAAACACTTTCATCACTTACTGCCCATAAAACTGCCTTTTCTATATCTTGACTAGTTAAATCATATAGTGTAGACATTTGAGCCATTAACTTTTTATTTGATAACGTTACAATTCGATTAGCAGGTAACATTCTTTGCTCTAATATTTGTTCTAACCACTCAAAGTCAACACTCCCCATATCTATCGCTGGCCCTTGGTTAACTTCAGCTTCATTATCAGAACTATTACCATCTTCACCATTAGAGAAATAACTACTAAATACATCTTTAAAGTTAGCCGTTATCCTTTTTCCATAATCATCTTCTGAGAGATTTTTCTTTTTAAATGTCTGATATAATTTATCGCATTTTTCACCACCTAGATGGTGGTATAAAAGTTGGGATAACATGTCATTACTGAAAAACTGCAAAGGAGAACAAGGTGCATGTAACTTGTAAAGATAGATATTATTTTGTTCATTATTATTTTGGAAAGTTTCCAATAAACCGATTGCTTCTAAGTTCAAACGTGCTTCATAGATTTCATCTAATGGTAATGCAAGGTAATTCATCAATGTATGATGGGTTTGTGGTATCTCCTTGTTCAGTTTTACTTGATACTCACTGAGAAGGGTTTGGTATAAGGAAATAGCTTTAACTCCTACAAGTGGCTGGTATAAATGGGTTAATGAGTGGAAATAACTTATCGATATGTCTCCTTCAAGAATAACTTGGTATCCTTCAGCTGGTAATAGCTTACCAATATATTGTTGTTTCACTATTTCCAACTCCTTTCTATTATGCATTTCCAAAGAAGCATAGACATTCTTCACATGTAGTTTTAACCAAATGAAAATTTTAAACAAAGAAAAAATGAGCCGACTTTGGCTCATCGGCAAAACTACTTATTGTCTGCCCTAATTAGATCTTTTAGTTCATCAAGAAATACACTTAAATCTTTAAATTGACGGTAGACAGATGCAAAACGAACGTATGCGACCTCATCTACTGATGACAGACGGTCCATTACCATTTCTCCAATTTCTTTACTGTTAACTTCGGAAGTACCACGATTTCGTAATTCCTTTTCAACCTCAACAGCAATAGCTTCAATTTGTTCCAATACGACTGGACGTTTTTCACATGCTTTAATTAACCCACGCATTAGTTTATCTCTACTATATTCTTCTCTTGTACCTTCTTTTTTTACAACAATTAATGGAACTTCTTCCAAGCGTTCAAAAGTTGTGAATCGAAAAGAACATTCTTCACATTCCCTTCTTCTTCTAATTGAACGACCTTCTTCTATTGGTCTTGAATCCAACACTTTTGTACTTTTATATTGACAGTGTGGACAGCGCATATGTAATCAATCCCATCATTTGACCATTAAATTTTTATTTTTCTATCAATACAAGTTCTTTTTTCAAATCATCATATATCTTTGGAATTAATCTGTGACTATAGCCTAAATCAAACGGTAGAATAGATTCTGTAGTGATTGAAAGATCAATAGCTGTTCTAAATGGCTTGACCATAATAATGGTTGCAATTACAAATGACTTCTTGCTACCAGAACAGTTCACACTAATTTCACCATGATCCTCAGACGTAGCTACAATTTCATATGACTTTGACTTTCTGAAAAATTCTTCCACGGTTTTAAATCCCTTATCTTTTGTTGTCTTAAAATAATGTGTTTGCAGTTTGGGATCCCAATGATTATCTCTTGTTTCCGAATGGTTATTAAAAAACTTATCAATTGATTGTCGAATCGTCATGAACTGCACCTCATCGTATAATAATATTCCCACTAAATCATAAATCTTATTTTATTTTAACATGTTTTACACTATAAAACGATAATGAACCACTTTTTATTATATCATTTATAAGATAAATATTTATACAGATTTTAATGAATCATTCTAACATTCGACATATTTAGATTTAGACATGAATATAACCCTTGCTACATGCAGCAAGGGTTATGTTATATTGTAAAAGAAGCATTATATTTATAAAGCTTTAAATTTGTTAACATCAACTTGACCCATTCCACGAGGAAGTTCAACTTTCTCACAAGTTTTTGATTCAAGTGCTTCAGCAATGAAATCTGTTGCAACGTTAGGGTCAATTATATCACCGCAAGTATAAACATCGATGCTTGCATAGCCATGTTCAGGAAAACTATGAATCGTTAAATGTGACTCCGAAATAATAACAACACCGCTAACTCCATAAGGAGCAAACTTGTGAAACGCAACCTCTCTAATTTCAGCTCCAGCTTTTAAAGCAGCATTAACAAAAACTTGTTCAATTAACTCCATGTCATTTAATTTATCTATATTACAATCCCACATCTCCGCAATGACGTGTCTTCCCATTGTATCCATTGTATAACTCCCCCTTTAAAGATTTTCCTCCCAGAAAAAACATGCATGATTTGCCACGGGGGAAAGTTAGTCCAAAGAGATTCTAACCCTTTAAGCTCTCATTAACGCATATATCCAGAAGATTCGCTAATTGTGATATCATTAATACTTTTAACACCTTTGGTAGTACGCTTCGAGGTGCAAAAAAAGTATATATGGTTTACCCCGTTTTGGCAAGACAGTTTATATTTTTTAAAATGGAAATCCTTTATGAAACTACAAAGGTTGTTTCTTTCCACTATCTTATTATGGGGTATACGAATATCTTTATCCGTTCTTTGTTTATTTTAAACTTTTAAAGAAGAATAAACAAAAAAACTTCGGCAAAATATTGCGAAGTTTTATCACTTTAATTTTATATATAAATATTCCACATTGTTAAGATTTTTTGTAACTGTTCCTCTGTTTCCTTTAGAGTACCGCTATTATCAATTACTTGATCAGCCATTTCCGCTTTTTGTTTTATAGACATTTGTGACCTAATTCTTTTTAATGCGTCTTCTTGTGAGGATTTATCACGTTCCATTAAACGCGCTAACTGTATTTGTTCCTCTACATAGACAACTACTATTTTATCAACAAGATCTGTTAACTTACTCTCAAATAATAAAGGGATATCGAGTACAATCACTTCTTCCCCCAATTTAATTCGTTTGTTTTTTTCTTGAAGCATTGTCTCTCTAACAGCTGGATGTACTATCTCATTTAGTTGCTTTCTTTTTAATTCATCAGAAAAAATAATTCGACCTAGTTTTTTTCTATCTATTTTTTCATTCACTTCCAATATCTCTGTTCCAAATGTTTCAATTATTTTAAAATAAGCTGGCTCTCCAGGTTCAACCACTTTTCTAGATATAATATCTGCATCTATAACAGGAATGTTGTTATTAATCAACATACGAGCTACAGTACTCTTACCAGTTGCAATGCTTCCCGTTAGTCCAATGATTAGTACCATTATGATCATCACCTTATAAGATTTTAGGTCATTTTAATTATGCCGATTACGATTAATATAATTCCAGGAATAAATGTTAATCTGTGAATCCAATTTAAATAGGAAAACAACAAGCCACTCTTTAATCCTATAGCAAGAAACAGACTAGTTGTTAGTCCTATCCCAAGGGATGCAAACATTGGAGTGAATCCTAACATTGCAGCTCCAATTCCTGCACCAAATGAGTCAAGAGATAATGCAAAGCCAAGTAAAAATGCCTCGATACCAGTTATTTTACCTGAATTATCAATATCTGCTATCATTGGCTTTTTTAAGATTTGAATAACAATACCAAGAGATTTAATTTCCAATTTCAATATTATTGGATTATCGGTACTACTGGATTTATCGGTCTTCAAAAATTGATAAATCACCCATATACCAATAAGAATCAAAACCCATCCACCTATCATTTCAGCAACGTGTGGTGATAAAAAGGATGCAACAGTTTTCCCAATTAACATAGATAAAAAAAACGTGATAGCTGAAATCATCCCAATTATTATAATCGACCGAATAGGTAAGATCATTTTTCGCAATCCATAGGTAAATGAAACCATAAAACTATCTAAACTTACAGCAAAAGCTAGGAGTATAAAAGTAGTTATTTCAGCCATATTAAATAGCTCCTTTTCCATTGATATTACAGTAATAGTAGTATATGGATGGAGCTATTTACTTGTGCTTATCTTAGATCTGGCATGTATTACAAATATGCGTTCCCCGACCAGCTACTTTGGTTTTTGCAATTGGATTTCCACACTTTTTACATGGTTTATTCTCTTGACCATATGCATATAACTGTTGTTGAAACATACCGATTTGTCCTTGCGTATTTACATATGACCGAATCGTTGTTCCACCTTGTTCAACCGCTTCTGCTAACGTTTCAACTGCAAAGTGTTGTATTTGTTCGACCTCAGCTTTTGTCAAATCACTACCTTTTCTCATCGGATGTATCCCAGCTTTATAAAGGGTTTCATCTACATAAATGTTTCCTAAACCAGCAATAATGGTTTGATCTAATAAAATACTTTTAATCACACGATCACTTTTATGAATACTTTCATAGAAAATATCTAGATTAAAACTGTCCTCGAAAGGGTCAGGACCTAGTTGACTAAGAGGTTTACTCATCAATTCAGCACCCTTTTCAAACAAATGCATGGTTCCAAATTTACGAACATCATTATACCGTAGCTGTTCCCCGTTACTTAAGTGAAAAATTACGTGTGTATGTTTTATCACTGGTTCCGTTTCTTTAAAGACACCGTATTTACCTTCCATTCTCAAATGGGATACCAAAACAAAATTGGTGAGCTCAAATAATAAAAACTTGCCCTTACGTTTTATATCATCAATTTTTTCTCCAGCTAATAAGTGCTTAAATGCCTCAACATCATCTGGTTGTTTGATGATGTTGGGCCAATACACTGATACTTCCTTAATCGTTTTATTAACTACTAATTGTTTTAACGTTTTTCTAATCGTTTCTACTTCTGGTAATTCAGGCATTATATATTATCTCCTTGTTACTTTGCGTCGTACCACGTTTTCCCATATGCGTAATCTACTTTTAATGGTACAGATAGTTCCACTGCACTTTCCATAACTGAAGGCACAATCTCTTTTAAACGGTCTAATTCTTCAATTGGTGCTTCTAAGATTAATTCATCATGAACTTGCAACAACATTTGCGCCTGCATATTCTCTTCTTTTAATTTTTCATTTAGATTAATCATAGCCAATTTAATTATATCTGCTGCACTTCCCTGAATTGGGGTATTCATTGCTGTCCGTTCTGCGAAGCTTCTAAGATTGAAATTTCTATTCGTAATATCTGGCAAATACCTTCTTCTATTCATGAGTGTCGTTACAAAACCTTTTTGTTTAGCCTCTTGAACGACTTCATCCATATATGTCTGTACACCAGGATAACTATTTAAGTAACGATCAATAAACGTTTTTGCATCTTTTCTAGTAATGCCCAGATTTTGCGATAAGCCATAATCACTTATACCATAAACAATGCCAAAATTTACAGCTTTTGCTTGCCTACGCATATTATCAGTTATTTCATCCGCTTCAACATGAAAGACGTCCATGGCTGTTCTTGTATGAATATCCATATCATTATTAAATGCTTCAATCAATTTCTCGTCGTTCGCAATATGTGCCAAGACTCTTAACTCAATTTGCGAGTAATCCGCAGCAAAGATAACCCAACCATCTTTAGAAGCAATAAAAGCTTGTCTTATCTTTTTACCTTCTTCTAGACGGATAGGTATGTTTTGTAAATTAGGTTCAATGGAACTTAACCTTCCCGTTTGCGTGAGTGCTTGATTAAACCTTGTGTGAATTTTTTGGTTATCTTTATGAACAACTTTAAGTAATCCTTCAATATATGTTGACTGGAGCTTCCCTAACTGTCTATAAACTAGTAGCTTTGGAATAATTTCATGTTTGTTTTGCAATTGCTCCAATATGTCAGCGGATGTTGAGTAACCAGTTTTGGTTTTTTTAATCACTGGAAGACCTAGCTTTTCAAATAAAATAGGCCCTAATTGTTTTGGTGAATTCAGATTAAAGGTTTCACCAGCTAGCTCGTGAACCTCACTTTCAATTGTCTGTAATCTTTCTTTCAGCTCTTCTCCCATATGCTTTAACCGGTCAACGTCTACTTGTACACCTAATGCCTCCATCTCACCTAAAACAATGGAAAGTGGCAATTCTAATTCCTTCAATAACTCTAATTGCTCGTTTTGCTCTAATTCTTTTTCTACCTCTTCCTTTAATAAGTAAATCATATTTGCTTTACGAGTAATATGATTTACTAATTCATCAAATTCTGGCACCTTCATTTTTGCACCTTTTCCATATACCTCTTCATCAAATAATACTTGTTTTTGCCCTAAACGATGACTTATTGCTGGAATGTCGTGATGATTCTCAGAAGGATCGATTAAGTACGATGCTAATAATAAATCAAATTCAATCCCTTTTATTTGGATATCATGTTTTAATAATGCAACTGTCACTTTCTTAGCATCAAATACCCATTTTTTATATTTACCATCCTCTGCCCAACGTTTAAAAGCATCAGATTTAATAGCAACATCTGTTGGAATAAAGTACTTTTTATTTTCATTAACTAACCCAAATCCTTCAATTGCAGCCAAGTGATAGTTATCACCTAACATTTCTACTTCAAATGCTTCAACGCCAGTGAAGATATTATCTTCAACTTTATCTAAAACTTCAATCTCTAAATTACTTAATTCTTCCTTTTCTTCGACTGGTATTGTTACATCGCCTTCAATCCTCGTTAATAAAGATTGAAAACCAAGGTCTTTAAAAATTGCACTTACTTGATTAGGCTCATAGCCGTTGTATGTTATATTTTCAAGACTAATTTCAATTGGAGACTCACATTCAATTGTGACAAGTTCTTTACTCATATAAGCGTCTTCTTTATGATTTTCAAGTTTCTCTTTTAGCTTTTTACCACTCACTTTATCTAGATTTTCGTATAAAACTTCTAGGGTCTTAAATTCTTTTAACAATTTGACAGCAGTTTTCTGTCCAACTCCAGGCACTCCAGGGATATTATCAGAGCTATCTCCCATTAAAGCCTTCATATCAATAATTTGTTCAGGACTTACTTCCATCTTTTCTTCCATAAACGTTGGAGTATATGTATCTACATCACTTAATCCTTTTTTAGTTAAACTTACCTTCACTTTATTTGAGACTAACTGTAGTAAATCTTTATCTCCAGAAATAACATTAACTTCCCAACCTTGTTTTTCTCCATGTTTCGCGAGTGTACCAATAATATCATCTGCTTCATATTGATTTAATTGATAATGCATAATATTAAATGCATCTAATAATTCTTTTACTAATGGAAATTGCTCAGATAATTCAGGAGGGGTTTTTTGTCTTCCACCTTTATACTCTCCATAAGTCTTATGACGAAAAGTAGTTTTACCCGCATCAAAGGCGACTAACATATGAGTTGGTTTTTCGTCCTCTAATATTCTTAAAAGCATCGTTGTAAATCCGAAAACCGCATTGGTATAGACACCTTTATCATTGTTTAACAATGGCAAAGCAAAAAAAGCACGATAAGCTATGCTATTTCCATCGATAAGAATAAGTTTATTTGTCATATATTGCACTCCTTCTAATTCATTCTGAACTTGGTAAAAAGTGATTAACGAAAAGTTCTCAGCTTTATTTTACCATGATTAGTTAAAGAATAAAAAAATGACTCAGGAAGGAAAATAGTTCACCTGCCTGAGTCATTCCATTTTCACTAAATTTATATTACGATTTCTCTTTAAAAATATACTTTACTCTAAATAACCTGTTAATAATTCAGCATAAGGAGAATCGCTTGGTAATATAATTGTAGTTTCTCCATCTATTGTCTTTTTATAGGATTCTAGCGTTCTGTATAACTGATAAAACTCTTCATCTCTTGAGAATGATTCATTGTACATACTTGCTGCTTCTTCTTCACCTTCAGCACGTATTTGAGCAGCTTGAGCATCAGCTACAGATAGCATTTCTTGCACATCCCGATCGGTCTGGGCTCTTATTCTGTTCTTTTCTGCTTCACCTTGTGATAAATATTCCTGCGCTTTTGATTCACGTTCTGAGATCATTCGATTAAATACGGACTGTTCATTTTCATCTGGTAAATCGGTTCGTTTGATTCGAACATCATCTACTTGAATACCGTATTCATCTCTTGATAACAATTCATTTACTCGTTCAGTAACCCGCTCGTTCAAGCTACCTCGCGTAGAACCTTCTTCATTTATTATTTCATCATAATTCATTGTACCAAGTTCAGATCGGATAACAGAAAAAATAAATTCGCCCATTCTTGATTCTGCATTCAATTGAGTTCTTGCATTGGATATCATTTGTTCAGGGTCTGTTATTTCCCATATCGAATAATTATCAATAATCATTCGCTTTTTATCAAGTGTATTAATTTCTTTTTCCATTACATCATATACCATTTTTTTGTTAGGGAGCGTTGTAATTGTGTGTAATAATGGTACCCGAAATTTAAGACCTGGCTCTTGTTCAATCCGTATTACTTCACCAAATTGTCTAACAACCTTATATTCGCCTTCTTTTACGATAAACATACTACTCAAAAATAAAACGATAATTGCTATCAGAACAAGAATCGAGATTCCCATTTTCATATATCTCTTTACATCTTTAGAGGATTTACTATTCATTTCCACTACGTTTTCATCTGTCATTTGTTTCGCCCTCCTCTTCACTGCTCTCCGTTGATGTGTCGGCATCTGGAGCTGGGACAGGTGTGGTTGTTGACTGGCTACTATTTTGTGTCAAAGGCAAATATTTTAATGTGTTACCATCATCATTCATAATATAAACATTTGCATTAGGTAAGACTTTTTCTAAAGTTTCTATTACAAGTCTCTGTCTTGTTATTTCAGGATTATTTGAATAGGCATTATATAACGCATCGAAACCTGCTATATCTCCACGTGCAATCTCAATCCGCTCTATCTTATCCCCTTCAGCTCTTGTTTTTATTGCATCTTTTTCCCCTAAAGCTTCTTCAACCATTTGATTTTCATATTTTCTTGCTTCATTAATTTTTGTATTCATGGTTTCTCTTGCATCTGTTACTTTCATAAAGGCTGTTCGAACTTCTTCATTAGGAAGATCAACTTCCTGAAGCTTTACGTCAGATATAGAAACCCCAATATCATAATCTTCCATCAATGTGACCAATAATTCAAAGACAGAGTTTTCAATCTCTGCTTTACCTGAAGTTAGTGCATCATCAATCTTAGAAGAACCAATGACACCTCTTAACGAAGCAGAAGTGGCATTATAAAGAACTGTTCTGGGGTCTTCTGAATTGTATAAATATTTAGAAGGCTCCGTAATTTTCCACTGTACAACTAAATCTGCTTGAACTATATTTTCATCACCTGTAATCATTCGTACTTTATCTGCATTTTCTTTTTCATCTCGGTTAAATCCAAAATCTAAACTAAACGTTTCTTTTGATAATGTTTCAACCTCTTGAATTGGCCAAGGCATCTTAAAATGCAAACCTGGGTCTGTTATACCTTCTTCGGCATGACCAAAGGTTAAAATTACTGCTTGTTCAGACTCATCGACCGTGTACCAGCTTGTAAGCCCTACGATACCTAAAATTGCAACGCCTATTACAATTGCAATCCAAGAATATATTTGTTTTAAAGTCATTCATCTCTCTCCCCTTTATATATATATTAACTGTACGTAATAGAAGATATGTTTGTTTCATTTTTGATAGAAATATTTAAACAGTTATTTTGTGATCGAAAAGTTATTTCTTCCTTGTAGATAAAAGTAAAGGCAGTTTTCTAAAAAAAGCACTACATCTATACCCAGCTAAAGAAATATACTACGCTTTTGAACGACTCACCGCTCTCATGAATTAATAAACCTAATGAGCGAAGGAAAAATACGAGAATCCTGTGGGAAAGGAACAGTCTGAAGGCCCTACAGTGAGTGTTTTTTTGGCCTGCGGTTACTCGGCCCACCCGAAAACATTTGCTCGCGAAAGACTGAAGCGGTCCTCATGGAAAGCGAGTGTTTTTCCAAAGCGGCGTAATTACAACTTAACTAGAAAAAGTGCAAAAAGTTAAGCATATTTAGTGCAAATTTCATATCAAGTTCGACCGCTGTTCAGCAACAATGTTTACAAAAAGAATCATTCAATTTTTATTACCTGGAAATTGTGACAATAACCATTGCTTTTCTTCTAAAAACATAAAGGAAAGCCTTGTGGCTTTCCTTTATGTTTTATTTATTTGCAAGAACTCTAATTGTATATCCATAGTTTATAATGATTAACTAATCAAGAAAAGACTTAGGCAAATTAACCCTAAATATTGTTCCTTTGTCTACTTTACTCTCTACTTTAATCGATCCTCTATGTGCTTCTACAATATGTTTTACAATAGCTAAACCTAAACCTGTGCCACCTGTATTTCTACTTCTAGCACGATCAACCCGGTAAAATCGTTCAAAAATCCTATCTTTGAATTCTTCAGGAATACCTATTCCTGTATCACTTACAACTATTTCTATGGAGTCTTTTGTTATATGTACTCCTAAATCCACTTTTCCACCTACGGGAGTATAGTTAATAGCATTGCTAATTAGATTAATAAAAATTTGTTTTAACCGATCCCTGTCAGCTCTAATTTTGGAGTCTTCTTCTATTGTAGTAGTAAAGTTAATTTGTTTTTTCTGCGCTTGTTGTTCAACAATTGTTAAAATTCCAACTAGTAGTTCGTTTATATGTATTGTTTCATAGTTTAGTCTTAATTCGTCTTTTTCTAGCTTTGATAATTCTAACAAATCGTACACTAATGCTTGTAAACGTTCACTTTCCGTTAAAATAATTGTTAAAAACTGATTTCTAATCTCCTCATTAACCATGTCATCTTCTAGCAATGTCTCAGCAAAACCGCGAATAGATGTAATAGGAGTTTTTAATTCATGTGACACATTCGCAACAAAGTCTTTTCTCATTTGCTCTAAACGCTTTAATTCAGTAATATCATGAAAGACTAGAACTGCTCCTTTTAAATCGTTAGCTTCATTGAATATTGGTGCACCGACGATTTCAAAATACCTCTTCTTTTCAATTTCTAATGATATAGTAAATGAGTTTTTAACTTTTTCTTCATATAAAAAGGCCTCTTGCACTGCTTTATGTATGTTTTCTTGCTCTAATACATCATAATATAAAAAACCTATATAATCCTTTGCGTGTTTTCCAAAAGTATTAAGAAACTTTCTGTTAACTAGATGAACATATCCTCTTTCATCGATTAACATCAAACCGCTCTCCATATTGTCAATAACTGTTCTAAGCTGACTCCCTTGCATCTTTTCTTGTATAGTCATCTCTTGCAAGCTTCTCGCTAGGACATTAATTGCATTACTTAATTTACCTGCATCTCCAAAGTGATTGACATATGTTCTAGCTTTATAATTACCTTTAACTAATTCATTTGCTACCATTGCTGAAGATTGCACTGGTTTTATGTATTTATCAAAAATATTATATATAAGAACCAAAAATACAATTGAGCCACCAAAAAGACTTAGTCCTACAATAATCTTTTCTTGCCCTTGTATTAATGGAAGAATGATAACACCTATACAAATCATTACAATAAGGACAATAATTCCATATAAAAAGAACAAACGGGAATTTGATGATTGCATTTAATACGGTTCCTCCATTTTATAACCTAGACCACGAATTGTTTTTATATAAACTGGATGCTTTGTATCTGGTTCTATCTTCTCTCTTAAATGACTTACATGTACATCAACAATTCTTGTATCTCCAACAAAATCATAATTCCAAACTGCACTTAACAACTGATCTCTAGAAAGTACTTTTCCTTTATGTTTAGCCAAATATAACAATAATTCAAATTCTTTTCTAGTAAAGGATAATGTTTCGCCTCTTATTTCCGCTTCATATTGTTCTGGATAAATGGAAAGTTCTGAAACTTTTATAAAAGGTTTATCCAACTCGATTTCTCTTTTTATTGTTCTCCTTAAGATTGCTTTGATTCTTGCTACTACTTCTTTTGGACTAAATGGTTTAGTAAGGTAATCATCAGCACCAAGTTCCAAACCTAGTACTTTATCAAACTCATCATCTTTAGCTGTTAACATTAATATTGGTGTATCTATTTGCTTTTGCCTTAATTGCTTACATACTTCTGTACCTTCTAATTCTGGTAACATTAAATCTAATATAATTAAATCAAAGGGTTGTGAAATTGCTTTTTGTAATCCTTCCATCCCTGTATAGGCTACATCCGTTTGAAAACCCGCTTTTTCTATATTATATTTAAGCAAAGTTACAATTGATTCTTCATCATCGACAATTAATACCTTTTGATTCATCCTAACACCCCATCATTTATACTAGTTTCATCATACAATGAAGATTCCTTTATGTGAATACTAGTAAAGAACAAAGTTGAGCTCTGAATGTAAAATTTTATTTACATTGTAATAAAACTCTCATAAAGATAAATTCTTTGCAAAGAGAACAAAAGAAGCCCCTGTTACTAAAAAAGCAACAAGGACCATTAATTTACTCTAATACGCTTAATACATTTTTCACAGATTTCGCTGAATTATCTAGTGCAGCTTTTTCTTCATCAGTTAAATCTAACTCAATAATTTCTTCAAGACCATTTCCCCCAATTATCGTAGGTACTCCAAGATAAATATTGGAATATCCATATTCACCTTCAAGATATGCAATTGTTGGCAATAAACGCCTTTGGTCTTTAAGAATAGCTTCTGTCATCACTGTTAAAGAAGCAGCAGGAGCATAGTAGGCACTACCATTTCCTAATAGTCCTACAATCTCTCCGCCGCCTTTTCTAGTGCGTTCAACGATGGCATCTAAGCGGTCTTTAGAAATTAGTTTTTGCAATGGGATACCACCTGCAAAGGAATAACGAATTAGTGGCACCATATCATCACCGTGCCCACCTAATACAAATCCAGTAATATCTTTTACAGATATATTTAATTCTTCTGCAACAAAGGTATTGAATCTCGCAGTATCCAACACACCCGATTGCCCGATTACTCTTTCTTTTGGTAATCCTGATTCTTTAAATATGGTGTAAGTCATTGCGTCAACTGGATTAGTTAATACTATAATTGCAGTGTTAGGAGAATATTTCACAATATCTTTTGTAACACTTTTCATTATTTTCGCATTTGTATTAACTAAATCATCACGACTCATTCCTGGTTTACGGGCAATGCCAGCTGTAATGATTACGATATCTGAATCTTGCGTATCTTCATAATTAGCAGTACCTGTAATCTTAGCATCATACCCTTGAATTGGACTTGCCTCCAACATATCTAATGCTTTTCCCTTTGTTGGATCTTCCATATCAGGAATATCTACTAATACAACATCAGCTAACTCTTTTTGCGCAACCATCAGTGCCGTAGTAGCACCTGTAAAACCTCCACCAATTACTGAAACCTTCTTCCTTTTTATTGCCATAATGGATCCTTCATCCCCTTAGTCCATGTTTTTAATTAATTCATCACCGAACCCAGATGTTTTAACTTCTGTTGCACCTTCCATCATTCGTGCAAAGTCATACGTTACAACTTTAGATGCAATCGTTTTGTCCATGGCTTTAGTTATTAAATCTGCAGCTTCTCTCCATTCCAAATGTTCAAGCATTAATACCCCTGATAACAGTAAAGAAGAAGGATTTACTTTATCTAATCCAGCATATTTAGGTGCTGTACCATGTGTAGCTTCAAAAATCGCATGACCTGTTTCATAATTAATATTAGCTCCAGGTGCAATTCCTATTCCACCCACTTGTGCTGCTAGTGCATCTGAAATGTAATCACCATTTAGATTCATTGTCGCAACGACATCAAATTCACGTGGACGAGTCAAAATTTGTTGCAAGAAAATATCAGCAATAGAATCTTTTATAATGATTTTCCCAGCTTCTTCAGCTGCATCCTGCGCTTTGTTAGCTGCATCTTTGCCTTCTTTTTCTACAATGCGATCATATTCTGCCCATGTAAATACTTTATCGCCATATTCTTTTTCAGCAAGCTCATAACCCCAATTTTTGAAGGAACCTTCCGTAAACTTCATTATGTTACCTTTATGTACAAGCGTTACACTTTTACGACCTTCGTTAATCGCATACTCAATTGCTGAGCGTACAAGACGACTAGTACCTTCTTGTGATACTGGCTTCACACCAATCCCTGAAGTTTCAGGAAAACGTATATTTGTAACTCCCATTTCATTTTGTAAGAACTCAATTACCTTTTTTACTTCAGGTGAGCCCTCTTGCCATTCAATCCCAGCATAAATATCTTCTGTATTTTCACGGAAAATAACCATATCTGTGTCTTCAGGTCGTTTTACAGGAGATGGAACACCTTTAAAATAACGAACTGGACGAAGACAAGTAAATAAATCTAATTCTTGACGAAGTGCTACATTTAAAGAACGTATGCCTCCACCAATAGGCGTAGTTAAAGGCCCTTTAATTGCAATTTTATAATTTCTAATTGTGTCTAGTGTTTCTGATGGTAACCACTCACCTGTAAGGTCGAACGCCTTCTGGCCAGCATAAACTTCTTTCCATTCAATCGCTTTTTCACCGTTATAGGCTTTCTCTACTGCAGCCTCTATTACCCTTTTTGCTGATGCCCAAATGTCAGGACCAGTTCCATCACCTTCAATAAATGGTATTACTGGTTTGTTTGGTACATTAATTACCCCATTGCTTACTGTAATCTTTTCTCCTTGTGCCATAAATAAAATCCTCCTATTTATTTACTAACATCGATTTGTAACAAATAAAAACTATTTTTAGTGTTTCAAATCGAATAATTAATTAATATTAACTCCACATTACTTAGATGTACTATCTATCTTCAACAGGAACATATTCTTGGTTCTTTGGTCCTACGTACTCTGCACGAGGACGAATTAATCTATTGTTATCATATTGTTCTAAAATATGCGCTAACCAACCTGAAAAACGACTCATCGCAAAAATAGGCGTAAATAGATCGTGCTCAATTCCCAGACTATGATATACGGATGCCGAATAAAAGTCGACATTTGCTGGCAAGCCTTTTTCATTTTTAATATAATCTTCTATCTCAACAGACATCTCATACCATTTTGATTGACCAGTTAATTCTGTCAACTCTTTAGACATCTTTTTCAAGTGTTTAGCTCTTGGGTCACCTTTTCTATAAACGCGATGTCCCATTCCCATAATTTTCTCTTTATTAGCCATCTTTTCTTTTATATAAGGTATAGCATTTTCAACTTCACCAATTTCGGTAAGCATTTTCATTACACGTTCATTTGCACCACCATGCAATGGTCCTTTTAGTGCCCCTATAGCAGCAGTGATACCTGAGTAAACATCCGATAAAGTTGCAACACATACACGAGAAGTAAAAGTGGACGCGTTTAGTTCATGATCAGCGTGTAATACTAGTGCTTTATTAATAGCTTCTACTTCTAAATCTTTTGGTTCCTCTGCGTTTAGCATATAAAGAAAGTTTTCAGCATAACCTAAATTACTTTTGGGAGCTACTGGCTCCTTGCCGTTACGAATTCTAGCAAATGCTGCCACAATTGTTGCAATTTTAGCTTGAAGTCGGATTGCTTTTCTTACATTCGCATCCTGGTCCATCTCGTCAGCTTCTGAATCAAATAACCCAAGTAAAGAAACTGCTGTCCTTAGAGCAGCCATTGGATGAACAGTAGCTAAATCATAGGATTTCAAATGATCTAATACTTCTTTCGGAAGCTCCATGTTATTAATTAATTCTTTTTTGAAGCTTTTTAATTCTTCACTGTTTGGCAGCTGCTTATTCCATAGTAAGTAAACAACTTCCTCAAAGCTAGAATTCTCAGCAAGGTCATCAATTTTATAACCCACATAAGTTAATTGATCATCGATAATCGAACTAATTGATGACTCTGTGGCAATAACCCCTTCTAGTCCTTTGGCGGTTGACATTGCATCCCTCTCCTTTTCTTTATCCTTATTGATTAGTTAACAAAACATTGTAAGGACTGTTTAGCAACTAACTTCTTTCTCTACATTTCAAAAACATCGTAACAAACTGTGAAATAATGCTTTTGAATATCCCCTTATCAATTATAAACAATTTGGAATTGTTTGTGAAATGAAACCGATTAAATTTTTAGAAATGTAATTAAATTAAGTAATTACTTGTTTTTTTTGAATATAATAACCTTAAAACTGAATCATACCATACGTCATTATCTTTCTTGATAAGACTTGTATTAAATAGAAATCCTTCAGAAAGGCTTATAAAAGTAATTAAACAAGTGATCCGGTTAGAAAATATGTAGAATTCATCCTAAAAATTTCGTGTTTCAATATTCCTATGGTAAGAAAAAGTCAACGGCTCTCATAATCATATAAGCTATACCTGCACCTATTAGTGGGCCCACAGCAACACCATTAAAAAATACCACAGCTAAGATTGTTCCCATTACTAAAGCTGTTGTTAAGTGCGGATCATCTGCGAGAAGAGTTAATCCATTCTTTGCAATTACTGCAACAAATATACCAGCACCAATAGCTATCCAAGCATAATAAGATTTTACACTTTGCGCCAATTCACTGAAACCTATCTCTCCAGTTGCAATTGGAACTAATACCGCCACAGTTATGATTGTTACACCCCAACCAATTCCTTTATCCTGAATATAAGGAAACAACTTATCATCCATTTTAAATAGTTGTAATCCAATCAGAACATATACTGCGATCATTATTGATTGATTCTTCCCAATATACCCCAGTAAAAATAAAATCAATAAAAAGATGGTTGATTGATTTAGCATGTTCGTCCCTACTTTCTTTAATAAACGAAAGCTAATTTTAATAGTACCACATATTATTCATAAATTAAAAATATCTTTATAGTAAGAAAAGATCGGGGCACCTTCGAAACAAGAAAATCCCTTGTTTCTGCGAAGACTTTCCATGGAGCATTCCTTTATGCTCACCCTAGGGCAGGTTAAGACGAACATCTATGTAGGGGTTTTTATCACAAAGATGTTTAGTCGGGTAGTCCGCTTCCGCTATACATCTCCGAATTTTTATATTTTATTAGCTTTTAGAAAGGATGTGAAAAACGTGCCCTTAAAGAATATTTACAAATTATTAAGGTTTTTATTTGTGATTTTCTCAATCATTCTATTAATATTTTGTCTGTTTTATTTATTTACATACACTTATCCATTTTTTTTCGCATTATTAATTGCATTTTTATTAAATCCACTCGTGAATTTTTTAGAATTAAGGTTTAAGTTCAATAGACCTTTAGCAACCTTTTTATCTATTTTATTTGTATTAGTTATTATCATGGGAGTCACTACATTTTTAATTATCGAGTTAATCAATGGGACAACATACTTGGCTGTACAAATTCCATATCACTTTAAAACATTGGTAACTTTCATCCAAGATTTAGTAACACAGCATGTTATTCCGGTCTATCAAAAATTGACTTCCATGATAAGTATGCTTGATCCGAATCAACAAAATGCTATTTTGAATAATGTTCAAAACATGGGTGATAATCTTGCATCATCTGGTGCAGTTCTTTTGCAGCAGTTATTGCAACAAATCCCCTCTTTACTAAGTAATTTACCTAGTTATCTCTCTGTACTAGTTTTCTCATTTCTTGGAACTTTTTTTATTAGTAAAGATTGGTACAAGCTGAGAGAGCTATTTCTAAATATCATTCCTAAGTCATTTAGTACTTCGGGCAGTGAAGTCTTTAAAGGACTAAAAAAAGCTTTATTTGGGTTTATAAAAGCACAAATTATACTTATATCCATTACAGCTATTATTGTGTTAATTGGGCTCTTATGTCTACAAGTTGAACATGCTATTACTATTGCGATCATTACTGGTCTAATAGATTTATTACCCTATCTCGGAACAGGGTTAATATTTATTCCTTGGATACTGTATATGTTCCTAACAGGAAATTATTTTCTTACAATTGGGCTATCTATTCTTTACTTTACAGTTGTCATCCAAAGACAATTAATGGAACCAAAAGTTCTTTCAAATAACATTGGACTAAATCCTTTAGCAACGTTAATCTCATTATTTGCTGGTTTTCAACTATGGGGATTATTAGGCCTAATGATCGGTCCAGTAATATTAGTAATTTTAAACACATTGTATCAAACAGGTGTAATAGAGCAACTTTGGTTATATATAAACGGGAATAAAAACAGCCATTAAAAATAAGAACTGAAACCTTTGAGAGGTCAGTTCTTATTTTTATCTTCTAAATATGGTAATTGTACCTTTATCCATCATTGTTTTTAACACTTTTTGCAGCCAAAGTTTTATTGGACCTCTTGTGAAAGGGAGTAGTAATAAAAAGCCTATTGCATCTGTAATGAAACCCGGGGTAAGTAATACAACCGCTCCTATTAAAATACAAATACCATCAAATATTTGTTCGTGTGGTAATTGACCATAGGACATAGACTGTCTTGCTCTATTTAATGTATCTAATCCCTGTTGTTTAGCTAACCAGGCACCTATAATTCCAGTTAACAGAATTAAAAACACAACCCACCATGGTCCAATTACTCCACCTGCCCAAATAAGGATTCCAATTTCTAATGCTGGCACAATTAATACAAACAATAAAACCCAACGAAACATAGTTTATCCTCCCTCCTTGATTTCTTTAGAGAATATGTTCTTTGTTTAAAAAACACTAATGAATTTATGACGCTAGCTGGGTTAAAAGAAAGAGAAGGGATAAATCCCTTCTCAAATCTCACCTATTTTTAGAGTACACTTGCGTGACCAGCATATATGTCACCTTTTGTAGCGTCAATCGTAACTTCTTTTCCGTTTTCAATAATATCAACGGCCTTCTGTACACCTATAATTACTGGAATTCCCAGGCTTAGACCCACAACAGCTGCATGTGAAGTAAGTCCTGCTTCTTCCGTAATGATACCACTTGCTTTCTCAATTGCTGGCATCATATCTTTATCTGTACCGTAAGTAACGAGAATATCATCCTGTTGTATTTTTTGCATTGCTTCTTCTGCATTTTTAGCAATGATAGCTCTACCATACGCGCTTCCTTTACCTACACCCTGACCTTTAGCTAATACGTCTCCGATTATATGAATTTTCATCAAATTCGTAGTTCCGCTCTCCCCAACTGGGACACCGGCAGTAATAATTACACGATCTCCACGCTTAAAATGACCAGTTGATAGACCGCGGTCGATAGCTACATCTAATACATCGTCTGTTGTATGCGCTAATTGACCAATTATTGTCTCGACACCCCAAACTAGCGATAATCTGCGGCTAACTTGCTCATCAAATGTAACAGCAATAATTGGTGCCTCAGGGCGATACTTTGAAATCATACGCGCTGTATGTCCACTAACTGTTGGTGTTAAGATAGCATCTACATTTAAATTCATTGCTGAATGATTTACTGATTGACTGATTGCGTCAGTAATTGTCATATCGCTTGATTTTGAGCGAATATCAAGAATGGCTTTATGGTCAAGAGCCGTTTCAGCTTTTTTCGCAATGTTACTCATTGTTTGGACAGCTTCGACTGGATAATCACCGGCTGCAGTTTCCCCAGATAACATTATTGCATCTGAACCATCAAATATTGCATTGGCAACATCTGAAGCTTCAGCACGTGTTGGTCTTGGGTTACGTTGCATGGAATCTAACATTTGCGTCGCAGTAATAACAGGCTTACCTGCTGTATTACACTTACGGATCATATCTTTTTGCACCAGTGGTACATCTTCAGGTGGAATTTCCACACCAAGATCTCCCCTTGCAACCATTAAGCCATCACTAACTTGTAAAATAGCATCAAGATTATCTACACCTTCACGATTCTCAATTTTAGGAATGATATGAATGTGTGTAGCATTGTTCTCTTCTAACAACCCTCTAATTTCTAATACGTCAGATGAGCGACGAACAAAAGATGCGGCGATGAAGTCTACACCTTGTTCGATACCAAATTTAATATCTTGTGCATCTTTATCTGTAATACCTGGTAAATTCACGCTAACATTAGGAACGTTTACACCTTTTTTATTTTTAAGTAAGCCAGAATTCAAAGCTTTTGTTTTTAATTCTTTTTTGTCTTTTAAGATTTCTACTACTTCAAGTTCAATTAATCCATCATCTAATAATAATTTAGAGCCTACATGTACATCATCAATTAATTGTGGATATGTTACAGAAATTCTATCAGCTGTTCCTTCAATATCTTCCATCGATACATTCACGGTAGCACCTTTATTCAAGTATGCTTCTCCGTTTTTTAGACTACCTGTTCTAATTTCTGGACCTTTGGTGTCTAAAAGAATAGCTACTGTTTTTCCAGTTTGCTTAGAAGCTTCACGGATATTTTTAATTCTTTGGCCATGCTCTTCAAAGTCACCATGTGAAAAATTCAAACGGGCAACATTCATTCCCGCTTCAATTAATTTAACCAACTTCTCAACTGTTTCTGATGCGGGTCCTATCGTACATACAATCTTCGTTCTTCTCATTCCTATTTCCTCCTTAAATTACAACTACTATGTTTAGTCTACATTAAATAGATAATTCATTTGATAATTTATACATATCTTCGTTTATGTGGTGAGGTGCTTTTAGAATTTCGATAATATCGTGATCGACCAATTCATTTTTTTGAATTCCAACTACACGTCCTGCTTTTCCAGCTAACAGTAAATCAACAGCTTTGGCACCTAGTCTACTAGCCAGTACCCGGTCGAATCCAGATGGTGAACCACCTCGTTGAATATGACCAAGAACCGTTACTCTCGTATCCATTTTTGTAGCATCCTCTATACGTTTTCCGTACTCCATCCCACTACCTACGCCTTCAGCAAGAATGATGATACTATGTTTTTTACCTCTTGCTTGACCTCTCTTTAACTTATCAACAACTAATTGAAAATCATCCGCTCTCTCTGGAATAAGGATACTTTCTGCGCCATCAGCAAGACCAGCCCATAAAGCTAAATCACCGGCGTTACGCCCCATCACTTCAATAACATATGTACGCTCATGGGAAGTTGCTGTATCTCTAATTTTATCAATCGCTTCAATGATTGTATTTAATGCAGTGTCGAAGCCTATTGTATAGTCTGTACCAGGAATATCATTATCAATGGTTCCAGGTACACCAATACAAGGGTAACCTTTTTGTGTTAATTTTTCCGCACCACGGAAAGAACCATCTCCACCAATGACAATTAAGCCTTCAATTCCAAATTTGTTTAATTGTTCAATTGCCTTTTGTTGACCTTCCTCTGTCTTAAATTCTTCAGATCGTGCTGAATATAAAATCGTTCCACCACGTTGAATTATATCCCCAACAGAGCCAATGTTCATCTTTTTAATATTACCTTCCATCAAACCTTGATATCCATTATACACACCAAAAACTTCCATTTCATGGAAGATGGCTTTTCTCACAACAGCTCGCACAGCTGCATTCATTCCTGGAGCATCTCCACCACTAGTTAAGACTCCAATTTTTTTCAAATTACTCACCTCTTAATATAAAGTATTTCCCCCTATATATTCTCTCCCCATTACAAGATAATCCTAAACTAGTTTAATTTCAATTAAAATTATACATGAAAGATAGAATTATCTCACCCTTAAATATGACAAATTTAGAGCATTTCTATCTAATAATCTAATTTACCCTTACCAAATCAATGGCAAGGGTAAATTTTAACTATCATTTTAACACCATACATATGATAGCATTTTAAAACCACATCTTTCACCATAAAGAATACTAAGAAAATTTATTCTCACATTACACCTTAATAAATGTGAATGCTACTCAAGATAATCTATAAACTACTTGGTTCATTAATATCACCAATCTGTTTATATTTTTCCCATCTTTTCTCAAGTAATTCCTCGGTTTTAATTTCATTTAATTGTTTTAAAGATTCTTTTAACACTTTGTCCATAAATTGGGATTGTAACAATACATCTCTATGCGCTCCACCTCTAGGTTCTGGTATAATCTCATCAATAACTTTCAGCTCTTTTAAATCATAAGATGTAATTTTTAGAGATTCAGCAGCTTTTTGTGCTTGTTTTGAATCTTTCCAAAGTAAAGCAGCAGCTCCTTCTGGAGAAATAACAGAATAAGTAGAGTTCTCTAACATATGAATATGATCACTGACTCCAAGTGCTAATGCTCCACCGCTTCCTCCTTCACCGATAACAATACTTATCATAGGCACATTAAATCCAGCCATTTCCATAAGGTTTCTAGCTATTGCTTCACTTTGCCCTCGCTCTTCAGCAGCTTTACCTGGATAGGCACCCTTAGTATCTATAAAAGTAACAATTGGTCGATTAAATTTGTTGGCTTGCTTCATGTGTCTTAGTGCTTTTCTATATCCTTCCGGGTGAGGACTACCAAAGTTTCTTCTAATATTTTCTTTCGTATTTTTACCTCTTTGATGCCCAATCACCGTAATAGGCTGCCCCTCATATTTGGCAATTCCGGATACAATAGACTCATCATCTCCAAACAACCGGTCACCATGAAATTCAATAAAATCAGTAAATAAATTTTCGATATAATCAAGAGTGGTTGGTCGATCAGTGTGTCTAGCAATTTGAACTCTATCCCAAGGCTTTAAATTCCCATATATATCTCCTTCTAGTTTTTCAAGCCTTTGTTCAAGTGTATTTATTTCTTTAGACAAATCAAAATCACTATCTACTGTAATTTTTTTTAGTTCATCTATTTTTTCCCTTAACTCAATGATAGGTTTTTCGAATTCGAGAACTTGTTTCAAAATATATCACCCCTTACTGATGGATATCCAATATTGTAGTTAAAATCCTTTTCATATCATGTCTAGGAATTACTTTATCAATTTGTCCATGCTTTAATTGGAATTCAGCTGTTTGAAAATCTTCAGGTAGTTTTTCTCTAATTGTTTGTTCAATTATTCTTCTACCAGCAAAACCGATTAGTGCTCCTGGTTCAGCAAAATTATAGTCACCCAAAGATGCAAAGCTCGCTGATACTCCTCCTGTAGTCGGGTTTGTCATTACAGAAATAAATAATCCACCAGCATTATGTAATCTCTGTATAGCGACAGAAGTTTTACTCATTTGCATCAGGCTCAAAGCACCTTCTTGCATTCTTGCGCCACCAGATGCGGTGAAGATAATGATGGGCATGGATTCAATCCTTGCATTTTCAATTGCTCTTGCTACCTTTTCACCAACCACAGACCCCATACTACCCATACGAAACCTAGAATCCATGACAGCAATTGCTGTATCAAGTCCGTTTACTTTCCCTTTACCAGTCACAACCGCTTCGTTAATACCTGTTTTTTCAATATCTTTTTCAAGCTTTTTTTCATAATCCGGAAATGCTAAGGGGTTATTTGATAGTAAATGTTTATCCCACTCTATAAATGAACCATAATCTAATAAGCTTTCAATTCGATCATAAGCACTCATTTGATGATGATGTCCACACTCAGGACATACGTTCAAGTTTTTGGCCATTTCTTTTCGATAAAATATTTTTTGACAACCTTGGCATTTTTGCATTAATCCTTCAGGAACGTCTTGTTTAGCTTCTTCTCTTGGGATTGATGCATATTTCTTTTTCTTACTAAAAAAATCTTTAAGCAAGAGTTATTCCTCCTTTGAACGAACCTTTATAAATGATGAAAGTATGATTACTTATGTCTATTTAGCTTGTTCAAATATTAGTTCAATATCTTCATACTCATTGTGTGAAAAGGCATTTAATAATCTAATATAAAATTGCTTCATGTAATAAGTTTCTTTTATAGAACGTGAAAAATCATCTAATAACATCCATATTTTCTGTAATAAAAAATTATCTGCTTTTTCAAAAATAATAATAAAAAAACTATAATACCTTTGTTCTTCATCCTGTTGCGACTTATCTATTGTTGTTTGTAACTCTTCAATAACGTCTTTTTTCATCACTTTAAATGCAAGTTTAACTGCTTCCTTTTCGATAATAGTTCTACACGATATTATCTCGTCTCTAGTTTTATGTTCATGTAAAATAAAAGCTGAAAGCAATTCGACGGTACGAAAAGTTCGATAAGTTTTTAAAAAAGTTCCTTCCCCACGCCGGGTTTCAATTAAACCAAGTAGCTCCATTGCCCGAAGCGCCTCACGTATTGATGACCTTGCAACGTTTAATTTTTCAGAAAGCTCTCTTTCTGATGGAAGTCTATCACCTGGAGATAAATTATTTTTTTATAAATGCCCTTATTTGACCTAAGACCTCTTCATACACTTTAGTTTTTGTTGACATAGCTTATTCTCTAATCACTCCTTATATTTCTTCCACCCTAGAACGTATTAAAGTTAAAGCTAATCCATATTTATTCCTTTGAACATTTAACTATTGCTATAACAGACTATCTGTCACGGATTGGGATGAGCGTTTCATTTCGAGTCACATTTGATGCTATAAAAAATTGGTCCGACCACTTAACTATTACATTATACCAGATGAGAAAAGCGTGTAAAGATTGGTACTTTTCAAGTTTATGCATTTCATAAGAATAAAAATGTCTACCTTTTTGATAATAAACTACTCATAACCTTCTCTATCATTTAAGTTTGCAACTTTAGTATAACCTACAATAACCGAACAAGATTTCAGAGAACTCATGAACCAATAGAAAATCCAGGACTACCTTAGACGGTTCAGTTACATACTACTTGCGTAACACTTTCGATTTAAAATATCTAAAGGTGAGTGAGACACTATGTTGTTTTATTTTTAAACACTACTTGTTCTTTACCAAATTCTTTTATTAGAGCATTAATAGATTGTTGATTTAAACTAATATTGTATTCACTCGTAAGCTGATACGTTTGTTTTTTCTGTTCATGGTAAACAATCACAGGGACTCTTCCTGGATTTTCTTCTGCAACTTGCTTGATATAAAGGAGTCCTTCTTTTTCTTTCTCTTTCTTTAACTTGATAAATACTCGTTTGTCATGTTTATCATTTAACTGTAACTTTTCAGGATCAAACTCATTTATCTCAGAAATAAGCAATTGAACCCGTTCATTTCTAAGTTCTATTTTCCCTTGAATAAAAACTATTTTCTCTTCTTTTATCCACGGTTTCACTTCTCGATACACTTCAGGGAAGATTACAGCTTCCAGTTCCCCGTTCTCATCTGAAAGATTCACAAACGCCATAGCATCTCCCCGTTTTGTTCGAATAACTTTCATTTCCTGAATAACAGCAGCTGAAGCCATCTTATTTTTCCCTATATGTTTCTTTAAGTCCGTTAAACCAATATAACCTTCTGCTCTAAGCTTGTTTCTGTCTTTTGATAAAGGATGACTAGACATATACATACCTATCAATTCTTTTTCCAGCGTCAACTGTTTCATCTCTGAAAATGGTTCCGTTTCTATATAAGAAGCATCTAACTCAATATCCCCCTGAAAGAATGAAGCTTGATCCTCAAATTCACTGAACAATTCGCCCTGTTCAATTGCTTGATCGATCGTTGCTAATAAACTTGCCCGATTTGAATGCGTTTCATCAAAAGCACCTGCAATAATTAAAGATTCAATTACTTGACGATTAACAATTTTCATTGGAACACGTAAACAAAAATCAAATAGGTGTTTAAATGCACCTTCTTTACGGACACGAATGATTTCTTTGATTACCTGGCTACCAACACCTTTAATTGATAATAATCCCATTCTAATATTGTTATGTTCGACGGTGTAAATACCGAAACTCTTATTAATTGAAGGTGGCAAGGTAAGTATTCCAAGATCTTTTGCCTCTCGAACATACAAGCGAATTTTATCCTGTTGCCCTGCCACGGAGCTTAATATTTCAGCTAAAAAGTAAGCAGGATAGTGCGTTTTTATATAAGCTAAGTGATAGGAAATTAAGCTGTAAGCAACTGCGTGACTACGATTAAACCCGTAGTTAGAAAACCGAACAATCCAATCAAAAAGTTCTTGTGCAACGGAGAGTTCATATCCATTTTTCAAGCAACCTTGAATAAAGTGTTTTCGTTCTTTTTCAATCTCTTCTTTTTGTTTTTTGCTAACAGCTCGGCGTAGTATGTCAGCTTGTCCTAAAGTAAATCCAGCTAGTTTGCTAGCAATTTGAATGATTTGCTCCTGATACACAAGTACTCCAAATGTATTCTCTAATATTGGTCTTAAATCCTCATGTGGGTAACTTACCTTTTCATACTTATGTTTTCTATTTATATAAACTGGAATATATTCCATAGGCCCAGGTCTATATAGAGCATTAACTGCAACAACATCTTCAAAGTTTGTAGGAGAAAGCTTTACTAAAACTTTTTGCATTCCCTGAGACTCTAATTGAAATACACCATTTGTCTTTCCACTTTGTAACAATGAAAAAGTTTTAACGTCATCCAGTGGAATAGAATCCAGTTCAATTTTCTTTTTCTGTTTGTGATTAATCGTCGAAATTATTCTTTCAATTAAAGTTAAATTTCTTAAACCTAAAAAGTCTATTTTCAGTAAACCAATAGATTCCAATTCTTTCATTGCGTATTGTGTTAAGTATATCTCACCATGTGAAGAAATAAGTGGAACGTTTTCTATTAACGGTTGCTCACTTATTATTACTCCCGCAGCATGTGTAGAAACATGCCTTGGTAAACCCTCTAATTTTGTAGCGATTTTAAATAATAACTGAAGTGTCTCTGACTGTTTTATGTATTCAGTTAATGCACTAGATGCTTTAACACTAGATATAATTGATTTTGCTCCTTGTGCTGGTATCTCCTTCAATATAAAAGAAGCATCTTGTGAATCAATGTCCATTGTTTTAAATAACTCTCTTAATAATGAACGAGTGGCAAATGTTCCAAACGTGATAATTTGTGCCACATGATCCTGTCCATACTTATTTTTTACATATTGGATGACTTCATCTCTACGATGATCTGAAAAATCAATATCAATATCTGGCATCGTTACCCGTTCTGGGTTTAGAAATCGTTCAAATAATAAGTTATAGCGTATCGGATCCACATTTGTAATCCCTAATAAAAATGCTACCAAAGAACCAGCTGCAGACCCTCGCCCAGGTCCTACTGTAATACCTTGTTCCCTAGCAAAATGGATAAAATCCCAAACAATAAGAAAGTAATCACTAAACCCCATTTCTTTTATCACTTTTAGTTCGTAGTTCAAACGTGTAATAACTTTTTCAGGTTTATCATTGTACTTGTTTTGTAATGATGTATGACATAGTTCTTTTAAATAATTGTCTGCTGTTTGACTTTTTGGTACAGGATAATGTGGTAGCATCCTTTGGTCAAAATTTAACTTCACATTGCAATTTGCAGCAATGTTATTTGATACTTCCAAAAGAGTGGGCCAGTCACTAAAAATAGCATCTAACTCCTCTTCACTGTATAAGTGACAACCTTTTACTGAATGAATATTGTTACTTGTCCACTTTTCCCCATACCTCATTGCTTGTAAGCAGTTAAATGCCAATGTATCTGATTTATGTAAAAATCGTATATCACTAATTGCTGTTGCTACGATATTATTTTCTACACAGAAACTTTGTAAATAAGGATAATTTTTTAAACTTGATTCATCCACACCTAAATATAGTTGTTGGGTTTCCTTCACTATCTCTTTCCACTTATTAAAATGGGTGGCGGCTTGTTCCAGTTCACCTTTTTCTAAAAGAGGTTCCAAGCATGAAGCTGTAATAGGTATAATAACTATTAAATCTGAACAGAACATGTTTAAATCAATCTTATTTATTTGTTTATTTTCTTGTAGTTGAATGTGAGAACTTAATTTCAATAAGCTTTTATAACCTCTATTATTCTTTGCAAGTACAATACATTGTTCGCTTTTACCCTCAACATTTTCAACATCTAAAATCATACCTATTATTGG
Organism: Aquibacillus rhizosphaerae; assembly: GCF_030282825.1. Lineage (GTDB taxonomy): Bacteria > Bacillota > Bacilli > Bacillales > Amphibacillaceae > Aquibacillus_C > Aquibacillus_C rhizosphaerae. The sequence goes on from NZ_JASTZU010000032.1 coordinate 68,506, forward strand.
TTTAATTCCTGCACTAAGGCATGCTTGGTAGAAGGAAACAACTCCGTGCATAACATTTACATCTGTTAAAGCAATGCTACTTATTTTTTGCTCTTTTGCTGTAGCTACCAATCGATCAATTGTTATCGTACTCTGCATAATACTATAACCACTTCGTATTTGTAAGTGAGTGGATCCCATCGTTCACACCACCTTTATAAAAACTTATATTCTGATGAACTCCTTAAATATCTATTATAGCCGAATAAAGATATACAATAAAATCATTAACATATCTCGTCCTCTTTTTTCATAAATTTTAAAGAACCATATTTTTATTAAGTACTTTAATGTAAGTAACCTTAATCCATGTATCGGATCTAACCAATACAGGATAGATAAAGGAGAGGCAATTATGGAAGAAAGGTTTGTTTCCTCGATGATTCAATGCTATTTTATAGCTCTTGGAGTAATCATGGGTGGATCATTAATAGGTAGCATTGGAGCTTTTGCAACAGGGGAACCTCCCTTAACACTTATGGGACGTATCGCAAAAAGCTTAAGAATATGGGCTATTGTAGCAGCTATCGGGGGAACCTTTGATGCTATTTCAAACTTCGAAAAAGGTATTTTCGAAGGTTCAACTTTAGATATGGTAAAACAAATCATACTAATAATTACTGCAATGGGTGGCGTGCAAACGGCGTTAATGGTTATTGAATGGATCACTCAGGAGGAGTTTGAATAATGCACATTCCTCCGTACTACAAAAGAGCTAGTTGGCAAAGGTTTTTAGCTGGAGCTTTCTTGGGTGCAATCATAGCTTTTGCAGTGTTTATTTTTATGTATGGTAAATTTCATGAACGATGGGTGGAAGAGAATTTAAAACTCCGTTCAGAATTGAACCAACTACAGCATAACTACAAAACATTAGAAGAGAGCAAAAAAGAATTAGATCAAAAGTCAAAAGAGGATATTAAAGTTCAAACCATTATCATCAATATTGAAAACGAAACCGAACTAAAATTGGATAGTCTTATTGTCCATCAGTTACAAGAGCAAATAAAAGAAGAAATTAATCATGTCGTTGGAAAAAGCACAAGTAGTTTGTCCGATAATTACGAGTTACTAATAGCTACGATTGAAAACAAAACATATCCAGTAGATGAGTTTTCCTATAATGCAGTTGTAAACCAATTATTTGTGACAGAGAATCTTACAGTAAATGTTCAACTTAAAATAGCAAATTAAGAAAAGCTCGGGGCCCCTTTGAAACAAGTATTTCTAAAGGTGCTTTCGATGTGGCATTCCTTTATGTTTACCCTAGGGCAACCCTCGGGCGAGGCAAGCGCTGGAGCTAAAAATCTTCGGATTAGCCTTTTGAAAATGAACATTTCTTGAATTTTATTGACAAATTGTACCTTTCTTATCTTTTTTTAGTATACTAAAGTAAAACAATAAAAGGGAGTGGTTTGTTATGCTTATTATGAGTCGTACCCTTATTGTACAAGAAAAGCTTGATCGATTAATTGCTGGATACTCTGCCTATGCAGAAACAGATGAGATTATCCGTCTTATGAAACGAGAAATAACAAAGCTAGATTTCCAAGTCGTATGTGAACACACTGAAAATGGTTGTTGGTTTGTACCGGAATATTAGATGTGTAATTTTCAAAGATTAGATTAGATGCTATTTATTACTCGAATATTCATAGTACCTCGGTATATAAAATAGCTATACCGAGGTACTATAGACATCATTTATCAGAATATATTTTCTTCTGTCTTATTATAGTCTGTACACACTTTTTCTAAATCTTCTATAACTGCAGCAGTCTCTTTCCAGTCATAAATAGTCGCACCGGAGGCAAGTGGGTGACCACCACCATTGTACTTAGCTGCAATATCATTGATAATAGGTCCCTTAGATCTTAGCCGAACACGAATTAAATTTTCTTCCTCCACAAAAATAACCCATGCTTTAATCCCCTCTACATCACCTAAAATCCCCACAAGTTGACTTGTCTCTGTAGAAGTCATTTCAAACTCTTGCAACTTTTCTTTCGTAATTATAATGGAACTTAATCCTGAATTAGAAATTGTATAATTTTGCAAAATATAACCTTTTAAACGTGCGACATTTCGTTTTGTTTTATACATTAAATCGTATAATTCTGTACGGTTAAAATTATACTTCACTAGGTCAGAAGCGTAACGAAATGTTTTTTCAGATGTACTTGGAAATAAAAATCTCCCTGTATCACCTACTATACCAGCATACAACAAACTTGCTGCACGGTCATTACACTGGAAACCTGCTTCCCTTGCTTCTAAAAATAACTCATAAATCATTTCACTTGTTGAGCTTGCTTCAATATTCACCCAAGCTAAATCTCCATAGGAATCCACATTAGGGTGATGATCAATTTTGATTAGTTCACTTCCAAGTGAAAATCTCTGATCCGAAATTCGAGCTTGATTAGCAGTGTCACATACAATAACAAGTGCGTTATGGTATATTTCATCCTTAATTTCATCCATGTCTGAGAAAAACGATAAAGATATGTCTTCATCTCCAACGACAAAAACTTCTTTATTCGGGTATGTATGCTTAATAATCTGAGAAAGACCCACCTGTGAACCGTAGGCGTCTGGGTCTGGTCTAACATGCCGGTGAATTATTATCGTATTGTATTCCTGAATTTTTTTTATAATATTTTTTACAATCATTTACTTCTTACACTCCTTTAACCTATTTCATATTTGTAGAAAACTTCCTTTGACTGAAGACTACTAAGTTGTTTGGTAGACAGAATCAAACATCACATATCTAGCAAATTTCTATTAAAAAAGCTACAATGAAGAAAGTGTTATTATAGTTAGGAGTAGATTTTATGGTTATTTTCCCCATCGTGATAGTTATTTCACTCATTTTATACGTTTATTACAAAGTTGCAATCATAAGAAGCGATGATTTGTTACAACAAGCTTTTCTAAACTCAAAGGCTCGTATTTTCCTCGGAACTTTCATTAGCTTCTTTGGAATCAATCAGTACTTGTTTTACCAAACGCGCTTTTCTCTTTATGTAACGATTGTTTTCGTGTTTTTAGGTGCCATTCAAATGTATGGTGGGTTTAAACGGGTTGTACATTATCGTAATGAATTAAAAAGTAGAAAGCAAACCTAATTCATTCATTTCCGTATGCATGTAGTTACGTTCGCCAACTCTGTTACAGTTGACTCATCTAATTATGAGTCAACTTGGCAGATATATATTTAGCCAAGATTATCGATCTATTAGTTGTCCCATAAGGACAGCTTTTCCTACAAGATCTTTATCATGAAATACCTCTACATCCACTTTTGCTGACTTTCTCCCCACTTCTAATAAACGTGATTTTATTTCTAACACACTTTCTAATTGAACAGGTTTTATAAAATATACAGATAGATTCTCAACAACAAGATCACCTTTTTTATATTGGCGAAGTGCACGACTTCCTGCTTCTGTGACGAATGACACGAATACTCCATATGAAAGCGTTCCGAGTTGATTCGTCATTTGCGGGGTAACACTTGAACGATAAACCGTATTTTGAGTTTCATCTGAAATAACTTCTAGTCTACTAGTCACGATGTCATCAATTGTCTCTCCCACTTGCGGTTGGCGCTGTATATGTTGGAGTGCTTTTAACACATCCTGTCTCGAGATAAGGCCTACCAGCTTATGATAATTATCTACAACTGGCATAATCTCTAGTCCTTCCCAAACCATCATATGTGCCGCATATGCAAGTGACGTTTCTTTTAATACGGTCATCGGATTTTTGGTCATTACTTTATCAATGTTAATTGTTTTGTCTCTACCAATTATATCCTTTGATGTAACCATTCCAATAACACGGTTATTTTCATCTACAACAGGATAGCGGCTATGTGTTGTTAAATCATTTAGTTCATACCATTTTATTAATTTATCTTTGGTAGTTAAATAATATGTCTCTACAAAAGGTATATATATGTCACCGATCAAGACAATTTCCTTTTTAATTAATTGGTCATAAATCGCCCGATTGATCATAGCTGCGACAGTAAATGTATCATAGCTCGTGGAAATAATCGGTAATTGCTTTTCATCCGCTAACCGTTTCACTTGCTCATCTGTATCAAAACCACCTGTAATTAATACAGCCGCACCTTCTTTTAAAGCTAATTCATGCGCTTCTACTCGGTTACCAACAATTAATAACGAATCCTTCTCTGTGTATCGCATCATTGCTTCAAGCTTCATAGCGCCAATAACAAATTTATTTAATGTCTTATATAGCCCTTCTCTTCCACCAAGTACCTGTCCGTCCACTATACTTACAATCTCTGCAAAAGTTAAATGTTCGAAATTTTCCTTTTTCTTTCGTTCAATACGAATGGTACCTACACGTTCTATCGTACTAACAAGCCCCTGATTTTCAGCTTCTTTAATTGCTCGATATGCAGTGCCTTCGCTCACATTTAATTCTTTGGCGATTTGTCTCACTGATATTTTATTACCTACTTTTAATGATTCTATAAATAACAGAATTTGTTCATGTTTTGTAGCCAAGCGTTTTCACCAATCTTTCCATCTGTACTAATAAAATATTATCTATTGTTATTATACAGATGTCTAAAGATAGTATCAATTTTTTCCAAGTTGAAATTGCTTGTCACTTTCTTGTTCCATGACTGGCGGCCTAGTCATTTTTAATAGAGTAGCAAAATTGGAACCCAATACTAGCAAGAAAAAAACGAGCCAGGCACCCCAAAAAATAGAAGATAAATAGCTAATCTCACCTCGGATAGATGGCCATGCTATGTACAAGAAGAAACACGCTAGCAGAATCCTTAATAATGCATACTGTTTCATAAATATATCTCCTCCTGTTTTATATTTATGTACTAGTGTATGCTTCTCAAATTTCCAACATGTTTGACTTCCTCCAAAAATTACACAAAAGGTCAGAAGAGCTATACCCTTCTGACCAAATAGTAGCTTAACTGGAATTTTTAAGTTAACACTTATAAGCTAACTTCTTGACCAGGTTTCAATGCTATTCCTTGACCAGGCTTTACCTTGCTTGCAAAAGCATCCCCATCCTGTTCAATTAAAGGAAAAGTATTGTAATGTACTGGTACTACTTTTTTTGCTTGCAACCATTCTGCTGCAATTAATGCATCTTCTGGACCCATCGTAAAATTATCACCTATTGGTAGAAATGCAAGGTCAATGTCATTCATGTCACCAATTAATTTAAAATCAGAGAATAGGCCTGTATCACCAGCATGATAAATTGTTTTACCTTCTGTTGTTAATAATATTCCTGCAGGCATACCAGTGTAGACACTATTACCATCTTCATCTACAAAGGCAGAACCGTGAAATGCTGGTGTTAATTTCACCTTACCAAAATCAAATTGATGAGCCCCTCCTATATGCATAGGATGCGTGTTTAACCCTCTAGACTCTAAATAACCAGCAAGTTCATTAGGTGCTACAACAAGGGAATTATTTCTTTTTGCTATCTCAATCGTGTCACCTACGTGGTCATTATGTCCATGCGTAAGCAGTATAACATCTGGTGCTACTTGGTTAGCTTCAAGATCGCACATTCCGTTTCCAGTAATAAAGGGATCGATTAAGATATTATGTGTTTCTGTTTGCACTTGCACAACAGATTGTCCATGGAAAGATACTTTCATTAACATTCACTCCTATTGATAACTTATAATTAAGTATTGTAATACTTTCTATTAATATATACCCACTTTACAAGCTATCTAAAATAGAAAAAGCAAATTTTCACAAAAACACATTAATAATATTCCCATGATTTTTCGTATAGTTGTATCAACACCGGGTCAATTAAGGTGTTAGGTTTTAATTCTAACACCTCACCATTACTATCTTTAATTTTTTCATCTTCATCTTTCCCGAATGAAGAAAGACCTTCTAAAATCTCAGTTGTTAAAAACCTTGTAGGCACATCAATAGATAAAGATGAGATATTTATTGGTTCACGACTAGCAAAAACAAAACCCCAATTTCCAAAACTAGGAACGTCTACATGAATATTTTCTGTGTGTAATCCTGTTGACTCTATCGTTTTCGAGATTGTCCAATATACTTCTCTAGCAAATACCGGACTAGTAGCTTGTACCATCATTGCTCCACCTGGCAACAAATGATTTCTAGTAAGCGAATAAAATTCCTTTGTGTATAGCTTATTGAGGCTCTCATCATTAGGATCTGGTAAATCAACAATAATTACATCAAACCACTCATCTGACTCTTCTAAAAAATTATAAGCATCCTGATTGATAACTTCCACACGTTCTGATTGAAGTGCTCCCTCATTTAATTCTAATAAGTGATGATTGGTATTTGCTAACTCTACTACTGCTGGATCAAGGTCAACAAGTGTTATCTTTTTAACATCTTGATATTTAAGCAGTTCTTTTACAGCAATACCATCGCCACCACCAAGTACCAGTACATGATCTTGTTTATCGGCCTGAGCCATGGCCGGGTGTACTAACACTTCATGGTATCTATATTCATCAATAGAACTTAATTGTAAACCACCATTTAAGTAAAGCCTTATATCAGCTTTGTCTTTCGTCAAAATAATTTTTTGATATTTACTTTCTTCCATGTGAATAATCGGATCGTTATACAATTTTTGTTCAAAAGTAAGTGCCATTGCTTGTCCGAAAAAAAGCCCAAGTAATAAAAGAATTGCAATTATAGATCCAACAATAAAATGAATTCCTACTTTTTTTATTTCTTTTCTAAATAGCCATAACACAATTAGTGCTACCGTTAAGTTTATACAACCAACTAAAAAGGCAGTTTTCACCATTCCAAACTGAGGTCTTAGTAGGAAAACAAATAATAACCCCCCTATTAATCCTCCCGCATAATCAGAAAAAAGCACTCTAGCTGTACTTCTGTTAAGTGCTACGCCAATTTCATTTGCTTTACGAATAAGTATAGGTAATTCCACACCTGTAAGTGCGCCAACTATAAGTGTAATTGCATATAGGAAAAAAGCATCCGTTCCTGGTGGTGAGAATGCAGTAATTCCAAACATAAGAAAGCTTGAAAACCCACCAATTAATGCAACCATAAATTCAATATAAACAAAAGCAATAACTAAATTCTTTAGAACCTTTTCACTAAGACTAGCGCCAATTCCCATACCTGTTAAGAATAAAGAAATCGTAAGTGTGTATTGTTTAACCCCATCCCCCAATATATAGGAGCCTAAAGCTCCAAACAAAACTTCAAAAATAATACCACAAATAGATACTATACCTGAAGCCCAGTATATAAAGTGACTTTGTTTAATTGCTTTTTGATTCACGTGTATCACTCCGATATAGAACTTAAGACTAATCATCAGCCTTTGTAATTTAATGGTTCTCTGTCAAATGTGGTGGTGTGATTTTCATGCCACCCTCTCTTAATTGAAGGGAGTTTTTTATACGAATACCCTTCGAACCTCTTGTCGCCATAATATTTTATTTTTCAATCGATCAAAATCTTTAATTCCATAAGACATGCGTTTGGTCACTTTAATCGTGTTATTAACACCTTCAATATAACCGTTGTTAAATGGGTACATAAAAGATTGTAGAATCTCTTGTTTCCATCGGTTAAATGTTTTTTCAACTCTGTGAAATGCTTCAATGGTAGAACTACTCATAACCAATAAACATTCCTCCAACCCCTTTTTAGCCGTTTTTTCATCACTAAATTTAAACCATTTGTCCAATTTATTTTTCAATTCATAAGCTTCTC
>NZ_JASTZU010000033.1 GCF_030282825.1 Aquibacillus rhizosphaerae
ATACAGATAGGTAAGGGTTTGAAGTTATCTCTACCTTTTCCCCCTGTTCACACCGTACATGCGACTTTCACCGCATACGGCGTTCCAACTAATCCAATTCATTCAATTTATGTATTTTTAGATTTGACTGTTGCTTTCTCCGAAATCAAACTACTTGATTATGACATTGTAATCGAAGTTCGTTGAGTTTTTCTACTTGCTTTTTGGAAAGATTTAATACTTTTATTAATGCATTAATTTTATCATTATCTTTCATGTGTACTAGTCTGTGGACTGATTCATGCAGTATTACTAGATTAGAGAATGAATCATCGTTTGAAAGATGATAAGGATTCTTATGGTGGCAATGCCAATCATTAAGACCTAGTTCTACTCTAGAAATGGCACACTTACCATACTGAGCAATAAATTTACTTATTCGATTGTCGTTATATTCAATTGTCCGATTTGGAATAAAACTCTTCATAATGTAAGATAAGACATCTTTATTTATGGCTTTTAACCCTTTGTGTATCTTTTCTCTACCTTCGGTCGTGTAATTGCACGTATCCTGGGTAAAGCATAAATTCGTTTTATATTTTTGGGCATGAATGGGTACAAACACCATGTTTTGTATCTTGTGCAGTTTGCATTTGTATCCTTTATACCTTTTTTGTAATGTCTTGGTCATGTCATGAAATTCTGCGTCAGTTCTAAGAATCTTTAGGCGATTATACATCGTTTTCCGTAGATAAGAGTTTAACTCATTAAGATTTATCGTAATTCTAGTGGCTGCTGAATAGTAATTTTGTATCCCCATAACGATAGTGTTGAAATTCCAAACGGTTTGATTACTAGGATGTTTCTGAACAGCTTTGATTGAATGTTTTATTTTGTTAGAAGCATTTAGCCTGGCTTTCTTAGACATATTTGACTTGGCTACATAACCAAACCTCGTTTTGCCCTTTCTTACTGCTTTAATAGAAAACCCGAGAAATTCGGAAAAATTTTTCTTTAGGTTTATTACCCTAGACTTTTCTTCACTTGTTTCAAGGTGCAATCTAGTCATCAAGAAATCTTTAATTGCATAGTTCATTCTGATTGCTTGTGTACGTGTACGACACAAAACCTTAAAGTCGTCCGCATAGCGGACAATATAACATTCTTTTAGTTCAGACTTCTTCAGTGCTTGATATTTAATCCCATTTGTTTTGTATTGAAAGTGAGTTGTGAAAGTTTCCCATTGATTACTTATCCACCAATCAAGTTCATTTAAAACAATATTTGAAAGTAGTGGAGATAGAATGCCACCTTGCGGTGTTCCTTTAGATGGTACACCTTCACCATGAATTTCAGCTTTTAATAGTTTTGAAATAATAGCGATTAACGACCTATCCCTTATGCCTAAAGACCAAATTTGTTTTAAGAGTTTACTATGATTAACATTATCAAAGAAACCCTTAATATCTACATCAATACAATGGTGAAGCCCAGATTGATTAATTAAAAATTCAAATCTTGCTTTTGCATGATGGGTGTTTCTATTCGGTCTGAATCCATAACTATGCTTGTGAAACTTTGCTTCACAAATTGGCTCTAATATCTGTAAAATACACTGTTGAATAATTCTATCCCAAATGGTTGGTATTCCTAGTGGTCGTACCTTGCCATTTGCTTTGGGAATTAAAACACGTCTAACTTTCTGTGGTTCAAATGATTGAAACATAGACTGAACATTTACTATCACATCTTCCACTGATAAATGACTAATATCTTTAATTGTTAATTTATCTATTCCTGCCGTTTTACTTCCTGTATTCCTTTTGATATTTCGATAGGCAAGCCTTATATTTTCATCAGAACTCATCAATTCTATTAATCCATAAAACTTTTCACCATTGACACTTTGAGTGTAGAGAGTGTCAAAACACTCTTGTAGATTATAATACTCGTTATGTCTCAGTTTCTTCCGTTTCAATAAGTCGGTACCCCTTTCGGAGTTAACCTCTTTTAGTCTCACGAGAACCTTATTAATCGATAAAGATCTGCCTTACATGGTTGAATGATTCTTCATTAGTCTAGTGGCTATCCCTCTGTGTTGATTAGACACTTCATTGGTACTGTGCCACCACTTTCACTGATATAAAGGGAAGTTATACAATAACTATTGTCATTATTGCTTTCCTTTCCAACGTTTCATAAGGAGTAAGCCCTCCACGTTATCAGCTTACAACGTTGAATTATATCTATTATAAAATGAACTTAGGTGCTTCCTGTAAGCCTGTTAACTTTCATATGCCTTTAACATATCATGGATTTTCATATTAGTTAGTTTTACTCACCCACATTTAACCTCACATTTGGTGATATACACATTTCTATGTATTGCAGGTCTAGACCCGTACATTCAGAAGTTTGTCAGCTTAACCTTTTTCTTTTAGGTTGATTCGCATACTCACCGTATTCATTCAACTCAAGCATCATGATTCACACCACCCCATCGGGTAGGCTTTCGACAGCTAGGTTACACTGTTACGGTGAATTCTTACGCCTTTTCACCGAGCTCTCAACACTGTCATTCTTACTAATTCAAGTGCTAATCGACTAAGAGAGAACCCTTCGGAGCGTTACCTCTTCATTTGATTCTTAGATATAATCCTTCAATTCCACATGGAATTGCCTAGCCTTTACCAGAGAGATGTTACCATCCTCCATTTAAGCTAGGAACATTTCGCACAACTCTTCTGCTCGTTAGTTGAAGAAAGATCCTTCACAAACTCTACATTTATTTTGGTTGCGATTTCATATGTTAATTCAAGTATTTATATCCAAAAACATTGATATATAAGTGAAAAGTAACAGACCAAATCATATGATAATTGGTCTGTTACTTAGTGTGATATTTCGTAGTTTCTCCACCGAAACGGAACTACTTAGGTTTAGGGAGCTTCTTTAAATTTTACGAGATGGGCGTGTCTACATGTGATTTGAATTCCTTTGTTGTCATCCCAGTCATCTTCTTGAAGGAATGACAAAAATAGTGCGAATCACTATACCCAACCTTATGCGCAATCTCATATGTTTTATCATTGGTTGTCTTAAGAAATTCCTTCGCGCGTTCGATACGAGTTTTTGTTAGGTATTCGATTAACGTTTGGCCCGTTTCTTGGCTAAACATGTGACTCAAGTAAGAAGCACTAACGTTAACTTTTTTTGCAACTAATTGAAGTGATAATTCATGGTCATGGTAATGATCATGAATATAGTCCTTTGTTTTTTGAATGATTACTCCGAATTTACTATTCACTTGCTCCCTAAATTCAATAACCGTATGCAACATCTTTTCCATATAGGATATGATTTCTTCGTAATCCTTAATCCAACTAACCTGAGTTTCTAACTGACTAATTTCATTTAACACGCTTACGGAGCCATTGTCCTGCTCTTTAATATAGTGTGTCACTGTAATTGTGAAATCCATTAAAAAGTAATAGATAAAAAACGGTGTGCGAATGTTAGCTGATTTCAGATAGGATGAATAATTTTGAGAAAAGTTAGTTATATTACTTTTCTCACCGAATTTAAGGAAATGGATTAAATCATTCCGATTAAATTGATGGATATCTTTATTGGACTTAATATCAACCTCGGTATTATTGACGTTATATTTTTTTGTAATGTTACTTGAAAAGTTTTTTTCCTTGCTCGCCTCATCAAAGGATTCTGCAATCGCTTGGATACGATTTTTTATTTTTCCTAAACCAAAGCTTATAGAATCAGGCTCTAATAACAGTTGTTTTCGAATCTGTTCAATCTCGCTTTCAAGCTGCTGTTTTGATTCACTTTTCATAATAAACACGGTCTCTTTACTTTTTCTTTTAAACACAAGGCAAGAGTGATTCGCTGCTATTGAATTGATTGAGGCTGACTCTCTCAATTCTGATTCAATGATTAAAACATAATAATAACTAGATAATAAATCGATACCTAACTCGGAAGCTTTTTTTATCGCACTGGCTGTAGAGTGTGAGCCTTCACATAATTCTCCTAGAAAGTGATTTTTAGTAAGAGAAGCATTTTCTAATGCTTGATTTTTCAAGTCAGTAAGTTGCTTTTTCTCCCACTCTTCAATATCTATTTGATCGGAAACTTTATGCAATATTTCAAGTAAATCAAATGCGGTGACAGGCTTTAAACAGTATTCAGACACCTGGGCACGCATTGCTTCTCTAGCATATTCAAATTCATCATGTCCACTCAATATAATTATTTTTAAGTCTGGTAGTTTATCACGAAGTATTCTGCTTAGTTGTAGTCCATCCATAAAAGGCATTTTAATATCAGTAATAACAATATCAGGTTTGGACTTTTCTATTAAAGGGAGTGCAATTTCACCATCTGGGGCATCCCCACAATATTCAAAGCCTTCCTTCTTCCAATTAATACTTTTTCCTATCCCTTCCCGGATAACCTTTTCATCATCGACTAGAAATACCTTTTTCATAATAACTCACCTCTCCGTTGGAATCGTTAAGCAAATTCGAGTACCTGATCGGTACCAACTATTTATGGTTAGTCCAAACGGTTCACCATAATAAAGTCGAATTCTTTGATGGACATTCACCATGCCGAAGCCACCTTTACCGTTGTCTAATGGTAAGCCGCGAGCTAATTGTGTGCGTATTTCGTCCAAACGTTTCTCCTTGATACCTATTCCATTATCGATTATGTCAATGACGATGTGCCCTTGTGCATTGATATCTCCCTTAATACGTATGAAGCCTTTTCCTCTTTTATTTTTAATTCCATGGTAAATGGCGTTTTCTACGAGTGGTTGGAGTGCTAATTTTAGGATTTTGTAATCAAGAATATCTTCATTTAAATGATAGGTAACTTCTAAAATATCTTCATACCTGATTTTTTGAATAATTAAGTAATTTCGAACATGTTCTATTTCATCATATAAAGTTATCCAATCTTTTCCTTTACTTAAAGAGATTCGGAAAAATTGGGACAATGCTTTTGTTACGTCAATGACTTGTGACGTGTTTTTTGCTTCTGCCATCCAAATAATTGTATCTAATGTATTGTATAAAAAGTGAGGGTTTACTTGAGCTTGTAAAGCTCGAAACTCAGCAATTTTCAATTGTTTTTGTTCATCGATACTTTTTTTAAGTAATGATTTTATTTTTTTAATCATACTGTTAAAGCTAGATCCAAGTTCAGAAATTTCATCCATGTCATCGCTGTTGTTAATGACCTTAACATTAAAGTCACCATAAGAAGCCTGTTTCATTTTTTGTTTTAAAATTTGAAGTGGACGTATTAACTTGGAAGAGATAAAAAAGTAAAGTCCTATTGTAAATATAATACTGCTCGTTACACTAAGAAAAATTAAGCTTCGTATATCATTAGCTTCCTTCATAATTTCACTAATTGGTGCATGACCAACGATTTTCCAACTAGTCATTTCTGAAGTAGTGAAGACAAAGAAAGTGGAAGTCGAGTCGGTGTAATAACCAGAACTATTCTTTCCAATCACGCTCCAATCTGTTGAAGGAGAACTTCCTTCAATTTTAGATGAGTGGTACAAATTTTCACCATACTCGGACTCTATATGAAAAGAACCCGAGTCACCTATTAATCCTTCATTTAATATATTGTTTATTGCGGATGCATCGATAATAATATTGATGAATCCAATCGTTTCACCGGTAAGGCTTCTAACAATTGCAGTTGTCATGGAAATCGCAGGAAATCCATTTTTAACTGTTGTATTGATCACTGGAGTTGTAGGGTCTTTATTAAGACTTGAGAATATCTGGATTTGTGATGGTGTTGGATCGAATTGGTAAACACCTCGACTTTCACTAAGTACTTTAGAATTATTCATAATACTTATATCTAAGATGTGCTTACTAGAGGGATAACTTTCTCGATAAAATTTAATCATGTTGAGTGTACTTGTGGCTTCTTCTTGGGTGTTTTTTTGATTTATTAGAAATTGTATTGTACTTTCCTGTTCACCGATTTCAGTGAAACGTTTAATATCTTGAAATAGTACATCAATATCACGACTTAATCGTTCGGCTTCAAATTGTGCTAATGTATGTGATTGCTCCGATACAATATTATACGATTTTACATACGAGACAATTCCGACAAAGATGAGAGGTGTAACAGTTAACATAACAAACATGACAAGCATCTTTGTGCGTAAGCTAGAAAAAATCCATTTTTTAAGATTCATAGGTTACTACCTACCAGTCTATAATTAGTATAAATAATGAAGGTATTGCGCATCAAACGATAATCATATATAAGTTTTGTTGCTTTCTAACCTCTTTTATCTTTGAATATGAAAGTCCATGGAACGCAGTCAAAATTTATTAAAAGATAGCTGTTATACTTTAAACTGCCTAATATCATTTTTCATTTTTTGGATTCTTTCGACTAACTTATAAGAAGACTCAGATACTTCTTCTAAGGTCGCTAGCTGTTCTTCTCCCATAGATGCAATACTGATTACCTCTGACTTACTGATTTTGGAACGATGTTCAATATCTCTAATCACATTCCTAACGTGGTCCATATGTTCAAAAGCCGATTGCATATCTTCTGTAACATTATTGATCTCTGATTGGACATTTCTATTAAATGCGTAAATTGATTCAAAACTTTCGCCTATCTTTACAACTTGCTGATTACTGATAATATCTTTCTGTGCCTCTTTTAGTTTTTCACTTATGTTATTTTTATGTTTTTGAACACGTGATTCAGTTATTTCTGAGTCTTGTGTCGTTATATTCGCTTCATTAGCCAATTGCTCTATTCGTTCTGTTATATTGGTAAGTTCTTTTTGGTTGGTTTCATTCGTTATTAGGTTACTCATCGTATAAGATAGTAAGTTAGCTTCACGAGCAATTAATTTCATTATATTTAAACTTTTATCGACTTCTGAAACTGTTTGAGTTAGTTGTTGAGATTCATTATCCACTTGGTGTAGGAGGCTTTTAATACTATGATTTTGATTAACTAATTTGTCTACCTCTAAACTACCTTGATTGGCCAATTCTAGTGATTTGTTGGAATGAAGTTGAATTTTAATAGATTTACTTAAGATTTGCTCATATTTGATAATTAAATCGTCATAAGTTGATACTGCTTGTTTAATTAGTTCATCTTGTTCATGAAGATTCATAGAGATTGTTTGTGTTGCATTTGCCACTTCCTCACCAGCAAATCTATTTTCTTGAATACTATGGTGGATATCTTTAGAAGATAACATAACTAAGTCATTCGTACTTCTTACGCTTACGATGATATCTTTAAGATTGTTAGACATCCGGTTATAAGAACGACACAAATCACCAATCTCATTTTTCGAAGGAATAACAACTGCATCAACTGTAAGATTTCCTTCAGCAATTTCGTTAGCGTTCTGTCTTAATCGATGAATTGGTTTTACAATGTTACCTGAGATGTACCACGCAAACAATATTGATAATAATATGACAGCAATAAATGCTACTACGTAAACGGTAATATCTCTTTTAATATTATCCACTATATTCGTCTTTGATTGTTCGCTGACTTCGAGTGTTGAGTGTAACAACTTTTGAACTTGATCATCCACTATGTCTGTAATGATAGTGATATATTCGTATGTAATATTGCGTTGATCTGCTGGAAGGTTATATTTAATTTCTTCGCCTAGTTTATCAACATACTCTTTAGTAGTAGATAATGATTGTCGCACCTCGGAAATTTCTTCATCAAACTGTCCTAAGCTGTCATCGGACTCTATCTGATTTAAATTACTGTTCATAGAATTAAGCAGTGCATACTGTGAACCATTTTCAAAAGAGACTTTTCCATAAACGATTTCTCTTATTTCATCATCTAATTGTAATTTTAATTCTCCGTTAATTGCATTTGTAAGTGTGATTGTTTTCATCATGTCGTTATACTCACGAACATATCCAACGAATAGAAATATTAAAACACAATTTGCAATAGCAACCCAAAGTAGAACAGTTAGAAATACAATAATTAGTCTCGTCCGCAAAGAAAGATCGGACAACTTTGAAAACGCAATCATTTTATCATACCCCTATCTTTCTTTATGACCTTTTTACTAATTTTATCATACAATCAACGGCTTTCCGTACTTATTGTAAAGAAATTACAAAAATATTGTAACTTTTCAACAGATAATCACAATTTTGTGTGATTATATAAATGGATATAATATTATATTACAATTTTTACGAAAACAATTACATTTTAATATATCTGAAAGCGCTTTATACTGAGTGTGTGCCAATTCAACGGGAATGATTGATGGATTGGAAATAAAAAGGGGAGGTTTTTAGTTTATGAAGAAATTATTTAGTTCTAAACTTTTAATGCTTATGATGCTGGCGCTATTGCTAGTAGTAGCAGCGTGTGGATCAGATGAAGCTGAGGAAGCAGGAGGGACAGAATCTGATTCAACAGAAACAGAAGATACAACAGAAACAGAAGATACAAGTGCTGAAACTGAAGGTGACACTGAGGAAGCTTCTAGTGAAAAACTTGTAATCGGTTTCTCGCAAGTTGGTGCTGAGAGTGAGTGGAGAACAGCAAATACAGAATCAATGAAAGCAGCAATTACTGATGCTGGACATGAATTGAAATTCTCAGACGCTCAGCAGAAACAAGAAAATCAAATTAAAGCGATTCGTTCTTTTATCGCTCAAAAAGTAGATGCAATTGTATTCTCACCAGTGGTAGAAACTGGGTTCGAAACAGTTCTACAGGAAGCAAAAGATGCAGACATTCCGGTATTCTTAGCTGACCGTTCTGTTGATATTGAAGATGATTCTTTATGGGTAACTTTCCTAGGTTCAGACTTTGTTGAAGAAGGAAGAAAGGCTGGAAATTGGTTAGTTGATGAATTGGGAGATGAAGATGAAGTTAATATTGTTGAACTGCAAGGTACAGTAGGTTCTGCTCCTGCAATTGACCGAAAAGAAGGTTTTGAAGAAATAATCGGAGATCATTCGAATTTCGAAATTACACAATCACAATCAGGTGACTTTACTCGTGCGAAAGGTAAAGAAGTTATGGAAGCATTCCTAAAATCAGATGGTGATAACATCGATGTATTGTACGCACATAATGATGATATGGCTATCGGTGCAATCCAAGCTATTGAGGAATACGGCTTAAAGCCTGCTGAAGATATTACAATTATCGGGGTAGATGCGGTTAAAGGTGCATTTGAAGCGATGGCAGCTGGAAAAATGAATGTTACGATCGAATGTAATCCATTATTTGGTCCTCAAATGGTTGATTTGATTGAAGCGTATAAGGCTGGAGAAGAAATTCCGAAGCGTGTAGCTGTTGAAGAAAGCATGTACACAATGGATCAAGCGGAAGAACTTCTTCCAACTCGTCAGTACTAATTAATATAAAATCACACTGAAAAAAATAAGCCACTACAGTTTAAAACGTTATCATGGTTAGTTACATGAATTATGTGAATAGACGGTAGTGGCTTCAATTGAAAAAGTTAAAGAGTTAGGGAGGTTAGTATAGTGCAAAATCAAACACCAAGACTCGCTATGGAGGGTATTGTAAAAGAATTTCCAGGCGTTAAAGCGTTGTCAGATGTTAATTTTCAGCTGTTTCCTGGTGAGGTGCATGCATTAATGGGTGAAAATGGTGCGGGTAAATCCACACTTATAAAAGTGTTGACCGGAGTGTATTCCATAGATGGAGGTACTGTCACGCTTGAAGGTAATCCTATCCATGTAAATAGTCCGCTAGAAGCACAAGAATTAGGGATAAGTACTGTATATCAAGAAGTTAATCTTTGTACCAATTTGTCAGTTGTGGAAAATATCTTTATTGGACGACAGATTATGAAAAAAGGCCGGATTGATTGGAAAGAAATGAATCGCCAAGCAGATGAGTTACTGAAAAGATTAAATTTGAATATTGATGTGACGAAATTATTATCTTCTTATTCCGTCGCTATGCAACAAATGATAGCAATTGCGCGTGCACTGAATGTACAAGCGAAAGTGCTTATTTTGGATGAGCCAACATCTAGTCTTGATAGAGATGAAGTAAATCAATTGTTTGATGTAATCCGCAATTTGCAAAAAGAAGGATTAGCAATTGTATTTGTTAGTCATTTTCTAGATCAAATTTATGAAATCTCAAACAGAATAACTGTATTGCGAAATGGTGAATGGATAGGCGAATATATGACTAAAGATTTACCTAGGCTTGAATTAGTTGAGAAAATGATCGGTAAAGAACTAAATGAGTTAACATCGATTTCAAAAGGTAAGGGAGACGAGGTACAGACGGAAAAGAGAGAGTCATTCATGGAAGTTGAAAATCTTTCTAAAACAGGAAACATTCAACCGTTTAATTTAGATATACATGAGGGTGAAATTGTAGGTTTAGCTGGATTGCTTGGTTCAGGGAGAACTGAATTAGCAAGATTGTTATTTGGGGCAGATAAACCTGATACTGGAGAAATTAAAATTAAAGGTGTAAAGAAGCAACTTAATAGTCCAAAACAGGCAATCGCAAATCGTATCGCTTTTTGTTCTGAAGACCGAAAAGCTGAAGGTATTATTCCAGAGTTGACAATTCGCGAGAATATGATTCTAGCAATGCAAGGGACAAAAGGGTGGTTTAGATTTATTCCTAAGAAAAAACAAATTGAAATTGCTGATGAGTATGTTGAATTATTAAACATTAACCCACCTAATCCAGAACAACTAATCAAAAACCTTAGTGGGGGAAATCAGCAAAAAGTTATGCTAGCAAGGTGGCTTATAACAAATCCAGAATTATTAATTCTTGATGAGCCAACTCGAGGTATAGATATAGGTGCTAAAACTGAAATTATGAAGTTAATGGTTTCGTTGAGTGAAAAGGGAATGTCCATTTTATTTGTTTCTTCTGAACTAGACGAAGTATTACGCACATGTGACAAAATAGCTGTACTTAGAGATCGTAAAAAGGTTTCAGAAATTAGTAATAAAGATCACAAAACGCAACACGATATAATGAAAGAAATGGCCGGAGGAATGTAATATGATTAAATCTATGATCAAGTCTAAATTATTTTGGCCAATCGTAGTATTGGTTTTAATTTTATTGTTTAATCTGTTTTTTGATCGCGGATTCTTCTCGATTGAAGTAAGAGGTGGCCACTTAGTTGGTAGTTTGATAGATATCTTAAACCGTGGTGCACCGCTTATGCTGATTTCTATAGGAATGACGCTTGTTATTGCTACGAAGGGAATTGACCTTGGTGTAGGTTCTGTTATTGCGATGTCAGGTGCAATTGGTGCAATGTCAGTTGCTGGTGCTGCTGATGACAGTATTTTACCGTTATTCACTGCGATTGGTTTATCAGTGGGAATATGTGTACTTGCGGGTGCTTGGAATGGTTTGTTAGTTTCACGTGTCGGGGTACAGCCTATCGTTGCTACACTTATTCTTATGGTAGCTGGACGTGGGATTGCTCAATTAATTACAGGCGGTCAAATTACGACTGTTTACTATGAGCCATATTCCTATATTGGTGGCGGTTATCTGTTTTTGCTTCCATTCTCTATATTTATAGTCGCTGCTGTTTTTGCAATTGCGATGTTTCTAACGAGAAAAACTGCGATAGGTTTATTTATTGAATCAGTAGGTTCAAATCCTGATGCAAGTCGTTTATCGGGTATAAATTCAAAAAATATAATTTTAATGGTTTATATATTTTCTGGATTTTGTGCTGCCATTGGTGGTTTGATTCTAAGCTCTAATGTGGCGAGTGCTGATGGAAATAATGCAGGTCTGTGGTATGAACTAGACGCAATTTTAGCTGTCGTTATTGGTGGTACATCTCTAATGGGTGGTAGATTTTTCTTGATGGGTACATTAGTTGGTGCTTTGATTATTCAAAGTTTAACAACAACAATTTATTCCGTAGGTGTGCCGACAGAATATAATCTTGTCGTAAAAGCAATTGTTGTATTGATTGTTTGTCTGTTACAGTCTCCAGAATTTAGAAAAAGACTCACTGGTGCGTTTGGAAGCAAAAAAGGAGTTAAAAGTACTAAAGATAAGGGAGTGACACTATCATGAAAAAGTTAAACTTAGATTATAAACAACTCCCTTTAATTGCTACGATTATACTCTTTATTATCATGTATGCGTTTGGTTCGTTTAGGTATACAGGTTTTTTCTCTTCACAAGTATTTTTGAATTTATTTATTGACAATGCATTTTTAATTATCGTAGCTGTCGGTATGACTTTTGTTATTTTATCAGGAGGAATTGATCTATCTGTTGGTTCAGTAATTGCTCTAACAAGTATGATTGCTGCAAGTTTAATAATGAATGCTGGACTTTCACCATGGATTGTAATTCCAATTTGTTTACTTACAGGTACATTAATTGGAATGGGTCAGGGTGCTTTGATTCAATATTTTAACTTACAACCCTTCATTGTTACGCTAGCAGGAATGTTTCTTGCTAGGGGACTCGCCTATGTGATAAGTGTTGAAACGATTGCGATTAACCATCCATTTTTCAGTTATATGGCTAGTGGTCGAATTCCAATTTGGGGTGATAATTTTATATCCCCAAGCGTGATTATCGCATTCGTAGTTGTAGTCATTGCAGTGTTTGTAGCGCATTTCACAAAATATGGGAGAAATGTATATGCTATCGGTGGGAATGAGCAATCTGCACTTTTAATGGGACTTCCTGTTGCTAGAACAAAAGTTATGATTTATACAGTTAGTGGTTTTTGTGCTTCACTTTCCGGACTAGTGTTTACCTTCTATATGTTGTCAGGTTATGGTCTTCATGCTAACGGTTTAGAACTTGATACCATTGCTGCAGTTGTTATCGGGGGTACGCTTTTAACTGGTGGCTCAGGGTATGTTGCAGGAAGTGTTGTAGGTGTCATGATTTTGGGTATTATTCAGACAGTAATTGTATTTGAGGGTACATTAAGCTCATGGTGGACAAAAATAGCTATAGGAGCATTACTATTATTGTTTATCGTACTTCAGCGAGTAATTGTAATTAGAAGTAAGACAAAAAAAGGTATAATCTCTCAACATTAAATGAATTAACACACCTAGGGGAAGGGAGAATTAATTCAGAGGAGAGTGACGAATGAAGAGTAAAAAAAATACTGCGATTTTTGTACTAATCCTGATGTTGTTTAACACAATATCAGGATTAGTACCTCAATCAACCTTTGCAGCTGTCGAAGATGACCTTTTGCTTCATTATGATATGAAGAATATTGATGGAACTACTGTACAGGACTCGAGTGCCAATGGTTATGATGGTGAATTAGTGAATGAAGCTAATTCAGAAGTAGTAAAAGAAGATAACTATGGATATGTAAGTTTAGCAGGAGGTAGCTCAAGTGATTCATCCTATGTATCGATTCCGGAGGGTGTCTTAGATAAATCATCTGAGATAACTGTATCAACGTTGGTGAAATGGGATGGTACGAACACAGCTGAATGGTTATATGCTTTAGGTCAAGACAATAGCAGATACTTATATTTCACACCAGAATACAATGCAGATAGTTCCGCGCGATTTGGCATAGCTACTGATGGCTGGAGAAATGAAGTGTCAGCAAGGCAAGATGCAGCACTGGCTGCGGATGAGTGGAAACTAGTAACTACTATAATATCAGAAGTAGAAGAAACACTAGAATTATATATTGACGGTGAACGGGTAGCTACTGGTTCAACGGAAGGTTTCACGCTAGATGATATTAAGAATCAAAATGGTATTAGTGGGTATATTGGAAGATCGATGTATGCAGGTGATCCATACTTTGGTGGTGATATTGCAGACTTCCGCATTTATAATAAAGCCTTGTCGACGTCTGAGATGGCCCAATTGAAAACACAAGCAGAAAATAAAATTAATCTTATTGAAGGTACTACACCTGTATCAGAAAACGGGGAGTTGATTCTTCATTATGATATGAAGTCTACACAAGAAACCGGTGGACAAGTTATCTTAAATGATATTTCTGGAAGCGATACCATTTTTAATGGGATATTTAAAAACCCTGAAAACGGCGATTTGGTAAAGAACTCAGAAGCAGGTTATGTGGCTTTTGATGGAGGATCGTCTGATTCAGAGAGTGGATTTGTAGAAATTCCAAAAAGCTCAGATGGGTCTGATGTACTCACTGGCTTAGAAGACGTCACTGTTTCTACACTTGTTAATTGGAACAATGACGGAACAAACCGTTGGATATTTGGATTAGGTAGAGTAGATAGTGATATTGAGAATGGAAATGGTTATTTCTTTGTAACCCCACGTCATGGTGTAGATAGCAGTAATGATATTGCAACAGGAATATCAGAGGCTGGATGGAGAAACGAAGCGCTAATTAGGGGTGATGAAACGCTTGAGTCAGATTCATGGCAAGTAGTAACTGCAGTATTCTCAGGATCTACTGATACTTTAACACTATATGTAAATGGTGAAGAAGTAACTTCAGGTTCTGTTGGAGGTAAAAAGTTATCACAAATAATCGATGCAGAAGCAGATTTTTCAGGATTTATTGGGAAATCAATTTTTACAAATGACGCTTTTTATAGTGGTATGGTAGGGGACTTCCGTATTTATGATGGTGCTTTGACTGACGAAGAAGTAGCTACATTAGCAACACAAACTACAAGTGAAATAAGTGAAATAAACCAGCTCGTAATTTCAGATGCTGAAAATGAACTGGATATTACAGACTATTTGGCAGCGGATGATGCAAGTAAAGATGAAATTACTCAAAATCTTAATCTTCCTGACACAGGAAAGCATAACGTTACGATTAATTGGAGTTCAAATAACCCAGGTGTTATTTCCAATGATGGTGTTGTAACGCGTCCAACGACTCAAGGATCTGATGGCGCTGTGGTGCTAACTGCAACACTTTCTCACGAAGGACTAACAGCCGAGAAAACATTTAACGTTACGGTATTAAAAGAATATTCAAATCAACAACGTGTTGACTTTGATGCAAATGAGATAACAATTTATAACAAGGATAACGTAAAAGGCAATTTAGGATTACCTACTTCTGGCGAAAATGGTTCTACTATCACATGGGAATCTTCGAATATTGAGGTTGTTAAGGGGTCTGAGCAAGCGAGAGAAGATGCCAAATCTCTTGGAGTTGTAACACGTGCTAGTGAAGATACTGTAGTTACTTTAACAGCAACAGTATCTAATGGTGACGCAGAAACCGAGAAATCATTTGATGTTACAGTTATCGCTGATCCAGGCAAAAAGGATTATGATGCATACTTCTTTTCATACTTTACTGGAGAATATGAAGGTGGAGAAGAAATATCCTTTGCTACTGCAGAAGAACCTTTGAACTGGAGAGCTTTGAATAATGGACAATCTGTTATTCAATCCACTATGGGTGAAAAAGGCTTGCGTGATCCTTTTGTTATGAGGTCTCCAGAAGGTGACAAATTTTACATGATTGCAACTGATTTAAAGATGGGGGAAAGTACCAACTTTGATCAGGCTCAAATAACTGGAAGTCACTCGCTTATGATCTGGGAATCAGAAGATCTTGTAAATTGGAGCGAACAAAGAATGGTGGAAGTTGCACCTGAAAATGGTGGTAACACATGGGCACCAGAAGCTTATTATGATGAGAAGACAGGAGAATATGTCGTATTTTGGGCTTCTTCAATAGACAACGATGAAACGTATGGTAATTATCCAAATGGAAGGCCAAATGGTCAGTATAATGTGATGTATTATGCAACAACCAGAGACTTCCATGAGTTTTCAGAACCGAAAGTCATGATTGACGATGGATTCCCGACAATCGATACAAGCTTTGTTCAGGATGGTGAAACTTTATACAGATTTACTAAGTCTGAGGTGAACTACAAAGTTTATTATGAGAAAGCAACAAATATTTTTGATGATGCTGACAACATTGTGGAGAATGGTTTTCAGTTTGAACCAATTGAAGGGACTAAAAATGGTAACCAAGGTTTAATCGGTCATGGTGGAAATAATGAAGGACAAACAGTCTTTAAAGATATTCATGAAGACAAATGGTATTTGTTCTTAGATTCATGGCCATATCACGTACGTTGGACGGATGATTTAGAAGATGGTGAACAGTTAGTAAATAACGTTCTTGATGATTCTGAATATGCACTTCCGCCAGGACCACGTCATGGAACAGTAATTCCAATCACTAGAGCAGAATATGATGCGCTACAAGCTAAATATACACCAGAAGCTCCAGAAGCTTCTACAGAACCAGTAGTTCACTATACTTTTGATAATGCCGATGGGACGACTGTGAAAGATGTTACAGATAACGGTTATGATGCAGAGTTGATAGGCGGAGCAAATATAGATACTGTAGATAAAGTTGGAGACTCTGAAGGTTCTGTAAGTCTTGATGGATCTTCTGGATATGTTGAATTGCCAGCAAATATCATACAAGATCTAAACTTGAAAAATATGACAATGTCATCATGGGTAAAAGTTAACAGTGATCAAACAAATCAAAGAATTTTTGACTTTGCTTCTGACACTGGACGAACTGCAAATCGAAACACGATGTATTTAAGTACACAAGGTGATACTGGTACCTTAGAATTTGCCGCAGTAACTCCTTTTACTGAAAAATTCAGTAATGCATCATCAACACTTGGTACGGATTACAAATATGCTGTAAGAGCTCCAAGGTTATCAACACAAACATGGCACCATGTAGCGATGACAATTGAAGGCTTTGATGCTGTTTTATACGTTGATGGTGAAGAAGTTTCTAGAAAATCAACATATAACATGGAACCAAGAATGTTAATGGAGACGACGATGAACTATTTAGGGAAATCTAGAAGTGACAACCACAATTTATTTGATGGTAAATTTGATGAATTTAAAATCTTTAATCGAGCACTTACTGAAGCAGAGGTTACTGTTCTTGCTGATGAAGAGATGGTAAATCCAGAAGATCCAAGTGATGAAGAAAATCTTGTAACAGATGTAACGCTTGATCAGGAAACCGTAGAATTGACTGAAGGTGAATCAAGTCAGTTAACAGCAACGGTAATTCCGGATACAGCAGTTAATAAAGCAGTCGCATGGGTTAGCAGTAATGAAGAAGTAGCAACTGTCGATGAAAGTGGTAACGTAACTGCAGTTAAAGCTGGTACTGCATTCATTACAGTGACTACAGCTGACGGCGGTCATATGGCAACTAGCGAAGTAACTGTAGAAGAAGCAACTGATACTACACCAGGTGATGATAGGAATGAATTAACATTAGGTGGAGATTCACAAGAGGTAGAAGCAGGTGAAACATATACGGTTACAGGTACAAGTGCAAAAGTAACGATGCCAGCAGATTTACCAGTAGGAACAAAAATGAAAGTGGA
>NZ_JASTZU010000034.1 GCF_030282825.1 Aquibacillus rhizosphaerae
TAATGTTGATAATTAAATGAAATTGGAGGGAAAGCTGATACATTCAGGTTTCCTCTCGATTGTTTAGCTATTTATCTTTATATTCTTTAGGATTATCCCTACTCATAATTAGTTTCATAACTCTATATCCATCGCTTGGCATTCCTTTATAAGCCCTTAAAAATGATGGATATTTTATAGGGAGAATTGTAATAATGAATTGTACCAAAGATGCATTCATAATAGACTTTAATAAAAAAATTATAATGTATTGACTGTCTGAAAATGTAATTGAAATATAACAAATTAAACCTAGTATAAATGAAAAAAATGGACCTGCAATCATAATCATAGCATTGGACACAATGTTATTCTTACCTTTAGGTATGTTATATTCGACAAAACCAACCCACCCACTTAAAGGCTGAATTTTAAATGTTAGTTTACCTACTTTAAAACCAGTACCCTTGAAAGAGCTTCCCAATCTAACTCCTACTGGCTCTTTGAACAATATTAATGCTGTAAGTGCGTGACCAAGTTCGTGAACTAAAGTAGTAAGCGGAAGTATCAAGGAGACGAACAATAAAAAAGTGATTGTGAATTGTATATAGCTATCCATAAGTTCCCCCAATCAATCCAATTATCTTATGGATACATTCTACATTGACCAAAAGACTCCTGCACCTTATTAAATAATGAGGAGCTAAATATTGAATTTTGCCAAACGTAAACTATCATAAGTATCTGTCATTTCAAATACAAATTATGTAAGCAATAGCAATAACTCTTTCATATTGTGTTTTGTACTTTCGTGGCTTTGGCTATCGACAAACAAAAACCAAGCTAGGTAGTTGTCGAGGTATTTCGTATGGAGATTTAAAAGAAAATCTATCAAATCAACAACCTTACAATATTGCAGTTTATATAAAGGGAAAAGAAAATATGATCTTAGAAATTGAACGACAAGCTATAGTGTGGTATAAGCAGTAATAATATTATTTTGGTTATTTATTTTAATTCATAACTATCTAGTTTTACAAATTTAAACCCTTGATCTAGTAAGTTAGGAATTGCCATTTTTATGCCTTCAGCTGTTTGAGAGTTTGGTTGATTCATATGTAAAATAGCAATAGTCCCTGCTTTAGACTTCAATAACTCATGTTTGACTTCATTCGCTGATAAAGTTGCTCCTGCATCACCATTAATATTAAAGTTCACTGCTTCCATACCGAGTTCGTTAAGTAAGGAAACAGAGGAATCATCATAATGGGCAGTTCCCGAGCGGAAGTACTTAGGTTGGTGACCTGTTAATTGATAGATTGTTTTATAATTGGATATGATTTCTTGGATGGCTTCTTTTGAAGAGAGAGTACCTTTTATCCCATAAGCTGATTGACCATTTATGCTAAGTGGCTTATGATTTGTTCCATGATTCTCAATCTGAAATTGATCTAAGCTTGCTAAATATAAAAATACCTCTTTGTTTTCCTCTATCCAACGTTCATTAATAAAAAGGGTTGCTGGAATATTATTTTCTACTAGAAAGTCTATTAATTGCTGATCATAATTGCTACCAGACGATGAACCACATGCATCAAATGTTAAAGCAATGACATGATCATTTGTGTTTAATTGATTTTTAACTCCTCTAACATCCAATCCCCATTCCGATGGAAGTGAAGAATTATCCTGTGATATATCTGATGCTTTTCTGATGGTAGTTGAAAATGATAAAACTTGTAATAATGGAAACTCTTCTGAAATGTTTTTCATAACTGGAGACCTGGAAGACTCTACTGCCAATGTAGCAGATAAAGCGTCTCTTTCTATAGGAAAGAAGATAATCAATAATATAATTATGCTTGTACAAATAGTGACCCACTTTTTCATCACATACACCTAATTTCTACTAATTTATTCTATTATAATTGAAAAATATGGTAAATACTTATATTTATGTTGAATTTGGTGAAAAGTTCAGTAATGATAGAGGTAAACAGTATAGAAGTGTCAAATAATACTTAATGAAACGTAGCTAAAACACAAAGTGAATCTAGTGAAAGGCAGGAGGATTTGAATGAAAATTGAATTTCTAGGGACCGGAGGAGCTATGTCTATTCCTCGTCCACTTTGTAATTGTATTGTATGTAAGGAAGCTAGAGAAAAAGGTGTTCCTTATAGTCGTACTGGTCCTAGTTTATTTATACACGGCCCTAATGTATTAATTGATACACCGGAAGATATATACTATCAAATAAACCGTTCAACTATTAAAAATATAAATGCGGTGTTCTATTCACATTGGCATCCAGATCATGTCATGGGCAGAAGAGTACTCGAGTCTTTAAATGCTGATTGGGTAGGAAATCCTCCAAAGCCTAGTCAAACGGATGTGTACTTACCAGAGCAAGTAGGAAAGGACTTTGAGAATCGTCTTGGAAGTGGAGAACATTTACAATTTTTTGAAGAACAAGGTTTTATCAAGCTCCATCAACTTAGTGATGGTGATAGCATTGTTTTAAATGACACAACCATATCTCCCTTTCGTCTAGCTGAGAATTATGTTTATGCGTTTTTATTTGAAACCTCTAACAAATTTATATTAATTGCACCAGATGAATTAAACAATTGGGAGCCATCAAAACAGATGAAGGGTGTTGACTTAGCAATCTTGCCGATGGGTATTTGTGATTTCCATCCATTAACTGGTGAACAACAAATAGATGTATTACATCCTGTGCTAAATGCTGAAGCCACTTTTAGTGATACAATTGATATTATTAAGAAACTACAAGCCAAACGAACAATACTTACACATATCGAAGAGGTGGATGGCTTAGGTTATGAAGAGCTTGAGAAGTTGAAAGTAAAACTGAAATTAGAAGGTATACAAATTGAGTTTGCTTATGACACGTTGATAGTTGACATTTGAGGTGAGATGATTGCGTCTGGAATTAAAATCAGAAAACGATATTGTGAAATCTATAGAAACAGACGCTTGGATGATGGATATCTTAAAGGCTGCGAGTCAATTGAATTTGCCTGATTGGTGGATATGTGCGGGTTTTATTCGTTCCAAAATATGGGATGCGCTACATGGATTTGATGAAAGAAGTCCAATTGAAGATATTGATGTTATTTATTTTAATGAAATAGAAATGGATGAAGAAGTAGAAAAAAGTTATCAACAAAAATTGTTAGAGATTTTACCGAACATACCATGGTCTGTTAAAAATCAGGCAAGAATGCATATTGTTAACGATATTAAACCTTATACTTGTTCGATTGACGCTATTTCTAAATTTCCAGAAACTGCTACAGCAATTGGTGTGAAATTAGATTCAAATTATCAAGTGGTTCTAACAGCTCCACATGGTGTAACAGATGTCATCAATCTTCATGTAAAACCAACTAATTTGTTTTTGGAAAATGAAAAATTGCACGCAGTATATAGGGAAAGGGTTATAAGGAAAAATTGGACATCAACATGGAAAGAAATAAAAATTAACTTTTGAAAAATTAATCTCTAATAAAAAATGATTACTTTTAACAAAATGACACGAGGAGTGATAATATGGTAAATATGTATATGAATGAGTTGATTCACGAACTTGAGTTGGTAACAAACACAACACGAAATTTGATTGAGAAAGTTGACTACAAAGACTGGGATTTTCGACCTCAAGATAACATGCGAACGTTAATTGAGTTAGCCCATCATTTAGTACTCATACCTAAGTCAGACTACTATTGTCTGATGAAAGAAGTTCCTCAAGATGAATATGAAAAGTTAGAAACTGATTTACTAGATGTTACAGATTCAAAGACTTTATCTGAGCAACTAAACCAGAATTATAAACTTCTAACTGATTACATATTAAGTTTAAGTGAACAAGAACTATTAAATATAAAGACCGCTCCGTTTTATCTGGAAGATAAATCAACACAATTAAAATGGTTTATAGAAATCATTACACATATGTTTCATCATCGTGCTCAATTTTTTAATTATTTAAAAGAGCTTAAGTACGAAGTGAATATGTTTGATTTGTATTAATGCGTTGTTTTTTACAAGCGGATTCACTTTAAACAAGTGATGTGCTTTTATATGTAGTTGGAATTTTTTTAACACCTGAGTCAATTTCATAATTACCTTATTCAGTCATCTACGACAATAGATAGTTTGGAAATTGTTTTATCCAATTATATATTGTTGTAGGTGACGACAAAATTGGTATTATGAAATTGATTAACCTTAGTAGTATAGTTTTTGAATCTTTCTGGTAAATCATATGAAATGACGTATAATAAAAAAGCAGCACATTTTTGGATTGCAAAGGAATGAATTCTAGTGTATTTAACTGTTGAAGAAACTGCAGATTATCTTAATATGGAAGAAAAGTATTTGAGGAAATTAATTACACAAGGTAAAGTCCGAGCTATTTACGATGGTGAACGATATATTATAAATAAAGACCAATTTGAAACTCATTTGGAACAGATGGACAAGTACAAAGCGTTAATGGAAGAAATTTTAAATGAGCCAATCCCAGAAGATATTGATGTGAAGGACGAGGATTAAAGGGAACTGTTTTAAAGAATAGGAGTTTATATATGAACAAAAAAACAAAAAAAAATCAAGCAACTGCATTAGAATTTACTGTTAATGAGCAATCTGAACTACTACCGTTTTTGTTAGAAGTTCTTTCAAATAGAAGTCGAAACTCAGTTAAATCAATATTAACAAGAGGTCAAGTCACGATTAATGGGAAAGTAATAACGGCACATAATCATATGCTTCAAATTGGTGAGAAGGTCACTATACAAAAGAATAAGGTGGCAAAAGCAAAAGCCGATTCACCAATCGATTTGAATATTTTATATGAGGATTCTGATGTAATCGTGATTGACAAGCAGCCGGGATTATTATCGGTTGCATCTTCTAAGGAAAAGGACGTAACCGCTTATCGGCAATTAATGACACATGTGAAAAGTGAGAATACGAACAACCGAATTTTTATTGTTCATAGGCTTGACCGAGATACTTCAGGTGTGATGATGTTTGCTAAAAATGAAAAGGTAAAACGTATATTGCAGGATGCTTGGAAAGAGAAAGTGGAAGAACGTACATATATCGCACTAGTTGAGGGTGCTGTGAAAAAGCAGTCTGATACGATCTCAACGTGGTTAAAGGAAAGTAAAACGTTAAAAATGTATTCAAGTGATCAACCGAACGGTGGACAGCATGCTGTAACACATTATAAAGTACTCAAAACAAATGATAAAACCAGCTTATTGGAAGTGCAATTGGAGACGGGGAGAAAAAATCAGATTAGAGTACATATGGAAGCAATAGGTCATCCAATTGTCGGAGATAAGAAGTATGGTGCAAAAAATCTCGGAATTGGCAGATTAGGTCTCCATGCAAAAGTATTAGCTTTCTCTCATCCAATAAGTGGTAAAATACTGCGCTTTGAATCAGCTACACCAAAAGTTTTCTACAAATTATTTAAATGAATTGAGACTAAAAGGTTGATGACATTAAGTCATCAGCCTTTTTCAGGAGCTAAGAAAGATAAAAAATTTGAGATGTCTAGCTCTAGCTTGTTGGGGTTGAGCAAGGCACCCCGAGCTTTTCTAAATGAACTAGACTAAAAAAAATACATATTTTTACACCAAGTGAAGCTAATTAATGATAAAATATTCGTTGTAACACTTTGTTATTTTAAGGAGGTTGTCAATATGAATAATCAATTGAATAAGCCAAAGGGATTTGGAGAAATATTAGATCTTACCTTTCGTTTGAGTAAAAACCATTTTTCTAATTTCATTTTAATATTTTTAGTAATTATGGGACCGTTATATCTACTTCAATCGTTTGTTGAGTTGCTTTCTGGAACAAGTTTTTTTCGAGAAGTTGGCACAGGGAGTAATCCTTTTGAACAATTTGCATCAAGTTTTGATATAGCAGAAGCAGAAGCAACAAGCAATTTAGGCGCGGACCTTGGAATTGTTTTCTTGGGGTTGTTGACTATGGTTGTACTACCATTCGCTTATGCATCTATATTAATTGCCGTAAATGATATAAAAAAAGGACTAGAATTCACCGTTAAAGATGTTATGAAGCGAGCGTTTTCTGAATTTTGGACCATCTTTGGAAGTAGTCTTCTATTTGGATTGCTTTTCTTTAGTTTAGTATTTGTACCACTTTTCTTTATTATAATTATTGGTGTGATTGGTGCAGTTGCAAATCCAATAGTAGGCATTATCCTTTCTATTATTTTATTTTTAGCTGTTGCAGCAGTAGCCATCTTTCTATTAACAAGATGGAGCTTCTTTCTAGGTGCGGTCGTATTTGAGCAAGATGCCCCAGGTTTAGGGAGAAGCTGGAGACTTACTCGAAAAAGGACATGGTTTGTAATTGGGTTATACATTGTATTGTTTTTAATCACATTTTCCATTAGTATTTCGGTCGAAACTGTTTTAGGAATGTTGTTAGGTTATAGTGTATTATTTACGGTATTAGTTAATGTTGTAGCATTGGTTACATCTATGTTTCTCGCTGTCGGATATGCAATCGTTTATCTCGATTTAAAAGCAAGGCATGATGCAGATGATTTAAAAGAATTAATTGATGATTATAACTCAGTAAATAATTAATTTCTCTTAAATGATAGTTAGGTGATGATTTAGTTGAAAAAAGATGAAGAAGCAAGAGATCAATTGCGTAATATATTGGATGAAAAAGAATACACCGTTTATTATCAAGATAATCGGAGTTTTATTGAGGTATGGTGGGATAAAGGCAAAGCTTGGATATTAGATATGCTTGAAAAGTTGTTTTCTTCCTTTCAACCTTCTGATACGGCCACTAATGGTGTTCTTATTGGTATTATTATTGTTACAATCGCTCTTATTGCACTAACCATCTATTTTAGTGTGCGAACGTATAGGCGTAAACGTATATTTCAGGATAAGAAGCCATTACAGTTCATGGATGAAATACATTGGTCTTATCACAAACATTTAGAAGAGGCGAACAAACGTGAGGAATTGTTAGCTTATAAGGAAGCGATTCGGCACATGTTTTTAGCAGTCCTATTATTTCTTCATGAAAAAAGTCAACTTGAAGCTAGAATTTGGAAAACAAATTGGGAATATTATGACGAACTTAAAAAAGTTAGTCAAAAGCAAGCGGATCTTTTCTTTAAGCTTGCAATACTATTCGATGAAGTAACTTACGGAGAACGTCAAGTAAATCAAGAAGAATATTTGCGTTTCAAACAAGAAACAATGAAGTGGTTTAATAAAGATGAAGCTGAAAATGTTCTTCACTCGGATGAAAAGGAGGAATGAGGAAACGTTGCAAATATCATCAAAAAGCAAAACATGGATCATCCTTGCTGTTGTGCTCCTAGTATTTACTGTGATTAGTTTTATTCTAACTTCACAACGTCCAGAAGAATATCCTAATTTTGTTTCTCATTCTCCTTCACCATCTGGAGTGAAGGGAATCTATACTTATTTAGAGAATGAAAATGGATTGACAAACCATTGGCCACACCCACCAACAAGTTTAACCGCAGAGAATCAAAATCAGATGTTGATTATGATTGAACCGTTTTTTATTCCTGACCAAGAAGAAATGGATGCTTATTTTAGTTTTATGGAAGCTGGAAATACGATTTTTTTACATATGGTTAATCCGGATGGCATGCTCAACGTGGAGACATTACCACTTATAGAAGAACCATCTAATCCTAATCAAGTAGTTGGTTCAAATGGTATCAATTATAATGCTATTGTGTCATCATCAGTTAGATTAAACGTAAATACAGATGATGAGAAATTATATTCAGACGAACAGGGAGTACTTGCATTTAAAAGATCGGTTGGAAAGGGGCAATTAATTGTTTCAGTAACTCCAGAGTGGATGACAAACGATAGGATACTAGACAAGGATCATTTTGAAATTATTCTATCACTGATCAATCAAGAAAATCCAACTGATATCTTTTTTGATGAATACATTCACAATGGGAAAAATGCTTCTTCGATGCTAGAAATTTATCCTAAATGGCTTTTAGTAGTTCTTCTGCAAGCTATTATTATTTCGATTTTATGGGTGTGGTTAAAAGGAAAGAGATTTGGACCAATTTACATTCCTAGAGAAGAGACAGTACGTTTTAGTGATGAACGAATAAAGGCATTATCAGCTTGGTACCTAAAAAAGCATAGGTACGCTGAGGCATTAATGATTCAATCAGATTATCTGAAGCAAAGTTTACAAGAGCACTGGGGAATCTCCTATAGTAAAGAGGGATTATCATTACAGATTTTATTAGAACGTAAATGTAAGTACCTATTAAAAGAAGAAATCAGCCAACTTACACAAGAGCTACCTAACGTCTTATTAAAACAGGAGCTTAGTAAGCAAGAGTTTTTATTATGGTCGAAAAAAATCAATCGATTACGGAAAGAGGTGGAAGAAGGATGAGAAATGAACTAACATCCTTGCTTGAAAAATACGAACAACGAATTATAGGCCAAAGTAAGAATCTAAGACTACTACTATCTGCAATTCTCGCGGGAGGTCACGTATTAATTGAGGGGGTTCCTGGCACAGGGAAAACGCAGATGGTTAAAACACTAGCTAATTTGATTAGTGGAAAGTTTAATCGAATTCAATTTACGCCTGACTTACTTCCTAGTGATATCACAGGTAGTACA
The DNA here is from genome assembly GCF_030282825.1 of Aquibacillus rhizosphaerae. Lineage (GTDB taxonomy): Bacteria > Bacillota > Bacilli > Bacillales > Amphibacillaceae > Aquibacillus_C > Aquibacillus_C rhizosphaerae. The sequence goes on from NZ_JASTZU010000034.1 coordinate 8,710, forward strand.
ATTTACAATATGAAGGATAGTAGTTTTCAAACATTAAAAGGACCTATTTTCACAAATATCTTGTTAGCTGATGAAATTAATAGGACTCCCGCTAAGACCCAAGCAGCTCTCCTTGAAGCAATGGAAGAAAAACAAGTAACAATACAGGGAGAAACTTATCTATTACCTGATGTTTTTTTTGTAGTGGCAACACAAAACCCAATCGAATTCGAAGGTACTTATCCTTTGCCGGAAGCACAACAAGATCGTTTCTTGTTTAAATTAAATGTTGATTTTCCATCTTTTGAAGAAGAAGCGGTCGTATTGAAACAGGTGATAGAAGATAAAAACATATCGAATAATATAGAAGCAATTATTGATTTAGAAACATTTTTAGCGATCCGTAAAGAGATTGAAGAAGTTACGATAAGTGAGAGTATCCTGCATTATATAATGCAAATTGTTCGGAATACGAGAGAGACTGAATCGATTCGTTTTGGCGCTAGTACACGGGCGGCAATTTCTATCGCAAAAGCTTCACAAGCGTGGGCTTATTTAGCTGGCAGAGACTATGTAACCCCTGATGATATTAAAATGGTAGCTAGACCAGGTTTAAGGCACCGTGTCCAGATATCCCCGCATATGGAATTGGAGGGAGCGACCGTTGACCAAATCATTGAAGAACTTGTGGGGTCGATTCCTGTTCCGAGGTAAAGGCATTTTACCAACGAAACGATTAATCGTCTTAATTATTGCAGTATCCCTGTCACTTATTGTTGTTACAGTATGGAATAAATCATTACTTTTTGTTATTGGTGTAGACACTCTTGTATTGTTGTTAAGTTTAGTAGATTTAGCTGTCATTCCGAGTAAGCATGCCTTTCATTTTAACCGGACAATTCCCGCAGAACTGGAAAGAGGACTAACTTATTCGGTTCAGGTTAAAATTAAAAATTTATCAAATCGTCCCATCTCATATCGATTTATCGATGGATTGCCACAAAGTTTTAAGAAAGTTAATCCTGTTTTTGGAAAAGTTGAAAAAGAAGAAACAATGGTAGTTTCCTATCAAATTATTGCTCCTGTTAGAGGAAAGTACCAGATAACAAACTTACATTTTCGTTTCTCAAGCATGTTAGGATTATGGGAAAAACAATTTACCGTGGAACTTGAGGATACAGTGAAAGTAATTCCAGATTTGACTGATACAAAGCAATATTTAGAAAGCGCACAAAGATTTTTACAATACGAAGGTACGATTATTCGCAAGAGACAAAAGGGCGTAGGTGAATTTGCTAAAATCCGTAATTATGTTGTTGGGGATGATCCAAGAAAAATTAATTGGCGGCAAACAGCAAAGTTGCAAGAAGTAATGACAAATGAATACGAGCCTGAGCATGGTAAATATATTACAATCTTGATTGACTGTGGCCGGATGATGGGAGCAGAGCTTAAAGTTGGAAATCGATTGGAAAAAGCGTTGGAAGCTGTTCTTACAGTTGCAGCTGCTGCTCTGAAAAAAGGTGACTATGTTTCTGTCCTAGCGTTTTCAAAGGATATAAAAATGTATGTTCCACCGGCAAAAGGAATGGAGCACTTACAAAAGATTCTTCAAGCTATTTACAATCTACAAGTAGATGCCAATGAATCAAACTATGCTGCTGTTTTTCAATATCTTGAATCTGTTCAGAAAAAACGCAGCCTTATTTTACTATTTAGTGATGTGCATACATTTCTTCATGAAGAAACTACGCTTATTTTCTTAAAACGATTGAGGCTTCGTCATTTGTTTTTCATGATTGGAATAGAAGATCATACATTATTACAAAGAGTTAAAGATGAGCCGAGAAATGTACAAATAGCAATGATGAAAAGTATTGCTCAACAACAACAACAAATTAAAAAACGGGAAAAAAACAAATGGGAGAAACAAGGATTACAAATGATTGAAGCAAAAGAGGAACAATTAGCGATTGCAGCCGTCTCTTATTATATTGACACAATGAATCGAGATCTGCTTTAGAATATACCATTAATTAGGTGAGGAAATATGTAAGTTAACCTTTAAAACACTATTAAATCCGACGTAACTGCAATGTTTACTTCCACTCTGGGCAGTCGCTTTTCGTAGAGTTACGTCGGATTTTCTATTAACTCTGAAGACTGCTTAACGAAACGTTTAACTTGTGTGTGGGGGAAGTGAGTTGGTGTTACTGGAAAGTTTTTTATTTAACAAAAACTTTCCACTTATTATATAAAGGATTAGACCTAGAACTGTTACGAATGCGACAATATATTTTGTTTCAAGTGAAAAGGATGCGGGTGTAATAAACCCTTCAATTATCCCTGCAATTACAAATAAAGGAATGGTTCCTAACAAAAGTTGAACAGAACGTTGTGCTTGCCGTTTTAATTGAAACACTCTGGAATACACACCAGGAACAAATAACTTATATCCCATTAATAAGCCGGCACCGCCTGCAATAAAAATAGCTGTTAATTCAATCATTCCGTGAGGTACAATATGAGCCCAAAATTCATAAGATTTTCCGTGATGCCAGAATAATCCTGCCAGAGCGCCAACGATAATTCCATTATAGATTAATAAATATATAGTTAGTAATCCGAATGTAATACCACCTGCAAAAGCTAGGACTGCAACTCGTATGTTGTTCGTCATTATGTAAGCTGACATAAAAGAAGAGTCAACTGCACCCGTATTTTCTCCCAATTGCTCTGGGGCTACACTTTGCGCCATTTCTGCAGGAAGTAAACTATAAAGATGGAGTGGTTCATTTAGTATGGTTATAAAACTTGCTATTGCTCCAAATACAAATAAAATCATTGCAATTACAATGAATTTCCACTGCTCAAAAAGTAACCCTACAAATTTTGTGCTGAAAAAATGCTGTATTTGTTTTAAACTTGAAATTTGATCTTTGTACAGTAAGTTGTGAGACTTTGATACGAGCCCATTTAAATAAGCGGTTACTTCTTCATTAGCAAAATATGTTTGACTATATGAAAGATTTTGGGTCGTTTTTTGATATAGACGATGAAACTGATCGATGTCCTGCCCGGTTACATGATTTCTTTTACTGTCAAGGGAGGATAATAGTTGTTCTAATTGTTGCCAATCATTGCGATGCAATTTTATGAACTGTTTTACATTCATTGTGTCACCTTCTTTTTTAGAGTTAATACATAGACCGAAGTCCGTAAAATTTTTAATAATACTCTTTATATTATAATAAGTAAGTCATAAAATAGAAACCTTTATGGAAAAATTTACTATGAAAGTGGTGTTTACCATTAATCAAGAACAAGTCAACATAAAAACGCCTGAATATGTATCCTTACAATTTCAATCAGCAGGACTAGGAAGTAGATCAGCAGCATTTATTATTGATCAGCTTTTATTGTTAATTACAAATATTTTAATAGTACTTACATTTATTTTTGTGGTTGATGCACCGATTGCTTATGTAACTGGTGTGAGTTTACCACTTGCAATTACGATAATACTAATATTTGTTACTAGAGGTGGGTATTTTTTTATTCTGGAGTATTTCTTTGGTGGTAGGACTGTTGGAAAGAGATTATTAGGAATAAGAGTTATCCAAGAAAATGGACATAGCATTACTTTACTATCTAGTTTCATCCGTAATTTGATAAGGTTAATTGATTCACTTCCAGTAGCATATTTTGTAGGTATTGTTATGATTTTTTTTCACTCTAAACATAAAAGATTAGGGGATTTGGTAGCTGGAACAATTGTCGTTCATGAACGGTCCATTAAGAAAAAGAGCAAAGTAACCGCTATTGAAAAAGAAATAGAAAAAAGAAACTTGAGTAAAAATAATCTTATCATTAACGAATCCTCATTAAAATCGTTTGATATGAAAGATTGGAAACTATTAAAAACATATAGTAACCGATTAATGCAACTACCAGTAGCAGAAAGAAATCAAATGACTAGGAAAGTAGCAGGAATCTTGTTTCCTAAGCTAGGAATTGACTATAGTAAATTTAATAGCCACCAATTAGAAAATTCATTGTTAATATTATATTTAACTCTTAAAGATGAATGGGAGTTTGAACTTTAGAATCTAATAAGAAAAATAAAAAAATAAGTCATTTTTCTACAAATGTCGAATTTAGTAGAAAAATGACTTTTTATGTACCTAAAAGTAATATAATCCGGTATAATCGAATGTGTAAGGAATGTTGAGAGGGGAATCGCAAATGCAACAATCAAAACAACTAAGAATAATATTATGTATTGCAACGGTTGTTGTTACAATAATTACAGTTGTAATTATCTTAAAATCGAAAGAAATTATGAATGCCTTAGAATTAGGTGCTGATGAAGAAAATACAAACATTGTTGTTATGACATCTGATGTTATCAATGATCAAAGTTGGGGCGGGCTAGCTTATAAAGGAAAGCTTAGAATGGAAGAACAGTTCCCAGTGAATGTAGAAATGGTCAGTGAGTTAACTACGGAAAATTTGATGCAAGAAGCTTTGAGCGATACATTAGAAGAGAATCCCAACATAGTTATTGGACACGGACGGGAGTTTTCCGAAGTTTTTACGGAAATAGCACCAAGTCATCAGAATGTCCAGTTTATTACAATACATGGTGACGCTACATATGAAAATCAATCTGTCTATACATTTGATCAAAATGAAATAGAGTATTTCGCAGCAATTATTGCGGCGATTAAAACAAAAACAAATAAAATTGGGCTAATTGATGCGTATGAGGCCAGAGAAAAAAATCCAGGGTTTGAAAAAGGTATCGAGCACTATAACCCTGATGCTACATTTTATTATGATGTGGTGAAAAGCAGGAATAATGGAAAAAAAGCTGTTCAAATCATGGAAGAAATGATTAATGATGGTGTTGACGTAATATACTCAAAAGGTAATGCTTATAACCAGGATGTCATTAATATGGCTAAAGAAAAAAGTATTTATGTAATTGGTTACCTTGAGGACCAATCCTATATGGGGAAGGATGTTGTACTCACAAGTATAATAAACGATGTACCTCAAGCATATATTGCAATTTTATCTGATTATTTTAGTGAAACTGGTATCCCATCAGGCAAAACTATCTTGAACGAGAACGATGGAGTCTATCATATGTCACCTTTTGGTCCGATGGTAACGGAAGAAGAAACTGACTTTATTCATTCTGAAATTGATAGATTGAGAGAAGAAAACAATACTTTTTAATAAAGTTAAGCAGTTAGGAGAATTGAAATGAAGTTTAGTTTAGAAAAGGTATCATTTCGAAATCGAATACTAACAATCCTCCTACTAATTACCTTTTTATTTAGTAGTTTTGCTCTTGTTCTTGTGCATTCAATTAGTGATGTCAGTGATGTGACTAGCAAAATTAACAATGAAAATATTCCTAATATTGGTTGGTTGTCCTATTGGGAAAAGGAACTGGATATTAAGGAGTATATGGTTAAAAACTATATGGAAAATGATTTTGAAGTTGATTTTATTAGCACCTATGAATTAAATGAATTGGAAAGTAATAAGCAATGGAGAGACAAACATGGACCCGTCCCAGAGTCATTAGAAGATATTTCCTTGGATATTGATTTCCTTGATTTTATGATTATAAATAATGTGAATGGATTACTTGCATATAATGACCTTAATGCGGCGAAATCTTATATAAATGAAAATTTTTTACCGCAATTAAATAGCATAAGACAAGAGATAATCGTTAAGAAAGAAAAGGAAATGGAGTTACTGGAAGGAAACACTGGTGCGTTTCCTTCCATTATTGAAAAGTCCTTGTGGTTGTTAATTTTATTATTATTGGGATCTATTATTTTATCTATTGTTTATTCCATTCGAATTAGTGCTAACTTAACAAAACCGGTTGCCAATATGATAGAAAATGTAAACAGAATTGCAAATGGCAATTATGGATTAACACTGGAACAGTCCAAACAGGTGGAGTTAGCACAACTAACACAATCTATCAATCAAATGTCATTGAGCTTAAAAGATTCTTTTCAAACAATTATCACAGAAAAGGTAAAGACGGAACAAATATTTGATTCACTACCGATTGGCATTATTACCGTTGAAAAATGCACTTCTCATTTTGAATTAAATAGTACAGCAATAGATTTTTTGCAAATGGATGAAAATAAATTTAATAAGTTGATCAATAGGGAATACCAAGGAGATAATCAAGCGTTTTGGCAGGTGCTTCTGAGTAGAGAAAACTGTCATAATAAAAAAATTAACTATGTCAAAGAGAAAACTCTTTATCAGATGATGGTTTCTCAAACTGAAATCATTGATCGAAGTCATAATGTTACAGGTAGAGTATTCTACTTTGTTGATATTACTGATTTTGAAGCACTAACAAAAAGAATGCATCAATCTGAAAAACTTGCACTTCTCGGTGAAATGGCTGCAGCATCTGCACATGAAATACGCAATCCATTGGCCGTTATTCATGGATTTATATCATTAATGAATACATCCATGTCTGAAGAAAACAAAAGTCAATATCATATTCCCCTATTAATAAAAGAAGTTGACCGGTTGAATCATATTGTGGAGGATATGTTGTTAATGGCAAAGCCTAGCGAACCTATTATCGAAAAAGGAATGATAAAAGAAGCTGTTGATGATATATTACCATTAATTTCTAATTCTTCGGATATTGAATTCAATGTCGATATCGATGATATCCCCATTTTAGTTGATTTAAAACAGATGAAACAAGTACTACTAAATTTAATTCGTAATAGTATGGAAGCTGTAGAGAAGGATGTTAAAATTACGATTTATTCACAGGTTGAGAATGATAAGTATCAATTGTATATAAAAGATAATGGTCCAGGTATCTCTGAAACTATTCAATCTCAGTTGTTTGAGCCATTTTTAAGTTCAAAAGAGAGTGGAACAGGTTTAGGGTTAAACATTGTCAAGCGGATTATAGAAAACCATAACGGTAAAATAAAATTAATAAATACTAGTGAAAAAGGAACAACCTTTTTAATAGAATTACCGCTAGCAATCTAGTGAGCTTAAGAATAAAAAAATACTGATTACGTAATCAGTATTTTTTTATGGTTTATCCTCTTTATATCCTATTAGAACCATTTTTAAAGAAATTAGCACTATTTGATTGTGAACACACTAACGTTAATATAGGGAAGGTTTTTGGTTCTTTGTATAGAAATTACTTATAAGTATGGTTAATTAACTATGTATATAAGCGGGTGTACAGATGAATTGTTCAAAATGCAGAAGAAATTTTAATAGTTATTATAATAAGACAGAGTCTTACGAAAATATGCTTTATGTTGAGAAACATTTTAGTCAATGTGCTAAGTGCAAAAAGGCATATAAAAAATATATGAGTCCTAACTTACTAGTATCTATGACTTCGTTTATCAAGGGTTTGTCAACGGTTGCTCGAATTATTATTGTAGCAATACTTTTTTTGTTAATAAGTTACCTATACAACTGATGGAGTAAACAAAATTCTTGATTGGTGGAATAACCAAAGCAGTAGTGATGAGCAAAGTATCGTTGAGATAGAGAAGTTTGGAATTGGAAATAACCTAAATATAGTATCAGAAAATAACGGTGTAAAATTAACAATCACCAATGTGTTAGCTGATGCTTTTCAAACATACATATTTTTTGAGATAGAAGATTTAGAAGAAAACCGACTGTTTACGATTGGCACCTCCCCATCTATTTCTATGGGAGATAAGTCGTTAGGTTATGTTCAGCCAGACAGAAGTTTAACTGATGTTTCTGCAATTGGAGCAAATAAGTTAAGAGGAAAAATTGCCATGGAACCATTAAAAGAAGATAAAGCAGAAATTGATTTAGAAATAAAAGAGCTTATAGAAATTGTTAAATCTAAAACAGGTGAATTGGGAACAGAAAAGACGGGTCAAAAAAGTGTTCAAGGCAATTGGTCCTTTACAGTTCCGATTGAAAAACAAGAAATAATAAAAAAAGAAATTGGTTTTGATACGGTAATGGAAGGGCACCCTATAACATTTGATACATTAATAATAGCTCCAACAGTAACCTTTCTAATGTATAATCATATGGTTAATGAAGACCATCGTGATAATGTTTTTCTCTTTAACGCGTTGAAGACAGAAAAGCAAACATATGAATTAGAAAATTCAAGTGCTTATCCTAACGAATCGAATATTGGTCGTGAATGGCATTCACAATACACAGCGTTTAAAACTATGTACTATAATATTCAGGATTCATTCAATTTAAATTTGGCTATTATTCAAGAACAAATACCTGTCGATCAAGAATTTAGTATTGATCCACATAAAGCTTTCCCTCAAACATATGAGTTTTTAGGAACAAAACTAGTAGTAAATAAGTCAGAAGAAGAAAAAAAATTGTTATTTGAGATTAATTATAATGACAATCGAATTTTTGAGCAATTGGATATCGAATTATATTTTCAGTCAGGAATTTCACGTTCTTATTACGAAACAGCTGGTGTATATGTAAATGAAAGGGGAGAAGTTCAAAATCAAGAAACTTTGAACGATATTGGGGGAAAAGATAAGATTAGATTTTACCCAACTGAAATAGAATTTCATCTCGAAAATGAAGAGCCTATATTACCTACAGGATTTAAAATTCATACATATCAAGTTACTAAATTTCTTGATGAACAAGTGCATTTAGAATTGAAGAAAAAATGAATAGATTAACGTTTCAGATGATTTAATGGAACACAGAATACCCCCCTTTTGGAAGTGTTCTGTGTTCCTATATTAGTGTAATATTTTATTAAAGGCTTCATCCAAACTCATAAAATTATGTTTATCTAACTGTTGTGGCTCATCTGTCTCAATTGCCCATTTTTCCTCTATAAGTGCTAATTTATCGCTATCGTTTTTATTGAACTGTTGATGTATCATATAAGCCTTATCATCTTTTTTAATAGTATACCCAATAAAATACTGATTTTCTGGCCCTTCTTCTTCAAACATACCGATTTCGTCTAAATCATAAGTCTCCATTAGTGATTGGAAAGTTTCCTGTAGGTTAGTGATTAGCTCTTCTCGTGCTTTATACTGCATAATATTTCTCCTTTAAATTTTGTCTAACTTTTAAACGTCAAAAAGGATAAACCTAAGCGTCTTAATTGTTCATTTGTCTGGATGATTCCGCTTTTTTTCTTTTACATTATCCTGGACAGCCTGCTCGAATGGCTGCCTTTCTTCTTCCGTATCTTCATTAAATTCTTCTTCTAAAACAGTGTCTAACTCATCCAAAGCATCAGAAACACTTATTTCGTTACTTTTTTTGTTAGTCATAAGATATATTCCCCTCCTTATTTTTATTATGAACAAAGAAGCATTGGTATATGAGGTGGTTGATATAACATTTATTTCCTTGTCTACACTCGATTACTTTATCGCAAACTAAAGTTAGTTAAAGTAAAAAGGAGTGAAAATAGATATGCGAAAACGTAGTGGACAAAAGCATGCAGCGTTAACTAATAATAAAACACCAAAAGAAAGCCTTCCAGATAGTGAAATCATTTTTAATAGGAGCGAACATAATCGCCCTAAGCATGGACCAGGTTCCAAGGGTTAATAGAAAGGAGAAGGGTGATGGCAGAAAATAAATCGTACTTTTCAAATAAGAAAAAGTTTGTTGATCCAGATACTAAAGATATTGAACACCAGATAACATATCCAGGTCAAGAAGAATTCAACCTAAGAAATGTTTCGTATTCACCAGGCGAAAATAATTATTTGAGTCAAAGTGGAGATGAGAACGAAAATGACTAACAATAAAAGAATTAACAACAGAAATAAGAACAAAAAATCTCATCCTTTTGCAGAGGAATTGTCAGACGGGGGAGAAAGAGATAAGGTAATTAAAAACCAACAAAAAGAACAGGCAGATTAAAGAAAACAGTTGGTTGATTCCAACTGTTTTATATATTCATAAAATTAAACTTGCAAAATCCCCCTGAATCCTATAGCGTTGAAATAGAAATTAGATATCAGTAGAAGGTGAAAATCATGAATGAAATCGTACAATATTTTGTTGTTAATAATGATTTGGAAATGTCAGCGGGAAAAGTTGCTGCGCAAGTTGCACACGCAGCAACACAAGCAGTTTTTGTTTATCATAAAGAAGCTGATTTTAAAACTTGGCTGGAAACGGGACAGACGAAAATTATATTAAAAGCTGAACAAAGAAAGCTAGAAGAATTAAAGGAAATAGGTTTTGTTTCGATTCAAGATGCTGGTAAAACAGAAATTGAAGCGGGTAGTTTAACAGTAATATGTTTACCACCCATGAATAAAGTTGATGCACAAAAATATACAGCTAGTTTTGGCCTTTATAAGTAATCCATGTTTCTGACATTTTTCGTCATTAATATAAGAAAAAGCAGAAAAATCGCAGTTTATGCGGTTGCCCGGGAAATATTTACATAATTTTAAAGGGAAATAACTTGTTTGCTATACAAATATTATTGTCTGTTTGAATCCATAAAATTGAAACAAGCTTAAAAAATTGGTACTATTAGTATAAATATTGCTAGAATGTTTAGCATTACAATAGGAGTTGATAAAAGATGGATTTTAATCTTTTTATGAGTGATGTAGTTAATGGTGCTCGAAAGGAAATTACCGAAGCAGGTTATAACGAATTGACTACACCTGAAGATGTTGACAAAGCATTCCAGCGTGAAGGTACTACACTAGTAATGATTAACTCTACATGTGGATGTGCGGGTGGTGTTGCACGACCGGCAGCAGCTAATGCTATCCATTATGATAAGCGTCCGGATCATCTGGTAACGGTGTTTGCTGGTCAGGACCGAGAGGCTACGGAAAAGGCAAGACAGTATTTTGAAGGCTATCCACCATCTTCCCCATCTTTTGCGCTACTTAAAGATGGAAAAATAGTAACAATGGTTGAACGTCATGATATTGAAGGATTTGGCCCGGTTGATGTTGTGAATCGATTACAAAGAGTGTTTGATGAAAACTGTTCTGAAATTTAATTAATTCAATTGGTATATTCTTAAAATCCCTTGTCATTTAAAAAGTGACAAGGGATTTTATATGCTGTACATTAGAAATATTATATGAAGAGGGAGGATCTATCGTGAAAATAGGTTACCGCACAATAAAAACAGCATTGGGCACGCCTCTTGCAATATGGATTGCTGAACTGTTACAACTTGAAAACTATGTTTCTGCTGGCATTATAACTCTACTGTGTATTCAACCAACACGAAAAAGGTCTTTTCTTAGTTCATGGCATCGATTCGGTGCGTGTTTATTAGCTATTTTGTTTTCTTATATTATATTTGAAATTATTGGTTTTCATCCCATTGCAATTTGTATTTTACTTTTGTTATTTATTCCAATGACGATTAAATTAAATTTAACGCCTGGTATTGTAACTAGTTCAGTTATTTTACTACACTTATATAGCTCTGAAAACATTAATTTGGACTTAATAATTAATGAGCTATTACTAATTACGATAGGAATAGGAATAGCGTTATTATTAAATCTATATATGCCTAGTTTGGAGATGAATTTAAAAAAGATGCAAACGAAGGTTGAAGATAACTTTCGCATCATTTTAGAAGAAATCTCTATCTATTTAAGAGAAGGTAGACAAACTTGGACAGGTAAAGAGATAACTGATACAGAAAATTTACTCAATGATGCAGAAAGGCTTGTCATGCGTGATCTAGAAAATCATGTTTTGCGAGGAAATCACCCTTATTATGAGTACTTTCTAATGCGTAAAAAACAATTTGAAATACTAAGGCGTATGCTCCCTTTAGTAAGTCAAATGTCAGAACTATATGAGCAATCTTACCATATGGCGGACCTTTTTGAAGAACTAGCAGAAGCAATTCATCCTGGTAATACTGCTATTGTTCATTTAAAAACAGTTCGTGAATTGAAGGAAAAGTTTGGAGAAGATGACCTACCTAAGACAAGAAAAGAGTTTGAAACTCGAGCAAATTTATATCGTTTACTTCATGAAATTGAACAGTACCTAATATTAAAGAAAAATAATACACCAAAAAGAAAGCTTGAGGCTTAGGCTTTAAGTATCTAATATAAATACTCCATTATGGTTAAGCTATTAAAAAAGCTTTTTAGTAAGGAGTGCTTATGACAAACTTAGTTATTGCAATTCTTATGGTTTTGTCTCCGATATGGCCATTAGGAGAGAACCCAACGCCAAATGCTCCTTTTCTCATTGTTAATAAACAAACAAATCAAATTGCTTATATTAATAATAGTAAAATAGAAAAAATATACCGGGTAGCAACAGGAGCGACTAATCAACTTACACCTGATGGAATGCATACAGTGGTTGTAAAGGCTGTAGAACCTTATTATCGTAAAAAGAATATTCAAGGTGGCTCACCGGATAATCCACTTGGCTCAAGGTGGATTGGGTTTGATGCTGAAGATACAGATGGAAGAATGTATGGAGTTCATGGAACAAACCAACCGGAATCGATTGGGAAAAATGTTTCAGCAGGTTGTATTCGAATGAAAAATGAGGAAGTAGAAGTTTTGTTTTCAACAGTACCGATTGGAACAAAAATTTTTATTACGGAATCGAAAGATGACTTTGAATCGATAGCTAAAAAATGGAATGCAATGTAAAAACAGACTGTATGTTCACTATTTGTGAGTATACAGTCTGTTTTTCTTAGTTAATAAATGCTGCAAGTCCGGCTGTGAATGTTGAAAGGACCATAGCAATAATCATAATATAAATAATAACCTTAATTCTTTTTTCACGTTTTGATTTTTTTCTTGGTGCATTTGTATTTGTTGACATTTTAAAGCCTCCTTAAACCCTTTGCTATTTGTATTTTACATGGAATTTATGATTTGGACAAGTCAGATAAAAAAATACTAATATATGGTTAGAGTGAATAGAATAGAGAAAAGAAGAAGGAGGATTATGTTGTGGAAAAAAATAAAAATCAGAAAGATTTGTTTCATATCTCGATTCCATTTGAAAAACAAAAAAAACTATCCTTCTATACGGATTCTTCGATTCCAATTGAAAAATATTATAATCCAATTAATCAAGATAATTATTTCTTAGATAAAATAGGCTATCCAGGGAAATATCCTTATACAAGAGGAATTCATCCAACCATGTATCGTCAGAAGTTATGGACAATTAGACAATACGCTGGATTCGGTTCTGCTTATGAAACAAATGAGAGGTTTCGGTATTTATTAAAGGAAGGTCAAAACGCATTATCTGTTGCATTTGATCTTCCAACACAGCTAGGTTATGATTCGGATCATCCATTAGCAGAAGGAGAAGTTGGGAAAGTAGGTGTTGCAATCGATACGCTTCATGATATGGAAAAACTATTTAATGATATAAGGCTGGACCACATCAGTACTTCGATGACAATAAATGCTCCAGCAATTATTTTATATTGTATGTATATTGCTATTGCAGAAAAACAGGGCTTGTCATCAGAACAGATAACTGGAACAGTTCAAAATGATATTTTAAAAGAATATATTGCACGCGGTACTTATATTTTCCCACCAAAGCCCTCTATACGTTTAACTACTGATCTACTTGAATATTCGCATAAACATACACCGAAATTCAACTCCATTAGTATTTCTGGTTATCATATTCGTGAATCTGGCTCAAATGCTATCCAAGAATTAGCATTTACTTTTGCAAATGCAATGACATATATTGACGAAGCACTGCGTAGAGGGATAAAAGTAGATGAGTTTGCATCTAGACTTTCTTTCTTTTTTAGTGCTAGTAATGATTTTTTTGAAGAGATTGCCAAGTTTAGAGCTGCGCGTAGAATATGGGCAACTATAATGAAAAAACAATACCAGGCAAAAGAACCAAAATGTTGGCAATTACGTTTCCACACTCAAACAGCAGGCTCAACACTAACCAAACAAGACCCAGATAATAATATTATCCGAGTTACCTTACAAGCCTTATCAGCTGTGTTAGGTGGGACACAAAGCCTTCATACAAATGCAAAAGATGAAGCTTCGTCTTTGCCGAATGAAGATGCAGCAAAGACTGCTTTACGAACACAACAAATTATTGCTTTTGAGTCTGGTGTTGGAAGTAGTGTGGACCCACTCGGTGGTTCCTATTATGTTGAATATCTCACTAATGAAATAGAAAAACAGGTTTATGAATATATAAATGAAATTCAAAGAATCGGCGGAACAATTAATGCAATTGAAACGGGTTACTTCCATAATGAAATTCAAAACGTTGCTTATGAAACTTATAAACAAGTAGAAAATAAAGAAAAAACAATTGTAGGTGTAAATAAATTTGATACGGATACCAAAAGAGAGTTACACACCCCAAGGTTATTTTCTTCTGATCATAGTCAGATTAATTCCGTGAATGAAGTTAAAAAAAGAAGAAATGAATTAAAGGTTACCAGGTGTTTATCCGATTTACGTAACGCTATCACAACAGATGAGAATCTTGTTCCATTCGTTCTGGCAGCAGTTAAATCATATTGTACGGTAGGTGAAATATGCCATGTATTCAGAGAAGTGTTTGGGTCATACTCGGCAAATGAAAAAACATGAGCAGATCCGTGTCTTAATTGGAAAAGTCGGATTAGATGGTCACAATCGAGGTGCTATTATTCTTGCAAAAGCACTAAGAGAGAAAGGTATGTACACTGTGTATTCAGGTTTAAGACAATCTCCGGAACAGATTGCAGCGCAGGCAATGAAATATAATGTTGATATTATTGGTCTCTCATCACTATCTGGTGCTCATAGAAGCCTCTTTCCGAAAGTCGCATCCGAACTTTCTAAATTAGAAGGTAGACATATTCTTATTATTGGAGGAGGATTAATTCCTGATAGCGACATTGCATTTCTAGAAAAAAGAGGTATTACAAAAGTATTTAATGATTCTAATATTTCGATAGAAGAAATTGTAAACTCAATTGAACAGTTAGTGTTCAAGAGAAAATACTCCTTAAAAAATTGACATTATTAAACCGATTCGCTAACGTTATAATTATTCGTTGTAACATACACAGGAGGTACTAGTAGTTATGGTAAATGAAGATAGACTAGTAAATGAATTTATGGAACTTGTTAAAATCGATTCAGAAACGAAAGATGAAGCTAAAATCGCTGAAGTGCTGAAGAAGAAATTCGGAGATTTAGGTCTTGACGTGATAGAAGATGATAGTAAAGTGAATACAGGGCATGGTGCTGGTAATCTCGTCTGTACACTTAAAGGAACTAATAAGAATGTTGATTCTATTTATTTTACTTCTCACATGGATACAGTTGTCCCGGGAAAAAATATAAAACCGTCAATTAAAGATGGCTATATCGTTACGGATGGAACGACAATCTTAGGAGCCGATGACAAAGCAGGACTTGCTGCAATGCTGGAAGCGATTCGTGTACTTAAAGAAGATAACTTAGAACATGGTGATATCCAGTTTATAATAACTGCTGGTGAAGAGTCTGGTCTTGTAGGAGCAAAAGAACTTGATATGAGTTTAGTGAAGGCAAAGTACGGCTATGCCGTTGATAGCGATGGGAAAGTTGGAAATATTATTGTAGCAGCACCTACCCAAGCTAAAGTTAATGCAATAATCAAAGGGAAAACCGCACATGCTGGTGTCGCACCTGAGAAAGGCGTTTCAGCGATTACAATAGCTGCAAAATCAATAGCAAAAATGCCATTGGGAAGAATTGATGAAGAAACAACTGCAAACATAGGTCGTTTTGAGGGTGGCTCAAAAACGAATATTGTATGTGATCATGTTGAAATTTTGGCAGAAGCGCGTTCTTTAATCCCAGAAAAGATGGAAGCACAAGTAGAAAAAATGAAAACGGCATTTGAAGAAACTGCCACGCAAATGGGTGGAACTGCTGACATCGAAGTTAAAATCATGTATCCAGGATATAAAAGGGAAGCTGGAGATCACGTAGTGGAAATTGCTAGGAGTGCAGCAAAGGCAATAGGAAGAGAAAGTGAATTATTGCAAAGTGGTGGTGGTAGTGATGCTAACGTCATTGCTGGACATGGGATCCCCACTGTTAATTTAGCAGTTGGTTATGAAGATATCCATACAACAAATGAGCGAATGCCAGTTGGAGAGCTTGTAAAAGTATCTGAATTAATTATTGCAATAGTAAAAGAAGCTTCAAAATAAGCAAAGTTAACAAGTCAATCTTTTAGTAGATTGGCTTGTTTTCAGTAGTAATTGATTTATTAAAAGTTGAAATGCTATGATATAATGGTTCTAGAACGAATGTTCTGTGAGGGAAGATGTATATGTCGAAATGGTATCCAAAAAAAGGTCGTGTTATTTTACATGTTGATATGAATAGTTTTTACGCCTCTGTAGAAGCTGCTTACAACCCTGAATTGAAGGGGAAAGCTTTAGCTATTGCAGGTAATCCAGAAGAAAGACGCGGAATCATTGTGACAAGTAGTTATGAGGCTAGAGCAAAAGGTGTAAAAACAACAATGCCCTTGTGGGAAGCAAGGCGTCTTTGTCCTGAGCTAATCGTGATGCGTCCGAATTTTGAGCGTTACCGAACAGCCTCTAAAGAAATGTTTAAAATTCTATCAGAAGTAACGCCATTTGTTCAGCCGGTTTCTATTGATGAAGGCTATATGGATATAACTGACTGTGAAGAACAAGGCTCTCCTCTGCAAATCGCTGAAACTATTCAAAAACGGATAGCAAATGAATTAGATTTGCCTAGTAGTATCGGAATTGCACCTAATAAATTTTTAGCTAAGATGGCGTCTGATATGAAAAAGCCGATGGGAATAACTGTCTTAAGAAAAAGAGACTTACAGAATAAGCTTTGGCCACTTCCTGTTGGTGAGATGTATGGAATTGGTGCAAAAACAGCAGAAAAGCTCAATAACGTACAAATATTTACAATTAAAGATTTAGTAGAAGCAGACAGTTATTATTTGAAACGATTATTAGGTATCAATGGTGAGCGTCTGCAAAATAGGGCAAATGGTATTGATCCTAACCCAGTTGACCCAGATGCTATTCATGATTTTAAAAGTATTGGAAGCTCAGAAACGTTACCACAAGACACAACAGATGAAAATGAAATTCGTAAATTATTTAGACAATTATCTAGAAATGTAACAAGAAGACTAAAAAGAAAACAATCTGTTGGTCGGAATGTGCAAATTATGATACGGTTTTTCGATCGAAAAACGATTACGAGAAGTATAAAATTACCCGACTTCATAGAGGAAGAAGATGACATTTTCACAGTTAGTTATGAATTATTTGAACAACATTGGAATGGGGATCCTGTCCGTTTATTAGGTGTTACTATACAAGATATTGCCGAGAAAAAGGAAGTAGCGCATCAATTAGATTTATTTACTTATGAGAAGGAAGCAAGTAAAGAAGGACTGTATCAAGCAATCGATAAATTAACGGAAAAGTACGGTAAAAATCCATTTACAACAATTAAACATACGGAAGAAGACAATCAACCAAGAACTAGTTTTCAAAAAGACTTCTTGGATGATTATAAAAAATAAACCACCCACAGTAATAGAGATATTTCAGCTGTGGGTGTTTATTTTTATTGAATAAAGACTTCATGTATATCTTGGTTCTATTATTCTACGAAGTGTGAGTATATTTTCTTTTGAGACCGTATAAAAGCTAAATCATAATATACTAAAACAAACTCCCCTTTATGTTTTAGAAAGGTTTTTATTTTGCTGGTATCTCTGTTTCATAAAAGTCATAAGCAATTGTTGTGTCGGGAAAGACTTTCTGTGCTTCATCCAATAGAAGTTGAGAACTTTCCTTCTGATATCGCGAAGAAATGTGAGTTAAAATTAACCTGTTTACATTAGAGTTTCTTGCGAGTTTGGCAGCTTGCTCTGTAGTAGAATGAAAATAGTCATGAGCAAGTTTCTCCTGATTGCGTTCGAAAGTAGCTTCATGAATAAGAACATCTGCTTCTTTCACAAACGCTTGTAAATCTGGAATATACCGTGTATCCCCCATTATGCAAACAATTCTTCCAGGTTTTTCTTTTCCAATAAAGTCTTTTCGATAAATAACTTGTCCATTTTCTAACTGTACTTGTTCATTTTCTTTAATTTGCTGATAAATTGGTCCAGGCTGTATTCCGACTTCTTTTAATTTGTTTGACTGTAATTGTCCAGGTTTACTTTTTTCTTCAATTCGGAACCCGAAACTTTCTACTCCATGTTCTAACTTCTTTGCAAAAACTCTGAAGTGATTGTTATCAATAATGAGCCCTTCAAACAGTTCGATAAATATTAATTGATAGGTAAGTCTTGTACCACTTACATTCAAGCTAGTTTCAACAAACTCTTTAATCCCCTTAGGACCATAAATGGTTAAGTTAGTTTCACCGTTTTGAAATGATCGACTACTTAAAAAACCGGGTAATCCATAGATGTGGTCACCATGTAAATGGGTGATGAAGATTTTTTCAATCTTTCTAGGTCTAATATTTGTGCTTAATATTTGATGTTGTGTTGATTCACCACAGTCAAACATCCAGTTATTCCCTTGTTCTTGAAGTAAATCTAACACGATTGAAGAAACATTTCTCTCTTTTGAAGGAACACCTGCACCTGTTCCTAGAAAATTCAACTTCATTGTCTTCCCCCTAGATTATTGCCAACCACGAGCATATTGTTTTGGAGCTTCTATATTTTCCTTAAGTTCATCAGCTGCAGCTTTGGCCCAATATGGATTTCGTAATAATGCTCGAGCAAGAAAAATTAAATCTGCTCGTTCATTTTGTAGAATTTCTTCAGCTTGGATGCCGGTTGTGATTAATCCAACAGCGCCAGTAGCAATGTCTGCTTCTTTTCTAATCTGTTCTGCAAAAGGTACTTGATACCCAGGGTAGGGTGTAATACTTGCAGGAACAACACCACCAGAACTGCAATCAATTAATGATACGCCTTGTTTTTTCATGAGTTGTGAGAAATAGATGAAATCATCTATGTTGTTTCCTTCTTCTTTATACTCGTTTGCTGAAATACGAACAAATAATGGGCCATCCCATTCTGTTTTAACTACATTAATAATCTCAGATAACAATCGATATCGATTATCACGGTTTCCACCATATTGATCTTGTCTGGTATTTGTAAGAGGAGATAAAAACTGATTAATTAAATAGCCATGGGCACCATGAATTTCAATAATATCAAATCCTGCCTTTGCAGAACGTTTAGCAGCTTGTTTAAAAGCATCAATTGTTTGAATTATATCAGTTTCAGTCATTTCAATAGGTGTCTGATAATTTTCATTGAATTTTGTTGCGCTTGGTGCATAAATGTTTCCTTCTAATTCTGCTTTTCTGCCAGCATGAGCTAATTGAATACTACTTTTTGCGCCAAACGCTTGAACACGCTTGCTAATTTGTTTTAATCCTGTTATATGATCATCATTCCAAATACCTAAATCTTTAGATGAGATTCGCCCCTCAGCCTGTACTGCAGTAGCCTCAACCATTACCAAGCCAACTTGACCTGCAGCTCTTGATTCATAGTGTGCGATATGGAAGGGGTGTACAGTTCCATCTTCGGATTCACACGAATACATGCACATGGGAGACATAACAATTCGATTTTTAAGAGTTATGTCATCAAAGTTTATAGGACTGAATAGTTTATTGTTTGTCATGATTAGGTGGCCTCCTAAATTATCTTAATTACTTCTCTTGTTAAATAACCTAAGGGTTTCTTTAGCAACATGTGGAACATCGGTAAAGATTGCTTTACATCCTAATTTATAACAACGCATCATTTGTGTGGGTCTATTAACCGTCCAGACGGAAACGTATAGATTACTCTCCTTTGCTTTGTCTAAGAGAGATTTGCTTAAAATTCGGTTTTTAATATGTAAACCTGAAGCTCCTTTGCTCTTCGCAAAAGGTATCAAATCAACTATCTTTTGTGAAGTCAAATAAGCAGTTGTTACATTAGGGTCTATCTTATTAAACCTTTTTATACTTTTTGAGTTAAAGCTAGAAATTACTGTTCGATCTAGTACTTGATAGGATTTTAGAAGGTTATACACAATATCCTCCAAATCCTTGTACTCTATTACATTATTTTTTAATTCAATATTCAATTTTAAATTTTTGTCTTTTATCCAACGCAAAAATTCATCAAGTGATATGATAGAAGTATTAATATATTGGGAGGAGAACCAAGATCCTGCATCCAATTGTTGTAGTTCTTTAAATGTATAATCTTGCACAAATCCAGTACCATTTGTTGTACGTCTAACGTTTTCATCGTGAATTAAAACTGGTACTCGATCTTTTGTCAATTGAACGTCCGTCTCAATGCCATCTGCATCCAGTTGATAAGCTAATTCAAATGCAGGCATTGTATTTTCAGGTGCTAGTTTGCTAGCACCACGATGGGCATAAACAATTGTATTCAAAAGCTTCACCTCTTCATTTAAGGTATTCCTACTGATTGTGGTACATTTTATAAAAAAAGTCAATTTGAAAGGAAGATATCCATGCAAAGATGGCAAACCAAATCGGACTTAATTGAATTATTATGTTCACTTGTTAATTTTCCTAGTATTACTGGATCTGAAGCTGAAATAGCAATAGCGGAACACTTAAAAAACCTATTAGTCGAAACGGATTACTTTAAAAACAATCCAAGTTTACTTCAATTACATCCTTTAAAAGATGGGCGTCAACTACTTACCGCCTTAGTGAAACAAGGTAATACAAGTGAAACTATCATTCTATTAAGCCACTTTGATGTTGTAGCAATTGATGATTATGGCTCCTTAAAGAATATGGCTTTTCACCCGAAAATATTAACAAAAGAGATCAACAAAAGAAAAGAAGAGTTATCTGAATTAGTGCAAAATGATATAGAAACAGGCGATTGGCTATTTGGAAGAGGTACCATGGATATGAAAGCGGGTCTAACCCTTCAACTGTCTATGCTAGAAAAGGCGATGCATGGTGAATTCAAAGGGAATATCCTTTTGTTATCTGTTCCTGATGAAGAGGCAAATTCATTAGGTATGCTCACGGCCTTACCTGTATTGGAACATTTAAAAAACTTCCATAACTTAAATTACCTTTCGTGTTTAAATAGTGAACCAATGTTTAGCAAGTTCCCAGCTGATAAAAGTAACTATTTGTACACGGGTTCTATTGGAAAAGTACTACCTGGTTTTTTATGTTATGGAAAAGAAACACATGTCGGAGAACCATTTGCTGGATTAAATGCAAATTTAATGGTTAGTTACTTGTCGCAAGAATTAGAATTAAATGAAATGTTCGTTGAAAAGGTTGGAGATGAAATAACACCTCCACCAGTTAGTTTAATGCAGAGAGATTTAAAAGAAGCTTATTCAGTTCAAACGCCTACTACTGCAGTAGCAATGTATAATGTACTCTATTTAAAACAATCTATTGAGACACTGAACAAGAAATTATTTAATGCGGCAGAGAAAGCTAGTAAATCTATTGTAGAACATTTTTATGAGAAAATGACTAGTTACTCACAATATACAAAGGAATTTGTTAAACCAACAATCAATGTTCATGTGTTTATGTATGAAGAACTCTATGAAATTGCTATTAATCGGTTTGGAAAAGAAGAGGTCGAAAGAAGGCAAAATTTATTGATTAGTCAAAGAGAAGAAGGGGACCGTGATTTTTCAACGTTATTGGTTCAAGACTTGGCGGCCTTATGCAAAGATATGGCACCTATGATTGTATTATTTTATAGTCCACCTTTTTATCCATCTGTTTCATCATCAACGAATCCTTATATAGCTAGCGTTGTAGAAAAAATACAAAAATACACAGCTGAAAATTTTAGTTTATCGATGAAAGAAATCGCCTATTTTCCTGGGTTATCAGACTTAAGCTATTTAGGTCCGGTTAGTGCAGGAAGCGATTTAACTTCATTAATGAAAAATTTACCGTTGCAAAACAAAGGTTTTGAATTTCCTGAACATCTGCTTGAATCAATTTCGATGCCAGTGATTAATGTTGGACCTAATGGGAAAGACCCGCATCAATGGACAGAACGATTAGAGTTAACTTATAGTTTTGAATACTTGCCAAAAATATTAACAAACACAATACATGCATTATTTAAATCTTAAAATAAGTCAGTTTTCAAAATTTAATTTTTTTTTATGACAGATAAAATATAAAGTTTGCACTTGCTTTATCGTAACCTCCTTGCATTCTATCTAAGATAAGTGTTAAATCAAGTGCTATGGAAAAATACTCCTTTTCGGGGGCAGCACCTTAGCCTCCCTCGGTCAAAAAGAACGTTTTCTTGAAAAAGAACAACACTTTTTCTGCGTGCAATGTCATTTCACTGGAGCTTTCCTTACCCTTTGGGGTCTTCGGAAGCTACTCTTCCCCCAGGACAAATGTTTTCGATGGGCCGAGTAACCGCAGGCCCAAGGAAAGCTATGGAAGCAATGCATCGCACGCAGAAAATTGTTCTGTATTTTCAAGGAGTGTCGCATTTTTCCTTCGCCCGGTCTAATTTTATTTTTAATGAAAATAATCCAAGAAATATTAATTAATATATATTTCTAGATTAGGAAAATGTAAAAGTCGAGCTAGAGTATGAAGACTCCTACGGGCCCAGCAAATGTTTTGCTGGGGCGAGTAATCGCAGTTCCACGAGCTGAAGATCCACTCAGAAGTAATCTTCTTCTGAGTTAGCTGAAGTCGTAGCCGTGGAAAGCGTAGTATTCTGCCGGAACGGAGTTTTACCACTCAGTTATCATTGCATAAAAGTTAAGATTATGTAGTGCAAACTTTTTATCAAATACAACGGCTGTAAGCAACAATGTTAACGAAGTCAAAAATAATGAAAATTAATTTAAGAAGAAGGTGAAAAAATGTCAAAACTTCAATCTAAAAATATAATAGTTACAGGTGGTTCATCTGGTATTGGCGAAAGAATAGCTTGGTATATTGCTGAAAATGGCGGAACTCCTATTTTAGTTGCTCGATCAGAAGATAAATTAATAGAACTAAAACAGCAAATTAATGAAACATTTTCTGTTAACTGCCAATATTATGTAGTTGATTTAATCAAATTAGATGAGTGGGAGAATTGTTTGCAAACAATAATTAGAGATTATAATAAAATAGATGCGGTTATAAACAATGCTGGTTTTGGTGTGTTTGACTACATAGAAGATACAAAATGGGATGATGTTGAACGTATGTTTAAATTGAATGTTTTTGCTCTAATTCGAGGAGTGCATCAAACACTTCCACATTTAATAAAAAATAAGAAAAGTCATATTATTAATATTGCATCACAAGCAGGAAAGATAGCAACACCAAAGTCATCTATATATAGTGCTACGAAACATGCTGTAATTGGATTTACCAACGCTCTTCGATTAGAGGTTGAAAGAAAAGGTGTTTATGTAACAGCTGTTAATTTGGGTCCAGTCAGAACTAACTTTTTTAATGTTGCTGATCCAAGTGGAGGTTATCAAAAATCAGTAGATCGATATATGCTTGATCCAGATGATGTGGCAAAAAAAGTCGTAGGAGTTTTATTTACAAATAAAAGAGAAATTAATATGCCTGGTTGGATGAACGTTGGTAGCAAATTTTATCAATTGTTTCCTTCTATTGTAGAAAAAATGTTAAAAAAACAATTTAATCGAAAATGAACTTGTTTTATAGGTGGATGATTGATTTTCTTATAAACATGGTCTTGGAAATCTTTTGTTCTTCAATTTATAATGTAAGTAAGATGCTTAATCAATAGGAGGAATAACTTTGAAACTTACTTTAACTTCATCTGCTATAGAAAAAATAAATGAGTTAAATAAAGCGAATCATAATTATATTTGGTTGTACTATGATACGGATGATTGTGGTTGTGGTGTCAGCGGTATGCCGAGTGTACGCTTAACAAATTCAACAGATGATGCGTTTGAATCAGTTGAAAACGATAATGGAGAATATGAGGTAATTATTCATAAACAACAAGCAGTTTTTTTTGCTAATCAATTAACACTTGATCATTTAGGTAATAGTTTCAGATTATCAAGTCCTGAAGGGATTTTAAACCCTATTATTCCTGATAATGATTTAGTAAAAGGTGTAGTAGTATGAGAAAAGAATCCAATAAAAAAGATGATAATAAGTCCACACTAAAAGATAGGTTAGATCAAGATATACTTTCTAAGTTGTCCAGTAAAAAAGAAAGCATGCGTAAACAACAAAAGGAAATGGAAGAACAAGATAGACAAAAAAAGCTTGCCGAAAGAAAAAGAAAAGAAGAAAATATAAGTTTTGAAGAGCTATTTTTTGAAAGTGATATGGACTGGAAAAAATATAAATAGAATAAAATAGACAAGGCGGCTAACAGTCCCTTGTCTATTTTTTAAGTTATTTTTTCATCAGCTTGTAGCTTTTTTAAAGTAACAGTTGATAGAAAGACTGCACTAACTTTAGTGTGATTCTTTTCTGTCTTTATAAGATAAGTATGGGTCTAGCGCTGCGAAAAAACACTCGCTTTTGAATAGCCCCCCCAATTATTGGACACACAAAAATTGGAGGTGCTCTTTTTCTATGTGAGATGTTATGCTGACGGAACGGAATACCACTCAAGCATCATTGCATCGTAAAATAATTTTTGCGAAAGTTAATCATACTAGTGTAGACTTTATAGTTGTTTTGGTTAACAACAATCGTTTAGAAGAAATTTAAAAAGTATATTATCTATGCTTATCATAGGTAATAGCTTTTGTTATGTTTTGCAACTCCTCATATTGCTCCGTTGACAATGAAGAAGACTGTAGTGCGTTAACATTATTATTAACTTGCTCTATAGAACTTGCTCCAAATACCGCACTAGTTACTGCACGGTGTGAAAGGATGTACCGAAGAGATAAAGAAGTAATCGTTTCACCACTTACTTGGTTCAAGTTATTCGCAATATCTTCTAGTTCCTCATGTGAATAATCTAAATATCCTTGTTTCCCTTTTTCGGTCACTTTTTTTATAGCATGGTCACTAAGCATCCCTTTTGCAAGAGGTCCTCTTGCAACTACACTAATATTGTTATCTGCAAGTAAATCTAATACTTCCTCTTCTGGCCTGCGATCTAATAAACTGTATTGCATCATAACACTAACAATAGATGAATGCTTAACAAATTCTTTAATAACGTTTGGTCTAATTGATGAAATCCCATAATAACGAATGAGACCATCTTGTTTTAATTCCTCGAATGCCTCGATTGTTTCTTCAATTGGGTCATCAATCGTTCCACCATGTAACTGGTATAAATCAATGTAATCGGTTCTTAATCTGCGTAGGCTTTCTTTTACTTGTTCTTTTATATAAGCTTTTGATGGATCCCAAAACCAAGTACCATCGTCTTTTAAATGGTTCCCAACTTTGGTTGCTAAGACTACTTGATCCCTTTTTCCTTTTAGTACGTTCCCAACAATTGCTTCATTTTCACCTTGGTCATATAAATCAGCGGTGTCTAGGTAATTAATACCTGAATCAAGTGCTTTATCGATAATTTCTTTGGCCTTTTGTTCATTCGTACCTAAAGACATACAACCAAGTGCTAATTCAGATACAATTAAGTCTGAATTGCCTAGTGTTGATTTATTCATTCTTATCCGCCCTTTCCTTTTTTCTTTCTATGTTTATTGTAGGAATAATGCATGTCAAATACAACTAATGTGAATGCTAAATTATGTTAATATAAGATGATAGAAGATATTCTTTGTTAAGGGAGAGTAATAAAAATGAATAAATTTGAAGAGAAAACTACGAGTTCGAAACAAATATTTGAGGGGAAGGTGGTAAAACTGCAAGTGGATGAAGTTACTCTTCCAGATGGCAACACTTCAAAAAGAGAAATAATCAAACATCCAGGTGCAGTAGCAGTTATTGCTATTACTCCCGAAGAAAAAATAGTTTTTGTTGAACAATATCGTAAGCCCTTAGAAAAAAGTCTTGTGGAGATTCCTGCTGGAAAACTTGAAATAGGTGAAAAACCGGAATTATCTGCAAAGCGTGAGCTGGAAGAAGAGACAGGATATACAACAGATGAGTTAGAGCTCGTTACATCATTTTATACTTCACCAGGATTTGCTGATGAGATTATATATTTGTATTTTACTAATACACTTTATCCGTTAGCTGAAGAAAAAGCACTTGATGACGATGAATTTGTTGAATTGATGGAGTTATCATTAGAAGAAGCTGAGGAATTAGTAAAAGAAAATAGAATACATGATGCTAAAACAGCTTATGCTATTCTCTATCTAAAATTAAGAGGAATGAAATAATTTATGGATTCATTTTATGCAGATTTACATATCCATGTTGGAAGAGATATGAACAATAAGCCAGTAAAAATTACTGGATCAAAATCATTAACGTTAATCAATATTTTAAAAGAATCTAGCAGAAACAAGGGTATTGATATGGTTGGTGTTATTGATAGTCACGTACCATCCGTTCAGCAAGAAATTGAGTTATTGATAAATAATAATAAAGCTATAGAGTTGGTAGATGGTGGGATTAGATTTGAACATGTTACGATGCTATTGGGCTCAGAGATAGAAGTATATGATGAATCATGTTACGGCCCTATTCACGTGTTGTGTTTCTTTCCAACTATCCAACATATGAAACAATTTTCAAACTGGTTATCGACTAGAATGACAAATATAAATTTAAGTTCTCAAAGATTTTATGGGGCGGGTAAGGAACTTCAATATAAAATAAAAGAATTAGAAGGATTGTTTATACCTGCACATGTATTCACACCATTTAAAAGTGTCTATGGTAAAGGTGTGAAAACCTCCATTACGGAAGTATTTGATCCAGATTTAATTGATGCGATTGAACTTGGATTGAGCGCAGATACAACGATGGCCGATCATATATCAGAGTTACATCGTTATACTTTTCTTACTAATTCAGATGCCCATTCACTTTCTAAAATTGCAAGAGAATATCAAAAAATTAATAGTAAGGAGGCTTCATTTAAAGAATTAGAGTGTTCACTTCATCAGGTTAATGGAAGACATATTATTGAAAATTATGGCATGAACCCACTATTAGGCAAATACCACCAAACAGTCTGTAAAAATTGTCTTTTAGCTTATTCCGGTGAGGGGCAATGTCCTAAGTGTGGATCCATTAAAATTATAAAAGGAGTAGCAGATCGAATTGATGAATTACAGGACACGGTTGAACCTGTTAGTACAAGACCTCCTTATATTTACCAAGTACCTTTGGAGTATATTCCTATGCTTGGTCCAAAAGCATTTAGACGATTATTAGATCGTTTTGGTACCGAAATGCGTGTGATACATGAAGCGAGTGAACAAGAATTGAAAGAAGTTGTCCATGAAAATATTGTGCAGGCAATCATTAAAATGCGAAAAGGAGAACTACCAGTAATCGCTGGAGGTGGCGGTAAGTACGGTAGTGTAAGAAAAAACTAGTAACTAATATTTTCTGGTCTATTTTAACAGAGTAACTCATAGATTCTTACTACAAGCAATAGTTTTAGTAGAAGAACGGAGGATACTCATGTATAAATCTAAAAATTTGGCTTCGGAACATATAAATAATCATGCTGCCATCTATTTTTTTATGTTAGTTTTATTTTTAATAGGTATTATTTTTGGTGCTGTTATTGTTAATAGTATGAATTTTGCTCAAAAAGAGGATTTGTTTTTTTATATTGATCGTTTTTTTGGACAAATAATGGAAGGTCCTGTTATTGAGAAAAAAGAGATGTTTAAGAGTACATTTCTGTATCACTTGAATTATTTACTTTTATTATTTGTTTTAGGATTATCGATTATTGGCTTACCTATTATTTGGATTCTCTTATTTGTAAAAGGGTTAGTAGTTGGTTTTTCAGTTGGCTTTTTTGTAAATCAAATGGGCTGGCAAGGGCTGTTACTTGCAGCAGCATCAATAGCCCCACAAAATTTGTTAATTATTCCAGTTTATTTAGTGGCAGGAAGTTTAGCAATGATATTTTCCTTAACCCTACTAAGGAAAATATTTACTCGAAAACTCCAACAACCGATTATTCAGCCATTTTTAAGGTATATATCGCTGTATCTTTCCTTGCTAGTTGTCATTGGTCTAGCTGCATTAATTGAATCATTTGTATCAAACGAAGCAATGGAGCTAGTAATTCAATGGATGTATAAATGATAATTATTATAATTTAAAATTAATTATTGTTTATTATTTGTAATGATTGTAATTGACACTCGTTTCATGTCTGCTTATAATTGAGAAAGTGAGGGAGGTTTCAGACATGGAACATCGAATCGACCGGATTAAAAAACTATTACATGCGCAAAGCTATAAGCTTACTCCACAACGAGAAGCAACAGTACGTGTGCTATTAGAACGAGAAGAAGATCACTTAAGTGCAGAGGATGTATACCTCCTTGTAAAAGAGAAAGCACCTGAAATCGGATTAGCGACTGTGTATCGCACCCTGGAATTGCTATCCGAACTAAAAATCGTAGATAAAATAAATTTTGGTGATGGTGTGTCTCGTTATGACCTCCGTAAAGAGGGAGCTGCCCATTTTCATCATCACTTAGTTTGTACTGAATGTGGTTCAGTAGAAGAAATTGTAGATGATTTGCTAGAAGACGTGGAAAAAATAGTGGAAGATGACTGGGGATTTAAAGTGAAAGACCACCGTTTAACATTTCATGGTGTTTGTAGAAAATGCCAAGAGAAAGAAGCGGATGAAGAACAGCAAATGGAAGTAGAAGCAACCATTCAATATGATTAAAAAGCCTTTTCGGTTGAAAAAGGCTTTTTAGTTTATAATTAAAATCGGAATCTACTTACCGATTGATATATATGCTAACACTGTTACGACTGCAGTATCCTATGTTAAAATATTTATTGTTAAATCTTACCGAGGTTTACGTATATTTGTCTAGGTTTTTGGCATATCTTGTATTGTAGGAAAAGTACAACCTGTCTTGGGTATTGTTATTATTCTTATCAAGGAGATATGTTATGAAGCCTATTTTTTCATTACTAAAGGATACAATTAAAATATTCGTCATATTTACGGCTTGTACCTTGCTTTTTTATTTTGGATTGCGTGCAATGCATGCCGAATATGAAGACTTTCACCGCTATGATCCTCCAGAAGGAACTGCTGTAAAAGTATCTAGTAACAATCAACAGAGTATAATTGATCGCTTATCTATTTTTTTTCGACTAGGGGAGTAAAAAGTTATGCAAGATACATTAAAGGATTTCTTCCATTATTTAAAGGTAGATAGAGAGTTATCTGATAATACACTGCAATCATATAAGCGGGATCTTAATAATTATGTGAAATTCCTTCAAGATAAACTCCAAATTAAAGATTGGTCCTTGGTTTTAAGAACACATGTGATGCAATATTTATATCATCTAAATAATGAGGGGAAATCCTCCGCAACTATTGCTAGATCGTTATCCTCTTTAAGACTGTTTCATCAATATCTTGTGCGAGAATATGGGATCAAAAATGATGCTAGTTTACATATTGAATCTCCAAAAATGGAAAGAAAACTACCACAAGTATTATCCTCACAAGAAGTGGAGATATTGTTCACGATAGAAGAAGTCGACCCGCTTAGCATTCGTAACAAAGCTATGCTCGAAATTCTTTACGCAACCGGATTAAGAGTCTCAGAGTTAATAAGTTTGAAGCTTGAAGATTTGCACTTAACAATGGGTTTTATCCGTTGTTTAGGAAGTGGTTCAAAAGAAAGAATTGTACCTTTAGGTGATATTGCAAAAGAATCTGTAGAATCTTATTTAACAAATAGTAGGGATATTCTACTTAAAGGCAAAATAAATAGTGCACTATTTATTAATCATCAAGGTAATCCTCTAACAAGGCAAGGATTTTGGAGAATATTGAAAGGTGTCTCACGTAATGCTGGAATAAAAAAAGAAGTTACGCCTCATACGCTAAGACATTCGTTTGCAACGCATTTACTTGAAAACGGAGCAGACATAAGAGCAGTTCAAGAAATGTTAGGTCATGCTGATATTTCAACTACACAAATTTATGCACATGTTTCCAAAGCTAGATTAAAAGATATTTATAAATCGTATCATCCTCGAGCGTAAGTAAGCCTATTTTTTTCGTTTAAGTTGTTAGACATCTTACAACAGAAAAAATGTGGCATAAAAGATAGTAAAGTAGGGAAAGTAAATGGTATAGGAGGGAATAGTTTATGAAGAACTTTAAGAGAGTATTTTTAGTTGTTTTAGATTCAGTTGGAATAGGGGAAGCTCCAGATGCAGCAGAATTTAATGATAAAGGTGCAGATACACTTGGACATATTGCGGAACATATGAATGGATTACATATGCCCTCATTAGGTGAATTAGGATTGAGTAATATTAAGGATATTAAAGGGATAGATAAGGCGACACCGCCTAAGGCTCATTATACGAAAATGGAAGAAGCTTCAAATGGAAAAGATACGATGACAGGACATTGGGAAATAATGGGTTTGCATATTGAAAAACCATTTCGAACATTTTCTGAGTTTCCTCCTGAACTTATCAATCAATTAGAAGAAAAAAGTGGTAGAAAAGTTATTGGTAATAAACCCGCATCAGGTACAGAAATCATAAAAGAACTTGGGCAAGCGCACATGGAAACGGGGGATTTAATTGTTTATACTTCTGCAGATTCAGTCTTGCAAATAGCTGCTCATGAAGACATTATTCCTATTGAAGAACAATACCGAATATGTGAAATTGCTCGTGAACTGACTTTGGATGAAAAATATATGATAGGCAGGGTAATTGCTAGACCATTTGTTGGTAAGCCAGGAGCATTTGAACGAACTTCCAACCGTCACGATTATGCGTTAAAACCATTTGGTCGAACTGTGATGAATGAATTGAAAGATAATGATTATGATGTTGTTGCTTTAGGGAAAATAGCTGATATCTATGACGGTGAAGGTGTTACAGAATCAATTCGTACAAAGGATAATGAAGATGGAATGGAAAAATTTATTCAGTCCATCGATAAGAACTTCCACGGTTTGAATTTCTTAAATTTAGTTGATTTCGATGCTAAATATGGTCATAGAAGAGACCCGCAGGGATATGGTGAGGCACTAGAGTCTTTTGATCACCGGTTACCTGAAGTATTAAATAAATTAAAACAAGATGACTTATTAATAATAACTGCAGATCATGGTAATGATCCCGTCCATCATGGTACAGATCATACCCGAGAATACGTGCCGCTACTGGTTTATCATAAATCAATTTCAGAAGGTGTTGAACTACCAATTCGTAAAACATTTGCGGATATTGGTGCAACAATAGCTGATAATTTTCAGGTGAGATTGCCTGAATATGGTACAAGCTTTTTAAAAGACATTAAATAGGGGGAAAAAATATGAATATAATTGAAGTCAATGAAGCTGCGTCCTTTATTAATAATAAGTTGACGATTAAACCAACAATTGGTTTAATTCTAGGTTCCGGTTTAGGTGTGTTGGCTGAAGAAATTCAGAATCCTATTACCATTTCTTATAATGACATACCTCATTTTCCTGTATCAACTGTGGAAGGGCATAAAGGTCAATTGGTTATAGGTCAACTAGAAGGTAAACAAGTGATTGCGATGCAAGGTCGCTTTCATTTCTATGAAGGTTATTCGATGGAACAAGTTACTTTCCCTGTAAGAGTTATGAAACAAATAGGTATTGAGAACCTATTTGTTACAAATGCAGCGGGTGGCATAAATGAAAAGTTTCAACCCGGAGATTTAATGATGATTACGGATCATATTAATAACATGGGCACCAATCCGCTTATCGGTAAAAATGATGAAGAAATAGGTGCACGTTTTCCTGATATGTCAGAGGCATATAATAAAAACTTAATTGACCATGCTAAACGTTGTGCCAAACAATTAGGGATTTCTGTACAGGAAGGTGTTTATGTAGGGAACACAGGTCCATCTTATGAAACAGGTGCAGAAATTAGAATGCTACGCACTCTCGGTGGGGATGCGGTTGGAATGTCTACTGTACCGGAAGTAATTGTTGCTAACCATTCTGGTTTACGTGTGTTGGGTATTTCTTGTATTTCAAATATGGCGGCGGGTATTTTAGATCAACCATTGTCACACGATGAAGTAATGGAAACCACTGCAAAAGTTAGAGAAGATTTCTTAAAGTTTGTAAAACAAATGATTGAGACATTACCTTCATAAATGTTCAAGCGAAGAAGTAATTAACAATGAAGAAATGAGGTGTGCGTATATGAGAATGGTCGATGTCATTATGAATAAAAGAAATGGCAAGCAATTAACGGAAGAAGAAATTCGCTTTTTTATAGAGGGATATACGGAGGAAACCATTCCGGATTATCAAGTATCTGCTTTGCTTATGGCTATCTATTATAAAGGAATGACCGAAAAAGAAACAGCTGTATTAACACAAGCAATGGTTGACTCTGGAGATACAATAGACTTGTCACCAATTGTTGGATCAAAAGTAGATAAACATTCAACAGGAGGCGTAGGGGATAAAACAACGTTTATTGTAGGACCTTTAGTTGCGTCCGTTGGTGTACCTGTTGCAAAAATGTCTGGTAGAGGTCTTGGTCATACAGGTGGAACACTGGATAAGCTAGAGTCCATTGAAGGTTTTAAAATTGAAATGACAGAACAAGAGTTTATCGATAATGTTAACAAGTATAAGTTGGCTGTTGCGGGCCAGACAGGTAATTTAGCTCCTGCAGACAAAAAGCTTTATGCATTAAGAGATGTTACAGCAACAGTGGACTCAATACCTTTAATTGCTGGATCGATTATGAGTAAAAAACTAGCGTCCGGAGCCGATAGCATTGTGTTAGATGTAAAGACTGGTTCTGGTGCTTTCATGAAATCGATAGAGAATTCAGAAGCGTTAGCTAAAGAAATGGTAACAATCGGTAAGAATTTAGGTCGGAATACAGTAGCGATAATAAGTGATATGAACCAGCCATTAGGTTTTGAAATAGGAAATGCAAATGAAGTAAAAGAAGCAGTTGAGGTATTACAAGGGAAGAAAGTAAATGACCTAAGAGAGTTGGCACTTGCGTTAGCTTCTCACATGACAGTTTTAGCAAAAACGTTTGCTTCCTATGATGAAGCATATAAAGTGCTTGAAGAAAATCTCGAAAATAGAAAAGCGTTTGAAGCTTTTCGTTCCTTTGTGGGAGCGCAAGGTGGAGATGTAAGTATGATTGATGACTTAACAAAGTTACCTTCTTCCAAGCATCAAGTCGAAGTTAAAGCTGAAACAGATGGTTATGTTACGGCAATTGATGCAGAGTCTATTGGAATCGCAGCGATGTATCTAGGAGCAGGAAGAGCTACGAAAGATGATAAAATAAATCATGGGGTGGGAATAACACTAAAGAAAAAAATTGGGGATGAAATTAAAGCTGGTGAAGCACTAGCTGTCCTTCTAAGTGATACAACTTCACCAACAGATTCGATAGAAAAAGTGCTGAATGCATATGAAATTTCTTCAAATAGTTTAGGCGAAAAAACACTCATATATAAAGTAATTCAATAGGTGAAAACGATGTTTAGGTAACCCGATTTTAATCGGGTTATTTTTTTTGGTTATAAAATCTTCAATTTATGGAAAAAATATGAACACTAATGATTTTGGAGGTTGAGACATGAGAAAAATTATCTTTCCGCTATTTATGGTATTCACTTTATTTGCAACTGTTGGAATAGTTACTGCTAATGCGGAAGAAAGCGATAGTGGAAACGAAACAACAGAGCAAGAAGATAGTTTGAATTTAGCAAAAAATTCAAAATCAGCTTTATTATTAGAACGTGACACAGGGAAAATATTGTATGAAAAAAATGCACATGAACAATTACCCCCAGCGAGCATGACTAAAATCATGACACTTATTCTAATTATGGAGGCACTAGATGATGGCAAAATAAAGCTAGATGATACAGTCAGAGTCAGTGAATATGCTGCATCAATGGGTGGATCTCAGATCTTCCTAGAAGCAGGAGAAGAAATGGTAGTGAATGATTTGATAAAAGGAGTAGCTGTTGCATCGGGTAATGATGCTAGTGTAGCACTTGCAGAAAGAATTGCAGGAAGCGAAGAAGCTTTTGTATCCATGATGAATGAGAAGGCTAAAGAACTAGGACTAGAAAATACGCGTTTTCAAAATACTACTGGTCTGCCAGCTGATGACCATTTTAGTACCGCTTATGATTTAGGTTTAATGGCAAAAGAGTTACTTGTACATGAAGAGATAACAGATTACACAAGTATTTATGATGATTATTTAAGGAAGGGTACGGAGGATGAGTTTTGGCTTGTAAACACAAATAAATTGGTGAAATTTTATGACGGTGTAGATGGTTTGAAAACAGGATATACATCAGAAGCAAAGTATTGTCTTACTGCTACAGCGAAAAAAGGTGATATGAGAACAATTGCTGTTGTTCTTGGAGCAGATACAACGAAAAAACGTAATAGTGATGTTACACAAATGCTTGATTATGCTTTTTCTCAATACGAGACGAAACAATTGTTTGAGCGAAATCAATCCGTATCAAAGATTAATATGATAAAAGCTGCTACCGATAATGTGGATGTTGTAACTGGCGAATCTGTTTCTGTCATTCATGAAAAAGGTGAAAAATTTGAAGATGTTGAATCAATCGTGAAAATGAATACTGAAATAGAACTTCCTTTATGGAAAGGTGATCAAGTTGGAACATTAGAAGTAAGAAAAAAAGGAGAAATCCTCTCAGAAACACCTTTGATTGTGCAAGAAGATGTAGAAAAAGCTAGTTTATGGCAGTTATTTAAGCGTTCTATGGATGAAATGGTGAAAAAAGATTAAATTTAACTAACTTTTACGAATGAGCACTTCTTTTGTCGACAAGAAGGATTTTAGCCATCAAATAAAGAAAAAGGTTCACTACAGAAATAGGTAAGGAGGAATCAGTAGTGAGTCTTTCCGTTAAATTAACAACGAAAGAAAATGTATTGTTAGTTCGTCTATCAGGTGAGCTAGATCATCATGCAGCTGAAAATTTGAAAAAAGAATGGCAAATAGCCATGAGAGAAAAAAATGCTCAACACGTTATATTGAACCTTGAGCAATTGTCATTTATGGATAGTTCCGGATTGGGAGTCATACTTGGTAGATATAAGGAAGTTAAACAAGCGGGAGGGGAAATGGTGGTTTGTTCTATTTCACCTGCAGTAAAGCGTTTATTTGATATGTCTGGTTTATTTAAAATCATTCGCTTAGAAGAAAGTGAACAGTTCGCCCTTTTAAGCTTGGGGGTGGCTTCATGAGAAATACAATGAATTTAGAATTTGCTAGCCTAAGTGCCAATGAGTCTTTTGCTCGAGTTACAGTAGCAGCATTTGTTTCACAATTAGATCCAACAATGGATGAATTAACGGAAATTAAAACGGTAGTGTCTGAAGCGGTTACGAATTCTATCATTCACGGCTACAATAACGAACCTGAGCAAAAGATATATATATCATGTACATTAGATGATGATGTAGTGGAGTTGGTTATTCGTGATTATGGAGTAGGTATTGAAAATATCGATGAAGCAATTCAGCCTTTGTACACTTCAAAGCCAGAGTTAGAAAGGTCAGGAATGGGTTTTACCATTATGGAAAACTTTATGGACAAAGTAGAAATAAATTCGAATACCCAAGAAGGTACTACAGTGAAGTTAATTAAACATTTCAAGAAGAGTAAAACCTTATGCAATTAAGGGGATGCCTATGGAAATAGAACTAAAGAAAACAAAAAAAGACGAGCAGTTAACTGATGAAGAAGTAAAACGACACATTCAGCTTAGCCAAAAAGGCGATCAAGATTCTCGTGATTTATTGGTTGAAAAGAATGTCCGTTTAGTTTGGTCAGTTGTCCAGAGGTTTATTAATCGGGGGTATGACCCTGATGATTTATTTCAAATCGGGTGTATAGGTTTACTAAAGTCTATTGATAAGTTTGACCTTTCTTATGATGTCCGTTTTTCTACGTATGCTGTGCCAATGATAATTGGAGAAATTCAACGTTTCATTCGTGATGATGGTAGTGTAAAAGTAAGTAGATCTTTAAAAGAAATCGGAAATAAAATCAGAAGAAAAAAAGATGAATTAACTAAGGATATGGGGAGGTCCCCCACAATAAATGAATTGGCTCTTGAACTGGATTTATCACCAGAGGAAATTGTACATGCTCAAGAAGCGTCTAAGCTTCCTCATTCTATTCACGAGACAGTGTATGAAAATGATGGTGACCCTATAACTTTGTTAGATCAAATTGCTGATCAAGATTCAAAATGGTTTGATAAAATTGCATTACAAGAGACCATTAGACAGTTAGAGGAGAGAGAAAGATTAATTGTTTATCTTAGATACTATAAAGATAAAACACAATCAGAAGTTGCTAAAAGGCTAGGAATATCTCAAGTACAAGTATCGAGACTAGAGAAAAAGATATTAGATTTTATAAAAGAACAGATTGGTATGTGAAAGTAGGATTGTCCATTAGGATAGTAGTCCACTTTTGATGTAGATTATGCTCTAATTTAAAGGATAATAAAAAGGGATGTAATCAAAAAACACATAAGAAAACGCAGAGGTGCTATCACCTCTGCGTTTTCAATTTAATATTTTTTTATTAAATCAAAGCACCTTCTATTTGAAAGCAAACAGTTACTTTCTAACAAATTGTATTTTCACCCTTAATGTATTCACCGCTTTGGTCATCAATATGGTCAACACCACTCTCGCAGTTCCCTGTATTTTCCCACTCTACAATATACTTACCTTTTTTGTGAGTTATTGTTACGATTTCAACTTTACCTATTTCTCCAGTGTATTTTTCAATGACAATTGCATTAACTTCTTCTTCTGTTATTTTCGGACTTGTACTCATAATTCCACAACCATTGACGACAAACAGTATAAAGACTAAGAATATAATAAAACCATATTTTTCCACATCCCATCCTCCTTACTATATAGACGTAGTTGATTATAAAATGTTTCACCCTATCCTTGTTCTAAGCGCCTGTAGTTTAATAATTTTTGCATATTTCTGTGGAGGGATTTGATTATAGTGAATTTCCTATCTTTCAGTTCACGTTCTAATACAGGAGTATAACAGCAATAGAGGCTTTTTCTTATTACGAAGATTTCCTATTTAGTTTTTGATAAAATGCATGTTTCCATGCTTTCCTACTCATACTAATAGTGGTGATTTCCGAAGAAGGAGGAAATTAAATGGGGGAAATTATTTATTTGCGATTAAAAAAAGATTTGTTAGTGTCTCCAAACACAAAGATTCAACTAAAAGATATCGCTTATATCTCAGGTGACCGCGCTCTTGTTGAGGATATAGGTCAAACATTTATCTATCAAATATCAGAAGATGATCAGAACGTATCGGTAATAGATGGGTTTCTGGTTGTTGATCAATTAATAAAAAATTTCCCTGATTTAGAAATTCAACAATTAGGCCCCACTCAAACCATTGTAAGAATAAAGGAAAAAATAAAAAAACCTTCCATCCTATTAGTGTGTTTTATATGGCTACTATTATTTATAGGGTCGGCGATGGCGATAATGAATTTTCATTATGATGTAAGCATGCAAGAAGTACAGCAAAAGTTGCATTTTTTGTTAACCGGAAAAGAATCAAACTACCCGTTATGGATGCAAATACCATATTCTTTGGGATTAGGAGTAGGGATGATTTTATTTTTTAATCATCTTTTCAAAAAACGTTTTAATGAAGAACCAAGTCCGCTTGAAGTTGAGATGTTTAAGTACCAACAAGACCTGGATAATTATGTTACAAAACATGAAAATAACTTAACTCATTTAAATAACAAGCATGATAATAAGTCATCTAGTTGAAATTATTATCGGTTTTGCCTCTGGTCTTGTAGTTGGAACTGGTTTTGTAGCATTTTTAACTGTATTGGGGATTATACCGAGATTAGTTCAATTAAGTAAATCTCAACTCTATGTAAAACCGTATGAAGTGGGTGTCATTCTTGGAGCGCTATTTGGTACCTATCTCTCATTTACTGGTGCTGTTATAAATGCATCTATGCTATTTGTAATGATTTGGGGTGTATTTCATGGGATATTTATAGGAATGCTGGCTGCTGCTTTGACAGAAGTATTAAATGTTTTTCCCTTGTTAGCAAAACGAATTGGGCTAGAAAGTCATATTCTTTGGTTTTTAATGGCAATTGTATTTGGAAAAATATTTGGTTCTTTATTTCAGTGGATTGTATTTGTTAGGTAATTTAATCAATTTCATAATACCAATTTTGTTGTCACCTAAAACAATGAGTAGTTGGATAAAACCATTTCCAAACTATCTATGTCGCAGATGACTGAATAAGGTAATTATGTTTTCTTTTCTGAAAGGAAAGATATTTATGGTAGTACAAAAAAAAGTAATTGTAATAACCGATGGTGATGAGTATGCGCGTAAAACGCTGGATTATTTAGCAGGTGAGATTGGTGGGACCAGTTTATCTTACTTATCTGATAATCCAACACATGTATCACCAAGTGAAGTGAAACATGCTATTTATAATACGTCAAAAGATCCGGTTTACGTCTTAATTGACGATGCTGGAATACCTGGTGTTGGAGCAGGTGAGAAAATACTTTTAGAATTAGTAGATGATCCCAAAATAGAAATTATCGGTGTCATTGCAGTTGCTGCACACACGAAAAATACAGAGTGGTCAAGATTTACCTTTGCAATTGATCATTATGGTGAATTGATTCCGTATGGAGTCGATAAGCAGGGTGTTCGATTGCCGGAAATAGGGAGGATTAACGGAGATACCGTTTATTCATTAGACCAGTTAGATCTTCCAATCATAATAGCAATTGGTGATATCGGGAAAATGCAAGGAAAAGATGATATTAAAAAAGGTTCTCCCATAACTAGGAAAGCAATTGAAATTATTTTAGAAAGAGGTGGCTTAACTTGAGAGAAACTAAAGAGAAGAAACCCATCTCAGCAAAAATAAAAGAAACAGAAAGATACTTTGAAGAAAAAGTGGGTGTTGGTACTTCTTTTGACGTAGGATTTAGAGATTTTAAAATCTTAAAAAAAGATATTCATTTATATTATTTAACAGGTTTGAATGAAACCGCAATTATCGTAGAATTAATGAAAAAGCTAGTTGAAATTAATGACCATGAAAGTAATGTAAGAAAAATTCCTGAAATTATTGAAAACAGACTAGTTCACCAGCAAGTAACGAAAGTGAAAACGATGGATGAAGCGGTAGATCAATTGTTATCGGGTCTTATTGTTATCTTTGTCGATGGCGAAGAAGAAGCTTTTGTTGTTGATGTAAGAAGTTACCCTGGTAGAAGTCCTCAAGAACCTGACACGGAAAAGGTTGTTCGTGGCGCAAGAGATGGCTATACAGAAAACATTATTCAAAATACCGCTTTAACTAGGAGAAGAGTAAGAGATGAAAGATTGCGACACGAAATTGTTCAAGTTGGAGAACGATCCAAAACTGATATATGTATATCTTATATACAGGACATTGCAGATGAAGGGTTAGTTAAAAAAATTAAAGATGAAATAAATAAGATTGAGATTGATGGTCTTTCAATGGCTGATAAAACAGTCGAAGAATACCTTGTAAAACAAGGGTTTAATCCTTTTCCGCTTGTAAGATATACGGAAAGACCCGATGTTTCTGCAAATCATTTATTTGAGGGGCACGTATTAATCATGGTTGATACATCACCAAGTATGATTATTACTCCTACAACTTATTTCCATCATGTTCAACATGCGGAGGAATATCGTCAGTCACCAGCTGTTGGTACCTTTATCCGTTGGGTTCGTTTTATTGGTATTTTTGCTTCCATTTTTCTATTGCCATTTTGGCTTTTAATGGTAATGGAACCTTCGCTCTTACCGAAAGAATTACAGTTCATAGGACCAAATGAAGTAGGGAATATTCCAATAGTTGTACAAATTATTATGGCAGATATAGGTATTGAATTTTTAAGGATGGCTGCTATTCATACACCGACACCATTATCAACTGCAATGGGTTTAATAGCTGCTGTTTTAATTGGCCAAATTGCTATTGATGTGGGTATGTTTAGTGCGGAAGTAATTCTTTATGTTGCGGTGAGCGCGATAGGTTCATTTGCTACCCCTAGCTATGAATTAAGTATTGCAAATAAAATCAGTAGGGTAATTTTAATAATAATTACTTCTGTCTTTGGCGTACCTGGCTTAGTTATAGGTTTCACCCTGTATATATTACTTCTATCTTGTATTAGATCCTTAAATACACCATATTTGTGGCCGTTTCTTCCATTTAACGGTAAGGCAATTATGCATATATTGTTTCGTGTATCTGTACCTCTAACGAAAGATCGTCCTAGTATTGTACACCCACGAAACAATTATAAACAACCATAATGTATATGTTGAACAGAAGGTATGAATGTGTTAAATTAATTTTATGTTTATAAAATAAGATTGGGAAGTATAGAATTATAAATCCCTTGTTCCACCATTATCATTCAGAGGAATAATAATGGTGATAAGGGATTTTTGTTTTTAGAATTTACCGGAGGTGTAACGATGTTTCCTTTTAAAATAAATGATAACGGTCATCTAGCAGTTAATGGTTTAGATACCGTTGACTTAGCAAATAAGTATGGTACACCTCTATTTGTGTACGATGTAAACGAGATTAGAAATAATGCTCGTGCATTTGTTGATACATTTGAAAAGTATGGTGTTAAAGCTCAAGTTGCTTATGCCAGTAAGGCTTTTTCTTCTGTGGCGATGCTTCAAGTTGCAAAACAAGAAAAACTTAGCTTAGACGTTGTGTCACAAGGAGAACTGTACACAGCATTGCAAGCTAATTTTCCGGTAGAAAAGATTCATTTGCATGGAAATAACAAAAATTATCAAGAGCTTGAAATGGCAGTTAAAAATGAAATTGGTTGTATTGTCATTGATAATTTCTATGAAATAGAGTTATTGCAAGAAATACTAGAAAACTATAATGCTAAAATGGATGTTTTAATTAGAGTGACACCAGGTATCGAGGCGCATACTCATGATTATATTTTGACAGGTAATGAAGATTCTAAATTTGGATTTGATTTATCAAATGGCCAAGCAGAACAAGCATTTAAGGTGCTAAAAGAAATTGAATCAATTAATGTAAAAGGCCTCCACTGTCATATCGGTTCTCAAATATTTGAAACTGACGGCTTTGTTATGGCGATTGGTAGATTATTTGAAACGATTAAAAGTTGGAAGAGAGACTATGGATACTCACCAGCAGTTTTAAATCTGGGTGGTGGCTTTGGTATTCGCTATACAGATGAAGACGATCCATTACCACTTGATGGTTATGTGGAGG
Organism: Aquibacillus rhizosphaerae; assembly: GCF_030282825.1. Lineage (GTDB taxonomy): Bacteria > Bacillota > Bacilli > Bacillales > Amphibacillaceae > Aquibacillus_C > Aquibacillus_C rhizosphaerae. The sequence goes on from NZ_JASTZU010000034.1 coordinate 50,308, forward strand.
CTCTTGTTAAAGAAATCCAGGAACAAGTAAATGATACTGAAATGGATTATCCAGAAATATGGATTGAACCAGGAAGGGCTATTGTAGGTAACGCAGGATTAACATTATACACAATAGGTTCAAAAAAGGATATCCCTGGTGTGCGCAGATATATATCTGTAGATGGAGGGATGACTGACAATATTAGACCTGCTTTGTATCAAGCAAAATATGATGCAGTGTTAGCAAATAAAGCAGATCAACCATTAACAGAGAAAGTGTCTGTTGCCGGTAAATGTTGTGAATCTGGTGATATGCTAATTTGGGATGCACTCTTACCTTCTGTTGATCACGGTGATTATTTAGCCGTTTTTAGCACAGGAGCATACGGCTATTCGATGTCTAGTCACTACAATCGTTTTCCGAAAGCGGCAGTAGTATTTGTGGAAGATGGTAAAGATAAGTTAGTTATCCAAAGGGAAACATATCAAGACGTTGTAAAAAATGATTTGTCTTATGAGTGATTTAAAGGGAGATAACAACTTAAAAATTGTATCTCTTATTAAATAATGGTAGGATTCGATATGGGGAGTTTATCTTCCCGATCTGATTACGAATGCAAAATTAGGAAACTGTAAACATGAGACCTTTTAACATGTTAATAAAGGAGGAAAAATAATGAAACAAGCAACGATTGAATTTGAAAATGGTGAAAGAATAATTATTGAATTATTTGAAGATGCTGCACCCAATACGGTAGCAAATTTTGAAAAACTTGCAAATAGTGATTTCTATAATGGAGTAGTATTCCATAGAGTAATTCCGGGTTTTGTAGCACAAGGCGGCGACCCAACAGGTACTGGAGCGGGTGGACCAGGTTATACAATTAAATGTGAAACAGAAGGAAATCCACATAAACACGTAGCAGGTTCCCTATCAATGGCACATGCTGGAAAAGATACAGGTGGAAGTCAGTTTTTCCTTGTACATGAGCCTCAACCACATTTGGATGGGGTGCATACTGTTTTTGGACAAGTTACAGAAGGATTGGACACAGTATTACGTATTCAGCAAGGTGACGAAATGAAATCAGTAAAAGTGGAAGAAAAGTGAGTCATTTGACTCGCTTTTTTTCTTGAATTATATTTTTCCCGTGAAAATAACTATTTAATTAGTTAACTCAGTAAATCTCATAACTGATAGGGGATAAAAAGTAAAAATTTACAACTATCATTGGAATTTAAATGACAATTAAATAAAAAAATAGTATATTTTATACTGTAAGGAATGGAAGCAAATCTTACTGTTCGCTAGTAAAAGGATTGAATTTAATAATTTTTTTAAAGGAATGTGCATTGTGAATCAAAACAAAAAGAATTGGATACTTTTTAGCGTTTTACTGACTATTGGTTTTATTTGGGGCTTTATTTATTGGTTTTTGATTGTACTAAACTAGGATATACTAGTGATGTTTGACAAATTATAGAAAATACGTCATAAATAGTGTATAATCCATTCAAGTAATGTAAATGGAAACTCGGTTATAAAAGAAGATTTAGAAATTTTCGTTAAGTAGTCATTAATGCTATTTGTGGTTTCTACTAGTTGTTAAGTATTTTCTTAATGAGGGGTTAATATGTTAATTCGCTATAAAAAAACATTCGAAAAAATTGCTATGGGCTTATTATCTTTTATGCCTGATGAAAAAGAAGTGAAGAAGTTACAGTACACCATTAAAGAATATGAATCAAATCCAGATTGGCATCTTTACTTATGGAAAGAGGAAGACATTTTAGGTGCTGTTGGTATAAGAATAAATGAAGATGATAAAGTAATTATCCAACACATTACGGTAAATCCTTCACATAGAAATGTGGGGATAGGGAAAAAAATGATTCAAGGAATTAAAGAACAGTATAGCCATCAATATGAGATACGTGCTACGGAATTAACAGAAGGATTTTTAAATAAATGTAAATTCTAATTTGAATCCAGCTCTTATATAGAGCTGGTTTTTTTCGGATTGATACTGTTAAGGAAACTATAACAACATAAAATAGATTGTCTTTTTATTAATTCTGTTGAGTTAGTTAAATTTGGAAATAAATTTATTCTTCCTATATAACTTTACCTTTGCTATATTAGAAAACAAAGGCTTTTTTTTGCGTAGGAAATTATAGATTTAGTGTCATATGGGTAACTGACTATTGTTGCATGTCCGTCCAGCTCCAGCGTCTATCCGAGGCTTGTATTTACTTATTTACCTGATCATAAAGGAATACTACATAGAAAGTCACTTTTCGAATCAAGGGTTGTACTTGTCGGCTCGCGTTTTTATTATTTAATTTTATTATCTATTATTTTTATATCTTAAGCTCACTGGAAGGATGTTCAAAAAAGATGTATCAAACATACCAAGTTAAAATAGATGCTTTTGAAGGTCCGCTTGATTTATTATTACATCTCATTAATCAATATGAAATAGATATCTATGATATTCCTGTTTCTCAAATTACTGAGCAATATATGGTTTATATTCATACGATGCAACAACTGGAATTAAATGTAGCCAGTGAGTATCTAGTGATGGCAGCTACCTTATTAGCGATTAAAAGTCAGTTATTATTACCTAACCAAGAACTTGAAACAGAAGATGAGATGTTTGAGGAAGATCCAAGGGAAGATTTAATGAGAAGACTGATAGAGTATCGTAAATATAAAGAGGTAGCGAATGAATTAAAAGAAAAGGAGCTCGATTCAAATAAAATATTCACAAGACCTCCAAAAGCATTTGAAGAGCTTACTACAGACAAGTCTGTAGTAAGGGGTGATATATCAATTTATGATATGATTGCTGCAATGAGTAAGGTGTTTGATCGTAAAAAGTGGAATCGGCCACTTGAAACAAGAATACAAAGGACAGAAATCCCTATTCAGCAAAGGATGGATGAGGTACTTGAACAAATTAAAGGCATGAAACATGGTGTACCTTTTGAACAATTGTTTCCTCATTACTCTCGATCACACATTGTTGTAACTTTCATTGCTATTTTGGAATTGATGAAGTCTAAGAAGATATACTGTACACAGGAACAGCATTTTGATGAATTATTGGTATATAACATGGAGGATGAACTGTGGAATTAAATGAATACAAAGCAATTATAGAAGGATTATTGTTCGTTTCTGGGGACGAAGGAGTCAGTAGAAAACAACTGGCGCGTTTACTTGAAATAGATAAAAACACTGTGGATCATATTATCGATGAGTTAAAATATGATTATGAAAACGCTGATAGAGGAATTACGATGATGCAGTCAAATGAAATCTTACATCTAACTACCAAACCTGAACATACTAGTTACTATCAAAGGCTAATGGAATCCCCCCAATCCTCACGATTATCTCAAGCCGCTTTAGAAACTCTTGCTATTATTGCATATCAACAACCAATTACACGAGCGGAAATTGAAGATATACGGGGGGTCAACAGTGACCGCCCTGTTCAAACGCTTCTTTCTAAATCATTAGTCGAAGAAGCAGGAAGAAAAGAGGGGGTTGGTAGACCGATTATGTTTGGCACTTCAAAAGATTTCTTGATTTATTTTGGATTAAAATCTATTGATGAGCTACCACCTTTGCCTGAAAATATCTCTGAATCTGATGTAGAAAATGAAGCTGATTTATTTTTTGAAAGATTTAAGGATTTAGAAGGGGATAAATGATCAGTAACCGAGAACTTCGGAGAAATTCAAAACATGAAAAATAACTCTAGAGGCTTGGATTTGAATCCGAGCCTCTTTTTAAAAATCTCTTTTAATATTAGATTTCAAACAATTAGTGCAGATTTAGGATTTTCATTGAATCAAATATTGAATAAAGTGATAGGATTAAAAACTTTCCAATAGTAAAATAACAACTCCTGCTAGTTCAAAAATCGAATCCAACAATTGAGTTGTTTGAAGTGTTTTTTGGATAATAATTAAATGTCATTTATATGCATTAGCTCAATCACCCAATTTTAAGTTTTTACATAGGATGTTTTGAGGTGATAACTGTGGAAAATAATAAAAAAATTTACTTACAATCATTATTGGCATGGGCCGATGAAATAGAAAGTAAATTAAATAGGACAGGTGAAGGAGTTTCAAAAGGGGAAATAAATGATTGGTTATCTAATTTAACAAAATGGAAGATGTTAATTAAAAATACATTAGAAGAAAATGAACATGTATCAGATGAATTTATTTATAACATTCAAACCAAAAGTCAGGCTCTCATAGACTCGTTAAAAAGTATTATTGAAAAAGATAGAAATGAATTAACTAGTCTGCAACCAGGTGAACATCAACTTCCCCCCCTTCCCTATGCCTATGATGCTTTGGAACCTTATATTTCACAAGATATTATGAAGTTGCATCATAAGAAACATCATCAATCTTATGTTGATGGTCTAAATAATGCAGAAAAAGAGTTATATATAAAAAAACCAGATTCCAAACTTATTAAGCATTGGTTGAGAGAACAGGCATTTAATGGTTCTGGACATTATCTCCATACTATATTTTGGAACAACATGTCTCCTAAAGGTGGAGGTACTCCTGGAAATGTTTTGTTAAGTCAAATGAAGAAAGATTTTGGGTCGTTGAAAAACTTTCAACAATTATTTTCCAAAGCTGCCGCTTCCGTAGAGGGTGTTGGCTGGGCTATACTTTTATGGCAGCCTAGGGCTGGTAGATTAGGTATTCAAACTGTAGAGAAACATCAAATGTTTAGCTTGTGGGATAGTGTTCCTCTATTAGTTTTAGATGTATGGGAACATGCGTATTATTTACAATACGAGAATGATCGAGCATCTTATATCAATAATTGGTGGAATGTTGTTAATTGGTCTCACGTAGAGGAAAGGTTTGATAATGCTAAACAATTAATTTGGCCATTATATTAAAAAGCTCTTTTCGCAAATATTGTTGTATTTCAATATGCACACTTGATATAAAGTCTGCAATAACTTTATCGTAACCTCTTTGATTCTATATAAGCATGAGTGGTTAGTCTCTAGCACTACGGAAAAATACTCCCTTTCCATGGGGAACGCTTCAGCCTCCTCGCGAGCAAAGAACGCTCCCTGCGGGGCCTTCAGACTGTTCCTTTCCCATAGGAGTGTCGTATTTTACCTCCACTCGGTAAACTTTTCTTTCGAGTGAAAATAGCCCAATATTAATAACTATCTATCTTTAAAAAAGGAAAACTGTTAAAAGTGAAGGCAGAATGCGTAGACTCCTACTGAAGCCGTGCCCGTGGAAAGCGGAGTATTACCACTCAACGCAAAAGAATTTGCAGAAAAGTATAGAATATAGTTAGTGCGGGCTTTATATATTATCTGTCATAAATAATAAAACAGCTATTTAAAAAAAGTCCTTTGTCGCTTATTTAATTAAGAGATAAGGGACTTTTTTTATTTGTAGGAATAATATGTGCAATACATATTATTTTTATTTTACAATCATAAGCCCGTCCTTTTTGCATAAAATTGTACAGACATAGGTAAGGTTGGGAGGAACCAAAGTGAAGCGTCTATTTATTCTTATTAGCTTAGTCAACTTGTTACTTTTTGCATTTCCGATTCATTTATTTGCAAAACCTAGTATATCTGCAAATAATGCTGTTCTTATTGAACAATCAACTGGACGTGTACTTTATGAAAAACAAGCGAATCAAGCACAGTTGATTGCAAGTATTACCAAAATAATGACTGCAATTATAGCGATTGAATCAGGTAAAATGGATGAAACTGTTACTGCTAGTCACCGTGCAGCATATACGGAAGGATCTTCTCTTTATTTAAAAGAAGGAGAAAAAATGAAATTAAGAGATTTAGTTTATGGATTAATGTTAAGATCAGGAAACGATTCTGCAGTAGCGATTGCTGAACACGTGGGTGGAAGTGTTGAGGGGTTTGCTCATTTAATGAATGAAAAAGCCCGTTGGATAGGTATGAGTAATTCTCATTTTGATAATCCACATGGATTAGATTCAGATAAACACTATTCCACAGCGTATGATATGGCACTCCTTACCAAATATGCAATGGAAAATGCTGAGTTCAGAGAAGTAACAGGTTCTACTTCTTATAAATCCGAAACAAGGACGTACGCATGGGGAAACAAAAACAAACTACTTACTAGGTATTATAAATATTCTACGGGTGGTAAAACAGGTTATACGAAAGCAGCAGGGAGAACGCTTGTATCCACAGCTGAAAAAGACGGTATGGAATTAATTGTAGTTACATTAAATGCTTCAGATGATTGGAAAGATCATATGCGTCTGTTCGAATGGGGATTCGATAATTTTAATCTAACAAAAATACAGGAAATAGGTAAAGAGTCTTATCAAATTAAAAATACTGAAAATACAGTCGAAGGTTACCTTAGAAATGAAATAATTGTCCCGTTAACAAATGAAGAGAAAAAAGAACTAGATACTACCACATATGTAGATCAGAATTCATTTGAAAATAGTGAGGTAATAGGAAGGAAAGTGTACAGTTTAGAAGGAAATGAAATTGCGGAGACTAAAATCTATACAGATAAAAAAGAAGAAAAGAAAAATAATGAAGAAAAGGGCTTTTTACAAGAGATAGTCAATATCTTTAATCGCATAGTTGGGGTTTCATAATGGTTAATTATATTTGGGCTGGTATGGCAATCATAGGCATTGTTTATGCGATGTTTAATGGAACGATGGACAAGGTGAATGAAGCATTATTTGAAAGTGCAAATGAAGCTGTAACTTTGTCTATCGGTTTAATTAGTGTACTCGTATTTTGGTTAGGTTTAATGCGAGTTGCCGAACAAGCTGGATTATTAAAGAAACTTACGAATCTTTTTAAACCTCTGGTTACTAGGTTGTTCCCTGAGATTCCAAAAGATGATCCGGCAATGGGTTACATTTTATCAAACTTTACCGCTAATTTATTTGGATTAGGAAATGCAGCGACCCCTATGGGAATTAAAGCTATGGAAGAAATGAAACGGTTAAGTGGTTCAGATAAAGCTAGTCGTTCAATGATAACTTTTTTAGTTATAAATACATCAAGTTTAACTTTGATTCCAACAACAGTGATTGCTATTAGAATGCAATACGATTCCATAGCGCCAACTGAGATTGTTGCAACTACAATCATGGCCACCCTAGTTACATCGACTGCTGCAATTATTGTTGATCGGCTATTCTATTTAAGAAGGGTGCGAAAAACTAAATGAGCATTGTAACAACAATTAGTACTTGGATTATACCTTGTATTATTTTAATGGTTTTACTAATTGCTACGTGGAAGAAGTTACCAACATATGAAATTTTTGTGGAAGGAGGAAAAGAAGGAGTCAAAATGGCTTTTTCCCTTCTTCCATTTTTACTAGGAATGATTGTATCCATTGCAATCCTTCGGGGGTCTGGGGCGATGGATGCCATGATCAATCTTATTTCTCCATTATTAGCTACTCTAGGAATCCCTGCTGAAATTGTACCCTTGTCTGTAATCAGACCGATATCAGGAACTGCCGCTTTAGGAATGACTACAGAACTGATTAAAACATTTGGACCAGATTCTTTCATCGGAAGACTAGCATCAACCATGCAAGGTAGTACAGATACGACATTATATATAATAACCGTCTATTTTGGTGCTGTAGGTATTAGAAAGATGGGAGATGCTTTAAAAGTTGGACTCATAGCCGATTTTATTGGTATAATAGCTTCAATCGTTATTGTAACGATTGTTTTTGCAAGTTAAGCGTTAACGACTAGTTAACGCTCTTGTTATGTTTTTCGGTAAATACGGAGTTATAGGGCATTTTTTTGAGAAACGTCTAATAATAGGTATAGATTCCTTACTAGTTATAAAATAATAGTGTGAATCAATCTGTGGAGGAAACCTAAGAATAATAGCATTTAGTTGATAAGTAACTTTTTTAATTCCGAGTTAAAAAAATCTAAAAAAATTTGGTGATATAATGGAAAGATTACAAAAAGTCATAGCACAAAGTGGAGTTACATCTCGAAGAAAAGCGGAAACATTAATTGAAGAAGGTAAAGTGAAAGTGAATGGAAAGATAGTAAAAACGTTAGGTACAAAAGTTGGGCAAAATGATGAGGTAGTAGTAAACGGAGTTCCATTAGAAAAAGAGCAACCTATCTATTTTTTGCTTTATAAACCTAGAGGAGTTATTTCTAGTGTTAAGGATGATAAAAATCGAAAAGTTGTTTTGGATCTTTTGCCAGAAGTGAATCAACGTGTTTTCCCTATCGGTAGACTCGACTATGATACATCTGGATTAATTCTGTTAACAAATGATGGAGAATTTGCAAATTTGCTCATGCACCCGAAACATGAAATTGAAAAAGTGTATGTGGCTAAAATAAAAGGAATTCCTATGAAGGAAGATCTTGCGCCTTTGAGAAAAGGAATTAAGATTGATGGAGAAAAATTAAAGGCGAAAAACGTGAAGATACTGTCAACAGATACGAAGAAAAATACTGCAATTATCCAGTTGATTCTAAATCAAGGAAAGAATAGACAAATTAGAAGAATGATGGAGGCAATTAATTTTCCTGTTGATAAATTAAAACGTGAACGATACGGTTCTTTAACCCTAGAAGGACTTAATGCCGGTGAATCAAGAGAGTTAACTCCACATGAAGTAAAACAGCTAAAAACAGAAGCAACAAAAACTGTCAAATAAAGTTCATAATTACATCTTGATTTTAGTGATACAATGGGCAAGGGAGTGTGAGAAATTTGAGTAAAGTCGAAGAAGCAAAAAAACAAAAAAGAAATAAGAAGAAAAAAAGGCTTCTCTTTCGCTCCATTATTTTACTTGCCTTATTAGCAGCATTAATTTTTGCACTTATATCAAACTTCAACAATGATGAAGCATCATTAGGTGTAGGTGATCAAGCTCCACCTTTTCAATTAAAGCAATTAAATGGAGATGCTGAAACACTAAATTTAGCTGATTTAGAAGGTAAGGGAATTATGCTGAATTTTTGGGCAACGTATTGTAAACCATGTGAAGATGAAATGCCGTACATGCAATCTTTATATCCAAAGTATAAGGATGATATAGAAATTGTCGCAGTAAGTGTTGATGCAACACAATTAGTAATTGACCGTTTTGTTGACAATTATAATTTGACATTTCCAATTTTACATGATAACAAGGAGCAAGTAATGGATTTATATAATGTTGGCCCATTACCGACAACTTATTTTATAAATCCAGATGGGGAAATTGTAGAAGTAGTTTCTGGTCCGTTAACTTTAGAACGACTTGATGGTTATTTACAACAAATACTGCCGGAGTAATCTAAGAAACGTACCAATAATTGTGAGGGGTTAAAATGAGGGAAATTAAATGTGATGCCTGTCATCATATTAATCGAGAAGGTACTGAGTTATGTGAATCATGTGGAAAGCCGCTTGTTGAAAAACAACAAGCGGAAGGAAAAGAAACAAAGAAATTACTAAATATGCGTTACGACGGTAGTTCGCGCCGTTCCATGACGTACAATAAATCTGTGGTAGATCGAGTTTGGAACTTTTTTTCGTCAGTAAAAGTAGGAGTCACTTTAATTGTCATTACATTGATTGCTTCAGCTGTTGGAACTATTTTGCCACAACAAATGTACATCCCACAGAACGTACAACCGGAAGTGCATTACAAAGATCAATATGGTTTAATTGGACAAATTTATTATCAACTAGGTCTTCATGAACTGTATAGTTCATGGTGGTATATGATTTTAATCGCTTTAATAGGTATATCTATTATTATTGCAAGTATCGATCGTGTTGTGCCTTTGTACCGAGCATTAAAAAATCAAAAACCAACTAGACATACTACCTTTATACAACGTCAGCGGCTACATAGTAAAACAGACGACGTTACGGATGCGGACAAGCATACTTTTATAAGTAACCTTAAGAGAATGCGATATAAAGTAACAGAAGATAATGGACATGTACTTGCAGAAAAGGGACGTTTCTCAAGATGGGGCCCGTATGTTAATCACGTAGGGTTAATTATCTTTTTACTCGGTGCCTTATTACGTTTTGTACCATTTATGTATATAGATGATTTTGTTTGGGTGCGAGAAGGAGAAACGGTTGTCGTTCCCGATACAAATGGTGAGTATTTTATTGAAAACAAAGATTTTATTATAGAAACATATGGTGATAGTGAAGAAGACACTAGATTTAAAGAAGCCTTAGAAAATCAAAGTGGGCCAATTGCTAAAAACTTTCAAACAAATGCGGTTATTTATCGAAATGTTGAGACGGTTGTAGGGGCAGAACCGCAACTTGAAAAGTTTAAAGAAGATAGTATTTTAGTAAATCATGCGCTAAAATTCGATGGTTTCGCATTGTATCAAACTAGTTATCAATTGAACGAATTTAAATCTATGTCTTTTATCATCCATGAAACAAATGATGCGGATGAAACTGAATTAGCTAGTTTTAAGGTCGATTTAACCAACCCGGCTGAAGAATATCAATTAGATAATGGTTTTAGAGTTATGATTGATCAATATTTTCCTGATTACTATATCGATGACGGGGAACCAAGATCTCAAACGAAAAATCCTAAAAATCCCGCTTTTGTCTTTTTGGTTTATCCACCGGATAGTAGTGAACCAGAGGTCAGTTTTGCTGGTATAGGTAGAAACGTTGATGCAAGTGGAGAAAATCAATATAAAGTAGGTCTTCAAGACTTTGAAGTAAGAGACGTTACTGGCTTGACTGTTCGAAAAGATTATACCTTACCTATATTAGGACTAGGCGGCATTATTTTTATGATTGGTGTTATTCAGGGAATGTATTGGCAACATAGAAGAGTTTGGATTCATCCCAAAAACAATGGTTTGTGGCTAGCGGCACACACTAATAAAAACTGGTTTGGTATCAAAAAAGATATCGAAAAAGCAATTATGAAGACTAACATTAATATGGTAGTTGATCAAGAACAGGAAGAACAAGAGTTGCAAAAGCAACAAGAGCAAAATAAATAAGTATTCAGGTCTTAAGAAGGAGTGAAAAAATGGGGGATTTAATAACGCTAAGTGGTAATTTTTTATACTTAGCTTTTATTTTATATTTAATAGCAACTTTTTTCTTTGCAGGAACAATACGAGATAAAAAAACAGAAGGAACAAGTACTTTTTCGAGTAAGGTAGCGATTTCTCTAACTATTCTTGGGTTTATTTCTCAGACTGGATATTTCATAACCAGATGGATGGCCAGTGGACATGCGCCAGTTAGTAATTTATTTGAATTTACTACCTTCTTTGGTATGATGCTTGTTTTTTCCTTTATCATAATATATTTTATTTATCGATTAAATATACTAGGACTTTTTGCATTACCTATAGCTTTATTGATTATTGCATATGCAAGCATGTTCCCAAAAGAAATATCTCCTTTAGTACCATCGTTAAAAAGCCATTGGCTTTATATCCATGTAACGACTGTCTCATTAGGTGAAGCTATTTTGGCCGTGAGTTTTGCGGCAGGTTTAATATATTTAATTAAAGAAATCGATCAAACTGTTAGAAGTAAACGCACTACTTGGCTCGAGATTGTTATCTATTCTATCTTGGCTACTTTGGGATTCATTATAATTTCGACTACTTTTAATGCATTAAATTATAACGCTACGTTTGAATTTCCATTTGAAGGAGATATCTCTTCCGTAGATTATCAGCTTCCTCCTTTAGCAGGTCCAAATGAGGGAACATTATTAACAACCGAAAGAATGAATCCGTTATTTGAAGTGCCAAGCTGGATGCAAGGTGTAAACGCGGCTAGAAAGTTTAATACTTTGTTATGGTCTTTAATAACTGGATTAGGTTTATATATAATTGCTCGTGCAGTATTAAGAAAGAGAATTGCAGCAGCGATTCAACCGTTATTGAAAAAAACAAAATCAGATTTGTTAGATGAAGTTTCCTATCGTGCAGTAGCAATAGGATTTCCAGTATTCACTTTAGGTGGCCTAATCTTTGCAATGATTTGGGCTCAAGAAGCTTGGAACAGATACTGGGGTTGGGACCCTAAAGAAGTATGGGCGCTAATCACATGGTTCTTTTATGCTGCGTTCCTACATTTAAGGTTATCGCGTGGTTGGCATGGCGAAAGATCTGCTTGGTTAGCTGTAATAGGTTTTGCTATCATCATGTTTAATTTAATTGCGGTTAATCTAATAATTGCTGGGTTACACTCTTATGCTTAAATTTAGCAAACTTCAGTAAAAAAGAATGTACCTATAGGGGGTAAAAGGGATGGAAAATAGCGGAAGCATTTTAGTTGTTGATGATGAAGAAAGAATCAGACGTCTAATTCGAATGTATTTAGAGCGAGAAAACTATATTGTTGATGAGGCTGAAGATGGTGAGAAGGGATTAGAGTTAGCATTAGAAAATGATTATGATGTTATTCTTCTTGATATCATGATGCCTGGTAAAGATGGGATTGAAGTTTGTAAAGAAATTAGAGAACAAAAAACAACTCCAGTGATTATGCTTACAGCAAAAGGAGAAGAAGCAAACCGAATTCAGGGATTTGAAGTAGGAACAGATGATTATATTGTTAAACCTTTTAGTCCTAGAGAAGTAGTATTAAGAGTTAAAGCGTTATTGAGAAGATCTTCATCTACACAGTTCGTAAAGACGGATAATACAACGAAAGATATGTTAGAATTTCCACACCTACTCATTGATAATGATGCGCATAGGGTACTAGCTGATGACAAAGAAGTTGGATTAACTCCTAAAGAGTATGAGTTACTCTATTTTCTTGCAAGGGCACCTGACAAAGTTTTTGACCGTGAGCAATTGCTAAAAGAAGTTTGGAAATATGAATTCTTTGGTGATTTGCGTACAGTAGATACACATGTAAAAAGACTCCGTGAAAAATTAAATAAAGTTTCAAAAGATGCTGCGAAAATGATCGTAACAGTTTGGGGTGTCGGCTACAAATTTGAAGTAGCTAGTGAATGATGTTTTGGAGAAGTGTGGTAGGTAAGCTTTGGATTACATTTTTACTACTCGTTTCAGTAGTATTAGCTATACTATCCTTTCTATTATTAGAATTTTTTCAGAACTTCCATGTAGTTGAAGCAGAAAAAGACTTAATGCAAACAGCAACTAAAATAACAGTTATGATTGAACAATATGATGATCGAGAGTTAATTCTAGAAACTGTCGAAAGAGTCAAGGATCCAACAAGCAGAGTGGTTATCTTCTTTGATGATAATGACCACTGGGTGTCTGACAGTACAGATAATGATTTACCAGAAATAACTTCGGATTGGATTACAAAACAAGACGATTTGGTTACAGTACTAGAAACAAAAAACGATATAAAAAAGCAAAAACAACTTCCAAATGAAAATGAAGTTATGATTGTTGGTACTGCTATCCAAGATGATAGTGGTGCAGTATATGTTTATCAATCTTTAACTGCTGTACAGGAAACGACTAAACAAACTACTCAAATTATATTACTTGGAGCAGGAATTGCGATTGTTTTAACAACGATATTTGCATTTTTTCTATCTACAAGAATAACATCTCCTCTAATTAAAATGAGAGAAGGAGCTTTTGAGTTAGCAAAAGGTGAATTTAATACGAAAGTACCAATCTTAACACATGATGAGATTGGTGAATTAGCAATGGCTTTTAATCGAATGGGAAGACAGTTGAAATATCACATTAATGCGCTTAGACAAGAGAAAGAGCAGTTATATAGTATTCTTAGTTCCATGGTAGATGGTGTTATTACTCTGAACAGGAAAGCAGAGATTATTGTGTCTAATCCACCAGCAGAAAAGTTTTTACAAGATTGGCATTATGAACACAATTTAGCTCCTAAAGAGACTAAAGTATTACCAGAGGAATTACAAGAATTATTAGCAGAAGTAATTGCTTCAGAAAAAGAGCTATCGAAAGAAACGTTTATCCAAGGACGTAATTGGGTTTTAATTATGTCACCATTATATGACCAAACGTATGTCCGTGGTGTAGTTGCTGTAATTAGGGATATGACTGAAGAACGCCGTTTAGATAAGTTAAGAGAAGATTTCATCGCTAATGTTTCTCATGAATTACGCACACCTATCTCACTGTTGCAAGGTTATAGTGAAGCGATTGTAGACGATATAGCAGAGAGCAAAGAGGATAAAAATGAATTAGCTAAAATTATCCATGATGAATCGTTAAGAATTGGTAGATTAGTAAACGAATTACTTGATTTAGCTAGGATGAAAGCTGGTCATATACAATTAAATAAAGAAACGGTCAATGTACAACTTTATCTAGAGCGGATTATTAGGAAATTCCAAGGTCTAGCATCTGAAAAGAATATAACATTAAATTTGGTTTTGGAAACTAAGGTCGAAAATCTATATATTGATCCGGATCGAATTGAACAAGTGTTTACTAATTTAATTGATAACGCAATTAATCATACCGAACAAAAAGGTATAGTATCAATTAAAGTAAGTGCGCTGAAGGATTTCCTGCAATTTAGTGTTATTGACAATGGTTCAGGCATAGCTCAGGAAGATTTACCTTTCGTGTTTGAACGTTTTTATAAAGCTGATAAGTCAAGAAAAAGAACTAAAGCAAAAAAGGGTACTGGATTAGGATTGGAAATCGCGAAGAATATCGTAGAAGCGCATCAAGGGTCGATAACTGTCCATAGTAAACTAGAAGAAGGAACAACATTCACGTTTAAAATTCCAAATATTAGCGAAAAAAATTAAATAATGTTGAATCATCTTGTTACTTATGAAACAAAAACTTCCTTTTAGAAAATGCCTGTGATAGAATTACTTTTGATAATTGAATAGTAACGATTTTGGTCTCTTAAAGATAATAAAAGGGAACCTGGTGTAACTCCGGGACTGTCCTCGCAACTGTAAATGCGTACGAAATGAGTAAACCACTGTATAATTAGTTATATGGGAAGGACTCAGAAGTAGGATGATGCATAAGTCAGTAAACCTGCCAGAATCATTATATGTCAAATCTTCGAGGATTGAGCATTTGAGATAGCCATTGATTAAATCACAAGGGAAAACTGTGTTTTTTAAACTTGCTGTCTTGAAAACTTATCCTAATTAGGATAAGTTTTTTTATTTATTTAGCAAATAATAAAAAGCATGGATTCACTAGTGGAAAATAAGTAATTATTAAGTTTTTAGTTGGATATTGCTTACGTATGTGATTACATATTTCAATGTTATTTCTTTGCTTATTATTCTCAACAACATTATAACGGAGGTATAGTTAATATGAAAAAGTTTTATGTAAGTTTATTATCGCTATTTTTAGCGGTTGGCTTGCTAGTTGGTTGTGGACAAGAAAATACGAATCAAGAAAATACCCAAACAGCTGAAACAGAAACTGAAGAATCTGTCGCTATCACAATCTCACAAGATAATGGTGCTGAAGTAATAGCAGAAGAAGAGATAGCTATTGAAGATGGTGCGATTTTAATGGATGTTTTAAAAGAAAACTTCGAAATTGAGGAAACAGATGGTTTTATTACAGGTATTGAGGGCGTAACGTCTGCTGAAGGTGAAGAGAAGTATTGGATGTATGACGTTAATGGTGAACCAGCAACTTTAGGGGCTAATGAATTAGAGTTAAGTCCTGATGATGAGGTTGTATTTGATTTGCATGGCATGGAATGATCTAAGTGAACACCTATAAACTGACTTTAATTGCTGTCTTAGCTTCACTAGCAGTTGTAGGGCGGTTTGCGTTTAATTTTCTACCAAATGTTCAACCAGTATCTACAATTATAATCATATGTGGTTTTTTTCTAGGGCCTTTTGCTGCAATTGTTTTAGCTATTCTTACAACGTATTTGTCAAACTTGATTCTCGGAATGGGAATCTGGACGATATGGCAAATTGTAGCATGGGCCTTAATTGGTGGTTTAGGTGGATGCATAGGATTGTTATCCTTAAAACGCCCACTTTATCCTCTAATTGTTTTTGCAGTATTTAGTGGGTATCTATATGGCTTTATTGTATCTTTAGCTACGTTCACAGTGTCAGGTAAATTTATACCTTACTATTTGGCAGGATTACCTTTTGATACATACCATGCAATAGGAAATGGTCTATTTATGTTTGTATTATTCCCTATACTTTCTAAGATATTTAACCGCTATAAGAAACAATGGATTGTTGATTGATCCAAAATACCAACGAAAAATGTTGGTATTTTTTTTGTTTTCTTATAATATAGAGTGGAGCAACTTAGTAGATATACATAACTAGTAATTGAAATTAGAAACCATGTACTATGTTTGTAACTTTTCGATACATAATAACGACAATTATTAATGAACGGGGGGTCTGAACATGAGGACCGCTTTTGACGACATTTATGATAACTATCATAAGGACTTATTTCAATTTGTTTTTTATATGGTTAAAGATAAGCAGCAAACAGAAGACATAGTGCAAGAAGTTTACATTAAAGTACTGCATTCCTATGAAACGTTTAAAGGCGAAAGCAGTGAGAAGACATGGTTGTTTTCGATTGCTAGGCATGTCACGATTGACTTTTTTAGAAAACAACAACGTAAAAGAAAACGAATAATGGATTTTTTTGACTGGGGAGAAAAAGGACATCTGATAAAAGGTGAAGATGCTTTGCCTGAAGAAATCACGTTGCTAAATGATGAAATGGCAAGAGTCTATCATTGTTTAGACCAATGTAGTATAGATCAAAAAAGTGTGATTATATTAAGATATATTCAATCTTTTTCTATAGAAGAAACTGCAAGCACATTAAACTGGAGTATTAGTAAAGTTAAAACAACGCAACATAGAGCAATGAAAACAATAAAATCCTTATTAAATGATATGGATAGAGAGGAGGGGGCTTCTGGTGACTCACAACAAAGAAGAGGATGAAATAAAATTCCTGCTTAAAGATATGCCTCGAATTCAAGATGACCAAACAAAAGAGCAATTATATACGAAAATTACAAATGAGTTAGATGATAAACAATCAGGTTCTAATAAAAAAGTAAGGTTAACCTGGATGGTCCCTTCTTTATTATCTATTGCAGTTTTATTTTTAGTCGTAGTTATTGTTCAAAACTCTAATTCAAACGACATGGCTAATGAATCTTTATCTGGTGATCAAGAAACAGCTACAGAAGAAAGTGCAGATTCAGCCACATTTGAAATAGCGGAGGAAAAAGCAGAATCTAGTCAAGCAAATGAGGCAGAAGGGTCAATGGAAGATTCAGCTTTAATGGACACTGCTCTTTCTAGTCATTTAGTGTTTGAAGATGACTTAAATCGTACTATTATTCATTTGGCTGGGACAGAACCAAACCTACAAAGTGTAATCCCGGTTACTTTAATTGAACAAAATAATAATAGAGAACCAGAACATTACTATAATCAATTAGATCTTTATGTCAATGAGGATGAGTTAGGTATAACATTAATTTCTTTTGAAGGAATCACATTTGATCTATTAGAAGAAGAGAATCGAGTTGTAGGAAGGGTCAAAGAAGATTTTAAAATAAAAGAAGGGACCGCTTTTGCAAATATGTTTGTAAAAGTTCTATCCACGATGTTTACTCCATTACAGATTGAAGAAATTATAGTAGAAAGTGATCAGTTGAGCGAAAGTCAATTTGGACCGCTTGATGTTGAAGACAATAGGTTACCTTTGATAAATGAAGAAAAACTTGGTTACAAAGTATATCAATTTTCTAATAATCATCCTGAGTTATTAGTTCCAACTTATAGAAACTTTGATACAATCGAAGAAGCTCTAGCAGAAATGCAGAAAAGTGAGCCTGAATTTAATTTAAAAGCTGCTATCCCTAACGATACTTCTTATACTTTAGAAGGGATTGAGAATCAACTAACTATCACATTTACTGATTCAGAACAATTCGGAAATAATCAAATAACAGTAAATATGATTGAATCGATTTTAATGACAGCAAAAAGTTATGGATTCACAGAAGTGCAATTTCAACTTCCTATAGATCATGTGGGCGAGTATACATTTGATGCCCCAATCCAAATACCAATTGCAGTGAACCCATACGATGATTAAATAATTTCAAACAAAACCAATCCTTAAGTGGATTGGTTTTTAATATAGCTTGTTCTCTTCTTTCTTATAGATGAAAGAGACAGAAGAGTTAGCAAACTAAAAAAGAAGAGATTGCTAGGATTGGGAAAGTGAAACAATAACATGTTAAAATAACAGATAAGTGTATTTTCTATTTTAGTATTCAATTATTTAGATTTTTATTAAAAAACAAATAGGAATGATTATAGGAATCAACAAACTGTAATCAATACAATTTCCTCAAAAATTGAAGTTTATTTGAATGGAAAGAGGTTACACACAAAATCGAATGATTAGGTATATCAAAAAAACATTAGTTCAAATGGAAAAAGATCGATCAACGGAAATTGGACAACAGTAGTCGCGGTTTACTTGCTTTTTAGAAATAGTGATGTTCCTAGAAATGTGTTAGGTGGGAGATTAGAAGTTATTGAAAACATCTCACATAGCAATCTCGGAGGATCAAAGGATAAAACAATGGGAGGAAAAATTGGGTGGAAGTGGATAGTTTTATACTCAACACTTTAGAATTTTAGATAGCTTAAAAACAGGATGTATAGTTGCATTGGTGAAAATTTAGTTAGAAGGAAAATTAAATGAAATTATAACTAGCTTAACTCATATCCCCTCCTTAGGAGAGGAGTTAATTTATTTAAAAGATTATTTACACTTTACTGGAGAACCTTGAAACGGTTTCTCTGCTATTTTTATCGAATCTGTAGGACAACCTTCATAGGCATCATACATATCATCTTCTAAAATAGTTGGAATGTCAGTTGTTCCTTCATTGTTATCAAGCAAAACAAAAGCAATGCCTTCATCGTCATAATCAAATATGTCAGGTGCAGTTGCACCACAAGCTCCACAGGCTATACATGTTTCTTTATCAACAATTGTAAATTTAGACATCTGTACCCTCCTATAGAATGAAACTTCAATAAGTCTCTTATTAGTAATCATTGTTCCTAAGGTGACCAAAAATCAGCCTACCTATTAGTGCTTCGTTAGATCTTATATACGTCCTTTGGGTCGTGCTTGTTTGCCCTAATAATGATATTTAAAGAATCTCAACTACCGTAGTTGTTTAGATAAAACTTATTTCTATTGTAAAGCTGTTGGATATGCTTTTCAATCATTCCATTTACTATTATAGTATATTTTGTTAGAAACATTATGAGAAAAAGGGGATAGTTTTGTGTTCTCATTGATAATTCTAGAATGTATGATTAAATTAAGGGCAGAAAGAAGTGTAACATCCATCTACCATCTTATTATTGGAAAAAGATCCTCTCAAACACTACAAGATGTGTATCTTTATAAACTAACAAGTTATTTTGGAATTTTAAAATCATTAAATAGAAAAGAGTTTGACACGCATATAGAAGAACTAGTCACAGAAGGATTATTTTCCATTGATAATGATGGACTAGCAACTATTTCATCTAAAGGCCGTTCATATTACGAACGAAACCAAGAGGATTTTCAGTTGAAAGATTTTAATGGGTTGAATTACGATAGAATTAGTGAAAATTTTCAATTAAGAATGCAATTATTAATACAAACAATAACGAATCGAAAATTAAATAATTCTACTTTTATAGCAATAACTGATAATAAACAAGTTCAACAATGGGTGAAACAAACCTATTTCATTCACAGAAACCAATTGGAACACTTATTAAGTGGCCTCTATAATGAATTGTTGTTATTTTTAAATGGTTTGACAGATAAGGAAGCATCGTTATTTGTTCACCGACTTACTGGATATGAAAAAATAGGTTTAAGTAAAAATCAGTTAGCTATAAAATATGACATGACAAAAACAGATGTAGAATTAAATCTTGTTTTAATAAATCATAAGCTATTAAATGATTTATTACAGGATAACTCAACATATAATTATCTGTCTATCTTCCTTAAAGGCTTGAATGATACCTATTTCATTACAGATACCGCTGCCCAAACATACCAACTACTGATTCGTGGCTATAGTATAGATCAGATTTCAAAAAATCGCCGGTTAAAAGTAAGTACAATCGAGGATCATGTTGTAGAGATTGCTTATATTGATGATAAATTTTCAATTCGCCCATTTCTTAGTGAACATGAAGAAAAAGAGATTGTTGTTGCAGTAGAAACCGTTAATTCAAAACGCTTAAAAAAAATTAAAACTAGTTTAAATGATAAATATAGTTATTTTCAAATTCGTCTTGTTTTGGCTATAAATCGCTAGCCGTAAAGGAGTCCTTTAAATGAATGACAAATTAGAAAGTTATATGAAGGAATATATGGGTCATCCTACGTTTAGAACAGGGCAAAAAGAAATCATAAATGATATTTTAAAAGGAAAAAGTGTTCTAGGAATATTACCTACAGGTTCCGGTAAATCATTATGTTACCAACTACCTGCACGTATCCTTGATGGGGTTGTTGTAGTAGTTTCACCGTTAATTTCCTTAATGATTGATCAAGTTAAACAGTTAAAAGCTTCAGGTTTTAAACAGGTAATAGCTATCAATAGTTTTTTGGATTATTCCCAAAAGCATCAAGCATACCAGCAAATAGATAAATATAAACTTATTTATGCCTCTCCAGAAATGCTACAAAACAGTCAATTTATGAAGCAGTTGTCTAGATTGAAAGTTGCATTATTTGTAATTGATGAAGCACACTGTATATCACAGTGGGGGCATGAATTTAGACCTGATTACTTAAAGTTAGATACAGTAATTACAAAACTGAAAAACCCTCCAGTATTAGCATTAAGTGCAACCGCGACACCAGAAGTTCAAAAAGATATTATTTTTCAACTTAAGTGCCCATCGATGAATAAACATATCTATCCGATGGATAGAGATAATATTGCCTTTGTTGTTCAACATGTAGAAAATGAAAACAAAAAAGTAGCATTATTAAAAGAAGTATTACAAGAGTTTTCAATACCAACGATGATTTACTTTTCTAGTAGGAAATCGGCTGAACAAGTAGCAGAACTATTAAGGATAGATCTCCCTAATCGGAATATTGCATTTTACCATGGAGGAATGGATCAAACGGATCGTATATTAATACAACAACAGTTTATGAATGAGCAATTAGATATCATTTGTTGTACAAGCGCCTTTGGGATGGGAATAAATAAAAAAAATGTTAGACTTGTCGTTCATTTCCACCTCCCTACACAAATCGAGTCATTTATTCAGGAAGTAGGTAGAGCAGGAAGGGATGGAGAATCAAGCGTTAGTCTGGTCCTTGCAACACCTAATGAAGATGTATTGCCAAGGCGTTTAATAGAAACTGAATTACCAGCAATTGAACAAGTGGGATTGCTTGTAGATTATGTTATTTTTTTATCCCAAGAAAAAGGTATAACTTTGATAGATGAAGACGATATGCAACTAAGGTTTCAATTAAGTAAAACACAATGGAGATTTTTAAAGTATCATTTTGAAAATCATGGTATGATAAAAGAAAGTCGAATATTGACGAAAGTCTATGCAGAATGGAAGTCTGTTTTAAAAAATGTACAAAGGGTAATCTCACAACGAAATGAATTAAAGTTAGAAAAATTATCACAATTATTAGATTGGTTAAATAGCAACAAATGTAGAAGAATTCAATTATTTGCACCCTTTCAATATTCGGTAAGTCCTCCAAAGTATATGTGTTGCGATCGATGTGATTTTTCTTTTACTAAATGGAATCCACGTTTAGTCGAAAGTAAGAATTCTTCAGGAAATTGGGTAGATGAATTGAAGCTGTTATTGTTACAAGGGGATGAAAATGAAAAACAAACAAGCTGAGCTGATTAAGCGCATGTCCAGTAATCAGTTAAAACAACAAGTCTATTTATCTCAACTCCTCATTTTAGTAGTAGGAATTGTATTTAGCTTCATTGTTTTTGAATCGATTACCGACTGGGTTAAATTGTTTGAAATTAATTCATCTCAATGGCTATATTATGGTGTGATTCCAGGATTTATCGTAGTTTTAGTTGACCTGTTATTAATGACACTACTCCCAAAAAGCTATCTTGATGATGGGGGGATTAACGAGAAACTATTTAAAAATTGCAGCTTTGTTGAAATCTTTGTTATAGCGCTTTTGGTTTCTATATCTGAAGAGGTTTTATTTCGAGGTGTTGTACAAACGTCATTTGGGTATATACCAGCAAGCTTATTATTCGCTTTAATTCATATAAGGTATTTGTCCAAGCCAATCTTATTATGCTCGATTGTTGTACTTAGTTTTTATTTGGGATATATGTTTGAGGTAACACATAATCTTTTTGTTACCATTATAGCCCATTTTATTATTGATTTTACTTTAGCATTAATTATACGATTTCGAAGTAAAGGAGATTCCAATGTCAGAGGATAAATTTAAAGATCAGGCTTATGACTTAAGAAACATGATGAACCAAATAAATGATTCAAGTGAGAGCGAACCAAATACATCAAGTTCTTTAAATGAAGAAATGGAATCTGATGAACATGTGAACGTATTAAATCTTCCGCCAAGAAGTCAGACTCATGCCAATAATAAAACAAAAACGAAGTGGAAGATTAGTTTTCCATTAATCCGATTTTTATTTGTCTTATTCCTTCTTATAGTAGGATTAGTATTAACGTTTACCTTTTGGGGGAATAAAGAAATATTTTCATCGTCTACACCAAACGTTTCAGATACAACTATAGCGGGAGAATTGGTTAAAATAGGATCACAGAAACAAAAAACTCTTGAGGCTGTTAGTAGTCAAGTTGAAGAAGAAGTTGATACGGAAACTATTAAACAACAGGAATCCTTTGATAATGATATAGAATACTATGAAGTTAAGGCAGGGGATACACTGAAGTCTATAGCGATGAATTACTATGGAAGTGAATCTGGAATAGAATTAATTGTTAAAGAGAATGATTTAAAAGATAGAAATATTCGTATAGGTCAATCACTTGTTATTCCTGATGAGAAATAGGAAGTAGGGCTAGATTTACTCTAGCCCTACTTCCTAAATCAAAATATTATTTTCTTATCGCGTTCATCTTTTAAAATCTCAGCAGCTTCTCTAAACCTTTGTGAATGGACAATCTCTCTTTCTCTTAAAAACTTTAAGCTATCATTTAATTCTGGATCATCAGAAACATTAATAATCCACTGATAGGTAGCTCTTGCTTTTTCTTCAGCAGCAATATCTTCGTAAATGTCTGCAATCGGATCCCCCTTTGCTTGAATGTATTCCGCTGTCCAGGGATTACCAGCTGAATTATGGTAAAAAAGCGCGCTATCATGGTTTACATAGTGGGGAGCTAATCCTGCTTCTTTAAGCATTTCTGGTGTGGCATCTTTTGTAAGTTTATAGATCATTGTTGCTATCATCTCAAGGTGTGCGAATTCTTCAGTTCCAATATCATTTAAAAGACCTACTACTTTAGAAGGAATCGTATAGCGCTGGTTTAAATAACGTAATGCGGCCGAAAGTTCTCCATCAGCCCCACCGTATTGTTCGATTAAATATTTGGCTAGTCGAGGATTACACTCTCTAACCTTAACGGGATATTGTAATTTTTTTTCATAATACCACACACTATTATCTCCTTTCTACACTTGCCAAGGCCAAGGCTGGTCATCCCATTGCCAGGGATAGGTCGAGTAACTTCTTCCAAAATGCATTAAAGGACCAAATTGTTTTTCAAATTCTTTTTTCAATTTCTTACTTTGAAAAGTGGAATTGTTAAATTGCTGAATCGCATCATAATCTTGAGGGTGGGTATCCAAATAAAGATTAAGTTCAACAATTACAAAATC
This sequence comes from Aquibacillus rhizosphaerae, assembly GCF_030282825.1. Taxonomy (GTDB): domain Bacteria; phylum Bacillota; class Bacilli; order Bacillales; family Amphibacillaceae; genus Aquibacillus_C; species Aquibacillus_C rhizosphaerae. The sequence goes on from NZ_JASTZU010000034.1 coordinate 74,272, forward strand.
AATTGCCTGAATTTCATCAAGCAATTCATAATATTCAGGTGGCATTGGGCTAGGAGTTGTCATTATTAATCACCTCATAACTCGTTTTAATTTGATTATTTTTAATCGATTTTCTAAAAGTCTTAGCATGTTTAATCATGCTTTTTATACTTGTCATACAAAATAGGCCATAATGTTCCACTATATAATGCTTCTTTAGCTGTTTCGAATTGTGGTAGATTAGGTGGTTGGAAACCTAAATATAATTGAGGTGGGGTAGGGTAACTCTTTTTAACTATTGGATTGCAAGGATCATACGGACTAATATATGGGTAATAATATTTTGTATTTGTATGTGACAACAGCAAACCTCCTCTCTTATTCCATGCATACACTTGATTTTATAAAATAATAGCTTGTCTCATGCATACACTTTCTTTTTGTAGTTTATTTTATCTTTGAAACTTTACCTGCAGGAAAAGATTCATAATGTGTAGAATTTAAAGTAGAATAAGGTTAAACATTATTTGCATTAAATAGAGAGAATTATATTTGTAGATGCTTAAGGCGTTTTCGATTGTTCATAGGAGGGATGAATGCATGTTTGTTAGAAGTACCATGAAGCCAAGTTATCAATGTTTTGTAGCTTCACCAACTGACACATTAAGATCAGTTATTGAAGTTATGGAAAAAGAGAATTTTCAGGCAATGCCAGTAGTTGATAACAATTTATTTAAAGGGATGGTCTCGAAACAAAGTATTTTCCGAGCGTTTTTTTACAGTAATCAAAGTCAAGATGAATTTCTTGATAGTAGGAAAGTTAATGAAATTACAACGAATCATGATTTATTTATTGGTGAAGATGAAGTGTTTGAAAGAACTTTTACTACGTTTAAGGATTATCCCATCTTAGCTGTAGCAGACGCGAACAGAAAATTCTTGGGAATAGTAAGTCGATTTGATGTGTTAGAACAATTTGAAAGTGCTTTTGGTACAAAAAGGAAAGGAATAAGAATCGCCTTCACATCTGAAGAATCTTCAGGTAGGTTTTCGAGATTGTCCGATATCATGAAACAGTTTCATGTGAATATTATATCGATAACCACTTTTGATGAAACGGATAAACTAGCAAGAAGAATTGTTTTGAAAATAGATCAAGGTGTGAAAATTGATAAACTTGCAAAAAAGTTAGAGAATTCAGGGTTTAGAGTATTGGATATTAAAGAAGAAGGATAAAAGAAAAGTGCAGATACTTACATAACCAACTTAATTAAGTTCAGATAAAATATAAAGTGCGCAATAACTTAATTATCATTTTCTTTTATCTCTTACAAGGTGAATGGAAATACGCCGCTGCGGAAAAGCACTCGCTTTCCGTGGGGAACGCTTCAGTCTCCTCGCTCGCAAAGAACGCTCACTGCGGGGCCTTCAGACTGTTCCTTTCCCACTGGAGTCTCGCATTTTCCTTACGCTTCGTATAGTTTTCTTTTCAAGTGAGAGGTAGTTGGTTTTTTTTCCATGAAATAGTACGTATTAAAAAACTTAACTATCATAAGAAAGATTATTTATAGATGCTGTTTTCAGTGGATCAAGTTAAATTGTCGACACTCCTGCAGGAACAGCAAATGTTTTCGCTGGGACGAGTAATCGCAGTCCCACGAGCTAAAGGTACACTCAGAATCGGTTTTATTCTGAGTTAGCTAAAGCCGTGCCTGCGGAAAGGGAGCCAATTTCGCTTGAGGAGCAATGCCAGTGTTCTATTACGGACTTTATATCAAGTTTGACAGGTATAAAGCAACAATGTTTAACAAAAGAGTCTATCTTAAAAAATAGAAAATAATTCTTGTGATGATTCCGTCAAAAAGGTACACTTACTCTTAATAAGAAAAGACACCCATTCATATAAATCTCTTATATTGGGTGTTTTTTTACAAATATGAATTTTGCTGTATAGTCAAAAACTTTAAGCGATGAAAGGTTTTATTTTGATGATTTTAATAAATAATTAATATTATCGATTTTTTTTAATATATCTACTATAAGCTTATTATTTCTCCTGAAACTTAAAAATGATATGACTCGAGTTTGTAGTTTTGATGTTAGATAATTTTGTGGTACGATTCTTTTACGTGTTTTAATTTTTTTACATGTATGTTATAAGAAAGGGAGAAATTTTTTGGAGTTATTAACCGTAGTAGGATTATTAGCTATTGGTTTCATTGGCTATATGTATTTTAAAGCACATCATGACGTTATTGATATGAGAGAAATTAATATCAATAAAATACCAAATAATAAACCCTTAAAGCTATTTTTCATTTCTGATACACATCGGAGAATTATAAAACAGAAAACAATAGATAAAATAATGGAAGATATTGATATCACAATCATTGGTGGAGACCTTATTGAAAAAGGCGTATCAATGAAAAGAGTTAAACAAAACATAAAGAGGTTACATACATTACATGCACCAATATATTTCATTTGGGGAAATAATGATTATGAAGTGAATTTGATTGATTTTAAAGAAATGCTTATACAACAAAACGTCATTATTTTAAGAAATCAAGCAGAAATTGTTAGACATTATCACCAAAAAATCAATTTAGTAGGTATTGATTGTTGCCATATGGGAGAGCCGGATTATGAGTTAGCCATGAGTCAATCAATTGGTGATGTGAATATTTTTTTAACACATGACCCTAGCTTATTTTTTGAATTGAATGAAGAGGAAACAAATGTGATTGACTTGGCTCTGAGTGGACATACCCATGGGGGGCAAATAAGATTGTTTGGTTTTGGGTTTTACACAAGAGGTGGAAATAAACTTCATCATAACACACCAATATTAATAAGTGAGGGATATGGTTATACCATGCTTCCTTTTCGGCTAGGAACAAAGGCAGAGTGTCATGTTATAAGAGTACAATAACAAAAAGATGATTGTTAAAGTTCCAATACTTCACAAAAAAACATATAATATAACATAGATAGGCAAATTGAAGGGGGTAGTTTATATGCGGTTAGAAAGACTTTCAATAAATCAATTTAAGATATTTTTGACATTTGATGATTTAATTGAAAGAGGTTTAACCAAAGATGATCTTTGGCACGATTTGCCTAGAGTACATGCTTTATTTCACGATATGATGTACGAAGCTAGTGATGAATTGGGAATTGAATTAGAAGGGTTACTGCTTGTACAAGTTCACTTATTACAAGCGCAAGGAATGTTTGTCATTGTTACGCAAAATGACAATGATGATATTGAATATGATGATGATTATGTGGAAATGAAAGTTACATTGGATGAAAGTCGAGAACTAATTTTCTATTTCGAAGATTTTGAACACATTATCCAAGTTTGTGCTCGGCTTAATCATATAGGTCTTAGTGGCGGTACTGTTTATCACTTTGACAATAAGTACTATGTGCGATTGTATGACAATGATGTAAAAGAAAAAAATCGTGAACATATTATAGCAATTTTATCTGAATTTTCATCTGCCAGTATAATTACCTCCTATAGATTAGATGAGTATGGCAAAAAGATATTTGAGCGAGATGCAATCGATCAAGTATCTAAGTTGTTTAAGGCTTAACAAAATGAATGAATAGAAAAGAGGTTGGCTCACGGTATGAGTCAACCTCTATTTTAACATTTTTATAATTAAAGAAATGCGCATGGACACCTGCCCTACAAAAATAGTTTTATATCTTGTTGGTTTATGATTTTGAAATATTGGTTAAAATCACCAAAGATTACTTATATAAGCATTATTTTATTGCATAATCGCTTGTAAAGTGTATACTATTGTGTGAAATATCGATTAAACAACTTTGACTTGTTCTGTTTTTTTAGACTAAGTTGTTGATTTATTTAAGATTATTTGAGAGTATTTAAATTCTGTTAAATTTCTGTACTAAAGGAACAATAAAGAAAGATAATAATTAATTGATTAACTGAATGAAGTTTTACTTATTTTAGGAGGTAGGTTCATGGTAGCCGATAAAGCATCAGATTCTCCAAATGGACAAAATGATAAATTAGATGTGCTAAAGTCAACACAAACAATCGTTCAACTTGCCCTAGAAAAATTGGGTTACCCTGATGAAGTTTTCGAATTGCTCAAAGAGCCAATTCGTATGATGACTGTAAGGATTCCAGTACGTATGGATGATGATTCTATAAAAATATTCACTGGTTATCGTGCACAGCATAATGATGCTGTTGGTCCAACAAAAGGTGGTGTGCGCTTCCACCCTGGAGTTAGTGAAAAAGAAGTAAAAGCTCTATCTATATGGATGAGTTTGAAAGCAGGAATTGTAGATTTACCATACGGCGGTGGAAAAGGTGGAATCGTATGTGATCCTAGAGAAATGTCTTTCAGAGAACTTGAAGGAATTAGTCGAGGATATGTGCGAGCAATAAGTCAAATTGTTGGTCCAACTAAAGATATTCCAGCACCAGATGTGTTTACTAACCCTCAAATAATGGCATGGATGATGGATGAGTACAGTAGAATAGATGAATTTAATAATCCTGGTTTTATAACTGGTAAACCACTAGTTCTTGGAGGGTCACATGGACGTGAGTCTGCAACTGCAAAAGGTGTAACGATATGTATTGATGAAGCTGTAAAGAAGAAAGGCATCAGTGTTAACGGTGCTAGGGTTGTAATCCAAGGTTTCGGTAATGCAGGAAGTTTCTTAGCTAAATTTTTACATGATGCAGGTGCCAAAGTTATAGGTATATCTGATGCCTATGGTGGTTTGCACGATCCAGATGGATTAGATATTGACTATTTACTAGACAGAAGAGATAGCTTCGGTACAGTAACAAAGTTATTTAATGATAGTATTACAAATGAAGAATTACTTGAATTAGATTGTGATATCCTTGTACCAGCAGCGGTAGAGAATCAAATTACGGAAGAAAATGCCCATAAAATTAAGGCATCCATTATTGTTGAAGCCGCAAATGGACCTACAACTTTAGAAGCAACTAAAATTTTGTCTGATCGAGACATCTTACTCGTACCTGATGTACTTGCATCTGCTGGTGGGGTAACTGTTTCTTATTTTGAATGGGTTCAAAATAATCAAGGTTACTATTGGTCAGAAGAAGAGGTTGAAGAGAAGTTATATAAGGTTATGGTAAAAGCATTTAATGCTGTTTATAATACTGCGGAAGTAAGGAAAATTGATATGAGACTTGCTGCTTATATGGTAGGCGTTAGAAAGATGGCAGAAGCCGCTCGTTTCCGTGGATGGATCTAGTTAGAATGGATAAACACTTATTAGTTTGTATAATAAGTGTTTTGTTTTTTGTCATAATGTTTATAAGTGGCTTATTTATTATGTCTTTATTATAGTAGTCTATATATAGGTGTGGAAGGAGAGGTTGGTATAGTGAATAGGGAACATACAATTATAGTAGGAGCAGGCCCTTGTGGCCTGTCAACTGCTATTGAATTACAAAAACGAGGCGTAACCCCTTTACTTATTGAAAAAGGTAATGTAGTTAATTCCATTTATAATTATCCAACACATCAAACCTTTTTTAGTTCAAGTGATCGGTTAGAAATTGGTGAAATTCCCTTTATAACAGAAAAGAAAAAGCCTGTTAGAAATCAGGCTCTAGCGTATTATCGTACGGTTGCGAAGAGAATGTCATTGCGAATTAATAGTTTTGAACGTGTGTTGTCTGTTAAGAAACTGAAAGAAACCTTTATTGTCCATACGATAAACAATAAAGGTGTGGAGAATGATTATGAAGCGAGTAATGTAGTAGTATCCACCGGCTATTATGACCAACCTAATTATTTGGGGATTAAAGGTGAGGAATTAAACAAGGTGAGTCATTATTTCAAAGAAGCACATCCATTTTATGATAAAGACGTGGTAGTAATTGGTGGTAAAAACTCCGCAGTCGATGCTACACTTGAACTACATAATGCGGGTGCCCGGATTACTGTTTTATATAGGGGATTAGACTATTCCTCAAGCGTTAAACCATGGATTTTGCCTGAATTCGAAGCATTAGTTCGAAAAGGGGTGGTTCAAATGGAATTTAATAGTTGCATCAAAAAGATTACTGAAACGGACGTTTATTATGAAGTCGCAGGTGTAGAAAAAAGTATAAAAAATGACTTTGTCTTTGCAATGACTGGATATCAACCAGACCAACACTTTTTAACTGACATGGGCATAGAAATTGATGAAGTGACAGGAAGACCTGTTTTTAACGATGAAACAATGGAATCTAATGTTGAAGGGATTTTTATATCAGGTGTTATAGCAGCAGGTTATAATAATAATGAGATCTTTATAGAAAATGGCCGTTTTCATGGTGAATTGATTGCAAATAAAATAGCTAACCAATAAAAGTAACCTCCCTGTCCTATTTGTAGACAGGTGAGGTTGCTTTTATTTTGTTTATCAGGAATTAGAGATTTAGTTTATCCTCTGAATAACTACAATTAACATGTACTACGTCGAATTCCAGTCAATCATCTTTGTGGCCCAAGACACTACACTGAGCTTTTTTTATGAGATTTAAATAATAAGGTTTGTTTCTATTTTATATTTCAAAGATTGAGTTCAACTCTGAAGAAATAGCTGTAATTTCAAGAGCTATTAGCAATTTTATTCTTGCTTTTTGTCCTGTTAAGCCGTTTGCGAATATCACACCTAAATCTTTCAGATGCCTACCACCACCCGTATAGGCATAGGTGGCTTGAACCGTTCCCTTAAAACATCTAGAAACTAAAACTACAGGTTTATTGTCAGCAATGAAATCTTTAATGGACACAATAACTTCCGGTGGAATGTTTCCTTGACCAAAACCTTCGATTACTAATCCATCAACATTTGATTGCTGAATTGCTCGGATTAGACTACCATCCATTCCCGCATATGCTTTTATAAGCGCAACGTTTTTAGTAATATTTTTAATAGGGTAGGATTCATTTGTAATAAGTTTTTGATAGAAATTTACCGCTTGTTTTGTAATGACGCCAATCGGACCAAATTGAGGACTTTGGAATGTTGCTACATTACTTGTGGAAGTCTTAGTAACATACTTGGCTGTATGGATTTCATCATTCATTACCACAAGAACACCTTTATCTGTTGCTTCATCACATATAGCTACTCGGATAGAACTCATTAAATTATAGGGACCATCTGAGCCTAGTTCATTACTGGACCGCATCGCACCAGTTATAACAACAGGTATTTGAGTAGCTAGAAAAAGATCGAGAAAATACGCTGTCTCTTCTAGTGTATCTGTACCATGTGTTACAACAATACCATCTATATGATGGGTGCTTATTTTATTGTTTATCTTTTTTGCTAGTTCCAACATATGGCTAGGTGTAATATGAGGGGAAGGTAAATTGAATAATATCTCTTCCTCTATATTTGCAATTTCCCGAATCATAGCAGTCATATTATGTAAGGGATGTGTATTAGCAGTTGTAACAGCACCTGTTGTCAAATCTTCCTCCATAGAAATCGTTCCACCTGTATGAATAACTAGAATATTTTTCATAACGAACACACCAACTTCATTTCAAGTATTTTCTTTATTCATACTTCATGATACGATTAAAATAAAATAAATGAAAGAGGGTGTCGTTATGTTTGCTATCCTTTCTGCAGGGATTGCACCGACACTTGCATTAATGTCATTTTTTTATTTGAAAGATAGATTCAATTCAGAACCAATTACCTCTGTGTTAAAAACATTTATTTACGGAGCTTTATTAGTGTTTCCAATTATGTTTATTCAGTATGCATTTATAGAGGAAGGTATCGGTCAAACGCCATATATTCGTTCATTTATTTTAAGTGGACTCCTAGAAGAGTTCTTTAAATGGTTTATATTTTTATATACTGTTTATAAATATACAGAATTCAATTCCTTATATGATGGCATTACGTATAGTGTTTCCATTAGTTTAGGATTTGCTACAGTTGAAAATATATTGTATTTAGTAGGACATGGAGTCGAACTAGCTTTTAGTCGTGCGCTCTTTCCGGTATCATCGCATGCATTATTTGGTGTTATTATGGGTTATTATTTGGGTAAGGCAAGATATAGTAAATCGGGTTCTAATTTAAACATCATCCTGGCATTATTCTTTCCAGTATTACTCCATGGAATATATGATTTTATATTAGAATCAATTAAAAGTAATTGGATGTATGTTTTAATCCCTTTTATGATTTTTTTGTGGGCAAATGGTTTAAGGAAAGTTAAAAAAGCCAATCAGCATAAACTAGCGGAGCAGGAATATATGATATATGTCTTGAATAAATCGAAGGTGCAGTAATAGCCATATTCTCGAATCGAATAGTTAAAAACAATTTTAAACTATTCGATTAACATTTAATAAATTCATTGCTTAATAAAGCAGTGGATTTTTTTGTTTTAAATTCCTTTTATGATTGTTTAATAATATCCGTATGTATAAAAAACAGTTTCAATCAAAAAATAGACACATAATACATCATGCAAAAACAGCTCTAGGAGGAAAAGGCCTATGAACATCAAAAGAAAGATGATACTTACGATACTAGCAATAGTCACTGTTACAAGTATTACTGCGACACAAAATATCAAGCCAGTCGAAGCATTTAGTCAACAAGTAATTCAACAAGGTGCTGTTGGTGAAGATGTTATTGAGTTGCAAGCTAGATTGCAATACCTAGGTTTTTATAACGGTAAAATTGACGGTGTGTTTGGATGGGGAACTTATTGGGCTCTAAGAAACTTTCAGTATGAATTTGGTTTGGATATAGATGGACTTGCAGGTTCTACTACTAAACAAAAGTTACAGAAAGCAAGTCAATATGATCAACAATTTATAAAACAGCAATTAAATGCTGGTAATGATTTTACTTACTATGGTGGTACGCCAAAGGAAAATCAAGTTAAACAAGGAAAAAATCAAGGTAATCAACAGAACCAAAAACAACAGAACCAAAAACAACAGCAACAACAACAACCAAAACAACAACCAAAACAACAACCAACGCAAGACGAAGGAGCAAATAATGAAGCAGCTGAAACTGATAATTCACCGCCACAACCGACAGCTGTTAATGTGCCAAATGGATTTTCTCAAAATGATATTCAACTGATGGCAAATGCTGTATATGGGGAGGCACGTGGTGAGCCACACGAAGGAAAAGTTGCAGTAGCAGCTGTTATCTTAAATCGTGTTGAAAGTCCAACATTTCCGAATACAGTTTCAGGAGTTATTTTTGAACCAAGAGCATTTACAGCAGTAGCAGATGGGCAAATTTGGCTTACACCAGATGATGCAGCAAGACGAGCGGTTTTAGATGCCTTAAATGGTTGGGATCCAACAGGTGAAGCTATTTATTATTTTAATCCTGATACAGCCACATCTGGTTGGATTTGGGGAAGGCCACAAATTAAAAGAATTGGAAAACACGTATTTTGTATGTAGGAAGGGTGGATAAATAATGGTTAGATGGTTATTAATTGCTGTGTTAGCAGTAGGTGTTACAGCAACAGGTATATGGGGTTATCAAGAACATCAAGAAAAGAATGCTATTTTAGTGCAAGCAGAAAATAACTACCAACGGTCATTTCATGATTTATCCTATCATATGGATTTACTTCATGACAAAATCGGAACGACATTGGCAATGAATACAAAAGAACAACTATCGCCACAACTTATCGAAATATGGAGGTTAACATCTGAAGCTCATTCAGATGTTGGACAGTTACCACTAGCCTTACTACCATTTAACAAGACCGAAGAGTTTTTATCGGAAATTGGTAAGTTTTCCTATCGAACTGCAGTGAGAGATTTAGAAAATGATCCGCTATCAGACGAGGATATAGATACACTAAAATCATTGTATGAACAATCTGCTGACATAGAAAAAGAATTACGAAAAGTACAACATATCGTCTTAGAAGAAAATTTACGCTGGATGGATGTTCAACTAGCTTTAGCTACAAACGATCAGCAGGCAGACAATACGATTATTGATGGTTTTGAGACAGTTGAAAAAACAGTTAGTGGCTATTCTGAAGGGAACTTTGGTCCAAGCTTAACTGGAACATCAAAAGAAAACCATGACTATAAATATTTAAATGGCGAGAAAGTTACTAAAGATGAGGCAATTAAAGAGGCAAAAGAAATGTTTGGTGTTAAAGATGAGACAGAGATTACGATAGCCGAATCAGGTGATGGAGCAATTGTTCCTGTTTACAGTGCTTCCTATCGTAATGATGAGAAAAATGGATATATGGACATATCACAACAAGGTGGACATCCATTATCATTAATGGTAAATCGTGACGTGGCAGAACCAAAAATCAGTCTAAATGAAGCTATGGAGCAGGCGTTGGACTACTTGGAAGAAAAAGGGTTTGATAATATGGAAATCTTTCAGAGTAGCCAGTATGATAATGTTGGTGTATTCAACTTTTTGTATAGACAGGATAATATAAGAATTTATCCAGATTCTATACAAGTAAAAGTTGCATTGGACAACGGAGATATTTTAGGTTTTTCATCGAAAGACTTTTTTAGGAACCATCAAGAACGGACTATCAATGAACCTGAGTTAACAAATGAAGATGCTAAAGGAAAAGTGAATCCCAATGTTGAAATACAGGATGAACATGTTGCTGTGATTGAAAATGATTTAGGCGAAGAAGTTTTGACATACGCATTCTTTGGAACACTTGGTAATGATACTTACCGAATTTTTATTGATGCAAATACTGGAGTCGAAGTAAAAGTGGAGAAATTACAAGGTGCTGAAAATAAGTTTGAAGAATCTGCTTAGGGAAAGGTTTACACCTTTCCCTTTTTCCCTTTTTTTGAGATAATATAAATTGAATTATACTTACCTTCTACAGGATAAGAAAATAAACTTTTTAAAAGGTAAGTCCTATAATCCTTTAACGCATACATATAGACAGAATTCACTTTGGGGAGAGAGGCATAACCATTGATTAAGATAGGTACTCCAATTACATTAGAATATTATAATGAAGAGAACATTGAAAAGTATAAGTGTAAGATAGTTGAACTAGAAGGAGCTACAATTTATATTGACTACCCGATCAATGAAACCAGCGGGAGAACTGGTATATTTTCTAAAGGTTCTGAGTTTATAGCAAGTTTTGTTGGAAAAGACAATAGTGTTTACCGTTTTGAAACAGTTTTAAAAGGGAAAAAAACCAGTAATATTCCGATGTTACTGTTACATTATCCCGAGAATGAATTAACTAGAATACAACGAAGAGAGTATGTTAGGGTTATGACTGCGATTGATGTATCCATTCATGAGAACGAGGGACATCTTTCGCCTTTCACTACAATCACTTATGATATAAGTGGTGGAGGACTATCTATAATAATTCCGGAAAATTATACATTCATACCTAAAATGTTGTTAAATGTATGGCTTGTTCTTCCAATGGAATCGGGCAAATTTTCATATATTAATGCAACAACAGAGGTTATACGTGTGAATAAACGCGATGGGAATAAAAAAGATTTATTGTCTCTTAAATTTGTAGAAATCAAAGATAAAGATAGACAAGAAATTATCCGTTATTGTTTTGAAAATCAGTTGAAAAGCCGAAAAAGAGGTTTAAATTAATCGTATATTTATGGGTATATAAGTTATAATAACTAACAAAAAAAGGTGAAAACAATGAGACGTGTTGAAAGATGGATTGTTACGTTACTATTAATTCAAACCTTCCTTTTGGTAGTTACACAATTTCTTATAAGTAACTCAGAAATCCAAGTGTATGTTGATCCAGTTTATCAATACTTGGGTGTTTTTAAAGATGAAGACTCCTCTATAAAAACAATAGACCACATTTTAAAAAATGTGTTATCCTTTTAAAGGTGGGCAGTGAGTCAAACACCCATCACAGAATATTATTCAGTTAATCGATAGAGAGGGAGAAAAATTAGTAATGGTAACAAACAAAATCGCAATTGCAATTGATGGCCCTGCTGCTGCAGGAAAAAGCACAGTAGCTAAAAAGGTAGCAAGATATTTAGAGTATATCTACATAGATACAGGAGCAATGTATCGGTCATTAACATATAAAGCTTTACAAAAAGAGATTGATTTAGAAAATGAAAACAAATTATTTGAATTATTAAAGCAAACAACGATTGATTTAAAACAAGGTAAGGAAAGTCAAAAAGTATTTCTTGATGGAGAAGATGTTACAACGGATATTAGAACGGATGTTGTAACTAATAACGTTTCTGTTGTTGCCAAGCATTCTAGTGTGCGTAAAGAAATGGTTGCAAGGCAACAATTCCTTGCTCAAAAACGCCAAGTTGTTATGGATGGGCGTGATATAGGAACGCATGTTATACCAAATGCAGAAGTCAAAATTTTCTTAATAGCTTCAGTAGAAGAAAGAGCTTTGAGAAGGCATAAAGAAAATATTGATAAGGGCTACCCTTCTGAATTAGAAAAGTTGAAAAAAGAAATAGAGAAAAGAGACCAATTAGATTCAGAACGTGAAGCAGCCCCGTTAATTAAAGCAGATGATGCAATTGAAATTGATACAACTTCTTTAAGTATTGATGATGTTGTTGATCGTATTTTGGGAGTTGTAGAAAAAGTAAAAGGGAGATTAACGGATGAGTCTATATAAATTTGCCAGATTTGTTGTCGGTCTTATATTAAAACCCTTATATAGAATTAAAGTAAGTGGTAAAGAAAATGTGCCTAAAGAGGGACCTGTTATTATTTGTTCAAATCATATATCTAATTTCGATCCACCAGTAGTTGGCATTACATGTCCTAGAGATATTTATTTTATGGCAAAAGAGGAATTGTTCAAAAATAAAATTCTAGGAGGCTTGCTACCGAAAATACATGCTTTTCCAATCAAAAGAGGTATGAAAGATAGAAATGCTTTAAGGCGTGGTTTAGAAATATTAAAAGAAGGCGAAACACTAGGCTTATTTCCTGAAGGTACGAGAAGTAAGACTGGTGAAATCGGTCAAGGGTTAGCAGGAGCAGGTTTTTTTGCAGTTCGATCCGATGCTATTATCGTTCCATGTGCGATTATTGGACCTTATCAAAAGATGAAGCCATTAAAAGTTATTTACGGTCCTCCAGTTAATATGAAGGAGTTAAGAGAGAATAAAGCTTCAGCAAAAGAAGTCACAGACGCTATTATGGCTGATATTAAAAAATTGATTGAAAATAATTAATATTCAACTATTGCTTGACAAATAGGTATAAATGTTAGAACTTAGAAAAAAGGACATATCATTAAGTTGATGTATTGGAAATCGAAGGAGGTCACTTTTGTGGATGAAATGAACAATGAACTGTCAGAATTCAAGGAGTTATCAGTAGGTGAAAAGGTTACTGGAAAAGTAGTAAAAGTGGAGGAGAAACAAGTACTAGTTGATATCGGGTATAAAGTTGACGGTATTATTCCTATTAGCGAATTATCAAGCATGCACTTAGAGAAAGCTACGGATGCAGTTAGTGAGGGAGAAGAACTCACATTAAAAATTAAAAAGATAGAAGATGAAGAAATTATCTTGTCAAAACGATCTGTTGACTCTGATCAAGCATGGGAAGTATTACAACAAAAGTTTGAAAGTGGAGAAGTATTTGAAGCTGAGGTAAATGATGTAGTAAAAGGTGGATTAGTTGTTGATGTGGGGTTACGTGGATTTATTCCTGCTTCTTTAGTTGAAACACATTATGTCGAAGATTTCTCAGATTATAAAGATAAGAAACTAAGTTTAAAAGTAGTTGAACTAGATCGTGAACAAAATCGTGTGATTCTGTCACACCGTGCTGTTGTTGAAGCCGATGAAGCATCCAAAAAACAAGATGTTATTCAGTCTATCGAACAAGGACAAGTACTAGATGGTAAGGTACAAAGAATAACAAACTTTGGTGTATTTGTTGATTTAGGTGGAATTGATGGTTTAGTTCATATTTCACAGTTATCTCATGAGCATGTAGAAAAAGCTTCTGATGTCGTTTCGGAAGGTGATCAGATTAAAGTGAAAGTATTATCTGTTGACCGTGATAATGAACGTATATCTCTATCTCTTAAAGAAACACAGCCTGGCCCTTGGGAGACGATTGATGAGAAAATTGAAGTTGGTTCTATTGTTGAAGGAACAGTTAAGAGACTTGTGAATTTCGGTGCTTTTGTAGAAGTATTACCAGGAGTAGAAGGTCTAGTTCATATTTCACAAATTTCTACAGAGCATATTGGAACGCCCCAAGAGGTTTTAGATGTTGGACAAAAAGTTCAAGTGAAAGTCTTGGATGTTAACGAGAATGAGAAGCGTATTTCCTTAAGTATTAAAGAAATTGAAGTGGAAAGAAATCAAGAGGAATTAAAACAATATACGAAAGAAGAAGATCATTCAGGCTTCCAATTGGGTGACATGATTGGAAACAAACTAGATAAATATAAATAATTCAAAATATTTGAGAGGAACAACTAAATAGTTGTTCCTCTCTTTTCATTCACGGAAATTTAAAAATATACACCCTCTGTACAACCTGTAACAACTCCAGCTGAATCCTAGGCTTTAAAAATCCTTGCTTTGTATGCTTCAGCCTGCTCTTTCCCCATTGGACTTTGAAACAATATTCATGAAAATACAAGGAACGAAAACGATAATAAGATGTATTCCAATAGTAGAGTATAATACGTACATTCTCTAAATAGAAATATCGCTTGATGTAATGCCACCCGAAGTATTTGTCGGTATATAACACTTCATAATCCCATCAAACTCAATTAAACATACCAAGAGATCCTTTTAATAACACAAGCAATAGAGTTAATAGTTTGGTAGTTGTTTTAATCGATACATATTCATTTTTAAAATAATTTCGTACAAATAAGATGTTTAGATTGGATGAATTATAGCCATAATGCTTAATGGTAGGTGGGGCAAAATGGATGGACTGTTTTTTTATTGGATGGGTTGGATTATATGGATTTTAATTACTTTTTTAATGAAGAAAAATAGAAATCGTACGATTTTAGGGCTTGGGATATTAATACTTATTTTGTTTTCTGACACGATAATAACCATAGGAAATTTAGATGTAAATGTAGCTTTAATTTTATTATACTTTGCCGCAATGTTTGTATTGGCTAGTAGAAAGGATTGGATTATAAATACAATTTGGTCTTTAGCAATTGTATTCGGCTATGCTGGAATTTTATTTTGGGAACAGATAAGTCCTATCTGGTTATTCGTTCCAAGAACAATAATAATCCCAGTTATCGGTTTTGTATTTCTTAGTTTTTTATCTCGATCTTTTGTCGTAAAGTGTGTGATTTGGTGTTTAGGAATTACTACAGGAGAAGTTATCCATGGTCTTATCTTACATAGTTATGGTTTTTCTGAATCTATAGGAGAGTTAGCATTTTTGGATTTAGTGTTTATAGAAATTGCATTTCTTTTAGTGAATCTATTTATAAAAGAAACTCGGGTGAGACTAGATTTGTTTACCCAATCAATTGAGAAACAAAGAAAGAGGTGGACACATGAATGAATACACACTTCCAATTTTATTTGGTGTCATAATAGGGACGTTAGCAAGGTCTATCATGCTTAAAACAGATTATAGGCAGTATCCAACATACTTACATGGTAAAGTAATCCATTTAGCTTTAGGTTTTATTGCTGCAGGGCTCGGGGCGGTAGCTGTTCCGGCAATCATGGAAAAGGAATTTACTGCCATTACATTTTTAACTATAGCTGCATCTCAATTTAGAGAAGTAAGGAATATGGAAAGAAATACATTATCCGAATTAGATAGTTATGAACTTGTGCCAAGAGGCAACACCTATATTGAAGGAATAGCTGTAGCGTTTGAGAGTAGAAATTATTTAGTTATATTTACTTCATTACTGACTACGGCATTTTATTTGATATGGAATATTTGGGCAAGTTTAGGAGTTACGGTTATTTGCTATTTAATTATTAGGAAGTTTATGAGTGGCTCAACATTAGGAGAAATAGTAGATATTACATATAAGGGAATACACTTTGAGGGTGCAGGACTCTATATAGATAACATTTATATCATGAATATCGGTTTACCTCAAAGACAAAAGGAAATAGAAAAATACGGAATGGGATTTATATTAACACCTAAAAACTTTGATGTTCGTTCCACAATTGCAAATTTAGGGCAAAGACAAGCAATTTTACATGATGTGTCAGTAACAATGGGTGTTTTCAGGGATTCTGGAACGCCTGCTTTAGTTCCATTAATTAAACGTGATCTAGATGATGGAAGAATTGGTGTATTTATTCTTCCACAAGATAAAGACATAGATAAAGCCAAAAGAGTGATTGGTGCTGTACCAGTATTGGAAAACGCTATACGCATGCCTTCTGAATCTAAAGCGAACCGTAAGGGAAGTGAAAGTAAATGAATATTGAAAAAGCTATATTATCCGTCATAACTACAAACAATCAAAAAATTACTGGTGGTGCACCTATTTTTGTTTGCGATACTAAAGAAGAGATGGACAATGTAGCAGCAAACCTGGAGGCTATCTTAGACGGGATAAGTCACGCACTAAGCGATGAATTATATATCATTGTCAAGCACTAATATGAAGCATAAATAAAAGTCAATATTGTTTAAATTTACCTCTTTTGCTAAAATGGATTAGTTAAAGGTTGTACAAAACGTAAAGTGAGTTTAATTTTTTTCTAGTTGAAAAGAATACACACCTTTATCTATTTCAATTTTTAAACCACAGGCTTGTTAATACCTTGTTGACTTATATATCTATAACTCATGCAAATATAGAATCAATAGGAATTTTATTTAGCAAAGCCAATAAGTAAAAGGAAAGAAAGGATGTACCTTTCATGAGAAAATCAGTTGTAGCTATAGTAGGTAGGCCAAATGTTGGCAAATCAACTATTTTTAATCGGCTAGTAGGCGAACGTATTTCTATCGTAGAAGATGTTCCGGGTGTTACTCGGGATCGCATTTACTCTCAAGCAGAGTGGTTAACGAATACATTTAACATTATTGACACCGGAGGAATCGAACTAGGGGATGAACCGCTCTTAGTGCAAATGCGTGAACAGGCTGAAGTTGCTATTCAGGAAGCTGACGTAATTATTTTTATGGTTAATGGAAGAGAAGGTATAACTGCTGCTGATGAAGAAGTAGCAAAACTTCTCTATAAATCGAATAAACCGGTAGTGTTAGCTGTAAACAAAGTGGATAACCCTGAGATGAAGGAAAGTATCTATGAGTTTTATTCGTTAGGATTTGGCGAACCATTTCCAATTTCAGGAACACACGGTCTTGGGTTAGGGGATTTATTGGATGATGTTGTAAAACATTTCCCTGAGATGAGCCAGGAACAACCTGATGATGACACGATATACTTCAGCTTAATAGGAAGACCTAACGTTGGGAAATCGTCACTTGTAAATGCGTTGTTAAATCAAGAAAGAGTAATTGTGAGTGATATTGCAGGAACTACTCGTGATGCTGTAGATACACCATTTACGAAAGATAATCGTGATTTTGTAATTATCGACACGGCCGGAATGAGAAAGCGCGGGAAAATATACGAGACAACAGAAAAATACAGTATTTTAAGGGCATTAAAAGCGATTGAACGTTCAGACGTGGTTTTAGCTTTAATCGATGCGGAAGAAGGAATTATTGAACAAGATAAGAAAATTGCAGGTTATGCTCATGAAGCTGGCAAGGCAGTTGTGATAGTCGTTAATAAATGGGATACAATTGATACACATGAAAAAGCAATAAAAGAATTTGAAGAGAAGATACGTGCTCATTTCTTGTATTTAGACTATGCTCCAATTGTTTATCTATCTGCAAAAACTAAAAAACGAACACATACCTTATTACCAAAAGTCTTAGAAGCTAGTGAAAATCATGCGAAACGTATTGAAACGAATGTATTAAATGATGTAATTATGGATGCAATAGCAACCAATCCAACTCCTACAATGAAGGGGCAACGTTTGAAAATATTGTATGCTACTCAAGTAGCGGTGAAGCCTCCTAGTTTTGTCGTTTTTGTAAATGATCCAGAACTTTTACACTTTTCTTATGAACGCTTCTTAGAAAATAGGATTAGAGATGCTTTTGGTTTTGAAGGAACTCCGATTAAAATATTTGCTAGAAGGAGAAAATAAAAGGAGAGAGAGCTGTGGAGAAAGTAGCTATATTAGGGGCCGGAAGCTGGGGAACTGCGTTAGCTATGGTGTTATCTGATAATGGACACGACGTAAGATTATGGACGCACAATCAAGAACATGCAGGAAAAATTAATCAGACACATAAAAATGAAGCTTATTTACCAGGTATAACGATACCAGATAAGATTACTGCTTATTTTGATTTGCAGCAGGCAGTAGAGGGAGTTACGGCTATCGTTATCGTTGTCCCCACAAAAGCGATCAGAGATGTCTGTATCAAGTTAAATAAAGTGTTAAAACATAAGGTCACAATCATTCACGGAACAAAAGGAATAGAACCAAATACATTAAAAAGAGTTTCGGAAATGATTGAGGAAGAATTATCGGCAGAGTTATATGAAGATGTTGTTATATTATCGGGCCCCAGTCATGCAGAAGAGGTAAGTCAAAAGCATCCTACAACGGTAACTGCTTCTTCAAAGAACTTAAAAGAAGCAGAGAAGACACAAGATTTATTTATAAATGAACATTTCCGTGTTTACACGAGTCCAGATATGGTTGGAGTCGAGCTTGGTGGTGCATTAAAAAATATTATTGCACTAGGTGCTGGAATTTCAGATGGATTAGGTTACGGTGATAATGCAAAAGCTGCACTAATTACTCGAGGTCTTGCTGAAATAGCTCGTTTAGGAACATCTATGGGTGCCAATCCATTAACTTTTATTGGTTTAGCAGGAGTAGGAGATCTGATTGTAACGTGCACAAGTGTTCACAGTCGGAATTGGAAAGCCGGTAATTTATTAGGGAAAGGCAATAATTTAGATAATGTACTAGCGGAAATGGGTATGGTCGTTGAAGGAGTACGAACAACGAAGGCTGCAAATCAATTTGCAAACAAACAAAATATAGATATGCCAATTACTTCTGGTATATATCGTATTTTGTTTGAGGATGCGGATCCAAAAGATGTGGTTGACCAATTGATGACACGAATGAGGCGTCATGAGATGGAAGATTTATCAGCTGTTTTATCTAATCGCTATTCGAATTAACATGGTTACAAATCCTTGCATATAATATTTTGAATGAATAAGGCAAGGAGGAGTGTACGTGAGCGATTTTCAAAAAAACATGTTTGACCAAATTCAAAAGAAATCAAGTATTAACCCAGAAGAAATTTTAAAGGTTGCAAACTCTGTGCAAAACGCTGATTTTTCTGATGAAAAAACAGTTAGAAAACTGGTAAAACAATTAGCACAAATGGCTGACAAACCGATTTCTAAGGAAAAAGAGGATAAAATCGTTAAGTCAATTGTAAGTAATAAAATGCCTGCAGACATGAATACCTTAAGCCAACTTTTTAAAAAATAGAAATTACTGGGCATATGAGGATACAAATATGAAATGGATAGCATAAAATAAATTGCACAAGCATTCATTTTAGGGTTGCTTTGGGTATTATTTAGTCGCACCGAGGTAGAAATTGCCCCTTCTACCTCGGTTATTTTTGCGAAGGTGTTTTTTATATCTTTTTGTTTAATAATTTCATAATACTAATTTTGTCGACACCTACAACTATATGTGACGTAGATGATTGAATGTTGAAATTGGCTCAATTGAAAATTAAAAAAGTTTAACGAGAAAGATGTGCATTTCTAAAAGGCTAAAGAATGGCAATTATGCTATAATATGAACGATATATAGACAAGCTTCATGTTAGAAGGGGTGTAGAGATGTCACAATCTATGTTAAATATGTATATTTCATTTGCAGGTATAATCTTTTTGATTTTAGCAATAGGTTTAATTTTATTGAGCAGGTATAAGTTAAAAGGAATCTTAGCGGGTGTTATGGCATTCCTAGCCTATATTTTTTTAATTACCGGTGGATTAATTATTTTTTATATCGTCTTCAGCGGTCCAACATCTTAGGGTAGGAGTGGTTATGATGAGGTTACTAAAGTTAATTCCATTGATATTTTTTTTGGTGGTCTTAAGTGGTTGTTTTTATCCAAACGACAATTTATCAAAAAATAAAGTTCCAAATGATATACAATTGAATATGGTCCAGGATGCAGTAAATCAATACGTAGAAATAAATCAAGGTCTAGTTCCAATAAAAACAAAAAGTAATGATACACCAATATTTCAAAAATATTTAATCGATTTTTCAAGTCTTAAACAACAAAATGTATTATCTGAAATACCTGGGACGGCTTTTGAAAATGGTGGAGTCTATCAGTATGTGTTAGTAACTCCCGAAGAGGATCCACAAGTCAAAGTAATTGATTTGCGAAATGCGGAGGTGCTGAGGAATGTACAGCATAGATTAACTACATATCGTAACGAACATATTTACCCGCCATTTGACGAAGAAATTCAGGATGGAGTATTTACAATAAATTATGAATTACTAGGCTTAGAGGCACCTCCTTATGTCCAGAGCCCCTATACGCAACAAAATTTGCCGATTATTATGGACGTTGATGGGAATTTATATATTGACTATAGTCCCGATTTATATGAGGCACTTAACACATTTGAACATGATTACAAAGAGGGGGAGGATATAAGGTTTATACTTGTTGATAATTACCCGTTTGTGCCCGCTTATTCACTACCTTATACAATAAAATCAGGAGAGCCTGTATTTAATCTTGATTAACCTTCAAATAAATAGGAATACACTAGCCCTTGTCGCATATAATTGTGACAAGGGTTTTTTAATAGGGGACTTTTGTTGAGACTCCTTTTTTTGTTATTTTTCTTATATTGAATGTGGGTATTTTTTATTTTTTTATAAATTCCATATAAACAAGTCATAATTTGATAGGACAACGTCATAGACTTTAAATGTCAAAGATTCGTAATAGCTCTATGGCGAAGTAGATCGGGAGGGGATCATTTGGAAAGAGTTGATATTTTTAAAGATATCTCGAAACGGACGAATGGAGATATTTACTTAGGAGTTGTTGGAGCAGTACGCACAGGGAAGTCCACATTCATTAAGAAATTTATGGAACAGGTTGTATTACCTAATATTGCCGACGAAGGTGATCGAGCAAGAGCACAGGATGAACTACCTCAAAGTGCAGCAGGTAAAACTATTATGACTACAGAACCGAAATTTGTACCTAATCAAGCGGTTTCGGTACAAGTAGATGAAGGACTTGAGGTCAATGTTCGATTAGTCGATTGTGTAGGCTATACAGTAAAAGGTGCACAAGGATTTGAGGATGAGAATGGACCTAGGATGATTAATACACCTTGGTATGAGGAACCTATTCCATTTCACGATGCAGCTGAGATAGGAACACGTAAAGTAATACAAGAACATTCAACAATGGGTGTTCTTATTACTACAGATGGTTCTTTTGGTGATATTCCAAGAGGAGATTATGAAGAGCCTGAGCAGCGAGTAGTCGATGAACTAAAAGAAGTTGGAAAACCATTTATTATGGTTGTAAACTCAGTTCAACCTTATCACCAAGATACGGAAATGCTAAGACAAGAATTGGCTGATAAATATGATATACCTGTCTTAGCGATGAGTGTAGAAAGTATGAGTGAACACGATGTTTATAATGTTCTGAGAGAAGCGCTATATGAGTTTCCAGTACTTGAGGTTAATGTTAATTTACCTAGTTGGGTAATGGTATTAAAGGAGAACCATTGGCTAAGAGAGAGCTACCAAGTGGCTATACAAGAAACTGTAAAAGATATTAAAAGGTTAAGAGATGTAGACCGAGTTGTTGGGAACTTTGACGAATATGATTATATTGAACGGGCACAGTTGGCTGGTATGGAAATGGGTGAAGGTGTAGCAGAAATTGATTTGCAAGCACCAGATTACTTATATGATCAAGTCCTAAAAGAAATTGTAGGCGAGGAAATTAGAGGGAAAGACCATTTATTAGAACTAATGCAAGATTTTGCGAATGCAAAAAGGGAATATGATCAAGTAGCAGACGCGTTGCAAATGGTAAAGCAGACTGGTTATGGTGTAGCAGCACCTACACTTGAGGATATGGCTCTGGATGAACCTGAAATCATTCGTCAAGGTTCAAGATTTGGAGTTAGACTAAAGGCTGTAGCGCCATCTATTCATATGATTAAGGTAGAAGTTGAATCAGAATTCGCCCCAATAATTGGTACTGAAAAACAAAGTGAAGAACTGGTTAGATATTTAATGCAAGACTTTGAAGAGGACCCTTTATCAATTTGGCAGTCTGATATATTTGGTAGATCGTTGAGTTCTATCGTTCGTGAAGGTATCCAAGCCAAATTATCCTTAATGCCTGAGAATGCACGATATAAATTAAAAGAAACACTCGAGCGTATTATAAATGAAGGTTCGGGTGGACTGATAGCAATTATTTTGTAACGGCTTGTTAACACGAGCCGTTTTTTTTTCATTTCTTGTAGTTTAATCTTCGTAGCTATTCTGTTATAAACTATGATACAACCCCTCCCTGGTTCCGTTCTCCTGGAGAAATAATAAGTACTTTTCTTCGTTCAGTGATGATTCTCTGTATAGAATTCAAGTTTGCTAAAGTGAACGGTTCTATCTCTAATCACCTGCAATAATAACAACAAAGGAAGTAAAATAGTATAGGATAATATATTTCCATTTATTCAATTCGACTTTTTAGACATTTAGTGAATCAATAATAATCTTATATAGATCTCAAATTTCATAATACCAATTTTATCGTCACCTACAACAATATATAGTTGGATAAATCCATTTCCAAACTATATGTTGTCGCAGATGACTGAATAAGGTAATAATGAAATTGACTCATTATAATAAATAATAAACGATAAATCTTATGTTTGAACTATCAGTTATTAAAAAAAATTTAATCAAATTGTTTTAACGTTTTAAAACATCATAATCAAAATCATTTGAATCTTGTCAATCCCTTGTCAGTCAAGTGTTTGAACCACTTGCATAAGATTACCATCTATGATACGATTCTCATGAAATTAACAGAGTAATCAGTAGGGAAAATCAATAAAAATTTAATAATATTGTTATTTTTTGTTGAAATTCCCCGAAAACTCGGTTAATATAAGCCTAGTCATCACATAAATGATGGCAGAAGGTATAAAATATTGCAATTTGGTGAACAAATGGAAATATGTCCATTTGTTCGAAAACGCCACATATACGATTTTGGGAGGAGGTGAATGTCATGAACAAGACTGATTTAATTAATGCAGTTGCTGAAAAAAGCGAACTATCTAAAAAAGATGCTACAAAAGCTGTTGACGCGGTTTTTGAATCTATCATGGATTCACTTAAAGATGGTGAGAAGGTACAACTGATTGGTTTCGGAAACTTCGAGGTACGCGAGCGTGCCGCTCGTAAAGGACGTAACCCTCAAACAGGTGATGAAATTGAAATCCCTGCTAGCAAGGTTCCAGCTTTCAAACCAGGTAAAGCCCTTAAAGATAATGTAAAATAAGTATTTACATATGGGCAGTAAAAAAGGGTGCATATGCACCCTTTTTATTTTGACTCTTTTTTATAAAAATATTACGAAATTATATATTTTGATAAAACAATTACTTTAATCATACATAACTAGATGTGTTTCAAAAGATGATTGTACGCAATTTCAAGGAACTTTCCGACATCATATTATTTTTATAACTATTATTAACATAGATGGAAAAATCCTAAATACTAGTAGGTGTGCTCACCAGTACATATAAGACGCGTTTACGAGCAAGTTATGTTATACTAATGTAAAATGGAGTAGATGGGGAATTTGGAGAAAGGGGCTTAGGTGATCAACATGAAATTATCCAATAATTTACCGATAAAAGAGATAAAATTAGAATTAGAAAAACAATTAACACACTCTTATTTGGAAAAATACATTCAAAAGCCCGTGATTGATGAAGATAAATTGCTTATTTTATACTCCATAATAAAAAACACTTCGTATTCTAACATACAAAAAAAGAATTACATTATTACTACTATGTTAGTTCAAATAGCACTTGATACACATGATATGGTTACTGAAAAGAATCTCTTGAATGATTCAGATATTGCAAAAAAAAGCAGACAACTGACAGTTCTCGCTGGCGACTATTATAGCGGTCTATATTATTACATGTTATCAAAGTTGGAAGACATACCGATGATACACACACTTGCTTCAGCTATCAAAGAAATCAATGAAATCAAAATGTCTATATATTATCAAGAGTTTGACTCTGTTCAAGAGTTCATGGAGTTATTAAAGAATTTAGAATCGCTGCTTATATTTAGGGTGGCTGAACACATGGAACGTTCTTCAGTCAATGAATTTACTGGAAATTGGTTACTTACCCGAAAACTAATCAGGGAAAAAAGTAGTTTTATAAAAAAAGGGAATTCTCCAATATTTAAGTTATTAACGGACGGGCCAGCACATGAAATTCATAACAATCAAATTGTCTATACTGTAGATAGTTATATACAAAGTTATTTAGGACGTGCAGAGGAAACGATTAGTAACTTACCTTTGCACTTTCATTCGTTAAAAACACATGTAAATACCATTATTTATGACAACTTTGGTCAAAACATAAAGGTAATGGAAGAAGGTTAAACTTATGGAACAACAATCTAAAGAAGAACGCGTTCATCATGTTTTTGAAAAAATATATAACCG
The DNA here is from genome assembly GCF_030282825.1 of Aquibacillus rhizosphaerae. Lineage (GTDB taxonomy): Bacteria > Bacillota > Bacilli > Bacillales > Amphibacillaceae > Aquibacillus_C > Aquibacillus_C rhizosphaerae. The sequence goes on from NZ_JASTZU010000034.1 coordinate 99,157, forward strand.
CTATGATTTTATGAATTCAGTTATTTCCTTCCAGAGACATAAAGCTTGGCGAAATGATGTAATGAAACGTATGAATGTACAAAAGGGTGATAAAGCCTTAGATGTATGTTGTGGCACAGGAGATTGGTCGTTCGCTTTAGCTGAAGCAGTAGGTGAGAGTGGCAGTGTTATTGGTTTAGATTTTAGTAAAAATATGTTATCAATTGGTCAAGATAAACAGGATCAATTACGACTAAAACAACTCGATTTTAAACACGGAAATGCTATGGACTTGCCTTTTGATGATAATTCATTTGATTATGTAACAATTGGATTTGGGTTGCGAAATGTACCAGACTATGTCAAAGTTTTAAATGAAATGAAACGCGTTGTAAAACCAGGTGGTAAGGTTGTTTGTCTAGAGACTTCACAGCCAACAACGATAGGCTTCCGACAATTATATTATTTTTATTTCCGTTTTATTATGCCTTTATTTGGGAGACTGTTGGCCAAAAGTTATAAAGAATACGCTTGGTTACATGAATCGGCAAAAGATTTTCCAGGGAAACAGAAACTCGAACAGCTATTTAGATCAGTTGGATTGACCAATGTTAATGTTAAGGCTTACACTGGTGGTGTGGCAGCAATGCACATGGGTGAAAAACCTTATTCAAATTAAATTGTAAAGGTGAACTACATGAAATTAGCAATGACCTATTCGTATTTAAAGCAAGACCTTAATAAAATTGAAAAGGCATTGGAGCAAACAATCCAGGCAAAGCATCCTGTTTTGCGTGAAGCATCAACTCAATTATTACAAGCTGGTGGTAAGAGATTGCGTCCTGTGTTTGTTTTACTTGCTGGAATGTTTGGTGATTTTAATATAGATAAAATAAAAACGGTTGCTGTTTCATTAGAATTAATCCATATGGCTTCATTAGTTCATGACGATGTTATCGATGAATCTGAACTTCGAAGAGGTAAGCCCACCGTGAAAGCAAAATGGGATAATAGGGTGGCTATGTACACTGGGGATTACATTTTTGCGAGATCGTTAGAATATTTATCTACATTAGAGAACCCAAAAGCCCATAAAATCTTGTCTAATGCAATGGTAGAATTAACCATTGGTGAGATGGAACAAATTAAAGATAAATTTAATTTAGATCAAAACTTACGAACGTATTTGAGGAGAATAAAAAGAAAAACAGCGCTATTAATATCATCAAGTTGTAGCTTAGGAGCGATTGTTTCTGACACATCTGCTGAATATGAAAAGCGGTTGTATAAATATGGTTATTACATTGGTATGTCTTACCAGATTATTGATGATATTTTAGACTTTACTTCAACTGAAGCGCAGTTAGGTAAGCCCGCTGGTAGTGACTTATTACAAGGTAACTTAACACTCCCTGTATTAATTGCGATGCAAGATGAGTCTTTTTTTAATCAACTATCCCAGTTGTTTAATGACAGGGACTTAGATACTTTAACACCTACCGATATACAACCATTGATTGATAAAATTAAATCCTCTGATGCAATTGAAAAATCATATGAATTAAGTGAATCTTATCTTGCTAAAGCATATGAATCGTTAGAAGGTCTGCCTAATATCAAAGCGAAACAAACGCTTGAGGATATAGCAACCTATATTGGTAGGAGGAAAGCTTAAAACCATCTTGGAAAAATACTATTATTTAAGCAGAGAACATGAAGTGCTAATCAATTGGATTTAACTAAATAATAGTATTTAAATAGTAATAATACATATTTAAGAGGTGAAACGAGTGGAGAAAACATTTTTAATGGTAAAGCCTGATGGGGTTCAACGAGGTTTGATTGGTGAAGTGGTGTCTCGCTTTGAGAAAAAAGGATTTAAATTGGTAGCGGCTAAATTAATGACAATAACCGATGAATTAGCGTCAAGTCATTATGCGGAACATAAAGGAAAACCGTTCTTTCCTAAGTTGGTAGAATTTATTACTTCTGGTCCAGTATTTGCAATGGTCTGGGAAGGGGAAGGTGTAATTACTACATCAAGACAAATGATGGGTAAAACAAATCCTCAAGAAGCACTGCAGGGGACAATTCGTGGTGACTTTGGACTAATTGTAAGTAAAAATGTTATTCACGGATCCGATTCTATCACAAGTGCAGAACGTGAAATTTCTTTGTTTTTTAATGAAGATGAGTTGCAAGTGTATAAAAAAGATAGCGATTCATGGATATATTAAGTAGCAAACACCTCGTCATAATTGACGGGGTTCTTTAATTTCTTGTTTACATAACAACAGAATTTGATTACGATATAGGTAATCACATTTGAAGGAGAACAGAATATGAGCGACTATCAAGATTTCACAAATTCTATTAAGAAAAAAACAGGTATTGATTTATCCTTATACAAAGAGGTTCAAATGAAGAGAAGGTTAACCTCTTTAAGAGAAAAAAGAGGATTTAACGATTTTACTAGTTATTTTAAAAAGATTGCTACGGATAAAGAACTAATGGATGAATTCCTAGATAAAGTTACAATAAATGTTTCTGAATTTTACAGAAATGCTAGTCGCTGGGCTGTCCTTGATGAAAAAGTGTTACCTCAATTACTAAAGAAAAAGAAGAAATTGAAAATATGGAGTGCGGCTTGTTCTACAGGAGAAGAGCCATATACTATTGCGATGGTTTTAAACCAACATGTCAATTTTTCGGATATAGAAATAATTGCTACAGATATTGACGAAAATGTTATTGAACGTGCCAAAAAAGGTGTGTATGGGGAACGTTCATTACAAGAGGTACCCGCAGCTATAAAGAAAAAGTATTTCACTCAAGAAGGCTCGTTATTTAAAATTGATGAAAAAATTAAAAAATGTATTACTTTTAAAAAGCATAATTTGTTATCAGATTCTTATCCTAGTAATTTAGATTTAATTGTTTGTAGGAACGTATTAATATACTTTACTGAAGAAGCAAAACAAGAGATTTACCGTAATTTCAGTAACTCATTGGTTTCAAAAGGTGTATTTTTTGTTGGAAGTACAGAACAAATCTTTAACCCAGATAAATATGAATTTAGTGTATTGGATACATTTTTCTACCAAAAAGGCTAGGACTTAGGTTTTGCTAATTATTCTGGAAGAATCTATTATATAAAGGGTTCTTTCTTTTTTTTATTTTTATATTTTTCTAAAAAATCTAACTTTATCAGCTTTTTTATTATAATAGAACAACACAAGATAAAAAAGGTATGATATAGTAGTACAAAATTATAAATATACGGGGGTAAATATATGCGCTATTTAACTGCAGGAGAATCACATGGTAAACAATTAACTACGATTGTAGAAGGTATGCCTTCTTTAATGCCTCTAACGAAAGAAAATATAAATGAATCGTTATTAAGAAGGCAAAAAGGGCATGGTCGTGGAAAAAGAATGCAAATTGAAAAGGATTTAGTTGATATAGTTGGTGGAGTGAGACATGGTTACACGTTAGGATCTCCAATTGCAATGGTTGTACATAACGATGACTTTAAACATTGGGAAGATATAATGGGAGAGGATCCAATTCCAGATGATCAAGATATACGTCGAATAGTAACAAGACCACGTCCAGGTCATGCTGATTTAAACGGGGCAATTAAATATGGACATAGAGATATCCGTAATATCCTTGAGCGATCGTCTGCTCGTGAAACTGCGGCTCGTGTAGCAGCAGGAGCGGTTGCAAAAACACTTTTAGCTCATTTGGATATTAAGGTAGTAGGTTTTGTAAGAGAAATAGCTGGAATCGTTGCTGAAGAGTATCCAGAAATGGGTATGGAAGACAGAGTTAGGATTTCTGAAGAATCTCCAGTTCGTTGTTTGGACGAGAAAGCAGGACAACAAATGATGGATGCTATTGATAAGGCTAAAAAAGATGGTGATTCTATCGGTGGCGTATGTGAAGTATATATTGAAGGCATGCCAGCAGGAGTAGGCTCATATGTCCATTATGACCGCAAACTAGATTCTAGAATCGCGGGAGCTGTAGCAAGTATAAACGCATTTAAAGGTGTTGAATTTGGTATAGGTTTTGAAGCTGCTCGCAAAAATGGAAGCTTAGTTCATGATGAAATTGCGTGGGATAAAGAAACAGGTTATTACAGGAAAACAAATCGTTTAGGTGGATTTGAAGGTGGTATGACCACAGGTATGCCAATCGTAGTTAAAGGCGTAATGAAACCTATTCCGACTTTATACAAGCCATTACAAAGTGTTGATATTGAAACAAAAGAACCTTTTAATGCTAGTATCGAACGGTCTGATTCTTGTGCAGTTCCAGCAGCTGCTGTAGTAATGGAGCATGTTGTAGCATTTGAAGTTGCTAAAGCTGTATTAGAACAATTTCCACATGATCAGTTTCCTAAGTTAAAAGAAGCGATGGATCAGTACCGAGAGGAAATTAGGTGTTTCTAATGGACACATTAACTATTCAGACTAGTACCAACAAATACAATGTATTTGTTGGTACTAAACTACGTTTTAAAACACCCTCTTTTTTAAATCGGAATTATAAGAATGTTTTAATTATTACGGATACCTCTGTAGAAGCTTTGTATTTAGATGATATTATATCTTCTTTCACTCCGGAAACAAATGTGTCTTCTGCTGTAGTACCAGCTGGTGAATCATCAAAAAATGCATCTAATTATTTTGATTTAATTTCCAAAGCCATTGAACATGGTTTAGATCGTCATTCGTTAATTATTGCACTTGGTGGCGGTATGGTCGGTGACTTAGCAGGTTTTGTTGCGGCTACATATATGCGAGGTATTGATTTCATTCAAATTCCGACAACAATATTGGCACATGATAGTAGTGTTGGTGGTAAGGTTGCCATAAACCATCCAGAAGGAAAAAATTTGATTGGTAATTTCTATCCACCACAAGCTGTCATTTATGATGTAGAAACACTTCATTCATTATCAGATGAAGAGATACGATCTGGCTATGCCGAAGTAATCAAACATGGATTGATTAGTGAACAACAATTTTTTGATCAAATCAAAACTACTAATATTGCTGAAAAGATAAATGACGAAGTTTTAATTGAGCATTTATTAAAGGGTATTGCTGTTAAAGCAAACATTGTTGAACGTGATGAGAGAGAGAGTAATATTAGAATGTTTTTAAATTTAGGACACACATTAGGGCATGCACTAGAATCAGAAATTGGTTATGGGAAAATTACTCATGGAGAAGCGGTGGCAATTGGGATGCTTTTTGCTTTAAAAGTAAGTGAAAAGGTGTATCGAGTTTCCCTTCCCTATAATGAGCTTTATACCTGGTTACAAAATAACAACTATCCTCTCCAACTTCCAAATTTGTCCATTGACGCTTTAATAAATCGAATGAAAAAAGATAAGAAATCAAGAGACTTAACCGTTCAAATGGTATTACTTAAAGCAGTAGGTCAACCAAAAGTAGAAGAATTAGAAGATAGATTCTTAGTGGAAGAATTAAAAGAATTTTTAAGAGAGTTGGTGTAGAGATGATAAGAGGCATACGTGGGGCAACTACAGTTTTGGAAAATGAAAAAGATAGTATTATCGATAATACAAAAATATTAATTCAGGAAATGGCTAAAGCTAATCATATAGTGGCTGAAGATATTGCTTCTGTTCTTATTTCCGTTACTTCTGATATAGATGCTACATTTCCTGCAAGCGCATTGCGTTTAATAGATGGTTGGATGTATGTTCCTGTCATGTGTACGAAAGAAATAGAAGTGCCAGGTAGTCTCGAAAAGTGTATTCGAGTAATGATGACAGCAAATACGAAAATTGGTCAAAAAGAGATAATCCATGTTTATCACCATGAAGCTAAGAAACTACGTCCAGATTTAACTAAAAAAAAGGATTAATATCTGAGTCAATTTCATAATTGCCTTATTCAGTCATCTGCGACAATATATAGTTTGGAAATAGTTTTATCCAACTACATATTGTTGTAGGTGACTACAAAATTGGTATTATGAAATTGATTAATCTATAATGAATTTTTAGATTGGAGTGAAGGATATATGAATGGAAAAGAGATATTTAAACACATGTCCCCATATAAACCGGGAAAACAAATTGAGGAAGTAAAAAAAGAATTTGGTCTTGAAAAAATCGTAAAACTAGCATCGAATGAGAATCCATTTGGCTATTCTGAAAAGGTCAAAGAGTCGATTCCTAATCTAATTGATCACCTAGAGGTATATCCAGATGGTTATAATACAGAACTCAGAAACACACTTGCGCATAAATTAGGAGTTACTGGAGAGCAACTAGTTTTTGGGTGTGGATCGGATGAAGTTGTTGATATCATTTGCCGAACTTATTTGGAGTCAGGAACAAACACAGTAATGGCAACGCCAACGTTCCCTCAATATAAACATAATGCACTCATTCAAGGTGCAGAAACAAGAGAAGTGCCTTTAGTTGACGGTTACCACAATTTAGAAGGAATGCTAAAAGAAGTGGATAAGGATACACGTGTGTTGTGGCTATGTTCGCCAAACAATCCTACAGGTTGTTTGGTTGATGAGCAAGGCTTTGAAAAAATAATGAACGAATGCCCAAGCCATGTACTTGTTGTTGTAGATGAGGCATATTACGAATATATTACAACAAAAGATGCACCTGATTCGATAAAAGCACTAGATAAATACCCGAACTTAGTTATACTTCGAACGTTTTCAAAGGCATACGGCCTAGCAGGTTTACGGATAGGTTATGGCGTATCTAGTAAAGAGATATCTACGTTACTTAACATTACTAGAGGTCCTTTTAATACAACGACAATTGCACAGGGCTCAGCACTTATCGCACTAAAAGATGAGCAGTTTTTACAAGATTCGATTAGCAGAAATACAAAAAATAAAAAAGAATTTATAGACTTCTGTAATGAACTTGGCTTAACAACCTATGATTCACAAACTAATTTTGTTTTCGTTAAACTACCTAGTAATGTTAGTGGCGATGAAGTGTTTGAATTTTTATTAAGCAAAGGATATATTGTTCGTTCAGGAGAAGCTTTAGGTCATCCTAATGGGGTACGTATTACTATTGGCGCTCAATCTGATATGACGGTATTACAACAATTGTTAAGTTCTTATTTAGCTCCATTGAAAGAGGAGAATAAAAAGTGAAACAAACTGTGCTAGTAGCGGGCCTAGGTTTAATTGGAGGCTCGCTTGCCATTAATATCAAACAGAATACCCAACATCATATAATAGGGTTTGATGTAAGCAAAAACACACTCGACTACAGTATAATGAATGGGATTATAGATGAAGCAACGACTGATTTTGATTCAGCTATACAAAAAGCGGATTTTTGTATTTTAGCTGCACCTGTTTCTAAAACTGTGGAACTAATCGAGAAATTATCAACGATTGATTTTCATAAACCAATTATTGTATCCGATGTATCTTCCGTTAAATCTGCAATTATGGATGCAGCAAGTGTTGTTAATTCAGAACATGTGACCTTCATTGGCGGTCACCCAATGGCCGGTTCCCATAAAAAAGGAATTCAGGCTGCAAAAGGACATTTGTTTGAAAATGCTATATACATATTAACGCCCGTCGATGCATGTTCCGATGCTAAAGTCGAAGCTTTAAAAGATTTATTAAAAGGAACCAAATGTAAGTTTTTGCAATTAGAACCTAAAGAACATGATGAAATGACAAGTGTGATTTCCCATTTTCCGCATTTAATTGCCTCGTCGCTTGTTCATCAAGCTAAAAATTGGCAAAATACGCACGCTTATATTCCTAAGCTTGCGGCTGGAGGATTTCGAGATATTACTAGAATAGCTTCAAGTAATCCAGCAATGTGGCAAGATATATTTTTTCACAACCGGGAAGGTATGGGTAGTTTACTAGAAGATTGGATTAAAGAAATGAGTGCGTTAAAAAGTTTGCTTGAAACAGGTGACAAAGTATCTATGTATCATTACCTCGAACAAGCAAAAGAGTATCGGGATGGCTTAGATGGTCAAAAGAAAGGAGCTATTCCTTCCTTTTACGATATGTATGTAGATATTTTTGATCAACCTGGTGCATTGCTTAAAGTAGTCGAAATACTGGCTAAAGAAGAAATTAGTATTAATAATATTGAAATATTAGAAATACGAGAAGGAATAACAGGCGTGTTGCGGTTGAGCTTTCAAAATAAAAACGATCAATCGCGAAGTAATCAAGTTTTAAAGCAACATGGTTATGAAACAATGATAGAAGATTAAGGGGGCTTAACGAATGAGTGAAAAAGTCTTACATCCTATAGATAATGGGCTTCGGGGTAATCTACAAGTGCCAGGAGATAAATCTATTTCGCATCGAGCTATTATTTTTGGCTCCATTGCTAAAGGTAAAACGACGGTAACCCATTTTTTAGATGGGGAAGATTGCATGCGGACGATTGCTGCTTTTCAAGCAATGGGAGTAGAAATAAATAAGAATGGGCAGACGGTTGAGATTTATGGAAACGGAATTAATGCTTTGAAAGAGCCTGTTGTTCCGATTAACTTAGGTAATTCAGGAACTACAGCTCGACTATTATTAGGGATTTTAGCAGGATTACCACATCACTTTACATTATATGGTGATGAATCACTAAGTAAACGACCGATGGACCGAGTAGCTATTCCATTAAGACAAATGGGTGCTACGATTGATGGTCGTGACAATGGGACCTATCTACCTTTAGCTGTTAGAGGTGCGAAGTTAACTAGTATTACTTTTGAAACTCCAGTGAAAAGTGCACAAGTAAAATCAGGGGTGCTTTTGGCAGGCTTATTAGCAAAAGGTACAACTGAGGTGGTAGAAAAAACAACTACACGAGATCATACAGAAAATATGCTGAAAGCTTTTGGTGGTCACATTACTAGTGATACAGGAACTATTTCCATTCAAGGTGAGCAAGAATTACAAGGAACATCTATTCATGTGCCTGGTGATATTTCTTCTGCAGCGTTCTTTTTGGTTGCAGCTGCTATTACAGAGGGCAGTTCTGTAACGGTAGAGGATGTGGGCTTAAATCCGACTCGAACCGGAATTATCGATGTGTTAAAACAAATGAATATAGACATTACCGTTGTTGAGGAACGAACAATAGGAGGCGAACCTGTTGGGTCGATAACTGTAAACGCATCGACACCGAAACCAATTGTAATAGATGGGGAAATCATACCGAGAATTATCGATGAAATACCAATTATTGCATTATTAGCTACACAAGCAAATGGAAAGACAATTATCCGCGATGCTGAGGAGCTACGTTATAAAGAAACAGATCGTATCGCTTCTGTCGTTCAGACATTACAAGCGCTTGGTGCTAATATAGAAGCAACCAATGATGGTATGGTCATATATGGGAATGATACACTAACTGGAGCAGAAGTTGATTCATATGGAGATCATCGTATTGGTATGATGATTGCAATTGCTTCACTTATAACAAAAAATTCTATTACATTAAAAAATCCAGACTGTATTGCTGTATCTTATCCAAGTTTCTTTAACGATCTTGATAAAATTTTAGATAAATAATCATAGTTTTAAAAAAACCTTCATACCTTGTACAAATCCAAAAGGAGAGGATTCGGTATGGGGGTTTATTATTTTTCTAGTGACCATATTTACGAGCACGGAAAATGGGAATCGCGAAACATATTTATTAATGATGATAAATTTACAACTACACTAAGTAATTTGGAAAGAGCAAAAGAAATGAATGTAGAACAACTTTGGATAGGCCCTGGAAAAATATATGTAGACCTCGAAGAGCCAATAATCGACCAAGAAAGTTATGAAAGCGCGATAACGAAATATATATACCGTGGTTGCTCGTTATTGATTTGTCAGTTACCAATAAAAAGTAACTTTAAATTCAGAGAAATGTTTATTGAATTTAAAGAAAAACTTACCTCTCTTTCACCGATTGATTTTATGATTGCTCCGCGCATTCCAGCCTCAAAACTAACGATTGAACAAGTTAAATTTTTTGGTAGAGAAAAAGTACCCTTTATATTAATTGATGAACCAAATGAGAAAAAAATAAAGAAAGTTAAATGGGGTTGGATCCAACAAACACAAAGTTTTTCTAAGACACCAATTAAATATACGTCTGATAACCTAAAGCCGAATTTTAAGGTTTGGAATAAAATTTGCGAAAAATATAAGATCGATACCTTTTACGAAGAAGTGACGAAAGAACCACTTTCAAAAGAAATTTTAAGAATAACAGGAATATCCCCACATAAAGGCGAATTTTTACACCAAGGGTGTGCGGATTATAATTTATTTAACCTTCCAAGTAAGCCATCAATTGAAGAACAATCAAAATTCAGATATCATAAAGCTATTCCTGTAATTGCAATTTCAAACGGAAACGTTATTAAATCAAATAATATTGTTCACTCTGATGTAGCAAAAGGAGTTTACACAAAAGTGTCGATACCCAGACATTTTTTGTGATTGGAAAGGATGAGTTTAAATGGAAGAAATACATGAAGCAATACAATTAATGGAACAAGATAAAGCGGAAGAAGCTATTAAGGCGCTTGAAACCTTTATACCTACTGCTGGTGAGGATGAAAAATTCACAATAGCTGAATTATATATGCAATGGGGCATGTTGGAAGAAGCAAAATCTATACTTATTCAATTATCACAATCTTATCCAAATGAATCCGAATTAAAGCTAATGTTAGCTGAGATTTATATTGATTTAGAAGAAGATGATGAGGCTATCGATATTCTTAATCAGTTTGGACCTGAAGATGAAGAGTATATGGGTGCTTTAGTTCAATTAGCTGATTTATATCAAGCCCAAGGCTTATTTGAAGTTGCTGAGCAAAAATTGTTAGAAGCTAAGAATATTGATCCTATGGAACCGCTTGTTGATTTCGCACTTGGAGAATTATCTTTTTCAAATGGTGAATATCAAAAGTCAATTCCATATTTTGAAAAGGCTTTTGAAGCTCATAAAGTAGTAGCAGATGTTGAAGTAGGTGTTCGATTAGCGGAAGCATATGCCGCTACTGGAGAATTTGAAAAATCGATGGAGTACTATCAATCTACAGCGAGTGAAGATCCAGAGCATTTATTCCGTTATGGATTTATTGCATTTCGAGCAGACCGTTTAGATATAGCGGTAAATATTTGGGAACAGTTACTAAATCTAGACCCTAACTTCCAATCTGTATATTTGTACCTTGCTCAAGCTTATGAGACAGAAGGAAGAATTGATGAAGCATATGAAACGGCACAAAAAGGGTTAAAAGTTGATGAATTTAATAAAGAACTATTTCATTTAGCGGGATTATTAGCCCACCGCTTAGGAGACAAAGAAGCTAGCTTTCACTATATTAAAGAAGCTGTTGCTATAGATCCAGGATTTAAAGAGGCCATTCTATTTTTAGTTGAAAACTACAAACAAGCAAGTGATGAAGAAGCGATAATTGAATTATTAACCCATGTGATAGAACTTGGAGAAACAGATGATTATTATAAATGGGAACTTGCACGAGCATACAATGAAATAGAATCATATGATAATGCATTAAACCTCTACAAAGATGCATATAATACTTTTAAAGATGATTCAGATTTTCTTTCAGAATATGGATACTTTCTTGTTGAGGAAGGGAGGATAGCTGAAGGTATTGATATTTTTACAAGATACCTCACTGTAGAGCCTACTGATTCAGTTATCGAAGAATATCTTGATCGATTAAAACAAAATGAGGACAGCTTATAAAAGGGTCTCTTTTAACTAGGAGGGGACAGAAGTTGAGCACGTCAGTTTCTATCAAGGATAAAAAAGAATTTATACGATGGTTCTTAAGTAATTATCAGTTAAAAAAAAGAGAAAGTGTGTGGATTTTAAATTACTTAATTAACCACGACTCTTTATTAAAAAAGGTTCATTTTGTAAGAGAAGCACGCTATTGTCCACGGGGAATTGTTATTTCAACACATTGTTCTAAAGATGTACCATTTCGTTTTTATAAAAATCATATTGTAACAACCGATGCAGAAAAATCGTTTCATGATATTCGCTTAAATCGAAATGAACCTATTTATATACAGCTGAGTTTTAGAAATTCAATTCAATGTGCTACTTACGTTGCTGTATTAGAAGATAATCCATTTTTACCTGAAGACTTTTTTATAACAAATAAAGAAAAAGAGATAGCTAAAGACGTATTAGAGATTTCACTGTTTGATTATCAGAAGGATAGGTTGCAATCTAAGATAGATGTGGCGTTAGATAATCGAGACAAGGTTGCATTTAAAAAATACTCCGAACAGCTGACTAATTTAGAAAAACATTTTGATAGAAAACATGAAAACGGGAAGTTAAAACAATAATAATTTTTAAAATAGTGAAACGGATTTCACAATTTACGTGAAATTCGTTTTTTATTATGATAAATTTAGAAAAATAGACAAATAATAGTGAGAGGCTGATTCATTTCATGCAATGGAATAAAGATGACATCAAGCAATATATTGAAGTAACAGAATATGTAGATACGCTATTAATTCCTTTAATGCCATTTACGATGAATATGGACAAGCAAGTAGAGAAAATAGTTGTTCAAGGCGAGTTAATAAAGATTTTTTCAAGCGAATTAGAAAGACGGTTTAAAGGTAGAATATTTTTAACACCTTCATTTACATACTTATCAGAGAGTGATAAAGGTAACGGTGTTGAGCAGTTAAATAAATGGGTAGAAGAAGCGATGGACAATCCATTTAAACATGTGTTCTTTTTGACCTTTGACGCACAGTGGAAAAAATTTGAATCTAAAATGAATGGAAACCTCTTATGGTTTCCATCTGTTCAGAGCGGTGACTTAAATTCAGAAGCTACAAAATCTATGATAAAAGATCAAATCTCCCAAGTTATGGAATTGATTCGTTCCTATTGGTAAGTATCAATACTTTTTTATATTTCTTAAATAAGACTTTGTTTTGAATTAGAAAAGCAATAATAATCAGTTAATGGTGCAAGTAAATGGTCTAAAGTATTCTTTTTGATAGAACCTAGAAAGCGGTGTTACTTACGTCATGTGCTTTTTTGGAGACCTTAACCGACAAAATAGTCTATTAAGTAGAGATATTTTATTGACCGGGCTTCTCGTTTGCGCTATCATTGTATTGTCCTAGTAAACTGTGAGAAAAAATTACCATGTAGGTGAATAAGCACAGAGGGGGGTAAAGGATGAGTGAAAAGAGAAAACAAGTATCCCGTCGCCAATTTTTAAATTATACGCTAACGGGTGTAGGGGGATTTATGGGTGCCGCTATGCTTGCTCCGATGGTTCGGTTTGCAATCGATCCTGCACTACAGACATCTGCTCAAGGAGATTTTAAAGCTGTAGCTCAAGTCGATGAAATAACAACAGAACCACAACGTATTGATTGGACAATTGATCAAGTTGACGCATGGTATGAATCAGAAGTAACAAAAAGTGCATGGGTATATAAAACAGAAGATGGAGATATATTAGCACTTTCTCCGGTATGTAAGCACCTTGGATGTGTTGTAACATGGCAAGGGAGCGAAGAATATCAGGATCAGTTCTTTTGTCCGTGTCATGACGGAAGATACTACAAAGATGGTGTGAATGTTCCAAATACACCTCCAGCAGCAGCTTTAGATGTATTTCAACATAAGGTTGAAGATGGAACATTGTACCTTGGAAAAGCAGTACCGAGAGAGGAGTTGTAGACAATGCTACAAAAGATATATGATTGGATTGATGAACGTGTCGATATTACGCCATTGTGGCGAGATATTGCTGATCACGAAGTTCCTGAACACGTAAACCCTGCTCATCATTTTTCAGCATTTGTTTACTGTTTCGGTGGTTTAACATTTTTTGTAACAGTTATTCAAGTACTATCTGGAATGTTTCTTACAATGTATTACGTTCCTGATATTGAAAATGCTTGGAAGTCTGTGTATTACTTACAAACGGAAGTAGCGCATGGACAAATCGTAAGAGGAATGCACCACTGGGGTGCTAGTGTTGTTATTGTTATGTTGTTTCTACATACATTGCGAGTATTCTTCCAAGGGGCATACAAAAAACCACGTGAACTAAACTGGATGGTTGGAGTTTTAATTTTCTTTGTTATGCTAGGTTTAGGTTTAACAGGTTATTTACTTCCATGGGATAATAAAGCGTATTTTGCAACACAAGTAACACTAGAAATAGCTGAAGGTGTGCCGTTTATAGGAGAAGCTACCAAAACGTTACTCGCTGGGGATCCGGAAATTGTTGGTGCACAAACATTAACAAGATTTTTTGCCATTCACGTGTTTTTCTTGCCAGCGGCTTTATTTGGATTGATGGCAGCACACTTTATTATGATTCGTAAACAAGGTATTTCTGGACCGCTTTAAGATTTGACTGTTACAAAGGAGGGAAAGCTGTGAAAAAAGGTAAGGGAATGCAGTTTGTCGGTGACTCGCGTATAACTGCTGACAAAAAGAAGTTTATACCTAAAGACTACTCAGAATACCCTGGTAAAACCGAAGCATTTTGGCCTAACTTTCTTTTAAAAGAGTGGTTAGTAGGTGCGGTCTTTTTAGTCGGATTTTTATGTTTGACTGTAGCACATCCGGCACCACTAGAAGGACCAGCAGATCCTACTGATGCTGCTTATTTACCTTTACCAGACTGGTATTTCTTATTTTTATATCAATTATTAAAGTATGAATTTGCAGGCGGAACTTATTTTGTCTTAGGCGCTATGGTAATCCCAGGACTAGCTTTTGGTGGTCTTTTGTTGGCACCATTCCTAGATACAGGAGCAAATAGAAGACCTACCAAACGGCCGATTACAGTTTCGTTAATGTTACTTGGCGTAGTATCTGTTATTTGGTTAACATGGGAAGCTGCTGACCACGTTGATTGGGAAGCAAAAGCTGAACAAAACAAACCAATCCCAGAAACTGCTGTTGAAGTTGATACAGAAGATCCAGGTTATGCTGTTTATGAAAACAGTTGTCTACAGTGTCATGGAGATTCCCTAGGTGGTGGTGCAGCTGCACCAAGCTTAATTGGAATTGAATATACAGTCGAAGAAATTAAAACAATTGCTGTCGAAGGTATAGACACAATGCCTGCAGGACAATTCCAAGGAACAGATGAAGAATTACAACAGCTTGCCGAATTTATCGTTTCGACAAATGAACAAGCTGCTGAGTAAAAGATAAATCCCTCGCATTTTCTAGTGCGAGGGATTTTCTATTTCAAATAATTATATTCTATTCCTAAATGATTAGCATTTAATCTAAGTTGAATCTTGGCAATTTCTATTTAATTCTATATACTTGCCGTTAAGGAATGTAGTTGAATCGATTTAAAAAGTGAAAGGAATAATCTGTTATGGTTACTATGTTAAAGCAATTACTAATTGATCGAGGTTTTTTAATTCTATTATTTATAGTAAATCTTTTTGGTACTATTTATGGCTATATATGGTATGAGGGTCAATTAGCTATTACCCCAGCAAAATATCTAATCTTTGTACCAGACAGTCCTACAGCTAGTCTGTTTTTTACGATATTTTTACTTTTCTTTATTTTCAAAAAAAATGTTCCGTACATTGAAGCATTAGCGATTGTGACTTTATTTAAATACGGTATATGGGCGGTGGTAATGAATTTACTAACATTAACTGTTAATGGTTACCTTTCACCTGCTGGCTATATGTTAATTGCTTCTCATGGCGCAATGGCTATTCAAGGGCTATTATACGCTCCTTATTACAAAATAAAACTTAGACATATTGTTGTAGCTGGTATTTGGACATTGCACAATGATGTCATTGATTATGTATTTGAAATGATGCCCATTTACTCTTCTTTAACGACGTATATGAATCAGATAGGCTATTTTACTTTTTGGCTAAGTATTGCTTCATTAGCGATCGCCTATTTTTTAACCGTAAGAAAAAATAGTCAAGTTCATTACAATTTTTAATTTTTGGTCTAAACTTGTCTCTTTCATCATACATTTTCAGAGAGAATGAATGAGAAGAGGGGATCTCTATGTTACAACGTACACCTATTATTTTATTAAGTATTTTATTTCTTGGGATAACTTGGAGCACAGGGTCTCCATTTATACATAATAAAGTTGTCGCACACCACACAGAAATAGAGGATACGCTCTACCAATACGATAGGTATGTTGCCGAAGAAAGGTATGAAACAGCTTCTATTTTTTTATCACAACATAAACAAGAACTTGCTCAATTATTTGCAAACCAATCTGCTGATATTGAAGAAGAATTAGTATCCCTATTAGAGTTGAATACCACTATTATCAATGATGAGTCTTTTCCGAAACAATATAAAAGTAATCAAGCTCAAAGCTTATTATTAGCTGTTGATTCTATTCAAAACCAAAATGATCCGATTTGGTTAAAGTGGAAATCAAATCTTGAAAGTACACTTTCAAATTACTTGGATTCAGAACAAGTTACAGAACAACAGGTTGAGAAGATTATGACAGAATATCAAATTATTCAGCCAGCTTTAAGAGTAGCGTTAGATGAAGAACAGTATAATGAATTAGCTACTTCATACGAACAATTAAGGGAAAGTGAAACCGTAACAGGAGATTCTGCTCAATTAAAGGCTGTCTTCCGTCAAACGCAACTCCTGGATATATCCACTGATAGTGGAAGTCAAACCGGAAAGTGGAACTTTATTTGGATGATGTCTGTCGTAGGAGGATTTATCACACTTACATTATCTTACGTTACTTGGAAAAAGTATAAAGGTGAGAAGAAGAGTGAAAAGCAGACAATAAATTAGTTGACTATTACCACAAGTTTGACTAAAATTGACCTTAGTAAGTTGAGAAATATATCAATGGAGGAATGGACATGTTTGGTGGGTTAGGTGGTTATTTAATTTACATCGCGTTATTACTTATTATACCGCTTTGGGCTCAATCAAAGGTGAAAAGTACGTACAAAAAATATTCAAAAGTTGCGACTTCATCTTATATGACGGGTGCGCAAGTAGCACGTAAAATTTTAGACGAAAATGGCTTGTATAATGTTACTATTGAAGAAACAAGAGGAACATTATCCGACCACTATGATCCAAGAAAAAAAGTAGTTCGCTTGTCTACTAATAATTTTCATGGGCATTCCATGGCTGCTGCAGCAATTGCTGCGCATGAAGTTGGACATGCAATACAAGATGCAGAAGCTTATGCGTTTCTTCGCTTCCGACACTCTTTATTTCCAATTGCGAGTTTAGGGGATAAGATGTCATTTATCTTAATTATCGCTGGTGCATTACTTGACCTAATGAACTTGGTGTTGATTGGTGTTATCTTTATGGCATTTGCTGTACTTTTCCAATTAGTGACTCTACCAGTCGAGTTTGATGCTTCGAATCGTGCAATGGGACAACTTGTTTCTAGTGGCGTAATCCGAAATAATGAAGAGAGACAAACGAAAAAGGTATTGAATGCTGCGGCATTAACATACGTAGCAGCTGCTATGGTTGCTGTTGCCGAACTTATCAGGTTCGTACTTATGTTTGTTGGAAGTGAGGATTAAATAAAAGTTAAGCTCACTTTTTAATTAGTTCTGATTATTCTAATCGCAGTAAGATTAGAACCATAATAAATAATTAGCAGAAACGCTCTAAGTTTTCCCACTCAGAGCGTTTTTTTTTTTTTACCAAAATCTGTTTGTTAATTTGGATTTTTGTTACTGGTTTCTTTTTTGATTAACCAATATTGTATAAATCCCATAATTCCACCTATAAAACCTGAAATTACAAGAGCTATACCCATTAAAATGTCATATATTCCTTGTATATTCAATAAGTAATTCACACCACTAAACCCCAATAGTATCCCTGCTGTACTCATTATAAAAATCACTGTTGGGTTTTCTGGGGTTTTACTCTTCTTTCCCATAGATCATCCTCTCCTTTTATAATAACCAGCAAATGATACTTTGCATATGAGTTGCTCCGCTATTTAGTGTCTTACTCCATCAAAACAGGACAACCTTTCTACCTGAGTTGACTGTTTAAGTTTGGTTTCTATTAATAGTCTTAATAACCACTTTATATAAAGTCCGCACTAACTTAATTATCATTTTCTTTTATCTCTTACAAGGTGAATGGAAATACGACGCTGCGGAAAAACACTCTCATTTCCGTGGGGAACGCTTCAGTCTCCTCGCTCGTAAAGAACGCTCACTGCGGGACCTTCAGACTGTTTCTTTCACACTGGAGTCTCGCATTTTCCTTACGCTTCGTATAGTTTTCTTTTCAAGTGAGAGGTAGTTGGTTTTTTTCCATGTACTAGTACGTATTAAAAAAACTTAACTATCATAAGAAAGATTATTTATAGATGCTGTTATCATTGGATCAAGTTAAATTGTAGGCACTCCTGCAGGAACAGCATATGTTTTCGCTGGGACGAGTAATCGCAGTCCCAGGAGCTGAAGATCCACTCAGAATCGGTTTTATCCTGAGTTAGTTAAAGCCGTGCCTGCGGAAAGGGAGCCAATATCGCTTGAGGAGCGAGTAACTAATCAGATAACGGTTTTTTATTCTCATCCAAAGTAAATCCTTCGCCTAAAACATCATGCACCGAAGTTACCGCAACAAAGGCATGTGGATCAATACTACTTATGATGCCCTTTAAGCGTACAATTTCTGTTCTAGCCACCACACAATATAGCACATCTCTATTTTCGCCAGTATAACTTCCCTTTCCTTGAAGAACAGTTACACCACGATCCATCTCTTTCATAATTTTTTTTGCAATATCATCGCTTTGAGACGATATGATGGTGGCCCCCCTAGCAGAATAGGAACCTTCTTGGATGAAGTCTATGACTCGAGCTGCAATATAGACAGCCACAAGGGTATACATACCTTCCACCAACTCTAAATAAAAAACAACCGATGCAACAATAACAACTGCATCAAATAAAAACATTGTTTTCCCCATACTCCAGCCAACATATTTATGAACTATTCTCGCAATAATATCTACCCCGCCTGTTGTACCACCGAACTTAAAGATGATACCTAAGCCGATGCCAATTGATACACCTGCAAATAGAGCGACGAGTGTCATGTCCGATTGCATATGCATTTGGAATTGATTTAGTTGAAAAATATACAAAAATACGGATACAGCAAGTGTGCCAATCACGGTATAGATAAATGTACTTTTTCCTAAGAACCGCCATCCAATAATAAACGTTGGTATATTTAAAACGATATTTAAAATAGCTGGATCCCAATCCCATAAAAAATAGAACAATAGTGTAATCCCTGTAAATCCACCTTCACCTAAATTATTTTGCATATTAAAATGGACGATTCCAAATGAAAAAATTGCTGCACCAATTAATATAAAAATAATATTTTTAACTTTTAGACCAAACATCATTTCATTTCACCTCTGTTTATTTAACAATAATTATTATCCATAACAGGAGAAAAGCATAGGTATCATTTCACCTGTTGTTGTTAATAATCCTTATTCATTATAGTCAAAGATATTGTTCCTAACAATCATATGTTATTTATGAGATTTAAAATTTGTCAAAATATCTCCTTTTAGCTAACATTGTAAGTGGAAAAGAAGGTAAAAAGGAGTATATCTAATGACCAATGAAAAAATATACAATACAAAAGAAATGCAAACAAGAGTAAACGATTATATTTCTCAGTTCGAAGAGGGTTATTTCCAACCATTAAGTATGATGGCAAGATTTACTGAAGAAATCGGAGAACTTGCTCGAGAAGTAAATCACGTTTATGGAGAAAAACCTAAAAAAACGAGTGAACAACAAAACACAATTGAAGATGAATTAGGAGATATTCTTTTTGTAGCTATTTCATTTGCAAATTCATTAGATTTAGATGTAGCTAAAGCATTTGATAAATCAATGTCTAAAATAGAAACAAGAGACAAAAATCGTTGGACAAGAATTGAAAAAGTGGAGGATGAAAGCAATGAATAAAAAAATTAGAGTGATTGTTGCAGGCCCAAGAGGTAAAATGGGAAGTGAAGCATTACGTATGATTCAAAGAGAAGATGATTTAGAGCTGGTTGCTTGTCTTGACCATAAATATGATGGTAAAAAAATAAGTGATATAGATGGCTTACCTTCATTTGATGTAACTATCTATGAAGATATTGAACAATGTTTTCAGTCTGTAAAAGCAGATGTGCTCGTAGACCTAACTACACCAGAATTTGGTTATAAACACACAAAGACAGCATTAGAATATGGTATTCGACCAGTGGTAGGAACAACTGGATTTACGAAAGAACAATTGGAGGAACTAACTCAACTGGCTGAAGAAAAAGAATTAGGTACTGTGATAGCGCCAAACTTTGCCGTGGGTGCAGTTTTGATGATGCAATTTGCTAAATGGGCCGCTAAGTATTTTCCAGATGTAGAAATCATAGAACGTCACCATGACCAAAAGCTTGATGCACCATCAGGTACAGCAGTAAAAACTGCAGAATTAATTCAAGAAGTAAGAGTAAG
Organism: Aquibacillus rhizosphaerae; assembly: GCF_030282825.1. Lineage (GTDB taxonomy): Bacteria > Bacillota > Bacilli > Bacillales > Amphibacillaceae > Aquibacillus_C > Aquibacillus_C rhizosphaerae. The sequence continues at coordinate 119,740 of NZ_JASTZU010000034.1, forward strand.
TAAAATCCAAGGTCATCCAAATGAAAAAGAAACACTTGCTGGTGCTCGTGGCGCAGACGTGGATGGTATGAAAATACATAGTGTTAGATTACCAGGATTAATCGCTCATCAAGAAGTAGTTTTTGGAGGATCAGGTCAAAATTTAACAATTAAACATGACACGTTCCATCGCGAGTCGTTTATGTCTGGTGTTAAACTTGCTATTGATCATGTAGTTAAAATTGATCTGCTTGTTTATGGATTGGAAAATTTATTAGACTAAGGGGAGATATATAATGAACATTGCTTTAATTGCTCATGATAAAAAGAAAACGGATATTGTCAATTTTTCTATTGCCTATACGTCAATTTTAAAACAGCACAATTTATTTGCTACAGGAACAACTGGTTTAAAGATTTCTGAAGCAACGGGACTTGATGTACACCGTTTTAAATCTGGTCCTCTAGGTGGGGACCAGCAAATTGGTGCTCGGATTGCTGATAATGAAATGGATATTGTTATTTTCCTAAGAGATCCGTTAACTGCTCAGCCTCATGAACCAGACATTTCGGCCTTGTTGAGATTATGTGATGTTTATCAGATACCGCTAGCAACAAACTTAGGTGGAGCAGAGGTTTTGATTCGTGCTCTTGAAGATGGGTACCTTAATTGGAGAGATATTATTAAAGATAAAAAGCAAGAAGGCAATGAGGAATGAAAAAGATAGGTATTACTTGCTATCCAACTGTAGGTGGTTCTGGTGTTATTGCTACTGAACTTGGTAAGTTGTTAGCTAAAAATGGACATCAGATTCATTTTATAACATCGAGTGTCCCGTTTCGTTTAAACAATGTATATTCTAATATCTATTTTCATGAAGTAGAAGTAAACCATTATCCTGTTTTTCAATATCCGCCATATGACCTAGCGCTTGCGAATAAAATGGCTGAAGTCATTGATACACATGAATTGGATATTCTTCATGTTCATTATGCTATGCCACATGCCATATGTGCTATATTGGCAAAAGAAATGGCTGAAAGAGACGTGAAAATCGTTACAACACTTCATGGAACAGACATTACTGTTCTTGGCATAGATAAGAGCTTAAAGAAAATGATTAAACACGGGATTGAAAAGTCTGATACAGTAACAGCTGTATCAGGAAGTTTAGTAGCACAAACTAAAGAGATGTTAGAAATTGAGAAACCAATCGATGTTGTTTATAATTTTGTTGATGAATCAGAGTATTATTACAAAAACAATCCAGATCTCAAGCAACAATATCATATTAAAAAACATGAAAAAGTACTCATACATATTTCAAATTTTAGAAAAGTAAAAAGGGTTCAAGATGTTATCCGTGTCTTTGAAAAAGTAAACAAACAACTTCCTTCTAAATTATTATTAATAGGAGACGGACCCGAATACTCAGAGATTTTCCAATTAGTGAGAGAATTAGGTTTAGAGAATGAGGTATTATTTTTAGGAAAACAAAAAAATATTGCTGAGTTGTTGTCTATTGCCGATTTAAAACTATTGTTATCTGAGAAAGAAAGTTTTGGTCTTGTTCTATTAGAAGCAATGGCTTGTGGTGTACCATGTATTGCAACCAATGTAGGTGGTATTCCTGAAGTAATTGAAGATAATTACAATGGTTTTATAATAGAAGTAGGTGATATTGATAGCATGGCCAGAAAGTCCCTTGAAGTATTAACGAATAAGCAATTGTGGTCAGAGTTTTCAAGCAATGGCCTTAAACATCTTCAGCAAAATTTCAGTGCTGAGATGATTTTGAATCAATATGAAACTATTTATGATAAAACAATAGCCGGTGATTAATATGTTAGAAAATGAATTTGAAAATGCGATACAAATAGTAAAACTTCTCCAACAAAACGGGCATAAAGCCTATGTTGTTGGGGGAGCTGTTCGAGATCAGATTTTAGGTCGTGAGATTGGTGATATTGATATTACTACATCAGCTATTCCAACAGATGTTCAATCGATTTTTGATAAAGTTATACCAGTCGGGATTGAACACGGAACGGTAATTGTAAGGTATCACGGTGAATCGTTTGAAGTAACCACTTTTCGAATCGAAGGAGACTACTCTGATTTTCGTCATCCAGATAAAGTTCATTTTGTAGATCGAATTGAAGAGGATTTATCACGGCGTGATTTCACCATCAATGCAATTGCAATGAACGTTGATGGAAAAATCATCGATCCGTTTTTTGGTGTGAAAGATATAAATAATCGCCTAATTCGTACAGTCGGTAAAGCTGAACAGCGATTTTATGAAGATCCTTTACGTATATTGCGAGCTCTTAGGTTTTCCAGTCAGTTAGGTTTCTCAGTTGAAAAAAATACTAAGATATCATTATTAGCAAACATAGAATGGATAAAAAAACTAGCCATTGAGCGTGTGGCAGTGGAAATAGAGAAACTTTTTGCTGGAACAAATATCAAAAAAGCAATGCCATTATTGCTTGATTCTAGAATTGATAAATTTCTACCAATTTTTAAAGACAAATCTGATTTGTGGAAGTGTTTTTGCACCCTTTCAACACCTGTTCCAACATTAACAGAATTTATCACTTTAGGTCATTTATATGATCGTTCTGTTCCTATAGAAACCTGGGTGAAACAATGGAAATTATCAAAACAAATAAAAAAGGATTCGTTCAAGTTGGTTGAATTATTTGATGATTTTGAAGCAAATCATCTAAATAAATGGTTAGTCTATCGTTTGCCAACTTATTTAATTCAAAGTTTTATTCATATCGTTTCTGTCCTGTTAAATGAACAGATTAAAGAAGAAACAATCAGAGAAATGCAAGGTACATTGCCGATACAGGAAAGAAAAGAATTGGCCATGAATGGGCAGGATATCCTTTATTTGAATCCAAATAAGCCAAAAGGTCCTTGGATAAATGATTGTATTCTTCAATTAGAAAAAAATGTTGTAACGGGGGACGTTGAAAACAATAAAAAAGACATAAGAGAGTGGGTAAAGCAGTGGAAGTAACTACCCGACAACATTTAATAGCATTGTTAGAAAAAAATATAGAGGATTATATTTCAGGTCAAGATCTATCAACCAAGCTTGAAATATCCCGTACAGCTGTATGGAAACACATGAAAGAGTTGGAAAAGGATGGTTATGTAATTGAGGCTGTTCCTAGAAAAGGATATAAAATTATCGATTTTCCAACCAAAGTAAGTGCAAATACGCTTCAATGGGGATTACAGACAAACTGGCTAGGTAACCACTTTATCCATAGGGAGACGGTTGATTCAACCCAAACGATGGCTTTGCAATTGGCATCCACTGGTGCAGAACACGGAACAGTTGTCATAGCTGATGAGCAAACAGCTGGTAGAGGAAGAATGCAACGAAACTGGCATTCTCAAAAAGAACAAGGGATATGGATGAGCCTCATTTTAAAGCCACCATTGTTACCAAACCAAGCTCCGCAAGTTACATTACTTGCCGCAACTGTACTTGCGGATGTCATTAATGATTATCTAAAAATTAGACCAGCAATAAAATGGCCTAATGACATCTTAATTAACGACAAAAAGGTTGCAGGGATCTTAACAGAGATGCAAGCAGAACAAGATCAAATACAATATGTTGTATTAGGGATTGGACTAAACGTAAATCAAACGGAAGCAATGTTTCCAACAGAAATAAGAGAACTTGCTACATCATTAAAAATGGAATCAAAAAAAGAATTGAATCGAACTGAATTGGTTCAAAAGATTTTAAAAACTTTTGAGCAATCTTATGAACGATTCGTTAACAATGGTTTTACTGATATTAAGGAGAAATGGGAAAGCTATGGTTATAAATTAGGAGAAAGTGTAGTAATTACAACTCCTAAAAAACAGTGGTCTACAGTACTCGAAGGTATTGAATCAGATGGGGCCTTACGGGTTATGAACGAAGATGGAACAAGACAGACGTTATATTCAGCTGAAATAAAGTGGTAAGGGGATTTAAATGATGAAAACGACGTTACAATTACAAACGATGAAGCACGAAAACGAAAAGATTACCATGGTTACTGCTTATGATTATCCTTCCGCAAAAGTGGTAGAGGAAGCAGATATTGACACAATTTTAGTTGGTGATTCTTTAGGAATGGTCGTATTGGGATATGATTCAACAATTCAAGTAACCATGGATGACATGATTCACCATGCAAAAGCAGCAAGAAGAGGTGCACCTAATACGTTTATCGTTGTCGATATGCCATTTATGTCTTATCATGTTTCTTTAGAAAATTCTTTAAAAAATGCCCAAAGATTGTTTCAGGAAACGGGTGCTAATAGCCTAAAAGTAGAGGGTGCAACAGATGAGATCTTAACGTTTACGGAGCGATTAACTAGTGCTGGAATTCCTGTTGTTGCTCACTTAGGTCTTACGCCACAGTCTGTTAATGTATTAGGTGGCTACCGTGTACAGGGAAAAGATAAAAAAACGGCGCAGAAACTAGTAGATGATGCATTAGCACTTGAAAAGAATGGGGCGGTTGCGCTTGTACTTGAATGTATTCCGAAAGAATTAGCAAAAGTTATTACGTCGAAGTTAAACATTCCCACAATCGGAATTGGAGCAGGACTTGATTGTGATGGACAAGTATTAGTTTATCATGATATTTTACAATATGGGACTGGTAGACTCCCTAGGTTTGTTAAACCTTATTTTGATACGAATGTAAATTTCACCAATTCCATTCAATCATTCGTAACGGATGTGAAAAACAGGTCATTTCCAGACACTGAACACACCTATACGATGAATTCAGATGTTTTAGTGGATTTAAAGCTGGAGGAATAAAAAGTATGGACATCATAAGATCCGTAAAAGATATGCAACAGTTAATTATTGATCAAAAACGAAAAGGAAAAAAAATAGGTTTTGTTCCAACGATGGGTTTTTTACATGAAGGGCATGAGAAGTTAATACAAAATGCTCGAGAAAATAATGATATAGTTGTCATTAGTATCTTTGTTAATCCATTACAATTTGGACCAAATGAAGATTTTGAACGGTACCCTCGAGATGAAGAACATGATAAGTTGATTAGTGAAAACAACCATGTTGATTTTTTGTTTATTCCTACCGTCGAAGCGATGTATCCTTCTGAGTTGGCTATTGCTATGGATTTAACTAAGCGAGTAGATGTGCTTTGTGGTCGTACAAGAGAAGGTCACTTCTCAGGGGTAGTCACCGTTCTTGCTAAGCTATTTAACATTGTATTGCCTGACAATGTTTATTTTGGAATGAAGGATGCACAGCAAATAGCTGTAGTAGACTCTTTAATAAATGATCTAAATTATCCAATCCAGTTGAATCCAGTTCCTACTGTAAGAGAAAGCGATGGTCTTGCTAAAAGTAGCCGAAATGTGTACCTGCAAGAACAGGAAAGAAAAGTAGCACCATCTATTTTTCAAGCTTTACAGTTTGGACAAAAAATGGTTATTGACGGAGAAAAAAATCCTGTTATCATTGTTAAAGAAGTAGAGAATTTCATTCTACAGCAGACAACTGGTAAAATAGATTATGTAGAAATATTGAGTTATCCAGAATTAACACCAGTTCAAACGATTAATCAACAAGTCATACTTGCAACTGCAGTACATTTTAAAAATGCAAGGTTAATTGATAACATTGTTATTGATCATACTGGGTTAATTTCTAAACGGATATAATAGGGGGAACTTGTTATGCTACGTACTATGATGAAAGCAAAAATTCATCGTGCACGTGTAACTGAAGCCAATTTAAATTATGTAGGCAGTATAACTATAGATGAAGAAATTTTGGAGCAAGTAGGTATTCTACCTCACGAAAAAGTGCAAATTGTAAATAACAATAATGGTGAACGGTTAGAAACCTATGTAATACCCGGTGAAAAAGGTAGTAAAGTAATTTGTTTAAATGGAGCAGCGGCAAGACTTGTTCAAAAAGATGATATAGTAATTATTGTTTCTTATGCAATTATTTCAAATGATGAGTTAGCGACATTTAAACCTAAAGTTGCTTTAATGAACGAAAACAATGATATTGTTGAGTTGATCGATCAAGAACCACCTTTAACAATTTTTGGAGATTAATAATTTGGAGAGACAACTCTTATCAATTATAGTTTTGATAAGAGTTTTTATTTCTTATATTGTTTTAACGTAATTCATTTTTGAAAGTAACTAAACGAGTCCGATACATGTAGGTATATGGGTTGGATTAGAAGATTAAGAACTCGTAACGTAAGTCTGAGTTACTTCCTGAGTTTTTCTGAATATAGTTATAATGGAGATGAAAATTTGAGGAAATTTGTTGTAGTTGATTTAGAGACAACCGGTCATACACCTTCTAAAGGAGATCGAATTATTGAAATAGGAATTGTAATCCTCCATGAAGGGCAAATAATAAAAGAATATTCATCACTAATAAACCCAAATACAGACATACCTTCGTTTATAACTAATCTTACGGGTATAACAGATTCTGATGTGAAAGACGCTCCATCGTTTAAAGCGGTAGCAAATGAAGTAATAGAATTATTTACTGATTCATACATAGTAGCACATAACATACCGTTTGACTTAGGTTTCTTAAATTATGAACTTGAAAATGTGGGTTTAAAAGCCCTTAATCAACCCGTTCTTGATACAGTCGAGTTAGCTCGAATTTTATTGCCACAAGCACCCGGTTTTAAGCTAGGGCAATTGTCTGAGTATCTTTCATTACAACATGATGATCCACACCGTGCACTCTCAGATGCTTATGTGACAGCTAAACTACTTGATGTTTTATTAGATAAGCTGAACCGATTACCGTATGAAACACTTCATCAATTGCAAGTAATGGAACAACGTTTGAAAAGTGATTTAGATGGAATTTTAGATAAGCGTATCGAACAATTAACTTTTGAGCCTTTAGAACGTGATGACTTGGAAATATATCGAGGTCTAGCATTAAAAAAAGAAGGGAAACACGAACAAGATAAACAGGTAAATGAAATTCTTTCTTACGGTGAATTATTGGATAGTTTTTTCCAATCGAATAGTAGTCTTAGCGAAGTAATGGAAAATTATGAACAAAGACAAGGACAAAGGGAAATGTCTGAGTTGATTTTTGATTCTTTTCGATCATCTCAACACGCATTAATTGAAGCTGAGACGGGCACAGGGAAATCGTTAGCGTACCTAATACCAGCCATTTACGAATCGGTTACCAACAAGGAGCGAGTTGTAGTAAGTACGCATTTAACCCAGCTACAAACTCAATTACTCGACAAAGAAATACCTGTTTTAGAACAATTATTACCATTTGACTTTAGCGTTGCACTTATTAAAGGAAAACAACATTATTTGAGTTTAAATAAGTTTGAAAAGGAATTATTTTCAAGCACTCAAGATAATTATGATATAACGTTAACCAAGACAATTATACTCATTTGGTTGACTGAAACGTTAACAGGAGATATCGATGAGATACAATTACCATCTAGCGGTAAACTTTTCTTTAGAAGAGTTTCTACCGATTCAGAAGGGGCGATCGATCCTAGGTCGCCATGGTTTACAAGGTCGTTTTATCAACGTGTTCGGACGAAAGCGCAAAAAGCAAATTTAATAATAACGAACCATTCTTTGTTATGTACGGATCTTGTTAGTGAATATCAATTGTTACCATCTTATCAAAAAGTAATTATTGATGAAGCACATCATCTGGAAGCTACAGCAGCAAAGCATTTTGGTCTAAAATTAGACTATATAAATATCCAATTTATTTTAAACAGCATTGGTTCCCTTCAGGAAGGGGATTGGATTAATAAACTTAGCAATAATTATCCTTGTGTTAAGGAGACAATCACAGATTATAAATGGGATAAGTGGTGGCAAGATACGAAGATCGAAGCAGATGAATTATTTCGGTATTTATTTACTTATGTTATTGACCAACACAAAAAGGATGTTGCAATAAACGATATAGGTAGGTATCAGTATCGAATTGATGAAGAAAATGAAATACAATCAAAGTGGAATACGATTACCGAAATGGTAACACGATTATCATTTAATCTGAGAGATTTAATTCATATCTTATCTACGATAAAACAAGATTTTGTGAAACAGGAAGTAGAAGATGAAATTGATGAAATACAATCAATGATAGGTCGATTGCAAATGATAATTGATGATTTAGAACAGTTATTTTTACAACCGGATCATTCACAAGTGAAGTGGGTAGAAATTGAAGCATATGGTGCAAAAAACGCTGTCTACCTATTTTGTGAGCCGGTAGATGTATCAAAAATTCTTTATGAACACCTTTTTAATGAGAAAAAAAGTGTTGTTTTAACAAGTGCAACGTTAACAATGAGTAAGTCTTTCAAGTTTATCCGGGAACGTTTAGGACTTAGTGAGTTAAGTGTAATTGAGAAAAAAATAGAATCACCTTATACGTATGACTCACAAGTCCAATTAATGGTACCTAATGATTTTCCGGATGTGAAGTACGGAAAACAAGATGATTTTGTATATGCAACCTGCGAAGCAATCCTTTCATTAGCTGAAATAACAAATGGACGAATGTTAGTACTATTTACATCTTATGACATGTTAAGAAAATCATATACACTGTTAAGAGAGATAATGGAGCAAGATGAATTTATGGTAATTGCTCAAGGTGTTTCGAGTGGAAGTAGGTCAAGGTTAAAAAAGAATTTTCAGGCCTTTGAACGAGCGATATTATTAGGCACGAGTTCATTTTGGGAGGGTGTTGATATCCCTGGAAGTGATTTATCTTGTATCATGATTGTTCGCTTACCGTTTCAACCACCAGATCATCCGATTTATGAGGCAAAGTCGCAACATTTAAAAGAAAATGGCAAAAATCCATTTATGGAATTGTCTTTACCAAATGCGGTTATACGGTTTAAACAGGGATTTGGACGGCTTATAAGGTCAAGTACGGATCGTGGTATCGTTTTTATCTGTGATGATAGAATTATGAAAGCCCGGTACGGAAAGTTTTTTATTGACTCCATCCCAAAAGTACCAGTAAGTTACAATAATACACAAAAATTAATGCAGTTAGCAGAAGATTGGTTATGATACGATTTGTGTTTTTACATACCCTATAGTTAGTTCGCTTTAGAGGGGAGTTGAGTTAAATGGAAAAAACACAAACATTTTTTATATGTATGATTAGCGCTTTAATGACTGTGATGTTAATCAGTATGGAAACAAAACCAACGAAGGCTGAATCAATAAAGGTATTAGAAGATGATGAACTTTACGTTGCGTTTCTGAACTTACCTGATGGAGAGGCAACGTTAATCAGAACAAATAATGAAAAAAGTTATCTGATTAACACAGGGTCAGAAAGAAGTGAAGAGGAATTACTTTTCCAATTGAAGGAATTAGACATTAAACAAATTGATGGGCTAATTTTAACGAAACAAACAAAGGATTACTGTGGGAATGCGGAACGTCTTATTGACCGATACAATATTGAAAATACGTTTCACACTGGAGAGTTAAGTAATTTATGTAATCAGCAAGTCAGTAGTAAAACCAAATTAATTAAATGGAGTTCAAACACGCAAGAAGAGCTAAGCGATCAATTGATTTTTAAGGTATTGGTAGCAGATGCGAATGGTGAAATGTCACTAGGGATTACTTATGGTAATAATTCAATTATGTATTTAAGTAACAGTGATGTAGATAGTGAACAAACCATTCTGAAACACGCGTTTAAGCCAAAGATACTAAAGGTTGGTGATTATGGTAAAGGTAATTCTCCAAGTTTTGCTTTTCTAAAAGAAATTGACCCACATATTAGCATCGTGTTTAACAGTGAAGGATCCGTCCCAAATGAAGGTCTGATTGAACGTTTAAATGAATCATGGGTAGATGTTTACCGACTAAAGCAGGTAGGGACAACCATTATTAAGATGGATTTAAAGGATTATGATATCTTATCATAATCCATCTTTAAAGTTATTAGAAGTTAATAAAAAAACTGTGCGCTATCTTAGCGCACAGGAAAAATAAAATATGGGTTAGGGTTATTTGTTGAAAAAAATGCAAATGACATTCAAAATATTAAATAGAAACTGTTATAATTTATATACAGCTTTCTTTTCAACTTATTATTAGTATGGGTTGCTTTAGGCTTTCTATGAGTAACAAATATTGAAAATTGTAAACAAACTTCGAATACAGGAGGAATTGACTATGGAAAATAATAAAATTGAGACATTATCAACAGTTAAAATACAGCATGCTGATGATTTATATAAAATAGTTGATAGCTTAAATCGTACATTAAAAGAGGATGACTTAATGTTTGGGTTGGCTCTAGACGAGGATGATAATGATAAAGCGATATTCACCATTTACCGCACCTAGTTGGTTTAAGTTGTCGATCGTAGTTTTTTTAATTATTTTTTTTGGTATAATTAGTTACAGTGTGTATGTATACAGTAGTGTCCAAGAAAACAAAACAGATGGATTTGAGCAATCAAAAGTTATTGCAAAAGAAGAAACAGAGTTAGTTAGTGTCGATGATGTGACTAGGTATCACGGAGATATTTATTATCATGTTGTCTTCGGCGAAACTGAATCAGGTGAATCAGCTGTTGCTTATGTTCCAGTAGAAAATGAGGATGAGTCCATCCAGTTCTTTCTTACTAGTGAATTCGTTTATAGTAGGGAAGATGTCTTAAATGAGTGGAGAAGCGAGTGTTCGTCTTGTGAACTTTATGGAGTGAATTTAGGTATTCATAATAATCTTCCGGTATGGGAAACAAAATACATAAATGGTGAGGATCGATTTGTATTTAAATATTATCCTGTTGACGGAAGTATGGTATTTTTTACTGATTTGAAACGTTCTTTATATTAATGAAGCTATCGCACCATGAAATTAAATAAACATCAAAATTTAATCAGGCAATACGGAGGTAATGAAAGTGAAAACAACAATAGATCAAGTTCCCAATTATGTAGGAGAAGAAGTTACGATAGGGGCATGGCTTGCAAATAAAAGGTCAAGTGGTAAGATTGCATTTCTTCAATTAAGAGACGGTACTGGCTTTATCCAAGGTGTGGTAGTTAAAGCGGAAGTTTCAGAAGAGATATTCCAAATAGCTAAAAACATTACACAAGAATCATCCATGTATATTACAGGTACAGTTGCCGAAGATTCGCGGTCACCATTTGGTTTTGAATTACAAGTAAAGTCAGTAGAAGTTATTCAAGAGGCAGTAGACTTTCCTATTACACCTAAAGAGCATGGAACAGAGTTTTTAATGGATCACCGCCATTTATGGTTACGTTCTAAAAAACAACATGCAATCATGAAAATCCGAAATGAAATTATTCGTGCAACCTATAATTTTTTCAATGAAAATGGTTATGTGAAAATTGATCCTCCAATCTTAACTGGATCTGCAGCAGAAGGTACAACAGAGCTATTCCACACACAATACTTCGATGAGGAAGCATATCTATCCCAAAGTGGTCAATTGTACATGGAAGCGGCTGCTATGGCTTTTGGGAAAGTATTTTCATTTGGGCCTACGTTTCGTGCTGAGAAGTCAAAAACCAGACGACATCTAATTGAATTTTGGATGATCGAACCTGAAATGGCGTTTATGGACCACGAAGATAGTTTGCAAGTGCAAGAACAGTACGTGAGTTACATTGTTCAGTCTGTACTTGAAAATTGCAAATTAGAACTAGGCACTTTAGAAAGGGATATTTCAAAATTAGAAAAAATACAAGCCCCTTTTCCTAGAATTACTTATGATGAAGCGATTGATCTCTTAAAAGAAAAAGGTTTTGAAGATATAAAATGGGGAGAAGACTTTGGTGCTCCGCATGAAACTGCAATTGCTGAAAGTTTCGATAAACCAGTGTTTATAACTCATTACCCTGCAGAGATTAAAGCATTTTATATGAAGCCTGATCCAAATCGCCCTGAAGTTGTTCTATGTGCCGATTTAATTGCGCCAGAAGGTTATGGTGAAATGATTGGTGGATCACAAAGAATTGATGATCTTGAATTGATGGAACAACGATATCAAGAACATAATTTAACTGGTGATGCCTATCAGTGGTATTTAGAGCTTCGTAAATACGGAAGTGTGCCACATTCAGGTTTTGGACTTGGACTTGAACGGACGGTTGCTTGGATTTCAGGTGTGGAACATGTTAGAGAGACCATTCCATTCCCGCGTTTATTAAATAGATTGTATCCATAACAAAAAAGAATCCCTTGCGTAATCATGCGTAAGGGATTTGCTTTGCTAACTGTAATAATTTGTATTCATTATTAATGGGGCTATTCATGATATAATGATTGCTGAGGTGAAAATATGACTAATAATTATTCCTATCAGTCATTCTTAAAAGATCAGGTCATCATTCCTTCAATGTTGCTAAAAAAATACTCATTACTTGGTTTAAATGAGTCAGAAGTGATGTTGATTTTACAGATTCATCGGTTTTATATGGAAGGTAACAACTTTCCTACACCTGATGAATTAGCTAATTATGTAACACTGACAGAACAAGAATGCTCTATGATATTACGAAAGCTAATTCAAAAAAACATCATGACGATTGAACAAAATAATGATGATAATGTTTTAAATGAACAGTATTCATTAGAGCCATTATGGCTTAATTTATATACAGAAAATAAGAAGGAAGAAAATAAGTTATCAAATGACCAAACAAATATTTTTATATTGTTTGAACAGGAATTTGGCCGTCCACTCTCTCCATTTGAGATAGAAACCGTAAATATTTGGATTGATGAAGAGGAACAACAGCCCGCGTTGATTAAAGCAGCACTCCGTGAAGCCGTATTAATGGGTAAGCTTAATTTTAGATATATTGATCGAATATTAAGAGAGTGGAAGCGTAAAGGAATTCGCTCAGTCGAACAAGCCAGAAACCATAGTAAAGCATTTCATTCGAATCAGAATAATCAAGACAACAAAAGTCAAGAACCAAAAAGAGATGTGTCATTATATTATAACTGGCTAGAAGATTAGTAGGGGGAAAGGCAATGCTAAATAAAGCACAAATTCGGTATTGTTTAGATGTTATGAAGGAAATGTTTCCAGAAGCTGAGTGCGAACTCGTTCATAAGAACCCTTTTGAACTTGTTATAGCTGTCGCACTTTCTGCTCAATGCACAGACGCTTTAGTAAATAAAGTAACAAAAGGTTTGTTTGAAAAATATAAAACACCAGAAGATTACTTAGCTGTGTCATTGGAAGAATTACAACAAGACATACGGTCCATAGGTTTATACCGAAATAAAGCTAAAAACATTCAAAAGTTATCTCAAATGTTGATTGATGATTATCAAGGAGAAGTACCATCATCCAAAGCGGAGCTAGAAAAACTTGCAGGTGTTGGGCGGAAAACAGCGAATGTTGTTGCATCCGTAGCATTTAAGGAGCCAGCAATTGCAGTTGATACACATGTGGAACGGGTGTCAAAACGCTTGGCTATATGTAAGTGGAAAGATTCAGTTATTGAAGTTGAAAATACTTTAATGAAAAAAGTGCCCAAAGAAGAGTGGAGTGATACACATCACCGAATGATTTTCTTCGGCAGGTATCATTGTAAGGCGAGAAATCCTAACTGTAGCGAGTGTAAGCTACTTGATATATGTAGAGAAGGTAAAAAAAGAATGAAGGTAAGAGAGAAGGATATGAGTGTTTGACGCAGGGGTACAAATAATAAATAACTGGAAACAACAAACGGATAATCTAGCTAGTCTTTTTAGTGAAAGAAAATATCAACAAGCAGAAAAGCCAATGGTCCAGTATATCAAAGACTTTAATCAAGCTCTTTATATCGTTAACAAGCAAACATTACATCAAAATATAGTGGACTTTAAGTACAAGCCTGTTAATGTGGAGGAACGAATTGCATTCATTAGCAATCAACCTCGACAATATCATAGCTATATTCAATTAAATGAATTATTTAAGGAACTAGAGAAAATTTATGCCAGAGCCACCATAATGGAGAAAAACAAAAATTAATGAGAAAAGCACAACTACTTTTAAAAGAGTAGCTGTGCTTTTTTAAGATGTTATGCTGAAATTTTCCTAATAGCATACATTTCAGATTGATCATTCAGAATGATGCTACTTGTTGGCTGTGGCTCTGGCTCCTCTTCAAGCGGAAGGTCACCAGGGGTTTCAGGATTTTCATCCTCTTCCCCTTCAGCCGGATCGCCTTCTTCTTCAGTGGTATCATCATTTTGGTCACCATCATCACCTGTATTACCACCACCGTTGTTTTCGCCATTACCATTACCGTTTCCATTGTTACCATTACCATTACCATTTTGCTCTTCTGTATTTTCCTCTTCCTCAGGAACTTCTTCTTCAACTTCCTCTTCAGGAATTTCAACTTGTACAGAAGCTGCTTCACTCACATTACCTGAGTTTTGATCACTAGAAACAATTACTTGTACAGTATAGGTTGTTCCTTGTTCTACGTTTTCAATAACGAGTTCTTTTTCCTTGGTTGTTGTTAATTTATTTACTGAACCATTCGTACCAGCACTTACTTCAAATGAAACTGGTTTATTATCATCTTCATCATAATTCCATTCAACATTTATCAATTGATTTTCTTCATTATAAGTTGCTGATAATCCACTTACTGGATCCAACTGATCGTATTTCTCGGATGTTTTTGTTGGTTCAGTACCCTTTACAAACAACTCAGTTACTTTTTCAGAGTCTGGTGTATACTCACTTGGAAGTTTAGCAGGGTTGGACCCTTTTTCCACGGTTACTTCCACAACCGAACTTGGTCTTTGGAAATCAGGTGTATCAATATCTTTTGAAATTTCACTCATCGTATATTTGAACAGGCGTTGCGCAAGTTTTGTATCAGTTACGGTTCGCTCGTGTTCATCATAACCAGTCCATACCGCTACCGTATAATTTGTTGTATAACCACTAAACCATGAATCAGGGCTACCATCTTTCCCTGTAAGGTTGGTCGTACCGGTTTTTCCTGCTACTGGCAGACCAGAAACTGCTGCTTCTGTTCCAGTACCAGGTGATCTTAATACAGATTTAAGCATATCCGTCACCATATAAGCAGTATAGTCTGACATTACAGCTTCTGGTTGTGTTTTAAATTCTTCTGTGCGATTGTCATTATAGACTATTTTTGTTACGGCATAAGGCTCATTGTAGATACCCTCATTTCCAAATGCGCGATAGGCACCTGCCAATTGTAGTGGTGTAACTCCTGTCTCAGTACCACCAATAGCATCCGTTATTGTTACAGAATCATTCGCAAATTCGATGCCGAGATTATTTGCAAATTCTTTTGCAGGACCATAACCAACTTCTTCTAATGTTTTTACAGCAGGTATGTTATAAGACCTTTGCAGAGCATACCTAGCTGTAATCCATCCATGACTCACTTCGTCCCAATTTAAAATGGTAGAATCTGTACCCGCGATCTTATATGCACCATCATCATTAATTTGATGATAGGTAGACCATTTTAAATTCTCAATCGCAGGTCCATAGGAAAGAATTGGCTTAAACGTGGATCCAGGTTGTCTTCCGTCTCCATCAATAGCATAATTCCAACCATCATTTTCTCTATTTCTACCCCCACCAATTGCGCGAATAGCCCCCGTTTTAGTGTCTAAAACGGTCAAACCAGCTTGGAAATCTTCATCTGGATAAGTAATTGGATTACTTTCACTGTTACTTAACAAAAATTCCACATGTTCTTGTGCACTTCGATCCAAGGTTGTATGAATATCTAAACCATCTTTATATATATTTGCACCAGTTTTTTCTTCCACTTCGTCAGCAATCTGTTGAATAAACGCTTCGTATTTCGTTGAGTCGGGACGTTTTTCAACAAGCATAGATTCGACCGAAACATCCATCGCCTCATCAGCTTCTGCTTGAGTGATTTTACCGTGTTGGACCATTAAGCTTAGAACTGTATTCATTCGTTCCTTAGCTAAATCCGGATTTTCAAATGGATTATATGCAGTTGGGCGTTGAGGTAAACCTGCAAGCAAAGCTGCCTCTGGTAAAGTTAGCTCTTGTAAGTTAGTTTTGCCAAAATATATCTCTGCTGCTTTAGCAACACCATATGCATTCGCACCGTAAAATATTTTATTTAAGTACATCTCCATAATTTCTTCTTTAGAGTAATCACTATCTATTTTAACTGCTAACCATTGTTCTTGAACCTTACGTTTTATTGTTTTGTCACTAGACAGAAAAGAACCTTTGACAACCTGTTGTGTTATTGTACTAGCACCTTGAGAACCAAAACCATCTGTGACGTTGGCAATAATGGCGCCACCAATTCTTCTGAAGTCAATTCCTGAATGTGTCATAAAACGTGCATCTTCCGTAGCTATTACCGCATCAATTAACACATCTGGTAAATCATTATAAGTAATTTTAGTTCTTTTTTCGGTTCCTAAATCTGCAAATATTTCCCCGTCCATATCACGGATTTTTGTTGATGCAGGGTCGGACAATAGAGCAGAATCAATATCGGGTGCTGTCGCAACATAATATCCAAACACAGTTCCGACACCTAGCCCTGTCACTAAAATTATAATTCCTACTATTAAAAATAATTTTTTCCATATAGGTTTTTTCTTTGATTTTTTTTGGTTCTTTAGTTGTTGTCTTCTTGCTGTACGAGATTGGCTTTCATTTGCCATAACTCATCTTCCTCCGTTCTAAAAATAAAGCTGGTCTATGATGGTTAAATAGTCAACCCTTGCCTGATATTTGAAAGGTATTAATTCACCAGCTTCTTTAATCTTGTTATATGGTATAGATTTTTTTCCTCCATTATATTGACTTTCCCAGTAAGGAAAAAGTTTCACAGCAGGCACAAAAAAAGTTTCGTCATGAACAGCAAATCGGATAATCATAAAACAAATTCCACCGTGATTACAAATAGATAACATATGACTTATTTGATGTTCATGAATATTTGCCAAAGGAAATGATGTTTTATTTTTTGTTTCCTTAGCTTCAAAATCAATATATCTTTCTCGATAAATGCCATTGTAATCGGTGGTGGATGCTTGTTTAAAGTATCCTTCTTTAATAACTGCTGCACTACGTTTTGGATAATCTACTTTGACTATTTGAACGGGTGTTGGTTTTTTATGGATGATTGCTTTATTTGAATGAAGATAAAATAAATTTGTCTCGTTAATATCTTCTTCTAATGTCATTCCACGATTACTAAAACTCGTCCTACTGCTTCCAACTTTCTTAAGTTGTTGTGATGGTTTCTTGCCATTTGGATAGTTCAACTTTACTCCCCCTAATCCATGAGAGTATCATACCAAATTTTTCTCGTAAACGATAATAAAAATAAATAGTTAAGAAAATACTAGTCTTATCTAGGAGGCACGTATGAATATCATAAACAAGCTCGAGACCGATTATATTCATTATATAAAAAAAAAGACCCAACAAGCGAACAAAGATAATATTTCAAGAACGATGACTTATCAAAAATTTTATAAAATACACCCTGAAATTAAATGGTCTTTTCTAGCTAGTATGGTGTCAAGAAATGCTGGATGGAACATGACAGATTTGAAGACCAGTGTTTATAAAAGCTTTTTAAAACCTAGAGTACGAAAACAATTGTTTTCTACGTATGAACGTGCAAATTGGTTAATCTTTTCAGATGCGTATCCCCAATTGTTGTTATATCAAATTTCTTTGCATTTGAATAGACCTATGTTTCACCTTTTATCTAGTTTTTCTGTTTCTACGTTCATGGTTAACGAATGGTTCCATTTCTGGAAATATAAAAATCAACAAAGATTACTAACTGCATTAATTATAAATGAACAGAACGTTATCCAATCACCCGTTCCAAAACACCCTTTCTACAAGCATCATGTATTTATGAATTGGCCATATCTCTTACAAGACTTTTTTTTTATGAGTGTCGTATTATTTCCAACTAGAAATGGTTTTATTTATGCAACAAACGTTCATGACTTTACTAGTCTTACAAAAAGAATAAAATTAGGAAAAAAATTAGCTAGTATTTTATTTCATTGTGACCTTTATCAAGACTTCTACGACTTTGCTGTACATACAGAACATACTGGTTCTCGTTCTGATTACCAATCTTATTTAAAGAATAGCGATGGTTATCCCTCTCCTATATTACGAAAAGTTTATCCAATAATAACCCATCAAGATAAAATTCGTAAGGACTGGTTCCTTAATGGGGGTGTGAAAAAGAAATGGTGGAAGCCAGAAATACAACTTGTAGAGGACAATCATTGGAGTGTTTTTTGTAAAAAACGTAAAATCATAAACGATTTTTATAAAGTTAAAAATAAACTAAAGAAGACCTTTGCATAGAGTGCAAAGGTCTTTTATCATTAATTAGTGATTATACAGATGGGCGGTCTGGACCTTCTAATTTTTTATTGCCATATCCAGCGCGTTTTTCTTCTTGTTGTTTTACACCGTTTTTCTTATCATTACGTTTCATTTTTTTATTGCTCATCTCAGAATCCCTCCTTTAACTATAGTTTGATTCAAATCATTAAAAAAATACGGCATTATTTCACTAAAAATGTATGTTTTCTTCTAGTTTTGTCGCTTGTGCAGGGGAGATTTATGTATTGGCGAATTAGAATTATTAAGAGAAAATTTTAAAGGAGGAATATACATGAGTCTTGCGATGAAAGAAGTGTATCATGAAAAAAAATCTGTATCTAAAAAGGATTTTGAAAAGGGATATATGGACTTGATGAATCATATCCGAATCATTGACCAAAAATTGTCTACAAAGGCAGATGAGGTTGTTCTAACGATGACACTCGCTCACCGACAGGAAATTGAAGAATTGCAAACAGAAGTTATGAACCTACACGCAGAAGTGAAAAGGTTGAAGCAGGAGATAAGGACACAAGAAACAAAGCGAGTGGTATCAAGTATGAAATCCGTACATCCTTTTAGAAATTGGTTCAAAAAAATGCAATTTGCCCGCAAATAATATAAAGTAAATACGAAAGGCGGGATTTTTGTATGGAATTTAAACGTATGACATTAGAATTAAAAGAAAGATTAGATAGATTAGCACAATATTATCTTGAAAATGAAAAACCGAAAGATAAAAGGGATAAAGATTTTTTTATGTTTGTGAGAGAACAAACGACTCCTACATTTCAATTATTACAAGAGTGGGAAATGGAAGCACTAAAATTTGTGAAAAACCGTGATGTTCGTGTACATCCACAACAAGTTTCATCAACAAAAGAAAATATGGATTTATTATTAATGCATAGCTATTACATTGATGTTAATCGAAAAAGATACATGAATTTAAATAAGTCTGTTCACTATGTATTTGACATATTGTTAGAGGACTTAAATTAAATTATGTATCTTTTGGGTTTTTTTTTGATAAAATAGGTGTAATAACAACTTGTTCTCACTATTTACGATGAAAAGGATGTTGCTGTAGATGGACAAACTTAATTTAATTGAAAAAGCAAAAGAAGCAAGAGAAAAAGCTTATACACCTTACTCAAAGTTTCAAGTAGGTGCAGCTCTACTGATGAAATCAGGAAAAGTTTATTTAGGGTGCAACATTGAAAATGCCGCTTATCCCGTAAGCCTTTGTGCGGAGAGGGTAGCGATATTTAAAGCAATTTCTGAAGGAGAAACAGACTTTGAACAGTTAGCTGTTGTTGCGGATACAGACCGTCCAGTACCACCGTGCGGTTCATGTAGGCAGGTAATGAGTGAATTCTTTTCAAAAAGTATGGATGTACACACAAGCAATCTTCATAATAAAGTTAAAACGATGACAGTAGAAGAATTATTACCATTTTCTTTTGAACCGAGTGATTTAACCAAATAATTTAAAAAACTTATACAAAATTAGGTAGTTGGCTCAGACACGTCTCCTCTTCTTAACATAGGTTACTAGTGAAGCTATAATAAAGAGAGGAGATCTTTTATGAGTCATCACAAACCCTTTGGAATGAATTGCGGATGCCCACCAGAAACATTGGTGTATCCAACAAAGTATAATCAAGTTGACACATGCAGTGAGAATACTGTAAATCACGTTCATCCTTCACACACTACGGTAGTTAATCATCATCTAACAAAAAATAAACATGTATACCCACACTCTACTTCTTATGCTACGGATGTAAATAGCGTAGATGTGTACGGTGGATCATATCAGGTTCCAGCTCCACCTAGACCAAATGTTCCTGCGCAAGCACCTTATGGAGCTCCAGTGCCACCTGCAGGACCAGGTATGGGAGCTTACCCTGGAGTAGCCCCAAGACCACCAGCAGGACCAGTGCCAGGAGCGGCACCGGGACCTTTTGGCTTTAGAGGCAGAAAATAACAAACTTAGTAAGTTGAAAAGGGCTGGGTATCCCCCGGTCCTTTTCTTAATTTTAATTTTAAAAAGGATGTACATATCATGAAGGTTTTAACAGTTACAGGATATAAGCCAATTGAAATGAGCATATTTAAACCAAACGATAAAAAGATAGTTTATATAAAGGAAGCAATAAAAAAAAGACTTGTCTCTTTCATTGAAGAGGGATTGGAATGGGTTTTGTTATCAGGACAAATGGGTGTGGAATTATGGACAGGCGAGGTCATACTTGACTTGAAAGAAGAATATGATATAAAAATAGGCATTATCCCTCCATTTCTAAATCAGGAGTCGCGCTGGCCAGAGCATTATCAAGCCACTTTTGAGGAAATGGTCTTACAAGCAGATTTTCATCAACCTCTGTATCAGGATGAATATAAAGGACCCTTTCAATTTAAGGCAAGAGATCGTTGGTTGATTGAAAAAAGTGAGGCCTGTTTAGTTTTATTAGATGAGGAATATCCAGGGAGTACAAGGTTTTTTCTAGAAGAAGCAAAGAAATTTAATGAGAAAAAGGGATACCCTATTTATACCATTACACCCTTAGATTTGGAGGACACAGTTCAAGAATTACAACTTAATAATCCTGACTATTGGAACAATGATTGACATTTCCTACTTTATTTGAAAAAATAAAGGATAAGCTCTGTGAAATATGAGGTGAATATTTAATGACAATAGAACGAACTCAGTTAAACGCCAAAGATATATTAGAAAAGAACTTTAAAACTTCTATGCGTGGATATAATCAAGAAGAAGTAGATGAATTTTTAGATGCTGTTATTCAAGACTACGAAAGTTTTAGCCAAGAAATTGAGCGTCTAAGACAGGAAAATGAGCGTTTGAAAAAACAAACAGATTCATCAGCAACTAGAACTAGACCTTCAGCATCTAGTCATCAGGTCAATTATGATGTTTTAAAGCGGTTGTCCAATTTAGAAAAGGCTGTATTTGGGAAGAAGTATGCTGATTCGTAATAATTGTAAAATGTAGCGTTAATTACCAATGATTTAGTTCCTATGATATGGTATGATAAAATCATTGACGCGCTACAAAGAAATTATTACAATAGATTAGCACATAAATGAATGTTTTGGTAATCGCTGCGTTATTTAGTAACGTAGAGGAAAGTCCATGCTCACACAAGCTGAGATTGCTTGTAGTGTTCGTGCTTGACGAAATCATAAGTCAAGGTAACCTATTGGTTAACGGCAGGGAAAATATCTAAGTCCTTTGGGATATGATATTACGACCTTGAAAGTGCCACAGTGACGGAGTCGGGTAGGAAACTGCTCGAATGGAACGAGGTAAACCCCACGAGTGAGCAACCCAAATATTGGTAGGGGCATCCTTGATTAGGGAATTCAACCGAAAAAGGGACAAGCATTGTCTTGTAGATAGATGATTACTACTTGCGTACGAGGCTGACCACCGTTTGCAGTACTATAGTACAAAACATGGCTTATAAAACATTCATTTGGTCTATAATAATAATGAGTTAACCCTTTCTAAATGGATAAAGCTTAGAAAGGGTTTTTAATATTGTTTAGAAGGGACTATACATATGACAAAAACTGTTACTTTAATTGCAACAGCGGCAATGGGTTTAGAATCGATTGTAGCTAGCGAGGTTCGTGATTTAGGCTATCAAGACGTAACTGTCGAAAATGGTAAAGTTGTTTTTCAAGCGGATGTTTCTGCCATTCCACGCTGTAATTTATGGCTTCGTACGGCTGATAGGATCAAAGTACTCATCGGGAAATTCGAAGCAAGAAGTTTTGATGAATTGTTTGAGAAAACAAAAGCGTTAGATTGGCACGAATATATCCCAGAAGATGGTGAGTTTCCTGTAATCGGAAAATCTGTGAAATCTCAATTATTTAGTGTTTCTGATTGCCAAGCAATTGTAAAAAAATCAGTCGCAGAAAAGCTAAAACAAAAACATGGAATTGCATCATGGTTAGAGGAATCAGGCGATCTTTATCGAATTGAAGTTGCTATATTAAAAGATGTGGTTTCACTTACATTAGACGCATCAGGAATTGGTCTACATAAAAGAGGCTACCGTATTGGTCAGGGCGAAGCACCTTTAAAAGAAACATTGGCTGCAGCCCTGGTAAAGTTAACGAACTGGCGTGCTGATGAACCGCTCGTTGATCCATTTTGTGGTTCGGGTACCATTGCTATTGAGGCTGCATTAATTGGTCAAAATATAGCTCCAGGCTTTAATCGTGAATTCTCATCAGAAAATTGGGGTTGGATTGGTTCTAAACATTGGGAAAAAGCTTTAGAAGAAGCAGAAGATCTAGCAAATTATGATCAAGTCTTAGATATTACTGGTTCCGATATAGATCACAGAATGGTTGAAGTTGCAAAAGCTAACGCCATTGAAGCGGGGTTAGGTGATCTAGTTTCTTGGAAACAAATGCAAGCGAGAGATTTTAACCCGAAAAAAAACAATGGGTATGTAATTGGTAACCCGCCTTATGGTGAACGTATCGGTGACAAAAAAGAAGTAGAAACAATGTACAAAGACTTCGGAATAGCAATGCAAGACTACCCATCTTGGAGTATTTATATTTTAACTTCAAATGAACATTTTGAAACCTTTTATGGACTCAAAGCAACTAAGAAAAGGAAGCTATTTAACGGCTTTATTAAGACAGACTATTATCAGTATTTTGGTAAGAAAGTGAAATAAAAAAATTTGAAGGGACTGGAGTTATTGGAAGAGTACACAAAATTAGAAACTGACTTTTTGAATTTATTAAAAGAACAAAGTGCTTACGGTGAAGCGTTAGCTTTAATTCAATGGGATTTAAGAACAAAGATTCCAAAAAAAGGCGTAGAGCAACGTTCTGAAGTGATCGGTGTATTATCGCAAAAATTGCATCATTTATCAACATCTGAACAAATGAAAAAAATTATTGATCAATTAAAAAATAAAACCGATAATAAAATCATTCAAAAAGCTGTAGAAGAATGTGAAGAAGAGTTTGAACGAAATCGTAAAATTCCCGAGGAAGAGTATAAACAATTTATTATGCTACGCTCTAAATCGGAATCAGTATGGCAAGAAGCAAGGGAAAAAGACGATTTTACATTACTTCAGCCATATTTAGAAAAATTAGTAGAGTTTAACAAAAAGTTTGCTGATTACTGGGGTTATGAAAAAAATAGATATGATGCCCTTTTACATATGTATGAGCCAGGAGTAACTACAGAGATTCTTGATCAAGTATTTCCTGCATTGAGGGATTCACTATCAGATTTAGTTAAGAAAGTGAATCAGGCTAAAAATAAGCCCAATCCAGACCTATTGCAACATCATTTCCCAAAACAAAAACAAGAACAGTTCAGTTTAGAAATATTAAAACGAATGGGTTATGATTTTGATGCTGGTCGTTTAGATGAAACAGTGCACCCATTCGCAATTTCAGTGAATTCAAGCGATGTTCGTGTAACAACAAGATATGATGAAAAGGATTTTCGGATGGCGATTTTTGGCACAATACATGAAGGTGGCCATGCGTTGTATGAACAAAATATTTCAGGTGATTTAGCACAAACGCCATTATCAAGTGGTACATCTATGGGCATTCATGAATCACAATCACTATTTTGGGAAAATTTCATTTCACGTAGTAATGGATTCTGGTCAAATCATTACGATTTATTTAAATCAATAGCACCAAATGAATTTCAAGACGTTGATTTTAATGACTTTTATCGTTCAATAAATGAAGTGAAACCATCACTTATTAGAATTGAAGCTGATGAAATGACCTATTCTCTCCATATTATGATACGATATGAGCTAGAAAAGGCTTTGATTAATGATGAAATTGAAGTCAAGGATCTACCGGAATTGTGGAATCAAAAAATGGAAGATTATTTAGGGATTAAACCAACATCCGACAAAGATGGTGTGTTGCAAGATATTCACTGGTCAGCGGGTGACTTTGGTTACTTCCCGTCTTATGCATTAGGTTATATGTATGCAGCGCAATTTTATAACGCGATGAAAAAAGAAATGGACATGGACTCAATTATTCGTGCTGGGAATTTCACTGAAATCAAAGAGTGGCTTACGAACAACATTCATCAGTATGGAAAAATGAAAAAACCACTACAACTATTAAATGATGTGACTGGAGAATCATTGAACCCAGAGTATTTAGTAGACTATTTAACCGAAAAGTACTCGGAAATATACGATCTTTAAGTGGATGAAAAAAGTAAAAACACGACAGAAAAGTATATCACTAGGTGATGTGCTTTTTGTTTTGTTGAAAAATGATGTAGTGATCGGTTTAAAATCCTGTTCCAGTTACACGTAACCAAGACTAAGTAGCTAGACCATAAACTGCCTTGCTTTTTGAGATTGATTGAGAATACAGTGAAAGTAATCCATTTTTATAGCTTGAGTTCTTTTTTGATGAAACTCTCATATATTCTTTAATGGCATTATGTGGTAAAATGAATGTAATAAGAAATGTCTTCTGGAGATTTTGTAATTATCTATCCAAAATTCATCTCGTTATTGTTCGGGCTAGTAGTTTTAAAAATCAATATTTTCAGTCATGATATAAGAAGTGCCATTAACCTCTAATTGAGGTCTTTTTTATAGCTTGTAAAAAAAGGAGTGTTTTTCATTGTTTGTAAATGAACTTAATAATCTTCAATTCTATAGTCAGCTTTCCTTAAAACATGTAGAAGACCGACTTCTCATTACTGCAGATTTTCCGCAACAATTCCTTATCGACAATAAGATGATAGAACCTTTTCTATACGTTACGTTGTATGTTCGAGGTGGTGTTATGGTTAAGATCATAGATGAAGGGACAGCAAAGCTGTACACACCATCTAGAAAAGAATTCGATCCAGACACGTTCAAACAAATCGTACAATTCGCCATGGATCACTCGCAGCAATTTAAAAATCAATCGATTAAATAATGCGTGTTCTTTTTCATGCGAGAATTTGTTTATATAACTGATGGAAAGGAATTCACTAATAAATGAAAATGGTAATGGTTGCAGGAGCTTCTGGAGTTCTAGGACGATTAGTGTGTGAGGAGTTACTTCGCATTTTTGGAAATCAAATGAAACTGGTCGTTGCTGATTACCAAGAGGATAGGGGTAAACAAACAGCATCATCGTTAGGTGAAGATGTTGGCTTTAGATATCTGAATGTAAAAAATGAAAATAGCATAAAGATGGCGATTGATTGTTTAGACGTAGTAATTGTTACGACAAAACAAATTGATCCATTGATACAATCTACTTGTATTAAGAAAAATATATTATGTCTAGATGTCACCCCATTTCAAAATTTTGTAGCAAAAGTGCAAAATCTAGATGATGATGCAAAAGAGAATGGGGTATTGTCCATTGTCATGTCTGGCTTTTTACCTGGGTTATCTGGATTAATGGTTAAAGAAGCAGTTTCCGTATTTCATAAAATAAACAATATTAACATTGGACTTATGCAAAATACAAATGCAAAAGCAGGTATAACAGGGATGCTAGATATGCTGAAAATAATTTCACAAGAAGTAACGTATATCGATGACAAAAAATCACACCAATTACCTGGTTTTAGTAAGAAGGAAAATATGTATTTTTATGAACATAAAAAGGTAAAGAAAGTAAGGTTAATAGACCACACGGAGAAAAGGATGTTAGAACAGTACTTAAATACGGATAGAATAAATTATTATACTTCATGGAATAATCCTTTTCTCAGCAAACTAATTTCCTCACTAAAACGAATTGGTGTTCTTCGTATAATCGATAAGTTAGATAGAGATTTACTGGGAAAACTTGTTAAACATAACCCTGATAAGCGGGAAGAAGCTTTTTTAACAGTGGAAGTTAGAGGAGTAATTAACAATAAAGAGTGTAGAAGAGTTATGGCTTTTTCGACCTTTTCTGATTATCATACAACGGCAATGGTTACAGCGGCTCTCGTGAAATTTGCATTGCGTGAAAAATTCAGTGGTGTAGTTTTTCCTACTGATATAACAAGTTTTGAAGAGGTGATTTCAGAAATAGATTGTGATCGTATGAAGTTCAAATCGTTTATAGTCGACGATTAGTAAAATGAATATTTTCGAAAAGAACAAAAGCGCAGAAGTCATCGAAACAGAAAAATCCTTGTCTGCGATGGTTTTCTATGTAGCATTCCTATATGCTTACCCTATGGCAATTAAGACAAGCCTCGGTGTAAGTTCTTAGGATTGAATCGGTTAGGCGGTGGAGCTGGACATGGCTTTTTTTTGCATGTTATCAATATCTAGAAAACTATATATCTTCCTATAAAAAAAAAGATAGATAAGCCCATATTATAGCTTATCTATCTTTTTTAACTAAATCGTTATTTATCTTATTAACATATCAAACCCAGGCGACCCCGGTGGTGAATGCTGGATAATATCTATAAATGGAATGGTATAGGCAAATAAGATGAGTGCGACCGTAATTCCTATCCATAATTTCCAGTTCTCTAAGAACATTGGTGTAGGTTCGGCGTCATCAGATACTTCCGCAAGTGGGAATTCTTCATGTCCCTTAGGTGCTAAAAACACCATATTAATGAAAATATAAACCATTAAGATAATACCAATGAAAAGGATAGATCCACCAATTGCTTGGCCTATTTGATACCCAATCCATTCACTTGCTTGTTCTGTTCCACCGTAAGTAGAATAAGAAGAACGTCTAGGCGCACCAAGTAAACCAGCAATGTGCATCGAACCTGACATAATCGACATACCGAACGCCCAAACAATTGTTTGAATCAATCCTAGAGTGTTAATCTTGGCAGTTAGCTTACGTCCTGTAAGAGCAGGAATTAACCAATAAGAAATACCGAAAAAGGTTAATATTACGGTTGTTCCTACAGTTAGATGGAAGTGTCCTGTCACCCATATTGTATTATGAACGACCTGGTTCATTTGGTTAGAAGCATTGATAATGCCACCAGTTCCAGCAGGGATGAATGCAATCATACCAACCATTGGTGCAAAGAATCTTACATCTTTCCATGGGAGGCCTTTAATCCAACCAAATAGACCAGTGTACCCTTTTTTTCGACCAGTTATTTCGAAGGTAGCAAACATCGAGAATGCAGTTAATAAAGATGGAATGATAACCATAAACGTTAGTACTACTTGAATGAATTTCCAAACTGGGTCAATACCAGGTTCTGTTAACTGATGGTGAAATCCAACAGGAATGGAGAACATTAAAAATAATACAAAAGAAAGTCTAGCTAATGAATCGCTGAAAATTTTACCACCGATAATTTTTGGAATAATTGCATACCAAGCCATGTAGGCAGGTAATAACCAGAAATAAACAAGTGGATGACCAAAATACCAGAATAACGTTCGACTTACTAAAACGTTGATTGTATCAACCATTCCTAAAGACCAAGGGATAAATTGAATTAGGACGGTTGCTGCAACTCCTAATGTGGCAATAAACCATAACAACATATTGATAACAACCATAAAGGCTAACAATGGTGACTTTTCACCTTTATGTTTTTTCTTCCAAACATATAATTGTCTAAAGTTTGTAAAACAACCAATCCAGCTACCAACAACAACTAAAGCAAGACCTATATAAAAAGTAGGATACGCTTTAAGTGGAGCATAAAAGGTGTAAAGAACACTTGCTTTACCTAGCAAGATTGTTACTGCTGTAGTAACTGTACCGAATAGCATGATCCAAAATCCAAACCAAGCACTATCTCTTTGTTTATTAGACATTCCTACAGTTTTACTCATAAGTGAAAATTGAAAACCAATAATAAAAAATGTAGTTAACACTAGTGCTAGAATGACACCGTGAACAGTTAAAATTTGATAATAGCCAATTCCAAACGGGAGCGTAAGTGTACCAGAACGAACCAAGGTTTGTAATAACCCCATTAATCCGCCAACAAATAATGAAACAAAAGCGACCCACATATGTGCCATTACTAAACTAGAATCATCTTTATTAATACTAGTATTATTAATCATGGTCATGGTTGATACACCTCCACGGTAGCTGCCATATAGTGATGACCTGTTCCACAATATTCATTGCAAAGTAACGTATAAGTACCCGGTTTATTAAACTCTGTTTCTAAAGAACTAATATAGCCTGGTTCGACCATCATGTTTACATTAGTGCCAGCTAACTGAAATCCGTGAACGACATCGGTTGTTGTTACTTGAAAAACAACAGTGGAACCAACAGGGATTCTGATATTATTAACAGAAGCACCGTCTTCATCTTTTCCTAAGTTATAATTAAAAGCTGAAGCGATTACGCTAACAATATACTTATCTTCATCAAGTTGACGGAGGCCTAAGTTTTCTTCTTTAAATGCTTCATGAGCCTCGACGTTTTGTGGATCAATAGTAGCTAGGTGACTCGGTGGATGCATCCCTTTATAAAATGCTCCAATACCTAACACGGTTAAAAATACAATAAGAGAACTTACTCCAAAAATTAGCCATAATTTTTCATATTTGTGTAAATGCATGCTATTTTCCTCCCCTAATAGTTCTACTAACGACTAACAAATAAAACATAAACAATTATCCAACTAATAACGATAAATGCACCTAAACCAAAAACCGCAATCAATGTACCTTTTAATTCTGGTTCCTTTTCAGAAAAAGTCTCAACATCGTTTGTTTTATGTTTACTTTTAGACATCCAACTTCCACCCCTTATATACTCAGATGATTCACCTATAATGTTACACGATAAATAGGTGGTTTTGGCTTGTCATGCGTACGATTCACAAATTTTTCACGTTTGGCTACGTAGTCTGATAGACAAACTTTACTAACATTTATGTTTATAAAGTTTGTGACAGAATTGTGAACAAAATAGCGAAATGACCGGTTGTTTTAAGTTTGTAAATAAAAAAGGTGATGTGAATTTGATAAATAAATTTTAAATTACGTAATTAACTATTCCTAAATTTGGTAATGAAAAAGCTAATTTAAAAATAGATTCATTGCAAGCTTGATATTGAAAATACATTATTAAATAATAGAATCTCGTATACGAAAAAAAGACGTATGATAATATAGAAACTAATAGTTTTAGATAATGATAAAGGAGATGTTTTTTTGTATTTACCAAGTTTTTCATTAGAAGGGAAATTAGCAGTTATTACTGGCGCAACGAAAGGAATCGGAAGGGCCATTGCACTTTCCTACGCAGAAGCTGGTGCAGACATTGTGTTAATCGCTCGTACGGAGAAAGACCTTGTATCTGTAAAACAAGAAGTGGAGTCATATGGAAAAGTTGCCTACACAATTTGTAGCGATATAAAAAGTTATACATATATAATTGATAAAATCGAAGAATTACTCGGTTCTAAACCAATTGATATTTGGGTGAATAATGCTGGAATGAATATTCGTAGCCAAGCATTAGATGTAACGGAAGAAGAATGGAGCCAAATTATTGATGTGAATATGCGGAGTTCCTTTTTCTTAGCGCAAGCAGCAGCGAAAAAAATGAAACACAATACCCAAGGGAAAATTATTAATATGTCCTCGGTTGGTGGGCATGTTGCATTAAGAACAGGTGTCGTCTATGCAATGACAAAAAGTGCTATCATTCAAATGACAAAAAATCTTGCAATGGAGTGGGGGAAATACGGTATTAATGTGAATGCAATTGGTCCATGGTATTTTCCAACAGCATTAACAGAAAAACTACTTAAGGATGAAGCTTATGTAAAGGATATTCTTGACCGCACACCATTAAACAGAATCGGAAAGTTAGAAGAGTTAGCAGGAACTGCAGTGTTTCTTGGATCAGATGCAAGTAACTATATTACTGGACAAACATTATTCGTTGACGGTGGTATGACCATATATGGTTTCTAATTTGAGGAAGTATCGTGTTAAAAATTCATAGAGTAGGAGAAATTCCGGTGAGAGATAAATGGATTATTATTTTATCAGCGAGTACAGCGTGTTTCGTATTATATTGGCTGACTCAAATTGCTGACGTTAACTATTTATTACAAACAATATTTAAGGTTGCAGTATTTATTACTATTCCAATGATGTATTATGTGAAAGTTAGAAAAATAGATGTCAGAAGGTTGTTTGAAATAACTTTACCAAAACCAACGAAAATTGCTTGGTTATTTGCGATTTCAACGTTCACTATTATTCTGATAGCTTATTATTCGTTGGGGTCGTTTGTTGATTTTGATCTTATAGCAAATGAATTAACGGAAAAATCACAAATTACACCCGATAACTTCTTGTTTGTGGGATTGTACATAACGTTTGGTAATTCCTTTGTAGAAGAGTTCTTTTTTAGAGGATTCATTTTTAAGAATTTATATCACTTAAATGATAAGAAGACAGCTTATCTTTTCTCTTCCTTATTATTTTCCATTTATCATATTTCAATCTTTCAAACATGGTTTGACATATGGTTAGTTTTGTTGTGTTTAATTTCTTTATTTTCAGTAGGACTACTTTTTAATTGGTTGAATACGAAATCAAACGGGTTTATAAACTCTTGGTTAGTTCACATTTTTGCTGATGCTGCCATTATAATCATTGGGTTTATAATGTTTTCGATTATATAAACTGACATGTCTTTTCCGCATTCTTATTTTTTACCAATATTTATCTGGAGTAAAGCACACGCTTTTATAAAAAATAAAGTGTGTGATAAATAAGAAGAGGAGATGAATTTATGAAAGTTATTCTTTTGAATGCGTTGTTAATTATTTCATTTTTTGCAATTATTTCTTTTGAAGCTATAACAGTAAATGCCCAACTTGAAAATCTTCCAGACCCAGAAGGTGGTCCTGAGCATACAGAACGTGTTCGTTATCCTGTTTCTAACATTATTTTGCAAGAAAGGTATCCAGAAACGATTGTTTTACGAGGGCCGCAAACTGAAAAAAAGGTAGCTTTAACCTTTGACGACGGTCCCGATCCTCGATTTACACCACAAATCCTTGATATTTTAAAAAAATATAATGTTAAAGCGACTTTTTTTCTAATGGGGGCCAGGGTAAATGCTTATCCTGACTTAGTAGAACGGATTATCGAAGAAGGTCATATCGTAGCCAACCATACATATTGGCACCCTAATCTTGTTGAAGAAGCTGACCTTGATACTCTTGAAAGAGAAGTAAACAAAACCGAAAATATGTTAAATGAGCAAATTGGTTATCGAACAAATTTGTTCCGGGCTCCTTATGGATTTTTGTACAATGAATTAGTAGAGAAACTTAGTGATCTGAATTATACCGTTGTTGGTTGGTCTGTTGATTCTTTAGATTGGCAAGAATCACCTCCAAAAGACATTGCTTATAACGTGTTAAGTAACGTTCATCCAGGCGCTATAATTTTAATGCATGATGGTGCAGATTGGGAAGGAAATCGAACAAATACAATAAAATCACTTCGTCAAATTATCCCAAGTTTAAAGGAACAAGGTTTTGAATTTGAGACGGTTCCGGAATTATTAGATATACCATACAAAAAGTGAACAATAGCTAAGTAGTTTTTTAAGGTAAGTTAATTCCGATAATAAGAGTAGTACAAAATAATACGACTAAATCTATAAGATTTGGTCGTTATTTTTATAGCAGGAAATTATAGACTTAGTGTCCTGTAGATAACTGACTACCAGCATGTGCCACGTCCAGCTACAGCGCCTACCCGAGTCAAACATCTTTGTGGTAAAGAGCACCACATAGATGTTCGTCTTATTGCCCTAGGGTGAGCTAGGCGCCCTGCGCTTTTGTTCTGCCTTACATGAATAGATTAGTTCGGATTTCAAAAGGAACAGAAGGGGCGGCGATCATAGCTATTTTGGTATTTGTGGAACGTTAATTGGAATTATATGTTAAAATGTATGTAATGAGTTAACTTTTCCCCAAATATGATTATATAGATAAATGGTCTATTACTAGTATATTGAGGATATCAAACCAATAAGATATTTTTGAAATTCTAACTAAACTAAATGGGAGGGTTTTGTTAATGAGTGAAACTCCTGAGCAAAGAAGAGAAAGATTAAGGCTAGAGGAGAAAAAAGGAAATCCTATTGGAAATTTGAGTGATGCGACTAACAGTGCAAGTAGTGGTAGCCTTGTTGAATTGGTTAATGGTTTGGGTTGGAAAGGCACAGGTATCTTGATCCTTGTAGCAATAGTTGGTTTTATATTATTTTCTGTCTTCATTCGCTAGTAGGTACGGTGATTCAAAAAACACTGATAGGAGGAATAGAAGCAATTTCTAACTATTTAGTATTGGCTTGCACAGTCTTTGGTTTTAGCTCACATTCACTATTCGAAACTGTAGGATAATTGATAGAGTGAACCCATTTAGAGTACAAGTGATGTGAAGCGTGTGAACAAATATAAACAGACACAATTTATAACAAAAGAGCATTGCTACCTATGCTTATACTTAGAATAGCCGAGTAAGCAAATTGGGGTCTATTTAATTGTGTATCAGCTCGTGCTATAATAAATAACTAAGGATATTTACGACTTTTGATCATAATTTAACGGATGCCAAGAAAAGCCTCCGCCCAATGAAAAAATATGGAGGTGTAAGAGAATGAATAAGAGATGGACAATTGATAAAATTAATGAATTTGTTGAGAAAAATTCGGATAGTAAGTTGTTATCGACGGAATATCATGGATTTTCTCAAAAGTTATTATTTAAATGTGCCTGTGGTAGCAATTTCGAAAAAACATTTACTAAATTTAAAAATAAAAATCAGCGTAAATGTGACGTTTGCCAACCACCAAAAGCATCACGCTAACCTTTAATAGTAAGTAGAAGAACTGCCAATTTCTATACAGAAGTTGGTGCTTTTTTGTGTAAAAGAACACATAATGGCTGTCATGTGTTCTTTTTTAAAATTGTTGTGCTCTAGTATAGGGATTCTCTAATAACTCTTTTATAATAGAGTATGGATAACAATCCAAATATTGAATAAAGCACCGTGTAGAGTACCATTACTAGGATCATTGGTGTCCATATTTCTGTACCAAATAAAAACCAGCCGGATTGAACTGCGAAATAACTGTGAAGCAATCCAATAGTTAACGGGATACCAAAGTTGAATAGTTGCTTTATTCGAATGCCTTTTAACAAATCACCTTGGGTGAAGCCGAGTTTTCTTAAAATGGTATAATTACTTTTCTCTTCTTCACTTTCATCCATTTGTTTGAAGTAAAGAATACAGCCTGATGTGATTAAAAAGGTTAGTCCTAAAAAGCCAACGATAAACATAATCATTCCCATATTCTTCTTTTGCACATTACTTATGTTAAGTCGAGAAGAATGGGGGCTGACATTGTTGAGTTTCTCACTTGTTTCTGTATAAATGTCGTTAGCTTTTTCAAGATTCTTTTCATTTTTTACAGTAATTCCAATATAAATCGATGATTCTTTTTGTATCTCTGTAACTAGGTCATTCTTTAGTTGTTTAAAGGTGCTATCATCAACAATTGCAGTAGGTAATCCACCATTGGTGAAGTAGTTAGATATAACAAAGTCTTTTTTTAATCCTAAATAATTTTGCGGTATGTTTATCTCTTTTCCTTTTAGATCGATTTTACCTGAATCTTTAAATGACATAAACTTTTGTAAAATATCACTATACCCTGTGAAAATAGTTTCTTCTGTAGATAAATCTACATTTTGTATAGCATCGTCACTAATTACTGATAGAAGCATTACATTAGGGTCAAAGTTAATCTCTTCAAGTTTGGTTTCTATAAGGTTTCTAACATCCACTTCAACTTGAATGACATCTATTACTCTTTCACTATAAGCAATCTCATGGCTATTCAATGCTTGCTTGAATAACTCAGCATCTTCTTTAACTGTCATTGAAAAATCAGCTGCAACATAATTTTCTGCACTCTTTTCTGCAGAGTAATATGCGATGTAGCTTAACGATAATAATCCAATTGCTAGAGCTGATACAGTTGTAATAATCGTTAACAATAATGCATTGGATTTCATACGGAACATTAGTGAAGAAAGAGATAACACTTCATTAACGGTTAAGTAGCCATTTTTTTGTTTGCGAATGATATTAAAAATGAAGGTGACAGACCCTTTGTAAAAAAGATATGTCCCAATAATGACAGAGGATAGGATATAAATCATCGCTATAAACAATTCAGTCATCGTAGAAAAGTCACCACCAAATAATTTGGTGGAAACAAAGTACCCGGAGACAATTAAACAAATGCCTACGATTCCAATTATGATTTGTACAAATGAAACTTTGTTAATTTTTATTTGTGATGATGATAGAACATTAAACAATGAAAGAATACTTTGTTTTTTAATAAATAGAAAGTTCATTAACATAATGAAAATGTAGATCACCGTAAATACGATTAGTGTTTGGATTAATGCATGTGTAGAGAAATTTAGTGTAGCAATCGTTTCTACTTTAGTAATCTTAAATAATATCATCATAATTAATTTTGATGCAGCAAATCCAATAAATGAACCAATCGCTAATGAACTATAATAAAGCATAAAGTTTTCAATACTAAGAATGTGAAAAATTCGATTCTTTGTCATTCCGATTAATTGTAATAAGCCAATTTCTTGACTACGGCGTTTGATAAAAATGTTGTTTGCGTACAATAGAAAGATCGATACGATAGCGACCAGCAAGACAGATGCAGCTCGCATGGATGCAGCTCCTTTAACGGAACCTTTTGCTTCATCCAAGGCAGGATCGAATTGCAAAGTCACAAAAGCAAAATAAAGTGCAACACTGAAAATTAGCGCAAATACATAAAGGTAGTAGTTTTTTAGGTTCTTTTTCAGGTTTCGAAAGATGAGTTGTTTAATGCTCATGGTGGACCCCACCTAACACACCTTGTGTTTTCATTATGTCTTGGTAAAAAGTTTGTCTTGTCTGCTCACCTTTATTTAAGTGGGAATATATACCGCCATCCTTGATAAATATTACTCTATTACTAAAACTGGCTGCCGCCATGTCATGCGTAACCATGATGATGGTTGCTTTCAGTTTTTGATTTAATTCGCTTAACTTCATTAACAAATCTGAAGCGGATTTTGAATCCAGAGCACCAGTAGGTTCATCAGCGAATATGATGCTTGGTTCGTGAATAAAGGCGCGTGCTGCAGAGGTGCGTTGTTTCTGTCCCCCAGATATTTGATTCGGATACTTATCTTTCACTTCATAAATACCTAGTTCTTCAGCTAATAGTTTGAATTTTTGATTTGCCTCCTTTTTTGGTACCTTTGTGATTGATAATGGAAGAAGGATATTTTCTTTGACTGTTAACGTATCTAATAAATTATATTCTTGAAAAATAAAACCTAAATTCCTTTTTCTGAATTCTGCCAACTGTTTTTCTTTCATCGTAGTAATTTCTTTGTCGCCTATTTGTATCGATCCATTGCTGACTTTGTCGATCGAGGAAAGTACATTAAGAAGTGTCGTTTTTCCTGACCCGGAAGGCCCCATAATGCTGACAAATTCCCCTTTTTGAATGTTGATGTCCAATGCCTTTAGTACTTCTTGTTTGTTAAACTTATTACCATAGATCTTGTGAATTTTTTTTCCGGTTAAAATAGTCATAAACACATGCTCCTTTTTACTTGGGGTTATCATTTATAAAATTTATAAATGATAAGATAGCTTCATTATAAAAGGTGAAAGTCGATTTTTCCTTCGATTAAACGAACAAAAAGAGATAGCATGTGACATTGTTGTCACATGCTATTGCTGGCCACGAATGAATTTCTATTTGGAAAGGTTAATGTGCAAATGGTTCCAACTCCAATTTCGGAAACGACATTGATATTTATTAATAGGGATTCAGTAACCTTTTTGGTTAAATACAGACCCATACCGGTTGCTGCAGTGTCATGATGTTTGGTTGTTGAAGTAAAACCTTTATCAAAAATTCGTGGTAGATCCTTAGCATCAATTCCACGGCCGTAATCCTTTACCTCAAATACTGTTTGCTTATTGTACAGATAGCTTTTTATTATGATATCAGAGGCTTCACTATACTTTACGGCATTTGTTAAAAGCTGTCGGAAAATAAAGGCTATCCATTTGGCATCACTAATAATTTCAGTAACCTGGATATCTATATCAAAACCAACCCCTTTTTGAATGCACCAAGATTGCAATGTTTTAACCTCTTGAATAACAATTTCTTCTAAGTCTACTTTTTCCATATATAAATCATTTTCTATAAAGGGGATTCGTTTTTGATGGAGCTGTTGGTCAAGCAATAAATGGACGCGTAACCACTCATAGGTTAAGCCTGTCCTTATTTCTTTGTCATGTATTCGATCAATCATTAAATGCATCGCAGTTAATGGTGTTTTTACTTCATGAATCCAAGCCAGTAATTCATCTTTTTCCTGCTCCAAGGATATTAAATTATCAGAAGCAATTTGTTTCAATTGTTCAGTTTGTTGGATAATGCTTTCTTCCATAATTTTTTCGAAGGGTAGATCAGCTACTTCGATATTTGTTATATCTAGATTGTTTTCTCGATTGACTAGACTACGGTAGAACTTTGTTTCTCTATGGTAGCGAATAATCAAAAAGAGGATAAAAATAAGTAAAGATAAAAAAACGATATATGCCATGGGTCTAAAAGGTAGTGATGTATCAATATACGCAATGAACAAGTTAAGCAGTTGAAGAGAGAGTACGAGAGTGATCCAGCTTCTTCTTTCGATGATAAAACTTTTAATCATAGTTGTACCTTTTCTGAAGCGATATATCCTTGCCCAACTTTCGTTTCGATATAGCCACCTAATCCAATTTCCTTTAGTCGTTTGCGTAAACGATTCACATTAACAGTAAGGGTATTATCGCTAACGAACCTACTATCATCCCATAGGCTTCGTATCAATTCCTCGCGTGATACTATTTTATTATTATGTTCAATCAGTAGTTTTAAAATTAGAATTTCATTTTTTGATAGTTCAATCGTGCCTTGATTATTTGTAACGGTGTTTTTTTGATAATCAATCGTGGCGGAACGCCATGTTTTAAGTTCAACATTTTCGGTATTGTAATTATACACTCGGCGGAGAATTGCTTGTATTTTAGCGACGAGTATATCAAAATGGAAAGGTTTTTGAATATAATCATCAGCCCCAAGCTGCACGGACATTACGATATCAGTTGGATGGTCACGAGATGATAAAAAAATAATGGGAACACTGGAATGACCACGAATCATTCGGCACCAATGAAAGCCATCAAACTTAGGTAATTGAATATCAATGATAACCAAATCGGGCTTAACAGATGTGAATTCTTGCATGACATGATTGAAATCTTTAATTCTATAAACATCATAGGACCAGCTAGTTAATCTATCATGTATTTCTTTGCATAAAGTCATATCGTCTTCAATTAATAGAATCCTAAACAATGGAATCACCACACTTTTTATTATTACTTTTTTATTGTATAGCAAAACTTGGAAGTATGCTACGGAGATAAGTTGAAATAAATAATAGGGTTTGAATTCAGAGTTCAGCTCATAGATTTAGCTTGAAACTATTATTAGTGAAGGCAGAATGCTTCGACTCTTACGGAAACAGCACGTGGAAAGCGAAGTGTTATGACGGAACGGAGTACCACACAAACATCATTGCAACGTAAAAGAATTTTCACAAAAGTAAAGAATATTTAGTACGTACTTTATATTTTATCTATCGTAATCAAAAACTTTTAAAGATACTCTTTAATTAAAAAGATAGCTTTACCAAAAGGCTTAACAGATAAATCAAACACTGTTTGTAATTAATTTCCTTTTAACCATTGTAATACGAGGTGCATCGTATTACAATGGTTAAAAGGAATGAGGTGATTAGTTTGGATAAGGAAATGATGAAAGGCAGTATTGATTTGTTAATTCTATCCTTAATATCTCAGAAGGATTTGTACGGTTATGAAATTACTAAAGTTCTTAAAAACATGAGTGAAGAAGCTTATCAAATGAGTGAGGGCACACTTTATTCAGCCTTAAAGCGGATGGAAAGAAAGTTGTGGATTGAGTCTTATTGGAGTGAGGAGGATAAAGGGAGAAGAAAGTATTATCGAATAACGGATTCTGGAATAAAAGAATTAGAGCAAAAAAAGAAAAATTGGAAATCAATAAATGCATTAATCAATAAAAGCTCGGAGGGGCTAATATGAGTTCTAAAATGGAGCGCTACGTAAAACAAATTGTTGAACAAACGGAATGTAGTAAAGACGAAAAAGATGATTTATACGAAGAGTTATTCATCCATCTACAATTATCTCAAGAACAATTTGTAAAAGAAGGTCTTTCTGAACCAGAGGCAGAAGAAAAAGCTATAGAAGATTTTGGTCAAGAAGATGTAATAGGTGACCAGTTGCAACAAGCAATGTTTCCTTATCGGAGAGAGATGCTTTTAGGACTCTCAATGGCTTCGATTTTATTTACGATTAGTGTTTATTTGTCACAGTTGATTACCGAGGGGGATGCCTATATTCCTTGGCTATTAATCTCGATATCGATAAGCAGTCTATTGCTTTTTATTTCATTGAATAAACTCCCACAGTTGAACCGAAAAAGATGGACCAATAGTATTTTAATTATCCACTTACTTGTGTACCTATATGGATGGTCACTCGCTTCTGGAATAGACCATATAGTTACTGTCGTTTTGGTATTGTGGGCATGGCTAATTATTCTACTATCGTTGTTTCTTGTATATCGTACAACATTGCATGATTTCCAACCAAATGGAAATCCATTATCTAAAAAAGTAAAGCTGTTACATGTTATTAATATGACGATAGGAATAATAATCATTGGGTTAACGTTATTCTTCTTATGGGCGATGCTTGCTTTTTCAGGTGGTATAGAATTAAGAATGCTTTTGTTTGGCTTACCTTTTGTCATTTGGGTAGTACTGTATATTGCACAAATGAAACTGGTGAAAAAGAATAAAAAAAGCGCATTCTTCATGACGGCAATAAGCATACTTATTGTATTATCAATCGTTTTTTATAGCTTTATCATGCCAATGTTTATCTATTAGGAGTGTTACGATGAAAAAAAAGTACACATATATTATTTTGGCAGGGCTAGTCACAATCACTATCTGCCTCATTGTTGTAGGATTCTTGTTTAACAAGACAGAAAATGAAAAGCAGAATGGACTTACTGAATTTTTTGATGTATCTACTAAAGGTAAGGTTGCTTTTGTATCCTATACAGATGGCAGTCCAGAAATTTTCATCATGGAAGACGATCAATCACAATCAAAATCAGTTGTTTCGATGACGAATGAAAAGGTGATTTTAGATGTTGCTTTTTCTAGTGATGGATCACAGCTTGCCTTTATTTCAAGTGAAAAAGAAAAAGAGAACGAAAATGAGAATTTATCTAGCGTTGTACATCTTTTAAATATAGAAACAAAAAAAATTCAAGAATTATTTACTGAAGAAACGCTAATTACAGAGTTGGAATTTTCTACAGATGATAATCTGTTCTATTTAAGTGCAGGAACATTTGAAAATTATTCACCAATCGCGAGTGAACGGCCGCATGATTTTGATATACATCATTATGATTTTGAGAATAAATCCAATTACAAAATAACGAATTTGAAAAAGTATTCGATGGAATCACTTAAGGTATCTGCAGATGGATCTTCTGTTTACGTGCAAATGTTTGATGACGCAGATGCAGAAACAGCTGATGATATTTTTGATGCACATCAACGTATTTTTCAAATTCCAGTAGATGATCCTGCGAATTTATCAGTTGTAAGTGATAAATCTAGAAATGAAGATATATATGACTTTAGTTTTGTTCCAGGTACAAATACTATTATCTATCAATCTGTAGCCAAAACAGGGTCGGATGGTGTTTTTGAATATGAGTTATTCACCTATAATCAAGAAACGAATACAGAAGAACAACTTACTTTTTTAGGGGAGTATGTTAGTAATCCAGTGATAGGACCAGAGAATGATACGTTGTATTTTATTGTTGATAAACAATTTGCTAAAGAAGATTCAGACTACAAACTTTATCGTTCCGATCTGGATGGTGAAAATGTAACTCCAATAAGTGTTTTTGAAACTAAAAAAGAGTGAATATGTTAAGTTAGTGCAAAAATTACTAATCCAGAGAAACGTACTCAAGCTATCCAGTGGTTTTACTGACAACAGTTAGCCTAACAAGATGATTCTGTGAGATTATTTTTAGTCAAATGATTTAATTAACATCGTTTAATCAATTTCATAATACGAAATTTGTCGTCATCTACAACAATATATAGTTGGATAAAACCATTCCCAAACTATATAATGTCACAGATGACTGAATAAGGTAGTTATAAAATTGACTCAGTTACAAGTATATTAGCTATACATGAGGACAGATAAAATATAGTAAAAGAGATTA
Organism: Aquibacillus rhizosphaerae; assembly: GCF_030282825.1. Lineage (GTDB taxonomy): Bacteria > Bacillota > Bacilli > Bacillales > Amphibacillaceae > Aquibacillus_C > Aquibacillus_C rhizosphaerae. The sequence goes on from NZ_JASTZU010000034.1 coordinate 160,708, forward strand.
ATGAACCTATAAGGCCATTAATCTCTTTTTTCGCATGTAACTGGAAAACTATTTGACGCCTGGAAACCAGCCTGGGCTATTCACAATTGCATTCCATAATGGATTTGGTACAACAAGGCGGTCTTGTCCTTCCAAGTCTAAAAGCGTATCTATTTCAGACTCACGACCTTCTACTATTTTCCTAACCCAGTCAGGGTCGATGATAAGCTGTCTTCCTAATGCAATTAGCGGTGCTGTTTCCAAAGCTTTAAGCGCATCATCAGCTGTCTGGATGGAACCAACCCCAATAACAGGAACTCTATTGGATACTTTTTCTAAAACTAAATCCAAACGTGAACGGGTATCTTCTACACCACGTCTAGGTGCTGAATCAAATTCCATTAACGAAATATGAAGATAATCTAATTCTTTATCTGCCAATTGATCAACTAATTCAAGTGTATCTGCCATCGTAATTCCAGGAAGTGTTGGTTCTTCTGGTGAGAAACGGTAGCCTACAATAAATGGATTTTTAGCTTGTGTATCAACCACTCGTTTTACTTCATCAATAACTGCTAATGGGAAATTCATTCGTTTTTCTAGGCTTCCACCCCATTGATCTTCTCTGCGATTAGAATGTGGTGAGAAAAACTGTTGAATCAAGTAGCCATTAGCTCCATGAATCTCCACACCATCAAAACCAGCTTCTATCGCACGTCGGGTGGTCTCTCCGAAATCGCGGATAATTTGTTCAACTTCTTGTCCAGTAAGTGCCCTTGGAACAGGTCCTTGTTCATCACCTTGTTCTGCTGGAACGGCGTTTGCACTGACGATGTCTTTATTTGGAACTAACTCTGGTGGGCACATACGTCCCCCGTGAAATATTTGCAAGATAGCAGTTGATCCTTCTTCTTTAATAGCGGATGCTAATTTTTGCAAACTTGGAATTATTTCATCACGGTCACCTGCGAATTCGCCAGGAAATCCTTTTCCGTTAGCAGAAACATTTGTACATGCAGTAACGACCATACCGACGCCGTGAGAACGTCGACGATAGTAATTTACTTCCTCGTCGGTAACGAAACCATCTGCATCAGATGAAAAATTGGTCATTGGTGCCATGACGATTCTGTTTTTAAGTTGCAGGCCCCTTCGGAATTGAATAGATTCAAATAATGGGCTGTATTTTTTATTCATGTTGATGCCTCCGTAGTTTTTGTAATCTGTAATGAACTAATTTATTAATATTTCAAAGGTTGTTCTTTACATATAAAAGCTATAATATGCTTGAAAAATAATATAGTCAAATAAACTGTTTTGTATAATGTGGAAAATCAGTCTGCAAAATAGTATATTGACTTTAGTTAGATAATCTATTATAGTAATTAGAAATTTATAATTAAGCGATGAAGAGGATATGAGTTTTTCTAAGCGGTTTAAAGAGAGGGAAAGTCTTGGCTGAAAACTTCCTAAACATAGCAGAAAAATCTTACCACCTTAGAGTAGTATTGGTGAAATGAGTAATCAATACCGTAGCTGCTACGATACAGCAATCTGAAGCCGCCACGTATTATTCATTTGGTGGGAAATTGGGTGGAACCACGAACAACACACGCTCGTCCCTTATACCTGGGATGATTGTGTGTTTTTTTAATGAAATAAAATGCGATGATAAGGACAATTGTTTTTCTAAGCGGTTCAAAGAGAGGGAAGTCTAGGCTGAAAACTTCCTAACATAGCAGAAGAACTTACCACCTTAGAGCAGTATTGGTGAAAGGAATTCATTAGCCAAATACCGTAGAAGCAACGATACAGCTTAAACGAAGCCATTACGCGTAAATAGTAAGTGTGATGGGAAGTTGGGTGGAACCACGGGTTTATGAGACACTCGTCCCTCTTAAATAGAGGGATGGGTGTGTTTTTTTGTTTTTATAAAATTTTTTTAAGAGGAGTGAACGAGGATGAGTATGCAAGAAATAGTTATTAAGTTTCCTGATGGGACAGAAAAAAAGTATGAAAAAGGTATTTCATTAAAAGAAATCGCCGAGTCAATTAGTCCAAGTCTAAAAAAGAAATCAGTTGCTGGAAAGGTAAATGGTTCATTGTATGACTTGGAACGTTGCATTGATGAAAACGCGGCAATTGAGTTATATGATCTTAAATCTGCAGTGGGAATTGAGGTTATGAGACATACAACAGCCCACGTGCTAGCCCAAGCCGTTAAACGTATTTATGGTGAAGTTCACATGGGTGTTGGCCCAGTTATATCAAACGGTTTTTATTATGACTTTGATTTGGATAAAAACATTGCTGTTGATGATCTTGCGATGATTGAAAAGGAAATGAATAAAATCATTTCTGAAAATTTTGAGATGAAGCGTGTAGAATTAACACGTCAAGAGGCAATAGCGTTATTTCAAAGTGATCCATTAAAATTGGAATTGTTGAATGAGATTGCTTCTGGAGAAGTCATTACAGCTTATTTTCAAGGTGATTTTGTAGATCTGTGTCGAGGCCCACATTTACCTGCAACTCGATTCATCAAATCATTTAAACTTACACATGTATCTGGTGCATACTGGCGTGGTGATAGTAATAACAAAATGCTTCAACGAGTATATGGTGTTGCATTTGCAACAAAACAGGAACTCGATGAACATTTTCATTTCCTAGAAGAAGCGGAAAAGAGAAACCACCGCAACTTAGGACAGGAGTTAGATCTATTTATGTTTTCGGAGGAAGCCCCTGGAATGCCTTTTTATTTGGCGAACGGTCAAATCATTCGAAATGAGTTAGAATCGTTTCTAAGAAAATTGCAAAATCTCTATGATTACAAAGAGGTCCGTACACCGATGATGATGAATGAGAGACTTTGGAAACAATCGGGTCATTGGGATCACTATAAAGAAAATATGTATTTTTCTAATGTAGACAATCAAAATTTCGCATTAAAACCAATGAATTGTCCTGGACATATGCTGATTTTTAAAGATAAGCTTCATTCTTATCGAGATCTGCCGATAAGGATGGCGGAGTTTGGTCAAGTTCATCGTCATGAATTCAGCGGTGCATTGAACGGAATGTTACGAGTGAGAACATTTTGTCAGGATGATGCGCACATTTTTGTAACTCCAGATCAAATAGAGGATGAGATTACTTCGGCACTACAATTAATTGATTATGTGTATCGTACTTTTGGCTTTGAATATGACGTGGAGATTTCGACAAGACCGGATGATTTTATGGGCGATATAGCACTATGGGATAAAGCGGAGGGCGCTTTAAAGAATGTCTTAAATAAGCTTAACTATCCATTCCATATAAATGAAGGTGATGGGGCATTTTATGGCCCTAAAATTGATATTCATATTCAGGATGCACTAAAGAGAAGTCACCAGTGTGCAACTGTGCAATTAGATTTCCAAATGCCAGAAAAATTTGATTTAACTTATATTGATGAAGAGAACAAGCGAGTTAGACCTGTTGTCATTCACCGTGCAGTATTTGGCTCCATCGACCGGTTTTTAGGGATTTTAATTGAACATTTTGGTGGAGCTTTTCCAGCTTGGTTAGCGCCTGTTCAAGTAAAAGTAATTGCTATATCTAATCAAGCGCATAGTGATTATGTGAAAGAGGTTACTACTCTTTTAAAGCAAGAGGAATATAGAGTTGAATATGATTTGCGCGAACAAAAACTAGGCTATAAAATTAGAGAAGCCCAGATTAGGAAGATTCCGTACATTCTTGTGGTAGGAGATAAAGAACTTGAGAATAGAACTGTAAATGTGAGGCAGTATGGCAAAGGAGAGTCACATCAAGTGACACTTGATTCATTTATTTTTAACTTGAAACAACAAGTGGAAAATAGAAATATTTAAACTAATGGATAACAAGGAAACGAGTGTCTATATTGACACTCGTTTCCTATATTGTTTTATTAACTACAATAACAAAAATCCAATAATTCCAGCTAGTGTCGCATAGAAAATCATGGGTATTAACGTCATCCGAATGATCGTACCTTCTTTTCCAACTAAGTTGACCACGGAAGCTGCAGCTACAACATTTAAAACACAGATCATATTTCCTGAATTTGCGCCAAGTACTTGGAGTGCGAGAATAACTTGGTGGTTTACTCCAATTTGGTCGGCAACGCTAAATTGAAACAATGAAAACATCATGCTACTAAAAGTTGCACTACCTGAAATGAAAGAGCCAAGTGCACCGATAAAAGGGGCAACCATTGGCCAGTTATCTCCAACTGCATTGGAAACATAAGTTGCTAACTCCATAGGCATACTCATTAAACCAGTATCGTTTACTCCAGAATTAATAAAAATTCTTACCATGGGCACAGCAGTTCCAAGTGCAATAACACTCCCCACCATTGTTTTTGAAGATGTTGTAATTGTTTCTATCACTTTCGCTCTGTTCATCCTATGTAAAAAGATGGTGATAATAATAACTACTACAAAGATTGAACCAGGTAAGTACAGCGGTTGAAAGAAAGTACTAATTTTTGTTCCGAGAATCGACCCCCAGCCGACTTCTACAGACTGTAGTAAACCTTTTAATGGAAGAACATCAATTCTTGTAAGTACTAATAAAATGGCTACAATCATATAAGGAAGCCATGCAAGCCACAATGGCATGATTTTCTGATTGCTTACATCAATATCGATAGGTGTTTGTGCATTCGGTGCAAAATCCCACGTTTCTTTTGGTAAAAGAAAGCCCTTTTTAGCAGCGGGAACTACGATTGCAAGTCCAACTAGCCCACCAATAATGGATGGAAATTCAGGTCCGAGCAGAGTAGCAACTAAAAATGCAGGAACGGTAAAACTTAGACCTGCAAAGACGGCAAATGGAAAGATTTGTAGTCCTTCTTTCCACGAACGATTTTCTCCGAAAAAACGAGTAAGCATACATACAATGATAACCGGTATAAATGTTCCAATGAATAAATCAATAAACACTGCAGTACTAGCAACTTCTTGTAAATAGTCATTAATTGATTGGTCACCTATTCCGGATTGAACAATACCAGCTAAAGAGGAGCCTTCATTCAGACCCTGCTTCACTCCAACAATCATCGGTGTCCCGACTGCACCAAATGAAACTGAAGAACTGTCTGCAATAAGTGCTAAAGAAACAGCTGCAAGAGGTGGGAAACCAAGAGCTACAAGCAGAGGTGCACCAATAGCAGCTGGTGTACCAAATCCAGCGGCTCCTTCAATAAAAGAACCAAACAACCAGGCAATAATAATAAGTTGAACTCTTCTGTCATTAGAAATTTTTGAAAAACCATTACGAATCGAGTCTAGAGCACCACTTTTGGAAAGTGTGTTTAATAACAGGATTGCACCAAAAACAATCCAAAGAATCGATATAGCAACAATAATCCCTTCAATGGAAGCGGCTAGAACTTGAACAATAGGAATCTTCCAGATGAATAAAGCTAATAAGGCTGTTGCCAAAAAGCTAATCGGCATCGCTTTTGTTGCTGGCATCCTTAAAACGACTAAAAAAATAAAAACAGATAAAATTGGGGTTAAAGCAGTAATGAATTCGAGAATATTGATACTTTTTCCTCCTTTATGAAATCTTTTTTAGTAGTTATAATCAATATAACATAAACTATTATTTACAAATACTAACAAACAAAAGTAGTGAGTTTTGTTATAATCAAAGAAACTTATTAAAACAAAAAAGGAATGAATTTCTGATGGATAGCGATAGGCCTCCATATATAAGAGCTATGAAACTAAAACGAGACGAAATAGCTTCCTTTAAAGATTATCCGTTTAATATTCCCGCATTAAAAAAATTATATGACCTTTCCTTCCATGCAAAGGTCACATATATTGTCGGAGAAAATGGTATGGGTAAATCAACTTTATTAGAGGCAATCGCTGTGGCTTCTGGTTTTAACCCTGAAGGGGGAAGTTTTAATTTTAATTTTTCTACAAGAGAATCCCACTCCGATTTAGAAAGCTTTATTAGAATCGTCAAAAGTGGAGAAAGGCCAAAAGACGGTTTTTTCCTGCGCGCAGAGACGTTTTATAATTTAGCAACAAATATTGAGGAGCTAGATAAACAGGGTAGCGGAAAACGAATTATCGATTCTTATGGCGGAAAGTCTTTACATGAACAATCCCATGGAGAATCTTTCTTTTCTGCATTTATTAACCGTTTTTCTGGAAATGGAATGTATATCTTGGATGAGCCTGAAGCAGCTTTATCGCCGTTAAGACAGCTATCTATGCTAGCAAGAATCGATGAATTAGTGAAACAACAATCACAGTTTATTATCGCCACACATTCACCAATCGTCATGGCCTATCCAAACGCTAAAATTCTTCAGCTAACCGCAGATGGTATCATGGAATTACAATTGGAAGAAACACATCACTATACGTTCATGAAGCAGTTTTTTGAAGATAAGGACAGAATGTTATATCATCTGTTTAATAAAGACTGAACATAGGAAATTAAGTTGTCCTGCGCTTTTCTTTTTAGTTGTTTGCTTTTTTTATTAACGATAAAATAATTATATTGCTTTATAAAGAAGGGAAGTTTTATTTTGAGTACCTATCCAAATGTAAAAGAAACAAAAGAACTAATTCAAGAGTTAGTGTCGATTCCCAGTCCATCAGGTAATACAAAGAAAGTGATTCAATTTGTTGATAACTATTTAAAAAAACTCAATGTAAAAACGGAATACAATAGAAAAGGGGCATTGATTGCAACTTTACCTGGAACAAATCAAAACGAACATCGTATGCTTACTGCTCACGTTGATACACTTGGTGCCATTGTTAAAGAAGTTAAATCAAATGGTCGACTTCGCCTTGATTTAATCGGTGGTTTTAATTATAACTCGATTGAGGGAGAATACTGTGAAATTCAAACGTCAAGTGGAGACGTATTCACTGGAACGATATTAATGCACCAAACATCTGTACATGTATATAAAGATGCTGGAAAAGCAGAGCGTAATCAAGAAAATATCGAGGTTCGTATTGACGCAAAAGTGGAGAATGCCGAAGAGGTTAGATTGCTAGGTATTGAAGTTGGAGATTTTGTATCATTTGATTCTCGTGTGCAAATTACAGACAATGGCTTCATAAAATCACGTCATTTAGATGATAAGGCGAGCGTAGCTATATTATTGCAATTGATTAAAAGAATGAAACAAGAAAACATTACATTACCCTACACAACACATTTCCTAATCTCTAATAATGAAGAAATAGGCTATGGTGGTAACTCCAACATTACTCCAGAAACAGTGGAATACCTCGCCGTAGATATGGGGGCAATGGGTGATGGACAATCTACAGATGAATATACAGTATCTATTTGTGCAAAAGATTCAAGTGGGCCATATCACTATGAATTAAGGAAGCATCTCGTTGAACTTGCTCAAACAAATGAGATTGGTTATAAGCTAGACATCTATCCGTATTACGGTTCAGATGCTTCGGCAGCAATTCGTGCTGGACATGATATTATTCATGGTTTGATTGGACCAGGAATTGATTCCTCACATGCTTACGAACGCACACATGAATCATCTTTAGAGCAAACAGAGCAGTTACTCTATTATTACTTACAATCAAATATCGTTCCATATTAATTTTTGATAAAAGCATATGTTTATGGAGACCAAATCACAGTGATTTGGTCTTTTTTGTATATGTTATGTTGGGGTTATATAAGGTGGAAATTGATATATTATTTCATTGTTTGTTATGTTTTTCCATGGTGTTAAACACGATATAATTTGTTGCTTTATGATACAATCGATAAGAATTAATTTTAAAATATACTATTTTCTAAAAGAATAATGTTAACGAAAAAAATCAAGAATCCGGCGCAAGTGCTTAATTAATCACTTCGTTTTCGTCAACTTACGCTACACCACCAGTCACTTTGAGGAAAAAAAGTAAAAAATAACCATACAGTTACATCGGAATTTCTATCCGATTTTGTAGGCTGAGATTATATTTTTAAATAAAAATAGATGGTGAAGCCCTATATTTATCAGTGGTTAGTAGGAGGGGCAAGGCAGTTGGACATAAGACTAAACCAAAAGATAATAAAAGAAAAGTGTGGATCGGTTTCCTATAAAAGTGGAGAAACTTTTTATAAATCGAATAAAATTATAATAGAAAATTATGACAACGATTTATGCGAAGCTACAGTAGTAGGAAAAGAGAAATTCTATGTCATCATTGAAAAACGAGAAGATAGTAGCTTTCGCTCAAGCTGTAGTTGCCCTAAGTTAGCTAGCTTTTCTAAGGATTGTCAACATATTGCTGCCGTGCTATTAGCGATTTGCGATAAGCAGCATCAATGTTCTGTAAATTCAGTTAAACATGACAGTCTACTAACTATTTTTCAGAATAATATAAACCGATCAAGTAGGCATCAATTACACTTTGAGAACAGACGGGTGTTAGATGTCCTATTTACATGTAAACTTGTTACAGTAGCTGAAAACAAAACGATGTTCGGTGTAGAAATTGAAGTGTCTTCCAATCTTGTCACCAATATTAGAGAGTTTCTAGAGGATGTTAAACAAGGTTTGCCTAGTGTACTTTCCACTTCTTTCACTTTCGATTTGAGTCTTCATTGTTTTTCTATAGAAATAGATGCAGTATTACAGCAACTTATTGAGATAGTTCAGGATGAAAAAGTATATCTAGAAGAATCAGGAAATATATTTAGTAACCAATTATTGTTGATTCCACCATCTTCTTGGGAAAGACTTAAACCTTTGCTTATGGAAACAAAGAAAGTGAAAATAGTATATAGTGGGAAAATCTATAATGAATTTGAGATTGAAAATAATACTCTCCCGTTGCAATTTGATTTCATAGAAACTGAAGCTGGTCGCTATTATCTGCAAATCACTGGTTTAGATAATATGATTCTTTTAAATACGTACAGGACAGTGTTATATGATGGGAAAATAACTAAACTAGAAAATCAAGATTCTATTCGACTTGCTGAGTTGAAGCGAATGGTGGATGGTTCTGCTTCAAACAAGATTCTGATTCCGCAAGAACAACTAAACATGTATCTAGAAAAAGTGATTCCAGGATTAAAGAGACTTGGTGATGTTCACATTGCAAAAGGACTTACAAAAAAAGTTACTAAAACACCTTTAGTTGCAAAGTTGTTCCTTGATCGAGTTAAAAATCGATTACTGGCCGGGATCGAATTTCATTACGAAAATTTTGTGATTAACCCATTAGAAGTTCGCGATCTAAAAGGTATCTCAATGTTCGTAAGGGACATAAACAAAGAAGAAGAAATTCTTCAAATTATGGAAGAAAGCTTATTTTCCAAAACGGAAAGTGGCTATTATTTACATAATGAACAATTGGAATATCAATTTTTGTACCATACACTTCCTAAACTACAAAAACTGACGCAAATCTATACGACTACCGCGATAAAAAACAGAGTTATTAAAGAAAACACTTTTCCGAAAATTAACATTAAAGTGAAGAGAGAACGCACAAATTGGTTAGAATTTAAATTTGAAATGGAAGACATTCCTCAATCTGATATTCGGGATCTATTAGGTGCTTTAGAAGAAAAACGCAAGTATTATCGATTAAGAAACGGATCTTTATTGTCATTGGAGACGAGCGAATTTGATGAAATTAATCGTTTTCTTCATGCGCTTCCAGATCAGAAACAAGATTTAGAAAAAGGCTTAGAGTTACCAGTGGTTCAAAGTTTAAGACTGCTCGAGACTGTTAATGGGGATATATTCAAATATGAAAAATCATTTAGACAATTCTTAGATACTATTAGCAACCCTGGGAATTTACCATTGGAAGTACCAAAGACGTTATCATCTATTTTACGAGACTACCAAATCTATGGATACAAGTGGATGAAAACACTTGCCAGTTATGGGTTTGGAGGTATTTTAGCTGATGATATGGGACTTGGGAAAACATTACAAAGCATTGCGTTTATCGTATCAGAACTAGACCATATTCGTGAAAAAAGTTTACCAGTTTTGATTGTTTGCCCGTCGTCTATAACGTATAACTGGCTAAATGAAATTAGCAAATTTGCTTCAGAACTGCAGGCTGTTGTCATAGATGGAAGTAAATCAGAGCGTATAAAATTGCAGAAAGATTTAAACGCTGTTGACGTTATTATCACCTCGTATCCGATTTTACGTCAGGATACACAATGGTTTGAAAAACAAACATTTCATACGGTCTTTTTTGATGAAGCACAAGCTTTTAAAAATCCATTAACACAGACTGCAAGAGCCGTGAAAAAAATTCAAGCTAATCATCGCTTTGCTCTAACGGGAACACCAGTGGAAAATGCGCTCGAGGAGCTATGGTCGATTTTTCATATTGTATTTCCTGAATTGTTTCAAGGGTTAAAGGAGTACAGTAATCTTTCTCGAAAAACAATCGCACGAAGGATTCGTCCGTTTTTATTGCGCCGAATGAAAGCTGATGTGTTAGAAGAACTACCAGAAAAAATTGAGACAATTTCATCATCCGAACTACTTCCAGATCAAAAGAAATTGTATGCTGCATATTTGGCGAAACTTCGTCACGATACATTGAAGCATTTGGACAAGGACACCTTTAGAAAAAATAAGATTCGTATTTTGGCTGGTATTACAAGGTTAAGACAGATTTGTTGTCATCCAGGTTTGTTTGTAGATGAGTACAATGGAAGCTCTGCAAAATTCGAACAATTGATGCAAATCCTAGAAGATTCCATGCAATCAGGTAGGAGAGTGTTGATATTCTCCCAGTTCACAAAAATGCTTTATCTAATCGGTAGGAAGTTAACAAGAAAACAATTTGCATTTTTTTATTTGGATGGCCAAACTCCATCAGAAGAGCGGGTGGAAGTATGTAATCGATTTAATCATGGAGAGCGAGATATATTTCTTATTTCGTTAAAAGCAGGGGGAACAGGACTAAATTTAACCGGTGCAGATACGGTTATTTTATATGATAGTTGGTGGAACCCAGCTGTTGAACAGCAAGCTGCTGATCGAGCTTACCGGATAGGTCAAACGAGTGCTGTCCAGGTAATCAAGCTTGTAGCCAAAGGTACAATTGAAGAAAAGATGAATGAATTACAGGATAAGAAAAGACATTTAATTGGTGAAATTATCGATTCTGAACATAAAGCACAAATAGCACTTACGGAAGATGATATACGAGATATATTAATGATTAAGTGACATTATCACTTGCTAGCGACGAGCTATATTTTTATTCTATTTACACTTAATTTTTGTTGTGTTGCTGCTAACAAAAAGCCCTGCAATATGGTAGTTTTTGTTAGCAGTTTCATTAATCCGTATGTAACCATGTAAATTAAGTTTTGCTTTTTGAAAATATAGTAATAATATTAAGTACTATTACTAGTATAATTGGTAGTAGCGTTATAAAAAAACCAGTTTGCACATGATCCTCACTAAATGATAAGTCCACTTCTGAAATGTTCAGTGAAGGTGAAAAATATATATATCGTACTACGGCTAAGATAGGGATTGCTTATAGACAAATCAAAGTAAGAGAACTTAATTCATATTTTAACAGGAAGAAAAGAACAAAAATTATTAACAACATAATCACAAGTCCTGTCCAATGATTTATTCCAATTGCATTTATAAATTGTATCTGAACCCAATTAAAGAATAAGCCTATTAAAGAAATAACCAAAAAAATTATAGGTAATACTTTTAATAGTTTCATAATCTTAACATCCTTTTTTTAGATTATAATAATTCGAAAGCATTGTATGTATGTAAAAATTATTACTCGTACCATTAATAATATCTAATAGAACTTTTAAATTTTTCAACACTACTTACATCCTAAAATCTGTAATGATTAAATATTCAACGTTTTAGCTAATTATCCTTTTAATTTTGAATCTTCTCGTAAACATTGTTCCTTTTTACTGCCGAATTAGTCTGATATTTTCTTTTAGGGGGATGTTTTATGCTTTTGTTTTAATAAAAACCAACAATATATACCCTGCAATCATATTTCACTTTTTATAAATATTAGAATGGTTTTGAGTGGTTTTATTGTTTGAATTTATTATACAGTAATAGCAGTTTTTGATTAGTGAGAAAATAATATGAAAAACCACTTGGATTTGTATTTCCAAGTGGTTTTTGTCCACGGTATTTCTAAAAATATTAGTTAACTTTTATTTGTCCGTCTAAAACCTTCTTCTTCTAGATAAGAAGCTGCACCATTGTACGTATGGAAAGTGCCATCTAACATTTCTCCAGCATAAATGTTCCAGACATCAAGATCATTGACTACTTTAAGGATTTGTTTCTCTCTGTTAATCCAAATTTCTTCAAAAGTAGATTCAGAAAGCGACTCGATTGCTTGATTAATTACTTTGCGAAGTTCTTTTTCGTTAAAGTCACGGATATTCACCATGCCTTTATCATCCAAGTCATAGTCTTCGTCGATAAGTTCTGCAAACACAAATCCGTTTCCGCTCGGATGTAAGTGATAAACGACATTTTTTTTATCCAGGATACTTTCTTCAAACTGAAAATTAACACGACCTAATGATACATCTTTTCGTTGTAAATTAGGATAGGATTCGATAATAGCAAGTTTTTCTTGGAATGTAAGCATATTGCCTCCAATTAGGATTGTTTTTAAATTCAGTTCATATTATACCACTCGAGTATTGAAAAATACTAATGATGCCTCTGTAAGTTACTGTCGCTTAAGCTTTGAATAAAGCGTATCAACTACAAATAGTATTGGAAGGTAAGATTAATAAGGGATAAAAAGGTAATCTTTCTCAAATTTAAAGTCGATTTCTGTCATAATTAAAGTATAATGAACATATTACCGATTTTGCATACGATATTTCTCTTGAGAGAATCCTATATATAAGTCGAATCATTTTAAAGCGAGGTTAATACATGAGTGAAAGTAATTTTAAAGAATACAATTTAAGCGAAGATATAACAAGAGCTTTAGAACTGTTGAAATACAAAACGCCGACAGAGGTTCAGAAAAAAGTTATTCCAAAAGCATTAGATAACAAGGATCTTGTTGTGAAATCTCAAACTGGTAGTGGAAAGACGGCATCATTTGGTATACCTATTTGTGAGAAGATTGAATGGGAAGAAAAAAAGCCGCAAGTATTAGTACTTACACCAACGAGAGAACTTGCTGTTCAGGTTCGTGAAGATATTACAAACATTGGAAGGTTTAAACGGATCAAAGCGATGTCTGTTTATGGAAAAGAACCTTTTTCTAAGCAAAAAGAAGAATTAAAGCAAAAAACGCATGTAGTTGTTGGTACACCTGGTCGAGTAATCGATCATATTGAAAGAGAAACGCTTCACTTGGATCAAATAAAGTATCTCGTTATCGATGAAGCAGATGAAATGCTTAATATGGGCTTTATCGAAAAAGTAGAGGCAATTATAAAAGAACTACCTGTAAATAGAGTTACCATGGTATTTTCTGCAACATTACCAAAAGATGTTGAAAAACTTTGTTACAAATACATGAATGATCCAGTTAATATTGAAATTGAAGCGACTGGGGTTACAACCAATACGATTGAACACCGTTTGATTGAAGTAAAAGAGGAAAATAAGCTTTCAATACTTAAAGATGTAACAGTGGTAGAAAATCCAGAGAGTTGTATTGTTTTTTGTAGAACGAAAGAGCATGTTGACACAGTCTATGCCGAATTAGAAGCATCTAATTTTGCTTGTGAAAAGCTACATGGAGGATTAGAACAGGATGATCGTTTTGCTGTTATGGAAGGGTTTAAAAAAGGAAACTTTCGTTATCTTGTTGCAACGGATGTAGCAGCGCGAGGAATTGATGTAGATAATGTGACATTAATCATTAATTATGACGTGCCAATGGAAAAAGAAAGCTATGTACATCGTACGGGTAGAACAGGACGTGCGGGTAATAAAGGAAAAGCAATAACATTTGCAACGGCGTACGAAGGCAAGTTCCTTAAAGCGATTGAAAGATATATTGACTTTGAGATTCCTAAAGCGGAAGCTCCTGAATATAAAGAAGTTGCTAGAAATAGACCTGCTTTTGATGAAAAGAACAATAGTCGCCGTGTGGTTAAAAATAATAAAACAGAACGTATAAATAAAGATATTATGAAGCTTCATTTCAGTGGTGGAAAAAAGAAGAAGATAAGAGCGATCGATTTTGTCGGAACAATAGCAAAAATTCCTGGTGTAAGTGCTGATGACATTGGTATCATTACAATTAAAGACAATTTATCCTATGTAGATATTCTGAATGGAAAAGGATCTTTAGTTATGCAAGCGATGGAAAACAAAACAATTAAAGGAAAGAAGCTAAAAGTTAGCAAAGCGATTAAATAAGAACGAAGTTTCAAACATAATAAAAGGCAAGCCAGTTTTTGAGGCTTGCCTTTCTCTATGGGTTGAAGCATTAAAGAATTAGTTATCCGCGTCTTCCGCCTCGACCGCCTTGTTTTGATTCTTTGCTACGTTTTAGAGTAGACAAATTTTCTTCGCTTGTTTTTAAGAAATTAGCCATTTTATCTTCAAAACTCTCTTTTGGTTTGAAATTGCCTTTTGAACGGAAGTTTTTAGAATTCTTATCATCTTTACCCTGACGAGGGCGTCGAGAATAAGAAGAGGTTTGTCCTTCGGGTTTATCAACAGCTTTTTTGATGGACAAGGCAGTTTTTCCGTCCTTCTCACTTATTACCTTTACTAAAATTTGATCTCCTACTTTAAGGTGATCATTTACATCTTTAACATAGCTATCTGCTACCTCACTAATGTGAACAAGACCTGTTGTACCTCCAGGTAATTCAACAAATGCTCCAAAATTAGTGATTCCTGTTACTTTACCTTCTACCTTACTGCCTACTTCGATTGACAAAAAAAGTTCCCCCTCATTAATTTTAAAACCAATTCATTATAACAAATAAAGGAAACAATATCAATGGATGAATCAATCATTAGATATTTTTATTGAAAGGGTCGGTTGACAGGAATATAGATATGGTAGCATGTAACGAGTGAAAGAAGTGCTTTTTAATATAAAAAGCATCTCTTTTGGGGGCACGCAACAAGTCAATACTTATCACACTAAAGATAACAGTAGTTGTTATCATAAAGTGATGATCAAAGGAATATTAAGAATAAGAAGATTAGGAAAAAACATGGAACAATTAATTAACATAATAAAAGGGAAGAATCTTCCTGGTGTTGTTAATAATTTATCAGAACAAAGAGAACGAATAAAACGTCTGACACCTAGTGGGAAATCAATGACTCGATTGTGTTATTAGCTGTTGAATTCGGTGCGGAAGAGAAGTAATTATTTAAGAAAAAAGAACATTATAACATCATGAAAGCAGCGTACAACTTAGTTGTACGCTGTTTTTATTAAACTTCTGCAGTTTTTCTAACTTCTTTACTAATTTTTTTCGTGAACAATGCTTTCAGGTAAGGCATTGCATATCTGTCTAGACCTAATTTGCCTGCGTTCGCACCAGCAACAACGATGAAGAATCCAAGTAATATCATTTGACCGTTTGTGCTTACTGTTCCACTGAATAGGAAAGAGAAATTCATAACCATTCCCATTAGCACTGCGAAATTAGTAAATAGACCCAAGACTAATGCAATACCAACAAGAAGCTCGCCCCACATAACTAGGAAGGTGAATAGACCCGCATTTGGTAAAGCAACATTTTCCAAGAAAGCTGCCCACCAACCCTGAACAGCAGGGTGTTCTCCAGTAGATTTTGCAATTGCTCCTTGTAAGAAACCACTTGCATCAAAGCCTTCACCAGTAATTTTTGCCCAACCACCTGTGATCCAAGAATAACCAAGATAAATCCGAATAATTGCTAATACACCAGCTACGACATTATTTTTTCTTAAAAGTTCCAACATGTTCATTCACTCCTATTTTTTGTATTATTGTTCAACGATTCACATATGTTGTTTCAAGAATTCTTGTTTGTTTCTATATTTAGATAATAACACGTTTAAAAAGTATGGAAAACACTTATGTTCAATAATTCACAAGTGGGTAACAAAGTTATGACAAGTTGGTGAAAAGTTTAAAATTATATTGACACAGTTAAAACTAGAATTTCTTTGGAGGTTTATACATAGTTCAGTGATTTTATGAAAGCTAAAGTTGCAGACGATTCTCTTCAATAAGAAAGTTGCTACTGTAAAAATTAAATTTAAGGAGTAGCATCTTGAAAAATGTTTTTAAGTAATTATATAAATCAACTATTACAAGTTGAAAATACGTGGTGTAGTGGTGAAAGGCTATATATCGATGGACAATTGCAAGATGAAAATGTTGGACTTGGATTTTCTAAGGTCAGATTAACTGGAGAGTTAAAGGATGGTAAGCAAGCGCTTGATTACATAATTTTAGAAATTATGAAAAGGCTTTCTGTATAACTATCAATCTACTAGTTTAAATTTTGATTGTACTTTAGCGTACCCAGGATTATAATATTTGAAAGAATCTACGAAACAGATAAATCAGAGAGATTAAGACAAATACGATTAGAAAGAATTGTATGTCGTCTTGTTATAATAGAAGGGAAAAGAATATATGGAGTTTAAAAAAAATCACGTAAATTTAAGCCCCCCACAGTTTTTATTAACAGTTTTTGCTGTAGTAATCATTGTTGGAACATTTCTTTTAAAGTTACCAATAGCAACAACATCCGGAATTAGTTTATTAGATGCACTATTTACTGCTACATCAGCAATGACAGTTACTGGATTAGCAGTAGTTGATACAGGAACAGTATTTACTTTGTTTGGAGAAATAATTATCTTACTATTGATACAGGTCGGTGGTCTTGGTATTATGACCTTCGCTGTATTTATATTTTTACTTGCTGGGAGAAAGATTGGTTTTAAGGAAAGAATTATCGTTTCCCAGGCATTAAACCAGACTTCAATTGGTGGGATTGTGGCGCTAGCAAAAAAGTTGTTTCTGTTTTCAATAATTGTCGAAGGTATAGCGTTTATAGCACTATCATTCAGGTGGATACCGGAAATGGGTGTCAAAGAAGGTATGTATGCTAGTTTATTTCATTCCATTTCGGCTTTTAATAATGCTGGATTTTCAACTTGGTCTAATAGTTTATCAGACTATGCAGGAGATCCAATAATAAATATTGTGATTACGTTTTTATTTATAATCGGAGGATTGGGCTTTACTGTAATTTTTGATCTTTGGAGAAAGAAAGAATTTAATGACCTAAGTGTGCATACAAAACTAATGCTTATTGGAACTTTTGTAATTAACGTAATTGCCACGATAATTATATTCATCTTAGAATATAAAAATCCAAATACAATTGGAAACTTATCTACGATAGATAAACTTCAAACTTCTTATTTTCAAGCAGTTACACCGAGAACTGCTGGTTTTAACACCTTAGATATTGCTAGTTTGGATGAATCTACACTGTTTTTTGTGATTTTGTTAATGTTTATTGGGGCAGGCAGTGCGTCTACAGGCGGGGGTATCAAGTTAACGACTTTTTTAGCTTTGATTTTTGCTGTTTTTGCCTTTCTAAAAGATAATAATGAAGTAGTTATTTTTCGTCGCGCCATCATGTACACTACAATTGTTCGATCGTTGGCCATTTCAATACTAAGCTTATCTTGTATTTTTCTAGGGATATTTATTTTAAACATTACCGAGGATGCTCCTTTTATGGAAATTGTATTTGAGACTGTTTCTGCCTTTGGAACTGTAGGATTATCAATGGGGTTGACTACTTCGTTAACAGGGATAGGTAAATTGGTCATTATAGTAATCATGATTATTGGAAAAGTGGGCCCATTAACGCTAGCTTTTTCTTTCGCACATTCAACAAAATCTAATATACGTTTTCCTAAGGAGGATGTATTGACAGGTTAAAAGATTGTGACCAACTATAAGGGGAAATAAATGCCCGGTAACATTGATTGGATGTTACCGGGCATTTAAATTAAAAGTAGGAAGGATGACTATTGCGTCCTCTTTAGCTATAACGTTCATTTCATAGATTGGAGCAACAGTGGGGAAAATAACAACAGGGCAAGTCGAGTACATGCCAGCGCTGATTATGGTGATAGCAAGCTTAATCGCTTCACCATTAGGTGCGATGTTAGGTGAAAAAATAAATACACATGTTTTGCAGATTGTGTTGGCATTGTTAATCGTAGCCACCGCAATAAAGATATGGTTAGATATTTTATAACTGTAATGTATTACTAAGGGAACAATTAAAGGAGGACTTCGAATGGTTAAAATTACAAGGCCTGCATTAGAAAAGTTAAAAGAGAATGTGGAGCAAGCATCAATGGCAGGAGAAATGCTAAAAGTTCGCCTTACCATGGGAATTGGTTGAGGAGGACCAAAGATTAAACTGTCTCTGGAAGAGTCAGCTTCAGAAAATGATCAACTAATAGAACAAGACAAAATTGTATTTTTAATAAGTGAAAAAGATCAAATCTATTTTAACAATACAAAAATCGATTATACGAAAAACGTATTAGGTGATGGGAATTTCATTGTACTTCGTGTATGAAAATAATAGATTTTTCTCCATATTTTTATGGAATTTAAAATTAAGTGATTGGATATATCGGACAAGCTAGGTCAGCAAAGGGCACCTCTTTTAGAGTCTCAACCTCGGTTTATATAAAGTAAATCTACTGAGGATATTCAGCATAAGCTGTTCTCAATGGAGAATATAGGCGAGGTTTGGTTGATTGATACCATTTTAAACAAAGAATAAAAATAATAACTATATCAATTACATCTCCACCATAGTACATAATCTTAGCCCCCATTTCCGCTTGAGAAATACTAACTCCATTTGGTGGATTAGCATAGATAAATTTTGATAAAATACCATGTGCGGCTAAGGTGATTATTAATACACTAGATCTATAGATGTAACTCTTTCGATGTGGTGTTGGGTCAATATAAATCATAGATGAAGTAAATAAAAAACCTGCGATAAATACATGTAGATGAATAAAAATATAGAGTGATATGTTGTGATGCATCATGGAGTATAAGTTTGAAGTATAAAGTATCCATAGACCTCCAATATTTAGGATCGCTGCAATAATTGGATTCGTTAGAAATGAGACAAGTCTACTTCTTAGTAGTCGAGATAAACGTCTTGCTATATTTACATTTAGCGCACGCATGAGGAGTGTTAACGGAGCAGCCAGTACCATGAGGAGTGGTGCTAACATTCCTAGTAGCAAGTGACTAAACATATGAGCTTCAAAACTTGAATGTGAAAGCTCTGCTAATGGACCTGTTATCGAGCTAATCGCACAGATCGATCCCGTCAACCAATATCCCATCCTAAAAAACGACCACTTTTTATATTTCCGATTGGAAATGATAACGGTAAGGACATAAATAAGAAGTCCAATTGCAAATGGTAGTATCAAGACAAGTTGAGGGAGCAATCCTATTCCATCAAGGTTTAAATTTGTATGGTGCGTGCCATTCATGTAATGTACTCCTTTCTTGTTCGGAAAACTAACAAACCACCAAGTACAATCATGATAATGGCAATAATATTCCATACCAAATCATAAGGGACCACATTTTCAACATAGCGAATCTGATGAATCCTCATTAGTTTGTGTTGTATAATTCCGTCATATAACTGAAAAACACCTGCTCCAAGTAAGACTCCTCCAACCCACCTAGTCATTAATACGGATTGTCGTCTACGAAGATCTGCAAACATAAATAGGGATCCGATGGTTGCAAACCAGCTAAATGCGTGGAAAAGACCATCAGAGACAAGCCCAATATCTGTAGTTGATTTATCATAAAAATGATGCCACCTGAGCAGTTGATGAAATACCATCTCATCAATAAAGGCGGCAAGTCCAAGACCGAAAAGAAATCCTGACCATAAGTTTTTCGAACGGGATATCGTATTGTTATTATTGATCATGTTATCACTTGTCATAGAAAGAGATCACCTGCATATTTTAAAAAAGATTTTTTCGTAAACATTGTTGCTTCACAACCATCAAACTTTCTATAAAGTTTGCACTAATAGCTATGTTAATATCCCCACCGGGCAGTCGCTTTCTTCGGGCAACGCTTCAACTGTACAATCATCCTAACCAAAAGACTTCGATGATATGCATGAGATTCTTTTTATCATCAGATTTATTTTCAGATTATATAAAGCATACACTTGAAATTGTCAATAAATTATAGAAACAAGTCAGGCATTACACTTGAGATTTTGAGGATATGTTTTTACCATTGTCTAATAAGAACTTATAGAATTCTAGTTTTTACTGCCAGCGATTAAGGTCGCATGGATAAAAACCATACTTATGTTAAAAGTCGCTTTTTGTTAGTCAGAAAACTATTAATTCTACCAAATAAAAAGGAAATAGCTAGAAAAATGGAGAATATTTACTAAACAGGAATTATATTAACTTGTAGAATGATATAAATAGGAGGGATAAAATGGTTCAAAATATAAAAGAAACAATTAAAAATACAAAAAAACACTTACGAAAACAAGCGTTGCATACTATTTTAGAGCAATTTGATCACCATGTAATGAGACTAAGTAAAACAGATCGTCGAGCTAAATACGACAAGATGAAACAAAACCCTTATAGTTTCTTTCGAGGAAGTACGTATTTGTTTTATTATGATGTAACTAAAATCCCTTTTTCCCATCATACAGATGAAAATAAACCAACTTGGATTATGGGTGACCTCCATTTTGATAACTTTAGTGGCTTTCAAAATGAAAATCAGGACATTGTATTTGATGTTGATGATTTTGATGAGGGATATGTAGGTTCCTATCTCTACGATGTCTTAAGAATGGTTGTCAGTATTCGGTTGTTGGCCAATCAACAAGGCTTTATTGAAGAAGATCAGGATTCACTCGTTAAAACTTACTTGAAAACCTATTATAAACAGTTGAAAAAGTTCGCTGAAGGTGAAAAAAATCCAGTAACGACAAAGTACACAACTGACAATACCAAAGGTCCTATTAATAAAACATTAAAAAAGCTAGAGGAACGAAAAGCAAGCCATGAACTAGATAAACAAACAACAGTAGATGAAAATGGTGAGAGAAAATTTAATAGAGAAAATACTAAATTAGGTGCTGTATCCAATAATGAGTATAGAGAAATTTGTAAGGTATGGAATCAATACATTGAAAGTTTATCGGAAAAGACTTTTCAAGGAATTGATCATTACGTTATAAAAGATATTGTAAAGAAAAATGGAGCAGGAATTGGATCGACTGGTTTAAAAAGGTTTTATATTTTAATAGAAGGACAACATGATAATGAACACCACGACGATATCATATTGGAGGCTAAGGAAGCTCGAACTCCAGTACCTGGTTACTTTTGTCCTTATAACGAAGAATTTTGGAATACATTTAATCATCAAGGTAAACGAGTTATAACGACCCAGCAGGCAATGCATCACGAAGCTGATCCATATTTGGGTTATTTTACGATGCAAAATCGGGAATTTTATGTACGAGAACGCTCGCCATATGAAAAAGATATAAAAGAAAAAGATCTACAGGAATTTAAAGATGTAAAACAAACGATAAAGACAATGGCTAAAATATCTGCAAAGATACATGCGAGAGCTGACGAAGATATTAAGCACGGTTTATTAGATTATCATAGTGAGAAGGAAATACTAAAAGCAATTGGTGAAGATAAAGATGGTTTTAAAAAAGAAATGATTACTTGGTCAAAGTTTTATCAAGAACGAGTAGAAGAAGATTATCTGTTATTTAATGAGTGGTTAGAAGAGTACTTCTATAAGAAGAAAAATTAGTTTTTATTGAAAGCGTATAGACATAGTGTCTATACGCTTTGCTTAACTCGTAGTCTTTGAAAGATAACTTAATAGCTATCACTATTGTGTATAACTATAAAATACAAGGAGTTAAATCTTCAAAAATATCCATGATACAACCTGAACTCTATAATGAAATACAAAAAAGTTGCGTACTAGCCACAAGGGGCTATACGCAACTATCTTAAACTTCTATCGGTGTTTTTGCTTCGGGACGTTCTTTTTTAACTAGTTTACTTTTTAGAAAAGGAATAGCGTATCTATCTAAACCAAATTTACCAGCATTTGCTCCAGCAACAAGGACAAAGATACCTAATAGAATCATTTGACCGTTTGTACTTACTGTTCCACTGAATATGAATGAGAAGTTCATAACCATTCCCATTAGTACTGCGAAGTTAGTGAAAAGCCCTAAAATTAAAGCAATCCCAATAAGTAGTTCTCCCCACATAACAAGGAAAGTGAAAAGACTGGCATTTGGTATAGCAACATTTTCTAAGAATACAGCCCACCAACCTTGAACTGCTGGATGTTCACCAGTAGATTTAGCAACGGCACCGTGTAAGAAACCAGTTGCATCAAAACCACCACCTGTAATTTTCCCCCAACCACCTGTAATCCATGTATAGCCTAAATAAATACGAATAATTGCTAATAAACCAGCTACAACATTATTTTTTCTTAAAAGTTCCAACATTTTCATCCACTCCTATATTTTATTTTGTTCAACAATTCACATGTTTTATTTCAAGAATTCTTGTTTGTTTTCTATATTTAGATAATAACATGTTTAAAAAGTGTGGAAAACACAATTGCTCAACAATTCACAAATAAGAAACAAAGTTATGACAAGTTAGTGAAATCTATATATGTCTATTGACATCAAAAAGATATAGAGTTTTATTATTTTAGATGAACATGATAAAATAATATCCTGTTAAAGGATAAAGATAACAAGAAATATTCTATATTATAATAAAAGGTGAGAGAGACATGCATCCAATCGATTTTAAAATGCCCGCAGAATGGGAAAAACATAATAGAACATTAATAGCTTGGCCTGTGAAAGACTCGATGTGTTACCCAGAGGACTATGAGAAAGTAAGTAAAGGCTACATGGAAATTATTCAAGCAATTGCGGAATTTGAGCCAGTTACTGTAATTGTGAATACGTCTGATTTGGATAAAGTTACTATGCTATTTAAAGATACGAAAATTGAAGTGTTAGCAATTGAACACAACGATGCATGGCTTAGAGATAATGGACCAACCTTTATTACTAATCACAACGGTGATGTAGCAGCTATAAACTGGAGTTTTAATGCTTGGGGAGAAAAATATTCACCATGGGACTTAGATGATAAGGTTGCTCCAAAAATTTTAGAACGGTATGGTGTAAAACAATTTGATGCACCAATTATAATGGAGGGCGGTTCCATCCATGTTGATGGAGAGGGTACATTGATCACGACTGAAGAATGCTTGTTAAACCCTAATCGTAATCCTCATCTAAATAAGCACCAAATTGAAAAAAATTTAAAAGATTATTTGAACGTTGAAAAAATCATTTGGCTTAAATCCGGTCTAAGTGGCGACGAAACAGATGGACATGTCGATAATATTGCTTGTTTTGTTGAACCTGGTAAAGTAATGATGCAAATATGTAACGATCCTAACGACGACAATTATCTTATTACAAAAGAAAACTTAAGTATTTTAGATAATCTAACTGACGCTAAAGGAAGAAAAATTGAAGTTATTCCTGTGCAACAACCTCCAAAAAGATATGATGGCGATCAGAGATTAACGTTAAGTTATTTAAACTTTTATTTTGTGAATGGTGGGATTATTTTACCTGTATTTGGCGATGATGCCGAAGAAATGGATCACAAAGCAGAAAAGTTATTAGCGGAGATTTTTCCTGATCGACGGATTCGTACTGTAGACGGGATGGCTATCATTCGCGAGGGTGGCAATGTGCATTGCACAACGCAACAGATGTTCTAACTACCTAATAAAGAAACGAGGTTATATGTATGAGAAAAGTAAAAGTCGCAGCGACACAGATGAGCTGTTCAAACGATATAGAAGAAAATATAGCTAAAGCGGATTCCGTAGTAAAAGAAGCTGCTGCACAAGGTGCAAATATTATCTTATTACAAGAATTATTTGAAACACCATATTTCTGTCAAAAGGAAAAAGCAGACTATTATGGACATGCGACAGAATTAGAAAATAATAAAGCGGTTATTCACTTTAAAGCATTGGCAAAAGAATTACAGGTTGTATTGCCGATTAGTTTCTACGAGAAAAAGAATAATGCTAGATATAATTCGCTTGCTGTCATTGATGCTGATGGTGAAGTGTTGGGTAAATACCGCAAGAGTCATATTCCTGATGGCCCAGGTTATGAGGAGAAATTTTACTTTAATCCAGGTGATACTGGCTTCAAAGTCTGGGACACAAAATTCGGGAAAATTGGCGTAGGAATTTGTTGGGATCAATGGTATCCAGAAGCAGCCAGGTGCATGGCTTTAATGGGAGCGGAAATTCTCTTATATCCAACTGCAATTGGTTCGGAACCGCAAGATACATCAATAGATTCAAAAGATCACTGGCAAACGTGTATGCTTGGTCATGCTGCAGCCAATTTAATGCCTGTCATTGCCTCTAACAGGATTGGTGTTGAGGAGGATGAGGATTCTAAGATTACTTTCTATGGTTCATCGTTTATTGCAGGAGCCCAAGGAAACAAGATTACTGAAGCAGGCCGTGAAGAACAGGCTGTCATTATGGCGGAATTCGATTTAGAAGAATTAGATACACAACGAATTGAATGGGGTATTTTTAGAGATCGCCGTCCTGACCTATATAAAGTTATTACAACATATGATGGAAGTACAATCGTATAATCGTATTTTATTATTCAGTTAATACAAAAGTTTCATAAATAAAAACTCACCGCCACACTACAAAAGCTTAGAGATACTATTCTCTAAGCTTTTTTTAGCATAGAAGGAAATTATAGATTTAGTGCCCTGTGTTTAACTGACTATTACATGCGCCACGTCCAGCTATAGCGCCTAGCCAAAACAACCATCTATGTGGTGTTCTTTACCTTTGTCTTAATTGGCCTAGGGTGAGCATGGCCCTTGCGCTTTTATTCATATTAGTATTTTTTATCCATAGTCTATGCAGGGAAAACAAGTTTTACTTAAAAATAGGCATAAACTAAATTCACTTAGACCAAACAACTAAAAAAAAGCATCAACAAGGAGTTAGTATCCTCAAATGATTTTGCTAGTATAGTACAAAAATTGTTCCAGTGTATTAAGAAAGAATCATTAGGAAACAACAAAACAAAAGGGTGTAAATAAGTATAAATGTAAATGGAACTTATTTTAATAGTAAACCTAAACATACCTTATAAACATACATAAAAAGGGTATGATAAGAATAGTTCATCTTAATTTTGGGAGGGTTTTATTTGAATACTAAAGAAAATACGTTATCGGTTTTTGCTTTAGGCGGCTTGCATGAAATCGGTAAAAATATGTATGCAATCGAATATAAAGACGATATTTTATTAATTGATTGTGGAAATAAATTTCCAGATGAAAGTTTATTAGGCATTGATTTAATTATTCCTGATGTTACTTATTTAATAGAAAATAAAGAGAGAGTGAAAGCACTCATTGTTACACATGGTCATGAAGATCATATTGGTGGGATTCCATTTTTTCTGAAAAAGTTGAACGTTCCTGTCTATGCAACGCGCTTTACGTTAGGTTTAATTGAACTGAAGTTAAAAGAGCACAGAATCCTTAGAGAAACGGAACTAATTGAAATTGACTCAAATTCCAATCTAACCTTTAAAGAGATTATGGTTAATTTTTTTAAAGTGACCCACAGCATTCCTGATTGTCTGGGGATTGTTTTTCATACGCCAGAAGGAAAAGTTGTACATACGGGCGACTTTAAATTTGATTTGACTCCAGCAAATGACGAACATTCAGATATTCATAAAATGGCTGAAATCGGTAGAGATGGTGTATTGTTGTTGTTATCTGAGAGCACCAATGCAGAACGTCCAGGTGCGACACCATCTGAAAAAATGGTTGGAGAACATGTGGAAGAAGCATTCATCAAAGCGAAACGAAGAGTGATTCTGTCAACTTTTGCTTCCAATATTAACCGCGTCCAGCAAGTGGTGGTTGCTGCACAAAAAACCAATCGTAAACTCGCTTTACTTGGAAGAAGTATGGTCAATGTTGTACAAGTAGCTATGGAACGGGGATATTTAGATGTACCAGAAGACATGTTGATTGACCAAGATCAGATCAATGACTTTGATCCAGAAAGAATAGCTATCCTTTGTACCGGTAGTCAAGGGGAAGTAATGGCTGCACTCTCACGTCTATCAACAGGAAACTTTAGAGGTGTTGAGATCTTAAAAGGAGATACGGTTATTTTTGCCGCAGGACCAATCCCTGGAAATGAAAAGAATGTCTCAAGGATTGTCGACAACTTATTTTCTCTTGGTGCTAATGTGATATATGGTTCAGGAAGTACTTCAGGTATGCATGTTTCCGGACATGGCTATCAAGAGGATTTAAAGTTAATGCTTACGCTAATGCGTCCAAAGTACTTTATTCCTATTCACGGAGAATATCGTATGCTTCACCAGCACCGATCGCTAGCGGAATCTGTTGGTGTAGAACATGAGAATACGTTTATCATAAATAATGGTGAAGTTGTCGACATAGAAGATGGATCTGCTCGCCAAACTCGAAAAATACCAACAGGAAATACGTATATAGATGGAATCAGTATTGGTGATGTTGGAGAGATTGTTTTGCGTGACCGGAAACAACTTTCCGAAGACGGAATGCTTATCACTATTTTAACAATGAGTAAAACAGAAAGAAAATTAGTCTCTGGTCCTGACACCATTTCTCGAGGATTTGTTTACGTTAGAGACTCAGAAGAGCTTCTAAGAGACGTGAATCGAATCATTACACGAACAGTAAGTGATTCGAAAAGTGGAAATAAAAATCAATGGAGTATTATCAAACAAGAAGTAAAAAAATCCGTTGGACAATATTTGTTTAAACAAACCAAGAAAAAACCGATGATATTACCGATTATTATTGAGGTTTAAAAAATGAGTTCAACATTTCTAAAATGTTGAACTTCATTTTTGTTTATTAAAAAAAGAAATGATAAGCCCGTCTAAATTTATTGCAAATTATTGGTATCTTTCTAGTTTACTATATACAATAAAGGAGCATACCAATTAGAAATAATGTATAGAGGAGGGTCTAATCATGGAGGACTTTAGTTTTGAGGAAGTATTTAAATTAAATGATTTTTTTGAAAAGAATGGACAGCTATTTGAAGACACTTTATTAACAGAAGCAGTCGAAGTGAAAGATAAAATAAATGAAATTTTAACAGTAGGGAATATTGATTTAGTAAACAACGCACATCGATTGGTTGTTTACATTATTGAAGGAAGAGAAAAAGAACTTGAGGACTTTGCTACATATGAAGGAATTGCTTGGGCAACACAATCAATTAACTTATCATTTAAATTAGAATGGGTACAAGCCATACGAAGAACCATGTGGGATTTTATCCAACAATACCAAAAACTATCAAACAAAATGAGTGTAGAGAACTTATTTGAACTAGAACACGAAATTAATAGTCGAGTAGATGCTTTTTTTAATGCTTTTTTTGTTAGTTATTCTACTTATAAAGATGCGTTAATCAAAGAACAAAAAGAATTAGTTGAAGATTTATCTGTTCCCATCATTCCGATTAATTCTTTTATATCAATCTTGCCGTTAATAGGTTCCATTGATGCGGAGCGAGTTATTATTCTCGAAGAAAAAGTTCTAACAGAAGTAGGAAATAATCATATTGAAACATTAATTATAGATCTTTCTGGAATTGCAGATATGAAGAGTGACGAAATAAGTGGGTTAATAAAAATGCTCGATGGAATATCTATGATGGGTTGTACATCAGTAATTACGGGCTTAAGAAAAGAAATTGCAAGGAAAATCACAGAATTAGGAATTTCCTTTGATAAAAATACGAAGACAATTGGAACATTACAACAAGCATTATATAATTACATATAAATCAATTCAACTAAAAACAGAAGCGTGCAGCTAATAACTATTGGCTTCTGTTTTTAGTTGAACTATATTTATTAACTATCTAGGTTTAATGTGAAGAACTCAGTAAAGTACCAATCTGGTATTGTTGAATACACGTCTATTTATGGGCTTTTCTCATTTTTTCTAATTCGGCTTCTGTTTTTTTGTTTGATATGTTGTATTCTCTTAGCATGCGTAACAAATCATCTCGGTTAATTAGTTTTACTTGGTTTCTATTTGCGAGCTCAGTCGCAGGCTCAGTAAAATATTGGTTTGTTACTAGCCACTTATTGTTTGCTTTATAAAACCCTGCCGCATCAACAACATCATTAATTACAGTAACGTCTATATTGTCTGAATGAAGCTTGGCTAAAACTACTACTTTATCATTACCCCTTCTTAAAAATAAGTTAGCTCCACAATGTTCAGTCTTAGACGTGCGATTAACGTAATATCCTTTTTGCTCAAATAAGTGATAAAATAACTCTTCGAATTCAATTTCGTCCATTTGATCAATTTCATGGATAAGAGAATGTTTTTCTTGATGAGATTTTCCTTTAACGTATTGGTTTACTTTTTTTGCTAACTTATCCTTGTACGTTAAATACGTAAAAAATACCGCTGAAGCCGTAAAAAAGGCTATCGAAAAGGAAGGTAGTAATAATGTACTTGGAGGTACAGACATGACGATAGCTAATACGATTATATTCGTAATGGCTAAAAATTTTGCTTGATCGCTATAATTCCAATATAAAAAGCTATTAACTTTTCTCAACTGTTTAAGGTAATATTTAAAAATATTAAACACCTACTTTTTTTATTTAAGTGTTTTTATATTTTCCTTAATTGATAAAATTATACAAATTTATATCCCAATTTGATATTCAGCGGTAAATGAAAAAGTCTAAAGATGTCCGTGTTATATTCAAACAGTAAAGAAAGTTATCGGATAGAAACAGAACAATATTTAGGTAGGTTTGTATAATACGAGCTTGCAAATAAGGGGCTGCTGTGTAATTTTAACTCTGGATAAGCCCATAAAATATTAACTTGGTAATATCATCTGCGAACGGTAAAATTTGTTGAGACATTGTTTCTTGTTGCATCGATTCTTTTAGCATCTGAATATAGACTAGTATCGCCTCATTTGATATGGCAGAATCGATATAACCTTTTTCTTTACCTTCATTAAGAAGCTTGATAAGTCTGGGAAGCATTTTTTTAGTATACAACTCTTCAATATATGTAATTCCTGATGCATATTCTTTGATGAAATATGTATAAAAATCTTTATTCATTTGATTGGCAGCTTCTTTTTTATTAAATATGAGCTGTTTGATTTTGTCCGGGAAATCCATATCACTATCAAGGAGTTGCTCCGTTTCAATCCAAACTGTATCTAGATAATAAATCAAAACCTCTTGGGTCAAATTATGCTTACTCTCAAAGTAATTATAAATGGTAACCTGAGAGACATTAGCTTTTTTAGCGATCTCTGCAATTGAAACTTTTTGTACACCAAATTGCATAAATAAATCCAATGCGCCTTGTAATATATTAGATTCTTTCACTTTTCTTCTACGTTCGAAACCGTCCATTGCTACTCACCTCTAAGGTTAGTTTAATAAAATTTATGAAATTTAACAATAAATTCATTTCAAAATTCTATTGTAAATAGTCTATTCTTTATATATTATGAACTATATAAGTTAAAATATTTCATAACTTATTTTGTTTTCCTAAGACGAGGAGGATGAACGTGACCATATTAGAAGTTTCAAATCTAACGAAAAGGTTTGGGAAGTTCACTGCATTAGACGGTGTTAATCTTGAATTGCACAAAGGTGAAATTTTGGGGTTTATTGGTCCTAATGGTGCTGGTAAATCAACAACGATTCGAGTTCTGTTAGGGATTTTAAAGGCAACAAAGGGTGACGTAACGATATTTGGAAAGAATGCTTGGAGCGATGCAGTGGAGATTCATAAACGAATTGCTTACGTTCCAGGGGATGTAAACCTATGGCCGAATTTAACTGGTGGTGAAGTAATCGACTTATTTATAAAATTACGTGGCTCCAGCAATAAAAGTAACCGGGAAGAGTTCATTAAGAAGTTTGATTTAGATCCTACTAAAAAGTGTAGAACCTATTCAAAAGGAAATAGGCAAAAGATTGCTTTAATCGCTGCCTTTTCATCAGATGCCGATCTTTATATTTTAGATGAACCAACTTCAGGTCTTGATCCACTTATGGAAAAAGTTTTTCAGGAGTGTGTAATGAAAGTGAAACAACAAGGCAAAAGTGTTTTGCTTTCGAGTCATATTTTATCAGAAGTAGAAAAGCTTTGTGATCGAGTTAGTATAATTCGTCAAGGTTCCATAATTGAGACGGGCTCGTTATCTGAGCTCAGACATTTAACACGTACACACTTGGTTGTAGAAACAAAGCAGCCAATCACTTCTCTGCAAGAATTAAAGGGAGTCTATGATGTAGAAGATAGTGAGCAAGGTCTCACTTTTCAAATTGATACAGATGAAATAGACAATGTTATTCGTCATATTAATCAATTTGGAATTGTCAAACTGGAAAGTGCACCACCTACATTGGAAGATTTATTTATGCGACATTACGATGGTTCAGACGAACACGCACATACAGGGGTTAGAGGTGAACACTAATGGCTAGTAATTCTTTTGTTAAAGCTGGGGTGTTGATTCGTTTAATTATCCGACAAGATAGAATGCGTATCTCGTTATGGCTAATTGGATTGACTTTTTTTACGCTAGTTGTCCCGGTTGCCTTTTCTAATCTCTATGGGACAGAACAAGATATTGCAGGTATAGTAGAGACGATGCGAAACCCTGCGATGACTGCAATGGTTGGACCAGGTAACTTAGAAAATTATACGTTAGGCGCCATGACAGCACATCAAATGTTATTGATGACTGCAGCTGTAGTTGGACTCATGAGTATTCTGATAGTTGCACGTCATACTAGGGTAGAAGAAGAGGATGGTCGAATTGAAATAATTCGGTCTTTGCCTACAGGACGATTGTCTTATCTTAACGCAACGTTGCTCGTGTTAGTTGGACTTAATGTTGTTTTAGCACTTGTTGTCGGTTTTGGATTATTTGCATTAGGAATAGAAAACATGGAAATAGTAGGGTCGTTATTATATGGAGCAGTGTTAGGGGCAACAGGCCTTGTTTTTGCAGGTGTAACTGCGGTCATTGCCCAGCTTTCTGATAGTTCACGTGGCACAACTGGATTATCAATTGCAGTTTTATTAATTGCTTATCTTGTTCGTGCAATCGGTGATGTAAGCAATCAAGCATTATCGTGGTTTTCTCCGTTAGGATGGGTGACCAAAGCTGAAGTCTACGGTGCTAATAACTGGTTCCCAGTAATACTAATGCTTGTAATAACGACAATATTGTTCATTGTAGCTTTTTATTTACATGCGATTCGTGATTTGGATTCAGGATTTTTACCATCTAAACCTGGTAAAAAGTATGCATCACAGTTTTTGCTTAGTCCTATTGGTCTTGTTCTTAGACTACAACGAACAGGAATAATTGCTTGGGCGATTGGTATGTTTGTCTTAGGAATTTCTTATGGTTCTGTTTTAGGTGATTTGGAGGCTTTTTTTGCAGGTAATGACATGATGGAACAAATATTGATTCAAGTCGAGGGTTATACGTTAATAGAGCAATTTCTTCCTATGTTAATGATTGTGATGGCTTTGCTTGCTACAGTTCCACCAATTATGGCGATGAATAAATTATTTGGAGAAGAAAAAAAAGAGCGTATTGTCCACGTTATAGGAAGAGCAGTTTCACGTTCGCAACTAATGATAAGTTATTTAATTGTAGCAATAGTGAATGGGTTTGTAATGCTTTCGCTTACTGCGATTGGACTTTGGGCTGCTGGAACGTTTGTAGTCGAAGGTGGTCTTGATTTCTCAACCATTTATCTTGCAGCATTGGCTTATTATCCTGCTATGGTAGTAATGATCAGTATTGCTGCTTTTCTGATCGGTTTTCTTCCCAAATTACTAAGTATGATTTGGTTGTATGTCTTTTATTCTTTTATGGTTCTCTATTTAGGAGGATTATTTCAATTTTCTGATTGGGTTGGCCAACTATCTCCATTTGGATTCATTCCACAATATCCTGTGGAAGACATGAAATATTTTCCATTATTGTTGCTAATTCTGATTGCGATTGTTTTTATGATTGCAGGTGTGTTCGGTTATAGGAACAGAGATATCTTATAAAAAGCTATATACCTTTAGTACTCTCAACAAGTGCTAAAGGTTTTTTAATTTATTTTTGATTAATTGATATGGATAATCTACTAGCAAATGAGAGAAATTAAATGCGTGGAGGTGTTTATATGGGAAAAAAGATAAAAAAGAGTAAATTGAATGTTGGTCCAAGTGATGAACAAGCGATAAGAGGCAAATTATCAAAGAAATTCGATCATGAATTTGCAAATGAACCACTAACAACAAACGAAAAGGTAAACAATAAAAAGACTAAAAAGCGTCAGTAATATCAGACAAAAAAGTAGAGGGGCTTTGCCTTCTCTACTTTTAATTAGTAAAAACTATTATGCCGTTGTGTAATGAAAAGAAATTATAACCAGAGAAGTGTTTCATCACTTCTCTGGTTATGATTTCCATATATGTGTTATATAAATTATTTAAACAAATTAATTAATTATCCTGTGTTACTTCAATGGTATAAGTTCCTCTATCGGTAATTAAATGAAATTGTGAGTTATTATACTGATATAGTGTTGAGTCTTCTAGCGGTATTTCATAATGAGATTCTGGAAGTGACTGAGGCTCATTTGCATCTGTCTGAACGTACCCTGTTCCATTTAAATATAAAGCATGCATTGGTTCATAATCATCGATTCTTCTTGTGTCCCTAGCATAACTAATCGAATTTAATTCCATTACTGTTTTATCATCATCATCAAGTTCATTTTTTGTGATTTTAATTGTTTGCCCATTCCACTTTTGTAATAGTTCGTTAAATTCTTCAACAGATAAGTATCGTTGTGTCATGACAATCCCTCCTACATTTAGACTTTCCAAGAAAAACACAATAATACAAGAATATTGAATGAAAACATGTTTATCTAAAGTTTACGAAGATCCAGAACTTAGTTCTTTATTTGAGGGGGGAGTAGTGAAATTATGCTGAAAACAAATGGGTGGTCCACTGTATGAGTGAAGTTTTTGAAGAGGTAGGGTTATATGAGCATCCAGCTGGGAGTTTTTTTATGATCGACTAAAGCAACTAGCATCGTGATTAACACAAAAAGTTGATTAAAAATATACATTACTTTATAAAAGTAGTTCTATTTTCAATAATAAATATACAAAATCACATACAGTTAAAAAAGGCCAAATAATTATTAGATTTGGTATTTCGTTTACCCTGTTATTTAATAGGTTAAAAAGTAAATTATTTACTGTGTGAATCTTGATATGAAAAAGCAGAACTGTAATTTTATGATAAAATACGAATAAGGTTTATAAATAATTTATCTTAAACAAAGAGGCGAAAAACTTGAAGGGGAAGGTTGATTTTAATTCAGGAGAAACGAAAAGTAACCAGTGTTATACTTTTTTAATTTGTAAGTATATATTTTTTATCAGTTGGATATTTTTTGTGAACAAAGGAGTATACCTTTGTTCAATTAACCGTTGAAACTATCTATAACTTTATTAAAGGAGGCCGTAATAAATGGAATATATACTAATAAGTATGTCTATTCTTATAGTAATTTCTTTATTGATTAAGGTGGAGAGATTAGAAGGTCGTATGAAGTATATGCAATATACTTTAGATCAATTAGCTAATCAATCGGAAATACCTGAAAAACCAATAAATGATGAATTACGTAAACTAATAAAAGATGGTAAAGAAGTAAAAGCAGTTAAAAAAGCGAGAGAAACTTTAGGTCTCACATTGTTAGAAGGGAAAAAATATATTGATAGATTAAAATTTTATGATAGTTAATACGTAACTAACTTATAAAAAAGGTGAAAGAATTTGTGAAAGCGCTTAAAAGGGAGTTGTCTATACGGCAGCTCCTACTGTGTTAAAGCTAAAACATTGCATTATGGTTGAAATAAATTTATCTTTGAGGAATTGTATTTGTGAAGGTAAGGCTAATAAAGGAATTCATAGTAACGCTGTGAATATATAAATATACATTGGCATATTCGATAAATGATAACGCTTTTATTTGGGGTTGCCGAATCACGTCATTTCCTATACAATTTTGTTACATAATAGAAATATATCTTTATTACTAAATACAAAGAACTACGCACTTATTCTTTCATCTTCACAATTTTGAAAGGGGTTTCATGAATTGAGAAAACTACTTTTCATCTATTTATTGTTAATTGGTTTATTTGTTGTTTATGTATATAATTATCAAAATAACGAATCTACAACACGTGAATGGTCGGAAAATGAACTAAGGGGAAGTATGGATGAAACATATGTGATGGTAACGTTTCAAGTAGGCATTGATTACTGGAAACGTGCATTAAAGGGCTTTGAAGATGCAGCTGGAGCTTTGAATGTTTCTGTTGAGTACCGTGGTGCCACACAATATGATGTGAATGAGGAAATTACGATATTAGAACAAGTGATAGCAAAAAATCCCGCAGGTATTGCGGTATCAACGATGGACCCTGAAGCACTAAATCCTGTCATTGATAAAGCTGTAGAGGCGGGTATTCCAGTTGTCATGTTTGATGCGGATGCACCTGATAGTAAAGCATATTCTTTTCTAGGTACGGATAATTATTATGCTGGCGTAGAGGCTGCGCATAAAATGGCGGACTTATTAAATGAAGATGGGGAAGTAGGCGTTATTACCCAACCAAATCAGCTAAATCATCAGGAAAGAACACAAGGTTTTCAAGATACAATTTTTATGGAATACCCTGACATGACAGTTGTCTCTACTAAAAACGGAAGAGGAGATCAAATGGTGTCTAAGGAGGTAGCAGAAGAGATTATGGATGAGTATCCTGACATCGCTGGAATTTTTGCTACGGAAGCTAACGGGGGAGTCGGGGTAGGTCAAGCTACCATGGCTAATAATTTACAAGAATCTATAAAAATAATAAGTTTTGATACAGATAAAGGAACACTAGATATGATTGAAGACGGTATTATTTCCGCAACAATAGCCCAGGGAACATGGGACATGGGCTATTGGTCCCTACAATTTTTGTTCCATCTACATCATGGTGTGATTGAGGATAAAGACGAACTTAATCCATTACCACGTTTTATGGATACAGGTGTTACGATTGTTACGGAACAAAATGTAGAATCCTATTATCTACAATAAACGAGACTAGAATGGATTGATGTTCATTGAAGCGATTTATACAGATAAATAATTTGCCCATTCGATATAAGCTAATTTCACATTTTTTAATCATCAGTATTATCCCAATTATTTGTCTCGGGTTATTGATTAATTGGACGGTTGAACGTGTCCTTGAGGAACAAGTAAATGAGAACACATTGCAACTTATTAGTAAAGTTAACGAGACTTTTGAGTTTTATATAAATAACATGCAAAGTATTACGTATTACATTGATTTTAATGAAGAGGTTCAAAATTTTTTTAATCTAGAAGAAGTGGACCGAAACACATCACAAATAAATGAATATGAGATACAACGGTATCTACGTAATTTTACAACGCTATCACCTGAAGTAGCAGGTATAGTTGTCGTAAACAACAATGGAGA
Source organism: Aquibacillus rhizosphaerae (assembly GCF_030282825.1). Classification (GTDB taxonomy): domain Bacteria; phylum Bacillota; class Bacilli; order Bacillales; family Amphibacillaceae; genus Aquibacillus_C; species Aquibacillus_C rhizosphaerae. The sequence continues at coordinate 196,580 of NZ_JASTZU010000034.1, forward strand.
CTATGTAAGTAATGAATTTTATGCTCCATCGACACGAGATTTAACAGAAGAAACGTGGTACCAAGAAGCCGTCGATAATAAGGGGATTTTCAAGATATTAGGACAACCGGAAAGTCGTAGTCTATCCTCTTTAGTAAATTATAAAAATGATGAAGTAGTATCGGTTGTTCGCGCTGTAGTCAATCCGTATACACAAGAAGTACAAGGAGTTATTTTAATAGATTTAAAACTGAGAGTTATCGCTGAAACATTAGTAGATGTTCGATTGGGGAAAACAGGCTATTTGATGGTTGTTGATAATGATAACCAAAACATTTATCAGCCTGACGATCCTTTAATTGAAGATATTCCCAAAGAATGGTTTGAAGGAGCAAATGCAGGTACATTTTCAAAAAGAGTTAAATCCCAGAAGCTACAGTTTATTTTTCAGCAGTCATCGTTTGCAAACTGGACGACTGTAGGTGTGTTTCCGGCAGAAGAAACAATTTTAGAGATGAGAGAGATTCAATTTTATTTGATAGTCTTTGTTTTCATTATTATGTTATTTGGAATACCAATCTCATACTTTCTATCAAATTCTATATCGAAACCAATTACACAACTAATGTCATTTATGCGTAAAGCAGAAGGTGGAGAATTAGATGTCAGGTATAAGGAAAAACGAGATGATGAAATCGGTTTACTTGGACGTAGTTTTAACAAAATGCTTATACAAATAAACCAATTAATTCGGCTAACAGAACGTCATGAAAGGCAAAAAAGGGAAGCGGAATTTAGAAGTTTACAAGCAAATATAAATCCACACTTCCTTTATAATACACTTGATACGATTCAATGGATGGCAAGAAAGCGAAAAGCAGACGATGTAGCAGAAGTAGTCGAATCACTAGCGAAGTTATTTCGAATTGGCTTAAGTAAGGGCAGAGATAAGATTACACTTGCTGAGGAAATAGAGCATATTGAAAGTTATCTAAAGATACAAAATACACGGTACCGCGAGAAATTAAAGTACACGATTGATGCAGATGAAGGTATTCGCTCGTTATATGTTTTGAAATTTATTTTACAGCCAATAGTTGAAAACGCTATTTATCACGGTATTAAAGAAAGACGAGGCATAGGTCATATTATTTTGACTGCCCAAGAAAAAGAAAAACAGTTATCGATTGTTATTCAAGATGATGGTGTTGGAATGTCAGAAACACAACTTCAAGAAATAAGGCACATTCTTAGTGAGGCTGTTGGCAGAACAGAAAACCAAGACCGAGTGGAAACAAAGGATAAAAAAAGCTATGGGATGCTGAATGTGCAGGCTCGTATTAAACTTGCATTTGGAGAAGGTTATGGAATTTATATGGATAGTAAAAAAAATGTTGGAACAAGGGTTGAAATCTTGTTACCAATTCTAGTAGATGATTTGGTAAAAGGAGATGAAACATAATGTGCAAATGGAAAGTGCTAATTGCAGATGATGAATCTATTATACGGGATGGTATTCGTTCTTCTGTCGACTGGGAAAAGTTTGATATGGAAGTCGTTGGGGAAGCGGAAGATGGAGAAGAAGCAGTTGAATTAGCAATAAAACATCAAATTGATATATTATTGATTGATCTGAATATGCCAATCATGAATGGAATTACAGCAATGAAGAAATTAAAAGAAAAGCTGCCTGATTGTAAACTGCTCGTTATTTCTGGTTACGATGAATTTAGCTATGCACAAGAAGCAATTCGCTTACAGGTGGAAGACTATGTACTTAAGCCGATTAATCCAGAGAAATTACAAAATCTATTAATTGAACTAAAACAAAAACTAGACATGGAAGTAAATCAAGAAACATATTTTAAACGTGCGACAAACCAAATCAAGAAACACCATGTACAATTAAAGGGAAGGTTTTTTCGTGACTGGATAGAAGGTCAGTTAGCGAAAGAGGAAATTGAAGAGCAGTTACAATTTTTCGGTTTGCCAGCTAGTGTACCTTTACAACATATGGTTGTTAGATGGCCTGAATATCATCAAAACCAAACGGTTAGTCAAGAAAATGACAGACGTAATTTTTTATTTGCAATAGAAAATATTGTAGAGGAGATACTGGGATCAGAAAAACTTGCTGTATTTCGAGATCAAACTAACCTACTCAATGTTTGCTTGTGGAAAAAGGTAACCAATGAACAAATAGAAATAATAGAAGAAACAATAAAAAATTATTTAAAAATCACCGTCTACTGGTATGTGGAAGACGTAACAGCGGATGATTTAACAAATTATTATAAAGTTTATGATTGGTGCAAAACACAAGTGGATAAACAAGTGCGTATTTCACCAATAGTAAAACAAGCAAAAAATTATGTGGAAGAGCATTATCAAGATTCAGCACTTAAGTTAGAAAGAGTCGCAGAAGAATTGCATGTCTCAACGGTTTATCTGAGTCGAATGATTAAACAGGAGTTAGGTATTTCTTATGTTGGTCTTTTAACTCAAATGCGAATTAATAAAGCAGCAGATTTACTGAAAACAACAGATATGACCATAAGAGATATTGCTGAGGAAGTTGGTTATGAGACACAGCACTACTTTAGTACAGCTTTTAAAAAAGTAGTTGGTATATCACCGAATCAATTTAAAAAGTAAATAGTTGCTAAAATACACTCAAAACGTTTTGGACCTAGTTCAAGGCGTTTTTTTAAGTGCTAAGAAAGGAAGTGAATTCGTCTATGATCACCTATAATGATTATAGACGAATTCTACAAAGAAAGACACCTCTCGAAATAAGGGGTTTATTTGTTTCAAAGGTGCCCCGCGTTTATTAATGGAAACAATTGATCTATTTCGTTATTCTAATTTCCTGAATTCAACAATATTCCATCCAATTTCGTCATAATTTTAACAAAACTTTATGTATGAAGGAGCCTTTCATTAACATGAACTTAGCTGTTATTGTATTCATTACTGTGTACTCAGCTTCGTTAAATTCCTTTAAAACAAATGTTAATCTAAAGTTGAAAAATATTTCAAACTAGTAGTGCTAAGGTTTCATTGTCGAACAATCCCCCTTTATTTTGAGGGAATATTTTATTATTAATAAAGTTAAACAACAAAAATGAAACCGTTTACATTAAATTATTATAAAAACTGTTTAAAAAATTGTAAAGGCTTTCATATTGATTGGTGCTATTCTATATACATGCAAGAGAGTTAAGTTAAAAAGTTTCATATAAAAAGAGAGGGGTTACACAGATGAAGAAATTAGGTTTATTTGCACTATTATTTAGTCTTATGTTGTTTTTAGCAGCTTGCGGAGGAGATGATAGCGCTTCTGGAGATTCAGGCGATGGAGAAAAAGCAGAATCAAAAGATGCTTTAATTGGTGTAGCAATGCCAACGAAATCATCAGCAAGATGGGTAGATGATGGAAATAACATGGTTGAGCAATTAGAAGATCTTGGATATGAAACAGATTTGCAATATGCAGAGGATGATGTGGATAAGCAAATCGAACAAATTGAAAACATGATTGTAAAAGGTGCAGAAGTTTTAGTTGTTGCATCAATAGATGGTACAGCACTTACAAATGTGTTAGAAAAAGCTGCTGACCAAGATATTCAAGTAATCGCGTATGACCGTTTAATTATGGAAAGTCCAAACGTAAGTTACTATGCAACATTTGATAACTTTCAAGTAGGAGTTTTGCAAGCTTCTTATATTGAAGAGGCTCTAAATCTTTCTGAAGAAGCAGGTCCGTTTAATATCGAATTATTTGGTGGATCACCGGATGACAATAACGCATATTTCTTCTGGGATGGTGCAATGTCTATTCTACAACCATATATCGATAGTGGAAAATTAGTAGTACAAAGTGAGCAAACAGAATTCGAACAAGCAGCAACAATGCGTTGGGATGGAAATAACGCAAAATCACGTATGGAAAACATCTTAAGTAAAGCTTATTCAGGTGGCGAAACTGTAGACGCAGTATTATCACCTTACGATGGTATTAGTCGTGGTGTTATTCAAGCATTAAAAGGTGTAGGTTATGGTTCTGGTGATCAAGCACTTCCTGTAATCACTGGTCAAGATGCTGAGCTAGCTTCGATTAAATCAATCGTAGCAGAGGAGCAAACACAAACGGTTTTCAAAGACACTCGTGACTTAGCTGCAGTTGTGGTAAACATGATCGATGCAATCTTAGCTGGTGAAGAAGCAGAAGTTAATAACACAGAAACATATGACAATGGTGTAGAAGTAGTTCCTTCTTATCTAGTAGAACCTGTATCTGTTGATTTAGAAAACTATCAAGAAATCGTAATCGATAGCGGATATTACTCTGCAGATGAACTAGAATAAGTAATCTTGATTTAGTGGTGAGGATACTCACCACTAAATCATTTCCATTTTGTTATTTCCTTAGAAGGCGGTGAGGGTATGTCAGATTATATTTTAGAAATGCGTAACATAACTAAAACATTCCCTGGTGTTAAAGCTTTAGATGATGTTAATTTGAAAGTTGAAAAAGGAGAAATTCATGCACTAGTTGGTGAAAACGGTGCTGGGAAGTCCACATTAATGAAAGTGTTAAGTGGCGTTTATCCAAGTGGATCCTATGATGGCGAAATTTATTTCGATCAAAAAGAATGTCATTTTAAAGATATTAAACAAAGTGAAAATGTAGGAATTGTTATCATTCACCAGGAGTTAGCGTTAAGTCCATTTTTATCCATAGCTGAAAATATCTATTTAGGTAATGAGAGACAATCAAAAAGTATTATGAAGTGGCAAGAAACATTTGCTGAATCCAAAAAATTATTAGAGCGAGTTGGTTTAAAAGATTCACCTGAAACAGCTGTCATGAATATCGGTGTCGGCAAACAACAGCTAGTTGAAATAGCAAAAGCCTTATCAAAAAATGTTAAGCTATTAATTCTTGATGAACCAACTGCAGCACTAAATGAAACAGATAGTGCTAATTTGTTAAAGCTACTTAATGAACTTAAAAAACAAGGAATTACTTCTATTCTTATTTCTCATAAATTAAATGAAGTTTCTAGTATATCAGATTCCATTACTATTTTACGTGACGGACAAACAATTGAAACGATTGATACGAAGGAAGAAAAGGCTTCTGAGGATCGTATTATCAAGGGAATGGTTGGACGTGAATTGACAAGTAGATTCCCAGACCGCACAGCGGTTATTGGAGAAACTATTTTTGAAGTGAAAGATTGGAATGTCCATCACCCTGGGCAGCGAGATCGTAAAGTAATTGATAATGTGAATATTCATATTCGTCGCGGAGAAATTGTTGGATTAGCCGGTTTAATGGGAGCTGGTCGAACGGAACTAGCGATGAGTATTTTTGGAAAAGTATATGGAAAAAAAATAACTGGCTCCTTACACAAGAACGGTGAAGAAATTCAAGCGAATACAGTAAGCGAAGCAATTAAACACGGTCTGGCATATGTTTCAGAGGATCGTAAAACATATGGACTAAATTTAATTGATGATATTAAACGGAATATTACTTTATCTAACTTGAAGCGGATTTCTAGTAATTCAATTATCGATGAAAATAAGGAAATTACAGAAGCTCAATTATTACGAGAAAAATTAAATATTAAAACACCAACATTAGAGCAACTTGCTGGTAACTTAAGTGGTGGAAATCAACAAAAAATTGTGTTAAGTAAATGGATTTTTACTGAGCCTGATATTTTGATATTAGATGAGCCTACACGTGGAATTGATGTTGGAGCAAAGTTTGAAATCTATTCTCAAATTAATGAATTAGCGGCAGAGGGTCTAGGTGTACTAGTTATTTCATCTGAGCTTCCTGAGGTGCTTGGACTATCAGACCGTATTTATGTAATGAATGATGGCCGTATAACAGGTGAACTTGAGCGCGGTGAAGCCGATCAAGAAAGTGTTATGCGCTATATGACCGGATCTGGAGGTGCTAATAATGCAGGACTTAATTAATTTATTTCGAAATAATATTCGTCAATATGGAATGATCATTGCACTTGTGTTGATTACCGCATTATTTTGGGTGTTAACAGAAGGGATCATTTTTAAACCACTAAATATAACCAACTTAATCTTGCAAAACGGCTTTATCTTAGTATTAGCAGTTGGTATGGTATTAGTTATTATCACAGGAAACATTGATTTATCCGTTGGGTCTGTCGTTGCTTTTGTTGGAGCAATTGCAGGGGTACTCATGATTAATAACAATGTTCCAGTGTTGTTAGCGATTGTTTTGTCTATTTTAGTAGGTGCATTAATCGGGGTATGGCAAGGATTTTGGATAGCCTATATAGGAATTCCATCCTTTATCGTAACATTAGCAGGTATGTTAATTTTCCGAGGTTTGACACTGTATCTACTAGACGGTCAATCACTTGCTCCATTTCCTGATTCATTTGGAGTACTGAGTGGTGGGTTTTTACCAGATATATCTAGCTCGGGTGAGTTGCATATATTAACGATAATCTTATCTGGAATTCTATCACTTGTCCTCGTTTATATGGAATTTAAAAATCGTAAAACACAATTGCAATATAATTTTGAAGTTGTTCCAATGTGGATTACCATCACAAAGCTAGCACTATTAGTTATTGTTATAAACTGGTTTGCTTATCAATTAGCACTTAATAAAGGGATTCCGATGGTACTGATTATTGTATTTGTACTCATTGTCATCTACACTTTTGTTATGAACAACACAGTAATGGGTCGTCACATTTATGCAACAGGTGGAAACAAAAAAGCAGCTGATTTATCAGGTATTAAAACAAAGCGAGTTGTATTCTGGGTATTTGTAAATAACGGAGTCATTGCAGCACTTGCTGGTTTAATGTTTGCTTCTCGTTTAGATTCCGCAACACCTGCAGCTGGTAACATGCTAGAGTTGGACGCAATCGCTGCTGTATTTATTGGTGGAGCTTCCATGGCTGGTGGTGTAGGTACCGTTATCGGTGCGATTGTCGGCGGTCTAGTAATGGGTGTTATGAATAATGGTATGTCGTTAATCGGTATTGGTATCGATTGGCAACAGGCGATTAAAGGTATGGTACTACTAATCGCAGTAGGCTTCGACGTATATAATAAAAATAAAGCTGGTAATTAAGAAAAAACATCACGGGATAAATTTCTCGTGATGTTTTTTTCCTTTTAATTTATAAGACAAAAAAGTATTTTATTTTTTCTTTCTTGATTTTGATCGTCCAACAGGTCTAATGTCTATGGTTTGAATATACGTAGTATGTACTTTAGAAGGAAGTCTTTTTTTAAATTCGTCATAAGCATAACTATTGTAATCAAGCAGTGATTTACACTCGTATTTCTCATTCATGTTAAGATAGAAATTAATCTTCATCTTATTTTCCTTGTTATCAGTATGGTGAGATATAATTTCATATTTTTCTAAGCTACGTGTTAAATGATATTTAATGTCTGCCAGAAATGTTTGATTACTATTAAAATAAATATCTGTTTTACCAACTATTTGTATCATGATTATCACCCAGAGGTATTATACCATTTATGAAATTTATTGAGAAAGTACTTTTATGTAATTTAATAGAACTTTTCAAAGTAGTTATTCGTATAAGTAGTATTCAGAAGGAGAAAGGATTTTGTATATGAGACAGCCACCAAGTGAAAGAATAGCAAAAGATGCTATAAAGGCTTGGAAACTAACTGCTTCTTTATGGAGTTGTATCCCGATATTAATAGTGATTGCTTTGTTTGTGTTAGCTTATTTATTTGATTTTTCTTATTGGTATGGCACTATTTTTATTGCTATTAGTTTAATTGAAGTTATCCTTACAGTCATTTTTATTCCAAAGCTTCGTTGGAATCGCTGGCGATATGAAGTATTTGATCAAGAAATTTATATTCAACACGGGATATTAATTGTATCTCGTACATTAGTGCCAATGATTCGCGTCCAACATGTTGATACAAAACAAGGTCCTATTCTAAAGAAGTACGGACTTTCAAGTTTAACCGTTTCTACAGCGGCTACAACACATGAAATTCCAGCACTTCTAGAAGAGGAAGCTGCAGCGTTGAGGGACCGTATTTCAGAATTAGCAAGGGTGGAGCAAGATGATGTCTAGTCCAAAACGATTACACCCGGTTGCAATTATTTTTACTGTTATCAAATCACTAAGACAACTAATTTATGCGCTTTTTCCAATTATTATTCTCGCTAGTAGCGATTTTGGACTTCATTATGTTGTTTTAATTATCAGTATTATTGTTGTGATTTTTATAGGATTTAGCGTCTTATCATGGCTAAGGTTTACATATCGCATAGAAGGGGATCAGCTGCGCATCGAAAAAGGAGTTATCGTTAGACAGAAACGAACAATCTCTAAAAATAGAATCCAATCGATTGATTTAACACAAGGTATCATTCACCGTATATTTGGATTAACAAAGGTCCAAATTGAAACAGCGGGAAGTGACCGTAGCGTTGATGCGGGATTAAGCGCAGTAAAACTTGAAGAAGGACAACATCTTCATAACGAATTAAAAAGTAAATACGAAAATGTGGAATCAGTTGTCGAGAGTGATAAACAGACAAATCATGCACAGCATACGATTACTGTTAAGCGGTTATTACTTGCTGGCTCAACTTCGGCAAGTTTTGGTATCGTACTAAGTTTATTTGCATTAACTTTTACAGAAATCGAAGCATTCGTTCCTGAAAGCTTCTATAATAGAACAACAAATTTATTACTTTCGCAAGGAATTGAGTTATTGATTGTTTTAGGGATTGTTTTGTTTATCCTTTTATGGATGTTGGGTATTCTTACCATGGTTGTTAAATATGGTAAGTTTACAATTACGAGATACGAAAATGAATTATTTATCACACGTGGATTGCTAGAGAAAAAACAAATGACGATTCCAATAAAAAGAATTCAAGCCGTATCCATTAAAGAATCGTTAATTCGTCAACCCTTAGGATTTGCGACGATTTCTGTTGAAATTGCTGGTGGTGAAACGGAGAAACAAAATGCATCAGAAACACTACTTTTTCCGTTACTCAGAAAAACTGAAGTGAAGGGGTTTTTAGATGAGATCCTACCAGAATACGAAAACAATTCTACATTTAGGAAACTTGTGCCCAAACGGGCATTGCCTTATTATTTGCTGAGGACATCCATGATTCCCTTAATTGGATTAATTGGTATAGCAATTTTTATGCCAGAATGGGTGATACTTCCGATTATACTGCTAGGACTATCAGTAATTTTAGGGTTTGTTCGATACCGCACTACCAGTTTTAATTTAAGTGAAAACCAGTTAACACTGCAACTACGAATGTTTAGTAAAGAAATAGTATTACTTAAATCGAAACGAATACAAGCATTAGAAAGAAGCCAACACTTTTTACACCGAAAACAAAACCTAGGTACGATGAAGCTTTCTATATTAAATAATTTTGGTGGTAGACATTATAATATTAACGAATTAAATGAAGAAGATCTAGATAAGATTGGCGATTGGTATTCCACTGAAACATAAAAAGTATTTAAGGACGTAGCATTTAATGCTGCGTCCTTAAATAAATCACTGAATATTCTGAATTTATTCGCAATACTATATTACTTGTACCTTACTTTCTTTTTCACTGCCTTCCTGGCTATTATCTTGAAATTTTTGTTTTTCAAATGCTACCATATCTGGTTCTTTTAAAAACAAAGTGCAAAAGAAACAAGTAACTGCTGCACAAGCAATTGTAATAAAGAAGGCCCTTGGACTTACAAAACTGAATATAGTAAGGAATGTTGTACCACCAATATTTCCGTAAGCACCTACCATTCCTGATATTTGTCCTGTTACCCTCTTTTTCACAAGTGGTACCATCGCATAAACAGCACCTTCACCTGCTTGCACAAAGAATGAACAACACATTGTAATCATGATAGCAGTCCATATCGGCCAACTAGATCCGATTAATGACATTCCAACGTAACCAAGAGCTAAGCCTAACATTAGAATATTTAATGTTCTCTTACGACCAAATTTATCACTTAACCATCCGCCACCTGGTCGAGACATTAAGTTCATAAAAGCAAAGCTACTTGCAATTAATCCTGCCTGAGCAATACTTAGTGTGAAGGTTTGTTCGAAAAATAATGGCAGCATCGATACAACAGCAAGTTCAGAGCCAAATGTACAAAAGTACGAAAAGTCTAAAATAGCAACTTGTTTGAATGAGTATTTTTCCTTATCAGGAACACCATTTTTTAGGGATTCTTTGTTCACATCCCAGATTTTATACACATTAAATGCGAAAAAGAAAGTTAATGTAGCAATAACAAGGTATGCGACCCAGTCACTAATGAAATTTAATTGCCAACCTAATCGATACGTTAAAAAGCCTAGGATTCCATATACCGGAACCGTCATAATAATAAGACCAATCATATCTTTGTAGCTCGTTATTTCTAATGCACCACTTTTCTTTGGGCGTTGGTAGACTACGCCATCCGGTGTATCGTTAACAATTCGACTAAATATAAACCCGTATGAAAGTGCAATAAGTCCTGTTAAACCAATTGCAATTCTCCAACCATTGTCACCACCAAAAATTATAGCTAATGTAGGTAATGTCATTGCTGCAGCGGCTGAACCGAAGTTCCCCCAACCACCGTAAATACCTTCTGCTAGACCAACTTGTTTGGAAGGGAACCATTCAGATACTAAACGAATACCAACAACGAAACCAGCACCAATTATCGCTAGGAACATTCTGGAAATCATTAACTGAATAAATGAATCGGATAGAGCAAATGCAAAACATGGGATACTCAAAATCATTAGTAAACTAGAAAATACCTTTTTAGGACCAAATTTGTCAACGAGCATTCCAATTAATACTCGAGCTGGAATGGTTAAAGCAAGGTTTGCAATACCTAGAATGGCAATCTGATCATTTGTAAGGTTAAATGTTTCCTTTAAGGTAGATATAAAGGGAGCCATATTAAACCAAACAACGAACGTTATGAAAAATGCCAATGTAGTAAAACCTAATACTTTTCTGTTTCCTTTATAAATGTTATTCTCCATTTTCATCCACCTTTTCAACTATTTTGTGTTGTCTTAATTCTAATGCAATAAAAGAGGTATTCAATAAACATGTAATGTTATCTGACATAGAAAAACTGTAATGAGAAATTTATCGCGAAATCCCATAAGCGCTTACACTATTGGCCTTACTAGCTTTATGGAGGTATTGTTTTTTTGTATATTGGCATTTGAAAATTTTGAATTTTTCGGTAAAATATTTATATAAGCATAAAATGTGGAAAATATAATGAACAAAATTCAAATTGATTTTGTAGTAAAAATTTGTAGAAAGTATCATTTATATAAAGTACTAAAACCATTTTTATAATTTCTGTTGCTTTTCCACTTCGCACTTTATATAAAGTCCGCAGTAAGTATTATAAACTTTTGTTGAACTCTTTTCGGTGGCAATGATGATGGAGTCTTTATACTCCGTTCCGGCAGAATACTCCGCTTTCCACGGGCACGGCTTCAGCTAA
>NZ_JASTZU010000035.1 GCF_030282825.1 Aquibacillus rhizosphaerae
ACGTTTGGCAAAATTCAATATTTAGCTCCTCATTATTTAATAAGGTGCAGGAGTCTTTTGGTCAATGTAGAATGTATCCATAAGATAATTGGATTGATTGGGGGAACTTATGGATAGCTATATACAATTCACAATCACTTTTTTATTGTTCGTCTCCTTGATACTTCCGCTTACTACTTTAGTTCACGAACTTGGTCACGCACTTACAGCATTAATATTGTTCAAAGAGCCAGTAGGAGTTAGATTGGGAAGCTCTTTCAAGGGTACTGGTTTTAAAGTAGGTAAACTAACATTTAAAATTCAGCCTTTAAGTGGGTGGGTTGGTTTTGTCGAATATAACATACCTAAAGGTAAGAATAACATTGTGTCCAATGCTATGATTATGATTGCAGGTCCATTTTTTTCATTTATACTAGGTTTAATTTGTTATATTTCAATTACATTTTCAGACAGTCAATACATTATAATTTTTTTATTAAAGTCTATTATGAATGCATCTTTGGTACAATTCATTATTACAATTCTCCCTATAAAATATCCATCATTTTTAAGGGCTTATAAAGGAATGCCAAGCGATGGATATAGAGTTATGAAACTAATTATGAGTAGGGATAATCCTAAAGAATATAAAGATAAATAGCTAAACAATCGAGAGGAAACCTGAATGTATCAGCTTTCCCTCCAATTTCATTTAATTATCAACATTATAAAAAAATGCACTCCAAAGAGGGCTTTCTAAACGGTCAACAATAACCTACGCTCTAATAAAATTCTCCACCACTTATCTTTGAGATCGCTCTACAAAATTTGGTCCATTTAGGAGGGAAATGGTTACTTCCTACTTTAATTTCACAGTAGCTTTCGTATTCAATTTGAATACGCCATTGTGTACCATCCATCACTAAAGCAAAGTATTCCTCTGCCCAATTTACGAAATCACATTTATGAAGCTCCGATTTAAACCATTCTATTTTTTCTTCCATTGGAGTATCAATAGTTTCTATATTAATCGCACTGTAATCATTTCTATCAATCTCCAACGATTCTATATCAATTATCACTCCAAAAAATGGTCCAGCGTAACCACCCGTATTTGCATGAATAACTTTTATTTGTTCATATATTTTTTTACCACGATATTTTTTCCAAGAGTAATCACAATTAAGGCAATAATACTTTCCATTACCAATAGTCATCTCATGAGTATTTTCTACAACATCCTTAGATAATTGTAACGCAGGTTCATTAGGCAGTTCTGGAATTACGTCATACGTATGATATTGTTTACACTTTGGACACATAGGATAAATTCTTCTAGGAGTGTACACCACTGTCCCTCAATTCATAAAATTTTAATTTTATAAAATATTTTTTTATACTTAATACAGCAATCTGTTGATTTTCCCTTTTTTTCTTGAACATTAGCGCAGTACTAATATAATATATCTTTAATATTACTAAGATAGCCATTTTCCTCCAGATACTTATTTGTTTGAAATTCCATGCCTTCAACAACTTCAATCCAGAATTCAGATGCTAAGCCTGTCTCTCTGTAAGTTTCAATAGAGATCGGGCTGAGATTTACCATCACTTGAAATCCCCTTAACAAATCCAGGGAAAACATCTACCCATACATCGTTTAAATTTTTTATTTCTTTAATCTTTTTCAGTTCCTCCACTTCAAGTATATATGGTTCTGATGAAAGAAGTTCATAAGGTAAATGAAAAGCCCTATCTTCCCTATAAGTATCTTCATTTCTAGTAATATCTTTTATTAAGCGTTCATAATAATAAGAAATACTACTGGCATTAATGGATGGAAGATTATCCAATTTACCTCTACTCAATAGCTTTAATTGTGAACCTAATTGTTGGTATTCCTGTGAAACTCTAGAAATGGATTAATTATTATATAGTTGATCTACCTGTTTCAGAGATATATTTTCGAATTTATAATATCAATGTAAATTTGTTGGTTGTTTGAAACGAACGAATAAAGTTTTGAGAAGTCATTAGCTACTTGTAACAATAAGTAACTTTCGTATCTTTGATTTTCTATGTACTGCTTAACTCCGAAAACGGTCACTATCAAGATTATACTTATAATTACAATTGCAAAAATTTTACGTAGTTTCATTTTACCTCTTTCTTAGAAAATCAACTAGCCACTAGATATAATTATTAGATTGAACTCCCAAACTACGGTATATTTATTCACTATTCTAAGATAGATGTATACTCATCATTTTCATAGTAACCACTTTTTTAATCTCACTACATTTTCTTTTAGAAATAAAGCATTATTTTCAATTCCTCGACGTTTACACCACCCAATACTATTAAAGGCATCAGTAAACCGATAAAAAGGCAGCACATTTTCTAGGTCAATTAATGGTCTTATACTGTTATAGCCTTCTTGGTATGCAATATATAGGCTATCATCATAACTTAAAAAATCACGATAAAGTTTGGTGAAATCAATTTCTGTTGATCCAAATCTTACACTTTCAAAATCTATTACTCCTGAAACTTTTTCCTCATCAACAATTATATTTGCTGGTCGAAAATCCATATGTACAAAGCTTGGTCCAACTGCGGAAGGAAGCTCTTGTTTCATCCTTTTAAATGTTTCAATGGCTTTATTGTATAAATGTTCATCCAAAATGTCTCTTACATCTTCAGCAAAACTATAAAATTGTTCTTCAACAAAATGAGACCAGTTCGGAAATTCATTTTTTATACCAGATAAGGCTTTCTCTGCAGGAGGACGAATGGAATGCATTTTAGCCTGAAGAACCCCGACTTGGAACGCTATTGTGGGTTTAGCCTTAGTTGATAGTGAATTACCCTTTAATTCAGATAATAAAAAAGCACCAGGACATTCCTCATCACCTGACCAATAATCTATCATTTCTGGAATAGGTACGCTTCCTTTTAAGATTTCATAGGCTTCCAACTCTCTTTGATACTTCAACTTTGTAAAAGGAATTTTCAAAAAAACATTTTCACCATTAGATAAATTACATTTATAAACGGTTGAACTATGGGAGTCTTCAACCTCATCAATTGATGATACCTTTAATCGAAATTGTTCAATGACACGATTTAACATCAAACTCCCCCTTTATACATAATCTTGCCAATTGATTTAAAAACCACAGATAGAATGACTCTATTAAACACTTACTTTTAACTATATAATAAATCAATATCAAGATATTGGACACCTAAAAATTACTTATTTAGCAAATTTATGAAAAAAATCCACACCATAGTTTACGGCGTGGATTTTCCATTCTGTCATTCACTCACCCAAGTAGGCGGTTAACATCCAAACATGCTTTTCCAAATCCGAATAAATCGCTAAAAGTATATCCCCAGTAATCTCATCATTCTCACTTTCCGTTAGTTCCATTCCATTTTTCAAAACTGAAATCATCTTTGTATAATCGTCCACTATCTCCTGTACCATTTCCGTGGATGATTCAATTGCCGGAGTCTCTTGAATAGAAGCCAACTCTAGATATTCTCTCAGACTAGCAACGGGGCTACCTCCTAATGCAAGGACGCGTTCTGCTATTTCATCAATATAACCGGCAGCCTCGTTGTAAAGCTCTTCGAATTTCGCGTGTAACGTAAAAAACTGTTCTCCTTTAACAGACCAATGATAATGTTGCAGTTTCACGTATAAGATGTTCCAATCAGAAATTTGTTTGTTTAAATAATCTTTAATCGTCATTTCTCATCCTCCTGGGAAGCACAGTTCTCTATTCAATTAGGAATTTAAGAATTTCACCAATTCATGGTTAAATTCTTCCGCATGTGTAGCGTTAAATCCGTGCGGCCCGTCTTTAATTAATACAAGTTGGCTGCCGGGAATTCGCTCATGTGTCCTCTGACCGCTTATTTCAACAGGTACAATCGCATCCGCATCACCATGAAGTATTAGCGTTGGCAAGTTAAATTTCTCCAAATCCTCACGAGAATCCGTATAACTAAATGCCGAGATGCAATCAAGCGTGCCTTTCGGTGAAGCGAATGCTGCAATATCGCGATTATACATACGGAAAGCTTCGGTAACCAAATCGGTTCTGTCACCAGATGCGAAGAAGTTTGTCGTAAACGCATCTAAAAACGCCAATCGATCGGCTTTCACCCCATCTAGAAAACCTTGGATGGTCTCATCATCGAATCCTCCATCCGGATTATCTGAAGTTTTGTGCAGAAACGGAGGAATTGCACCGGCTAACACCGCTTTTGCTACACGTTCTGTTCCATAAGTACCGATGTAACGCGACACTTCTCCGCCGCCCATCGAAAATCCAACCAGCGTTATATCTTGAAGGTCCAGTTGCAAAATCAAATTATTCAAGTCTGCCGCAAGTGTATCGTAGTCATAACCATCCCAAGGCTGTGAGGATTGACCGAACCCACGACGGTCGTACGTAATCACTCGATAACCTGCCTCCACCAATGCAGGTACTTGCTTCTCCCAAGATCTTCCGCTAAGCGGCCAACCATGAATCAAGACAACCGGTTTACCCGCTCCTACGTCCTCATAATGAAGCTCAACCGCAATTCCATTTTCTTGTCCAACTGTAACCTTACCCATTTGCCATTCCCCCATCTTCATTTCCCCAATTTTCTTACAAATATTTCTAGCTAATATTAGCCTAGTGAAATTTTATAGTCAACGCGATTAGTGTAAAGAAAGTATTAATTTCTTCGACATGGTTCGGTGTTCGATTTCAAGCAGGCTCTAAGGTATGACGATTAATTTTATCTAAGCAAAGTGCACTGAAGGGACCATACATTTCACTGCAGAAATAAAGATAGCAATTACACCCTATTTTCATTCACAAATAATTCCATTGAGTATATTTTAAATCTAATAGTGATTTTTCAAAAAAACAGAATTTAATACTAATTAAAACAGGGATCAGACCCTCGTCCATTTGAGGAATCTGACCCCTGTTACAATCATCAACTACAAACCGCATTAAAGAGCGGTTTAATCAAAGAGTTTCCTTTTGGACTAACATAAATTAGTGAGACAATATAAAACACCTTCGGAAATGGTACACTTAAGACAAGTACTAAAATCGGAGGTGTTTTTCATGGGGAA
>NZ_JASTZU010000036.1 GCF_030282825.1 Aquibacillus rhizosphaerae
TTTCCCCATGAAAAACACCTCCGATTTTAGTACTTGTCTTAAGTGTACCATTTCCGAAGGTGTTTTATATTGTCTCACTAATTTATGTTAGTCCACATCTCGTTATTGATTAGTACCACTCTTTTATTAATAAAATTCAAAAGAAATGTACAAAAAAAGGATATATTCACCTGTCCAAATGGAAGAAAATTGACGTTTAACTACACCTCCAACCGAACAGATAAATACGGATTTGCACGAACGTTTAAAGTTTACGAATGTGAAGACTGTTCCGGTTTCCCGTTACGCTCCCAAAGTACCAAAGCGAAGGAAGGGAATAATCGAAAAATTTATTATAACGAAAAATGGGAAGAACAAAAAGAATACAGTAGAAAGCAGCTTTTTCGAATAAAGAAACTGCTAAGATCTACGGTCAGCGTAAAATCGATGTGGAACCAGTCTTTGAATTTTTGAAGGCTAATTTGTGTTTCACTCGAATGTCTGTGAGATGGAAAGAGAAAGTAAATAATGAATTAGGATTCATGGTGGTGAACAGAACAACAGAATATGAAAATAATCCAGCGAAAAAAGGTTCCGACCATCAAAGAACAGATGATCGGAACCTTCTTTGTTATTTTTGGCTAGTTATGTCCCAGACTCGTTTTTTTATTTTTCTTGAAGTTTTTTGCCTAATTGATTTGACCTTTCAGTAGCAGCTTTTATACTTTCAACTATTACTCGCTGAAAATTACTTTGCTCAAGTATTTCTAGTCCCGCTTGTGTTGTACCACCTGGACTAGTTATTTTTTTTCTTAATTCTGCTGGGTGATTATCAGTAACTTTTAACATTTCCGCTACACCAACAAATGTCTGTGTGATTAATGCTTTCGCAGTCTCCTCACTTATTCCTGCTTCTTCAGCTGCAATTTCCATCGCCTCTACCATATAATAATAAAAGGCTGGTCCACTTCCTGCTAACGCTGTAATAGCATGCATATCGTCTTCATTTACAATCGTTGTCATACCAATTGCTTTGAGTAATGATTTCGCTTTACCTAACTGTTCTTTACTAGTAAATACACCAGGAGTAATAGCAGTAGCTGACTGACCAATCATGGCAGAAGTATTCGGCATTGCCCGAATGACAGCAATGTCTTTCCCTGTTTGTTTTGCAATGAAATCCGTGGAAATTCCGGCCAATACTGAAATAATTAACTGTTCTTCTTTTAAATATGGTTTGATATCATTAATGCCATTAACAATATCTGCTGGTTTCATCGTTAGTACGATAATTTCAGCGCCTTTCATTACTTGTTCTTTATCTTGTGAGATAGTTATCTTGTATTTATCCTGCAAATACTTTAAACGATTTTGATTAGACTTGTTCGTTACAACAATTTGTTCAGGTTTACAATAGTCTTTCTGAATCATCCCTGAAATTATTGCCTCTGCCATAGAACCTGCACCAATAAATGCTATTTTTTGAAACATAAAATTCTCCTATTCGACTGTTTATTTTATCATGTTAAAGTAAATCAAAAATTTTATATTTTTTCTAATGATTTGAATATATTTTTTAATAGTAATCACTTAAAAAATCCTGTGCGCATAAAAACCTATAGCTAATTTTCGACAGTTACTTCAATAATCCTTCTTTATTATCCATAAATAGCATATTTCATTTCAAAATATTAACTTAAGCAAAAAAACCGCCACACATAGTGTAACGGTTCTTTATATTTAATCTCCAATTTTATACTGCGCTTAAGTATATGGCGGAGGAGGAGGGATTCGAACCCCCGCGGGCCGTGAAGCCCCTGTCGGTTTTCAAGACCGATCCCTTCAGCCGGACTTGGGTACTCCTCCGTGACTGACGACAAAATTAATAATAACATTTACTTTTTATATTGTCAATATGGAATTAAAATTATCTTGCCTCTCAAAAAAAGAGGCAAGAATCAATTATTTAATCACTTGTTTATTACCCATATACGCACGTAAAACCTCTGGTATTATTACAGAACCATCTTCTTGTTGATAATTTTCAATTATGGCAGCTACTGTTCTACCAATTGCTAAGCCAGATCCATTTAATGTATGAACAAATTCAGGCTTTCCTTTATCTTCTCTTCTAAAACGAATACCGGCACGGCGGGCTTGGAAGTCTTCAAAGTTTGAACATGAAGAAATTTCCCGATACGTATCGTTACTTGGCATCCATACTTCAATGTCATACTTTTTAGCAGCTGTAAATCCAAGATCTCCGGTACACATACTCATAACTCTGTAAGGTAATTCAAGTAATTGAAGCACTTTTTCTGCATGCCCTGTAAGTTCTTCTAGTACTTGATAAGATTCTTCTGGTTTTACAAATTGAACTAATTCTACTTTATTAAATTGGTGTTGTCTAATAAGCCCTCGTGTATCTCTGCCAGCGGAACCCGCTTCAGAACGGAAAGAAGCACTAAAAGCAACAAATTTCTTCGGAAGGTCTGCTCCACTAAGGATGTCATCTCTATAATAATTTGTTACTGGAACTTCTGCTGTTGGAACTAAAAAGTAGTCCCAATCTTGAATTTTAAAGGCATCTTCTTCAAATTTAGGCAATTGACCTGTTCCAGTCATACTTGTTCGATTAACCATATATGGTGTTAACATTTCCACATAACCATGTTGATCTGCATGTAAATCCATCATAAAGCTCATCAATGCTCTTTCAAGTCTAGCACCTAGACCTTTATAGAATACAAATCGGCTACCTGTTACCTTTGATGCTCGTTCGAAATCAAGGATATCTAACTTAGTAGCAATGTCCCAATGTGCTTGTGATTCATAAGTAAATGATGGTAATTCTCCCCACTTTTTCACTTCTAAATTATCATCCTCTGAGTCACCGATAGGTGTGCTTTCATGAGGTATATTGGGAATTGATAAAAGTAGTGTCTCCAGTTGTTGTTCCACTTCTTTTAACTCTGTATCGATTGTTTTAACACGATCACCAACATCACGCATTTCAATAATTAGGTCATCTGCGTCTTTCTTTTCTTTTTTCAGTATAGAGATTTGCTTTGAAACCTCGTTTCTTTTTGCTTTTAATTCCTCTGTTTCTGCAATTAAATCTCTTCTTCTAACATCTAAATCTCCAAATTTATCTAAATCTGATAAATCTTCGCCCCGATTTTGCAACTTTGCTTTGACTTCATCAAAATTAGACCTAATTAATTTCATATCCAACATAACCTATTTCCTCCTTTTACAATTAGTCGACAACACAAAAAACTCCCATCCCTAACTAAAAGTAGGGACGAGAGTTTTTCCCGCGATACCACCCTGATTGAAGATAAATCTTCCGGCTCATTTACAGATAACGGCTTTGTAATAAAACCGAGTATGTTTACTGGATTCAACATACTTGCTCCAGGATGGATTCACAACATTCTCACACCGATTCTCACCGTCCATCGGCTCTCTTTAAGAGAGAATTATTGTTACTATTTCCTATCTACACATTTCATTATATTTTATATAGAATATCTAAAAACCACTTAAGATGCAAGTTCATTTTTAGATTCTTCTACCATTTTAACAAAAAACTTAGTTAAACGATGATCATTTGTTAGTTCTGGATGAAAGGAACTACATAAGTAATGCCCTTGTTTTGCAGCAACAATAGCGTCATTAACTTTCGCTAATACTTCTACAGTTTCCCCTACTTCTACTACATAGGGCGCACGGATAAAAACAGCTTCAAAGTTTTCAGCTATTCCTTTTACGTCTAAAGATGCCTCAAAGGACTCCTTTTGGCGTCCAAATGCATTTCTTGCTACTTTCATATCCATTAACCCCAAATGAGCATGATCTTGTCCAACTATACCATCTGCTAACAATATTAATCCTGCGCATGTTCCAAAAATAGGTTTACCTTTTTTACCAAAATTTATAAGTGCATCAAAGAAATCATATTTATCAATCAACCGACGCATGGTAGTACTTTCACCACCAGGAAGAATTAATCCATCAATATCATCAAGCTGTTCTTTTTTCTTTATAACAAGACCTTTAGCACCGGATGCCTCAATTGATCTGATATGTTCTCTTACAGCACCTTGAAGTCCTAATACCCCTATTTTAGTCATAATTGCTTATCTCTCCTTTATCTTACCATCCGCGATCTTGCATGCGTTGTTCAGGAGCAATTGTACTGATTTCAATTCCTTTCATTGCAGTACCGATACCCTTAGAAACTCTGGCAATTAATTCATAATCTTGATAATGAGTAGTAGCCTCTACAACAGCTTTAGCAAAACTAGCAGGATTATCTGATTTAAATATTCCAGATCCTACGAATACACCATCTGCTCCAAGTTGCATCATTAAGGCTGCATCAGCTGGAGTTGCTACACCACCTGCTGCAAAATTAACCACTGGTAAACGACCGTGTTTCTTAATATCTAGTAGTACTTCAAATGGTGCTCCGAGATTTTTTGCATAAGTCATAATTTCATCTTCAGACATGCCAATTAGTGTACGAACCTGAGCTTGAACTTCACGCATGTGTCGAACAGCTTCAACAATATTACCTGTACCTGGTTCACCTTTAGTACGTAACATGGAAGCACCTTCTCCAATACGACGGGCTGCTTCGCCTAAATCACGACACCCACATACAAAGGGAACCGTATAGTCACGCTTATTTAAGTGATATACTTCATCAGCAGGAGTTAATACTTCACTTTCGTCAAGATAATCAACACCCATTGCTTCCAATACACGAGCTTCAACGATATGACCTATACGTGCTTTAGCCATTACTGGAATAGAAACAGCATTCATTACTTCCTCAATAATTGTAGGATCTGCCATTCTTGCTACGCCACCAGCTGCACGAATATCAGATGGTACTCTTTCTAAAGCCATAACTGCAACAGCACCAGCATCCTCAGCGATTTTAGCTTGCTCGGCATTGACAACGTCCATAATTACGCCGCCTTTTTGCATTTCAGCCATTCCACGTTTTACCCGATCTGTACCTAAATTAGACATATTAAAAATCCTCCCATTTTGTACAATTAATACTATTTTTAAAATTAAAGAATAATTTTATGATTATGCAGTATTATTCAACATTGTATAACAATTATTAACAAAAGCGCAAGTGACTAGGTATTCACCTTAATCTTAAGACTTCAGAGGGACTAGGCGCTGGAGCTAGACTTCTACGAATTTTTATACTTTCTTAAATAACTATAATCTTTTGTGCTAAGCCAAACCTCCTTGTCTGAATGAATCTGACAAAGAGGCCTGTCTTTAAAAATATAGTTTAAAACAATTTAACTAAACCATCCTTTAACAGTATCTGCTATTGATGAAAAGATATTACTAAAGAAGTCTCCAATACCACCTAGTGTTAACATAAACCAGTTTTGCTTTTCAATTGCACTAGTCGTAATAATATCTACTGATTGGGCTTGTCCTTCACTTAAGATGGATCCATGATTCACCTCACCATTATAAGTAAGTTCCATTGTTCCAACTTTTTCTCCTTTTTCAATTGGAGCAGTTAATTGACCATCGTCATTTAATTTACCTTCATCAAAATTATATGTTACGGAATAACTTTCTTGTTCACCATTTTTGACGGTCGAGCTTAACACATCTTTAGACGCTATTTCTACAACTTCTTCTTTACCTTTTGCAACAGGAATAACAGATTCACCTTCTATTTGATAACCTGCTGGGTATAGCTCTTGACGTTCAAATTGTGAATACCCATACTCTAAAAGTTTTTTTGTTTGATGAAATCTTTCATCTCTGCTATCTGCATCCATTACAACACTGATAAGACGTCTACCATCTCTGATAGCTGTTCCTGTGAAACAATTTCCTGCATTCTCTGTGAATCCAGTTTTTAAACCATCAACGCCTTCAAAATAATACTGTGCGAAGTTATCATTATCCCATGGTAACATCCAATTCCAGTTTTCGTACGTTTGATCATCTAACTCAGAGGTTAACTGACTAGAATACTCTAGTACTTCTGGATAATCTTTAATTAAATGATAGGCCAACATTGCTGTTGACTTTGCTGACATAGCCGTTTCTGCATTTGGGTCTGTTCCATCAGGGAAATTATCACCTAAATCTTGATTATTTAATCCGGTTGAATTAACAAAATCATAAGCAGGTAATCCTAACTCTTCTGCTTTATCATTCATCATTTTAACAAATTCACTTTCAGATCCTGCTATAAGTTCTGCTAAAGCAATGGTTGTTGCATTGTCAGAGTTAATAGCCATAGCCTCATATAATTGTTTAACTGTATAATCTTTATCTTGAATTAGTCCTATACCAGAAAAACTTGCATCTGCAGAAATGCTATATGGATAATCACTAATCTGTGTTGTCGTATCCCAGTTAATATCTCCATTATTTATAGCTTCTAACACAAGATATTCCGTCATCATTTTCGTCATACTTGCTATTTCTTTCATTTCGTCAATATTTTTAGCATATAAAATCTCGCCAGTTTCGGCATCAACTAAAATGGCGGCCTCCGCGTCTACCTCTATCGAATCTGCACTTGCGTTAATAGGATTTATTGCAAACGTCGATAATGCAATCAGCAACACTGTAATGATTAAAAAAGATGCTTTTAATTTATGTCTCAACTTCCTCTACCTCCACCAATATTAGTATGCATCTAAGCTATTCTATCACACCTTCAATTAAAGGGAAATGACATTTAAAAAGGCTATATATTTCCATTACATTCTCTCAAAGATATCCTCTTAATAGTTTACCAAGTAATTTAGGTTTTACGTGTAAATTAACCAAGCCAATCTATAATATCCCATGTCTCTAAGAAACATTCAGATTTTAAAAAGTCATCTTTATATTTCTTGCTACACATCATAGGATGTCTACTTTCATAAAAAACACCTTGTTTTATGTGTTGCTTGTTTTGTTTAGCTTGATTACCCCATAAAAACCAAATAATATCTGGCCGTTTTATCGAAATATAGTTCAGAACCTGTTTAGAAAACTCCTGCCATATTCTAGAATGACTATTAGCTTTTCCTACCTGACAAGTAAACGATGTATTTAAGAATAGTACACCTTGTTGTTCTAAAGAATCAAACCACCTATTTGGTGGTAATATATTAAAATGATTCGTTGCTATATCTTTTTTTATGTCATTAAAGTTTTTTATTTGATCGTAATCACTTATACCATAAAAATTTTTATGAATTAAACGAATAATATTTTTAACAGAAACCTGTCTAAATGTCTGATCCCACTTGTTTAAACCACCAACCTCAAATGATCTGCCTGTTGCAACTCCCTTTGCTGGATAAACATCTTGTCCAAGCCAAATCACTTTTACTTTATTTAAATCTATAGATAAAAATCTTAAAATTTGTTGTGGATCAGTAGGATTATAGTCAGTACTTATTGTTCGTTCGATTTTATCTACATTGCTTATTATTTCTTCTGTTAAAAAAGAATTCCAAGAGGGATGAATATTGTTTGGTAAAATCATCAAAACTCCTTATTCTTACATAATGGAGGGACTGAATCATTAATAAAAAGATTCAGTCCCTTTTTTAAAAAGTCTTTAAATATTCAAGTCTTTCCTATCTAAAATCTTTAATCTTCTATAAAGAATAGTTAGGTGACTCTTTTGTAATTTGCACATCGTGTGGATGACTTTCTCTTAAACCTGCCCCAGTCATGCGTATAAACTTCGCCTCATTGCGCAATACCTCGATATTTTTTGCACCACAGTACCCCATGCCTGAACGTAATCCGCCCAATAGTTGATGAACCGTATCAGCCAATGGACCTTTATATGCAACTCTTCCTTCAATACCTTCTGGTACTAGTTTCTTAGATTCTTCTGTATCTTGGAAGTATCGATCTTTAGAACCTGATTTCATTGCAGAAACGGAACCCATTCCTCTATACACCTTATATCTTCTCCCCTGGAATATTTCTGTATCTCCAGGACTTTCTGATACTCCGGCAAAAAGGCTACCTAGCATTACAGCATGAGCTCCTGCTGCAATAGCCTTTGAAATATCTCCAGAATACTTAATACCACCATCTGCAATAACTGGAATACCGTATTTGGATGCTTCCGTAGCACAATCATTTACGGCTGTTATTTGTGGTACCCCTACGCCTGCAACAACACGAGTCGTGCAAATAGAACCTGGTCCAATGCCGACCTTGATTATATTAGCTCCCGCTTCAATTAATTCTCTCGTTGCTTCTGCAGTAGCCACATTACCAGCAATAATATCTATATCAGGATACTTGTCTCTCACACGTTTTACTTGTTCTAGAACACCTAATGAGTGTCCATGAGCAGTATCAAGTACTAGAATATCAACACCTGCTTCAACTAACTTATCTATTCGTGTCATAGCGTCAGCTGTTACACCTACTGCAGCACCAGCCAATAGTCTTCCTTGACTATCCTTAGCTGAATTAGGGAACTCAATAACCTTTTCAATATCTTTTATTGTTATTAACCCTTTTAAAACACCTTTTTCATCAAGAAGAGGTAGTTTTTCTATTTTATGTTTTTGTAGAATTTTTGCAGCTTCTTGTAGTGTCGTACCAACAGGTGCTGTAACTAAGTTTTCACTAGTCATTACATCTGATATTTGAATCGAATAATCTTCGATAAATCGGAGGTCTCTATTCGTTAAAATCCCAACTAATATTTGATCCTCAATATTATTCACAATTGGTACCCCTGAAATGCGAAATTTACCCATAAGATGTTCTGCATCAAACACTTGATGATCTGGTAATAAGAAAAAAGGATTGGTAATAACTCCACTTTCAGATCTTTTTACTCGATCAACATGTTCCGCTTGTTCTTCAATTGACATATTTTTGTGGATAATTCCTACTCCACCTTGGCGAGCCATAGATATTGCCATTTCAGCCTCAGTAACAGTATCCATTCCTGCACTTACAAAGGGAATATTTAGTTTAATTTTAGACGATAATTCAGTTTTTACAGAAACATCTCTAGGTAAAACATCTGATTTAGCAGGAACTAATAATACATCATCAAACGTAAGACCTTCCTTTGAGAATTTATCCTCTCTCATAAATGAGCCTCCTCTATTTCAAATGATAAATGAATAACTGGTTAAACTACAGAACAATTACGAAGCCTCAACATGTTAACCAAGTCTTAAACTCGGCAATCATAGGACATTATATTTTAAAACAGGATTATTTTAGGACTTAATGAATCAAACAAGTTAGATCATTGCATAACTCAAAATAGAACTAAAATACTTTGTTCACAAATACACGTATAAATTCTGATAAATAATTTAAAGATAAGACAACATAACTATTGTTATTTACAATACGATATCATCTAGGCTTTTTCAACCTTTTTATCTTTATAAAACACAGTAATTTAAAATTAAGATTGTCAGTTAATAAAAGCGGACTAATTTTGTGGATAATGAGTTAATTATAGAGAGGACTGTTCTTATGCTTGAAAAGGACATTTCAGATTTTTTCACTTACTTAAAATCGGTAAATACTTCTCAAAAATTTTTGGAGAAATGCTACCACAAAAATGATATAGCCAACGCTAGTAAAATGAGCTACGAAAATAGTTACCGTTTTCTTTATTATTTGGAACATGGCTTGCATTTTTATGATACTGGAAATAGTTCAAGTATGGTGGTGAAACCTATACTGTACTTTTATGGCATGGTTCATTTACTAAAAGCATGTCTATTAACAAGAAAACCTGATTATCCTGAGAACACAACGATGTTGGCTCATGGGGTCACCACTAGAAAAAGGAAAAAACAACAATATTCATTCTTACAAGACGAAGTCAAAATTCAATATAAAGGTTTATTTCCATATTTCTCACAACATTTATTTAACATAAAACATATTCCATTTGAAAAAATAAACATGGAAAAACTCTTAATATCCATACCTGAACTAAATAATTTATTTTATTTTCATAGGAATGAAAATGCCCAAATTAAAATAGGCGATTTACACTCAAAATTATTACACTTTCCTAATAATATATTAGATACTTACCATCTAACTGAAAATAAATTCATCGAAAAACTGTCCAAATTTTTACCGAATTTTGAAAAGACACAACTCCATGACTCTTCATTCACTTTAAAGCTATCTAGTGAGTTAATACCTAGTTCACAAGGTCCGATTTATTTTCACGGTGATCATCATGCATTTTATTTACCTACTAATCGTAACAACTTTATGACTAGTCATGAAGTGATGCATCATTACTTACTTCTATACAATCTAAGTATGATATGTAGATATGAAACAGAATGGTGGGGAGACTTACTTCATACTCTCCCTACGGAGGATTATCCTTTTATTAAGCATTTTTTATCTATCACAGCTAAAAAAACACCCTTTCTTTTAGGGGTATTTTTATTAAATGAAAAAGAGGGTTAACTTAGATTTATCTAAGTTAACCCTCAAATTAATTACACTAGACAAATGGTACGGGTACTTGTGGAAGTAAAGTACTCTTTAACGACACAAGAATCTACAAAACTTATCTACTGTCATTTTAAAATTTCTTCAATGTAAATACTTCGCCTATCCATAAGTGAAAATATCTCATTACTATTTTCTAGTCTTACCATTGGGCGAGTCATTTGCTTAGAATCAATGAACACAATCTCAGCCTTTTTCTGATTTGATAATAGAACCTTTGTACCAGTTGAAAAATTGGCTAAGCTATCTACAAATACTCTTAATACTTCATGATCAAATTTATCAAATTGATCTAACATCATTTCTTCTATCACTTTAAAAGGAGATTGTTTTTTTTGATAAACGCGTTCAGAAGTCATAGCATGATAGGAATCACTAACGGCCAGAATACATGCATACGGATGAATTTTGCTTTTATCAACTCCGAGTGGATAACCACTGCCATCTAAACGTTCATGGTGTTGTAGGATAGCTAATTTCACACCAACAGATAAAGAAGGTACTTTTTCCACAAATCGATAGGAATAGGTAGGATGTTTTTTTATCTCCTCATATTCAGGTAAACTTAACGTTTCGGATTTGTTAAATAAAGAAATACTTACTTTGGACATGCCACTATCAGCTAAAAAACCTGCCAGTCCCACTTGAACCCATTCTTTTTTAAAGCCTTTCTTTTTAGCCAAGAACCCAGATATAAGACCCATCGCTATACCATGGTGATAAAAATAGTCCTGTTTAGATGCATATTGGTGGAGTAAAAATAAGTCTAAACCTACTTCATCAATGCGTTCTAATAAAGGTACGATAATATCTCGCACTTGCCTCATATTTACTGCAGATCCACTTTGCCAATTTAGAAATAGTTGCTTATAGCGTTGAACTGCTTCTAAATATTGATCATCGAATGATAAAGCAATTTTATTTTTATTAGATGATTTGTCTTTTTTGTTTTCTTCTATTTCTTCTTTTGTTAATTCTCTAGGTACAAATGGTACGCCATTTGCGAGTCTAGGTGATACCTCAACATTCATAACAAGAAAATCTTGTAATACTTGTATATGTACTTCATCAAGCACTATATTTTTAGGAACAATTGGACGATTCGTTTTCCCCATTACATCAGTAACAATGCGACAACCAGGAACTAACTGTTTTGGATGTACCCACATCCGTACCCACCCCTGCTTTAACTATTGATAAACAACAAGTAACTTTATAAAAGTGCACGACATCCTCATCATAGGTCGAGCCTACTTATAGCACAAAGCGCATTAACTTTAGCTTTCATCTTACAAGCTCACAGAAACACGCGATTTGCAATCCTTTATCTTTTCAATAGAAGTCTTGACACCCATCTTGCTAATGAGTGTCAAGGGTTTTATCTATAGTCTACCTATATGATTAGTTTTCATCATCGTTTGGTTCATGATCTGAGTCTTCTTCTACTATGTTTTGTTCTTGGTTTGGATTCACTTCATCTAATCCATCCTCAGCAACAACATTTTCCGAATCAATCACTTCAATTTCTGACACTTCTTCTTCCTCAGCTTCTGTGTCAATTTTAGCAACTGTAGCAACTTTTTCTTCTTCTTGAAGACGAATGAGTCTAACCCCTTGTGTATTTCTACCAGTTACTGAAATACTTTCAACAGGCATTCGTATTAATACACCAGAAACGGTAATAATCATGATATCTTCTTCACCTGTAACTGCTTGAACCGTGACAACCTTTCCGGTTTTATCAGTTAAATTACTAGTGAATACACCTTTACCACCACGATTTGTTAGTCGGTATTCTTCTGCAGGTGTTCGTTTGCCATAACCATTTTCAGTAACATTTAATACTTGCAAACCGTCTTCAATGATTTCCATAGAAACTACAACATCGTCGCCTCTTAATGAAATACCTTTTACACCAGCTGCAGTTCTTCCCATTGAACGAATTTGGCTTTCTTCGAATCGGATTAATGAGCCATTTTGTGTACCTATCATGATATGTTTCGTACCATCCGTTAAACGAACAGATATTAACTCATCATCGTCTCTTAATCCAACAGCAATTAGGCCACCTTTTCGAATATTAGCAAACTGAGAAAGGGTTGTACGTTTAGAGATACCGTATTTCGTAGTGAAAAATAAGAACCAGTCATCTACAAATTCACTTACTGTTATTACTGCATTGATCCATTCATCTTTCTCAATCTCTAACATATTTATAATTGGAATACCTTTAGCTGTTCGACTGAATTCTGGTACTTCGTATCCTTTTGCTTTGTACACCTTTCCTTTATTGGAAAAGAATAGGACCGTATCATGAGTAGAGGTTGATACTAAATGTTCTACAAAGTCATCTTCATTTGTTCCCATACCTTGTACCCCTCGTCCTCCACGTCTTTGTGCTCGGTAAGTGGAAGAAGGAAGTCGTTTAACATACCCCTGATGTGTTAAGGTAATAACAATATTTTCTTCTGGAATTAGATCCTCATCTTCAAAGAAGTCTGTGCCACCGACAATAATTTCGGTACGACGCTTGTCATTAAACCGTTCTTTAATCTCTAATAACTCTTCACGAATGATTTCAAGAACTTTTTCTTCATCAGCTAAAATAGCTTTTAACTCATCAATCAGTTTAATTAACTCTTGATATTCTTGTTCAATCTTATCACGTTCAAGACCAGTTAAACGTTGTAAACGCATATCTAAAATAGCTTGCGCTTGTTTCTCGGATAATTCAAATTTTGTTATTAAACCTTCTCTAGCAATATCAGCAGTATTTGATTGTCTAATTAAGGCAATAATCTCATCAATATGATCTAATGCAATACGTAGTCCCTCTAAAATATGGGCTCTTGCCTCTGCTTTTCTAAGTTCAAATGCAGTACGACGTTTGATAACTATTTTTTGGTGATCTAAATAATGAGTTAGACATTCTTTTAAATTCAGCACTTTTGGTTGTCCGTCTACAAGTGCCAACATATTAATACCAAAAGAAGTTTGTAGAGATGTTTGCTTATATAAATTATTTAATACAACATTTGCATTTGCATCACGTCTAAGTTCAATAACAATCCGCATGCCATTTCTATCAGATTCATCTCGTAAATCTGTGATTCCTTCAATCTTTTTATCACGAGCGAGATCCGCAATTTTTTCAATCAATTTTGCCTTATTTACCTGATAAGGTAACTCATGTACAAGAATTGTTGATTTTCCATTCGCCTGTTCTTCTATTTCAACTTTTGACCGGATAGTAATGGAGCCTTTACCTGTTTCAAAAGCTTTTCGAATACCACTTCTACCGAGTATTTGACCTGCAGTAGGAAAATCTGGACCAAAGATATATTCTTCCATCAATTCTTCAATTGTAATATCTGGGTTTTTACTTACTGCTAAAACGGCATCAATCGTTTCACCTAATTGGTGTGGTGGAACATTTGTTGCCATCCCAACAGCAATACCTGAAGCACCATTAACTAATAGATTAGGAAAACGAGACGGAAGTACTTTCGGTTCTCTTTCCGATCCATCATAATTATCTTGATAGTCGATGGTATCTCTATTAATGTCTCTTAATAATTCCATCGATATTTTTGACATACGTGCTTCTGTATAACGCATGGCAGCAGCAGGGTCACCATCTACAGAACCAAAGTTACCATGGCCATCGACAAGCATGTATCGGAAGCTAAAATCTTGTGCCATTCTTACCATTGCTTCATAAACAGCAGAGTCACCATGTGGGTGATACTTACCTATAACATCTCCAACAATACGAGCTGACTTCTTATATGCTTTATCTGAATGCATACCAAGGTCATTCATTGCATAAAGTATTCTACGATGTACAGGCTTAAGTCCATCCCTTACATCAGGTAATGCACGAGAAACAATAACACTCATTGCATAATCTAAAAAAGAAGTTCGCATTTCTTGACCAATATTAATTTCTTGTACATGTGGACGTGGATTATCCACCATAAGATTACCTCCTATCAAAATGAGGAAGAGAGACCAAATGATATGATAAATCAATCCATTTAGTCTCTTCTAAATATTTTAATGACGTTAATTTAATAGTTTTATACTTCTAATTGAGTCAATTTCATAATTACCTTATTAAGTCATCTAAGGGCAATATATAGTTTGGAAATGGTTTTATCCAACTATATATTATTGTAGGTGACGACAAAATTGGTATTATGAAATTGATTAAATTATGTAAGACAAGAGGTTGTATGAAAACACCTTTGTCAACAATGCTTAGACATCAAGATTTTTTACATAAACGGCATTATCTTGAATGAAATTTCTCCTTGGTTCTACTTTATCACCCATTAGCATATCAAAGATTTGGTCTGCCTCCATTGCGTCTTCTAAATTTACTTGAAGCAATGTTCGGGATTCGGGGTCCATCGTTGTCTCCCATAGCTGTGTAGCATTCATTTCACCTAAACCTTTATAACGTTGGATGCCTGGTCTAGGTAATTTATTAAGTTCACCCATAATTCGTTCCATTTCTTTATCATTATAAGCATAATGAATCGCTTTACCTTGTTGAACTTTGTAAAGTGGTGGTTGAGCGATATAAATATAGCCATAATCAATTAATGGACGCATATAACGATATAAGAAGGTTAATAATAGAGTTCGAATATGTGCTCCATCGACATCGGCATCAGTCATGATGACAATTTTATGGTAACGAGCTTTTGTAATATCAAAGTCTTCACCTATTCCAGTTCCAAGCGCGGTAATAATCATTCTTATTTCATTATTTGATAATATTTTATCTAATCGTGCTTTCTCAACGTTTATTATTTTCCCTCGTAGAGGCAATATGGCTTGGAAGTGACGATCACGTCCTTGTTTAGCAGAACCACCGGCAGAGTCACCCTCTACAACATATAACTCACTAATCTTAGCATCTCTTGAAGAACAGTCAGCTAGTTTTCCTGGTAGATTAGAAATTTCCAATGCACCTTTTCGCCTTGTTAGTTCACGTGCCTTTTTAGCAGCAAGCCTTGCTCGTGATGCCATCAATCCTTTTTCGACAACAATCTTTGCTGTATCTGGATTTTCAAATAAGAACTTAGAAAACAATTCACTAAATGCTGAATCAGTTATTGTTCTAGCCTCACTGTTTCCTAGTTTAGTTTTTGTTTGACCTTCAAATTGAGGATCCGGATGTTTAATCGAGACTATTGCAGTTAATCCTTCTCGCACATCATCTCCAGACAAATTTGGATCATTCTCTTTAAATAAATTGTTTTTTCTTGCATAATCATTGATAACTCTCGTTAGACCGGTTTTAAAACCTGATTCATGTGTTCCACCTTCATATGTGCTTATATTGTTGGCGAATGAATAAATATTGCTTGCAAACCCATCATTATATTGCAAGGCTACCTCAACGACTATTTGGTTTTCTTCTTTTTCTGCATAAAATGGTTCATGCAGCACTTCTTTTGTACGATTTAAATGCTCTACATATGATTTAATACCACCTTCATAGTAAAAGCTTTCAGGTTCTGAATCATCTCTTTTATCTTGAATGGAAATGGTAAGTCCTTTATTTAAAAAGGCTAACTCTCTTAAACGTTGTGCTAATGTATCGTAATTATATACGTTTGTTTCATCAAATATTTCTGTATCAGGTATAAAGTGTGTTCGTGTTCCCGTTATATCCGTATCACCAACAACTCTTAATTCCTCACTCGGTTTTCCTCGTTCAAAACTAATATAATGTTCTTTTCCGTCCCGATGAACATTAACTTCTAGTAACGTTGATAAAGCATTTACTACAGAAGCACCTACACCATGAAGACCACCAGAAACTTTATAACCTCCACCACCAAACTTACCTCCAGCATGGAGAACTGTCATAATAACTTCTACAGCGGGTCTACCTGATTTTTCATGTGTTCCAACCGGGATACCACGACCATTGTCGACCACTGTAATACTATTGTCTTTTTCAATTATGACTTCAATATGATCACAATGTCCTGCTAGTGCTTCATCTATACTATTATCTACTATTTCCCATACTAAGTGATGAAGACCTTTTTCATTTGTTGATCCAATGTACATACCAGGTCTTTTTCGTACTGCTTCTAAACCTTCTAATACCTGTATCTGATTTTCATCATAAACTTGCTCTTTTAAGAATTTTTCTTCTTCCATTGCCAATTCACTCACCTACACTTCTTTTTTATGGAGCTAATAGCTTAAATTATTTACTCTTCAAATGCTTCTGAGTAATCCTCTAATTTGCTTATCGTCGAGATCATACTCGCACGTTTTTTTAATGTTAAGACAGACAGGGGACTATAGTAAATATACTCTGTTGTAATAACTACTGATTTACTCACTTCCTGTTGTTGTGGATCAAATACCTTTTTATTTTTTCTTTGGTTAAATAACATCTTTTCGTTAATCGTTGACGAGGACACTAAGTTATTATCAATGATAGCTATCACTTCTTCTGAACGAATTACATTATCATCACCAATATGGATAAACATGAACATCCCCCATTCTTATTTTACTATTAGGATATTTTAAAAGTAATTAATACTCTATACTAGCATTCCATTTTCCACTCGAAAAAGCTCAGCTTGATCTAATGTTTCATGTTTAATACCATCTACGCTTGTCGTAGAAACAAAGGTTTGTACTTTCCCTTGAATCGTATGTAAAAGATGGGATTGTCTAAAATCATCCAATTCACTTAATACATCATCGAGTAATAAAATTGGATACTCTCCAACTTCATTTTTGATTAGTTCGATTTCAGCTAATTTTAAAGACAAAGCAGTTGTTCGTTGCTGTCCTTGAGAACCATACGTTTGTACGTCTTTGCCGTTTACATAAAAAAGCAAATCATCACGATGTGGACCAACTAACGTACTTCCTCTTTCGACTTCTTTATTCTCAATTTCTTTAAACTTTTCAATATATATATTTGTTATTTTTTCCCTATTATTACCTTCTGATACATTTGCAGAAGGATTATACGTAATTTCAAGCTTTTCTAGGCCCCTGCTTATACCTTCGTGAATTGGGGTAGCCCATTTCCGAAGCAATTCCAAAAAAGTAAATCGCCTTTCAACTATAACAGCAGCGTGTTCAATTAGCTGATCCGTAAGTACATGTAACATAGTACGATCGGATTTTTGATTTCTTTGCAGGTTTTTTAATAAATGGTTTCGTTGTTTAAGAACCTTTAAATATTGACCCAAATGATAAATATACATTGGCTGTATTTGACCAATTTCCATGTCAATAAAACGCCTTCTGATTTGTGGGCTACCTTTTACAAGGTTTAAATCTTCCGGTGCAAACATCACCACGTTCATTGCCCCAATGTAATC
Organism: Aquibacillus rhizosphaerae; assembly: GCF_030282825.1. GTDB lineage: Bacteria > Bacillota > Bacilli > Bacillales > Amphibacillaceae > Aquibacillus_C > Aquibacillus_C rhizosphaerae. Next base: position 17,883 of record NZ_JASTZU010000036.1, read on the forward strand.
ACTAAGACGTCGTTGTTCCATATGATTTAGTTTTGCTTTTTTACCTTTTGATGTCAATTGAATTTCTAATGGGAATGATTGTTTCTTTTTATATATACTACCTTCTATTTTAGCATATTCTTTTTCCCACTGGATAAGTTCTTTATCTCTTGGAGTACGATGGGACTTTGAGAATGCCAAAACGTAGATTGCTTCCATTAGATTTGTTTTCCCTTGGGCATTTTCACCAATAATCACATTTATCTTATCATCAAACTTCAAATGTAATTGATTATAATTACGGTAATTTTTAAGGGTTAGTTCGTGAATATGCATGATAATTCCCTTCTAAACACGTTAAGAAAGCTTGCACAATTTTCCACAATTAGTCATTAGTTTTAAGTAGGACTTGAGGTACATATCATTATGCTGTGATAGGCTCTTTATTTTCTTTAAAAACCTGCTTATATATAGTATGACAAAGTCTTCAGGATTTTTTTATGATTACAATTAACATATTAAGAATTAATTTATATTTCATTTTTCTTTTACAATGATAAAAGTACCTACTTCTTCAATCTCAATTTTATCTTCAGGATAAAGTTTCCGGCCTCTTCGATTTTCTAATTCGCCATTAACATAAACTGTGTACTCAGCTAAAAATAACTTCACCATACCACCAGTTTCCAAAACGTTTGCAAGTTTTAGAAACTGTCCTAATTGTATATACTCAGTATTTATTGCTATTTGTTCGTTCATGAGAACCACCTTATTGTATATTCTATATTATTTTTAAAATGGTACTTTTAACGTGAAAGTATGTTTTAAAAAAATTAGTCTTCTATCTATTTTACTAAACATTTCACATTTAGCAAAGAGCAGTGTGCTTAAAGTTTTGGGTTTCTAAATATTTTTTACCTTTTTATTCATTTTATGATTGTTTATACTCTTTTTTTAGTTAGTAAATTTTTATCTGAATTGTTAGTAAATATAAAAACTCTTATCGTACAAATACAATAAGAGTTTTTATATTTAGTATGTTCTTACTGGTAAAATTAATTGAAGTACTTGGTCATTATCTATAGGTCTAATAATAAATGGACGCATTGCTCCTGTGAATTCGATTTTAACTTGGTCATGCTCTATTGCTTTTAATGCATCCATCATATATTTCGCACTAAAAGAAATCTTTAAATCTTCTCCTTCGATTGACTTTGCTGTAACCTCTTCTACAACTTTTCCTATTTCTGGAGAGTTACTACTTATTTCTACTTGGTTATTAGGTTTAGTTTGAAATCTTACAACACTATTTCTACTTTCTTTTGCTAGAAGTGAAGCTCTATCAATCGATTGAAGTAGTTCTTTTGTAGTTCCGTATACAATCGTTTTACTCTGATCTGGTATTAATCTAGAAGTTTCTGGGTAATTACCGTCGAGTAATCTTGAAAGAAAGTAAAGATTTTTTGTGCGGAAAAGAATCTGGTTTTCAGTTACACTTATTTCTACACTTTCTTGGTTATCTTCAAGTATTTTATTCAATTCGATTAAACTTTTACCCGGTATAACAACACTAGAAAAAGTTAACGTATTTGTTTCTTTAGCTAAAGGTATTTTCCTTGATGCAAGTCGATGACTATCAGTCGCAACAAAGTCTAATTCCCCGTCAGTCAATTTCATATTCACACCTGTTAATATGGGACGCGTTTCCACGGTAGAAACTGCAAATACTGTCTGTTTAATTAAGTTTTTTAATAAATCCGTAGGTAATTCAAAACTATCTTCCGTATGCAGTTTTGGTAATTGTGGATACTCTTCAGCATCTTGTCCATTAAGATGGAATTCTGCATTTCCTGATCGTATCGTTACTTTAAAATTATCTTCAGATTCAATTTCAACTGTACTTTGTGGAAGTTTTCGAACAATATCAGGAAAATACTTTGCTTGTAATATAATACTTCCCAATTCAATTTGTTCTACATAAACGATTCCATCTGCTTCTCTAGGGATAAATGATTCAATAGATATATCCGAATCACTTCCAGTTAATTTTATGCCATCTTCTTGTGCCTCTAGTTTTATACCCGTCAAAATTGGAATAGTAGTTCTAGAAGATATAGCTTTCATAACATCTTGTACACTGTTCATTAATTGTTCACGTTGAATTATAAATTTCATAGAAAATAAATCCTCCTAGTGGAAGTTATATTATATATTTCTTTTTAATAAAATATAGTAGTAATAGTAGTAGGGCCTGTGATTATGTGGATAACTATAAAATAACGCAGGTAACAAAGCCTATCCCGCTGTGGATAGACTGTTAGTAAGTTTGTCATGTTTGTCCACACTATTCACATGTGGATAAACATTCATACATCTGTAAAGTATAGAAATTTTCATACTAAATAGATTTAAGGCGTTCTTTTATATCATCGATATCTCTTTGCAATAGTTTATCTTGGCTAATCATTTTAGAAATTTTTTCATGAGCATGAATAACTGTTGTATGATCTCTCCCACCAAATTCTTCACCTATTTTAGGTAATGAAAAATCGGTTAACTCTCTTGATAAATACATAGCAATTTGTCTAGGAAAGGCAATCGATTTAGTTCTTTTCTTTGCAGTAAACTCTTCTAATTTAACATTGTACTTTTCGCCAATAACTTCTTGAATTGCATGAATTGTAATAACACGTGGTTTAGAGCTAGGAATAATATCTTTTAAAGCTTCCGCTGCTAGTGATGCATCTACATCTTTATTTATCAAAGAAGAATAAGCTACAACTCGGATAAGTGCTCCTTCTAGTTCACGAATATTTGTATCGATTTGATTTGCGATATAAAGCATGACTTCATTAGGTATATCCAATCCTTCTGCTTTAGCTTTTTTTCGCAAAATAGCAATTCTAGTTTCAAGGTCTGGTGGAGTAATATCAGTAATTAAACCCCATTCAAAACGTGAACGTAATCGGTCTTCTAGTGTAGGTATTTCCTTTGGAGGACGATCACTAGAAATAACAATTTGTTTACTTTCTTCATGCAATGTATTAAATGTATGAAAAAATTCTTCTTGCGTTTGTTCTTTTCCAGCTAAAAATTGAATATCGTCTATTAATAGGACATCTACATTTCTGTACTTGTTTCGAAAATTAACTGCTTTATTGTCTCGTATCGAGTTAATAAATTCATTTGTGAATTTTTCTGAAGATAAGTAAACAACCTTAGCATTAGGATTATGGTCTAATACATAATGTCCAATAGCATGCATTAAGTGAGTTTTACCAAGTCCAACTCCACCATATATAAACAGAGGATTATAAGCTTTAGCAGGAGCTTCAGCTACAGCTAGTGAAGCTGCATGTGCAAATCGGTTACCAGAACCAATTACAAAAGTATCAAATGTATATTTAGAATTAAGCATGGATTTTGGAGACTCTCCATTGTCATTTTGCTGAACATTTGGAGTTTTTTTAACTGCAGGCTTCATATCATCAAGAGAGTTTTCTGTTTCTGGAATAATGAATTTTGTTTTCAATCTAGCACCAGTTACTTCAAATAAAGCATCAGAAATAAGATCAGAATAACGGCTTTCTAACCAATCACGTGCAAACTCATTTGGCGCAGAAACAATAAGGGTATCATCTTCCAAACTATCTGCAGTAGTATTTTTTAGCCAAGTATCATAACTAGGTTTACTTATTTTATCTTGTATCGATTGAAGTGTACTTGTCCAAAGCTCTTGAATATTTTCCATAGATCTTGTCACCCCTTTCGTAAGTAAGACATGGAAATAAAAAACCTCTCGCAATCTTTCATAATTAATAAAATTTTAAGAAAGACAGAAAGGTATGGGTATTCTTAGACCTGTGGATAAAAAATCCTAATTTAACAAGGTAGATAACTTTTTATTCGTGTTTTCCACAATGCTGTTAATAAGATTGTAAACATGGATGTGTGTAAATGTCCACATGTTATCCACAGATTGTGGATAACGGTTTTTTTATAGAGAATTTTAAACTGTTAAAACACAAATATAATATCAAAATAATGCAATGAATGCAATGGTTTTTCGACACTTATCCACAAACGCTACAGGTTGTAGACAACTATTATCCACAACACTATATTTTGTGATTAACTTGTCGATAGCTGTTGTGGATAGTCGAAATTGGATGAAAAAGTAGTGAACAGGGTTTGTGGATAAGTTTTAGTGTTTAAATATCAGAATAATATTCTTAAATAAAGTTGACAGGAAAGAGGGCTATTACGTATAATGTATTGGACTGTCTTTACCATTTGAATTTTTTAAATTCCTCAGGGAGGTGTATTATAGATGAAACGCACATTTCAACCAAATAACCGTAAACGCAAAAAAGTGCACGGCTTCCGTTCTCGTATGGCTTCAAAAAATGGACGTAATGTTCTTGCACGTCGTCGTAAAAAAGGAAGAAAAGTATTATCTGCATAGGCCACTGCAATTAAGTCAGTGGTCTTTTTTCTAGTAATTAATAAAATCATAATGCATTTATTAAAGATAAGTTTATTGTATAAATTTAAAATTATATTACTAAAATACGTAATAAGAGAAAACTGTTCTTTCTGCAGGGGAGCATAGCTATACAATTGCTATGCGATTTCGATAAGGAATGTTAATAATTCACTAATAAAAATATTAGTGGATTATTTATGAAAATGGAGGGTAACATTCCATGAAAAAGGCTTATCGTTTAAAAAAAAATGAAGAGTTCCAATTGGTATTTAAAAAGGGGAAGTCCTTTGCTAATCGCCAATTGGTACTTTATTTTATAAATAAGGAAGATCAGCAGCATTTTAGAATTGGCTTATCTGTAAGTAAAAAAATTGGTAATGCTGTTGTCCGGAACCAAATAAAGCGTTACATTAGACAAGCTTTTTTAGAATTAGATGGACAAGTATCTAATCCATACGACTTTATTATTATTGCCAGAAAACCTACCAAAGATATGGACTTTCACCAAATTAAAAAGAGTTTAATCCATGTTCTTTCAAAATCAAGTTTATTAGTAAAATGATTGTTCATAAAATTGTCTTTTCTTAAGAAATGACTTGGAGTAATTATTAGTTTACTATAGAATCATAAATAGATTTAATGATAAAATACGAATATATTTTCTACATAAATGGTGGAAGTTTGTAAGGAGGAAGAAAATGCAGAAAAAGGGCTTTCTAATAGTAGCCTTGATAGGAATGGTGCTTTTACTTTCTGGGTGTATGGATGTAAATACAGAAATTACAAGTGAGACGGAAGGCTTTTGGGCTGAGTGGTTTGTATATCCATTATCTATGCTACTAACTTATGTTGCTGAATATTTTAATGAAAACTATGGTCTATCTATTGTGCTCGTAACGATACTTATTCGTTTAGTATTATTACCATTAAATATTAAACAATTAAAAAGTTCCAAAGCGATGCAGGATATTCAACCAGAACTACAAAAGGTTAGAGAGAAATATAGTTCCAAAGATGCCAAAACACAACAAAAACTGCAACAAGAGACAATGGAATTGTTTCAAAAGAATGGTGTAAATCCCTTGGCAGGTTGTTTACCAGTAATTGTTCAGATGCCGATTTTAATTGCCTTTTATCAGGCAATTATGCGTACTTTTGAAATTAAAGAACATAGTTTTTTGTGGTTCCAATTAGGGGAAGCTGATCCATACTATATTTTACCGATTGTTGCAGCAGGAGCAACTTTCTTACAACAAAAGTTAATGATGGCAGGAACATCAGGAACACAAAATGCGATGATGCCTCAGATGCAAATGATGCTATATATGATGCCAATTATGATTGGTGTAGTAGCGATCTTTTTCCCATCTGCACTTGCACTTTACTGGGTTGTAGGTAACATCTTTATGGTTTTCCAAACATTACTTGTTAGAAGGCCAATGATGAAAGATAAAGATAAAGTTCCTAACACGGGAGGAAACAAAAAGTGAAACAGGTAACTGCTTCTGGACAAACAGTTGAGGATGCGGTCCAATCAGCATTAAAGCAGTTAAACACCACGGAGGACCAAGTTAAGGTAGAGGTTATTGACGAAGGTAAAAAGGGTATTTTTGGATTATTCGGTTCCAAACCAGCAATTGTGAAAGTTATGGTAGTTGATAATCATCTTCTTAAGGCGGAAAAGTATATAAAAGAAATAACAACTCAACTTGGCGTTGATGCGAAGGTGGAGAAGCTTGTTTCTGGAAATGAGATAACGTTCCAATTGTCGGGAGAAAAAATTGCTATTTTAATTGGAAAACGTGGTCAAACATTAAATGCAATTCAATACTTGCTTCATCTAGTTATAAACAAGAACTCGAATCAATATTATACGGTAGTTGTCGACGCAGAAGGTTATAGAAAACGTCGAGAAGAAACGTTGATTAACTTGGCAGATCGACTAGCTGAGAAGGCTGTTAGAAGCAAACGAGAGGTTTCACTTGAACCAATGCCTTCTTACGAAAGAAAGATTATTCATACAGCATTACAAGATAAAAAGAATATTAAAACATATTCTTTTGGAAATGAACCGAATCGACATGTTGTAATAAAACCCTAGTAAATCAAAGTAAGTCTCTAATAAGGAGGCTTATTTTTTTACGCAAAATTAGTCAATTTCATGATACCAATGTTGTTATCATCTACACCAATATATAGTTGGATGAGATCATTTCTAAACTATATATTGGTGTGAGATTGAATAAGGTAATTATGACAAAATGTAGGAATAATTAATTAGGTGTAATATTAGTTTTCTTGAATTCAATAATAATAAAGATAGGTAAAGTATTTCTAATAAAAATAAGGGGAGTAATAAACTAACAAATAGTTTAGAATTGAGGTTGTGGATACTTCTAAATGGAATAAGTTATAACACTTACTCACATGTGGATAAATTTATTGACTTGAAATTTTATTATTAAGGTGTGGATATCTTTCCATATTAAGTTAAAGTGTGATATTCTAGTATGTTAGTGACTGTTATAAAAAGTGAACTATATATATATATTTATGAATTGAAATAGTTTGGGGTGAAATTGTGGAAAAAGATACGATTGCAGCAATATCCACACCAATAGGTGAAGGTGCAATAGCAATAGTGCGTTTGAGTGGGCCAGATGCAGTTGAAATAGCGAATACGTTGTTTGATGGGAATGATGATTTAACTAAAGTTGATTCTCATACCATTCATTATGGTAAGATTATTGATCCTACTACGAAAGAAGTAGCTGAAGAAGTAATGATAACTGTAATGCGGGGACCTCGAACATTTACGCGAGAAGATGTAGTTGAAATTAATTGTCATGGTGGTTTAGCTTCTGTTAATCGTTTGTTAGAATTAGTTTTATTTGAAGGTGCAAGGTTAGCTGAACCAGGTGAGTTCACTAAACGTGCTTTTCTGAATGGAAGAATTGATTTGTCACAAGCTGAAGCAGTGATGGATTTAATTCGTGCAAAAACAGATAAAGCAATGAATGTTGCCTTAAAACAAATGGACGGAAGATTATCAAAGTTAATTCAAAATTTAAGACAAGAATTACTAGAGACCGTAGCACATGTAGAAGTAAATATTGATTACCCTGAATATGATGATGTGGAAGAAATGTCTAACCAAATGATGATTAGCAAAACGAAACAGGTCTATAGTGAGATAGAAAGACTTCTACAAATGGCAAAACAGGGTAAGATATTAAGAGAAGGGCTAGCGACAGCAATTATTGGTAGACCTAATGTTGGAAAATCTTCCTTACTTAATGCCTTAGTTCATGAAAATAAGGCGATTGTGACAGAAATTCCAGGTACTACGAGAGATGTCATTGAAGAGTATGTGAATATAAGAGGAGTACCATTGCGTTTAGTTGACACAGCAGGTATTAGAGAAACAGAAGATATTGTTGAAAAAATTGGTGTCGATAAATCTAGGCAGGTGTTAAAAGAATCCGATCTTATCTTACTTGTTCTAAACTATGGTGATGAATTAACAAAAGAAGATATGCACTTATTTGAAGCTGTTGAAGGGCTAGAAGTGATAGTTATTGTAAATAAAACAGACTTAAATCAAAAAATAGATTTAGACAAAGTAAAACAATTGGCAGGTCAACGTAGCATTATAACGACTGCTATAATTGAAGAGCAAGGAATAGATGAACTAGAAGATGCTATTTCTCACACTTTTTTTGCTGGAGAATTAGATGCTGGAGATTTAACGTACGTTTCTAATGTTCGCCATATTCAATTGCTAAAACAATCACTTCAATCATTGGATGACGCAATGATTGGAATCGAAGAGGGAATGCCAATTGATTTAGTTCAAATAGATGTTACGAGGACATGGGAATTGCTTGGAGAAATTATTGGAGATACGGTTCAGGAAAGTTTAATTGATCAACTATTTTCTCAATTTTGTTTAGGAAAATAGTTAATAGAAAAAATAGCTAAATGCTAAAAAGGAGAGTCAGCAATTATGACGTATGATGCTGGACATTATGATGTGATTGTCATTGGCGCTGGTCATGCGGGATGCGAAGCAGCTTATGCTTCTGCAAAGCGCGGGGCTAAAACACTAATGTTATCATTGAATTTAGATATGGTTGCCTTTATGCCTTGTAACCCATCGATTGGGGGACCTGCCAAAGGTGTAGTTGTAAGAGAAATTGATGCACTTGGTGGATTAATGGGGAAAGTTATTGATAAAACGTATATTCAAATGCGAATGTTGAATACAGGAAAGGGTCCTGCTGTGCGAGCATTGCGGGCTCAGGCAGATAAACCTCTATATATTCAAGAAATGAAGAGTATTTTAGAGAACCAAGAAAACCTTACTTTGCGCCAAGCTATGGTTGAAAAGCTAATCATAGAAGATGGTGTTTGTAAGGGCGTAATTACAGAAACAAAAGCTGCTTATCATGCTAAATCTGTGATTATAACAACGGGGACTTTTATGCGTGGTAGAGTTATAATAGGTGATTTGTCTTACGAGAGTGGACCAAACAACCAAAGAGCTTCTGTTAAGCTATCTGAGCATTTAGAAGAACTTGGTTTTGAGCTTGTTCGTTTTAAAACAGGTACACCTCCAAGAGTTAATAGTCATACGGTTGATTTTTCTAAAACCGAGATACAGCCAGGTGATGATAATCCACGCCACTTCTCATATGAAACTAAAGAGGCAATTTTAAATCAAATTCCATGTTGGTTAACGTACACAAATGAATTTACACACCAGATTATAGATGAAAATCTTGGTTTATCTGCTATGTATTCAGGGATGATTAAAGGAACTGGTCCAAGGTACTGTCCATCGATTGAAGACAAAGTAGTTCGATTCCATGATAAACCACGCCATCAAATCTTCTTAGAACCAGAGGGGCGTAATACCGAAGAGGTGTATGTGCAAGGTTTATCAACATCACTACCTGAATTTGTTCAAAGAGAGATGCTTCGATCAATTCCAGGGCTTGAAAACTCAGAAATCATGAGAGCTGGCTACGCAATAGAATATGATTCTGTTGTACCAACGCAATTGTGGCCGACATTAGAAGTGAAAAACATACCTGGTTTATATACTGCTGGCCAAATCAATGGTACATCTGGTTATGAAGAAGCAGCAGGACAAGGGTTAATGGCGGGAATAAATGCAGCATCCCGAGCATTAGATAAAGAACCGTTTATTATGGATCGTTCACAAGGTTATATTGGTGTACTTATTGATGATTTAGTAACAAAGGGTACAAATGAACCTTATCGTTTATTAACATCAAGGGCAGAGTATCGCTTATTACTCCGTCATGATAATGCTGATTTACGACTAACCGAAATTGGATACAAATTAGGCACCATTTCCGAGGATCGTTATCAAGGTTTCCTAGAGAAACAAAGCTTAATTGAGAAAGAAAAACACCGCTTAGAAAATGTTATGTTAAAGCCAACAGATCAATTACAACAGATTATAGAAGAAGCAGGAGGTACAGCCCTAAAAGAAGCAGTAAAAGCGGCTGATTTGCTTAAGCGACCTGAAATGAAGTATGAAATGATTGAACAGATCGCTCCGGCAGAAATTGATATGGCTTGGGACGTAAAAGAGCAAGTTGAAATACAAATTAAATATCAAGGATACATCGTTAAATCTAATCAACAAGTTGAACGTATGCGTAAGATGGAGAACAAATTAATTCCTGCAAATATTGACTATGATGATATTGGTGGAATTGCTACGGAAGCGAAAGAAAAAATGAAAAAAGTGCGCCCTTTATCTGTAGGTCAAGCATCGCGTATATCTGGTGTAAACCCTGCGGATGTCTCTATATTACTTGTATATATTGAGCAAGGGAGAATAGCTAAAGTATCAAATGATTAAAGGAAGAAAGGAATAATCTATTATGAACGCTAATGCCTTCCTAACTAAATTAAAAGAAAATGGAATAGAGCTTTCTGACAAGCAACTGCAACAGTTTGATACCTATTTTAATACATTGGTTGAATGGAATGAAAAAATGAATTTAACTGCTATTACCGAAAAAGAAGAAGTGTATATGAAACATTTCTTTGATTCGGTAACTGCCTCTTTTTATTTTGATTTTAAAAAAGACATTCATATTTGTGATGTAGGTGCAGGCGCAGGTTTTCCAAGTATCCCTTTAAAAATATGTTTTCCAGAATTAAAGGTAACTATTGTTGATTCATTGCAAAAGCGAATTACATTTTTAAACCATTTGGCAAATCAGTTGGAGTTGACAGGAGTATCCTTCTATCATGACCGTGCGGAATTGTTTGGAAAAAATGAACAATTCAGAGAAAAATTTGATGTTGTAACTGCAAGAGCAGTGGCGAGAATGTCAGTCCTGAGTGAACTTTGTTTACCACTATGTAAATCAAATGGTTGTTTTATTGCTATGAAAGGGCCAAGTTTAAAGGAAGAATTAAAAGATTCTAATAACGCTATTGAGTTATTAGGTGGTAAGCTAGATAAAGTACACACATTCGATCTTCCAGAAGATAATGGGGAAAGAAATATTGCAATAATAAATAAAATTAGAAAAACACCAAAAAAGTATCCTAGAAAGCCGGGTGTTCCTAATAAAACACCGTTAGCATAAATTAAAATTGACCAGTCTTATTTAAAGTTGCATCGGAAAGTCAGGTGCAACTTTTTTTGTAATAAAGCTATTAAAAATGTATGATTAATAGTATAGCTTGTTCTCATCTTTAGGGAATTGAACCAATTAGGGTTATTTAGGATTATTTTTTTAAAAAGACTAGTTAAATCTTGGCTGTTTTTAGTATATTTCTTGCGCAAATAATAGTGCTTGAGTAGTTTACTAAGTGGTTGAAATATTCGAACTAGTATTGCCTATATGCTATAAAAAGTTATTGTTACCTGTCAGGGAGTAGCTTTAAACGAAAAGTGATGGGCAAAGTGTAAACAATACTTTAATTCAATAACATTTTTTTTTGCATTTTGAATAATAGATATTAACTCTTATTATCAGATGTATGATAGAATAATAGAAGGGAATTAGTTATAGTGCTCGTGTTATAAGTATCTTAATATATTATATTTCTATGTTTCACGTGAAACATTTTATATATAGTTTTTGAGGAAAGTTTAAAAAGGTGGTGTTTGTACATGTTACACCCTTTTAGCCGTATATTTGGCCTAGGTGAGAAGTCAGTTGAGGAAGTGAAAGATGAATATCTTCCAGACGAGGTTATAAAATTACCGGTAAATCAAATTGAACCAAACCGTTATCAACCACGTTCTATTTTCAACCAAGATAAAATAGAAGAATTGGCTCAAACGATACATACTCACGGGATGATTCAACCGATTGTTGTACGAAAGATAGAACAAGCGGAGTCAGGATATGAGTTGATCGCTGGTGAAAGAAGATGGCGAGCAGTTCAAGTATTAGGTTGGGATACAGTTCCTGCCATTATTCGTGATATGACAGAGGCAGAAACAGCTTCAGTAGCTTTAATTGAAAATTTACAAAGAGAAGAGTTAACAGTAATTGAAGAAGCAAAAGCATATGAGCGTCTATTAGATATTCATGGTTTAACTCAAGAAGCATTAGCTCAGCGACTTGGTAAAAGTCAATCAACCATAGCTAACAAAATGCGATTATTAAAGCTTCCAGAAAAAGTGCAGAATGCGATTTTAGAAAAAAAGATAACAGAAAGGCATGCTCGTGCACTGATTGTATTAAAAGATCCTGCAAAACAAGAAAAAATATTGGAAGAGATTATAGAGAGAAATTTAAATGTTAAGCAAACTGAGGAAAAGATAGCAAAGATGTTCGAAGATAAACAAATAAAGAAAAAACCTAGATTAAAAGGTATTAATAAAGATATGAGAATTGCAATGAATACAATTAGGCAATCATTAACTATGGTCACAGACACTGGAATTGATTTAGAAACTGATGAAGAAGATCACGATGATTATTATCAAATAACTATTAAAATTCCAAAGAAAAAATAATTAAAATCTCCCATCTTTAAGTCGAAAAAGATGGGAATTTTTTGCACTATTTCTCAAAATTTGTTGTTGTTTTTTTAAAAAAGTAGGTTAATAGTTGTTTTTTTTATATAATCTGTTGAAAAATAGTCCAAATAACAAAAAAAATGATAGAATAGAAAACGATAGAGTTTTTAAGTAGGTAGGTGACACCATGGGAAAAGTAATCGCCGTAGCTAATCAAAAAGGCGGCGTAGGAAAGACTACATCAGCAGTAAATCTAAGTGCATGCCTTGCATATTTGAATCATAAAGTATTACTTGTTGATATTGACCCACAAGGAAATGCTACAAGTGGCGTAGGTATAAATAAAGCTGACATGGATCAGTGTATTTATAATGTGCTAGTAGATGATTTAGAAGCTGAAAATGTTTGTGTTCCTACAAATGTTGAAAATTTAGATATAATTCCAGCGACTATACAGCTTGCTGGTGCAGAAATAGAATTAGTTCCTACTATATCAAGAGAAGTGCGATTGAAAAAAGCGATTGATAGTGTGAAAGACGACTATGAATTTGTTATTATTGATTGTCCACCATCTCTTGGTTTATTAACTATTAATTCTTTAACAGCTGCAGATAGTGTGTTAATACCAGTTCAATGTGAATATTATGCATTAGAAGGTTTGAGCCAGTTATTAAATACGATTCGATTAGTTCAAAAACATTTGAATAAGCAACTAATGATTGAAGGCGTAGTGCTTACAATGTTAGATGCAAGAACTAACTTAGGAATTCAAGTGATAGAAGAAGTGAAGAAATACTTTCAGGATAAAGTTTATCAATCTGTTATTCCAAGAAATGTTAGGCTTGGAGAAGCGCCAAGTCATGGACAACCAATCATTCTTTATGATCCAAAATCTAGAGGCGCAGAAGTATATCTTGATTTAGCAAAGGAAGTGATCGCGAGTGGCGAAAGGGTTAGGGAAAGGAATTAATGCTTTTTTTCCTGAGTTAGATAAACAAGATGATGAAGCTGTGCAAGAGATTTTAGTTAAAGATTGTCGTCCGAATCCATATCAACCAAGAAAGACATTTCATGCGGATGCTATAGAAGAGTTAAAAGAATCAATTATTGAGTATGGTATTTTACAGCCATTAATAGTTAGGAAAAGTATAAAGGGCTTTGAAATCGTTGTAGGAGAAAGACGTTTTCGTGCTGCAAAAGAAGCTGGTTTAACCACTGTACCAGCGATTATAAAAGAGTTAACTGATGAAAAAATGATGGAGTTAGCACTTTTAGAAAATCTACAAAGGGAAGATTTAACTCCAATAGAAGAAGCACAAGCCTATTCTAATTTAATGAGAGAACTTAAAATTACACAAGAAGAACTTGCTAAAAGGTTAGGAAAGAGCAGACCACATATAGCAAACTTAGTTAGACTTCTAAGTCTACCTGAACAGGTCAGTGCATTGATAAATAATGGTGAACTGTCTATGGGACATGGTAGAGCACTGTTAGGTTTGAAAGATAAAGAAAAAGTCAGACCATTAGTAGAAAAGATTCGAAGTGAAGGATTAAATGTTCGCCAAGTAGAAAAATTGATAATTAGTCTCAATGACAAGGTTCCGCAAAAAAAGAAGGTATCTCCTAAAAAAGATATATTTTTAGCTGAAAGAGAGAGTCGTTTACGCGATCAGTTAGGAACTGGAGTTACTATTCATAAGGGGAAACGAAAAGGTAAAATTGAAATTGAATTTTTCTCAGATGAAGACTTAGATCGAATTCTTGAAATGTTAAACTGATCTACGTTAATGTATCTTATAACAAGCACACTATTTTTATTAGTGTGCTGTTTTTTTATTATTTTACTTGCAAGATTAGAAATCTAATAACTTGTAAACTCTATCTACTATGTTTCACGTGAAACATTTATAATAGTAAGAAATAAAAAGCTAGGTGTACTAATATATAAACGGAGATGTAAAAGATGGTCTTAACAGGAACGTTAATAAATGCATTGTGTATTATACTAGGAACAGTTATCGGACTTTTTTTTACTAAAATTCCTGAAAGGTATAAAGAAACAATCCTAAATGGTATTGGGTTAGCGGTTGTATTAATAGGATTGCAAATGGCATTAAGAACAGAAAATATTATAGTTGTTCTATTAAGTATATTAACTGGTGCTGTTTTAGGAGAGTCTATACACTTAGAAAAAAAATTAAATGATGTAGGGTCATGGATTCAAAAGAAAATAGCTAAAAATAATGCAAATAGTACAATTGCACAGGGATTTATCACTGCTACTTTAATATTTGTAATTGGGGCGATGTCTATTGTAGGTGCACTTGACAGTGGGTTGCGAGGAGATCATGAAGTCCTTATAACTAAAGCTATTCTAGATGGTTTTATGGCTTTAGTATTAACTACTACACTAGGGTTTGGAGTTATTTTATCAGTCATACCAGTTTTATTATATCAAGGAACAATAGCATTACTGGCAACACAAATAGAACAATGGATACCGGAAACTTTTTTAAATAGTTTTATCGCTGAAATGACTTCAACAGGTGGGCTTTTAATTGTAGCGATAGGTTTAAACATCTTAAAAATAACGAATATTAGAATTGCAAACTTGCTTCCTTCAATAATTACAGTAGGAATAGTATTATATCTTTATAGTTTAATAACTTGAAAATTTGCTAGCTGTTCTAGTTATTGAACGACTAAGCTACATAATACAAACTTAATACTGATAGGGAGTTAGTACTGAAAATATCTGCACTTAAGAGTGTTTAATAGTTGTTTGTTTTCTAAAAGATTGTTCTTTTGCTGAAAAAAATATAAAGTCCTCACTAATTATTTTTAACCTTTGTTGAATTTTTTCCTAATATCGATTTTGATATAAAGTACGTATTAAGTATTCTTTGCTTTTGTAAAATTCTTTACTGTTGCAATGGTGATTGAGTTGTAATACTTCGTTCCGGTAGAATACTCCGCTTTCCACGGGCACGGCTTCAGCTAACTCAGAAGAAAATCGCTTCTGAGTGGATCTTCAGCTCGCGCTGTTCCCGTAGGAGTCTCCGTATTCTGCCTTCACTTTTAACAGTTCTCCTAATGTATTGATAGATAGCTATTAATATTTAGTGTACTATTTTTACTGGAAAGACAAGTTTACCTAGCGAAGGAAAAATGCGACACTCCTGGGGGAAGAGCAGCTTCCGAAGACCCCACAGGGAACGTTCTTTGTGACCGAGGAGGCTAAGGTGCTGCCCCCGGAAAGGGAGTATTTTTCCGTAGCGATGAATTAACCACTCATCTAAAATAGACTGCAAGGAAGTTACAATATACTTATGTCGTACTTTATATAAAGTACGACATAATGAAAGTAAAGGAACTTTTGGGGAATGAAGGCATTTTCAAATGACATCTATGAACCTTTATAAGATAATATAACTTCCTTTGTTTTATGTAACTTCTTTCCCAAATAAACATAGAAAAATTGAAGTTCTTGTTTAAAGAGGGGGAAGGAGCTTGAAAAATATTTGAATATAGTATTTTAAATTTATGATAGAGACTTATCTGACTGGTTTAATTCAGATAGCTTATTTGTGATGTTTATTTCTCTATCTAATCTATGTAGACTTGTTGTGATTTTTTTCGCCATATCCATTACTACATGTAAACGTGTGTTTTGTAACACTAGATATTCCATATATCCACTTATATTTACTACTGCAGAAATATAAACATCCCCAACTAAAGGTAGATTTTTATTTAATGCTGCGCCTGGTTGAATAGGACCAAGACCAGTTAGAATCGATCCAATCGACTTTAGTTTTCCCAAACATGCGTCAATAGCAATAATGAATGGCTCATTATGCTTCATTTTAATTTCATCTAATCGCTGCTCCATATTAACTGCATGTATTGGATTATCAAGCGTACCGTAAACAGAAAAATTTTCATTTTTTCTTTCGGTTAATAAAGTCCCTGTAAGTGGGCCAAGACAATCTCCAGTAGAACGATCTGTGCCAATACATATTATTACTACATCCCTATTTGAAATTGATATCCAATTGGTAAGTGTTTTTGATAACTTTCTTATAAATGCAGGGTCATTTGTGAAAAATTGTTCTTGTTTTTTTGAGGATAATTTGTCTTTAAGATTCATAGCTTTTCCTCCTTGAACATATTTTTATAAGTATACGATTATTTTTTGAATTCTATACATCAATAGAAAAAGATATGGAGGATACGCTATGTGGAAATCAGGACTTAAATGGATGTTTTTAATTATTGGTACAATTATAGGGGCAGGGTATGCCTCGGGAAGAGAACTGTGGCAATTTTTTGGCAATGAAAGTGGACTAGCTATCCTTTTATTTTCAATGCTTTTTACTTTATGCTGTTTTGTAATATTATCAATTAGCTTTGAGAAACAAACAGCTCATTATTTACCTGTATTACAAGTGTTAGTTGGTAAAAAACTATCTTACTTATATGATGGAATGATTTTCATCTATTTGTTTACTACGACTGTAGTTATGTTGGCAGGAAGCGGAGCAACACTTGAAGCATTTCATTTTCCGAATTGGTGGGGGATTGTTGTTATTATCATCCCAATCATTCTGGTGTTTATTAGAGATATAGATGGTGTACTATCGCTTAATAGTTTTATTCTTCCATTATTAATTGTAGGATTGTTAAGTGTATTATTAACTTTCTCAATCCATGAAAAGTTATCTTTCATACCCGACATATCAAAACAAAGAAATTGGACGGCTGCTTTTACATTTACAGCCTTAAATATTTTACCCCTTGTTGCTGTTTTAGGTGCAGTAGGAAATCAAATGAAATCTAAAGGTGAAGTATGGATTGCAAGCCTTGGGAGTGGGTTGATTTTAGGTGCAATTTCATATATTTATAATAATAGCCTAATACAAATTTCTGATGAAGTTTTACTATATGAGATACCATTATTCGCGATATTAAGACATTATCCTTATATAATGTTTGTATTTATTACAATCCTATTATGGTTAGCCATATTTACGACAGCTGTATCGGGTACGTTAGGATTAGTTACTCGGATGCGCAACAGAATAGATGCACCGCTATGGATACTAGCGGTTTTCATTTTAATAGCGATGATTCCTTTGACGAAAATTGGATTTTCCACATTAATTGAATATTTATATCCACTATATGGGTTGCTTAATCTTTACATTCTATCATCTCTTATCGTTTACCCAGTTATAAATCGATACAAAATGGGGCAAAAATGATAGAATATATTTATAAGTTAAGTGTTGGAGGCAGCAATGTGGATTTGGTTAAGGATCAATGGAATTCTATTTTAGAAATAATTACTGGAATCGACCTTTGGCTAACAATTGGTAATGCGATTTTAAGAATTTTGCTAATTGTTATATTAGCAAGTTTAGTTATACGAATTGGATTAAAAGTTCTCAGTCGTATTTTTCAACAAAGAGACCATGGCCCCTTTCGAATATCATTACGAAGAGAAAATACGTTAAAAAAACTTGTACAGAATACATTAAGCTACGTTGTATATTTCACCGCTTTTATAATGATATTGGATACATTAACGATACCTATAGGTGCATTGCTCGCTGGAGCTGGAGTAGCTGGACTAGCTATTGGTTTTGGAACACAAAATTTAGTCCGAGATATAATTACTGGTTTTTTTATAATTTTTGAAGATCAGTTTTCAGTTGGTGATTATGTTAGAACTTCAGGTGTAGAAGGAGTAGTAGAAGAAATTGGTCTAAGAACTACGAAAGTGATGAGTTGGACAGGAGAATTGCATATTATCCCAAATGGAAATGTAACCCAAGTCACCAACTTTTCTATTCATAACAGTATTGCTGTTGTAGATGTGAATATTCCTTATGAAACAAATATTCAGCAAGTAGAAGCGATAATTTCTGATTTAATGCACGAAATGCCTAGCAAATACCCGGAGTTAAAAGACATACCAGAAATGTTAGGCGTACAAATGTTAGAAAGTAGTCATGTAGTCCTTCGAATCATCGCAGAGGTTAATCCAATGGAACATTGGGCAATGGCTAGAATACTAAGAAAAGAAGTGAAAGGAAGATTAGACGAACATGGTATCGATATTCCATTACCACGCTTGGTGATGTATTCTAGAGATAGTATGGAAAATGACAAACATGAAGGGTGAGATAGTATGAATGAAAAAGTCTATCAAATTAACGATGTAGTTCAAATGAAGAAACCTCATCCTTGTGGTGAAAATCGTTGGCGAGTGATTAGAATGGGGATGGACATTCGTATTAAATGCGAGGGCTGTGGACATAGTGTATTAATCCCTAGAAAAAAATTTGAAAGTAAAATGAAAAAAGTTTTAGAGAGAGTAGAGGAGTAGTTGTTGTTTCACGTGGAACATTTTTCACCGGACTATTCATTTTTTCTGCATTTTTATTTTTAATAATATAAAAAGTAAAAGTTGTCTAACTGACTGATAAATAAAAAAGTAATTATGAACTGGTTATATGGAAAAACAAGAGGTGAAATCCCCCTTGTTTTTTAGTTTTGAAAACTTGTCATTTCATTAAAGTGTATCTATAATTGGAATGACTGAAACGTTCATATGAGCGGTACCCTTAAGGAGTGGAAGTTTTTATGGCATTAACAGCAGGAATTGTCGGTTTACCAAATGTGGGAAAGTCTACATTATTTAATGCAATTACACAAGCAGGAGCAGAATCGGCAAATTATCCATTTTGTACAATAGATCCAAACGTAGGGATTGTAGAGGTTCCTGATTATCGTTTAGGTAAATTAACGGAATTAGTAAAACCTAAAAAAACAATACCTACTGCATTCGAATTCACTGATATAGCTGGAATTGTAAAAGGTGCCAGCCAAGGGGAAGGTTTAGGTAATCAATTTCTTTCTCATATTAGGCAAGTAGATGCAATTTGTCATGTTGTGCGTTGTTTTCAAGATGAAAATATTACCCATGTATCAGGAACTGTTGATCCAATCTCTGATATAGAAACAATTAACCTTGAATTAATTTTAGCCGATTTAGAAACAGTGGCAAAAAGGTCTCAACGAGTTGAGAAGATGGCAAGACAAAAAGATAAAGAAGCTGTGGCAGAATTTGAAGTGCTTTCAAAGATTAAACTTGCGCTTGAAGATGAAAAACCTGCAAGATCTATTGAATTCACGGAAGAACAAATGAAATTAGTAAAAGGATTGCACCTTCTGACAAGTAAACCAATTCTCTATGTGGCAAATGTAGGAGAAGATGAGCTGCTTCAAGCCGATGAGAATCCAAATGTTTTAAAAGTAAAAGAGTTTGCAAAAAATGAATCCGCAGAAGTAATTGTTATTAGTGCTAAAGTAGAATCTGAAATTGCAGAGCTAGATGGTGAAGAAAAGGAAATGTTCTTAGAGGAACTTGGTATTTCTGAATCAGGTTTAGATCAATTAATTAGAGCAACCTATCAGCTTCTAGGTTTAGCAACATACTTTACAGCAGGGGAACAAGAAGTAAGGGCATGGACGTTTATAAAAGGAATAAAGGCGCCACAAGCTGCTGGTATTATTCATACTGACTTTGAACGTGGTTTTATTAGAGCAGAAACTGTTTCATATACTGATCTTGTTGATACTGGTTCGATGGCTGCAGCAAGAGACAAAGGTAAGGTGCGTTTAGAAGGTAAAGAATATTTGGTGAAAGACGGCGATGTAATTCATTTCCGTTTTAATGTGTAAGTTTGGATCATAGTATAGGTAGTGTAATAATAATTTGACAAGCCTTGCACTTTATATACATCTTTGATATAATACATCATTGTGAGTAATTAACATATATTACTCCTTGCTCCTTTATCGAAAAAGGAGCCGTTAAGTCCAAAAGGAGGTGCAAACGGATGAGAGATTATGAAATTATGTACATCATCCGCCCAAATATCGAGGAAGAAGCGCAAACAGCTTTAGTTGAGCGTTTTAACACAATCCTTTCTGATAATGGTGCGGAAATCGTAAAAGTTGAAGAAAAAGGTAAGAAGCGTCTTGCCTATGAAATCAATGATTTTCGAGATGGTTACTATGTTCTAATTACCTTTAAAGGTGATCAAAATGCAATTAATGAATTCGATCGTCAAGCGAAGTTCTCTGATGACATAATTCGTCACATTGCAATTCGTAACGACGAACAATAAGGAGTGGTCTGATGTTGAATCGTGTCGTACTCGTTGGCAGATTAACTAAGGATCCAGATTTACGCTATACACCAAATGGCGTGGCAGTAGCCAACTTTACCTTAGCTGTAAACAGACCTTTTTCTAATCAACAAGGAGAAAGAGAAGCAGATTTCATAAACTGTGTTGTATGGAGACGTCCAGCAGAAAACCTAGCAAACTTTATGAATAAAGGTAGCATGGTAGGTGTTGATGGAAGATTACAAACACGTAGTTTTGAAGGTCAGGATGGAAAGAGAGTGTTTATTACGGAAGTAGTAGCAGACTCTGTACAATTCCTTGAGACAAAAGGTAGTAATCCAGGTGGTGGGCAAGGATCTTCAGGATCTCGTCCTAATCAGAACCAATCTAACCAGAACCCTAACAACAATAATAATTATAATAATTCAAATGAAGAGGATCCGTTTAGAAATAACGGTGAGCCTATTGATATTTCTGACGATGATTTACCCTTTTAATATGAACTCTTAAGCAAAGGAGGTTAACTCTATGGCAGCTCGTCGTGGTCGTGCAAAACGTCGTAAGGTGTGTTACTTCACAGCGAACGGAATTACACATATCGATTATAAAGATGTTGATTTGCTAAGACGTTTCGTTTCTGAACGTGGAAAAATTCTTCCTCGTCGTGTAACTGGAACATCTGCAAAATATCAACGTAAATTAACAAGAGCAATTAAACGTTCTCGTCAAATGGCATTATTACCATATGTGAACGATTAATAATAAAAAACCTACCTACTAGGATTTGTTAGTCTAACTAACTAAATTCTAGTAGGTTTTTTTTGTATTTCGAAGGCATTAAGTGCTTTTCTTATATTGAAGTTTGAAAAATTGACACAACTTTGATAGACTAAAACGTTTTCAACTAAAATACTTTGTAATATATGTTGACAATCATTTTAAATCTGCTATGATAAATGAAAATTCAAAATTATTAATAAATATTTAGATGAAGACAGGTGCATTGAATAAGGAACTATAGAGAGCTGGTGGTTGGTGTAAACCAGTGTTTCCTAGCAATGGATAGCACTTCGGAATAGACAGACTGAATTTAGTAGGTTTGTACGGCTCATGCTCGTTATGCATGATACCAATGAAGACTGTTGTAGTTTAACAGTGAAAAAGGGTGGTACCGCGTAAGTTCCAACTTTTCGCCCCTTACTTAAATGTAGGGGGTGGAAGGTTTTTTTAATTTTTTTTAAAAAGGTTAGTTAATGAGTCAATCTCATCATGACCATATTCAGTCATCTACGACAAAATTGGTATTTTGAAATTTATTATGATAAATAAAAAATAGGAGGCTTTACACATATGACATTTAAAGTATTAATAAGTGACCCATTGAGTGAAGAAGGAATTCAACCATTAGAAGCTGCAGATAATATAGAGGTTGTTGTTTCCACAGATTTATCACCAGAACAATTAGCTGAAGAGATTGGGAAATACGATGCTTTATTGGTAAGAAGTCAAACAAAAGTAACAAAGGAAATTATTGAAAAAGCTTCAAAGTTAAAAATTATTGGTAGAGCTGGGGTTGGCGTTGACAATATTGATTTAGATGCAGCAACAGAACACGGGGTTATTGTCGTAAATGCGCCAGATGGTAATACCAATTCAGCTGCAGAGCATACGATGGCCATGTTAATGTCTCTAGCACGAAAAATCCCCCAGGCATTTTATGCGTTAAAAAATCAAAAGTGGGATCGTAAATCTCACGTTGGGGTCGAATTGAAAGGAAAAACATTAGGTGTCATAGGTTTGGGAAGAATTGGTGCAGAAGTTGCTACTCGTGCAAAAGGTCAACGTATGAATATCATTGCTTATGATCCCTTTTTAACTGAAGAGAAAGCTGATCAAATGGGTGTTGATTATGGTACAGTTGAAGATGTGGTTAGAAAAGCTGATTTTATTACTGTCCATACACCACTGTTAAAAGAAACAAAACATTTAATAAATAAAGCAGCTTTTGAATTAATGAAAGATGGCGTTCAGATTGTTAATTGTGCGCGTGGTGGAATTATTGATGAAGATGCTTTATATGAAGCAATAGTGAATAAAAAGGTAGCTGGAGCAGCACTAGACGTGTTTGAACAAGAACCAGCTGTAAACCATAAGCTTCTTGAGTTACCAGAAGTAATTGCAACGCCACACCTAGGAGCAAGTACTGTAGAAGCTCAGGAGAATGTGGCTATAGATGTTAGTGAGGATGTGGCAAACTTTTTAAGTGGTGGACTTGCAAGAAATCCTGTGAATTTGCCATCTGTGCCGAAAGAGGTTATGAGAAAAATCGAACCATATTTTCACTTATCCGAAAAACTAGGTACATTTTTAACGTATTTAACAGAAGGAGTAATTGAAGAGATTAATATATACTATTCTGGCAAACTTGCAGAAGTAGAAGTAGCCCCTCTGACAAGAAATACAATAAAGGGTCTTTTGAAACGTCATTTAGGGGAACATGTCAATGATGTAAATGCTTCTTTCTTAGCAGAGAAAAAGGGAATTTTGATTAATGAACATAAAACTAACACTTCAAAAGGGTTTACAAATCTATTAAAAGTAGAAGTGAAGACAACTAAAGGAACTAGAATGGTAGCAGGTACACTATTAAATGGCCTTGGTGCTAGAATTGTTCAAGTGGATACGTATAGCGTTGATTTTATTCCTTCAGGACATATTGTATTCATAAGACATAAAGACCAACCGGGTGCAATTGGTAGAGTAGGTAGTTTATTGGCTGAGCAAGAAACAAATATTGCTACGATGCAGGTTGGAAGATCCGATGTTGGTGGAGAAGCGATTATGTTATTGACAATCGACAAGCATTTGGATCTAGATGAACTAAATCAATTAAATCAATTAGCAGATATTTATGGTGTTACTGCAATCGAGTTATAAAACTAGAGTTGATAATACTAATCTAACTAACAAGTAAAATTAATATTGATGAGAAAAAACAAGCAGTCAGGTTATCTTAAATACCTGACTGCTTGTTTTATTGATTTAATTTTTCTAAGATAGGGAAGAGTTGATTTAAATTACTTATTTCATAAGTTGGAACTACGTCATTTGGTTGTTTATTTTCTCGGTTTATCCAAACATTTTTAATTCCTGCTCGGTTAGAACCAAGAATATCAGTCATTAAATTATCACCAACCATAATGGCCTCTTCTTTGTCCGATTGAATCGTATGCAAAGCATGGTTGAATATGGTAGGATCAGGTTTTCCACGACCAAAATCACCAGAAATAATTATTTGATCAAAGTAATCTTTTAATTCAGAAGTAATTTTAAGTTTGGTTTGTTGTAAATCAGGCGAACCATTTGTTAAAAGGAGCAAATGATAATTGTTTTTTAATTGATCTAAAACATCAAACGTTTCTTCATATACATAAGGATGTTTCTTTCGTTGTATAGGAAATTGTTCCGCCAGTTCATATCCAAATTCCTCATCATTAATGCCAAGAGCTTGTAATCCCTTTGTCCATGATTCTACTCGATAAGCAGGTACAATTTCGCTCATTTTGCGAAAGTTCTCTTCATCATCTAAAAAGTTACCCCAAAGTCCTTCAAAGGGGTTAATTCCTATCATTTGTGTAAAGCTATAAGTTTCATAAGATGCATATAGCTTACTTGCTTGTTCTCTAACTGCATTTTCTAAAAGTTCTGGATTAATTCCATATTTCTTTTCAGCCAATTTGCAAGTTGCGATAAAGGCTTTTTTTACACTTTTTTTGTCCCACAATAATGTATCATCGAGATCAAAAATAATAGTTTTTATCATTCTAATTCCTCCGCAAATAATTATGTATAGTAAAAAATTGCACTTAAAAATGTATCATCTACTCATATTATTATAAATAAGTTATAGTTAATTTCAATATTTTTTAAAAATTCAGACGATGTAACGGGTGCTTTTATCGATTTTTAAATACTTTGCTACCGTAGCGCATTCTATTATGATTAACTATCATATTTCGGGATAATGACGAATCCCAATTGTATGGATTTGATTTATGATTAAAAATCAGCTTAAGTTTGTCATTTAAATTGGAAATAGAAAGATTTGTGTTAATAGTCTTTCATCGTTTATAATCAATGGGTAAACTAATTATACTTGCTTGTTAATTACTATTGAAAATTTTTAAAAGCACAGCTCGGGTAGCTGTGCTTTTTCTACCGATTGAAGAAGATGATAAAGAGGTGTTACTATTTGATGGGTAATTCGAAGATGTTAAAGGATGGCATGCTATTAGGTGCTCTATATATTGTATCATTATTAATTACGTTGATATTGCCTGGAATTGAATTATTAACTATATTTATTTTGCCTATTCCGTTTGTTGTTTTTTCAGCAAAATACGGATGGAGGCCATCAAGTATTGTATTCTTTTTCGTTCTATGTATTTCTTTATTTATTTCCAGTGTATCGATCCCTTTTACAATCGTAGCAGGAATCGGTGGTATTATGGTTGGATTAGCAATATATCAAAAATTAACAGCATATGAAACTTGGGCTCGTGGCACACTTGGATTTGTTATTTCGTTTCTAGTAGTTTTTATTTTGATTCAAGTTTTATTTAGTGTAAATTTAATAGAACAATTTAGCTTAACAATCGATGAGTCATTAGAAACAAGTAAACAAATATTAGAAGGATTTGGTATGGAAACATCAGAAGAGGTATTGGAACAATTAGAAGAACAAATGTATCAGATTCTGAACTTAATTCCTTTTATTTTGGTTATGGCTGCAATGCTGATAGGATTCATCTCTCAATGGATTAGCTATAAAATACTAAACCGAATTAAGGGAAACAAACTTTACTTTCCAGTATTTAGAGATTTTAAATTACCAAAAGTAATGATTTGGATCTTCTTTTTTGCAATTTTATTGACATTGTTTCCGATGGAACAGGGTAGTATGATGTATTTAGGAGTAATGAATGTGTTTCACTTAGCAGGTTTGTTAATTGTGCTACAAGGCTATTCATTTATATTGTTTTATGCCCACAAAAAAGGGATTTCCATTGCTATACCAATAATTGCTATTATATTTTCTATTATAATTCCTTTTATAGGTCTTTATATCATTAGAATCTTAGGTATAATTGATTTAGGTTTTTCTTTAAGGGACAGAATAAGTAATTCAAAATAAGCTTTTACTTAAATATGTATAGCTTATAGGAGCTGAACTTAATGCCAGATTTTTTTAAAAAGCCAATTATGAGTAGTCATTTATGGGTGATTTATTTTATTTCTCTAATCTTATTAGGATTTATTTTTTATTACCAATGGATCTTAGGGATAATAATGACAGTGCTATTGTTGGCTTCTTTATACTATAGTATTCGAACAG
This sequence comes from Aquibacillus rhizosphaerae, assembly GCF_030282825.1. Classification (GTDB taxonomy): domain Bacteria; phylum Bacillota; class Bacilli; order Bacillales; family Amphibacillaceae; genus Aquibacillus_C; species Aquibacillus_C rhizosphaerae. The sequence continues at coordinate 43,964 of NZ_JASTZU010000036.1, forward strand.
AAAAAAACTTAATTAGTGAGACAGAAGAGTATATCACGACGCTTTCTTACCGGGTGAAAAAAGTAGGTCAAGAAGCTTTATTAGAAATGCCAATTGGAATTGTTCTATATAGTGAAGATTATATAATTGAATGGACAAATCCCTATATGAGTAAATTCACCAACGATGAAACATTAGTTGGTAAATCTTTAAACGAGTTATCTAGTGACCTTATTCCAATGGTTAAAGAGGAAAGAGATGAAATTTGGATACCTTTAGAAGGATACGAGTTTCAAACATTAACCAAAAAAGACGAACGACTTTTATATTTGTTCGATCGAACGAAACAGACAGAAATTCAAAACTTATACCATAATGAACAAACTGTATTAGGTATCATTTTCTTAGATAACTATGAAGAAATTACACAAGCAATGGACGATACTGCAAAGAGCCAGATTAACTCTAAAGTCACTTCTATTTTAAATGATTGGTCTCAAGAATATGGGATATATTTAAAGCGAACATCGCAAGAACGTTTTCTGGCAGTGATGAATCAACAAATACTAAATCAATTAGAAAAATCAAAGTTTGAAATTCTAGATGAAGTACGTGAACTTATTTCTGATAAAAACGTACCTTTGACATTAAGCATAGGTGTTGGACTCGGCGGTGTTTCTCTTCCAAGTTTAGGTGAGTTAGCTCAATCTAGTTTAGATTTAGCTCTTGGTCGTGGTGGAGATCAAGTAGTTATTAAAGAAGAGTCTGGTAAGGTAAGATTTTATGGTGGAAAAACGAATCCAATGGAAAAACGAACACGAGTAAGGGCACGAGTTATCTCACATGCATTAAAAGAATTGGTTCAGGAAAGCGATCAGGTATTAATTATGGGTCATAAATCGCCGGATATGGACTCTATCGGTGCAGCCATTGGTATTTTGAAGGTTGCAGAAGTAAACGGAGTGAACGGTCATATTATTTTAGATAGGAACGACGTAGATACTGGTGTGCAACGGTTAGTGGAAGAAATTCAAAAAAGCGAAGAGCTATGGTCTAATTTTATTGAACCTGAAAAAGCACTGGATATGGTCACAAAGAACACATTGCTTGTTGTTGTTGATACCCATAAGCCTTCTTTAGTCGCAGAAGAGAAACTTCTAAGTAAAACAGAACATGTGGTTGTTATTGATCATCATCGAAGAGCTGAAGAATTTATCGATCATCCAACGCTGGTTTATATGGAACCCTATGCATCTTCAACAGCTGAGTTAGTTACAGAATTATTGGAATATCAACCAAAAAATTTAAAATTAAATATGTTAGAATCTACAGCATTATTGGCAGGTATTATTGTCGATACTAAAAGTTTTACGCTAAGAACGGGTACGCGAACGTTTGATGCTGCATCCTATCTAAGGTCTAAAGGTGCGGATACGGTACTTGTACAGAAGTTTATGAAAGAAGACTTGGATATCTATGTAGAAAGAAGTCATCTAATCGAAAGTACTAAAATATATCGTGACGGTATAGCAATTTCTATTGGAGATTCAACCAAAACATATGGTCCTGTTATTATTGCTCAAGCAGCAGATACGTTATTAACAATGAGCGGAATAGTGGCATCCTTTGTTATTTCTAAAAGAAAAGATGGCCGTATCGGTATAAGTGCACGATCACTCGGTGACGTTAATGTGCAAGTTATTATGGAAAAAATGAACGGTGGTGGACATCTAACAAACGCAGCTACACAGTTAGATGATACAACCGTAGAGGATGCTTGTGATCAATTAAAAGATATTATAGATGAGTATTTTGGAGGGGATTCGGAATGAAAGTAATATTTACAGAGGATGTAAAAGGAAAAGGTAAAAAGGGAGAAATGAAAAACGTACCCGACGGCTATGCACGTAATTATTTATTGAAAAATAATTTAGCTGTAGAAGCTACTGGTGGTAATGTTAAAGTACTTGAAGCGCAAAAAAATAAAGAAAAGAAATTAGAACAAGAAGAATTAGATGAGGCAAAACAATTAAAAGAAAAACTAGCTAATATTGAAGTTGACATAAAGGCGAAATCTGGTGATGCAGGACGCTTATTCGGCTCAATAACTAGTAAACAAATTGCAGATGAACTAAACAAGAAACATAAAATTAAAATGGATAAACGAAAAATAGAGTTGGACAGCCCTATTCGAGCATTGGGTTATACAGATGTACCTGTTAAACTTCACCCTGAAGTAACAGGGATTATAAAAGTGCATGTAACGGAAGTGAAGTAATGGGAGGGTTAACCCCTCCCATTACTAGTTTAATTATTTTAATTAAAACTTTTTAATTCTATTTTTTAATAATCATAGAATAAGAAGCTCTTATTTATTCGCTTTTGTTGTGACTAGTAATAACCTTGCTACAATCATTAAAGGAAAGGAGCAAATTCATGAGTGAAGAATGGAATGATCGAACACCCCCACATAATATTGAAGCCGAACAAGCAGTACTTGGTGCTATTTTTTTAGAACAAGAAGCTCTTTCAAGTGCGTCTGAACTATTAATGCCAGAAGATTTCTATCGCGCAAGTCATCAGCGAATATTCGGTGTAATGTTAAATTTGTCTGATAAGGGTGAACCAATAGATCTTGTTACCGTAACGACTGCACTCTCAAATGCTAGAATACTAGATGAAGTTGGTGGAGTTTCCTATTTAAGTGATTTAGCAAATTCAGTACCAACTGCAGCTAACGTTAGTTACTATTGTAAAATAGTTGAGGAAAAAGCCTTACTTCGAAGGTTGATTAGAACAGCAACAGATATTGTCTCCAATAGTTTTTCCAGAGAAGACGAGGTAGAAGATGTTCTGAATGATGCAGAAAAAGAGATATTAGAAGTATCGCACCGACAAAATTCAGGAGCATTTAAAAATATTAAAGATGTTTTGATAGAAGTCTATGATAACATTGAACAATTACATCATAATCATGCTGATGTTACAGGTGTACCAACAGGTTTTAGAGACCTTGATAAAATAACATCTGGTTTCCAGCGTAATGATTTAATTATCGTGGCAGCGCGTCCTTCTGTAGGTAAAACAGCTTTTGCACTTAATATTGCGCAAAACGTGGCAATAAAAACAGATGAAAATGTAGCGATATTTAGTTTAGAGATGGGTGCAGAACAACTTGTAAACCGTATGCTTTGTGCGGAGGGTAATATTGACGCTCAACGTCTTAGAACGGGTAGCTTAGAACCGGAGGACTGGGGAAAGCTGACAATGGCAATGGGAAGTCTCTCAAATGCTGGCATTTATATTGATGATACGCCAGGTATACGGGTTAATGATATTCGATCTAAATGTCGCCGTCTAAAACAGGAACACGGTTTAGGAATGATACTCATAGATTACTTACAATTAATAGCAGGTAGTGGTAAACCAGGAGAGAACCGTCAACAAGAAGTTTCTGATATATCACGTTCCTTAAAAGGCTTGGCAAGAGAGCTAAACGTACCATTAATAGCTTTGTCACAGCTTTCACGTGGTGTAGAGTCTAGACAGGATAAACGTCCGATGATGTCTGACTTACGTGAATCAGGAAGTATCGAGCAGGATGCTGACATTGTAGGGTTTTTATATAGAGATGATTACTATGATAAAGAATCTGAGAAGCAAAATATAATTGAAATTATTTTAGCAAAACAGCGTAATGGCCCTGTAGGAACGGTCGAGCTTGCCTTTGTAAAGGAATATAATAAGTTCGTAGATTTAGACCATCGTTATCAGGAAAGTGATATTCCGCCTGTGGGAGCAGGTAGTGGAGCATAAGTATGAAATAATAAAGCTGCCCGAGTATTTTCTCGAGGCAGCTTTATTATTTACAAACTGCACTTTATCATTTTACTATGATAAAGTGGTGTGGAAGTGATTATGCCATAAAACACGAACGAATTATATCCAGTTGATAATATTGTTCGTAAACTTCATTGACATGTTAAATATTGATTGGTAAAATTACTTTGTTATCAATAAAAAATTGGTTTGGCGGAGGTGCCGTGAATGTCCTCAGTAGTAGTTGTTGGAACCCAATGGGGTGATGAAGGTAAAGGAAAGATTACAGACTTCCTTTCTCAAAACGCAGAAGTGGTTGCGCGATATCAAGGTGGAAACAATGCGGGTCACACGATTAAATTTGACGGGATTACATATAAATTACATTTGATTCCATCAGGGATCTTTTTTAATGACAAAACCTGTGTACTAGGAAATGGGATGGTCATTGATCCAAAAGCCTTAGTCGAGGAACTAAAGTATCTTCATGACAAAGGAGTAAGTACTGACAACTTAAGAATTAGTAATAGAGCCCATGTTATTCTACCCTATCATCTAAAATTAGATGAGCTTCAAGAAGAAGAAAAGGGTGTAAATAAAATAGGAACGACAAAAAAAGGCATTGGTCCAGCGTACATGGATAAAGCTGCAAGAGTTGGAATTAGAATTGCAGACTTGATGGATAAACAAGCATTTCAAGAAAAACTTGAGCAAAACCTCAGAGAAAAAAATCGCTTGTTTGAAAAGGTCTATGAAACAGACTTGATTAAAGTAGAGGATATTCTTGAAGAATACTACCAATATGGCCAAGAAATTGCTCATTATGTATGTGATACCTCAGTAGTTCTAAACGATGCCTTGGATGAGGGAAGACGCGTCCTATTTGAAGGAGCACAAGGCGTTATGTTGGATATTGACCAAGGTACGTATCCATTTGTAACATCGTCTAACCCTATTGCTGGTGGTGTGACAATTGGTTCAGGTGTTGGCCCATCAAAAATTGATCATGTAGTTGGTGTATCAAAGGCCTACACAACTCGAGTCGGTGACGGTCCGTTTCCAACAGAGTTACAAAATGAGATCGGTGATAAAATTAGAGAAGTCGGCAATGAATACGGAACAACCACTGGTCGACCACGACGAGTTGGATGGTTTGATAGTGTAGTTGTACGTCATGCCCGTCGTGTTAGTGGCATAACAGATTTATCGTTAAACTCTATTGATGTCTTGACTGGTATAGAAACATTAAAAATATGTACAGCTTATCGTTACAAAGGGGAAATTATAAATGAATTTCCAGCAAGTTTAACGATGTTAGCTGAATGTGAACCAGTATATGAAGAGATGCCTGGATGGACGGAGGATTTAACTGGAGTAAGTAACCTACATGAGCTTCCAGAAAATGCGAGGCATTATTTAGAAAGAATATCGCAATTAACACAGATTCCATTATCCATTTTCTCGGTTGGACCAGATCGTAAGCAGACTAACATAGTTAGAAGTGTATATAGTTAAATCATGAAAACCTGTTGAGGGTAAAACTTCGACAGGTTTTTTAGTGTCTAAAAACGGAAAAAGTACATTGTTTTAAGAAAAAGGACTAAATTATTACAATAAATAGGTGTAATAAACCGTTAAATAGTAGTGATTTTAAATAGTTTGTAACATTACTGCAATCTATGTATGCAAAAACTAGAGATAATTCAAGAAAAAGTCAAAAAAAATGCACTAAAATAGAATAATTAACTGATTTTAGGGGAATTTTGGAAGTTATTATACAGTTGTATTACATTCGTTTTAAAACTGTTTAATCACTACTAGTTCTATGGTAGATTAAGAAAGGAATTAAATAGATTAGAAAATTTTTACTCATTATTAAACTACTATACTTTAAATAGATTATTATTCGTGATGATACATACATGAGTGAAGGAAAGATATTAGGAGGACTGTAACATGTGGAAGAATACCATGGGTGCTAAATATCCGTCTGTACCATCAACAAAGTCTATGGGACTTATTAAGAAAACAGCACTTACTACCGTACTAGGTTTAGGAATAACATTTAATGTCGCATACGCTGATGATAGTGAGCTATCAACTATATTTCATGTATATATAGATGGAGAGCATGTAGGAACTGTAGATAGTAAAGAAGTAATCCAATCACACGTTGATAAATTAATAGATGAACAAGAAAAGAATTATGAAGACTACTCATTTGCTGTCGGCGAAGAGATTTCATATGTAGAGGAAAAAGTTTTTAATCCAGAGGATTCTAATAAAGAAGTTATTGATGTGCTAGATGATGAACTATCTATTAAAGTTAACGCTTATGAATTAAAAATTGGAGATAAAGTGTTAGGTTACTTTAAAGATAAAGAAGCTGCTGAAGCAACTCTAAACCATTTTAAAGCAAAATATGTAGATCTTGAGATCATCGAAAAATTAGAAAAACAATCAGACGAAGAAAAAACGGAAACTACTTTAAGTGTAGGAGATTCTAATGTAATAGACGTTCAATTATCAAAAGAAGTTTCATTTTCGGAAGGAAAAGTTCTGCCCGAAGAAGTTTTAACTGAAGAAGAAGGAAATACATTACTTGAAAAAGGTACATTAGAGGATAAGAAACATAAGGTTGAAGAAGGCGAAGTACTAGGTGCAATAGCTGGAAAATATGATTTAGATATAAAAACAATTTTAGAATTAAATCCATCACTAAACGAAGAGTCAGTTTTGCAAATTGGACAAGAAATTAATGTGACAGCATATGAACCTTTTGTAAATGTAATGGTTAAAGAAGAAAAGCTTGTAGAAGAAGAAATTAGTTATGAAAAAGAAATTGTTGAATCAGATGATTTATATAAAGGTGACGAAAAAGTTAAACAAGAAGGACAAAGTGGCAAAAAAGAAGTTCATTATGCATTGGAAATGGTGAATGGTAATATTACTTCAAAAGAAATTGTAAAAGAAAGTATCACAAAAGAACCTGTGAAAGAGATTATCATAAAGGGTACAAAAGTAGTCCCTTCAAGAGGATCTGGACAATTTCATTGGCCTGCAGTCGGTGGCTATGTGAGCAGTCATATGGGTGAAAGATGGGGCTCCTACCATAAAGGTATGGACATTGCTGGTGTAAGTAATCGTTCTATTCTTGCAGTTGATAATGGAACAGTAGAATCTGCAGGATGGGATGATGGTGGTTACGGTAATAAAATTGTAATTAATCATAATAATGGATACAAAACGGTTTATGCACACCTTTCATCTATAGATGTGAGTGCTGGACAAACAATCACAAAAGGTTCTACGATTGGTGTAATGGGTTCTACTGGCGATTCAACCGGTATCCATTTACATTTTGAAGTGTACAATAATGGATCATTAGTTAATCCAAACAGTATGTTTTAATAGTTATATAGAATAATACCCTGAATTGGTAAAGATAAAACCCTTGTTGCAAATGCAACAAGGGTTTTTATACAAGTTATGTCTAACTGCGCTTTATTGGGGGAGCTGAATCACAAATGCTTATTTGTAAGAGGTCTTGCTAATGAAGATCGTTTTTGTAATCAGAGTATCGATTATAGTGTTCACTTAGCCAGAATTATAGAATAAGTAATCTAATATAATAAAGTGCCCGCACTTCTAGATTTCAATTAGATTATATAATATGGATAGGTTAATCTTTCCTTAGGAATAAAAAAAGACATTTACTGTAAAGTACGATAGAATAAAGGTTAATAAAGCCTGAAAAGGATGTGTGGTTATGAGTCAAAAAATACTAGTTGTTGATGATGAAAAACCGATTGCAGATATTTTGAAATTCAACCTTGAAAAAGAAGGGTATAAGGTTATTTGTGCTTATGATGGTGATGAAGCTATCCAAAAAACGGAACAAGAAAAGCCTGATCTTCTTTTATTAGATATTATGTTACCAAATAAAGATGGTAATGAAGTTTGTAGAGAAATTCGTAAAAAGTACACAATGCCAATTATTATGATAACAGCAAAAGATTCTGAAATAGATAAGGTGTTAGGGTTAGAGTTAGGTGCCGATGACTATGTAACTAAACCATTTAGTAATCGTGAGGTGATTGCTCGGGTAAAAGCAAACCTGAGACGTCAGCAACAAGCGCCTACAGAAGATGACCGTGTTAATAAGGATATAAACATTGGATCGTTAACGATTCATCCTGATGCCTATACAGTATCGAAAAATAGTAAAGAAATAGAGCTAACTCATCGTGAGTTTGAACTACTTCATTATTTAGCTCGACATATTGGACAAGTGATGACGAGGGAGCATCTATTAGAAACGGTATGGGGCTATGATTATTATGGTGATGTACGAACAGTAGATGTCACTGTTAGGAGATTAAGAGAGAAGATTGAAGATTACCCGAGTAATCCTCTTTGGATTGTCACTAGGAGAGGTGTAGGTTATTATTTACGGAATCCTGAGCAGGAGTAGTTTATATGAAGAAAGTTAGCTTTTTCCAGTCGATACAATTTAAAATAATCATTGTTTTTATTTTACTTTTATTGTTAGCAATTCAAGTAATGGGTTCATACTTTGCCCAGAATTTAGAAGAAAGCCTAATGGAAAAGTTCAGAGTTAATATTGATGAACGTACAGAAGTCCTTAAGTATAACCTGATAGCTGAGTTTAACAAAGAACGTTCAGAAGATGAAGATGAACCTTCATTAGAGGAATCGATAAAAACAATTCTAGATTCATATCGTAATGGTGAAGTATTTACTGTTTTACAAGTGATTGATACACAGAACCGTGTAATTGGCGCAATTAATCAACAAAACTTGATTGGCAAACGGGTACCTGGGGAGAACGGGATTACGATGGCAGCTCGTTATGGACAAGGAAGAGAAACGATAGTAACAGATACGAGTACAGGTCACAGAATGTTTGTTAAGATTGTTCCGCTTGAAAAGCAAGATAAAGATCTAGTGGGCGCTATTTATACCGAGGCTTCGATGGAAGATGTTTATAACCAACTTGAAAACATTAATCGTATTTTCTTAAACGGTACAATCCTGGCGGTTATCATCTCTGCTTTTGTAGGTATTTTAGTGGCAAGGGCGATAACTAAGCCAATAAGTGAAATGCGAAAACAGGCAATGATTATGTCGACTGGGGACTTCTCTCAAAAAGTAAATGTCTATGGTGGTGACGAGATAGGTCAACTCGCGACATCATTTAATGATATGAATGATAAATTAAGACAAGCAAATCATACAACAGAAGAAGAACGGAGAAAGTTAAGCTCTGTCCTATCTAATATGTCTGATGGCGTAATCGCGACAGATGAAACAGGAGCTGTTACGTTAATGAATGGACCGGCATCTAATTTAATGGGTAAGACATTTAAAGAAATTAAAGGAAAACAATTAATCGATGTCTTACAATTAGAAGAGCAAGTGGTTGATTTGTTAGATTTCCAAGAAACTGGTTCAATCACCATTGACTTTAGTGATGATGATGAATTTTTCTTGATAAAAGCCAATTTCTCCGTCGTGATGGATGAAAATGATGAATTAAATGGCTTAATTACGGTTATTAGTGATGTTACCGAACAAGAAAAAGTCGAGCGAGAGCGAAGAGAGTTTGTGTCTAATGTATCACACGAGTTACGGACACCTCTAACAACAATGAGAAGTTACTTAGAAGCTTTAACAGATGGAGCATGGGAAGATAAAGAAATTGCCCCACGCTTTTTAGAAGTGACACAAAACGAAACAGAACGCATGATTCGTTTAGTGAGTGACTTGCTCCAGTTATCTAAGATGGATCACAAAGAACAATCCGTATACAAAGAACGAGTAAATATTGTATCGTTCTTTCACCATATTATTGACCGATTTGAAATGAATAAAAATGAAAATATAATTATAGAGAGACAATTGCCGAAAGACAGCTTATTTATATGGTTGGATAAAGACAAAATAATACAAGTTGTGGATAATATCATTTCAAATGCAATCAAGTATTCACCTAAAGGCGGCAAAATAAAAGTACGTATTATAAGGGTTAGGCAAAAAGTGAAAGTGAGTATCACTGACCAAGGAGTTGGGATAGCAACGGAAAAATTGGACAAAATTTTTGAACGTTTTTATCGTGCGGACAAAGCAAGGTCAAGAGAATTAGGGGGAACAGGACTTGGTTTAGCAATAGCTAAAGAAATAATAGAATCTCATCATGGACAAATATGGGCAGAAAGTCAAGAAGGAAAAGGGACGACCGTTCTCTTTACGTTACCGCTTATTAATAGAAAGCGGGGGAATCGATAATGAAATCAGAAACTGTAAAAACAGTTATTTTAGCTTGTTTAATTGGGCTTAGCTTCTTGTTAACATTAGCCATTTGGAATTATCAACCAAATATAGAACCAAATGATGATAATGAAGAAGCAATGGAGGCCATATTTACAAATGGGGAACAAGAAACTAAAAAAAATATTGTCCAACCTTTTAATGTTATTTACCATCTAGAAGGAAATGAGCATACTGGCTATGCGGATAAATCAAAAGAAAAGCAATTATATGAACAAATGCAAAGTTGGTCTTTATATGATTTTAATACGGACTATAGTGGTGAGGGTTTACAAAAATATGATAGCCCTTATGTAGAATTGATATTTCCAACAGAACTTCCCGCAGATATTATAGCAGATGTATTTACTGTTGATGAAACTACAAGTTTGCCAAATAGTTCTTTTGATCGTATTTATGTCTCCTTAAATAAGGATATATCAGAAAGGCAAGTGATTTTTAAAAGCGCCCAAAGTGATATTACGATAAGTGCAAACATTCAAAACCCAGAAGACGAAATCAATGAAGTGTTAAACACTTACAATTCTGGTGAAGAAAGTCCTATTGATTATATCCCATATGAAGTTAATAATGATCAAGTGGTATATCTACCAAATAAAGTAGATATGAAAGAATTAGCATTTCGATATCGAATTATTCCTATAGAACCATTAAAAACAGTTTTATTTACGAATCCGTCCAATGTAATTAGTGCAGAAGAAATCCCTAAAGTTGAACGTTTTACAGATGGTGATAGAGAAATGATTTATTATGATGAAAAGTATATGGAATTTACAGATATGGTTAATTCAGATATCACGGAAGAAAATTTGGAAGGTACAGAATTGCTTGATCAAACACTAAAATTTATTAACGATCATAATGGTTGGACTAGTGAAGGCAAGTACGAATTCGTTTTATCTGAGTTAAATCAGAGTTCAAAAACAGTACAATTCCGCCGTGTATATTCGGGTTTTCCGGTCTATAAAAGTAATGAATTATCTGTAATATCTGTAACGTGGAATAACCAAAATATTTATAAATATAGTCGACCGTTAATTCAATTAGATGATGCATATCAAGTAAATAAGAAAACGTTAGAAGATGTAGACAGTATAATAAGCACATTGGAAAATAGTCCTGAGTATAAGTCAAAAACAATATTAGATGTTGCTTTAGGTTACAAACTTGAAGAAGGGGAATTTGACCAGTATTTTAAGCTGACACCTACGTGGTTTATAAAAGACTATAGTGGATGGTCAGAATTCATACCACTAGATCAAAAAGTAGGAGGCGTTCATAATGCAATGGGGTCAAATTAAAACTCTATTTATTATATGCTTCTTAATCCTTGATGTATTCTTAATCATGCAGTTTATGGATAGCCGTGAATCAGAATTAGGTTTACTCCCTCGGGACTCAACAAACGAGGAATATCTGCGATTAAATGTGAATGGTTTGGATGACTTACTTGATGAGGTAAGAAGAGCACCGCTTATTACAGCTTCTAGAAATAACTTTTCAGAAGAGGATTTAAGCACATTAGATGCGATTCCTAATCAAGAAAAAATAATCATAAACGAAAATATTATTTTTTCTAAATTAATAACTCCTGTTGAAATTAATCTTGCTGATGTAGATAAGGGTGCCCCGGTTGAAAGTTTACAAGGAAAATTGCTGAATAGTGGCAATTATACTTTTTGGGAGAAGGATGAGGATACCAATATCGTGATACTATTCCAAAATATGGGCTTACCGATTTACTTTAATAAAAATGGTGTAGTATTAATCCAATTAAATGATGACGATGAAATGGTTTCCTATATACAAACAGAAATGGTTGAGAAAAATAAGAGTGAGGAGAAGGTACTAGGAAAAGCAATTGATGCCGTGTCCACGCTCTATCACAATCAAGGTATAATCAAATCAGGAGATACCGTATTGGACAATGAATTAGGTTATCATAATCTAGTCACTTCATCGGACGGGGAACAAGTGTTAAATCCTACATGGCGAATTAAAGTAGAAAATGGAAATGAAGAAGAACAAAACTATTTTGTAAATGGAATCGAAGGGCACTATTATCCAAGAGAATGGAATAGTTTTCTTGAAGAGACGATAACGGAATTTCTTGAAGTGGTCAAGCTTACAACAACCGACAATATCGAATTATTAAGTGTAAGCGAAGAAGAGATTGATAAAGCGGAGTTAATTGATGAGATGATTGCTCAATTAACAACAACTATAGGTAATAATGGAGTGGAGAAATAATGACATTAGGTTTTAGTGTACTAGCCTCTGGGAGTACGGGGAATGCATTTTATATTGGAACGGAAAAGGAAAAAATACTAGTTGATGCGGGTTTAAGTGGTAAAGAAATAGAACGGTTATTTTCTGAAGCTAATATTAATCCTGAAGAAATAACAAAAATATTAGTAACACATGAACATAGTGATCATATAAAAGGATTAGGAATTCTTGCGAGACGATTTAATCTACCTATATATGCCAATGAAAAAACGTGGAAAGCAATGGAAAATTCAATAGGCAAAATTAGCTTAGATCAAAAGTTTGTTTTTGATATGGAAGAAATAAAAACGTTTGGAGATATTGATGTTGAATCTTTTGGCGTTTCACATGATGCAGCAGAGCCAATGTTCTATACTTTTCATCATGAAGGAAAAAAAGTGGCACTTGTAACAGACCTAGGTTACGTTTCTGAACGAATTAAAAAAACAGTTGAAAATGCAGATGCTCTTATCTTTGAATCTAATCATGATGTCTCTATGTTGCGAATGGGCCGTTATCCTTGGAGTGTAAAGCGGCGTATTCTTGGAGACTCAGGACATGTTTCTAATGAAGATTGTGCACTAGCATTAACTGACATCATTGGCAATAATACAAAGCGTATTTATTTGGCGCATTTAAGCAAAGATAACAACATGAAAGAATTAGCAAGAATGTCAGTGGAAAATCATTTAAATGAATATGGATTTAAGGTAGGTAAAGGGTTGGATATTCTTGATACAGATCCCCAGACGCCTACACCTTTATATGAAGTAGTTTAAACTATATTGTATAAAGGTAAACTAGGTATAGATTCGTAAAAAAAAGAAAGAGAAAGGACTGATAAGATGGGGTATTATGATAACCATTATAAACCTAAACGAAATCGGTCTAGTTGGTTATATCCGACAATAATCGGTATGGTAGTCGGTGTGTTTTTGGTTACTATTGCTCTTCCTGCTTTAATAGAGTCAAATCTTCTTCCATATGACATTGTTGAGCCTGTGGAAGAGAGTAATGAAATCAGGCAAGGATTAGATGAAGGTGAAGATAATAGTACAAGTGGTGAAACACAGAATATTAATGTGAATGTTTCAACACAAATTACTGAAATTGTAGGGGATGTAGCTCCCGCAGTAGTTGGAGTTGTGAATATTCAATCTCAGACTAATTTTTGGCAACAACAAGGGTCTGGGGAGGCTGGTACAGGATCTGGTGTAATTTATAAAGTAGAAAATGACAGTGCCTTTGTTGTGACAAATCATCATGTTATTAGTGGTGCAGATGAAATAGAAGTAGTCTTATCTGATCAGTCTAGAGTAAGTGCAGAATTAAAAGGAAGTGACTTATTCACAGACTTAGCTGTCCTTGAGATGGATAGTTCACATGTGGATAAAGTAGTTGAGTTGGGGAATTCTGAGAATGTTAAGGTAGGAGAACCCGCAATTGCTATCGGTAGCCCACTTGGTCTGAACTTATCAGGATCGGTTACCCAGGGAATTATTAGTGGTAAACAGCGTGCTATACCTCAAGATTTTGATGGTGATGGTCGAGCTGATTGGCAAGCAGAAGTAATTCAGACGGACGCTGCAATAAATCCGGGTAATAGTGGTGGTGCTCTCATCAATATTAACGGTCAGCTGATCGGAATAAATTCGATGAAAATTGCTCAATCATCTGTAGAAGGTATTGGTTTTGCAATACCAGTAGATGATGCTGTCCCAATCATCGAACAATTGGAGAGTGTAGGAACCGTTACGCGTGCATACTTAGGTGTTGAGGCATACTCATTAGAAGATATTGCACAAGTAGAGTGGGAAAGAAGCTTAAATTTACCAGATGATGTTGATGGTGGCATTTATTTACGTAGTATCGAACCAATGTCTCCAGCAGATCAAGCAGACTTAAGAGAATACGATGTGATTACTCATCTGGACGGTGTCGAGATTAATAATATTATTGGACTTAGAAAACACTTATATCAAGAAAAAGAAGTTGGAGACGAAATGACAATAACCTATTATCGTGATAGCGAAAAGTTTGAAACAACAGTAGAGTTAGCTGCTCAAGAATATTAAATTACTTAAAGTTGGCATCCAAAAAGGGTGTCAGCTTTTTTTGTTGATAACTGTCGAATTTATGCACAGGCTGTGGATGAACCTGAGGATAAAAAACCAGATATAGTAGGGAACGTTTATTCCTCCACAAAATAGCGGATGTTGATGTTAATATGTGGATAACTAGTGTGGAGAACCTGTTCATAAACCGGACTAACCTGTTGATATCAGTGGTTTTAATGGAATTGTGGATAACGTTGTGGATAACCTTTGATTTAGGACGTTTTCTTTTGCTTTTTTAATGTAGAAATAAGCTTATTATTGATTTATAGGTTAGGAAATAGTAGGCTTTAAAAAAGAAGGAAAGACAATAAATTACAAATGAAAAGAGGGGAGTGCATGGAGTATTCCATTGGCGTAGATATTGGAGGTACTAAAGTTGCGATAGCACTTGTTTCTGCTGAAGGAGAAGTCATCGAAAAGTCGATAATACCAACGGACTTATCTATAAAACCGTTTGAAATGATCAAAAGGATTATTGCAAAAGTTGAAGTGATTTTACACAATTCACCTTTAAGTATAGTTGATTTAAAAGGAATTGGAATCGGAGCACCGGGACCTTTAGATAGTAAACTAGGAGTAATTACGTGTCCTCCTAATTTAAGGAATTGGGTCAATATCCCAATTGTGGAGCAAATAAAAAACCATTTTTTAATACCTGTCCTATTAGAAAATGACGCAAATGCGGCCGCTTTGGCTGAAAAGCGTTTTGGGGCAGGGAAAGAAAATAGTAATTTTGCTTATGTAACGATAAGTACTGGAATAGGAGCTGGGTTTATTGTAGATAATCAAATACTCTCTGGATCCTATGGAAATGCTGGAGAAATTGGACATACAGTCATTGACCCATCTTTTGGCAAATGTTCTTGTGGACAATATGGTTGTCTAGAATTTATTGCTTCTGGAACTGCAATTGCTAAGAAGGGTTCTGAGATTGCTGGGGTAGTTTTATCAACAAAGCAAGTGTTTGATTTGTACAAGGAAGGTCATCCAAAAATAACCCCCTTCATTGAAACTGTTTTTCGAACACTTGGTGTAGCATGTGTTTCCATAATTAATTCGTTTGATCCTGAAAAAATAGTGATTGGAGGTGGGGTATCTAAAGTAGGTACACCATTATTTGACGCTCTAACAGACTATGTTAGCAAGTTTGCATTAAGTCCAGCTGGTCGCGAAACGAAAATAGTCCCTGCTGAATTGAACCAAAATGCTGGTGTTGTCGGAGCGGCTTCACTATGTTTTTAAAAAATAGATGAAATAATGAGGGGAAAATAATAATGTATAATGAACCTATCTTTTTAGAACCAGTTTTTAAAGAAAGAATCTGGGGTGGACAAAAGTTAAAACAACAATTTGGATACAATATTCCTTATGAACGTACTGGAGAAGCCTGGGTGATATCTGCACATCCTAATGGTCCAAGTATAATCACTAACGGAGCATTAAAAAATAAGACATTAGCGGACGCCTGGAATGACCATGGAGAATTATTTAATAGAACGTCAAATACCGGAGAAGCATTCCCACTTTTAGTGAAAATTCTAGATGCTGCTGATGATTTATCAGTACAAGTACATCCAGATGATACATATGCCAGAGAAGTGGAAAGTCAACCATACGGTAAGACGGAATGTTGGTATGTGCTAAGTGCAGAAAAGGATGCTGAAATCATTTTTGGTCATCATGCTAATTCAAAAGAAGAGTTCAAACAAATGGTGAGTAATGGTGATTGGGACAGTCTTCTTCGTCGTGTTAAAGTTAAAACAGGAGACTTTGTGTATGTACCGAGTGGCACCATCCATGCGATTGGAAAAGGTATTGTCATTTTAGAAACGCAGCAAAGTTCAGATATAACGTACCGCGTTTATGATTATGATCGCAAGGATGTAGAGGGAAATGGAAGAGAGTTGCATTTAGATTCTGCTATTGATGTATCCAATGTTCCACATGAAACAATGGATATTGCACAAACAGAAGAAGTGAAACAAGGCCTCCTTTCAAAAAAGTTAGTACAAGAAACTTATTTCACTGTTTTTCATTGGCAATTAAAAGGCGAAGTAACACAGCAGTTAAACAGTGATTTCTTGCAAATTAGTGTTGTAAGTGGAAGTGCACATATCACTATTCACGATAAAAGTTTTCCTATTAAAAAAGGAGAACATTTTATATTACCAGCATCGATAAAAGAGTTTAAGCTAACTGGAGACGCAGAATTTATCGTATCACACCCATAATTAAGAAAGCTCAGGCCATGGCCTGAGCTTTCTTAATCTAAAATACTATTTATTTTGTTTATCTCATCCATACTGAAATACAAGTTATTTAATGCTTCCACATTTTCTTCAATTTGGCTGACCTTACTAGCTCCAATAAGTGCGGAAACTACGGACTTTTCTTGTAATACCCAAACAAGAGCCATCTGCGCCAAGGACTGTCCACGTTGCTGTGCTATGTCATTTAACTGTGTTACTTTGTGAATCACTTCTTCAGAAATATCTTTTTCATTTAAAAATGGAATATAATCTTTAGCCGCTCTAGAATCCTTAGGGATACCATTCAAATATTTATTGGTAAGTAATCCTTGAGCTAATGGAACAAATGCAATACAACCAGCACCCTCGTTTTTCAATACATCCGTAAGTCCATTCTCAATCCAACGATTAAACATCGAGTATGCAGCTTGATGGATAATAAAAGGGGTACCTTGTTCTTTTAAAATATTAATAGCCTTTTGTGTATCCTCAGCATTATAGTTAGAAATACCAACATATAATACTTTTCCTTGCCGCACTACTTGATCGAGTGCAGCCATGGTTTCTTCAAGAGGTGTATTAGGATCCGGTCGGTGATGATAGAAAATATCAACGTAATCTAATTGCATACGCTTCAAACTTTGATCTAGACTTGATATAAGGTACTTCTTAGAACCCCAATCACCATAAGGCCCTTCCCACATCTTAAATCCTGCCTTCGTGGATATGATTAACTCATCACGATACCTCATAAAATCTTTTTTCATGATCTGTCCAAAGTTCTCTTCTGCTGAACCAGGTGGAGGACCATAATTATTTGCTAAATCAAAATGAGTAATCCCTAAATCAAAGGCTTTCTGAAGCAACTTTCGTTGATTTTTAACTACGTCTTCGCCACCAAAATTATTCCATAAACCAAGTGAAATGGCAGGCAGTTTTATACCAGAGTTGCCACACCGATTGTAGGTCATTGTTTCGTACCTGTTTACAGCTGGAATGTATTCCATAAAGCTCCTCCTATGTTGTATCAAAACTATACTACAATAGTATTTCTACAAGAATAAATGAAATCCCTTTCATAGAAGGGTTTTTTATACAATTATTTATACGATCTCCAGATGATAGCCAATAATACGAGTATGACAATATCTAATCTTGCTTCAAAGGCGAATTGAAAAAATCCATCATGTAAAACAGGAATTTTCGTTAATAGAAGAGCGATAACCATGATGACTAGTAGGGGGATAGTTGCTTTTTTTACGTAATAGTTTAAGATAATTAAACCACCACAAATAAGTTCTGTAATGGCAACAATAAGTACAGTTGTTTCTGGATAAGGCAATCCATAATTTGCAAAGCCATTAGCAAATCCAGGTACCAGCAATTTCAAAATTGCTGATGCAATAAAAACATACCCGACGACATACCGAATTAGTTTCAAGGTAGTTAAATTTTTCATAAAGTTGCCTCCTCATTGGTTGTTTAATATATATGTATGCATGAGCAAGGACAACCTATTACAACTTTCATAAAAAATATCAACTGTACCTTAAAATCCTTTTTTTACAAAAATAAAATGAGGAAGGGGGAGGCCTTCCTCAATTGCTTTTCCGTTAATAGCCTACTTCAACAGAAGCTATAACAATATACATTAAATCATTTTTATCTTGTTTATCTTCTAGTACAATTCCGCTTGTTGTAGCCATACCGCCGTCAACGACTTCTACTGTAACTGTTCCATAAGGAATTTCTTTCTTAATCAAATTATGGTCCAATTGTTCCTTATCAACAGGAACTGCAAGTTTAACGTTAACATGCATCTCGTCTAACGATTGATTAGGTAAATAATCCTTAATGCCAGGCATTGAATTAAAGTGTATGGCATTCTCTACTGCACGTACTGCAGCCTTAGTAATGTTTTGACCATGAACATCAATTCCCATTCCAGTTTCAATGAAAATTACCTTTTTCATATAAATGACTCCTTCTCTTTTACATTCTTATAGTTCTTAATTTAAGAGTAGGTTATAACCGTTTAGAAATCAATTATCATGGTTAATTAAAACGAATTAATTAGATCCAACTTCTACAGCAGCATTGACGATATACATTAAATCGTTATCGTCATTTTCATCCTCTAAAATAACTCCACTTGAGGTAGCCATACCACCATCAGTTACATCTACAGTAACTGAGCCATAAGGAATCACATTTTTAATTTCTTCTACATCTACCTTTTCACGATCTAACGGTACAGCGACTCTAACGAATACTTCCATATTATCAACTGAATTATTAGGCAATGCCTTTTCTATGCCAGGCATTGAATTGGAAAGAATAGCATTTTCTACTGCTCTAACAGAAGCCTTCGTAATATCTTGTCCGTGCGTATCAATACCGGTTCCTGTCTGTACAAATAATGTTTGATTCATTCCTATCGCTCCCTTTCATAAGTTATTTATATCCTTGTTATAAGTACGCTTCCCGACTTGAAGAAGTATCAAACACTTCTTCCGCTATAATTAGGTATTTAATGCCTTGATTTGATAAACTAAACATAAATGTTAAGTGAGAAAGGATTTAATAATGAAAATTACAATTATTGCTGTAGGGAAATTAAAAGAAAAGTATTTAAAACTAGGTATTCAAGAATATAGTAAAAGGCTGGGTGCTTATGCAACGCTAGATATGATAGAGGTTCCTGATGAAAAAGCTCCGGAGAATATGAGTGAAGCGGAAATGGTTGAGGTGAAGCGAAAAGAAGGGGAAAAGATTCTAGCGAAAATCGGAGCGGATTCTTTCGTTATTTCCCTGGAAATAAACGGCGACATGCTTACTTCAGAGGATTTTGCCAAGAAATTAGACAATTTAGCGACACATGGAAAAAGTAAAATTACTCTTGTAATAGGAGGTTCACTCGGACTTAGTCAAGAAGTACAGAAGCGAAGTGACTATGCTTTATCATTTTCTAAGATGACTTTTCCACATCAGTTAATGCGATTGATTTTAGTGGAACAGATCTATCGCGCGTTTCGGATTAACCGGGGGGAACCGTATCATAAGTGATGGTAAACAGGATAATAGAACTTTCTGTTGCAATAAAACAAATACGTATTAACAAGAAATCGAAAAAGTTAATTTGAGGATTAATAGACGTTAGAAGTGCGATTGGAAGTTCTGTAATTAGAATAACAATTGTTACACGTAAGTAAAATAATAAGCAAGTGTCTGAGGTGGGGCAATTGGAACAACTAATTTATACTCTCTTAGCGTACATAAATAACTCCCTTGATAAGGATATTAACTATTCTATAGCAACTAGTTTACTGACGCATAATGATAAAATAGAGGGGTTTTCACTCGAAGCGGCTGCGGAAGTGTGTAATGTAGCACCTTCAACAATCAATCGTTTTTGTAAAAGAATTGGATTCAAAAATTTTTCGCATCTAAGAAATAGTGCTGCTATTCAGGCTGGTGCATCTTCAAATAAAGATTATGAAAAGTTTTTGCATACAGAAAGTTTTGAACTGAAGTTAAAAGAGAATGTGAAGATGATTGATAATATCAAGGTGGATCAGATGCACAGGATTGTTGAAAAGATTCATAACTCGAGAAAAATCGTGATTTTAGGCTTTGAAAAAAATCAAGTGCAAGCGATGGAATTGCAAAAGCAATTATTCCTTCTAGGGAAACTTTGCGAATGCAGCACGAATCTTTTTAAACAAGTCGATGCTTTGTCTGTATTAACAGAGGAAGATATGATAATCACCATTTCTATTCAAGGAAATATCTTAACAAAGGAATTTTCCATCATTGATAAAATCAAATCGGCAAAAGGTAAGAAATTACTTATTACTTTTTCAGATAACATCCAACAGGTAGAAGTATTTGATGAAGTTTTACAGTGTGGGAAAATTGAACATAGTGCTATTAGTTCCTATACGTTATTACGTTTGTTTGATGTGCTGGTTCGTCGGTATCAAAAGCAGTACATATCTTGAAAACTGGTCTCAATGAGACCAGTTTTTTTAAATTTATATGTGTATTATAAACAATAGATACGAAACAAAACATAAACCAGGAGGTAATATGTATGTCACAAAAACGTTTTCCAGAAGATTTCTTATGGGGTGGCGCAACAGCTGCTAATCAGGTAGAAGGTGCTTATAACGAAGGTGGTAAAGGATTATCCATATTTGATATGGTTCAGTTTGTGCCGAAAGAAGAGCGTGGTAATGATATTGAGATGGACGTTAAAAGTAAAGAAGAACTAGAAGCGTTGTTGGCAGGTAAAGAGGGAGATAATTTTCCAAAACGTCGTGGGATTGATTTTTATCATCGCTATCAGGAAGACATTGCGCTTTTTGCAGAAATGGGCTTTAAGACATTTCGTATGTCGATTTCTTGGCCACGTATTTTCCCTAACGGTGATGAAAGTCAGCCAAATGAAGAAGGTTTAGCATTCTATGACAAAGTTTTTGACGAGCTGTTGAAATATGGAATAGAACCATTAGTAACCTTGTCTCATTATGAAATTCCACTGAACCTAGTTCAAAAATACAATGGCTGGGCAGATCGTAGCTTAGTTGATTTGTTTGTTAACTATGCGGAAACAGTGTTTACCCGTTATAAAGACAAAGTGAAATATTGGTTAACATTTAACGAGATTAATATATCTGTATTCTCGCCATACATTGGAAGTGGAATTTTAATCGACGAAGTAGAGAACAAAGAGCAAGCGGTATATCAAGCACTTCATCATCAATTTATTGCAAGTGCTAGAGCTGTAAAAGCATGTCATGAGATTATTCCTAACGCGAAGATTGGCTGTATGTTAGCGCGTATGGAAGTTTATCCAGAAACGTGTAACCCAGATGATGTCTTAGTAGCCTTAGACGAAGATCAGAAGAATCTATTCTTTACGGATGTACAAGTACGCGGTTACTATCCTAGCTTTATGCTTAGTTATTTTGAAGAAAAAAATATTAAACTGAATATGCTGCCTGGTGATGAAGAAATACTATTAAATCATACAGTAGACTTTCTATCGTTCAGTTACTATATGTCAATGGTTGCTACTGCCAATGATAAGGAAAAAGAATTAGGAAACTTCTTCACAGGTGTGAAAAATCCTTACTTGAAAGCATCTGATTGGGGATGGCAAATTGATCCTAAGGGACTTCGTATCACATTGAAGAAAATGTATGATCGTTATCAAGTACCTTTATTTATCGTGGAAAATGGTTTAGGTGCCTACGATAAAATGGAAGAAGACGGTATGATCAATGATGATTATCGGATTGATTATCTTAAAGCACATATCGAACAAATGGGTGAGGCAATTAAAGAGGGTGTGGATCTAATCGGTTACACTAGCTGGGGCTGTATAGACCTTATTTCTGCTGGTACCTCTGAAATGTCCAAGCGATATGGATTTATCTATGTAGACCAAGATGATTATGGTAACGGAACGCTAGCAAGAAAGAAGAAAAAATCGTTTAACTGGTATAAAAACGTGATTGCAACGAATGGGGAAGAACTATAATTTTGAGAGATTGGAAAAGAAATTGTAATTAATATGGATGGTGTATATATGAAAAAGGTTATTTTTTTAGATATTGATGGAACCTTGGTCAATGATAATGGAGTGATTCCAGAATCAGCAAAGCTTGCGATACAGAAAGCTAGGGAAAATGGCCATCTTACTTTTATTTGCACTGGTCGATCTAAAGCAGAACTTTTTCCAGAGATATTAGAAATTGGGTTTGACGGAATTATAGGTGCTGCTGGAGGTTACATCGAAGTAGGTGGAGAAGTAATTTTGCATGAACGAGTAAAGACAGAGGATGTACAACATCTTGTGAAGTTTTTCGATCGACATGGTATTGATTTTTATCTAGAATCTAACGGAGGGTTGTTTGCTAGTAAAAGCTGCAAAAGTCATGTTCAATCAATTATAGAACGATTAATACTTGGAAATCCCGAAGCTAAAGAGGAAGTAGAGAAAGGAATCCAACCTTTTCATGATGCTTTAATTGAAGGGGAAGATTTAATCCGAGAGGACATTAACAAAATATCATTCTTAGGATCCGATCTTTCTATTGAACAGATAAGTGATGAATTCTCATCTAAATTTACAATCATTCCAAGTACAGTACCTATATTTGGAAAAAACAGTGGAGAACTTTCTGTACCTGGTATCCATAAAGCAACAGCCATTGAAAAGCTACTTAAGTATTTAAAGCTAGATAAAAAGAATACCTTTGGATATGGTGATGGTTTGAATGATATTGAGATGATTGAATATGTTCAACATGGAATAGCGATGGGGAATGCAAAAGAAGCGGTGAAAGAGGTAGCTAATGATATTACAGATACACACAATGAGGATGGTATCTATAATAGCTTTAGAAAATATGGTTTGATACAAAGCAAAATGTAGCATGTTAAATGAGACTTGCAGACAGTGTTCCAACGTTACATAACGTGGAGCACTGTTTTTACATAAGAGGAGGTGTGTGAAAAACGACTTTGCTATCAAGATAGAAGGTGGTGTATGTATGGGGGAAATAAAATTATATCTCCGGATTTATTTTCCAATAATTATTTTTTGAAAACATATTGCAAGCGGTTTCACTAGGTGATATAATCAAGCTATCAGAAAGGAATGTTACCAATCTGGGCATAACCTGAGCTGATATGAACGCGCTATTTTTGCGCATTCATATCAGTTCAGGTTTTTTGTTTTTAAAAACTAAATAGGAAAGTAGGGATTATCCATGAAATATGGACAATTAGCTAAAGACATCATTAAAAATGTCGGCGGAAAAGAGAACGTTATCAGTGTTGTTCATTGTATTACTCGATTGCGCTTTAAGCTAAAAGATGAAAGCAAAGCACAAACAGAAGTGTTAAAGAACATGGATGGAGTTGTAACAGTAATGAAAAGTGGTGGACAATATCAAGTAGTTATTGGAAACCATGTATCAGATGTATTTAAAGCAGTTGTAGAAATTGGTGGGTTTGGTTCTTTGGATGCGGAAGCAGTAGAGGAGAAATCAGATCAAAATCTATTCAACAGATTTATAGATATCATTGCAAGTATTTTTACTCCTGTATTAGGTGTGTTGGCTGCTACAGGAATGATTAAAGGGTTTAACGCATTATTCTTATCATTAGGTTGGTTAACTGCAGATTCAGGAACATACCAAATTTTAAATGCAGTAGGGGATTCTTTATTCTATTTCTTCCCAATCTTCCTGGGTTACACAGCAATTAAGAAATTTGGTGGTACACCGTTTATTGGTATGGCAATTGGTGCCGCATTAGTCTATCCTAACATTGTTGCCTTATCTTCAGGAGAAGCTTTATATACATTGTTTGCAGGCACGATGTTTGAATCACCAGTCTATATAGAGTTTCTAGGAATTCCAGTTATTTTGATGACGTACTCATCATCAGTTATTCCGATTATCATAGCGGCATTTTTTGCAGCAAAAGTTGAGAATTTCTTTAAGCGTGTGATTCCAGATGTTGTAAAAACATTTTTGGTACCGTTTGCAACTTTGTTAGTAATTGTCCCATTAACCTATATCCTCATTGGTCCAATCGCAACTTGGGCGGGAAACTTAGTAGGTATGGGAACAAATCTTGCGTTTAATTTAAGTCCAGTAGTTGCTGGTATTATCTTAGGTGCTTTCTGGCAAGTATTTGTTATCTTTGGTTTACATTGGGGTCTTATACCGCTTGCAATAAACAATTTAACAACACAAGGATTTGACCCGATTTTATCAATGGTATTCGCTGCATCATTTGCACAAACAGGAGCTGTCTTGGGAGTATGGTTGCGAACAAAAGATCAAAAAATCAAATCGCTTAGTATCCCAGCATTCATCTCAGGTATCTTTGGTGTAACAGAGCCAGCAATTTACGGTATTACATTACCGAAAAAGAAACCATTTATTATGAGCTGTATCGCGGCAGGTATTGGTGGCGCAATCCTAGGGCTTGTAGGAACGAAAACATATATGATTGGTGGTTTAGGAATTTTCGGTCTTCCATCTATGATTAGTCCAGAAGGAATGGATGCAGGATTCTTCGGCATGTTAATTGCTGTCGCTGTAGCATTTGTATTAGGATTTGTCTTAACTTATCTATTTGGTATGACGAAAGAAAAGTCTGACGATGCAACTGGCGGAAACAAAAATCAAATGAAAAAAGCATCATGAAAAAGTTTTTAAAAGGTACTTGAAAACGTTTTATTAACATGCTATACTCTGATTAAATTTAATATAACATTTAGGAATGTTACCAATTATGGGCATAACCTGAATGGATAGGAGCACACTATGTGTGACTTCTATCCATTCAGGTTTTTTTATTTCCTAAAACAAATTCCTAAACATAAAATCACAAAGAAAGAGGGCATACATGATGAAATACGAACAATTGGCCAAAGACATTATTAAAAATGTCGGGGGAAAAGAAAACGTTAACAGTGTTGTTCATTGTATTACGCGCTTACGTTTTAAATTAAAAGATGAAAGTAAAGCAAATACAGAAGTGTTGAAAAACATGGATGGTGTTGTCACGGTAATGAAAAGTGGTGGCCAATACCAAGTAGTTATTGGTAACCATGTAGCAGATGTTTATAAAGACGTAGTGGAGGTTGGTGGATTCCAAAATGCTTCTAGCGATGAAGCGGAAGAGGAATCATCAGACCAAAATCTATTTAATAGGTTTATTGATATCATTGCCAGTATATTTACTCCTGTATTAGGTGTTCTTGCTGCTACAGGTATGATTAAAGGTTTTAACGCATTATTCTTATCATTAGGTTGGTTAACAGAGGCATCAGGAACATATCAGATTCTAAATGCAGTAGGGGACGCATTATTTTACTACTTCCCAGTATTCTTAGGGTACACAGCAATTAAAAAGTTTGGTGGGTCACCGTTTATCGGGATGGCGATTGGTGCAGCATTAGTTTATCCGAACATTGTTGGCTTATCTGCAGGAGAAGCTTTATATACATTGTTTGCAGGTACGATGTTTGAATCACCAGTTTATATTGAGTTCTTGGGAATTCCAGTTATTTTAATGACATATTCATCTTCTGTAATTCCTATTATTCTTGCCGCATTCTTTGCAGCTAAAGTTGAAGGGTTCTTTAAAAGGGCAATTCCAGATGTAGTAAAAACATTTTTAGTTCCTTTTGCAACATTATTAGTAGTTGTGCCATTAACATTTATTATCATTGGACCTATAGCAACATGGGCTGGTGGTCTTGCAGGTTTGGCAACAAATGCAGCATTTAACTTAAGTCCAGTAATCGCAGGTATCTTTGTCGGTGCCCTATGGCAAGTGTTCGTTATCTTCGGTTTACATTGGGGACTTGTACCACTTGCAATCAATAATATAGGTACACAAGGGTTTGACCCAATTCTAGCAATGATGTTTGCTGCATCATTCGCACAAACAGGTGCAGTCTTAGGTGTTTGGTTGAAAACAAGAGAGCAAAAACTTAAAACTCTTAGTATCCCGGCCTTTATATCTGGTATTTTTGGTGTAACAGAACCAGCTATTTATGGTGTTACACTTCCTAAGAAAAAGCCATTTATCATTAGCTGTATTGCATCTGCAGTCGGTGGTGCCATCTTAGGTTTGGCTGGAACAAAGATGTACATTATTGGTGGTTTAGGTATATTCGGTATTCCATCTTTCATCGGTCCTGAGGGTATGGACGCTGGATTCTACGGAATGCTTATCGCACTTGCAGTATCATTCGTTTTAGGTTTCGTTTTAACTTACCTATTTGGTTTAAAAAGAGAAGAGGAAGCTGCTACTCCAGCCGTTGCACCTCAAAATGCTGAAGATAATGTAGAAGTTAAAAATGTAGAAGTGCAAACAGAAGAAATTTTATCTCCACTTACAGGAGAAGTGAAAGCATTGGCAGACATTAAAGATGAAACATTTGCATCTGGTATGTTAGGAAAAGGTGTCGCAATTGAACCAACTGAAGGTAAGGTCGTTGCTCCGGCATCTGGTACAATATCTGCATTATTCCCAACGAAACATGCGATTGGTATTAAAACTGACCACGGTGCAGAACTATTAATCCATATTGGTATGGACACTGTGAACTTAGAAGGAAAATACTTTACTGCTCACGTTTCCCAAGGTGATCGTATCGATGTAGGTCAATTACTTGTAGAATTTGATGCAGAAAAAATTAAAGAAGCAGGATATATTTTATCAACTCCGGTTATCGTAACAAACCATGATAACTATGGATCGGTATTATCTACTAAAGAAAAAGAAATAAAAGCGAATGATGTTTTAATCACATTAGATAAATAGAAATTAGTTTACACAGAAAGGAAAGCAAGTCTTTCCTTTCTGTTATTTGATATTTTAGAAAGGGTGGTTTCATGTCATACAACAAAACGGTTTTCCCAGAAGATTTTCTCTGGGGTGGTGCCATTGCGGCTAACCAAGTAGAAGGAGCCTATCTAGAAGGTGGGAAAGGCTTAACAACGGTCGATTTGTTACCGACTGGCAAAGAACGATTTCCTATTATGTTAGGAAACATTGATACCTTTAAGCCAAAAGAAGGTGTATATTATCCATCGCATCAAGCCATTGATTTCTACCATAATTATAAGGAAGATATTGCACTATTTGCAGAAATGGGTTTTAAGAGCTTTCGTCTTTCGATTGCATGGTCTAGAATTTTTCCGACAGGTGAAGAAGAAACACCGAATGAAGAAGGCTTACAGTTTTATGACGATGTTTTTGATGAACTATTAAAATACGGTATTGAACCAGTTGTTACTACTTGCCATTTTGATGTACCTGTCCATTTGGTAGAGAAGTATGGTAGCTGGAAAAGTAGAACAATGGTTGAATTATATGAAAAATACACGCGAACTATTTTTGAACGTTATAAAAATAAAGTGAAATATTGGATGACGTTTAATGAAATTAATATGCTCCTACACCTGCCATTCATAGGAGCAGGAATTACTTTCAATGAGGGCGAAGATAAAAATCAAGTCCTTTATCAAGCAGCACACCACCAATTAGTGGGAAGTGCATTAGCCGTTAAAGCCTGTCATGAAATTATCCCAGATGCCAAAATAGGTTGTATGCTAGCAGCGGGTATGACATATCCATACTCTTGTAACCCAGAGGATGTGTGGGCGGCCATGGATAAAGATAGAGAATCGTTCTTCTTCATTGATGTGCAATCCAGAGGAGAATACCCTGGCTATGCAAAACGCTTTTTTGAAGACCACAACCTCAATATAAAAATGGAACTTGGTGATGAACAAATCCTGAAAGATAACACCGTTGATTATATTGGCTTTAGCTACTATGCTAGTCGTTGTACAAGTACAGATCCGGAAGTGCTAGAGAATCAAACAGATGGAAATGTATTTGCTTCTGTTAGCAATCCATACTTAAAAGCATCTGAGTGGGGCTGGACAATTGATCCAAAAGGTCTTCGTATTACCGCGAACCAATTACATGACCGCTATCAAAAGCCATTATTTATTGTGGAAAACGGTTTAGGTGCTGTGGACGTTGTAAAAGAAGATGGTTCGATAGAAGATGATTATCGAATCGATTACCTCAAGCAGCACTTTATAGAGATGGCTGAGGCAATAAAAGATGGTGTTAACATTATTGGCTATACAAGCTGGGGGCCAATAGATATTGTCAGTGCAAGCACTGGTGAAATGAAAAAGCGCTATGGTTATATTTATGTTGACCGTGATAACGAAGGAAACGGGACACTAAAAAGATTGAAAAAGAAAAGTTTTGATTGGTACAAGCAAGTCATTCAAACAAATGGCCTAAATATTTTAGAAAAGTAACGAACGAAAAGCCTCCAAAATTGGGGGCTTTTTATATATGTGATAACGTGTATATGGTGTATAATTTAAAGCAACAATGTAGTATGATATAATAGCCTTTGCGTTAAGGTAATAAGTTATTGACATTCATTTATTAGAATGTTATAAAAGTATAAAGAGGTAACCGTTTACATATTTTTAAAAAATGGATTGTTACTGTTCGGCAGGCAAAACCTAAATTTGTAGAAGAATATTCGATATTCTTTCTACTTATTTGGGTTTTTTTATTTTTAATAAACTAATACTATATAATATGAGTGCTCGGATAATGCCAAGTGTTTCTAAAAAGTATAAATTTTTAAACAAGGGCTGATTAAATGGAAATTAAAAAAGTATTTAATAATAATGTAGTCTTAACTGAAAATGACCAACAACAGGAAATGGTAGTAATGGGGAAGGGTTTGGCTTTTCAAAAGAAAGCAGGACAGCCGATTGATTTAGATAAGGTCGAGAAAAAGTTTGTGCTGGAGGATCAAGGGTTGTCAGATAAATTAGCTGATTTACTTGTAGAAACCCCGGAAGAGTACTTAGAACTTGCATATCGTATCTTGGATTATGCAAAGTCCCAGTTATCCTATAAAATTGACGAATACCTTTACGTCGCTTTAACCGACCACCTCCATTTTGCAGTTAGTAGACAGAAAGAGGGAATCGAGCTTAAGAATCCACTGGTTTGGGAAATTAGAAAATACTATAAAGAGGAATTTAGAGTTGCCTTAAAAGCCCTTGATATTATCGAAGAGGAGACAGGGGTACGGTTTCCTGAGGATGAAGCGGGGTTAATTGCCCTTCACCTATTAAACAGTCAGCTAACTGGTGAAAATATGGATGCTGCAGTCCAAGTAACTAAAATGGTCAATAATATTTTAAATATAGTCAAATATCATTTCGATATGAATCTTGATGAGAACTCTATTAATTATGAGCGGTTTCTAACCCATCTGCGTTTCTTTGCTATGCGTTTTGTACGTAAAGAAAAAGAACAGGAAAGTAATACAGATGAATTTTTATTTGAACAAGTTAAAAAGAAGTATGAGCAAGCTTACCTGTGTAGCGAAAAAATTGCGAAGTATATAGCAAAGAAGTATAAATGGACTATTTCAAACGATGAAAAGATTTATTTAACCTTGCATATTCACCGAGTAACAAACCGTCAAGAGTGGAATAATAAATGATTTATTAAACGAGTCTCCATAAACTAAATTGGCTTTTGTTGTTAAGTATATTTTAAGGATAAAGTCCTTGGTAATACTTAGGCAAAGTCAGTTTAGTTTTTTGAATTTTAGCCTTTGCTGATATGGAGTGTGAATTGATTAATTATTACCCAAAATAAAATTAATGAAAAAAGGAGGGATGGAAATGGACCATGCCCGGTTGGCTAAAGACATAGTAAAGTATGTAGGTGGAGAAGAAAATATCATTTCAATTGGTCACTGTACAACTAGATTAAGATTCAAACTAAAAAGTATCGATTTGGTAGATAAAATAATAATTAGTAAATTACCTGGTGTTATAAAAGTGATGTATATAGCGGGCCAATTCCAGATTGTCATAGGAACAGAAGTCAATGATATTTATTACGCAATAATAAAGATGACTCAACTTGAAGGAACTAAAAACAAGGAAAGTAGAAAAGAAGATGAATCATTATTAAATAAAGCAATCGATGTCATTTCAGGTATTTTTACGCCATTGTTAGGTACGTTGGCTGGTGCAGGTATTTTAAAAGGACTCTTAATAGTTGCTGTATCACTAGGCATGTTAACTGAGGCAGATGGAACGTATATTATTTGGCATGCTGCTGCAGATAGTCTATTTTACTTTTTGCCCGTTCATCTTGCCTTCACGGCTGCAAAGAAATTTGGTGCTGATCCTCATGTGGCAGTTGCTATTGCAGGAGCACTTTTCTATCCAGATTTAATGGATGCGTATAATCAAGAATCCGCTCTTTCCTTCTTGGGTATTCCAGTTGTGTTAATGAGGTATGCCACTTCGGTTATCCCTATTATTATTGCAATTTACGTTATGGCTAAAATAGAAACTGTGTTAAATAAAGTCTATCCAAAGACAATAAAGAAATTTTTTACGCCACTTAGTCTACTAGCAATTATGGTCCCACTGACTTTATTGATATTTGGACCAATCGGAAACGCAGCTAGTGAGTGGCTAGCTATTATATATTCTTATGCTTATGATACGAGTGCCTTGGTTGCTGGAGCATTATTAGGAGCATCCTGGCAAATATTAGTTATATTTGGTATACATTGGGGTTTAGTTCCGATTGCATTAAATAATTTAAGTCAATTTGGACAGGACTCCTTCACTGCGATGATTACTCCTGCTATCTTTGCCCAAGCAGGTGCAGCTTTAGGTGTTTGGTTTAAAACCAAACAAAGAAAGGTGAAGGCCATTGCAGCTCCTGCAGCTATCGCTGGATTATTCGGCGTGACAGAACCAGCTATCTATGGGATTACCTTGCGTTTTAAAAAGCCATTTATCATAGGGTGTATCGCAGGAACAATAGGTGGCGCCATTGTAGGGGTATCAGGTGCATCATCTAAATCTGTGGGTTTACCAGGATTAACTACATTACCTATTTTCTTTGGTGATGGGTTTGTATTGTTCATTATCGGCATTGTCGTTGCCTTTTTATTTGCATTGATTGCCACTTACTTGTTTGGTTTGGAAGAGAATACAGAAAATGAAATGGTCGCTGAATTGGAGGACCAATCACAAGAACAAAATAAGCAGGTGGATGCCTCCATCGTCCATAGCCCGTTAACTGGTCCTGTTTTAAGGCTAGAAGATGTAAACGATGATGTTTTTTCTTCAGAGGCGATTGGACCAGGTATGGCTATTATTCCAATTGAAGGGAATATGCATGCACCATTTTCAGGTTCCGTTACATCAGTATTTCCAAGCAATCATGGTATTGGCCTAACTTCAGATTCTGGTATTAAGGTTCTTATTCATATTGGAATTGATACAGTTCAATTAGAAGGTAAGTATTTTAATATAAAGGTAAAGCACGGAGACAAAGTAGAACAAGGACAATTACTTGGGACCTTTGATATAGAGGCGATTACGAAGGAAGGTTTTGATATCACTTCTCCGGTTGTTATTACAAACTCTCATGAATACCTGGATGTGGTATGCAGTGATGAGGAAAATACTAAGGCTGGTGACCGTTTGCTGACAATCGTAAAATAAGCAAATAATTATTCGTTTGGTATGATCCTATTCAGTGCGAAAACCTTTACATTAACTCAATAGAATGCTATATTAAAATTAAAGTTAAATATAACTTATGGATTGTTACTGATAAACAGGCAAAACCTAAGTTGCAACGGAAATTTGGAAGGAGTTCCTTCTTATTTTCTTGAGCAATTTAGGTTTTTTTATTGTAAAAATCACTGTTTTTATAGTAATAATCTGGTTTATTCTCTCAGTTTAGAGAATAATAAGGCTGATAAATATTTATTTGAGGTGATGAACAAATGACAGTTAAATTTCCAGAAGGCTTCCTATGGGGTGGCGCAACAGCTGCTAACCAATTAGAAGGAGCATACAAAGAAGGCGGAAAAGGACTAAACTTAGCCGATGTACTACCTGGGGGAAAAGAGAACAGATTAAAACTTTTATCATCGACTGGATTCGATTTTGAAATCGATAAATCAAAATATACGTACCCTAATCACGAGGGTATCGATTTCTATCACCGCTATAAGGAAGATATTGCGTTATTTGCAGAAATGGGCTTCAAGACATTTCGATTGAGTATTGCTTGGTCTCGTATTTTCCCAAATGGAGATGAGCTAGAGCCAAATGAAGAAGGATTAGCATTTTACGATAGCGTGTTTGATGAACTGGCAAAATACAATATCGAACCATTAGTAACGATTGCACACTACGAAACACCACTACACCTGATTAAAGAATATGGTGGATGGAGAAATCGTAAATTGGTTGAATTCTTTGAGCGTTATGTAACCGTACTTTTCAATCGCTACAAAGATAAAGTGAAATATTGGTTAACATTTAATGAAATTAATGGTGCAACACACATGCCTTTATTTGGACTTGGTTTTTCACCTGAAAGTGAAGAAACACGTCTTCAAGACAGCTTCCAAGGACTTCATCATCAATTTGTTGCAAGTGCAAAAGCTGTACAGCTAGGACATGAAATTATTCCTGGTTCAGAAATCGGTTGTATGTTAATTTATGCACCTGTTTATTCTTTTGACAGTAACCCTGAAAATGTATTGTATGCAGAACAAGAGGCTCGCATTTTCAATAACTTCTGTGGAGATGTACACGTTCGTGGAGAATATCCAGCCTTTATTGACCGCTATTTCAGAGAGAACGATATCAACATCGAAATGGAAGATGGGGACCTAGAGTTAATTAAAGAAGGTACCGTTGATTTCATTTCATTCAGTTACTATATGTCTCGTACTGATAAAAAAAATAAAACACCGGAAGAGATCGGCCAAGGTAATTTAATTGGTGGCGTGAAAAATCCATTCTTAGAAGCTAGTGACTGGGGATGGGAAATCGACCCAGTTGGTCTTCGTATTGCTTTAAATGAATTATATGATCGCTATCAAGTACCTTTATTTGTCGTTGAAAACGGATTAGGTGCTTATGATAAAGTTGAAGAAGATGGAAGCATTAACGATGATTATCGTATTGATTTCTTAAGAGAACACATTAAAGCAATGGGCGAAGCGGTTGACGATGGCGTGGAATTAATGGGTTATACTTCTTGGGGATGTATTGACTTAGTAAGTGCATCTTCAGGCGAAATGTCTAAGCGTTATGGTTTTATTTATGTAGATAAGCAAGATGATGGCAGTGGAACATTTGATCGTAGCAGAAAGAAATCATTCTACTGGTATAAAAACGTAATCGATACAAATGGAGAAGAATTATAATTTATTCAACATTTCTTTTAGAGGATTTTAATTAATTAGCTATAAGTAATGAAGAGGTTTCCAATCACCGTTCTTTGATGATTGGAAACCTTTTTTCAAAGATATAATTTCATATTACTAGTTCTATTTAAATAAAAGCAGAAACCGGTTAATTAACATTGTTTAAATTATGAGGTTTGCGGTGGTGAACTGTACTTGCTGCTCACTATACAGACTTTCGTGGTATGAGGCGTCAAATAGAAAATCTAATCTTCACCAAAAGGAACGGGCGGCTTTTGCCCGGTTTTTTCTAAATAGCTTTTGTTTTGCAATGAGATTAAAATCTTGTTCACACACTTGTAAATGGCTAAAAACCGTTGGATAAGCCCAGTTCTCCGGAATGATATGAAACCATATTCCTATTAAACGGAAAGACATTAGCATTAATAACTATTCCTAGAGTAGTAAATTTCTGATGCTGAGTATTCTGTGAAAATTTTCTTTGTTAACTAAATTCACTAATTTTACAGCTTCAGAAATAGCATCTTTATTGTATCGCCACCCTTGGGGGAAGGCTGTCGCGCAAGAGGATTAGCGATTGTTAACATGGTATCGCCCTATTGGTACCACAGATGGAGAGCCCGAAATGGGATCTTCTACTACCGTGCAATGAAGTCCAAAAATATTTTCAATTAAAGTACTAGTAATAACTTTTGAAGGCTCTCCCTCAGCCACAAGTTTTCCTTTATGAAGAGCAAAAATATTGTCAGCATAACGCGCCGATAAGTTAATGTCATGTAAAACCATGACAATCGTTGTTCCGTATTTTCGGTTAAGGTCTGTAAGCATGTCAAGAATTTCAACTTGATAGGTAATATCTAAAAAGGTTGTCGGTTCGTCTAAAAATAAAATGTCAGTTTGTTGCGCCAGAGCCATAGCAATCCAAACGCGCTGTCTTTGACCACCTGAAAGCTCGTCAATGTGATGATTGGCAAGCTCCGTAATATTCATAATTTCCATAGCTTCGGCAACTGCCTCATAATCGTTTTTTGTCCATCCTCTAAACAGGGATTGGTGTGGAAACCTTCCTCGACCTACTAAATCAGCTACAGTTATTCCTTCAGGGACAATGGGTGATTGTGGAAGAAGTCCTAGAACTCGTGCCAATTGTTTTGGTGGAATCTTGTTAATCGGTGTTCCATCAAGTGTAACTTTTCCAGATATTGGATTAATGAGTCTCGCCATTGTCTTGAGAAGCGTAGATTTACCGCAGGCATTTGCTCCAATGATTACGTTTATTTTGTTACTTGGGATGGCCAAACTTATTTCATGGATAACTGTTTTATCATCATAGCCTGCGACGATTTGTTCAGCTTTAAAAATATGTTTCGGTTTCATTATAATTCTCCCTTTCGATTCATTCGGATTAGCAAATAGATCAGATATGGTGCTCCGATTATTCCGGTGATAATGCCCACAGGGTATCTAACCTCAAAAGCAAATTGTCCAATTAGATCTGAAGCTAAGACCAAATTTGCGCCAACAAGACCCGCAGGGATTATATTAGAAAAACCTACCCCAACTAATCTTTTCGCGATTGGTCCCGAAAGGAAAGCTACAAATGCGATTGGCCCAGTGATGGCTGTAGCCAAGGCAATAATGCAGACGGAACACAAGATAAGAACAATTCTAGTCTTGTCGGTATTGACTCCTAGAGAGGTGGCTGATTGTTCCCCAAGCTCCAATATGCTTAGATTTTTTCCAAGCAGTATAATAATAGGTGCAAAGACTAATACCGTTATAATAAGAGAAGGAAGTTCGTGCATTTGAGAGCCATTGAGGCTACCACTAAGCCATCTGAGCGCTGCAGGAAGATCTTGTTGTGCACCAACTAGTAGAATATAGGATATCAAGGCGTTAAGCATGGCCTGTATGCCAATTCCGACTAAGATTAATCGGCCGATTGAAAAGGACTTCCCCTTAGAAAATAGATAAATGAATACGACTGTAGCAAGACCTGCACCGACAGAAGCAACAGAAACAATCGTATCACTTGTATGAAGGATGACGATGCAAAAAACAGCCGCTGCGCTTGAGCCAGTCGTAATTCCAATAACATTCGGGTTTGCAAGTGGGTTACGCAACATCGTTTGGAAGGTGTTTCCGCCAATTCCAAAGGCAAAACCTGCAAAGAGTCCGGCCAGCATTCTCGGTAAACGTATGGTATTAATTGCAAAAGACACGCCACTGATTTGTTCTCCCAAAAGTGCTCGGATTACATCTATTACCGGATAAATGGTGTTACCTAATAAAAGCATCGCACAGCACACTATAATTAAAAATGCAGTCAGTGAACTTGTAACAATTATCCACCGGCGACGTCTTTGACGTCTCCCCTCCATAATAAATTCAATAGATTTACTCTTCATAATGAACTCACTTTCGCTTTTCTAGCAAGTATGATTAGTATTGGAGCTCCAATAAATGCTGTAACAACACCAACTTCAAGCTCTCCGGGGCTACCGATAAGTCTTCCGCATACATCTGATATAGTTAAGATAATCGCCCCGGCAAAAGCTGACATCGGTATAATATAACGCAGATCTGGTCCAAGAATAAGGCGTATGAGATGCGTTGATAACAGACCTATAAAACCAATTGGTCCTGCCAGTGCAGTAGTTGCCCCACACAAAAGAACAGCTGCAAGTGCGGCAACAAGTCGCAGTATTCCTGTTCGAACACCTAGACCTTTCGCAACCTCATCTCCAAGTGCTAACGCATTGAGTGCCGTGGTAGAAATAATACCTAACAATATTCCAATGATGAGAAACGGGATAAAAGTAGAAATAGAACTCCAGTTTGCTGCACCAACGCTGCCTACTTGCCAAAACCTGAATTGATCCATGACATAGGAGCGTGGAATCATGATTGCGATGACCAGAGAAGAAAGGGCAGCGCTTGTGGCGGCTCCTGCCAAAACAAGCTTAAGGGGCGTAGCACCGCCACGCCCCATAGAGCCAATCCCAAATACGAAAACAGCGGTAATCATTGCCCCGGCTAAAGCAAACCATATATATTGGTATGCAGTGTTTATGTTTAAGAATGCAATCCCGCTTACCACAAACAAGGATGCCCCCGTGTTCACTCCAAGTATACTAGGATCTGCAATTGGGTTACGAGTGACCGCTTGCATCAGTGCTCCAGAAATGCCAAGTGCAGCACCGCAGAATAAACTGAAAACAGTTCGTGAAATCCTCTTACGTACCACACTTGCCCCGTAAGAATCTGCATTTTGGTGGAATAATCCAGCTATTAGTTCATTAAAACTCACCGGACGAGAGCCCAATACTAAAGATGCAATTACGCTTAAGACCAGCAGACCAAAACAAATCACTATTACCGTAAAAAAATGCTTCGGAATATGTGGATGTAGCCGGCTGTTATTTAAATCTGATAAACTATTCATCTACCTTTTCAATAGCTCCTGCAATTAATTCTAGGTAATCATCAATGGTATAAGCAATAGCAAGTGGATTTGGGTTTCCAGCTGCTGCTAAAGGTGTGTTGTTACCAATAAATACAACAGAACCTCTTTCGATTGCTGGTATTTTACCAAGCAGCGGATCTTCTTTAACTGCTTCATATAAGCTATCATCACCATAGCCAATGAGTATATCTGCATCGTTAAGAACGTCGGCGTTCTCCGCGCTTAATGTCAAGACGAAGCTGTCTGGATCGGTAATCGCACTCTTTACGCTTTCAGGATATTCCATTCCTAACTCGGTCAAGAATTCACCACGAGGGTCTGCTGGTGTGTACACATGTATTTGAGACATATCTTCAGCCGAGAAATTGGCAAAGGCAACTTTTATACCTTCCATCTCAGGATATTCGCTTGCTTTCTCTTCAATTAGTTTCTCCGTGTCCTTAATTAGTTGTTCGCCTTCCTCTTTCATACCCATTCCTGTTGCATTATTTATAACCTGTTCACGCCATGTGGTTACCCAAGGACTGTTTTCATAAGCTACAACCGGAGCGATTTGACTAAGAATATCATAGTCCTCCTGTGTAATACCGGAGTATGCTGCAAGAATCACATCTGGATTTGAATCGGAAATTGCCTCAAAATCAAGACCGTCTGTATCTTGATAAATATTAGGATCCTCTACGCCTAGTTCTTTCAATTTTTCAGCTGTCCAAGGTAACATTCCGCTGTCATCTTGTACACCGTAGTTTGCCGCTGAGAATCCTACAGGTACAACGCCAAGCGCAAGAGCAACGTCATGATTCGCCCATTGAATGGTAGCAACTCGTTCAGGCTTGCTTTCAATTTCAGTTTCGCCAAAAGCATGTTCAATCACAATCGGATATTCAACGTTCTCTTCTTCGGAATTAGTTGTTTCAGTCTCTCCGGAACTTGCAGAAGCGCTCTCCGTTTCAGTTGAATCTGGTGTTGAATTGGATTCCTCAGCTGAACAACCAAATAGTAGTATCATGCTCATAGCTGAGATAAAAAAAGTTGTTATTATTTTTTTTTGTTTTGTATTCATTTGCATATCCATCCTTATTATGTATTGTATTAAAAAAGTGCTGAATAACTTTATCTAGTAAACTCACAAAAATTTTTAATATAAGTTACTTTTGTTTTTTGCTCCAATAACGATTAGTTCAGGAGCATGCTCTGTGTACACGAGAGTTTTATCTTGTTGCTGATTATAAACTCGGAGGTCAGCAGTAGGGAAAAAGTTGATTTTTGAATTCAAGTGATAATGATTATCATTATTATAAATGATATATACGGTTTTCGGATTTGTCAATACAAAATTATGATGTGTACGGATAGTGGTTGTTTTACAATGTGCAATAATCATTAGGAACCATTGGTCCGCAGATGCGCATTCTAGCTACCTCCAAAATATATTATAAAATCACAAATTGTACACTTACTTGTTATTATAGTTCTCAAAAATGGAGCACAGGATTGACAGGGGACGATTGTACTTTGAGATTAGATAAACTATAATAGACCCAATTTAAATATGAATGAGATTGATTATCATACAAAGAGTGAATAGTTCAAGATATTAGTTTGCAATTAAGTAATAGTCAAGTAAATCATCGATGTACACTGCTTATTCATCCAGATTTACGGAATAACTGGATGGCTACAACATCAATCTTAAAGGTTACCATGTGGCTAATGGTAAGATTAAAACATGGCTCCGGAAGCTCGTAAATTTAAATGGAAATTTTTAAATGATTAGTAGGAAAAAGTGAGGTATTCATAATGAATGGCCTCAAGCGTTTTCACCAAGGAGGTGTACGGATGAAACGAATCGACGTAGGAAACCATGGATTTCAATCGGTACAGGAATTAAGAGAGAAGGTAGGTACACCACATGAAGCAGTCGTTAAGAAGAATGTAGGGATAGTGGATGATAAGGCGAGATACTTTATTGCACAATCGCCTATGGTTATGATTGCCACTTCGAATGAAAAGGGGCAGTGTGACACATCTCCAAGAGGCGACCACCTTGGCTTTGTTCATGTCGCTAATCAAAAGCAACTCGTTATCCCAGAACGTCCGGGTAATCGACGTGTTGACACGCTGTGCAATATTATGGAAAACCCACATGTTGGTTTGTTATTTCTGATTCCAGGAATGAAGGAAGTGCTTCGAGTAAATGGACAGGCGACGGTTATTTACGGTCATGAAGTCTTAGAAAAGCTTGAGCTAAACGGTAAAGTTCCGCCACTTGGAATTCTAGTTGAGGTAGAGGAATGCTTTATCCATTGCCCTAGAGCGTTAAAATTTTCTGGTATCTGGGAGCCGCAAAGCTGGCCATCGAAGGACTCGTTACCTTCAGCAGCAGAAATTTTCAAAGCCCATTTGGCAATTAATAGCAGCGTGTCTAGTAAATAACAACTCCTTGTGAAAGGCGCTCATTTGAAGCATGATTTTTAAAGATAAGAAAAAAATTCAGAGATATCTCGCAAGTCGCCCTTCGTTTTTCTTACGTCTTTTAGCGTCAATAAGTTAAGAAGGGTTTCTAATCGATTAATTAATCAGTTAGAAAGCCCCTCTTTTAAAATGAATATACTAATCTCTTAAATTATCTTCGTGTCCATCTTTCGCCACTGCCTTAATAGAGTACTCAGGATTATCGGTAACTAAATACCATGCTTTAAGTTTTTCATTAATTTGAAATACATTTGCCTCTTCCTCGTTCACAAAAATCCTTTCATAACCATCAGGAACAATACCACAATATGTAGCGTTACCTTCTCCACCTAAAACTTGCCACTCTTTTTCACACGTTGTTCCACTGACACGCTCCCATTTATTGTCTATTTTCTCGAAATAGCCTAAACTAGGAGGGGATTGGTTTTCCTCACTACCTTTATAGGTGGTGTGAAACGCTATGCCATATTCGTCATTCGCTACCAGGTCGATTATGTTTACCCCATCAACACCGCCAACCTCAATTCTTTCCTTTTTAACTACTTCTTCAAAAGATAAATCGTTTTGTTCTGAACAACCAACTATTGCAACTAGAATAACTATCAAAAATAAATTTCTAATCATTTTGTTAACAACCCTTCTCTTACGTAATGTTTGTAGTTACATTAAAAGTATAGAGACATTTTTCATCATTAACGATTATACTTTGGTATATAAAAATAACAGAAAGTGGGAAAGGGTGAATTTTAACGAGATTAGCTTTATTCTTACAATGATTGACGACTTTCAGTATGTGTAAATGTATATATTATCCAATTATTGAAACTTTTTTATTCAACGAACCGTAATTCTATTAATTTATTAAACAATCTAACTAAGGAGCTTGTTGTTTATGCATGATATAAAACTAGAACATAGCTTATCTCCTTCTTTTCCAACCATAAAATGGATTACTGAAGCTATAAGTAATATTATTGTCTTCGCGGTACTAGGAGTATTGTTTTGGGTGAATGACTATTTTGGTTGGCCAACATGGGTTTTTTGGATACTGATTGGTTTGGTTGCACTCAGTATATTGGGCGTAATTTGGTCCATTGCTGAACCTGTGTTGCTTTACCGAAGCTGGAGCTATCAGTTTGATGATGAATACCTTCAATTAAGCTATGGTATTTTGAAAAAGGAGTGGGTGACCGTTCCAATGACAAAAATCCAGTCAGTTTCTACCAGTCAGGGACCGATTATGAAACGCTATAATACCCGATCAATTAAAGTAGAAACAATGGGGTCTTCCCATGTAATTCCTGCATTAGAACAACAAATAGCGCTTCAGTTAAGGGAAGTATTAGCAGAGTATGCAAAACTAAAGGAAGTGGATGAATAATGAGGTATCATCCATTAACAATGGTTTTTAAAATCTATCATTTAGTGAAAAACAGTTTATTATTTGCCTTAATTTTGTTTGTTTTTCAAAGAAATTCGGAATTCTGGCTCTACGAATATGGACGCTATGCCTTTGTATTTATGTTCGTATGGCGGCTCGTTTATATTGTGATTGCATGGATTTTTGAAAGATACGAATGGGAAGGTCGAACGTTTCATTTACATAAGGGGATATTTGTGAAGCATACGAGCACGATCCCTTTTTCCAAGATTCAAAATGTAACAAGGAAAACTGGCATTATTCATAAAATTTTTGGTCACACTTCCCTAACATTTGAAACTGCGATGGACGGGGAAGATGATGCCATTCACTTTGAAGTTTTAACCAAAAAACATGCTAACTATTTGCTTGACTTAGTGAAACCAGGTGAAACAACGATACCAGACGAGGTGCATAAAGAAGCAAAACCATTGGATGAATCGGTTGATGAATATGCTGATAAACAAGAAAAAGATAGAACCATTCATTTTACACCAATGCGGAAAGATTTATGGAAGGCAAGCTTTACCTCTTTAAGTTTCCTAGCGATCCTTCCGTTTATTGGTGGGGCTTACGATTATTTCGAGCCATTTTTACCGGAGACAGATCAGGTGGAGGGATTGTTCCAACGTTTACTTGCGAATGCATGGCTTTTCTTGGGGATTATTGTATTGGCGGTCATAGTGGCTGTTGTTTTTGGTATGGTAAGAACATTTATCCGCTATGGCAAGTATGAAATTTCTTCCGATGCTACTTATATCTATATTGATAGAGGCGTATTGGATGAAAGTTATTTTTCAATTGAAAAGAGGAAAGTGCAGGGATTGGAAATTAACCAAACATGGATAAGGCGAATCTTTGGTCTAGCAGAAGTGAAACTAATTAGTACTGCTAATCCAAATATGGAGAATGGTGCAGTGAATGTGAACTCCCTTTATCCCTTTTTACCGATTGAAAAGGCATATCAGTTAATCGAGGACTTACTTCCGGTATATCAGCTAGATGTAGAGTTGGCTAGATTGCCCCGAAAATCATTATGGATAAAATTGTTAAGGCCGAGCTGGTTATGGATATTGGCTACAATTGGTTTATTTTATTTTAAGCCTGACTTTTTGCAAATAGACCAGGCTTGGTGGATCTTAAGCCTTGGATTGTTATGCATCATTGTGTTGAACAGGATCCTTGATTATCTGCATACAAGATATGCGGTTACCTCAGATCAGGTTCAATGGTGGCACGGAGGAATAACAAGTCGAATGTTTATCACAAAAAGAAAAAATGTGATTGAGATGTCCTATTCCCAAACAAGATTACAAAAACATTTTCAAGTTGCCTCCGTTAGTACGATAAATCGGTCTGTTCCAGCACATATAGAAATAATTAATGATATTCCGTTAACCTATGCAAGGGTAATTCAGGATTGGTATCTTAAGCGACAAGAGGATATAAGGATCGACAAAGAAGCGAATTAGTGGCAGAAAAACTGGGGGATGAATCCATGTGGCATATATCAAAAGAGGCGAAAGTGAAATTTAATGAATGTAACTTTTTTCCGATTTATGAGTCAGACGAAGAATGGGAAATGGTATTCCGTGAAGCTAAAGAAGATGGAGAGGATCTTTATAGCAACTTAAACGAGGAGCTTGAAGAAGTAAGAGAGGAACTGCTTCGTATCTTGCCACATCGTTTTTTTCCTTATATTGAAAATGGCACTCTAAATAAACCGACACTACCAAAAGCTGTACGGGAAGATTATCTTGAATGGATGAGAGAAGCGGACAAAGCATTTGAAAAAATCTTAGACGCTGCAAACGATCAAACCATGAAAGCTCTTCCTTATTTACCGACTAGCGTAAAGGATGTCTTTGAGGAAAGTCTTCATGACTCAACGATCCAACGAATCATACGAGACGGGGATACCCTTCATCTTTATGTAAATACAGATGATGGATTTTCATCAAAATCACTAATTCATTTCGTGTTTAGAAATATTGTATGGGAAGAGACGGATCAACCACTCGTTCAGGGACAATGGTTCATTTATTACGAATTACAAAAAACAGACGAAGGATTTGCTTTCAGAGTGTTATTTGAATGTCCAGAAGCGGAGTGGACAATTACAATGAAGAAATTGGATGCTACGTATTATTATCATCCAGGTTTTTATGTGAAATTGCGAGATGAAGATAAGTTGGAACAGACATCATTAGAGGAATACGTTGATCAGCTAAATAAAGACCAGCATTATTGGTTTATCACGCCACATGTAACTGCCGTCATTCAATCATTTACTGGTGGTATTCAATTAGAAAATGGCAAGGTTATGATTGGGAAAAGTGAGATAGTTGTCACGGTAGGGGACGAACAATATAACTATGATTTAGAGGAAAATAATCCACTTTCCTTTATTTATACAGATGTTTTTGAAGACCCGTATGCAAGCTTAAATGAGCCGGTTCCAACAGAACAGCTAGAGATGGCAACAAGAAGTGATGAATTAGAACTGCAGGTGCGCGCATGGAACACGATGTATGCGAATCCAGAAGAACTTGCTGACATCACTAATCGGGTATTATGGAACATGGAAATAACGGAAGATAACGAAATGATGTTGTATGTTTACATCAATCATTTTTATGAAAAAGGAATTTTGACAGAAGCTGTCATCGGTAAGTATCAGAAGTTAATTGAATAGTATAATAGAGAATATTTAAAAAATAGAGATTATGAACCTCTTTTAATAGAGGAATGAGATAACTCTATTTCGTACTTGGTTTTCTGGCTTACTTTATTATTTCAATTTTAATAGCAATTTTCACATAAAAAAAGAGTGGACAATACCATGCTTCGTAAAATGAAGCGAGTATTGTCCACTGCATTACTGGGAGTGTGTTTTTTTTTTAAGCTAATCTAACTTTAAACTCCTCATATCCAAACTCACGAACAACTTTACAATCCCCATCTTTATGTTGTATAGCAATAGCTGGTAATGGCATTCCATTAAACGTGTTCGTTTTAACCATCGAGTAAATTGCCATATCTCCAAAGACTAACCTATCGCCACTTTTAAGAGGTTCGTCAAACGAATAATCTCCAATCACATCACCTGTTAGACACGTTTGTCCACCAAGTCGATACGTATAGTTTTTTTCGCCTGCTTCTCCTGACCCAAGTAATGGAGGACGGTAGGGCATTTCTAACACATCAGGCATATGACACGTTGCTGACGTATCTAGAATAGCAATGTCGATGCCATTTTTATGGAGGTCCAGTACAGATGTGATCATATATCCTGCATTCAGTGCAACGGCTTCTCCCGGTTCGATATAAACTTCTAAACCGTAAGTCTCCTGCATTCGTTTGATACAAGCTTCGAGTCTTGGAATATCATAATCTTCTCTTGTAATATGGTGTCCTCCACCAAAGTTAATCCATTCCATTTGGGGCAGCCATTCACCAAACTTTTCTTCAACAGCATGTAGCGTTGTCTCCAAATCGTCCGAGTTTTGCTGGCAAAGCGTATGGAAGTGGAGTCCTGAAATACCTTCGAGTAAATCGGAATG
The DNA here is from genome assembly GCF_030282825.1 of Aquibacillus rhizosphaerae. Classification (GTDB taxonomy): domain Bacteria; phylum Bacillota; class Bacilli; order Bacillales; family Amphibacillaceae; genus Aquibacillus_C; species Aquibacillus_C rhizosphaerae. The sequence continues at coordinate 88,523 of NZ_JASTZU010000036.1, forward strand.
AAAATCTGCGCTTGTTACACCGAATCTAGAACCAGGTGAACATGGATCATAAATCTCGTGTCCATCTTGTGTGGAGCATTCTGGATTAATGCGCAAACCAACCTTTTTACCAGCTTGCAGTGCTTTATCTTTAAACCTTTCGAGTTGTGAAAAGGAATTAAAGATAATATGGTCACAAATAGATATAATTTCGTCGATTTCATCTTCACGATAGGCAGGAGCAAAGACGTGATTTTCTTTGCCCATTTCTTCGTGACCTAGACGTGCCTCGTATAATCCGCTGGCTGTTGTACCAGCTAGGTATTCTCCGATTAGCGGATACATTGCGGTCATAGAAAAAGCTTTTTGTGCCAAAATAATTTTTGCTCCTGTGCGCTCCATGACACCACTTAGGATTTTAAGGTTTTTTTCTAGTAATGCTTCATCGACTACATAACACGGTGTTGGTAACTCGTCAAAGCGCATCTTAACGCGAGTACTCCGTTTCTTTAATCTGCACATTATCAACTAACTCTGGATTATGGTCTTCTTGCCAAGGAAGTCCCCACTCGTTAAGAGCTTCCATAAATGGGTCTGGATCAAATTCCTCAATATTGAAAACGCCAGCTTTATTCCATTTACCAGTCATAATCATCATGGCACCGATCATCGCAGGTACGCCAGTCGTATAAGAAACCGCTTGTGAACCAACTTCTTTGAAGCAAGCTTCATGGTCACAAACATTGTACACGTAATACGTTTTTTCTTTGCCGTCTTTTTTCCCCTTGAAGATACAACCAATGTTTGTTTTCCCTTTTGTACGTGGTCCAAGGGAAGCTGGGTCTGGTAATACTGCTTTAAGGAATTGAAGTGGAATGATTTGCTTTCCTTCGTATTCAATTGGCTCGATTGAAGTCATTCCTACATTTTCAAGAGCCTTAAGGTGTGTAAGATAGCTTTCACCAAATGTCATAAAGAAACGAATCCGCTTAATTCCTGGGATGTTCACAGCAAGCGATTCAAGTTCTTCATGGTAAAGCAAATACATGTCTTTTTCGCCAACTTCAGGGAAGTTATATTCGCGCTTGATTTCCATAGGCTGTGTTTCAATCCATTCGCCATTTTCCCAATATCTACCGTTAGCGGAAACTTCACGAATGTTAATCTCAGGGTTGAAGTTCGTTGCAAACGGATAGCCGTGATCACCTGCATTACAGTCAAGGATATCGATATATTCAATTTCATCAAAATGATGCTTCAAGGCATGTGCAGAAAAAACGCCTGTAACACCTGGGTCAAAACCACTACCTAAAAGTGCAGTAATACCAGCCTTTTCAAAGCGTTCGCGATAGTCCCATTGCCATTTGTACTCAAATTTCGCTGTATCCTCTGGCTCATAGTTTGCAGTATCCATATAGTGTGTTTTTGTTGCCAGGCAAGCATCCATGATTGTTAAATCCTGATATGGTAAAGCTAAGTTCATCACGATATCTGGCTTTACCTCATCGATTAAAGCAATCAGCTCGTCCACATTGTTAGCATCGACTTGTGCTGTTGAAATTTTTGTTTTACCACCGTCCAATTTAGCTTTCAGGTCATCGCATTTTGATTTTGTACGACTTGCGATACAAATCTCTTCAAATACATCACTATTTTGTACACATTTGTGGATAGCTACAGATGCTACACCACCACAACCGATAATAAGTGCTTTTCCCATTCTACTATCTCCTAACTATACTAATTTTTAAAAGTAATTCTATCTTTGTTACAACCACCATAAAGTTTTAAACAACAAAAAAGCAAGTGCAATGCATAAGTACGCACTACACTTGCTGAGTATATTTAATATTAAAAAAGCACATGTATATCCTCAAAAAAAAGACAAGGATATAACTTCATTGTATAAGAGCCTATTAATATTCAAATACATCTTCAGGGATCAGAGTCTAAATAGCAAATAATTACTTTTACCACTCTTATTGACCGTTTCACAAGTTGTGTGCGTATGCACTGGTTGTAAAGTAACCAACTTATAAAATTTGAGCTTTTAACTCAATCAATAAGGCAACTAAAGTTGCCAATCGGCGTTTGACCCGGCGAACCGCTGCCTTAACTTCCAGGATGGAAGTGGTCAAAATTATCTGCTTGGAAAGACTCTTGAAAACTTTTGAATATTAGCTTCCCAATTGATGTTTTTTATATTAACAGTCTGTAAAGAAAATAGCAATTAGTTTGTAAAAGAAATTTTTTGAAAAATTTACAATTATACTAAAAAGCTATAGTTTTATATCACTCACTTTCCATGGAAAGTGAGTGATATATATAAACGTAGGGTTCGCTCTGCCTAATTTATAATAATTATAAAATAATGTTTATTACAATTGAATTCGGGTAGTAACTAATTATAGATAGTTTTACATATTATGTATAAGGAGGAGATTAAATGAGTGATGAGCGTAATCAGACTAACAGTAAACAGGAGCAATTAAAAGAACATACAAGAGATGATCAAGGAAAAAAGCTAACAACGAATCAAGGTTTAAAAGTATCAGAAGATGAATTTTCTTTAAAAGCTGGTACGCGAGGCCCTACATTAATGGAAGACTTTCATTTCAGAGAAAAAATGACACATTTTGACCATGAGCGTATCCCTGAACGTATCGTCCATGCACGTGGTTTTGCAGCTCATGGGGAGTTCGAAGTGTACGAGTCAATGAAAGAATATACGAAAGCAGGGTTTCTACAGAATCCTGAGAAAAAAACACCCGTGTTTGTTCGATTTTCTACAGTTGCTGGTTCACGCGGATCTGGGGAATTAGCTAGGGATGCACGTGGATTCTCTACTAAATTTTACACAGAAGAAGGAAATTATGACTTGGTCGGGAATAATATCCCTGTATTTTTTATTCAAGATGCCATAAAATTTCCTGATTTGGTACATGCATTAAAACCAGAACCACATAATGAGATACCTCAAGCAGCATCAGCACATGATACGTTTTGGGATTTTGTTGCCAATAATCAGGAATCTGCACATATGGTCATGTGGGCGATGTCCGACAGGGCGATACCGAGAAGCTTTCGAATGATGGAAGGATTTGGCGTACATACTTTCCGTTTTGTTAATGAAGAAGGTAAGTCTCATTTTGTTAAGTTCCATTGGAAGCCTGTACTTGGTACACACTCTGTTGTATGGGATGAGGCACAAAAATTAAATGGTAAGGATCCAGATTTTCACCGTCGCGACTTATGGGAAGCTATCGAAAATGGTGACTATCCCGAGTATGAATTAGGAGTACAAATTCTTCCGGAAGAAGATGAATTTAAATTTGATTTTGATATTCTAGATCCTACAAAACTTTGGCCTGAAGAGGATATACCAGTAAAATTAATTGGAAAAATGACGTTAAACCGCAATGTGGATAACGTTTTTGCCGAAACGGAACAAGTTGCGTTCCATCCAGGTCATGTTGTACCAGGCATCGACTTTTCTAACGATCCATTGTTACAAGGACGTTTGTTTTCTTACACAGATACACAATTATCTCGCCTTGGTGGACCAAACTTTCATGAGTTACCGATTAATCGACCTGTTTGTCCATTTCATAATAATCAACGAGATGGAATCGGCCGTCAAACAATTAACAAAGGTCAAGTAAGTTATCATAATAACTCCCTTGCTGCTAACACACCGGAACCGGCAAGTGAAAGTGAGGGTGGATATAAACATTATCAAGAGAAAATGGAAGGACATAAGGTCCGGGCACGTAGTGATAGTTTTAAAGACCACTTTTCGCAAGCTACTTTATTTTGGAACAGTATGAGTAAGCCAGAAAAAGACCATATGACAAATGCATTTAGTTTTGAACTAGGAAAATTGGAGAATGCATCTGTTCAGCAACAAGTCGTTGATATGTTCGGAAATGTAAGTATGGAATTAGCGACAAATGTTGCATATGCAGTCGGAGCTAATACTCCTAATGGGGAAGATAGTGGAGTGACTAAATCCTCACCTGCATTAAGTCAAGAAAATACGAAGAAAAAACCTGATACTCGTAAAGTTGCTGTTATCGTTCATAGTGATTTTAATGGTGAAAAGGTAAGAGGTGTTTTAACTCGTTTGAAAGCTGATAATATCCAACCAGAGATACTAAGTGGTCGATTAGGCATTGTAAAAGGTTCTGAAGGTATAGAACTGGAAGTAGACCATACTTTTTTAACAGCAGACTCTGTGTTGTTTGACGCTGTGTATGTAGTGAGTGATGCCAAAGAGGATAAAGCATTTTACAAGCAAGCAAGCTACTTTATTCATGAAGCTTTCTCTCATTTCAAACCTTTAGGTGCTACTGGAGAAGGGAAGAAATTGCTAAAACAAGATCATATCGAAAAAAGTCCTGGTGTTGTAATTGATGAAGATACAGAAGAATTTGCAACTAATTTTATACAAGCAATTTCAGCTCACCGTCACTGGGACCGTGAAGTAGTTTAAAACTAGAAATAAGTGAGGGTAATTCCTCTCTGTTTTTAGCAATCTAGTATTTGGACATTATTATTTCGAGAAAAAGCAGAACGCATTATAAATGCGTTCTGCTTTCGTTTAAAGTATTTATTTATAAGAATCTATCACTTTAATATCTTCAATCCCAAAAGTAGCTCTACTTAGATGATCATTTAGAACATAGGTAAAATATATTCAATTAGGAACCACAATATAATAAGAAGGATAATTACATAGGCTGAATACTTGATGAAAGTGGCTGCTACCTTACTAGAATCTGATTTTTTCTCTTTTCTTTCAATCTCAATATCTTGGTCTCGCTGAGACATGGTTTCGCCTCCCTTTCAGTAATTAGTGTTATTTGGTCTATAAAAATATATTCCCGGCTGACCCTGCAGTTAAACAATGAATCTACATGGACAAATAGATTTAAACGGATAGTTTGTAAAATAAATTTATGGAAAACTTTACAGTCACTTCATAGTACATCTGTATAATCAATCTATATTAGGTAAATAGTCTGTGATTGTAGGGGGGATTCATTTTGGAAAAAGAAATACATAGGGAGAAAACACTGCAAGGAGAAAGTTTAGGTAATGATAGGAGTTTGTACGAAAGAGCATTAGGCAAGCTAAGTTTGAGTACCCGATTATGTGTTTTATTTGTTTCATTGTTAGTAGTGACAATTGTAATCATTGGGTTTAGTTCTTATATGAAAGCTAAGGATATGACAATGGACTCTATAGAGAATAGGTTAGTTCGAGAAACAGAATTAATGGGTTATATCGCAGAAAATTTAAAATTTGTTTATGTTAGTGACGACGATTATTTTATGCAACAACTGGAGGGCAGTGTTCGATCGCAACAGGAAAAACTTGAGTCTGATGGTATTGAATCTGAATTTTTCTACCTCACTAGTGATAACGAGGTTACTGCATTTAAAATAAGCGAAGAATCTATGCCTTCTTTCACAGATAGTCAAATTAATAGAATGAAAGAAGAAAAAGAAGGCATTATTCATGAAGAAATAAACGGTGAGAATTATACCATATCATTTAAGGAAATGAATGAAATTGATGGTACATATGCACTTCTAATTCCGACGAAGTCATATATGGGGCCTATTGATCGAATGGCTTACTTTATACTAGTAGTTATTGCTATAAGTATTATTATTACGGCTCTTTTAACGATTCTTTTTGTAGGAAGAGTAACCAAACCCCTTAATATGTTACGGAGTACGATGAAAGAAGTACGTGAGGGTAATCTTCAGCATTCCGTATCCTTAACAACTACCATTCCAGAAATTGTATCATTACATACAAGCTATAACGCGATGATTGATCAAATGAGAAATATGATTTACGAGTTAAAGGAAACGACAAAGGAACTGGAAACGACAGGTGATGAACTAAACCAATCATCTGAAAATACACTTAGTTCCAGCCACCAACTAGTTTCTGCAATAAATATTGTGAAAATGGGTGCGCAACAAACGGCTAGCAGTTCTGAAGACAGTGTCAATAGCTTTAAAACAATGAAAGTCAAAATTGAAACAATGATGGAAAACATGAACATAGTTTTTGACAGTTCAGAAAATATGAATGGTTCTGCAAAACGTGGCGAGGATACAATGGCTGAATTAATCCTTACTATTCAAAAATTCGAGAAGGATTTTGATAGGTTGAACAGAACCATAAATCATGTAAAAGAGAATTCGCTTTCGATTACCAATCTTGTTGGCTTGGTAAAAGGGATTGCAGAACAAACAAAATTACTGGCACTGAATGCATCGATTGAAGCAGCACGGGCAGGAGAAGCAGGGAAAGGATTTGCAGTGGTGGCGAACGAGGTAAGGAAATTAGCAGAACAATCAACCATTGCAACAGAAGAAATAACCAAATCAATTACGAATATGGAAAACATAACAATGGAGGCCACCCTAGAATTTGAACAAATGCTAACCAAAATTAACAACAACTTAAAAATGGCTAACGAATCTAAAGTATCTTTTGATCATTTAATGCATGAAATTTCCGGTGTTAGTTGCAAGCTACAAGGGATGCAAGAAGAACTAGTAGAAATTGAAGAGGTTTTACCATCGCTTGAGCAAACAGCAGATAATTTATCATCTGTTTCACAGGAAACATTGGCAAGTTCAGAACAAATGCTAGCCGCTAGTGAGTATCAAATCGAAGAGATGCGAGGTACAAATGAGATTGGTTTAAGGTTACGCGATTTATCAAAGTCTCTTTCCAATATAACGAACAACTTCATCATCAGTAACAGGTCTTAATAGGTTGCAAACGATTCTATCTTTATGAAATGGCTATGCAAGAAAATAATAGAAGGTATAACACAATTAGTAGTAACGAGCAGATTAAAAAGGCCCTAACCTATGGTTGGGGCCCTCTTTAATATTTATACTTCTAAAACATTTTCTTGTTGTTGAGAACTGATATTTGTATTTCTTTTATGTTTTACTACAAGGTAAGTAACTGTTAATGTCATAGCCCCAACTATATATGCCGCTAAAATACCTATGTTTTGCCAAATGAATGAATAATCTCCACTAGATATAACGGCCTTGAATGCTTGAACTGAATAAGTCATAGGTAGAGCGGCACTAATCGGTTGTAATGCATTTGGAATTAATTCAAGTGGAAATGTTCCGGCACTCGTAGTCAATTGTAAAATCAAGATAATAATCGCTATGAACCGACCAGGGTCTCCGAATAGTGTAACAAGAAATTGAATTATAGACATAAAGGTGAGACTAGTAATAATAGAGACAAAGATAAATAAAGGAATACTTTGTACTTCAATTCCTAAACTCAATAGTAGAATAATATCTACTAGCAATGCTTGAATAATTCCTACAATACCAATAACTCCAAATTTACCAATAAACCATAAAAACCCATTTCTCGGTTTTATAGCAGGATCTCTTAAAGGATAAACAATTGTAATTAATAAAGCCCCAACAAATAATCCCAATGAAATAAAATAAGGTGCAAATCCAGTACCGTAGTTAGGTACATGATTGATTTCCTTTTTATTTATGGTAACAGGATTCCCCATCATATCATAGGTGTTATCATTAGACTCCACGGCACCTGCTTTATTTGCAGCTTCATTGAGCTTTTCGTGTAATTCAGCGGTACCGTTATATAAATCAACACTTCCAGTTGCTAACTGATTAGAGCCATCTGCAAGTTGGTGTGCGCCAGTGTTGATTTGTTCGGATCCATTTGATAAATCTTTCATCCCTGTGTTTAATTGATTAGAGCCAATTGCTAGCTCACTGACACCATTATTTGCTTCGGTTAACTTGTCAGTAAAAGATTCCATATTTTCGACATAATTAATTTGCCCCTCTGATAAATGGATTGAACCTTCATATAGTTGGTCTGTTCCAACTATTAATTGGTTAATTCCGTTCTGTAAGGAGACTTCCCCTTGATAAATTGTTTCTACCCCACTAGATAATTGATTGAAGCTAGGATTAATAGCATTTTCTATATCCTTTTCTATTCCAGCAGTTGCTCCTGCTAACTGTTTATTAACACCTGATTTATACGTTTCAAATCCTTTTTCGAGACCGGTATCAATACTATTATATAGCTTTTGCTGTAATTCTTCCGTAGTGGGAGCAGCCTCTTTCATCTGCTTGACAATGTTATTTATTGTTTGTTCGTCCAAGCCACTTTGTTGAAGTCCGCCAGCTAGTTGTTGTAATTGTTCAGCTTGTTGATTAGCAATTTGATTGGCAATCCCATTAGCCAATTGGGGACTCAGTTGAGCTTGTAATTCATCTAATCCAGCCTTCATTTGCTGGGTGTTTTCTTGTAATTGTTCTCCAATAGTGGATGCAATTTGTGTTGGTAGCTGCTTTTGTAATTCACTTACACCGCTTTTCACCTTAGTAGTACCTGTGATTAACTCAGGAGTCTTTTTTGCTATTTCATTAAGACCATCGTTTGTCTGTGTTATACCACCGGTTAACTGTGAGGCTCCTTCTTCAATATTTTTTGATGCTCCGAATAGTTGATTACCTGCAATAGTTAATTGCTCTATACCATCTTCAAGTTCGCTCATCCCTTTAGTTATATCTTCAGTACCGGCATATGCTTGGCTGACACCATCTTGAAAGACAATTGCATTTGATGCTAACACATGTAGATTTTCCTTTAGTTCGTTTGTACCTTTAATGAGTTTATTTGCTCCATCCTCTAAATTTTTAGACCCGTCACTTGCGTTTTCAAATCCATTTGCCATCTCTCCAATTTTACTGAACATCGTTTCAGCATAAGTGGCCGTAACTTCCCCTGAGATAGCAGCTTTAATTTCATTGATAGCTGATTCACCAATTTGTGCTGATAGAAAATTAAAACCTTCATTTGGTGTATATTTTAATTGCAATAATTCGGGTTGTTCAGTTAACAATGTAGTTGCATTACTTGAAAAATCTTTTGGGATTTCTATAACCATATAATATTTTTGATTTTTTAAATCTGTATAGGCTTCACTTTTATTTACAAAGTGGAATTGAAACTGATCATTTTCTTTTAATCGATTAATTAAGTCATTCCCTAAGGATAAACTTTCTTCTTCGTAGGAAGCACCAGTATCTTCATTAACAATTGCTACAGGCAAGTCTTGTAGATGGTCATACGGATCCCAAAATGACCAAAGAAACATACCTGCATATAATATAGGTATGAAAAGTACTGCGATAATCGGGATAAGAAGCTTTTTGCTAGTGAGTATTTGTTTCAATTCAGATAAAAAAAGTGATTTTTTCATGTGTAATTCCCCCTAAGTGTTTAAGTAAGACCAGTGAAACTATATGACTGTTTAATTCAAATGGTCATAAAAAGTGAAAAATGAAGGACTATCATCTTGATAATCCTTCAAAGAAATATAATTCAAATAAGCGCGAGATTTCGTCTTTTTCTAAAGGCTTGCGTGTCTGCTCCCAATCAAAAATTAGAGCTATATATAATTTTAGCATTGCAAAAGCAGTGATTTCTGGGTTGCACGGTTTAATCTCGTTGTTATCAATGGCTTTTTGAATCAATTTTTTAATATAATGGACAATGGTTGCTTCCAATTTTGCCTTGAATTCTAATGCTGCAGGTGTACCTATTTCCCGTTCTTCCTGGAATAATTTTATTGTTAATTGGTGCTCTTTTCTATATTCCAACAATTTAAATAAAACAAGACTTACATTTTCATAAAGAGATAAACTAGAATCCATAGAGGCTTCTGCAGTAGTCCTCATTTCTTTAATAAGACTTGTAATAATCTCATCAAATAATTCCTCTTTATTTTTAAAAAAAGTATAGATTGTGCCCTTACCAACGTTAGCTAGTTTGGCTACTTGGTCCATAGTCGTTGCTTTATAACCAAATAATGAAAAAGAACGGGTTGCAGCATCAACAATTAAAGATTTACGATCAACAGTCAACAAATCACCTCCATCAACAAAGTGACCAAAATGGTTTTATGGTCAATAAAACGATATTAACATATATTTTTCCCAGTTACAAAACTTTTTTCTATCTTTTACTCATGAGTAAATTTCATTGTCACTTTATTCTGTCACCTAATATATAGTTTGGAAATGGTTTATTCTGTGAGTTTCGGTGAAGTTGTTATTATGAATTGATCAACACAAGTAAACTACCTGAATTTATATTTTGGCGCTTCAGGAAAGAAATATTGCTTGTTATTTTTCCCACTTGATATATACTCTCTCATACTTTCTCTTAATATAGTTGATTCTTTTGATTACGGAATGTCAGTAATGGTTAATAGTAACAGGTCGTAAAGGCATGATTTTTGTGACGGTTACAAAACTTAATATTTCGACAAAGAGAAGAACGCTATACATCAACAACTGATTGTAGTACTATCTTAATAGAAAAATAGAACTACTAAAATAGATAATATTGGAAAACTATTCGAAAGGGTAGGACGCAAAACTATAGGGGCTAAATAACTAAAGCCAGCCAGTCGCTTGTATAAATTAAAAACCGCCTTTGTTATAAAAGGCGGTTTTTAATTTATACAAGCAAATTCAATTTTTCACTATAGGTAAAAGGTGCAAATACTGGTTAAAAAACTATAAGTTGGGTTTATCTATTCACATTCACTTTTTCAAGCAAAATATTTAAGAAGTTTACAAAAATCACAAAGGGAGAATAAAAACATGAATTTCACTATTAAACAAAAACTTATAGGAAGCTTTCTGATCATCTCGATTATATTTGGTCTATCCTCATTCTTATCATACAAAAATATGAAGGAGACAAACGAATCTTATGATTATCTAGTTGGAACTGTTTCAGAATTAAGATCAATAGCACAATCAATGCAAACAAATTCTGCTTTGCAAATCGGTTATTATCGTGCATTTATGTTATATGAAGATACTACATATAAAGAGCAAATGAATACAGCTAATGAAAGAATAATTACTTTAGTCGAAGAAGGAAAACAATTATCCACATTGGAAGAAACACGTGATAGATTAGACTCTATTGAGCAATTAAATAAAGAGTTTATCGAATTATCTAATCAGGTGATGGACAATATGTCTATTGATAAAGAAAATGCTCTTACACAGGGGTTAAATGAAATTCCCCCAATCACTACTAGTTTAACGGATGAGGTTACTTCATTACATGATTGGTTAAAAGAAGATATTCTTAGCGTACAAGTGAATCAAACACAGCAAGATTCACAGTCTGGTTTAATTCAAGTGGTCGTTATTAGCGTAATAGCTACCTTAATTGCAATAGGTGCAGGTATTATAATTTCTATTTATATTTCCAGGCCAATTGTTAAACTGGGTAACAAAGCTAAACAAGTTGCTGCTGGAGATTTAAATACAGAAGAATTAAGGATAAAGAGCAAGGATGAAATTTTCTATTTAAATCAATCATTTGAACAGATGACTACTAACTTACGAGAAATGATTAGTGGTATTGCTCGTAACTCAGACCAGGTGGCAGTTTCTGCTGAACAATTAAATGCTAGTGCTGAACAATCTAGTAAAGCAACAGAATCTGTTTCTTCATCTATACAAGAAGTAGCAAGCAGTGCAGAGTTTACTACATCTAAACTTGAAAGTAATTCTAGGTCACTAGAAGAAGTGTTACAAGGTGTAACACAAATAGCGAATAGTTCTACGATGGTCTCTGAACTTTCTAAGCAAACGACTGTGGAAGCAGAAGAAGGCGACAAGTTCGTAAACGATAATTTACAGCAAATGAGATTTATTCGTGAATCCGTAAGTAAGTCTAATGAGGTAATTGGAACTCTATCGGAACGTTCTAAAGAAATAGGTAACATCCTAAATGTTATTAACGATATTGCTGAACAAACAAATCTTTTAGCGCTTAATGCTGCTATTGAAGCTGCAAGGGCTGGTGAACATGGAAAAGGCTTCGCAGTTGTTGCTGATGAAGTACGAAAACTAGCTGAACAATCACAAGATTCTACAAAGAATATTGCTGAGCTTATAGCAGTGATTCAAAAAGATACCGAAGAATCGGTTAAAATGATGGGTGAAGTCATGACCAATGCAGAAAACGGTGTAAAAGTTTCTCAACAAACTTCAGATAAGTTTGCCCAAATTTTAAATAGTACAAGAAACATAACTCCACAAATTGAGGACGTTACGGCAACAGTACAACAAATTTCAGCGAGTATCGAGGAGGTATCTACTTCTGCAAGGGAAGTTTCGGAACAAGCCCAAACAAATGCAGCAAGTTCAGAAGAAGTTGCTGCATCGACAGAAGAACAGCTTGCATCCATGCAAGAGATAAGTGCGTCTGCTGAAGCACTAGCATCTATGGCAGAGGATCTACAAGAAGTCGTTAATCGTTTTAACTATTAATAGATAAAAACAGGGTATCAATCTATGGATTGATACCCTTGTTTCTATTTTCGTAGTTATACCAGAGTTTTGTATAATCAACCCAACCAAGTGCGTTGATATGAATGTTTTGCAGATAACTTGGATAAATGGCAAATTGTTCTAATCGGTATAGATGGATATGACTGAATTGTTTACAAAGGTCCATTTCTATCTCTTTTAAAAAAGTTAGTATCCCTTTTTCCGTATAGAAAGTCTTTGTTAATTCATTGATATTGTTCTTATGGTGATTAGGAAGGTGGTGTGTTAGTAGACTATGTTCACCTAGAAATGATGACAAATAGGTATACAGAACACTCTCATCAACAAGTGCTTCACCGAGTAGCATGTCTGCGGAGAAGGATAAGGAATGGCTATGTAATTCTTCATAGGATAAAAAGTGAAGGTGTACATGTATTCCCTCCTTATTAAGTTGCTCTTGTAGCCATTTCCCATCTAACTCGTTGCCTGCTCCAGTATAACTGTATAGATGGAGTGGTTCACCCGAATATAGGCTTTTATTTAGATTAATTCTTCCAATAGTTACATCTCGATAACAACTATCACGCGTTTCAAAATCAGATAATAGTCGAGATGCGGACAGAAACCTATTTCCAGATAATTGAGATATTAGCTTCTCGGGTGGAAGAAAATGGAGTATAGCTTCTCTAAGGAATCGGTCGTTGGCTAAAATACCACTGTTCACATTTAATGTTAGTAATTTACTACCACGATCAGTCGAAGTAACTTGATTAAAGTTATTTGATTTTCTTTGATAATAAGGGTAATGATAAAAGTTCATGTGTTCTGCACTTTTTTTATCAATCGACTGCTTATTATCATAAAGTTGTGGGAAAAAGTACATGGTTATTTCATCCATTTGTGGGCGAGTTTCAAAAAAACCTTTATGTACCCCAAGTGTTAATTTGTCTTCTGTATTCTCTAATAAAAGAAAAGGACCAGTACCAACTGGAGTATATGAAAAATTCTCATTCTTTGGGATAATACTACCACCTAGTGAAGCAATTAAATGAAGGAAATAAACAATTGGTCTACGACATATAAACTTTACAGTATATGTGTTTATAGCAACCACGTTATCTATATTCTCCATTATCCAGTGATAAGCAGATGATTTTTCCTTATGTCTTTGGAAACTATAACAAACGTCTTCAGCGGTCATTTCTTTACCATGATGGAATTTCACACCTTTTCTTAAATAAAATTTCCATACTGTGAAGTTCTCGTTGTGATTAAATGTGTGGGCTAGTTGAGGTTCGTGTTGTTTGGTTAATTCATTAAAATAAACAAGTTGATTAAAAAGATGTCTCATAATATGATTCTCTGTCCGACGATTAACGAGCATCGGATCGAGCACAGGTAATGGACGGTAGGAAGGAAACCTCAAGCGATCAACTTGAGGGCTAGACTCATCCTTTTCTAGTTTATAAAAAAGCCAATCAATAAAATCCCTTTGTAGATTAGGACTTATACAATACCCCTTTACAAATTGGATAGATTCATCGATTGTTTTAGTTGTCGCAATTTTCTTTGCTTCTTCTATTGCTAATGAATCTATATCCAAAAGTAAATTAATAGTCGAATAATTGCCTCTTCCCTTACCTGGAACCCAACTTATCCAGCCTGCATCTTGCATTTTTCGAATAATAATTTTTGTATTACGCATGGAGCATGATAATAAACTAGATAGCTTTGAAGTTGTAATCGGAATGTCTATGTTCTTTTGTTTTAAATTAAGTATCATTATTTGATAATGTTCTAATAATTTCATCCTTGCTTTACACCTTCTTTCATATAAAAGGGGAAATAATACAAAGTGAATTATACACTTTTTTTCCTCTTTTTAAAAATTAGAATAGAAAGTAGGAGGTTGATTAAATGGAACTTATTTTTAATGTCATGGAAATAGGAAAAGGTGAACTGGATGCGAGATAAAGTTAATCGTTTTTCTGTCCATACAGCTTGTTTGTTGAATAGTACAGTAGATATAAAAGGAGAGGGATATAAGTTAGCTAAGCAGTATTATAGCAAATCCCGATTTGACCATAGAAACCAAGCTATGTTCGAAACAACAAGGGGAAAGGAAACAAAAATTGATCGTTTCTGAAAAGAACAAAGTTGTAGGCATAGCCCTGATTACTGCGGTAGCGGTTATGGGGGATGCTATGTTATTTATTGTACTTCCTATCTATTGGCGTGAATTTGGTTTGACTGGACTATGGCAAATTGGAATTTTACTTTCCATAAATCGCTTTATTCGTTTACCAATTAATCCTCTGGTGGGATTGTTTTATCAACATTTCCAGTTAAGAACTGGTGTTCTTTTGGCTATCCTATTAGCTGCTTTGACTACATTGTCCTATGGTATTTTTCATCAATTTTGGATTTTGGTTACCATGCGTGCCTTGTGGGGTGTCGCCTGGTCGCTTCTGCGTCTTGGCGGGTTTCTAACAGTCATTGAGGTGACAAATGATGCAAACCGAGGACGATTTGTTGGGCTTTATAATGGTTTGTGGGGTATTGGAGGCCTAGTCGGAATGCTTGGAGGCGGCTTGCTAGTAGATCAAACATCGATTAGATTTGTTACATCATTATTTTCAATAATAGGTTTATTAGCTATACCATCCGTCTGGTTATTAGTCCCTGCCTCCCAAAAGATGAAAGAAACTGAGAAAAATAATAAAATAAAAGATAAAGGATGGTTGTCACCGTATTTAACAATGATATTAATCACTGGTTTAGCGATGGGTTTTATTGTATTTGGCCTATTTGCTTCCACATTAAGCCCACTGATTGAACAGGTTTATCAAGAGGACTGGACGTTTCTCAGTCTAACAATAGGAGCTGCTACATTGGGAGGTATTATTCAAGCTATTCGCTGGGGGTGGGATCCCTTTGTGGCTCCGGTTGTTGGAAAGTTATTAGATTCATCAGAGTCCATGCTAAGAATGTTACTTATTCCTTTGGTAGCTGGTGGTATCCTTTTTATCATATTAGGGAAAGTCTCATCAATAGTTTTCCTTATCACCACGTTATTAATCTTTCAGTTAGTATCGACTATATTTGTTACCACAACAGATACATTAGCTACAAGTACAGCGGCTCAGAATAACCGAGTAAAAGTGATGACCGCACATACAATTGTAGTTGATATTGGTGCAGCATTAGGGCCATTTTTAGCATTTATTGTTATCGAAATGTTTAGTTTAAAAATGGTTTATTATATAGCAGCAACTCTACTATTATCTTTAGGTGTGTTGTGGTTGTATTTCATTAAAAAGTACACTAGTAATTGCTAATATTCTAAGGTTTCTAATAAAAAAGTCGAACATTATATCTAAGAATATGATGTTCGATACAATGGAATTCTTAAGATATAAATTAACTGTCGTTTATAGTCAAATATAATTTTATTTTGACTTTGTTTGTTGAAAGTATTTTAATTTACAAAAATATTCATCATAATGCTAGTACACAAGTATATTTATTAAAGGATGAGGTTAAGAAAAGTGAATAATGAAAAGAGAATTCTATTAACACGAATTAATAGTAAGAGAAATGAAATGGTGAAAGTGGGTCTGTTAAAAGGTTTAACAAGTAAAGAAACCATTAAATGTAGCCAAGAGTTAGATCAATTACTAAATATGTATCAAAAAGTTAGCTTTGATAGGGAGATTTCAACTTTAGCTGTTTGAATTTTAAAAATATAAGGCATAGTTTATGCTGACTTACCGTCGTTAGCAAATGTGTTAAAAGAGGTATAGGTAATGGATTGAAAGCATAAACTGTTTCATCAAATTATCTATACCTCTGGAAAAAGAAAGTCATTACTGTTTTAGTTGGTCCTTACTCGCTAGCTTCTTAGCAGGATTACCATGTCCCTGGCGTTTCCTATTTTGTTCATCTTTCTTTTTTGTTTCATTAAATCTTTCTACAAATTCACTCGTATTCATATTTTTATCCATGGTTATACAATACCTCCTCATACCATCCATTCTTCAATAATTTACCCAGAATGAAACAATACATTCCTATATAAAATCAATCCCTTGGAATCAACAACTGTTTAGTGATTCAGGGGATTGGGTATAGTATGAGTAAAACTTATGAAAGGGTGTACAATAATGTTTAAAAGTATTCAAGCATACTTCAAATCAGAAAATGATGCAGAGTCAGTGCATGCGAAATTAAATACGTTAAATATTAAAAATGTTTTTGTTGACAAAGTTCCAGATGGTACTGACTTTCGAATGGTATTTCCGTTAATAAATAATGGTAATGGAGCCGGTAGAACAATCGGAGCTGGTGGAATAGGAATTAACCTAGCTGATAGTTCTTCTGATAACAACCGGACGCATGTTCTTGAGTTCGAAGTAGAAGATAAGGATGTTCAAGATGCATATAAAATTCTTAGTGAAAATGATGGTCATATTCATCAATCATCGTTTGAACAAGAATAGAGGCCATATCTATAGTAGATAAAACACTTAAATCGTTTTTTGGTTTGAGTGTTTTTTTGTTTTAACTAGTAAATATTCTGGTTGACTATCTTGTATATACAAGATATAATGAAAACGCAAACAAAACATGTATATACAAGTTAGTGAATTTATTATTGTATAGTTTTTTTACTGAGTAATAAACTACAAAAAATACAAATTAAGGAAGGGGAAAGTAGTAATGGCTAAATACACGGATTCAGCCAAAGAATTATTGGAACACATCGGTGGCAGTGAAAATATTTCAGTCGTCACGCATTGTGCTACAAGAATGCGGTTTGTTCTAAATGACACAAAGAAAGCGGATGCAGACAAGATTGAGGAAATTGATCTTGTAAAAGGAACGTTTACAAATGCCGGACAGTTTCAAGTAATAATAGGAAATGAAGTTTCAACATTTTATAATGAGTTTACTAAAATTGCAGGTGTAGGTGATACATCAAAAGATGAAGCGAAAGTTGCAGCTAAACAAAACATGAACTTTATCCAAAGAATGATCTCGCATCTAGCAGATATCTTTACCCCGCTAATTCCGGCACTAGTTGTTGGTGGTCTTATTTTAGGTTTTAGAAATGTTATTGGTGAAATTGGAATGATGGGGCCGAATAATGAGCAAACATTAGTTGACGTTTCGCAATTCTGGGCTGGGGTTCATGCTTTTCTATGGTTAATTGGTGAAGCGATTTTCCATTTCTTACCGGTAGGTATAACGTGGGCGATTTCAAGGAAAATGGGAACGACGCAAATCCTCGGTATCGTTTTAGGTATAACGTTAGTCTCGCCTCAGTTACTAAATGCTTATGGTGTTGCTGGTGCAGATGCAATTCCAGTTTGGGATTTCGGGTTTGCAACAGTTGATATGATAGGGTATCAAGCGCAAGTAATTCCTGCAATTTTAGCCGGGTTTGTCTTGGCTTATCTAGAAATATGGTTACGAAAAGTAATTCCAAATGTTATTTCAATGATCTTTGTTCCATTTTTCGCACTTATTCCGGCTGTTTTAATAGCTCACGTTGTGTTAGGTCCTATAGGATGGACAATTGGTTCATGGATTTCTAATGTTGTGTACTCAGGACTAACTTCTGGATTAGGTTGGTTATTCGCGGCAGTATTTGGTTTTGCATATGCACCACTCGTAATCACAGGGCTTCACCATATGACTAACGCGATTGATTTACAATTGATGAGTGAATTTGGTGGAACTAACCTTTGGCCAATGATTGCATTATCAAATATTGCTCAAGGTTCAGCTGTTGTTGCAATGATTATTCTGAATAGAAAAGATGAAAAAGAGAAACAAGTATCAGTTCCGGCTGCCATTTCTTGTTATCTTGGCGTAACTGAACCAGCGATGTTTGGTATAAACTTAAAATATTTATTCCCATTCATAGCCGCGATGATTGGTTCTTCTATTGCAGCGATCATCTCTGTTGGTAGTGGGGTAATGGCTAACTCCATTGGTGTTGGTGGTATTCCAGGTATTCTATCGATTCAGGTTCCAGATATGGTTATGTTTGCAATATCGATGCTAGTAGCAATCGTGGTTCCGATTCTCTTAACATTTGCTTTGGCAAAAACAAAAATGGGTGTAAATGCATACGAACGATTAGGTAAATAATTCAACATAGAAAAAAGGATAGCAACCGGATAACTCTGGTTGCTTTTCCGCATTATAACCTTATGATTAATGAAAGAGGAAGGTGTTCTCTGCATGACTCAAGCATGGTGGAAACAGGCTGTTGTTTATCAAATTTATCCAAAGAGTTTTAATGATACAACCGGTAATGGAATCGGAGATATTCAAGGAATAATTTCTAAGCTGGATTACTTAAAAGAATTGGGAGTAGATGTACTATGGCTGACTCCTATTTATGATTCTCCGCAACGTGATAATGGATATGATATAAGTGATTATTATAGTATTTATGAACCATATGGCACAATGGAAGACTTTGATACATTGCTAGAAGAAGCTCATAAACGTGGACTTAAAATCATTATGGATATTGTTGTAAACCATACCTCAACAGAGCATGAATGGTTCAAACAGTCAATGAGCTCAAAAGATAATCCTTATCGTGATTTTTATATATGGAAAGATGGTGAAGAAGGAAAAGCGCCTACAAATTGGTCATCTAAATTTGGTGGATCTGCATGGCAATATGATGAAACAACTGGACAATATTATTTACATTTATTTGATATAACACAAGCTGATTTGAATTGGGAAAATGCAAAAGTTAGACATGCAGTATATGATATGATGGATTTCTGGCTTAAAAAGGGAGTGGCTGGTTTCCGGCTCGATGTTATCAATCTAATCTCAAAATACCAAGAATTTCCAAATGATGATGGTTCTGTTGCTCCGGGAGATGGTCGTAAATTCTATACAGATGGCCCGCGTGTGCACGAGTTTTTGCAAGAAATGAACAAACATGTTTTTTCCAACTATGATATTATGACAGTTGGTGAAATGTCTTCCACAACAATTGATAATTGTATTAAATATACGAATCCAGATAGAAATGAATTAGACATGACCTTTAATTTTCACCATCTTAAAGTAGACTATCCGAATGGTGAGAAATGGACAAAGGCGGAATTTGATTTTCAGGAGTTAAAAACCATTCTATCCACATGGCAGGTAGAGATGCATAAAGGTAAAGGTTGGAATGCACTTTTCTGGTGTAATCATGATCAACCTCGCGTAGTTTCACGCTTTGGTGATGATGAAAAGTATCATGAAGAGTCGGCAAAAATGCTGGCTACAACTATTCATATGATGCAAGGAACTCCTTATATATATCAAGGGGAAGAGTTTGGTATGACTAACCCTAAGTTTGAGAGCATTGATGATTACCGCGACGTAGAATCCCTTAATACTTTTAATATTAAAAAAGAAGAAGGTATGTCGGAATCTGAAATTATAGACATTTTAAAGCATAAATCAAGAGATAATTCACGGACCCCTGTTCAATGGGATGCCACTAAGAATGCAGGCTTTACATCAGGAACGCCTTGGATTCAACCTGCTGCCAACTATAAACAGATTAATGCAGAACAAGCTGTTACTGACAAAGATTCAATTTTTTATTACTATCAACAGTTAATTCAAATAAGAAAGCAACACGATATAGTTATAGATGGGGATTTTCAGTTGATTTTAGAAGACCATAATGATATTTTTGCTTATATACGAAGCAATGGAGATGAAAAGTTACTTGTAGTAAATAATTTCTATGGAAAAGAAACAACGTATCAATTGCCTGGAAGTATTGATTACTCAAGTTTTGAAAGTTCAATCTTAATATCGAACTATCAAGATCCAGCAGCAGATTTTACATCTTGTACGTTACGTCCATATGAATCCATTGTCTATCATCTGAAAAAATAAACGGGGCTACAATCATGACGAACAAATATTTAGTGATTTATAATGAAATAGCAGAAAGGATTGAAAATGGTGAAATGGAACCACATTCCTTTCTTCCTTCCGAAAATGATTTGAAGGATTGTTATGATACTTCAAGAGAGACAATACGGAAAGCGTTAAACCTATTGTCACAAAATGGGTTTATTCAAAAAGTAAGAGGAAAAGGTTCTCTGGTTATTGACCGAAGTAAATTTGATTTTCCTATCTCCGGTTTAGTAAGCTTTAAAGAATTAGCTGAAAAAATGGACAATAGAGCAAAGACGATTGTAAATGAGCTTTCTCTGATAAAACCTGATCAAAATCTTAAAAAGCAACTTAATATCACGAGTAATGAAAAGGTTTGGAAAGTAATTCGGACAAGGGATATTGCTGGTAATAAGATAATATTAGATAAAGACTATCTGAGCCAAAAATTCGTACCGTCAATTACAGTGGAAGTATGTGAAGATTCTATTTATGATTATATGGAAAATGAATTGAACCTAAATATTAGTTTTGCAAAAAAAGAAATTGTTGTAGAAGAGCCTACAGAAGAAGATCGAGAATTTTTGGATTTAGAAGGATTCCATAATATTGTAATAATTAAAAATTTTGTATATCTTGATGACGCAAGTTTGTTCCAATATACGGAATCAAGACATCGACCGGATAAATTTCGTTTTGTTGATTTTGCTCGGAGAAATAAATAAAGGTTTTCAAAGGATATCCACAGCGGATATCCTTTTTTATGTTTTATAAAGGATATGTGAGGAATTTACTAAGAATTTAAATGCTTGTACAATTTAGTTCTTTGTTATACAATAATTATACAAAACATATACAAATATATTAGATATAAAGAGGAGGATCTTTTATGCATGATGTAAAAGTGATTGAAAAAAGTAAAAATATTTTCGGATTAAGCTGGATTGGTAATGTTACCCCTGATGATGTACAGCAAGTAAATAAAAAATTAGCAGACATCTTCAGAAGCTCACATACAAAAACTTTTGATTTAATTGTTGATATGAATGAAATTACTGTATTGCTACCTGAAACTCAAAAAGAAATTGTTGCACACCAAGAGTGGCTGTTGGAAAGCGGTATGAAAAGGGCTGCTGTTGTTGTTAGTAGTGCATTAGCAAAACTTCAGTTAAAAAGAACAGCGAAAGAATCTAGTAATGGAAATGAATTTCACTTTAGTACATATGAGGAAGCCTTAGAGTTCCTTTCTGAAGAGAAACAAAGTATCTCATAAAAGAAATTACAAAAACAACTTCTCCTTATTGTTTGAGGAGAAGTTGTTTTCTTATTTGTTAATTTTTATTGTGTCACCATCGAAGCTTTTAATATGTAAGTCTCTTTGAGGAAATGGAATTTCAATCTGGTGATCCGCAAGAATTCGATAAATGCGAAAGTTGATATTACTTTGTGTTGTAAGTACAGCATTTGGATTTGATATCCAAACGAATAACTCAAAATCTAGAGAGGATTCTCCAAAACCTACGAAGTTCACAAATGGTTCAGGGTCTAATATCATTGTTTCGGATTCCTTCGCCTCGTCACTTGCTACCTGCAATAACATCAGTCTAACCTTTTCAACATCCGTTCCGTATGCAACACCGATTGGAATAGTAAGTCGCATTTTAGGATCACTATAAGATCTGTTCACAACATGCTCTTCTAAGAAGTAGGAGTTAGGAACGATAATATGTTCATTATTAATACTTCGAATTACAGTTGCGCGCATATTAATCCTTTCAATATCCCCTATAATATCATCTACAATCACGCGATCCCCAACTTTAATTGGACGTTCGAATAATAAAATAATACCTGAAATAAAGTTGGATGCGATGTTCTGGAGTCCAAAACCAATCCCGACCCCTACTACACCTGCAAAAACAGTCAGCGCACTCAAATCTATACCTACAGTGGAAATACTGACGATGAAAGCAATTGCCATAATACTATAGTGGAACATGCGGTTAAAGGTAAACTGTACTCCCCTGTCTAATTGATAACGGTCGTAAACTCTTGGTAGAAGATATTTTGTTATGACCTTTGAGGTTCTATTAGCAAAAGATATAATTAGTACAGCAATGATAATTAGAAATACTGTTATTTCAACATTTCCAATCGAAGCGAATTTTTTACGCATCCAGTCAAAATTTGAAAAATAAATTAAAATAAATAGTAAAATTCCATAAGTTGTGAGCCAATTTAAAAAAGGAATTGCAACTTCATTTTGTATTACATTACGGTCTTCTTTACTTTTTAAAATTTTAAGGATTAAAAAACGAAGAATTAATATAGCGAATAAAAAAGCGATAAATACTAAAGTAGTCTTTAGCCAACTACTTGCTTGATAATAATCAAGAAAATTATTTATGATGAGAATCTTATCCAAAGTAATCACCCATTTATATATAGTGTTAAAACAATATATTAATAGTAACATATTAATTATATTAGTGATTTTTTCCGGAGTCATAAAAAAGCATGAAAATTCGGAGATGTCTAGCGAAAGCGGACTACCCCGCCTGAGGCCTTAAGTCAAACATCTTTGTGGTAAGGAGCCCCACATAGATGTTCGTCTTCATTGCCCTAGGTTGAGCACAAAGGAAAGCTACATAGAAAGTCTTCGCAGAAACAACCGTTTTTCTTGTTTCGAAGGTGCCCTGCGCTTTTCTTATAATACATACATATAGACGCTGAGGAAGTGAGCTAAACTTCCGAGTAAAATAAAAACATGGAAAATTTCATGAAAGCCAAGGTGTTTAAATTCTAAAAATTTAGGTTTTACTGCGTAAATAATACCGCCGAGGGTATAAATGATTCCTCCAAGTATTAAAAGAAATATACCAACACCATTCAAAGCATCAGAAAGCGGTGCAGATACAAACACAATCATCCAGCCCATGGCGATATAAAGACTAGTAGATAACCACCTTGGACAATCAAACCAGACCATTTTAAAGACTACGCCACTAATTGCTACAACAAATATGATGGTGAAAAGTGTCCAGCCGGTAAAGCCGTTTAAACTAATTAGGCAAAAAGGAGTGTATGTCCCAGCGATTAAAATAAATATCATGGAATGATCTAGTCTTCTAAGCCATGCAATGACTTTGTTCTTAGCAATTACCATATGATAGGTAGCAGATGCTGAATAAAGTAACATCATACTTATACCAAAAATGATAACTGAAGTGATAGCAAGTGGTGAAGCGGTCGTAATTGCAGCTTTTATCACCATAGCTAAAAGAGCAACAAACGAAAGTATCGCACCAGCTAAATGCGTTAAGCCATTAATTGGTTCTCTTATAAAAGAGTTCATTATAAATCCTCCATCCACAACACATAGTATCGATAACTACTTACTATAATACACCTACTACATGACGTGGTCAACGTTTGCGTTTGCTAATTTTTAAGTTATAATGAATGTATATTATTTATAGTAAATGAGGAATCTGCAATGAAAAAATTATACGAACTTGTTTCAGAACTAGGATTAGAAAATACGATTACATTAGATGATATTCCGAACATCGATTTATATATGGATCAGGTCACACAGCTTTTCGAAAACAAGTACAATGAGGCAAAGAGAAATGAAGATGAAAAAATATTAACGAAAACAATGATTAACAATTACGCTAAAGCGAAATTACTGTTTCCAATAAAAAATAAAAAGTATTCAAAAGAGCATTTGATATTAATCAGTCTAATATATCAATTAAAAGGTGCATTATCGATAAGTGATGTAAAAGTTGTGCTTGATAGGTTGAACTACAAAATAGAACATGAACAGCTCAATTTAAGTGAATTATACGTGAGTCATCTTGAACTTCATGATAAGAGTATAGAAAATTTTAAAGCGAATATAAATGTGATTTCCTCTG
This sequence comes from Aquibacillus rhizosphaerae, assembly GCF_030282825.1. Taxonomy (GTDB): domain Bacteria; phylum Bacillota; class Bacilli; order Bacillales; family Amphibacillaceae; genus Aquibacillus_C; species Aquibacillus_C rhizosphaerae. The sequence goes on from NZ_JASTZU010000036.1 coordinate 112,767, forward strand.
ATGTTAATCAAGAGATTGATAAAAAAGAAGATGAGGATATTGAGTATTTAGAATCTCTTCTACTAATTTCATCACTTATTAATACAAGTAATATGTATAGAAGATTAGCAGAAAGACTCGTTGATGAGATGAAAGAAGAGCCTAACAAGAATTAAGTATATTAAAGTTGTGAAAAGGGAATTCTAATATAGTAATTTTATAGGTTGGTTTGCAAGCATCTTTCGATAAGTTAGTAGATTATACTAATTTATCAAAAGATGCTTCTTTTTTATATAATCTGGATATTTTAAAAAGCGATGGTGCATCGCACTATTAACAATCGATGAGGGTGGACAATCTATTAATCCTCTAACCGTTGGTGTTTTTTATCTATTTAGTTAAAACAAACAAAAGATTCAGACTAATTCATATATATTGACCAATGACAAAAACCAACTTATCGATTAGGATTAATTTAAGTTATTTAATCTAACAGAAGATGTAAGGTAAATTAACGTTATGGGATTGAGCTTAAGAAGTTACGTATTAATAGCCTTATTAATTGAATTTTACAATGATAATTGTCATATAGACTTTTAGGGTAAATAAAGGAGGAAAATGAGGTGGCAACAGTTCAAAAAGATGTGGTTTCATTTCAGCATGTTAGCAAAGTTTTTAATGGAGAGACAATTGCTTTAAGTGATTTTAATTTATCCATTGATGAAGGTGAGTTCCTGAGTTTTTTAGGTCCTTCAGGTTGTGGAAAGTCTACCGCTCTTAGGTTAGTAGCTGGACTTGGGAATGCAACGCAGGGTACCGTTAAAGTATTTAATGAACCACCAAAACAAATTGTGCAAAATACAAATGACATTGCTTTTGTATTCCAAGATGCAAACCTACTTCCGTGGAGAACAGTTCTCGATAACGTTTTACTTCCTTTAGAGTTAAGAGGTGGAAATAAGAAAGAACAAAAGAAAGAAGCGATAAGAGTTCTTGAGATGGTTGGATTAAAAGAACATGTAAAAGCATATCCACGTCAGTTGTCTGGTGGTATGAAAATGAGGGTTTCTATTGCTCGTGCGTTAGCGGCAAAACCAAAGATGTTATTGATGGATGAACCGTTTGGGGCATTAGATGAAATCACTAGGCAAACATTACAGCTGGAATTGCTGGATATATGGAAAAAAGAAGATATGACAATACTATTTGTTACGCATAACGTCTTTGAGGCTGTTTTTCTTTCTACACGAATAGCAGTCATGTCGGCTAGGCCAGGAAGGTTATCTTCTACGATAGATGTTGAACTGCCATTTCCTAGGCAGTTGAGTATAAGAACGAATCAAAAATTTACTGATTATGTCGATGTCGCTTCTGACAGCCTAGAAAATAGTTCGGAACAAAGGGAGTTGGTCTAAAAAATGTCCATGCCATCTGTTGAAGTAGTTAAAAACCATGAGCATATTAAAAAAACAGAAGAAAAGAAACAAAACAGTTTCTTTGCAAAATTCAAACAGATATATCTAGGTCCTATCATTGCTTTTGTCGTATTTATTGCGATCTGGCAAGCAGTCCCATTACTACTTGGATTAAAACACTATATTTTGCCAAAACCAACAGATGTAGTTAGTGCAGCAATTGAGGATTGGCATTTGCTTTGGCCGGCTGTACAGATAACGGTAGTAGAATCAGTAGTTGGATTTCTTGTGAGTGCAGTAGTAGGTATCCTTGTTTCCATTTTACTGGCTACTTCAAAAATATTGGAAAGAAGTATTTATCCTTATGCAATTATTTTACAAACCATACCAGTAGTTGCTGTGGCACCTATCGTTGTGATTTGGTTTGGTGCTGGTTATAACTCTATTGTTGTTATTTCTTTCTTAATAGGATTTTTTCCGGTTATCTCAAATACATTAATGGGATTAAATTCGGTGGACAAGAACATGGATGAGCTTTTTACACTTTATAATGCCTCCAAATGGCAAAGAATGTGGAAATTAAGACTTCCTGCTGCTTTACCTTATATGATGGCAGGTTTAAAAATTTCATGTACCCTATCGATTGTCGGTGCCATTGTTGGGGAATATATTGCTGGAATTGGTGGTGGTAAAGGAGGTCTCGGTTATTCCATAACTGTTGCTGCGATTCAAGTAAAGACCTCCTATCTGTTCGCATGTGGTATTGCTGCCGCTATTTTAGGAATCGGTTTTTATCTTCTAGTAAGCTTGTTTGCAAATCTTATGTTGAGGTCTTGGCATGAGTCCGCTATGAAGGTTGACAAATAATAAAGAAAATAGAGAGGGGATTAATAATGATTGAATTTGGGGGATTAAAGAAATTCAGAATTTTATTTATTGGTCTGGTTGTAATACTTACTTTAGCTGCTTGTGGTGGACAAGAGACGGGAAGTGCTTCAGAGACAAATGATGATGCAGCAGATTCTGCTGAGTCTGTAAAGGTTGTATTAAATTGGTTTGCAAAAGCTCAACATGGTGGTGTCTATGCAGCTGATGATCAAGGTATTTTTGAAGACAACGGTCTAGATGTAACCATTGAACCTGGAGGCCCTCAAGTATCATCTATACAGATGGTGGCTTCTGGAAGTGCTGAGTTTGGTCTAGCGCATGCTGATCAAATGGTTATAGCGAGAAATGAAGGTATTGAGTTGGTTGCAGTAGCAACAGCTATGCAAGGGAGTCCTCAGGCGCTAATGTTTCATGAAGGGCAGGGTGTAGCAGATTTTGAAGAAATGAATGGCCGAACAGCTTATATTCAACCGGGGATTACATATTGGGATTATTTAAAGAGCCAATATGACTTAAGTGACGTTGAAGAACTATCTTATACAGGTCAGCATACCAATTTCATTGATGATTCAGATGCTATTAGTCAGGCATTCGTAACTTCTGAACCATTTTTCTTAGATGAAGAAGGTATTACTACAGAAACTAAACTAGTTTCTGATTCAGGATATAATCCATACAATATCGTTTTATATGTAACAAAAGAATACCTTGAGGAAAATGAAGAAACGGTCCAGAAATTTGTAACTTCTTTTGTTGAAGGCTGGAACTATTATAAAGAATCACCAGATGAAATTACAGAAGTAGTTCATGAGAATACAGCTGATATTTCATTAGAAGCACTTCAATTCGAACAACAAACACAAGAAGAATTTATCTATGGTGGAGATGCGGCAGAACATGGTGTGGGGTATATGTCTGAAGAGCGTTGGTCTACACTTATTGATCAATTAAGTGAACTAGGTTTACTAGATGAAAAGTTTGATGCCTCCGATATTTTCACTATAGAATATTTACCAGAGAACTAGTATTAAAAAAATTGACAAAGAGGCTGCAGATCAAGCAGCTTCTTTTGTACTACCCTCTGTAAGGTGTCAGTAAATTTAAATAGTAAAGCTTGAAATGTGAAAAGCTATTTCATACAAAATATTCCTGTTAGGAAACCTTACAAAGTGCTTGAATTCAGTTTTGGTTTTTGAGAATTTAATAGTATTTCTAAAAAATTTAAATTATTTAGTTATATAGTTTCTTCGAGTGTTTTAGGCCCTACTATCTAAAGTTATCTAAATTTTCAAAAAGTAAGTTAATTGGATTTATTTAAAGGGGGATGGAGGGATGGAGGACATACATGCGTTACTTGACGAAATTTCAATATCTTCTGATATAGCTATTCTTGCTACAATTATTCATGTTGATGGGTCTGCATATAAAAAAGAAGGGGCTATGATGTTGTTTCAAGCTGACGGTTCTCAAGTTGGTATGTTGAGTGCTGGTTGTCTAGAAGAAGACTTAGCTGCCAGAATAGAGCATCATGGATTAGGCAAACGTCCAGAAATTATCATTTATGATATGAGGGGATACAATGAAATTTCTTGGGGGGAAGGCTCTGGTTGTAACGGTGTCATCCATGTTCTTGTGGAACCGTTAAACGAGTCGTTAAGGAGACAACTTAAAGAGCTACATTATCATTTAAAGAATCGACAAGCAGTTACGATGATTAAACAATTGCCAAATGAAAACAATGACAATAAGACAATCTTTTTAACGGAAAGTCAACAAGTGTTTGGTAACTGGGAATATAACAAGCATTCATTAAGCAAGCAATTAAAGGATTATTATAAATCTGGAAAAAATGGGATACTATACTTTCCTATTCTATCTAAACAAGTTTACGTTCATTGCTTTAAGCCAAAGCCTAGATTAGTTATCTTTGGCGCAGGTAAAGATGCTATGCCGTTAGCTACCTTTGCAAGTAGAACAGGCTTTTCTGTAGTAGTTGCTGATTGGCGCCCTGCATTATGTAATTCAAGCCACTTCCCTGATGCTGATGAGCATATTATCGGTTTTCCCGATGAATTAATTAGTAAGATTCCATTTACTTCAAATGATTATGTAGTTATTATGACGCATAATTTCCTGAAAGATAAAAGTCTTCTATCTTACCTTACCGACATAGACTTGGTGTATCTCGGTGTTTTGGGTTCTGCTAGACGCACGAAACGTTTGTTAGGAGGAAAGGACCTGCCCACTCACATAACATCACCTATAGGTTTGTCTATTAACGCTGAAGGTCCAGAAGAGATAGCGATAAGTGTTGTGGCTGAGTTAATTCAACTATCAAAGAAGCCTCATACCAAAGGAGTAAAATTGTGTGAAACAATATGAATCTGTAGGCATATTATTAGCGGCGGGCAAGAGCAGCCGCATGGGGAAAAATAAGCTATATCTCCCTATTAATCAAGATACAATCGGCAGTAAATCGCTAGAAACAGCTATATCCTCGAATCTCAATCATACTCTAATAATTTCAAAATCTTCTGATCAACTAGGATGGTTGAATACAAACCAATTAAATGATAATAGGGCCAATAAGTGGTCGCAGGTAACATGTTTAGATTCATATAAAGGTCAATCGTATTCTATTAAGACAGGTGTGAAGGCCGCGAGTAAATTAAATGCTAGATTTATCATTATCATGCTAGCGGATCAACCGTTGATTACAGTAAAAATGATAAATGAACTTATTGCAAAATATAAAAGTGCAACACGAAAGAAAGCACAAGTAGATTATGTAGTTTCTAGAGTAAATGGAACGGCTATACCACCGATCTTATTTAGCTCAGATTTTTATCCTTCTCTTCTAGAATTACAAGGGGATCAAGGTGCTAGAGTGGTACTTAGAAACAAAGGTAAAGAGAATTTTGGATTAACTGTAGATTATGATGACTGGAGTTGCTTTCATGACATTGATACAGAGGATGACTACAAATGGTTAAAGGAAATAAAGGGTTTATGACAGAAGAGAATATTGTTACTACTTCGGTGTCCGTCCCAACTACGATAGAGGATGCTTTTAAGCAAAAGCAAACCCTTGGAAAAGCTGCGTGCTACATTGCTGGTGGCACATTAATTCAATTAAAGAGAGAACAAGGCACACCATTGCCTCAACATTTGATTAGTTTAGAGCAAATTGCTTGGATGAGTGATATAAAGAGGTTGGAAGATAGTCAAGGGTATTCTTTGATGATTGGTGTATTAGCTAGTTTATCGATATGCCAATCACATCCTACCATCCGAGAGGAGTGGCCGTTATTGTCAGAGGCTATTCAGGAAGTGGCATCTCCAGCAGTTCGGAACCGGGGTACGATAGGTGGCAATATTATTTATCGTATTGGGGACACAATTCCAGCTTTATTAACCTTAGAAGCAAAAATAACTTGGTTTGATGGTGATTATCGTTCAGAGATTTTATGGAATTTCTTGCAAAAAAATATGTTAGAAGATGTTATTATTACAAGCCTTTCACTACCTTCTCCGCCTATTGCTTCTAGAACAATGAATTTTTATAGAAAGGTTGGTCGTCGTGAAGGCTTTATTCCTTCGTTAGTGACGGTATCTGCTTATTGTTGTTGGAATAGTGATGAACAGGTGGATTATGTTCGACTAGCTGTTGGTGGAGGTGCGAATACACCTAAGCGTTTAGAAAGGTGTGAACAATTTATAATTGGCAAAAAAATATCAATTGAAATTTTGGAAGAGCTTTACCAAAAGGTGATAGAAGAATTTTTTCCAGAACCAGATAAGTTTGTGTCAACCGAATATCAACAAACTGTGGCTGCTAATTTGATTGTATCAGAGTTAGAAAGTTTTCTAGATGAGTCAATTACGTAATTATCTCATTCAGTCATCAGGGGCAATATATAGTTTGGATATCGTTTTATTCAACTATACATTGTTGTAGGTGACACTAAATGGGTTATGTAATTGATTAGATAGATAAAAAATTCGGAGATGTCTAGCCGCAGCTCCTACCCGAGAAACAATCTTTATGGTAAAGAGCCCCACATAGATGTTCGTCATAATTGCCCTAGGGTGAGCACAAAGGAAGACTTCATAGAAAGACACCGCAGTAACAAGGTTTTTTCTTGTTTCGAAGTCGCCCTGCGCTTTTCTTATAGTTTGGTGAAAGGATTGAGACACATGCAAAAAAATCAAGAATTCTATAAAAACAGACGCCGAATACGGCCAGATGGAAAAGCTAAGGTTACAGGTAGTTTAAGCTATTTAACGGACTTATCCTTTTCTAATATGCTATATGGAAAAATATTAAGAAGTTCCTATCCTCATGCAATTATTAAATCTATTAATACAGATCATGCTGAAAAATTATACGGTGTGAAGGCGATTATTACGCATAAGGATATTCCGGGTTTAAATCGTTTTGGAATAGTGACTCCTGATCAACCAGTACTCTGCGAAGAACATGTTCGTTATGTAGGTGATGCTATTGCTGCTGTTGCTGCAGTATCAGTTGAAATTGCAGAGAAGGCACTTGAACTAATAAAGGTAGAATATGAAGTTCTTCCGATTTTAGATAGTCCCGAAAAGTCACTTGAAAAAGATGCTCCAAAACTTCACCCAGAGGGAAATATACTTCATAAAGCAGGTTTTAAAACAGGTGACATGGAAGCGGGATTTGCTAAGGCTGCAGCTATTGTAGAAGAAACGTATCAGGTGCCGAGGCAAATGCATGCATACATGGAAACAGAAGGTGGCGTTATCGTACCAGAAAAAGATGGAGCGATTACGGTATATGTAGGTACGCAGCATGGTTATAAAGATAGATTCCAACTTTCACGAATACTAGACATCCCAGAAGAAAAGATACGAATTGTATCAAGTCCAATGGGCGGTTCTTTCGGAGGAAAGGATGAACTGAATATCCAACCTTACGGAGCAGTTCTGGCACTTGTTTCTGGTTGTCCTGTTAAGATACACCAAACGAGAAAGGAATCTTTAATAGCTGGACTAAAACGTCATCCGATGAAAATAACAATGAAAACAGGTGTTGATAGTGAAGGGAGAATACTTGCAAATCAAGTAAATATTATTGCTGATACTGGTGCTTATGCAACGCTTGGACCGGCTATTTTAGACTTCTCAGTTGAGCATGCTGCAGGTCCATATATGATACCGAATATGGTAACAGAAGGCATATCGGTTTTTACTAATAATGGTGTTTCAGGTGAATTTAGAGGGTTCGGTGGAAATCAAGTAACATTCGCTCTCGAGGGGCAAATCGATCGGTTAGCTGAGAAAATAGGTATGGATCCCAACGAACTGAGAAGACGTAATATAAGAAAGGTTGATGACCCGGGTCCTCTCGGTCACCGAATCGCTCCTACAAATGGTGCTTATGAAGTTTTAGAAGCGATTAATAAAAAGTTAACGATAAAAACAAACCAACTCAAAGACTCCCCTCCGAACGATAAATGGAAAGTACGAGGGATTGGAACGGCAATAACGATGCATGGGGGCGGATTAGGGTATGGAAGACTTGATCCTGCTGGTGGTAGAATCTCATTAAGTGAAAAAGGGAAAATCGAGATTGCTTTTGGATTTGAGGAAGCGGGCCAAGGTATTCTTGGTGTTATTGAGACAATTGTAACGGAAGAGCTGGGTTGTGCTCCCGAAGATTTATCAATTGTAATTGGTGACACGGCATTAGTACCTTCGTCCGGGTCAACTACTGCTTCTAGAGGTACTAGTATGGTATGGCATGCGCTGCAACGAATGAAAGGTGCGTTTGAACAACAGATATTAAATAAAGCATCAGCAATTACAAGTGTATCAGTTAGTCAAATGCAGCTAGGGAGGGGTGGTGTTTTCTCCATAACAAAAGCAAATTCCTATGCGCTGTTGCTAACTTACGATGAAATTGCTAAGCAAATAAATGAAAATGAAACGATTGTTGTGTCCACTAATTTTGATTTTCCTACGACTCCTGACCCGGTTGATGGTGGTCACTTTTTATATACATTTGGTGCTGTATTAGCACAGGTTGAAATAGATTTATTGACAGGTAAGGTTAAAGTAATTGATTTAGATCAGTCGATTGCAGCTGGTCCTGTTGTAAGTACAATGGGGTATATTGGCCAAATTGAGGGTGGCGGCGTAATGTCGCTAGGTTATACATTAATGGAAGATGCATTGATGGAAGGTGGAAAATATATTACCGAAAACTTAGATAGTTACTTGATTCCTAGTATTTTGGACGTTCCATTCTCGATGGATACGGAAGCGATTGAACAATTGGTAGAAGGGGATCCATATGGACCTAGAGGAGTGGGAGAAATAGGAACTGTCGCAGTTGCTCCTGCTATTGCTAAAGCAATTCATCATGCTATTGGGTATTGGCCTACTCGTTTACCAATTTCCTCTGAAGAAATCTTATTTGCATCAAGCCAAAGGAGGCAACGGCAATGGATCAAGGTAAGGCAGTAAGTGTACAAGATTCATTAAAAACAGACACTAAAAAATGGATACAATTAAAAATTAACAATCATGAAAAAAAATTAGAAGTTGATCCGACGACTCGTCTTGTTGATTTGCTTCGAAATGAATTTAAATTAACTGGAACTAAAATCTCATGTGGAATCGGTCGATGTGGTGCTTGTTCTGTAATGATAAATGGTAGTTTGGTAAACGCATGTTTAGTGATGGCATATCAGATTAACAACGCTTCCATAACGACCATTGAAGGAGTTGCTGAAGATAGTTCTCTTCATCCAATTCAGCAGGCCTTTTTAGAGGAAGGCGGTTTTCAATGTGGATACTGTACACCAGGGATGATAATGGCGGTTAAATCATTAGTAAATGAAACACTCAATCCAACGGATGAACAAATTCAACTAGCGTTATCGGGTAATCTTTGTAGATGCACAGGTTATGGTGGAATTATTCGAGCAGTAAAACGAGTGATTGCAGAGAGAGTAATTATTTAAGATTAAAAGTGGTGGGGGGCAAAGCATGTGAATGATACGTATCGTTCTTATGTGAATCAAGATATAAAGTTGAAACCATCAAATGTAGGTATACTTAAAGATCTTACATTTTCTGTGAAAGATGTATTTGCTATAAAAAATTATTTAAATACTGCCGGGAATCCAGACTGGTATCGATCACACCAACCATCAGAAAATAATGCTGTTTCTATTGATTTATTATTAAACAGTGGAGCTACATTAGTCGGAACTACACATACAGATGAATTGATGTACAGTTTAAATGGTGAGAATTTTCATTATGGAACACCAGTAAATCCTAAAGCTCCAGCGTGTATTCCTGGTGGCTCATCAAGTGGATCTGCTGTGGCAGTTGCTGCTGGTGATGTTGATTTTGCTTTAGGTACCGATACAGGTGGTTCTGTAAGAATACCTTCAACATACTGTGGTGTATATGGGTTTAGACCAACACATGGTGCTGTTGATATAAATGGTGTTATTCCATTAGCTAAAAGTTTTGACACAGTAGGGTGGATGGCGCAAGATCCCAATACATTGCTACGTGTAGGAAAAGTCTTACTGAATAATGAATATGATAAACAACCATTTAGTAAGGTTATTATAGGCAATGACGGGTGGGAGCAAGCAGACAGTCAAGTAAAACAGGTTCTCTCTAAGGGTCTATCCTTCTTTGAAACAATAAATCCAAGCTTTGAAAAGCAGCAAATCGCAGATGAGGGTCTAGAAACGTGGGCCAATACATTTAGAATTCTGCAAGGGATGGAAATATGGAACGAGCACGGGGAATGGATTGAGAAAGAGAAACCAACTTTTGGACCTGGCATAGGAGAAAGGTTTGTGATGGCTAGTAAAATACATGAGAAAAACCAGCAAGAAAAGTTTGAACATAGAAAAAGCATTCAGCAAAAAATGGAACTAATGTTGGGCGATGAGGGTCTTCTTATTATTCCGACGGCTCCAGGACCTGCGCCTCTTAAAAATCTGCCTAATGATCAACTCGAGGACCGTAGAGAAAAAACGATGCGGTTGACTTGTATTGCAGGTCTATCGGGTTTGCCGCAAATAACAATTCCTGTAGCGAGTGTGGAGGGGAAACCGGTTGGATTATCTATAATTGCCAATCGCTTTCAAGATATAAACTTACTAAAGTTAGCTACTAAACTTAATCTTGGAACAGTATAAATAAATTGCTGTAAGGTTAAAACACATGGAGGTGGCGGTTAAAAGTGAAACTAGTTACAGTTAAAGTGAATGGTAAAGAGCAAGTAGGTATTGTTAATGAAAATAAAACAGTTTTACTTGAAACGATAAATGCTATGGAAAGTAAGTGCTGGAAAACACAGGTGTTTGAAATCTTGCAAGAGGGACAACTCAAGGAAATAAAAAAATGGTACGATCAAGAAGGAAAAGAAAAGTTAAATCAAGATAAATATGTGGGTATTGATGCAGAAACAGCTCCATTATATAGAAATCCTAGAAAAATATTAGGTATTGGTATGAATTATATGGAAAAAGCGATGGAGCTATCTGATCATCCCCCGAAATTAGATCCAGTTTACTTTATAAAACCGGATTCTAGCTTGATTGGTCCTTGGGAATCGATAGTGTTACCATCACAATCGAATCATATAACTGCTGAAGCAGAACTAGGGATAGTTATAGGGAAAACGTGCAAAGACATTACCTATGTAAACGCACAAAATTATATAGCAGGCTTTACAAGTACATTGGATATGACGGCGAAAGATATTCATGCTGAAGATCCGAGGTATTTACAAAGGTCCAAGAGTTTTGATGCTTTTTTTAGTTTGGGAAATGAATTAATTACGATTGATGAGTTTGATGATATCAATTCTATTGTCGTACAAACTTCGTTAAATGGTAGAATTGCACACCAAAATTCGATTTCAAATATGATGTATTCTCCTTGGTTCATTGTTTCATACTTTTCGCAAATGATGACTTTATATCCTGGAGATATTATTATGACAGGCACTCCGGGTTCTGTAATGCTTAAAACAGATGATGTTCCGGGTTGCCATATAACTAACTTTGCAACATTAAAAAATGTTGCGGGGGTAAAAGTAAGTAATAAAAGCCCAAGAATCTATAGTTGATTCTTGGGCTTTTAAGCTTATTCATTTTATCCACTGACCATTCACGTTTTGACTGAGTTGTTGTCGTTGATCATAAACTAAGTTCCCCCGGCTATAGGTCTTGATAATACGACAAGGAAATGTTCGGTCCATATACAAGCTTTGTTTATGTTTCGCGTAAAATGTTTTTGGTGTTACTTTTGTTGATTGTTTTAGGTCAACAATTGCAATATCAGCATCCATTCCAATTTTTATTTCACCTTTAGATGGAAGGTTGAAGCGTTGTGCTGGATTAGAAGATGTCCATTTTACTAATTGTTCAAAAGGTATATCATGTGTGATTGCAAGCTCAATCATCGACAACAAAGTAAATTGCCCGCCACTTATTCCTCCCCAAGCACTGAGAAGGTGGTGCTTTTCCGGATCTTTTAATTCAAACGGGGACGGGGAATGGTCAGACGATACGATATCTATCTTTCCGTCAATCAGCAGTTGAATCAACTTAGTTTGTTCCGTTTCACTTCTTAAGGGGGGAGCGCATTTGGCAACGGCACCTTTTTCTACTAAATCAGTATGGTTAAAAAGAAGATAATGCGGACACGTTTCAATGGAAATGTTCAATCCCCGTTGTTTGGCTTGTTGGATTTTTTCAATAGCTTTGCTGCTACTAATATGAACGAAGTGGAGTGGACAGTTCGTTATTTCGGCATAAAAGATAGCTCGCTCGACAGCTTCCACTTCGGCTATAATAGGCCTTGTCTCAGCATAATCATCCGCAGAAAGTTGGTTGTTTATTTTTTTTTGTTCAGTCAGAAAATCAGTAATTGTTCTACTTTCGGCGTGGAGAGCAAGAACCTTTTCAAGTTTAGCTATTTCGTTCATACCATTTATCAATGTCTGATCATCAGCTGCTTCGAATTCTTTATTTCCTGAAGCGGATAAGAATGCTTTAAAACCAATTACTCCAGCATTTGCTAGCTTGGCTAGTTGATGTTTATTTCCTGGGACAAGTCCTCCCCAGAGTCCAAAATCCACTGAAGATGTTTGTTCTGCTTTGTTTACTTTCTCAAACAAGGCTTCTTCTGTTGTGGTAGAGGGAATTCCATTTAAGGGCATATCGAAATAAGTTGTACATCCTCCTGCGGCCATCATATAAGAACCAGATTGAAACCCTTCCCACTCTTCACGACCTGGATCATTAAAGTGCACGTGAACATCAATCATACCTGGGAAAACAAATAGGTTTTTAGCCTGTAAAACTTGTTTAGCACTGTCAGTTATATTCTCTTTGATTTGAACAATCTTTCCATCCTTGATTCCTAGATCTGTCTTGTGGACTTTCTCGGGTAAGACTACGTCCCCATCTTTAATGATTAGGTCTAATTCATTCACGGTATTTTGCTTCCCCTCTCTCACGATTTCTAGCAAGTAAATATATTTTTTATGAGGTAACTTTATTAGGTGTATATTTCTCACTATAAACGTCTAAAGTTGCTTGTAAGGACTGGCCGATTTTTATTGGTGCATTATGCCTTATAAGTACAGCTTCTAGTGCAGACAATGTGTAAAGAATGTTCTCTTTTCTACAACTATATCCCATTGTACCTATTCTCCATATTTTTCCTTCTAAAGGTCCAAATGATTTTGCAATCTCAACGCCAAATTCGTCTAAGAGCATACCTCTTACTGCTTCTGGGTCAATCCCTTGTGGAACTTTAATACATGTAACTGTAGTTAACTTCGATGATCTCTCTCCATATAAGTCTAATCCCATTGCTTCAATACCTGCAATTAATGCTCTTTCGTGATATGCATGGCGGTCAAAGCGCTCTTCTAATCCTTCTTGTAAAACAATACGTAATCCTTCACGTAGTGCATATAACATTGAGGTTGCTTCTGTGTGGTGGTTTAAGCGGCGAGGCCCCCAATAGTCCTGAAGCATGCTCAAATCTAAGTAATTGCTCTTTACCATAGGATGACGCATATCTAATTCGCTTTTACGATCCTCTTCTGTAGAAATACCACGCTCCACTTTTTTTCTAGCTGAGATTACTCTTTCGATTCTATGATTGTACGTGATAGGAGACATGCCTGAAGGAACGGATAAACACTTCTGTGTGCCGCCAATGAGACCATCAATAAACCAGTCATCAACTCTAATATCAACGCCCCCAATTGAAGCTACAGCATCAACTATGAATAGTATATCCATTTCTCTACACGCTGCCCCAATCAATTCTAAAGGCTGCATGCATCCGGTTGAAGTTTCTCCGTGGACCATTGCAGTAACTTTAGGTTGAATTTTCTTGATTTCTTCTATAACTACTTCTTGATCGAATACTTCTCCCCACGGACATTCAATGGTGTGTACTTCTGCACCATATCTTTCACAGATTTCGGTAAGTAAATGACCAAATCTACCGAAAATCGGTACAAGTACTTTATCACCTGGTTCTATTACACTACACAATAAAGCTTCGATACCTGAACGTGACGTTCCATCAACAGGAAATGCCCACTTATTGCTTGTTTTAAAAACTTGTCGTAGCATCTCCATTACTTCGTTCATTATCTTAGTAAAAGCAGGATCAAATTGACCCAATATTGGTGTGCTCATTGCACGTAAAACTCGAGGGTCAACTTCTACTGGTCCTGGAGTCATAATTGTTCGTTGTGGGGTATTTAACTCAGTGAATGTCATCTTAAAAATCCTCCTGCTTGATTAATAGGCTAGTTCATATAGTAACGCTGTTAATAATTCAACACCGGTTTGTAAATCTTCTTTTTTAGTGAATTCTTTTGGGGAGTGGCTTATACCATTTACACTAGGTACGAATAATAAAACTGTTGGGCAAAAGCTTCCAAAAACTTGCGCATCATGTCCAGCACCACTAACCAATACCTGATGTGAAAGTTCTTTTTCTTTTGCTATTTTTTTTGCAGTCTCTGTTAATTGTGCATCCATAGTAACCGGCTCTACACTCATCCACTTATCCATATGGATATCGATTTCTTGTTCATCAGAAATGAATTTCAAATAATGACTTATGTCGTTACAGAAATTATCTAGAACACTATCTTGGTAATGTCTTACATCTAAGGTGAACAATACCTCTCCAGCTATAACATTAGGAACGTTAGGCTTAGCGTTTAATTTACCAACGGTAGCAACTAGATCAGGGTCTGTTGCTTTTGCCTTATCTGCAATATAAGAGATTATTTGTGCGGAAATACTCATTGCATCTTTCCTGTAAGACATCGGTGTAGTACCGGCATGGTTACTTTCGCCAATTACTTTAATGTTAAATCGTCTTTGTCCAACGATATGTGTAACTATTCCTAAAGAATTACCTGTCTTTTCAAGAACAACTCCTTGTTCTACATGTAATTCAATGAAACTCGAAATATCATCTCTTATATTAGAGGTTGAAGCATTTTTATCAAATCCAACTGTTTCCATAGCATCTAGTATAGAAATTCCATCTGTATCCTTTTTATTCAGGCCATCATCTAACTTGTATTTACCGATGATATTAGACGAACCCCAAAATGTAATGGGAAATCGACTACCTTCTTCCTCACAAAGGGAGACAACTTCAATTGGTTTTTTAGGTGCTCCATACTTTTTATATAGTCGGTTTGTTGCTAATAAACTAGCAACTATTCCATATACCCCATCGAACATCCCGCCATCTATAACAGTGTCAATATGGGAACCTGTTAGAATTGTTTTTTCGTTTTTATCCGTTCCTTCCAATCTACCAAATAAATTCCCCACACCGTCATAACGGGTGTTTAGCCCATCATTCTCCATTCTTGTTTTTAAAGCTTCTTGTGCCTTTAGCCAATCATTAGAATAGAGTAATCGATTCACTCCCCCATTGCTTGATTGACCGAATGAAGCAAGCCATTTTACTAAAGTATCTATATCGTTTAATTGTTCTGTAGTTTCCCGTGATTTAATTACCATTGCCCGCTCCTCCAATCCATGTATCTGTGGTTAACCAATTTAATTTATATGCTTTATTTAAATTGTATTTATAACGGAACTTGTAATAAGTTTACCAATTACTGATCCTTACATCATTGGTAATTATGTAGTAAATTTATGTGATTATTGTGCAAAATGAATAAATTAACTAAAAATTATGATAAAATCAGTTTAATCAATTTCATAATACCAATTTTGTCGTCAGCTACAACAATATATAGTTGGATAAATCCATTTCCAAACTATATATTGCACTTAGATGACTGTATAAGGTAATTATGAAATTGACTTAGTTAAAAAGTTTCTTTGTATAAGGAGTGTGTAGGAATGAAAGTAGCAGAGATCTTGCAAGTATCCGCCCTTAAAGGCTGCAAAATAATTGCTGGTAAAGAGGGATTGCAAAGGGAAGTACTCCATGTCAATATGATGGACGCACCTGATATCGCAAAGTTTTTAAAGCCTAATGAGTTGCTAGTAACTACAGCATATCATGTCAAAGATCAACCACATCTTCTAGTGGAACTAGTTGAACAGATGCATAAACAAGGGTGTGCAGCATTAGGAATAAAAACAAAAAGGTTTTTACCGGATATTCCTAAAGAGGTACTTGAAATTGCGGATTATCTCTCTTTTCCAATTATTGAACTTCCAATTGAAAGCTCACTAGGGGATATCGTAAATCAGGTGTTAAGTAGTATCCTAGATAAGCGGACAAATGAATTGCGTTTTGCTATAGATACACATAAGCAATTCTCCAATCACATTATGAGCGGGAAAGGTATTCAAAAATTATTAAAAAGCTTATCTGAAATGATTGATTTTCCAGTAGTATTACTAGATCAATATACGAAGCCAATTGCTTTTTCGCATAACAATAGGAAAAATGCCCATATAATGGAAGATTTATATATGAAAGATTCATCTATACTTTTTCCAGATACATCATTTTTTTCATTTTCTACGTTACCAGATAAAGAAACATATTCCGTGTTTCTAGTCTATACATATGAGAAAAAAGCTGGATATTTAATTGTATTAGGAGAAATTCACCCAGATAATCATTCTGCATTGTTAACGATAGAGCAGGCTACAAACGTAATTTCATTTGAATTGATGAAGGAAAATGCATTAAAGCAGTATTCCAGAAGGGTGAGGAATGAATTTTTCTTTAACTTCACAGAAGGTATGTTTTCTTCTGAGGATGAGGTGACTAATCGAGCTAAAGAGTTCGCATTGGACGATACCAAAAGTTATATTTGTACAGCTGGAGAGCTTGTATCAACTATTTTTACAGGAAGTTACACACAAACACAGTTAGAGATGGATACAATCTACGAATATATAGAGGATGAATTAGTCAGTTTGTCTTTATCTACACATTTATTTACAAGAGGGAATCTTTGTATTTTACTGTTTGAGGTTGATAGTGAAAAACAGAATATTAACAAATATGTTATGTCCTCACTGGAGTTAGTACAGGCTAAAATAAAGACGCGTTTTAACAAATCCATCTCATTTGGAGTAAGTAATTTATCGAGAAATTTTTTAAATGTCAAAACAGGATTTAAGGAAGCGCAAGATGCTCTGCAAGCGGGTAAGTTAGCAGGGAAAATTGAATTTATTCACACGTACCAAACAAAAGATATTATGGAATTATTAAGAGTTATTCCAAAAGAAGACCTACAAGAGTTCTATTATAACTCGCTCCAACAACTAGCAAAGCGTGAACACGATCAAGATGAAACACTTTTGCATACCTTATTTGTTTATTTGGAGACACACTGTCAAATATCAGAAACAGCTAAAAGGTTATTTGTTCATCGGAACACAGTTGTTTATCGCTTAGAAAAATGTGAAGAATTGTTAGGCAGAAGTATAACGGATCCTGAAACATCTTTACAGATACGTTTAGCATTAAGAATAAAGACAGTGTTAGGTAACTGAAATAGTCCAACCATTTTAGGAAAATAATGAAGGTTCTTGTGATCTCCAATCCGTTTCTATGCATTATTAGACATTTTGTTCAGTAACAAAGTGAATGATTGTATGAAATGAACAATGACAGTATTCAGAATTATCTTTAAAATTAAAGATGATAAAAATAGAAATTATGGATAGCGTTTTTCTGAAAGGGGGATGTCATTATGAATATAGAGGATGTAAATCAACTAAGTGAACAAGAATTCATTGAAATATTAGGCGAAATATTTGAACATTCTCCATGGGTTGCGAAAAAAGCTTTTGAATTCCGCCCGTACACATCAAAAGACGCACTTCATCAAAGAATGGTTGAAATTGTAAGCAATTCTCCTAAAGAAGAACAGTTAGAACTAATACGATCCCATCCCAATCTTGGTGATAATATAGAAATGAGTATGGATTCTGTTCATGAACAACAAAGTGCTGGGTTAAAGAATTTAACGGAAGAAGAATATAAAAGTTTTCAGTCTTTAAATCATACATATATAGAAAAGTTTGGTTTTCCATTTATATTCGCAGTAAAAGGAAAGCAAAAAGATGATATACATGATTCTATGAAAACCAGGGTAAATCATTCTGATGATGATGAGTTTAATACAGCATTAACAGAAATATATAAGATTGCCTTGTTCAGATTGCAAGATAAGATTTTATGAAATAATATCAATAAAACTGGTGGGATAGGAGTTTTTAAATGGCAGGATTAACGACACATATTCTAGATTTGACGCATGGGCAACCAGCATCAAATGTTAAGGTGGATTTGTATTTAGTTATTAGCGAATCGAACAGACAATATGTAAAGTCTGCAATTACGAATGCTGATGGTCGTCTAGATCAAGCGTTTCTTAAGTCAGAGGAAATGGAAATGGCGCAATATGAGATAGTGTTTCATATCGGAGATTATTATAACCGAATGGACCTTAATCTGAATGAACCAGTATTTCTTAATCGTGTACCAGTTCAATTTGGAATCAGTGACGTCGAAGCGCATTATCATGTACCTTTATTAGTTTCACCGTGGGGCTATCAAGTATATCGGGGTAGTTAAATTAGTTTTAGCTAGTTCAATTTTTAATTGAAGTGGCGCGCTATCTGTTTTGGACCAATAAAAAACAAGCTAACTAGATGAGAAATCTAGTTAGCTTGTTTGCATTGTTGCCTAGGAAATTATAGTTTATTTTAAGGAACTAATTTTTAGAAAGTCTGCCCCGGACGCAAGCACTTTTTCATCTACCAGAAAAAGAGTGGTAGAAAAGCTAATGTTGCGATTGATCCTAGAGCTACTCCCCATCCAAGACCTGCTCCATATCCACCATAAGGTCCGTAAAAACCATATCCATAACCACCAAGCTTTGGTGACATTGGTTGTAAGAACACGTGTGAGTGATTTACTTTTTGAATGATTCCGCGATGCACCTTGCCATCAATTGTTTGTATTCTAACTGGGCGTCCAATATTACTTCTACATTCATGATAGTGAGACATCAACATACTCCTTTCATACCTGGATACTATTAGTGTATGAAAGAGCTGGGAATCTGTAGAGGACATGTGCCAAAGGCTAACACACATTTTTAGCAAAAATTACCAAGAGCTATACTCATAGATTAATTGTTTTAATGAAAGTCTGATCCTTCAAGAATAGCACTTGATGGAAGTCGTAAGGATTCATACATAGTTGTGTTTTCGTGTTCAAAAAAAGAACTAACTAACTGAAAACCAAAGCTATAGCCAAGCCATTTGGGGATCTCTTCTAAACCATACATAAGCTGATCATGTTTTTTTTCCATTTTTTTAATCGTTAGATTTGGCTTAATCCACTTTTCCCAATGGGTATTTATAACCTGTTTTGAATAAATATTTGTCCACTTTGTTAGGTTTTTATCTCCGAGTCGTTGCTTTACTGCAAACTCAGCAAGACCCTCAAGAACTAACCCGTCTAATAAATTGAGCTCTTCTTCACTTTTTGAAGATAAGGAAAGCCTACAAGCGTGATTGTACTCATGAGTAATCAACGATTGTAATTCATCGTCGTTTGTGTGATTCGTTACAAATAAAAATATTTTGTCTTGATAACTAAGTCCAGCAAGACCATTAAATTCTCTTATTAGGAGTTTATTAGTGTAGTTGGAAGGAAAGATAAATACAGGTACATCTGGTCCGTTCCAGTCATTTTGAAGTTGATTGATTTCTTGATTTGCTAATTGCCAAAAATCTTTATCAATTATTTCCTTAATGACTTGTTTATCTAAAGGATCAGGAATAAATAGCCCGTGGTTTAGTAAATGCATGTGGATTTCTTCGGCAGTAGCATCGTTAAAAAAGTCAGTTAGAGGTTCGCAAAGTAATGTTCTTTGAATAAGAATATTTTTTTTAAATGAGCTTCCCTTTTTTTGTGTATATTGATCAAGCCATTTATTTGTCTCAACCAAAACCATAATAAATCTCCTTTATTATTGACAATAATAAATTCTTGCGCCTAATTTATCTGAGTACTTTTGATTCATTTTATAGTGTTCAGCCATCATATCAAAATAATCTTCATTCACATATTCAGACATATTAAAGTCATTTTTTGCACTTGTAGAAGAAGTTACTACTTCTGTTTGAATAGAATTAAAACCGCTATTTGCTAATTTTTCTATCCATTCTTCTTCAGATAAAACTTCCATAATTCCATAAAACTGTTTAATCTCATCTAGTGATTGCTGGCACAACTTTGCTTCACGTGTCATCTCGAGTAAAATAAGCGTCCCTTTTTTGTTTAATACTCTAGTGTATTCTTTCAGTGAATCTGATATGTTGGTAAAAGAGGTTACAGATTCGGAGATAATGAGATCAAATGTTTGACTATTAAATGGCAGAGTATCTGCACTTGCTTTTAATAGCTTGACAGCTTGTTGTTGATTACATCGATGTTTTGCCTTTGAAATCATTTCGGTATTGGAGTCAATTCCAGTTATATCACAATCATATTCATTTGAAATGAAATGAATTGTTTGACCTGTCCCACAACCTACATCCAAAACTTTAGATGTTTGATTAAGGTTAACTTTTTTTAGCCAGTGCTCAGTAATTTTAAGTCCACCGGGGTGTGCACTACCAACCCCCATACTGGCAAGGAAATTAGTGTAGTTCATTTTCATATATACAAACTCCTTTATTTTTTGAACAATTAACTGGTCCATTCTAGATTAACTCATAAATCTTATTGCTGGAACCCGTCGCACTTGTTATAAAGTCCGCAGTAACTTTCCTTGCGTTTTTTCTAAGTTGAGTGCTCAATCCAACGCTACGGAAAACACTCGCTTTCCATGGGGAACGCTTCGGTCTTCTCGCTCGCAAATAACGCTCTCTGCGGGGCCTTCAGACTGTTCCTTTCCCATAGGATAAGGAATGCTACTTAAGCAATGCATCGCACGCAGAAAATTGGTCTGTATTTTCAAGGAGTCTCGTATTTTGTCTTCGCTTAGAATAGCTTTCTTATTGAAAAAAGAAAATCTGTTCAAGCAAGTTAGTATGAGTAGAATGCTTTTTTCTACCACCTCATAACTTAAACAACAGCAATTCCTACTTATGATGGTTGATTGGGAGTGTAGGGCAGTCGACTCCTGTGGGAAAGCAGCAGCTGAGAATCCCGCAGGAAGTGGGTTCCTTCCGAGGAAGTTGAAGCGTTGCCCACGGAAAGCGACTGCCCAGAGCAGAAATCAACATAGCAGTGAGTGCAGACTTTATATTAAGTCATTAACAACAGTTTTCAGACAATAGTTTTTGTGAGTAGGGAAGCCAACTTTATTGTCGCTCTTTTGTTTTGTATCTTCATCGCTTGGGGATTAATTCAATTTGTTAAAAAAATATATAAAAAGTCTTTTGTCTTACTTCAATCAGAACTGAATGCCTGTTACTATGATATAGAAATACTATAATCGAAAAGATTTCCAATACATAGTATGCAAAAAGAGTGACATGTGGGAATTATTCACATAATAAGTTTGTTTATATTTGTATATGTTTATAGTACTATTAGATAAAATTATCTAAATTATCTGGTTAATCTTATTGTAGAAAAGTGGGGGACCAACATGGAGAAAAAAGAGTTAGAACTGTTAAAACTCTTGGAAGGTAATGCAAGATTAGAAACTAAAAATATTGCAAAAATGATTGATGTGAGCTTAGAAGATACGAAAAAAATGATAACTAAATTAGAAACTGAAGGAGCTATATTGGGTTATTCTACCGTTGTAAACTGGTCTAAAGTGTTGGAATACGAAGGAGTAACAGCTATGATTGATGTAAAAGTAACGCCGTCTAGAGGTGTTGGCTTTGATAAGGTTGCCGAGCGCATTTACCGTTATCCTGAAGTGAAAGCTGTTTACTTAATGTCTGGAGCGTATGATTTATCTATCTCCGTTGAGGGTAAAACAATGATGGAAATTAGCAGGTTTGTATCAGATAAACTATCTACCCTTGACACTGTTATCTCTACGACTACACATTTTGTACTTAAAAAATACAAACATGATGGTGTTATTTTTGATGATAATGATGATGGGGATAAAAGAATAATGGTGACACCATGAACACTCAACAAAGATCATACCTTTCAGAAACTGCAGAACAAATCAAACCATCTGGAATAAGGCGTTTTTTTGATTTAGCAACTCAAATGGACAATGTTATTTCTCTAGGGGTTGGTGAGCCAGACTTTATAACTCCGTGGAATGTAATTGAGGCAAGTTTCCATTCTTTAGAGCAAGGATATACTGCTTATACAGCAAACGCTGGATTGTTAGAGCTAAGACAGGAGATTAGTAAGTATTTAAGGAATAACTATGAAGTGGAGTACAATCCCGAGAACCAAGTAATTGTAACTGTCGGTGCTAGTCAAGCGATTGATTTAGCACTACGAGCAGTTTTAAATCCTGGAGAAGAAGTTATTGTTATTGAACCTTGTTTTGTCTCGTATGCTCCGGCAGTTACTTTGGCAGGAGGGAAACCAGTAATTGTCCACACGAGTGCAGAGGATGACTTTAAGGTCCAACCAGAACAAATTGAGGCTGCGATTACATCTAAAACAAAAGCGGTAATCGTTTGTAGTCCAAATAATCCTACTGGAACTTTGTTAGCCAAAGAAGAACTAATAAAAATAGCAACTGTTATAGAGAAACATGATTTACTTGTTATTTCAGATGAAATATACGCAGAATTAACCTATGATGAAGCCTTTACGAGCTTCTCTGCAATAGAGGGGATGATGAAAAGAACCATTCTTATCTCCGGTTTTTCCAAAGCATTTGCAATGACTGGATGGCGTTTAGGCTATGCTGTGGGTCCTAAAGAAATTATTGCCGCGATGACAAAAATTCACCAATACACGATTATGTGTGCGCCAACGATGGCCCAACATGGAGCTTTGGAGGCATTAAGGAATGGAAATACCAGTGTTCAAGAGATGAAAACAAGCTATAGACAACGCCGGAATTTTGTCGTTAAAGCACTGAAAGATATAGGTATATCTTGTCATTTACCCGGTGGAGCTTTTTATGTGTTTCCTTCTATCAAAAAAACGGGGCTAACATCCGAAAAATTTGCTGAAGAATTACTGAAAAAAGAAAAAGTAGCAGTGGTACCAGGTAACGTTTTTGGAGAAAGTGGAGAGGGTTATATACGTTGTTCTTATGCAACGTCGTTAAAACAACTAGATGAATCAATGAAAAGAATCGATCGATTTATCCATGAACAGGTATAAAAAATGCCGGCAAACGAAGAGGGTTTGCCGGCACTTTTTATAATGTAAATAAAATGTTGTACATTCTATTATTCATCAAGATCCATAAATGGTTTATTAACAAAGTGATACATCCATCCCATTAAAAAGTTACCACCAATAATGTTGCCCAGAGTAACTGGTATTAAGTTTCGAATAACACCACCAAAACTAATTGTGTCGGGATGATCTAAAACTAAAGCTATCGCAAAGGTACACATGTTGGCAATACTGTGCTCATATCCTGAAATAAAAAAACAAAAGACAAATAGTATCATGGTAAACAGTTTCGGTCCATCCCCTTTTAAAGACATGGGAATAAAGAATGCTAAACAGACAAGCCAGTTACATAGAATTCCTCTGAAAAACAATTCAATTAACGGTGTGTGGATTTTTTTATCAGCAACACTAAGTAAAAAGCCATTAACTGAACTATCGTTAAATAACCCTGTAGCATAAATTAAAAATGCAAAAATAGTTGCCCCTATGATATTACCTACGTATGTTCCTGTCCATAACTTAAATACTTCCGCCCAGCGCATTTTTTTTCTTAGAGCCGCAATTGTGTAATAAAATGTATTACCAGTAAAAAGATCGCCGCCTCCATAAGCAATTAAAATAATGGCAGAACCAAAGGTTAAAGCAGCCATTGGATAGGCGAAGGGAGAGTGTTCTATATAAAAATAATTTCCTGTTTTAAAAGCTACAATGACACCAAATCCAATAAACATACTTGCCAAGGCTGCTCTTGCCAAATATCTTAAAGGACTTTGGTTAAAAGTTTTTTGTTTTTTTATTGCGAGTTGTTCCACATCTAATAGCGCTTGTACTTCCATCTTCTATGTCATCACCTTGAGATAAAATATTTTGACTTTTATATCTATTTTCCATTATAGTAGCTAATCTAGTATATAACTACAATAGTAAGTTTTAAAATAAATTAAGACTAAATAAACTAAATGTGATGTCTTATGACAATTTGAGTGAAGAATTTAAGTGGCTATCTTAATAGTAATATAAATCAAAAAAATAGTTATTAGTATAAGTTGTTGATTTAATGATTATTTATTGTTACTTATAAGTACAAATATTTGTTATAATATAAATTGCATAAGAACTATGGTGAAAGGATGATTAATGATGAAACTAACAGTAGATAAAGTTAAACAAGTAGAAGTAGCAACAACAGTTGGAAAGGAACCTGCTCTACCCGCTAAGGTTGAAGCTCAACTCGATAACGGTATTGTGGCAGATTTTAATGTTTCTTGGGAAGATATTGATTCAAATCAGTATAAGGAGCCAGGAACGTTTACTGTTGAAGGAAAACTAGAACATAAAGAATATCCAAAGCCACTTATTGAGCAGCGAGCAGATCCATATATATATAAACATTCGGATGGGTATTATTACTTTACTGGATCCTATCCATTGTATGA
Source organism: Aquibacillus rhizosphaerae (assembly GCF_030282825.1). Lineage (GTDB taxonomy): Bacteria > Bacillota > Bacilli > Bacillales > Amphibacillaceae > Aquibacillus_C > Aquibacillus_C rhizosphaerae. The sequence goes on from NZ_JASTZU010000036.1 coordinate 137,344, forward strand.
CAGAATTGTAGTTAGGAGAGCGAAAACAATTGAAGCTCTACCGGATGCTACAGAAGTGACTGTTTGGGAGCGTCATGAAAGCGGAATCATGTCTGAACATATTTGGGCGCCAGAAATTCACTTTATTGATGGAAAATGGTATATACACTATGCGGCAGGTGACAAAGATGATATCTGGTCCATTCATCCATATGTATTAGAAACGGATGCTGAGAATCCATTAGAAAGTGAATGGATTGAAAAAGGACAAATTAATACAGAGTTTCAAAGCTTTTCGTTAGACGCTACTACTTTTGAGCATAAAGGGAAAAGATATTTAGTCTGGGCCCAAAAGGTAGATAACGATACCGTTTCTAACATGTATATTGCTGAGATGAGCAACCCATGGACGATTAAAAATCAAATATTCCTATCCACTCCAGAATATAAATGGGAGCGAGAGGATTTTAACGTAAATGAAGGACCTGCGATGATTCGACGCAATGGTAAGGTGTTTATTGCTTATTCTGCAAGTGCGACAGACGATCGTTACTGCATGGGTTTACTTACAGCTGATGAAGATAGTGATCTGTTAAACCCAGATTCTTGGACAAAGAACTCAGAACCTGTATTTGTTTCTAGTGAAGAATCAAGTGAATATGGACCAGGACATAATAGCTTTACAGTTGATGAAGATGGATATGACTTACTTGTTTATCATGCTCGTCCATACAAAAGGGTAGAAGGAAATCCGTTATATGATCATAACCGTCATGCGCGAGTGCAACGTCTATTTTGGAATAATGACGGTACACCTTTCTTTGGTGCTCCAGGTTATAAATTGGATGTGTCTACTCAAAAAGCAAAAGTTACTGTAACAGTGAAATAAATGATTAAGGGGAAATAAGAAACCGCCTACCCAGGCGGTTTCTTATTTGATTACATATTCAATTTCATCTAGTTTTCGGGAATATTTAATATGAAAATCCATGCCATCAAAATACCACAAATCAGAGTTTTCTACATAGAAGGTAATACCTTGTTCTTCTGTTTGGATGGCTGGATCATTTGGTTTGTCATTAGCAAGTGCCAGGGAGAAACCTTTATGAATCCCTCCATAGCCCCCGTATCTTACAAAAAATCGTACATAATCGCCTTCTTTTAGATTCATTTCATCGATATACCATTTTACGGCAGGTTGAGTAATTGACATATTCATCTTGTCATCCTCCTTCAAAATAACTATATCAAATATTGGAGGCTTAGACCTATAAGAACGGTCTATACTTTATTAAATTTAAGCTTATGGTTTCAATTAGGTGACCCGCAGCTTCTTTTAAAGGGTAAGAAAGTACAAAAAAATCAGAGATGCCTAGCTCCAGCGTTTTTCTTATATCCGATTCAAAGTGCATTTATCTTGCTATGTAGATCGTTAGTTTTGAGAAGTAAGTAATTATAATAAAAAGCAACCATAGTGGTCGCTTTTTAAAAGTGGGTGAATATATCCGCCGAATTAATCTGCTTCTGTGAGACTGTTTAAGGGAACTTCTTTTTCATTCTCTGGTTGGTCAACAGGAAAAACTCTTGCAGTTTCTTCAGCTTCATTAACATTTTGAATATAAATTGGTGTTCCTTCGTGAATTACATTAACCATGGTAGCAGAGTCTATAATTTCTTTTGCACGTTGTGAGTTCATATTAATACCCTCCATATGTTTTTCTAGGTTATTTTTCTCACAAAACCATTATTTATTCAAAATAGTAGAAGATAATATGAGTATTTTTTAAAAAGGTATTTACATATCTAAGTTTATCAATTAAAGTGTTCTTTATAAAGTACATAAAACGCCAAATTATACGTTATAATGACAAAAAGTGAAATTATTCTCGTAAAACTAATTAATTATTGTTAGGCGAGAGGAGAGTTAGAAAGGATGGCCAACTCTAAAATGATCCCTTTACTTAAGGAAAGTAACAATAAAGAAATTTTAAATTGTATATCGAGTCAAGAAGAAGTTAATTGCCTTATAGAGTTCGAGAAAGAAATTGCAAGCTATGTAGGTGTAAATGGAGCTTTAGCAGTTAACTCAGGTACAGCTGCCATACATCTTGCTTTAATGTTATTAGAAGTGAGAGCGGGCGATATAATCTATTGTTCGACATTGACTTCTATTGCAAGTGCAAATCCAATTACTTATCAGGGGGCGCAACCGGTTTTTATTGATTCTGAACCGGAGACATGGAATATGTCTCCACGTGCACTGGAGAAGGCATTGAAAGATGCAGCTAAAAATAGTAAATTACCAAAAGCTATTATTGTAGTTAATTTATATGGACAATGCGCAAAAATGGATGAAATATTAAAACTATGTCACTTTTATCAAGTCCCTATAATTGAGGATTCCTCACATGCATTAGGTTCGATGTATAAAGGGAAACCAAGTGGCACTTTTGGAGACTTTGGTGTCTACTCACTCGGACCTAGAAAAATAATAAGCAACTCTTCTGGGGGCGTCTTACTATCAAATGACTCTAAATATATAGAATATGCGAAGCATTTAGCCACACAAGCAAGGGAATCACCACCTTTTTATCATCATACAAGAACAGGATATAGTTATATCATGAGTAATATACTTGCTGGAATAGGGCAACAACAGTTACTTGTGTTAGATAAAAATGTAATTTTAAAACAAAAAGTATTTAACCAATACCAAGAGCAATTAGCCAATGTAGATGGAATTGATTTTGTATATGAACAAGAAGATACACTTTCAAATCGCTGGTTAACTGTAATTCTTATAGACGAAAAATTAATTGGACAAAATGTTTATCAAATAGTTTTACAATTAGAAAAATATGGTGTTGAAACAAGCTTTATTCACAAACCTTTACATTTACAACCCGTTTTTGAAGGTTGTAAATACTATACACATGATGATAGAGAAAGTGTTTCTACTAATTTATTTCAACGAGGTATCTGTTTACCATCTAGTGTAGATCTTACTATAGAAGACCAGATTAAGGTGATTGATAGTTTAAAATGAGTTCTTACAGGAGTGTCTTATGCGAGATAATAATCAAAAAAATATGCATGACTTTACAGGAGTTTTGTATAAGTTAGATCCAGAAGAACAAATAGATTTATTCATTAAATTCTAACTAAGGAATAATAATCCTTTATGTAACTCTAAAAAGCATTGGATAAGAATAGTATCTTATCCAATGCTTTTTGGCTGTTTTTAAAAAACAGGCCATTTATCGTAATAAAATTGCCATCTTGCTTGGATAGACTTATAATCCTATATATGTGAATTAAGCATTAACATATCTAGTTTATTTTAAGCATAAAAGGAAGTGCCCTGATTGATTCGAAGATTTTTGTCCTATTACGTACCACATAAAACCTTATTTATTTTAGACTTTAGTTGTGCAATTATTGTTGCCATATTAGAGTTAGCATTTCCACTTGCAGTTCAGTGGTTTATCGATAGCTTGTTACCAGATAAGAATTGGTTAATTATTGCTTATGTGAGTGTCGCATTACTATTGCTTTATTTATTGAGTACATTTTTGCAATTTATTGTTAACTATTGGGGTCATAAGTTAGGGATAAATATTGAAACAGATATGCGAAAGCAGTTGTTCACCCATGTACAAAAGCAGTCGTTTCGTTTTTTTGATAATACAAAAACGGGTCATGTAATGAGTCGTATAACGAATGATTTGTTTGATATAGGGGAATTAGCTCATCATGGACCAGAAGATCTTTTTATAGCGATTATGACTTTTGTTGGAGCATTCTGGATCATGTTTACTGTCAATGCAAAAATTGCGTTCTTTATTTTATTAATTGTTCCATTACTAATTGCTTTAATTACCTTTGTGAATATTCGTATGAACCAAGCATGGAAGCGAATGTATAAAGAAATTGCTGATGTGAATGCAAGGGTTGAAGATAGTGTTTCTGGTGTAAGAGTTGTGCAGTCATTTACAAATGAAAACTATGAGATTTCAAGATTTAAAAAAGATAATAATAATTTTCGTACTGCAAAGTTGAAGTCTTATTGGGTGATGTCATTTGGTACTTCAGGTATTTATATGATGACTCGATTTATTGTACTTATCGTGCTTGTGTTTGGATCTTGGTTAAATTTCACTGGAGAGTTAAAACTCGGGGAATTAGTTGGTTTTGTTTTATATGTAAATGTATTATTTAAACCTATTGATAAGATAAGCGCGTTAATGGAATTATATCCAAAAGGAATGGCCGGGTTTAAGCGATTTACTGAGTTAATGGATACAGAACCTGAGGTTGTTGATCGCGACAATGCAATCGAGGTTAATGGTCTACATGGCGAAATTAGCTTTGATCATGTAACGTTTGGCTATGATAACCACCAAACCGTGCTTCATGATATCAACTTAAATATAAAAGCGGGAGAAACAGTTGCCTTTGTTGGCCCTTCAGGTGCTGGGAAAACAACCATATGCTCACTAATCCCTCGATTTTATGATGTTAATGCAGGAAATATTTCAGTTGATGGGATCGATATTAGAGATATGACGAAAAAGTCATTACGGTCTAATATTGGAATTGTCCAGCAAGATGTATTTTTATTTACAGGAACACTAAGGGAAAATATAGCTTATGGAAAAAGACATGCGACAGATGAGGAAATAGCTCAGGCAGCAAAGCAAGCACACTTACAATCATTTATTGAGTCGTTACCATTAGGATACGATACACAAGTGGGAGAAAGGGGTCTAAAGTTATCAGGGGGTCAAAAGCAACGAATTGCGATTGCAAGAATGTTTTTGAAGAATCCACCAATCTTGATTTTAGATGAGGCGACATCTGCGTTAGACACGGAAACAGAGGTGATCATTCAGAAAGCATTGAATGAATTAGCTAAGAATCGCACAACATTAATTATTGCCCATCGATTGGCAACGATTAAAAATGCCGATAGGATTGTAGTTGTAACAGAAGATGGTATCGCAGAGCAAGGGTCACATCAAGAGTTGATTGAAAAGAATGGAATTTTTGCAAATCTTCATCGTGTACAATACTAATATTAACCAACAATAACGCATGGAAGCAGTACTTCCATGCGTTATTATTTTGTTTATGTTGTAGATGAAGGCTGTTTTCTAAAAGATGTTGTTATTTCATACTTGATATAAAGTACGCACTAACTTTGTCGTGACTTTCTTACATTCTATTTAAGATGAGTGGTTTATCTAGCGCTACGGAAAAATACTCCCTTTCCATGGGGAACGCTTCAGTCTCCTCGCGAGCAAGAACGCTCACTGTGGGGCCTTCAGACTGTTCCTTTCCCATAGGAGTGTCGCATTTCCCCTCCGCTCGGTAAACTTTGCTTTCGAGTGGAAATAGCCCAATATTAATAACTAGCAATCTTTAAATTAGGAGAACTGTTAAAGTGAAGGCAGAATACGGAGACTCCTACGGGAACAGCACGAGCTGAAGATCCACTCAGAAGCGATCTTCTTCTGAGTTAGCTGAAGCCGTGCCCGTGGAAAGCGGAGTATTCTGCCGGAACGAAATATTACATCTCAATCAACACTCAAACAGAAAAGAATTTTACAAAAGTTAATAATATTTAATGCGAACTTTATATTAAGTGCGACGGATGTAGAGCAAGGATTTTTATAAACAAGCCTAGATTAAGAATCAGATAAAGTGATCTGTTTAAAATGGTTTTCTAATTTACCTGTTCCATAGTATTTAAGCAATTTATTTTGTACGGTATCTGACTGTATTTCTAGTAAACCTATATTATTATCTATATCAATAATGTTACCTTTTTCAGTAGAAAGGTATTGGATTTGCTCCCGCCATTTATAGTCATTAGGACAAGCGTCTTCCTCGTCAAGGACAACCTGACCACCATCATCACAATGGCGATAAATATTTTCTCTTTTTCTCTTTAACGCATTTAACCATACTACCTTTTTCATGAGGAAACCCCACATACCTGTAAAACTCATGTTACACATAGGGCTGCTCGTAAACTGAAGAATTTCTAATTGTGTTTCATTAACAAATTCAATAGTGGACCTGACTGATGAAGCGTAGTGGACATCCCCGGATAATATAAAACAATGACTTGGTTCCCATTTTGCTAACCACTCGATAAATGACTTAAACCCTTCATCGTTATATTTCCATGCTTCAAAATCAAGCATGCTTTGCACTGAAATCCCCAAGACTCTTAATGGATACACATACTCATGTAATACAGATTCAATCAGTCCAATCCCATATAAGGGTGTTGGGGAGACAATAATTAATTTTTCGTTACTCTGCCAACTACTACGGGATAAAGTTTGTGATAATTTTTTCCAACCGCTGTTATTAATTAATTGTGGGCTGCGAATGTTTTCCTCAATTAATGCTCCTACTTTTGTAGGTTGAGGTTGAGGATCATAACCTCTCATTGTCCTTGTATCAAGGAAGATGGCTCTTGGATTAGTTGGCGCTATAAAATGCCATCGGTCAAATTGCCATAATAGATTAACATATTCCTCATAAGCTTTTCCTTGAATAGATAGATTCTGAAAATAGTTTTCTATCTTAGTTTTAAATTCATTAGTAAATGTCCATGGATTATTTCCCCATCCTTGAAAGGTCCAATAGGCAGCTAATCCATTTGAGACAATGTGTCTGCCTAAGGATGAATTCCATACATTGTTTTTCCAATCGATAGTTAGATTCCAATCATCAGTAATGTCGTGGTCATCAAAAATCATGTAGGTCGGTGTATTTGCTAGTAATCTTCTTCCGCGATAGAGGTTTTGGTGAAATGTATATAGATTATATAACTGTTCTGTGTACCTAGCGCGGTGCTGTTCTAATTCCTTTTTATATTCACTTTTATAACAATTGTTATTAGGATAAGTGAAATAAATATCACCATTTGCATGTACTTGTTCAAATGGGTCAAAGACACCGCAATCTTTGGCGAGCTCCCATAATTGAGGGCTATAAGTTAATAGATACATAGCTGCATATTCTCCGAACTGAATAAGATGATTTGCTGCATGGTTAGATGTGAACTTTGCAAAATGGTTAATAATAAATTGGCGACCGTGAATTAATTCGATTGAAGTTTGAAAAGGTTCCATAGCTAAACGGTGATCCAGTCCGGCAAGTTCTTCTTTTTCACCAATTAACTGTTCCCCTAATTGAAAAATGAACTGGCTTAAAGGATCTGGTATGTCATCTGCATAAATTTGATCCCCCATAAGAAACAAAGAACTAGGTCGTTCAGATACGTCCATACAGTGTTCCTCTGTTGCTATATCAGCACTTGCTAAAGCATCTTCTCCATTGCTATGGGGCTTCCTGCACGAACCATAAAGGATTTTATTTTTTGAGTCTGTATTAATATAAAAGGAAGGTAGTGGTAAGTCTTCATATACAATAGCGTGTGGATTTTGTTGATCAAGTAAACCAAAACTCTTTAAGTCTAGTGTTTCGAATTTATTGGAAAGATATAGATTATATCCAAGTAACTGATCAGTAGGTAACGGATTGACTTTCGGATAAATAGTTATCAAATGTATATATAGATTTTTTCCGGTGTGTATTGTTTCTACTTGTGTTTTTGTTTCTAACAATTGAGTAGTAAGTACCGGCTCTGAATTAAAATAATAAAGGTTTGCATCGATTTCAAAGTTTTGACTCGTAGCAAGCCATATACATACTTGTTTAGTATTTGTAAACCGGATAATAGGCCCGGAAAGTAAAGTAGGTAAATTCACTTAAACATCACCACTCCATCTGCTTTATGAATTCCATATAACATATTCATTCATAGAGCAGTTTGTGTTGATGAAAAGTTTAGGCATATAAAAAGGACACTCTTAAGAAAGTGCCCTACTAAAATGCTGAACCAACGGTGAAACCCAGTAAACTTAGATTAAACCTTCATACTTCGTAAATATTAGATTTGTGCTAAATTACAATATTATCTTCCTTTACTATAATACTTTGGCACTCTTCTGTTAGTTCGCTAATTGTTTTATTGGCATATATTTCTTTATTAGTATCCGAAACTATACCAGCTTGGATTAGTTGATTGATTAGAATGGTTTTCTGTTGGTCAACTGCTTTTTTTAAGTAAGCCATTCATTACAACTCCCTTCTTGACTGTCATTCTATTAAAATAACAATTATTTTGCACTTAATGTGTAAGGATAATTAACGCAGTATTTTCTAGTGTGTGAGATTATTGTTGTCAGAAAATCTTACACAACTATATAGTTAGTAGAGTTTTCCATGTATAATTACATTTATCTTAGTGATTACAAATCATTATAATTTGGCGGTGAATAAAATGACAGATGGTCCTTCTTATAAGGAAAGAAAAGTGATCACGATTGGTGTGGTTAGTGAACTTACAGGACTTACTGAAAGACAAATTAGATATTATGAAGAAAGAAAACTTATCTTTCCTGAAAGATCTCCAAAGGGAAATCGAAAGTATTCTTTCGCTGATGTTGAACAATTAATTGAAATAGCAAATAAAAGGGAAGAAGGAGTTCAGACTTTTGAGATAAGACAGGAGATGCTCAAGTCAAAAAGAGCAGAAGACAGGAAGTTCCGTAAAGAGCTATTACGAGGAGAAATTAATGCAAGGTTTGGGATTCAAAAGGATTAATGCATGATGATAAACAAGTTTAGAAAAAACAGATGTGGTAAAGTATAAATTCACCGAATATTCTAAAGAAGAGAGCCTTTCGAAAAGAGGATTGGTTGCATTATGTTTTTGGCGAAATATGTACCCGAAGAGCATTGATGTGGTATTGTGTCTACTGCCTGCTCTCCTTCAGAAAAGGACTGAATTTATGAGAATGAGGTGAGACTTGTGGGTTTAACTGTGAGTGACATTGTTCATTTACCTGTAATGAACACTTCCAAAGTCAAAACCGGAATGGAATTATTGAAAGAAAAAAAGGTGGAGTGGGTATCAGTAATTGAAACACCTGTTGAAAATTTCGTTCGAAAAAATGAATTTGTATTGAGTACCGGGGTTGGATGTGAAAAAGATTCTACTATATTCGAAAATTTTGTAAAGGATATAATCAAATCGGGAGCTACTGTGTTAGCTATAGCAACTGGTCGTTTTATTTTTGATATACCAGATCGAGTATTGCAATTAGCTCGTAATGAAGAATTAATTATCGTAGATATACCATGGGAAGTAAGATTTGCTGATATTTTGCAAAGCGTCATGCGAAAAATTACAGACGAAAGACAAACAGAAAGAAAACAGGCAGAACGGGTGAGACAACAATTAATTGACTGTGTCTTACTTGATAAAGGTCTAGAGGAAATTGCACATACCTTATACAAAAATATCAAAATCCCTTTGGCAATAACTGATAGTCATAGAGCAATTCGTACTTCTCAACATTTTAATAAGACAATTCTACATGCTTATGAAGGAGAAGGGAATAAACTTCAAAATGCTTCTGCAACAGATATTCAATTCAGTGAACATCCACTATATTATCATATTAATGAATATGAATTTGAAAAGGATGCTTTCTTTCAACTCCACATACTAAATAACCACAAGACGCAAGGTTTTTTATTGTTTCAACCTAAGGAAAAAAAACAATTATCATGGTTTGTAATGAATGTTTTAGAGCATGCATTAACAGCGTGTGCACTTTTTTTCGTTAAAGAAAATGCAATTGAATTAACCGAAATTCGTTTAAAAGATAACTTTGTATTAAACCTAGCTAAACAAGAAACAAAGATTGATGATCAATTATTTTCTAAAGCTAACTTACTTGGTTATGATTTAAGTAAATCGTATATTTGCATGGTAGGAGATATTAGGTATAAAGAGGCTATCGAAACGAACGAAAATGATAACCCTAAAAGCTCTTCTTTGCAAAGTATGAATTACTATATTCAAAAGGAAATAACGTATGCTGGTAAACTTTTTGAACGAATTACAATGACTACGTTTGATGAGGATCAAGTTATCATCTATTTAGAAACGGGTACCGCCCCATATATAGAAACGGTCAACCAGTTTTTGGATACAATAGAGAGAAGATTAAGCGAATTATTATCAGGTATGGAATTATCTTGGGGAATAGGAACAGATAAGAACAATAACCTTGCTTTTTATGAAGGCTACCAGGAAGCGAAGACATCTTTAGATATTGGAATTCAACAGCATGGAAGCGGACAAAGAACTTTCTTTAATGACACGAAAATAAATAGATTATTAATGAACATTTCAAAAGAAAGTGAAATTTCAGAAATTGTTAAAGAAACAATCCAACCTTTAATTGATTACGATAAGAAAAGACAAACCGATCTTATTCATACTTTTATCGTATATAACCAATATAAGGGTAATGTAAGTCAAACAGCGAGAGAGCTTAATCTGCATAGGCAATCACTTCTACACAGATTAAGAAACATTGAATCTTTAACAGGGCTTTTACTAGTAGAGTCAGATGATTTTTTTTTACTAGAATTAAGCATCCGGTTATGGATGTTACAGAAATTATAATAGATTACTTGTCCCCAAACACTTGTGTTGAGGGGCTTTTATTTTGTCAAAATGACATTTTATAAAGAAGACAGGTTCTAATAAACAGTTTATTCATCGTTTCAAAAGGGAACCGGTTTTATAAGAAGATAATAACCTAAAATAAAGAAAACAAAAGTATAGTGAAGTAAATTAAGAGTTTAGTAACTTAAATAAGCCTATACAATCAAATGAAGCGTAATATCATTGTAAATGTTGTATAAGTAAATAAAAATAACTTCATACAGTTTGAACATTACGAAAAAGCATCTATTTTAATATGATGAAAGTAAGAAATAACTGATTATTCAGTCGATAGTGAGGAAAGGGGGGAACACAATGCTTCCGTTTGATATTGTTGAATATCAAAACCGTTTGAGTAAGACGAAGCAGAGGATGGCAGAAAGTGGTATTGAAGTATTACTTATTACGGATCCTGCCAATATGAATTATTTAACTGGGTATGATGCATGGTCCTTTTACGTTCATCAAATGTTAATTGTTATCATTGATGAACCACAACCTATATGGGTAGGCCGTTACCAAGATGCAAATGGAGCAAAAGCTACCACGTGGATTTATGATGATAACGTAATTGCTTACCCGGATTATTATGTTCAATCCTCCATCTATCATCCAATGGACTTTGTTGCAGAAATACTAAAACAAATCGGGCATGGTAATAGATACACTGGCGTAGAAATGGATAATTACTACTTTTCTGCAAAAGCATATGAACGCTTAACGAGAAATCTTCCAAATGCAAAATTTAAAGATGGAGGTTTACTAGTTAACTATGTTCGAATCATTAAGTCTAATCAGGAACTTGAGTACATGGAAAGAGCAGCAGAAATCGCAGATAAAGCCATGTACGAAGGTGCGAACAGTATTCGTTCAGGAATAAGAGAATGTGATGTAGCAGCAAATATCTATTATCATATGGTCAGTGGAACAGAAAAGTATGGAGGAGATTATCCGGCAATAGTGCCTTTATTGCCTGCAGGTGAAAACACAGGTGCTCCCCATCTTACTTGGTCTGATCGTAAGTTTAAAGAAGGTGAGTCAGTAATTATTGAATTGGCTGGGTGTTATAAGCGGTATCATGTACCTTTAGCACGGACAGTTTCAATTGGTAAGCCATCTGACCAATTACAAAAAATAAAGCCCGTCGTTATCGAAGGATTAAATGAAGTGTTAGATGGTGTAAAACCAGGGATGACATGTGGAGATGTAGAGAACATTTGGAGAAGTAGTCTGAAAAAACATGGCATTGAAAAAGAAGCAAGATTAGGTTATTCTGTTGGGCTTAACTATCCTCCTGATTGGGGAGAGCATACAGCTAGTATTCGAATGGGAGACTCTACGGTATTACAACCAAATATGACTTTCCATCTAATACCGGCATTATGGTTTGATGATTATGGAATTGAAATTAGTGAAACCTTTAGAGTGACTGAAAGTGGATGTTTAACATTTTCAAATTACCCAAGGGATTTGATTATACAAGAACCATTTGATATGAACCGCCAAGGTGGAAGAATAAGCTAAAGCGGAATCAGTGCCATTTTTATTAAACAATGAGGAGGAATAACAATGAGAGACGCAAAAATTTCTACTCGTGCAATCTGGGCAGGAGAAAAAGAATCGCTAGCTTTTGGGGCTACGCAGGTTCCTGTAGTACACAGTGTATCCTTTGGTTACGATGATATGGATGAATGGTATGATGTTGCAGTTGGTAAGAAAAAGGGACATATTTACGGACGTAATACCAATCCGACTGTTGAAGCCTTTGAAGGGAAAATCAGAGATTTAGAAGGTGCAGAAGCCGCAACGAGTTTCTCAACAGGTATGGCTGCAATAAGTAATACGTTAGGAACATTGCTTTATCCAGGTGACCGTGTGGTTTCTATTAAAGATACGTATGGTGGAACAAATAAAATCTTCACGGAGTTCTTACCAAAACAAAATATTGATGTAGTACTTTGTGATACAGGGGATCATGAGGAAATTGAAAGAGAAGTTGCCAAAGGATGTAAAGTTCTTTATCTAGAAACACCAACGAACCCCACCGTTAAAATTACTGACATTGAAAGAGTAGCAAAAGCTGGTAAGAAAGCAGGAGCTATTGTGATTGTGGATAATACATTTGCGACACCAATTAACCAACAGCCACTAGAATTGGGTGCAGATTTAGTCATTCATAGTGCGACAAAATTTCTAGGTGGCCATGCAGATGCCTTAGGTGGTTCTGTTTGTGGATCCAAAGATTTAGTTGATTCCATTTACCATTACCGTGAAATTAATGGAGCTACATTAGACCCGATGTCCGCATATCTGTTGCTAAGAGGGATGAAAACATTAAAGCTTCGCATTGATAAGCAATGTGAAAATGCAATGGCTATCGCCAAGTATTTGCAAACAGTCGACCTAGTAGAATCAGTATTCTATCCTGGTTTAGAAGACCATCCCGGCCATGAAATTGCTAAAAAGCAAATGAACGACTTTGGTGGGATGTTAAGTTTTGCGGTAAAAGGGGGAGTTGACACATTACGTCACTTTTTACCTCATCTAAAATTTGCTAACAAAGCAGCAAATCTAGGTTCTGTAGAGACGGTAGTTGGACCATCAAGAACAACGAGTCATGTAGAATGTACACCAGAAGAGCGAGCTGCTATGGGGATACCAGAAGGGCTTATCCGCTATTCTGCAGGAATTGAAGACGTTGATGACTTAATACAGGATTTAGAGCAAGCATTTCAAAAAATTCCTGCTAATATATTTGTAAATAGTTAAAAGGGGGATGCTCCTTTGCATAATGAAAGTATAAGTACAATAAAACGTTCTAGTAAAATTGCACCGTTAGTTATTGATTGGCGCCGCCATTTCCACCGTTATCCGGAGCTCAGTTTTAAAGAAGAGAAAACAAGTAAATACATTCTGGATGCTTTGGAATCAATGGGAATATACGATATACAAACTGGTATAGCAGGCCACGGCATTGTGGCGACGATATCTTCAGGAAATGGCCCAATCATTGGTTTAAGAGCAGATATGGATGCATTACCAATTATGGAAAACACCGGTGCTAGTTTTGCATCAAAGCATAACGGAATAATGCATGCTTGTGGACATGATGCTCATATGGCTATGTTGTTAGGTGCAGCAAAACTATTAGTGGAAGATTTTAAGAATGGTAAGTTGAAAGGAACAGTAAAATTGATATTTCAACCTGCTGAAGAAGACTCGGATGAACATGGCTTAACGGGAGCTCCATATTTTTTAAAATCAGGTATTATAAATGACTTAGATGCAGCTATTGCATTGCATGTTTGTCCATGGAGATATGCAGGAGAATTACAGGTGAACAAAGGACCGAGTATGGCCAATATTGACAATTTTTCCCTTGCGATTAAAGGAGTAGGAGGACATGGTGGATACCCTCACCAAAGCTATGATCCAATTTGGATGTCAAGTTTCGTATTACAAGGCCTTTACGGATTAATTAGTAGAAAAATAAATCCATTAGATGTAGGTACATTGAGTGTAGGCGAAATTAAGGGCGGTACGACATCAAATGTAATACCTGAAACAGTGCAGATAAAAGGGACGCTCCGCTCTTACACGGACCAGATTCGCTCACAATTGATAAAAGAATTAGAAGCGATTGCAAAACTAGTAGAGCCATTAGGTGGTCAATACCAACTAGATATTGAACATGGAGAACCGGCACTTCAAAATCATCCGGAGATTACTGACCTTTTCATAAGCACAGCTAAATCAATTTATCCATCCATGGAAATTTATGAACAACCGTTTGGAATGGGTGGTGAGGATTTTGGTCATATAACTAAGGAAATTCCGGGTGCTATGTTTTTCTTAGGTTGTGGAAAAGAAAATGATGAAACAAGACATTTGCACAATTCTGATTTCATGATAAATGAAGAGGCACTACCAATTGGAGTAACCCTTCTAACTGAATGTACACACCGTATGTTGAATGGTAGTGATTACTTTGGAGGTGAACAAAGTTGACTACGAAAATAGCGTTTATAGGGTTCGGTGGCGTCGGTCAGTCACTAGCTGAATTATTACAAAGAAAAAAGGAACAATTGAAAAATTCATATGAATTGGAACCAGTGGTAGTAGCAGTTACAGATGTTATGAAAGGATCCATCTATCATTCCGAGGGTTTAGATATATCAAAGCTGCTTGAGGTTGTGAAGGAAACAGGGAATGTAGAAGACTATCCTCAAGAACCTGGCATGGTAAAGGGATGGGATAGTTTTACCACCATTGCTAACTCTAATGCTGATGTGATTGTGGAAGTAACTTATACAGATGTAGAGACAGGTCAACCTGCCATCGATCACATACGTACAGCATTTAAATATAAGAAAAGTGTTGTCACAACGAATAAGGGTCCAGTTGCGCTGGCGTATAATGAGCTAAATGAATTAGCTAAAGAAAATGGTGTTTATTGGGGATTCGAAGGCACAGTGATGAGTGGTACTCCGGCATTAAGAATGCCAGTTACTACACTTGCTGGAAATGAAATTAAGGAAATAAAAGGAATCTTAAATGGCACAACAAATTATATTTTAACAGAGATGGAGAAAGGGAAGACCTATCAAGAAGCATTAGAAAAAGCTAAAAGTCTTGGGTATGCCGAAGCGGATCCAACGAGTGATGTGGAAGGGTACGATGCAAGATACAAAACCGCGATTCTTTCAAACTACCTAATGGGTGTGCCTATTGATGCACATGATATTTACTGTAAAGGTATTTCTGACATGACAATGGATACAGTCAAGGAAGCTTCAGCGAATAATAAAAAGTGGAAGCTGCTATCAAGAATTACGAAAGAAAACGATGGAACGGTAACAGCATCTGTTAAACCAGAGCTTATAGATAATGATGATCCACTAGCAGGGGTATCTGGTGCCACCAATGCAATCTTGTATGAATGTGACTTATCAGGTCCCATCTTATTAACAGGAGCAGGAGCAGGTCTAGTGGAAACAGGTTACTCCTTATTAATAGATATTATTCACTTTCACAGGCAAAACGCCCTAACGAAAATAGGAGGAGGGTGATCAAATGCAACTTCAAGTGAAAAATGAAAAAATGTTATTAGCAGGTCAATGGATAGACGCGGAAAGATCATTTAATGTTTATAATCCGCAAAATAATCAAGTAATAGCCAGAGTGCCTAGGGCTTCAAAAAGTGACATGTTGCTAGCCATCGAAAAAGCAAATCAAGCTTATCAACTATCACATTCATGGCCAACACATGAAAGAATGAGTGTGTTGAATAAAGCAGCAGACTATGTAGAACAGAATAGTGAACTTTACGCAGAAACAATTGCGTTAGAAGGAAGTAAAACAATAAATGAAGCTAGAGGTGAGGTAACACGCACGATCCAAACCATACGGATTAGCGCAGAAGAGGCAAGAAGAATTAACGGTCAAACAATCAATTTTGACCAGAATGAAGGAAGCGAAAATCGAGTTGGGTACAGTTACAGGTTCCCTATAGGTGTAGTTGGTGCAATCACTCCTTTTAATGATCCATTAAATTTAGTTGCGCATAAAGTAGGCCCGGCAATAGCGGCAGGTAATGCGGTCGTTGTTAAACCAGCATCCGTGACGCCATTAAGTGCTCTGTTATTGGCAAAAGCATTTGTCGAAGCCGGATTACCTGCAGGCATACTTTCTGTTATTACTGGTTCAGGTAAGGAAATTGGTGAAGCGTTAACTACTAATCCTTTAGTGAA
This sequence comes from Aquibacillus rhizosphaerae, assembly GCF_030282825.1. Classification (GTDB taxonomy): domain Bacteria; phylum Bacillota; class Bacilli; order Bacillales; family Amphibacillaceae; genus Aquibacillus_C; species Aquibacillus_C rhizosphaerae. The sequence continues at coordinate 153,676 of NZ_JASTZU010000036.1, forward strand.
AATGATCTCCTTTACTGGTGGTGTAAAAGCGGGAGAAAGAATTGCGCATCAAGCAGGTATCAAGAGAGTTAATATGGAACTAGGATCAAATTCACCTGTTATTGTTTTAAATGATGCTGATTTTCATGATGCAGTAAGTTCTTGTGTATCGGGTGCTTTTGGTGCAGTAGGTCAAAATTGTATTGGTGTTCAAAGAATCTATGTTGAGAAGGATATTTATGAGTCTTTCTTAGAAGCCTTTAAAGAGCGTACAAAAGACTTACAAGTGGGCGATAAGTTAAATGAACTAACAGATATGGGTCCACTTATTAATGAACAGGAAGCTAAACGGGTAGAAGAATGGGTGAATGAAGCTTTATATGATGGCGCAACGTTAGAATTTGGAGGTCAACGAAAGGGTGCATTTTACGACCCAACCATTTTAACTAATGTACCGAAATCGGCAAAAATTGCAAAAGAAGAGATTTTTGGCCCAGTAGTATTAATTTATCCAGTTGATAATGTGTATGATGCTGTTGAAAAATCAAATGATGTAGATTACGGACTTCAGGCTGGAATTTTCACTTCTGACATTAATAAGGCATATTTCTCCATACAGCATTTGCATGTAGGTGGTGTCATGGTAAATGATAGCAGTGATTATCGAATAGACGCTATGCCATTCGGTGGTGTGAAGAATTCCGGATTAGGCAGAGAAGGAGTACGGTCCACTATAGATGCTATGACTGAAGAAAAGGTCGTTAGTTTTCGTTTACAACAAATAATGTAAAAATAAAAAGAACAAGAAAAAGAAGCCTAATGCAATTTTGGCTTCTTTTTCTGTGTAACTTGAATTGTCTTTGTGAATTTTAAAGAATTATGCGTGTTTTTTTCGGTAGTGATAAGAAATTCATCATACTCATTAATAATTTCGGAGATAGTTTTATTATGTATATTAGGATCGTTTGGAAGTATGAGGCCGTCATTTTCTAGAGCTTTTATCAATAACTCTTTTTGCTTTTGTACAGCTTCTCTTAAAAAGGTCATAAGCTTTTATTCCTCCTTCTTAATCATTAATTAACTTTTATACTTTTAGTTATTACCAATTTAATCCAAGTGTAAACAGTATAGTATATGAAAGTTTAACAATTTTGTGACTATTTAAAAAATGAAAGCTAAAAGAGATAAAACCTAATTTAGGAAAGGTTTAAAATGGAAAGTTTAATGAGAAAGATAAAGAAAGAGCTAACCAAGTGTCGGCAAGGGGAGATAGATAAAAAGTAGTTAAGCATGGGTTAACTTGAAGAAGGGAGGCGAAAAGCTTAACGAATTAGCTTTTGAAATGATTATGAAGTCTGATAAGAAGTACGAGCAAATGGAGAGATAATAAGAAACAGGTATTGCCCGGGAAATACTACGCTTTGCACAGGCACACCTTCTACTAACTCAGAAGAAAGTCGCTCCTGAGTGGATTTTCAGCGCAAGTCCGGGGAAAAAATAGTGAATTTCTGTAGCACCTGATGTCATTTTGATAAAAAAGTAAGAAGTGTTAAATAGTTACTTCACATTTTCTATCAACTGTGAACATTGAAAAATATAAAAATTCACGAATAAAGACACTTATTAAAATGGAGGGAAACATTATTGAACAATTACTTCGGTTCAATATAAGAGAAATGATTAAAGTGGAGGAGGATTAATGGAGTTAATAAATAATGTTATTTCACCTCGTCAATGCTAAGTTTCTGATATTCATATACGAGCTCACCGATGTTTTTCTCATAAAATTCATTATAGGAAAAGTTTACCCCCTTTTTAATTAGCGTATGAATTAAATTTCTTTTTTGCTTTTCTATTGCTTCACTTAAATTAGACATAACACATACTCCTTTCTATTGATATAATTATTGTAAAGGAAGTTAAGATGGAATTCATTGTTGTTGTAAGTTTTGCTTACGAGGTTTTTTATGAAATATTGCAATAAGATGGATGAAGGGGGAGAGAATATATGTCAAGTCCGCTAGTTTCTATTATCATACCTACCTATAATCGGCTATATGCTCTAGCTGAATTATTAGAGTCTTTGAGGAGGCAAACATACCAAAACTTTGAAATTATTATTATTAATGATTTTGGTCAGTTAGTCGACAACATTATTTCGCTATATCCTGAACTTAAGATCACAGTCATTAACCTTTTAGAGAATAGAAAGCACGTGTATGCGCGAAATCAAGGGGTTTTAAAGGCAAGGGGAGAATATGTCATGCTGATCGATGATGATGATATACTACTACCGAAACATTTAGAACAAATGGTTGGAGAAATAGAAGGAGTAGATTTAGTTTATTCTGATGTGGAAATAGTAAATTATGAATGGGAAAATAAAATGAGAGTACCTAAATCGCGATATTTATTTGCTTATAAGCTTGATTTAGAAGGTATGCGAAAATTTTCTACCTTTGTTCCGTCAGGTTGTTTATATAAAAAAGAAATACATAATCAAATTGGCTTCTTTGATGAGACGTTAATGAATTACTGGGATTGGGATTTTTTTCTCAGTGTGTCTAACTCATTTAAAGTGAAGAGAGTTCCCGTGGCAAGTGTGCTTTATGAATTCTCAGATACAGGAAGTAATCAGTCTAAGAATTTAAGTTCGATGAGAAAATACTTAGATAAATTAGCTGAAAAGCATGATTTAGGTTATTTGCCAACAAAAAACTTCTTTTTGCTTTTAGAAGAAGCGGAGGTCAAAAACAGACAAGCAAGTAGCCATGTCGTCTGGGATGGTTTACCTATACATTCTCGGTTTATTCAAGATAGAGGAGAGGGATAGATTATTCATCATCTCCTCCTTCGTCATTTTACAAAAGCGAGGACTATCAAAGTAATCGCAAATAAATTGGAGTATTTATTTGACTTCCAAGTTATAAGAAATAATATACACTCCACTAAAAACAAACAGGCAACCAATACAATGTCTCCACCCCAATCACTCCATTTCGGAATTGTAATTTCACTCTTTTCTATTCATAATGTCAATGAATAGTTGAGCGTAATGAGGATCCCATTGCGTTCCTTTTCCTTTCTCTATAATAGTTAAGGCCATGTTACTATCCATTCCTTTTCTATATGGACGATCCGATGTCATCGCGTCATAGGCATCAGCAACCGCTAAGATACGTCCGAATGTAGGTATAGATTCACCTGAAAGTCCCTCGGGATACCCTTTTCCGTCATAGCGTTCGTGATGATATTTAACTCCCGGAATTAAGGAAATCATGGCATTTTTTGGGTTTATCCGATTTAGAATATCAGCCCCGATGGACGGGTGTTGTTTTATCTGATAAAATTCCTCTTCAGTTAATTTTCCATCCTTCAATAATACATCGTCTCTAACTCCGATTTTGCCAATATCATGTAAGAGTGCTGATTTCCTAAGAAGATCCAACTCCTGTATGGTTAAGCCAATTTCTTCACCGATCTCAACTGCGAATTCCGCTACTCGAATAGAGTGGCCTGCAGTATAAGGGTCCCGGGCATCTAGTGTTGCTGCAAAAACAGTATAAAAGCTTTCTAGAAGCTCTTCATTAAGCTTTGCTTTTTCTTGTATGGAACTTGCCATATGATTAAACCCCGCAATAAGACTTGAAAATTCATCTGAATAGTAGCCTTGTAAATATTCAATTTTTCCTGTTTGCACGTGTTGCATGCCCTGTTGAAGTTGCTTCATAGGAACTTCAACTTCTCTTGTTAACAAATGCGAGAAGTAAATAGCAATAGCAGAAACAATTAAGATGATGGTTAAAGACCATTGCCAATAGTCATTAATAATTTCTGGGTAAGATTGAACTAGGTAAATATAAGTTGCTAAGCTGAATAGAAGAATAGGGAAGATACCGATAAATAATATGCTAAAGAAAAACTTTTTTCTAATGGATAACAAAACATAGTCTTCTAATGATAAATCTATATTATATTTTGTCATTGTTTGTTTCTTTATCTCTTCTAGTAAAGGTTTTATCGCGCGTGTAGTGAGTAAAAATTCAATTACTCCATGAATTAACGCAATCAAAAATGCACCAACCCAGGCAAAACCAATATAGGAATATGGAATCGATAGTTTTTCTAAGTAAATAAATAAAAGAGCTAGTAATGATGAAGGGATTGCCAGCCCAATGAAGTGTGGAAGCATAATCCTTCCGAATGTTAAAATTGGAAAACTAAGCGTTCTTAAATATGCATTCTTAAGAGTATTAAGATTTGCATGATCATTAAACGCTTGCCTAATTGGTTGTAAATGGACTTGAAATACAATCCACTCACAACTAACCATAGTTACCAATGAAATGAATAAAATGATTAATAATAAATCTAAGTCGTGTTGGGTTATATGGAGTGTTTGTGTAATAAAGGTTGTTCCCACAATAACGACAGCAACAAAAGAACCAAATAGGTAGTTTCTAAGCAATGTTTGCTGAAATAATTTAAATATCATAGTTGAGCCTGGCTTTCTAGAATGTAAATAGTTTATAGGAATAATCTACTATTATTATAATACAAGTATCGGCATTTTTAAGAAAGGTGCAAAGTAAGAAAATAGCATCTGTCTCTATTATCGTTAAGCTAATTTACATATTACATCGCTCTTTCCATGATAAAATATCAATGAGTAAAAAGAGAATGGTTTCCCATTAATGATTGCTCTTTATAACGTTTTGTTGCTTGTTAAACGTCGAACTTGATGTAAAGTGCGAAGTAACTTTATCGTAACTTCCTTGCATTCTATTTAAGATGAGTGGTTAATCTAGCGCTACGGAAAAATACTCCCTTTCCATGGGGAACGCTTCAGTCTCCTCGTGAACAAAGAACGCTCACTGCGGGGCCTTCAGACTGTTCCTTACCCATAGGAGTGTCGCATTTTCCCTCCGCTCGGTAAACTTTTCTTTTGAGTGGAAGTAGCTCAATATTAATAACTATCGACCTTTAAATAAGGAAAACTGTTAAAAGTGAAGGCAGAATGCGTAGACTCCTACGGGAACAGCGCGGGCTGAAGATCCACTCAGAAGCGATCTTCTTCTGAGTTAGCTGAAGCCGTGCCCGTGGAAAACGAAGTGTTCTGACTGAACGGAGTGCCACTCAAACATCATTGCCAGTTAAAAGAGTTTTCACAAAAGTAAAGAATGTCTTACTGCGTACTTTATATATATAGTGCAACACAACAAGCTTAGGAAACAGTTTTTTAAAAGGTAACATATTTAAGGAGTAGTTATATGTGAAGAATCAACAGGATTTTACAAGAGGAAATATATTAAAACAATTATTATACTTTTCCGCCCCAATCATGTTTACTAACTTACTTCAAGTTTCTTACCAATTTGCAGATAATTTATGGGTAGGTAACTTATTAGGTTCTAATGCATTAGGGGCTGTAGCGATATCGAGCACCGTTATTTTCACGATTCTGTCTTTTATAATTGGGATTAATAATACAACGCTAACAGTCCTGTCCCAGCAAAAGGGAAAAGATAACGAACAAGGCTTAAAAAAGTATCTCAATGCATTTGTGGTCACCTTGACATTTATGGCTATTGTGTTAGGTTTTATTGGCTACCTAGCAGCGGGCCCAATTTTATCTTTACTTGGAACACCGGAATCTATGATGTCTGATGCTACATCTTATCTTAAAATCAATACACTTGGTATTTTATTTTTATTAGGTTATAACTTTATCGGCACTGTACTTAGGGCATTAGGAGATAGTCGCACACCACTGCGATTCGTCATGCTGGCCGTTGGGTTAAACATCGTGTTGGATCCATTTTTTATTTCAGTTATTAATTTAGGTGTGAATGGAGCTGCTTATGCTACAGTTTGTTCACAAGGAATTGCATTTGTTTATGGTGTGTATTTTGTATTAAGAAGAAGTCTTGTTCCATTCTCCATTCCTTCACTACCAAAGTGGGATGAAGTAAAGCTTATCTTACATCTAGGAATTCCTTCAGGTTTACAAATGTCCGTGATATCGGCAGGAGTAGCGGCAATTATGAGTGTTGTCACTTCACATGGAGAAGATGTCGTTGCGGGTTTCAGTGCTGCCCAACGGCTGGATAGTATTTTCATGCTCCCTGCTCATGCACTTGGAACTGCAGTGAATAGTATGGCAGGCCAAAATATAGCCGTAAATAAATGGGATAGAGTTAGTAAGATAACAAAATATGGGGTTTTATACAATTTATCAGTTATGTTTACTTTCGCAGTTATAATTGTGCTTTTTGCGAATTATGGTATTCAGTTATTTATTCAAGATGAAGAAGCAGTTAAGTTTGGAGCCCAGTATCTAACCATTATTGCCTTCTTTTACCCTTTTCTTGGACTTAACTTTGTTTTAAATGGAATAGTTCGAGCGTCTGGTGCTATGTACCAAGTACTAGTGTTAAACCTGATTTCTTTTTGGGTGTTAAGATATCCGTTAACTTACATTAGTTCGAATCTATTTGGGGAAATAGGAATAGGGATTGGTATGGGAATTAGCTTTATCGTAAGCAGTTTGTTAGCTTTTTTATATTACCGTTATGGAAATTGGAGAAAAAAACAGCTATTTAATTCAAAAGAAAGCTAGTTTGTGTACAATAATCTGTAACAAAATGAAATATTCTTGTTAGATTTTTTCACAAATCGCTACACAGTTATCTAAAGTAATGTTATAGTTTTCTATAGAAAAAAGTGATCTTAAATCACAAAAGGGAAGTCTTAAAAACCATATGTTATTATCGATGCCATCAGTAAAAGCTTTTCTCTGGTGGTTTTCGTTTTTCTTGAAAAAGAGTTAAAAGAAATACACTTTAATCAATTTAATAATACCAATTTTGTCGTCACCTACAACAATATATAGTTGGGTAAAACCATTTCCAAACTATATATTGCCCTTAGATGATTGAATATGGTAATTATGAAGTTGACACACTTGAATGAATAATATCACTCAAGTGTATTTTTATTTAACTGAAGCTAGGTTGTTTGCGATGGTTTGTAGCTTGCTCATAAGCATAAGCCAATTCGATTAGTCTACCCTCGCTAAAAGCTTTTCCTGTAAACGTTACACCAGTTGGTTTTCCGGCAGGTGTATAACCAGCAGGGATAGTAATGGATGGATATCCTGCTTTTGCAGCTATTCCTGCACCATAATTATTAACGAATAATAGTGCATCAAGTTGATTTCTCTCGATTACCTCATCAATGCCCTCGGTTTGAGACATTTGTATATCTGAAAGGCGTGCATGAATGTATTCTGCTTCCGTTAACGTCCCACTTTTTTGATTAGATTCAATTAATAAGGTTTGTCCATATTTAAGTGCTGTTTCTTCATGATCTTCATTAAAACGTATTAAGTCCTTTAGTGAATGAATAGGCATATTTCTGGATGTGTTGGATAAGTATGCATTTAAGCCGGATTTGAATTCATGAAATAACACACTATAATCAGTAGGGTTAGATAGAATGTTAACTGAGTCAACAATGGTTGCCCCTTCAGCCTCTAAATCAGCAATTGCATGGTTTACTATCTTCCATTCATCTTCTGATAATTCTTCGAGGTAAGAGCGATCAATACCTATACGTGCTCCTTTTAGTCCCTCTAAGACTAAATGTTTTGTATAATCTATAGAAGCTTTTCCTTCGCTCATATAAGTCGCAGGGTCAAACTCATCCATTCCTGCTAGTGTTCCTAGTAGGATGGCTGCATCTGTAACTGTTGTTGTCATCGGTCCGGCGGTATCTTGACTGTTTGCAATTGGTATAATACCTGTTCTACTCAAGAGCCCCACAGTCGGTTTAATTCCAACTATAGAGTTGCTACTAGCTGGACTTAATATCGATCCGCTAGTTTCCGTTCCGATACTGCAAGTGGCAAAACCAGCAGCAACGCCAGCACCAGGACCAGAACTTGATCCTCCTACATCAAGTTTACCAGGACCATATGGATTTAAAACTTGTCCACCTCTTGAACTATAGCCATTTGGCATTCCTTCTGTCATAAAGTTAGCCCATTCTGTCAAGTTGGCTTTTCCCAAGATGACTGCACCAGCTTCTCTTAGTTTCTTTACAATAAATGCATCTTCATTTGCATAATGATTCGCTAAGGCGATTGATCCGGCACTTGTATGCATTTTATCGCCAGTATCGATATTATCCTTAACTAAAATCGGAATGCCGTGCAATGGGCCACGTATTCCTTTGTGATTTCTTTCATTGTCTAAAGCTTCTGCAATATGAAGAGCATCCGGATTGACTTCTAAGATAGCATTTATGTTAGGGCCTTCTTTATCAAACTTTGCTATTCGTTTTAAGTAAAACATGGTTAACTGTTTAGAAGTTAATTCACCGCTATTCATTGCTGTTTGTATTTCATCTATACTAGAATATTTTATTTCCAAGTTTAACTCCTCCTAATTGATTAAGTAATGTAATTTTAGACTAAATTATTTAGATTGTCAGTTACAAACAAAGGATTTGGCATTGTGAGCCAAATCCTTTGTTTTATTATTATTGTGTAATAGCTACATTACGCTTCAAAACATACTTCTTATTTTTTGCAGGGGAAATGTGTTTTTCTGCAATTTTATTTTTAAAATAACTAATAACAACAGAGGTGACGGCAATGGAAAATACGGATGATACTCCTTTGACTAGACCAACAGAATAGAGACTTGTTAAAACAACGATAAAGTCGAAAACAAACGTTGTTGTACCAGGATTGAGATTATATCTTTTGTGTAGAAATAGTGCTAAGATATTTGCCCCTCCTAAAGAAGAACCATTTGCAAACAGAATAGAAAGCCCAACGCCGATTAATCCTCCTCCTAATATTGTACCAATCCAAATAGGGACTGAAAAACTAGGTAGTAAGGGGTCGAAGCTCGTTAAAATAGAAAGTAAACTGACAGAGAAAATCGTTGATAAGGTAAACTTCCAGCCCATTCGAATAAATGAAAAAATATAAAAGGGGATATTTACAAGGAAGAAGAAGATTGAAAAGGGTGTATGAAAAAGATACGAAAGGTTTAGGGCGAGACCAGCTGTACCACCTGTAACGATTTGTGAGTGCTTGAGTGTTATAACGCCAATACTAACTAATACAATACCAAAAAGTACAAATAATAATTTTTTCATCGAATGTCTCCTTTTATTATTTAAGGTTCTTTTCGTAAGCCTAAATACGCTTTGGTTTCAATTAAATGAATGTAATTCCTCTATAAGAAAAAACCTGTTATATTAATAGTAGTATAAAAAACAGTAAATACACATACAAAAATGCATTTAAAAACCCAATATAGTTACCAATATGAAGAGTATAGAACCAAAATAATTTCAAAGTGAAATGAGAGGGTTTACATGGATAAAATTGATAGAAGAATGCTGCAAATCTTACAGAAAAACGGCCGTATATCGATTAGTGATTTATCAAAGGAATTGGCCCTTAGTCGTCCAAGTGTTTCGGAACGCCTTCATCGCTTGCAAGAAAGAGGGGTTATCGAAGAGTTTAGTGCCAGGATATCTTTAAAAGAATTAGGAAGAGAAATACTCTTAATTGTTCAAGTGAGTGGGTTAAAAGTATCACCACAGGAGTTTGAAACGATGGTAAGGCAAAAAGAAGACATCATTGAATGTCATAGAGTAACTGGTCATGTTAGTTACTTTTTAAAAGCAGCAGTGTCTAATATGGACCGAATGAGGTTGTTGATAGATAGCTTAATGCCTTATGCAACAATCAATACATCCACGGTTTTAACATCACCTGTAATGTACCGTTATGCAATTCCACAGGACAATTCATTCGATAATTAATTAGATTGGACATGTTTGTTAAATCGAATTTCTTTAATTAAAGTGCACATGTCACGTAGAATATAGGTATAGGAGGGCTATCAATGAGTTGGTTATTAAATTTATTTAAAACTAAGAAGTGTTATATTTGTAATCAAAAAGCCGTTCAACCAAAAAACTATATTGATGACCAAGGAAATGATGTGCTTGTCTGTTATAAGTGTGTAGAATATGCAGAAAGACGCGCTTTAAGAAAACGATAATCTGTAAGCTTATAAAAGCTACTCCAGAAATTTTCGAGTCAAAAAAAGGCTTTTATAAAACAGTCTTTATAAAAAAAGCTTTGTATAAACAAGTATAATATATTCACAATTTGAAGAGGCTTAAGATGAAGATTAATCTTATAAACAAGTTAAGGAGGCCTCTTCGACATGTGGAACGCAATCCTCTGGGGAACAATCGCAGCTTCTGCAACAATGATTGGAGCTTTAATTGTTCTCCAATTTTCTATTCCAAAAAGAATCATTGGTTTTATTATGGCATTAGGCACTGGAGCTTTAATAGGAGCAACAACATATGAATTGTTGGAAGGTGCACTGGAGTTAAGTGGATTTAAAGAAATTGCCATTGGCTTCCTTGGTGGTGCTTTAGTATTTACCATTTTAGATATCATTGTTTCACATGGTGGAGGACATCAAAGAAAGAAATCTGAAGGACAAAGTTCAAATTCAGAAGCATCAGATTCAGGTGCTGGTTTAGGTATTTTTGTTGGAACTATTATGGACACGCTACCTGAGTCAGCAATGATCGGTATGAGTCTTATCGGTGGAGAATCAGTTAGTCTAGCACTTGTCATTTCAATCTTTATTAGCAATTTACCAGAAGGTCTTTCAAGTACAGTTGGTTTGCAAAGAAGCGGGTATTCAAAGAAAAAAATAATTGTGTTGTGGTCATTTGTTGTATTCTTCTCAGCCATCAGCTCATGGGGAGGGGTTCTACTCGAATCCGCATCCGATAGTATTAAAGCCATCATGAGTGCATTTGCCGGAGGAGCAATCATTTCAATGGTAGCATCAACAATGATGCCAGAAGCATTTAAAGAAGGTGGACCAAGTGTAGGCTTTATTACTGCAATTGGTGTCTTTATATCCTTATGGTTACATCACTTATAGAAGCTATATTTTCGAGATTAAAAGAAGTTGAGGGGGGATTCAACATTGAAGAGTGCTGCAATTAAAGTGTATCGGGGAGAACATTTAGAAAGTACACACGAAATTCATATCGCCATTATAAATACAGAAGGAGATTTAATTGCTTATTTCGGAGATGCCCAAAGACCTACCTTTGCACGTTCATCTCTGAAGCCGTTTCAAGCGGTTCCAAGTGTGGAGTCAGGTGCCACTCAACAATATAGCATATTGGAACAGGAATTAGCTATATTTTGTGGCAGCCATAATGGTGAGGATTTCCACAGACAAACAGTAAGTGGAGTACTAGAAAAGATAGGACTAAATGAAAGTCATTTGCAATGTGGTACCCAGATTCCTCGGGATATGAATAGCTATAAACAATTGATTAAAAATGGTGGTGAGCTTACACCTATATACAGTAATTGTTCTGGGAAACATGCAGGGATGTTGGTAGGTTGTATGAATCAAAATTTTGATTTGCATCGTTATCGCGAAATGTCACATCCGTATCAACAACAAGTTTTAGAAGTTATTGCTAATATAAGTGATTACAATCAACATGAAATTAAAATGTCAGTAGATGGTTGCGGACTTCCTGTTCATAGCCTTCCATTGAATCATATCGCTATCGCATTCGGAAGGTTAGCGACTCCAGAAAAGTGGCATAAGGGTAGCGAACTAAGGAAAAATACTTTAAACCAGATTAGAGAAGCGATGGTTCGTTATCCAGAAATGGTTGCAGGAACGAAACGATTTGATACAGATTTAATGAAAGCATTTAATGGTGAGGTTGTTGCAAAGCTTGGGGCTGAAGGCGTGCACTGTTTTGGGATTAAAAGTAAAGGAATAGGTGTTGCCATTAAGGTAGAAGATGGAAATGAGCGTGCAACAAATGTAGCTTCCATGGAAGTTTTGCGTCAATTAGGCATTCGAGATTCATCCGTTTTCAAGCAATTGAAATCATATCATTATGCACCAGTACTAAATGCAAGAAAAGAAAAGATAGGAGAAATCATACCCGATTTTCAATTAACATTTAGCTAAATTTAATGTTATATAAACACGTAAGAACCACAATTTTATTGTGGTTTTTTAGAATGGATAGAAAACCTCTTAGGAAAGAGAATAATTAACTTTTAATTAGTAGATAGTATGAAAGAATAACTTTTAAGAGGTGATAAAGTTGAAAATTAAAATTTTGGGATCATGTTTAACTTTAATTTTTATACTAGTTGGATGTAATACAGGTCAAGATCAAGCATATCCAGAGGTTGACGATACACCTAATCAAGTTAACTATAGATCATCTGAACAACAAGGTGAAAATAACAGGATGAGAAAAGATTTACCGGTAAACCCTGGTCGAGAACAGAATATATTTACTACACCAAATCAAACGATCTATAATCAAAAAAATAGTTCAAATAATACAGGGGTAAGAATTGCCCCTGAAGATCAACAGAGGACAGCAGATAATACAAATGCTGCTTCAGTTAGTGACATCCAATCAGAAGTAATTGCTTTAACTAATCAACAACGTGAACAAAAGGGTTTACAACCTTTAAAAGAAGATAACGAGTTGGGTAGAGTCGCGCAAATAAAGGCGGAAGACATGGCTTCAAATAACTATTTTTCGCACACGTCCCCAACCTACGGATCACCTTTTGAAATGCTTGAAGAACTAGGTGTATCCTATTCAAATGCAGCAGAAAACATTGCGTCAGGGCAACAGTCTGCAGAGGAAGTAGTTAGAGCTTGGATGAATAGCCCCGGACATCGTGAAAATATTTTAAGTGAAAAAACAACGCATATTGGAGTTGGGTACACGAAACAGGGTGATTACTGGACACAGTTATTTATAAATAAGTAATGGAAAAATGTTAGCTGGTTTTTTACGGATATTAAGTATGGAAATCATGATTCTGTAAAATTTTTTCTTTTTCACTCTTGCAAGGTTCCTCATTGGGGAGCTTAGTGACTGCTGTTATTTTAATGTCGCAGCAGTCGGAATTGCTTTTATTTTTCCTTTGACATAATTTATTTATTATACGCCTCATAAAGTTCACCTCCTTCAATTAATCAAAATAAATTGATTATTTATTCATTCATATGATATAAAAGATGAAGCCTGCAAATGTAGACATCGTAATGACGGAAAGAACAAATAATACAACTAATTCAGTTTTAAATATTGACTTTAAAAGCATTATTTCGGGTAGACTTGCGCCAGCAGAACTTATCATCATTGCCATAACCGGACCAAGTGCCATTCCCTTCATTATTAGCACATGGGATATAGGAATCATACTAGATAAACGAATATATAACGGTATACCTGATACAGCGGCAAGAGGAACTAACCACCAGTGATCTCCGCTAAACGTGTTGGAAATCCATTCTGTAGGAACAATACCATGGAGAATTGCTCCAATTGCAGCCCCGACGATTAAGTAAGGATAGACAGTTTTCATCAGTTTAAAAGTTTCATTCCAAGCAAATTTGAAACTGAACTTTTTGGTTTTATCTTGGTATCCAGTCATGACCACATCTTTCACCGCTCTATTTAATCCTAATGCTTCAAGCGATAGGCCAATTAAGACTGAAAGAAGTACAGTCGACAGCGTGTAAATAATAACAACCTTCCACCCCAATAAAACACCCATAATAGTTAAGATAGTAGGGTCAAGTACTGGTGACGAAAATAGAAATATTATGACAATGCCAAACGGTATTTTTTTATGTAACATATTAACCACAATTGGAATGGTTGAACAGGAACAAAAAGGCGTTACAAAAGCAAAAATCAATGCAAAAAGTATGCCAATAATTTTGTTCTTACCTGACAACATTTTTTCGATTTTTTCAAATGGAAAAATACCTTGTAATAAACCAATTACAAACGAGATAACAATAAACAAAATAGTTAATTCAAGTGCAATTTTAATAAAACTAACAAACGTATCCAAAAACATAAATATTCCCCCAAGCCAATAAATCAATTTTTTTTGATTAATTAATCAAAAGCTACCCATTAAGATGGGCGGAATAAACAGCATAACTCTTCAGATAAAAGGTGATTAACTTCTTTTTCATTTAATTGGTAATAGCTCCATGTACCTCTTGTTTCTTTTATTAGTAGTTCTGCATCAAGTAAGATTTTTAAATGATAAGACAATTTAGACTGAGGCATGTCAATTAATTCTGAAAGGTCACAAACACATAAAGAGCTTCTTTGACAAATCAAATTCATAATTTCTAATCGTTTTTTATCAGCAAGTGCTTTAAATTTTTTTTCATACTTTTGAAAAGTTGTCTCCATCGTTTCATCAGTAACTGTGATTTCAGTTGACATTAATTATCACCCTTTATATCAATAATTGTTGATTAAATTATAATGTCAACTATTTCATTTTACAACATTAAATCAAAAAAAATTGATTTATTAAAATAAGTTTACAAAAATGAATTTCATGTGTGATCTATGATATAATATTTCGTATGCGAAATATTCGCTTGCGAACAATATGGAAGAACAATAATTAAAAGTAGGTATTAAAATGAAAAAAAATCCAGGAGCAGAAATTGCATCATTAATTAAAGAAATAAATGCTGTTATGAACTATCGATTGCGAGAAGCATTTAAAGATTCACAATTAACACCTCCCCAGATGATGGTTATATTTATGCTTGCAGAAGAAACCCAATTAAAAGTAAGTGATATTAGCAAGAAGATGAGCCTTGCTAATAGTACAGTATCCGGAATTTTAGACCGTTTGGAATCGCAAGGTTATATCAAAAGAGTAAGAAGTAATGCTGATAAACGAGTTGTTTATATAGAACCAGCCGAACAACTCAATGATCTACATGCATTCTATCATCAAACTGTTGCCAACTTTTTAGCAAATATTGTAGAGGGTGCAGATGAAAAGCAAGTTAATAAAATGGTAGATGGGCTTCAAACGCTAAGAGATTTCTTGAAAAATGATGAAGGATAGATACAGGAAGGATGGTTTGTGTGGGGAATATTGTAGAAGTGTCAGGGTTGAAAAAAAGATATAAAGATTTTGAAGCTGTAAAAGGCGTTGATTTATATGTAAAAGAAGGCGAGATTTTCGGATTTCTTGGTCCTAATGGTGCTGGGAAAAGTACAACAATAAATATGTTATCGACAATTATAAAACCCTCAGAAGGAATGGCAAAGGTGAATGGTTACGATAACGTAACAGAGAAAAATAAGGTGCGTGCAAGTATTGGACTGATATTTCAGGAATCAACATTAGATGAGAAGCTTACTGCCAATGAGAACTTGATGTTACATTGTAAGTTTTATGGAATAGAAAAACAAAAAAGAGAAGAACGAATTCAAGAAGTATTACAAATAGTTGATTTAACTGATAGGAGGTCTGACATCGTTGAGACGTTTTCAGGCGGCATGAAAAGAAGATTAGAAATAGCTCGAGGCTTACTGCATTATCCGAAGGTTTTGTTTCTGGATGAACCTACTGTAGGGTTAGATCCACAGACAAGAGCACACATTTGGGAATATATATTAAAGCTCAAGGAAAAAGCAGGTATAACAATTTTTCTTACGACGCATTACATGGATGAAGCTGAAATATGTGACCGTGTTGCAGTAATGGACAATGGTCAGTTGATTGCACTAGATACACCTGAACAATTAAAATCTAATGTTGGTGGAGATATTATTGAAGTTTCAACGGAAGATAATCAAACTGCAAAAAAAATAATAGAGGACACGTACCAAACGGAAGTAACAGAAATGGAAAATAACTTACTTAGTTTTCAAGTCAGTAAAGGTAGTGAGTTCTTAGTGGAATTTGTAAAGCAGTTCGATATCCCACTAACAAGTGTGAACTTAAGGCGCCCGACTCTTAATGATGTATTTTTACACCTTACGGGTAGAGAAATTCGTGAAGAAACGGTTTCACAAAAGGATTTAATGAAGAAGAATATGCAAAGGGGGCCGCATTAATATGGAAGGAATAATAGCGATTTGGCAAAGAGATGTAATCAAGTTTTTTAGAGACCGAGCTAGATTAATAGGGTCTTTTGCAATGCCATTTATGTTTTTGATTTTGTTTGGTAGTGGCATGAGTGGTGCTATGTCTTCCATGATGGGAGGAGCTAATCAAGGACCATTAGCAGATTTTGATTTTGTGCAATTTATGTTTCCTGGTATCATTGGTATGACCGTATTTAATACAGCAATATTTTCGGCACTATCCGTTGTTCAAGATAAAGAATTTGGTTATATGCGAG
The DNA here is from genome assembly GCF_030282825.1 of Aquibacillus rhizosphaerae. Taxonomy (GTDB): domain Bacteria; phylum Bacillota; class Bacilli; order Bacillales; family Amphibacillaceae; genus Aquibacillus_C; species Aquibacillus_C rhizosphaerae. The sequence goes on from NZ_JASTZU010000036.1 coordinate 169,947, forward strand.
AGATTCTCGTCTCACCAATGTCTAGAGTTTCGATTGCGATTGGAAAAGTATTAGGTGGAAGCACAGTTGCGTTGTTTCAAGGATTAATGATGCTCATTTTTGTACCTTTTATTGGTGTATCCATTTCATTCGTAATGATATTTCAATTAATACCAGTTATGTTTCTGGTAGCATTTGCGCTTTCTTCTTTAGGTCTTTTAATAGCAAGTTCTTTAAAGACATCTCAAGGTTTCCAAATGATCATTCAGATATTGATTTTCCCTATGCTATTTTTATCAGGTGCTTTATTTCCTTTAAGTGGTATGCCTGCTTGGATGAACTTTTTAGTGAAAATAAATCCACTTACTTATTCTGTTGATATGTTTAAGAAAATTATACTTCAACCCGACCAAATGGCTCCTGCTTTAAGAGAAGCGATGGGCTTGGACTTAACCGTTTTTAATCATATCATTACGTTTTCAGAAGAAATTATAGTTGTAGCACTTCTTAGTATAATTTTTGTTGTACTTGCCACAATGAGGTTTTCTCGTACTGAAGCATAATTGAAAAAGGAAAAACCGTCATTGGTTTTTCCTTTTATTTATAAAATATTACATGTGGATCACATGTATAAACAGCGGTGCCCTGCACTTTTGTTACCAAATATGACTAATCACGAGGTGGTTCGGTTAACTCTTCATCATTTTTCCCTTGGTAACGTAATCCCCAACCAGTAAGGGCGGCAATAAGCATAACAAGGACCAAGAACCAACCTTGGAAGACGAATGGAAACACAGCAGTTGGTTGTACAACTGGAAGCCACTCATACGTTTCTTTCATCAGTTTAATCGTAGACCATCCGAGTAAGACTGGCGCCCCCCATGGAAAGATATAACCGAGTGCTGAAGTGACAGCATCCAACATATTGGCTCTCCTATATTTATGGATATGATATTTTTCACCTAGTTCTCGTACAAATGGTGCTGCGGCAATTTCCGCTGCTGTATTAATTGTAATTGCACTATTTAATAAAGCAACGATTGCCCAAATAGCAAATTCAGCACGACGAATGGATGTTTTGATCCATTTTACTAATACTTTAGTAATAACATCCATCGTACCACCTAGCTTGAGGAGATGAGCAGAAGCTACGATTAATAAAATTAAAATTGCCATATTTATATAGCCTGTTATCCCATTTATTAAAGCTCCTTCTACAATTGCATCGGAGTCAGGGTTAAATCGAATGATATCGGCTAGTGTTCCTATTTGTAAGAAAATAATAATTAAAATTGCTGAAATAATACCCCAAGTTAACGATGTAATTAAATGATGACCAGAAAGAGCCAAAATTAGAACGATTACAAATGGTATTAACATTACTAGACCACTAGGGTTGGTTGAATCTTGTATAGTAGCAACTGCAGATTGATCTGCAACAGCTTCACTACCCCCACCAAAAATGGCGAATAACATTGTCGTTGGAATCGCAGCAAATATCGCGTATTTGAACCGACTTCGTACAACACCCGGCACATCCGCATCCTGTGTTGTTGCAGAAACAATTGTGGTGTCAGAGACTGGTGCTAAGTTATCGCCAAATACTGCGCCTGCAAGAATCGCTGCAAATAACATGGTAGAATCTGCTCCTGTTGCAACCCCAGCAGGATACATTAATGTACAAAATGCCACTGTTGTTCCATAGCCTGTTCCAACTGCAGTAGAAAAAGTTGCGGCTAGTAGAAAAGTTAATGCAACGAAAAGTCCACCTGTAAAGCCTGTGAAAGAACCAATCCATACAAGCCCTTCTACCAATCCACCTACTTGTAAAACTTGGGCAAACATGCCCGCATAAAACCAAGCTACCATGGCAATTACTCCGATAGGTTGAGCTAATCCATCAAATAATCCTTGTGCATAATCAGCCCACTTGCTTCGACAAAAAAAGAGGCCAAGTGTTAGACCAAACATTGCCCCCATTACAAGTCCTATTTCTGATGACAGTTGTAATACACTTGTAGTAATTGCCCATATGACAAAAAACAAAAGTGGAACAGCTGCTCCAAAAGCACCTACACGGAATTCAAGCTTATCGACACTTTTTTCTCCGGTTGCACGCGCTAAACTATTTTTATCTTTTTCCACTTGTTTCCCTCCTATACTATATTGTTATCGTGTGTTTTTAGTTCGCCAGCTTCTGGCATTTGCCTATTTTATCACAAATGTTTAAAGATTCAGAACAATGAAATAAACATTTTAGTGACAATTATTTGAAAAAATTAAATTGTTAATTATTGGCCGCTCCTATATAATGATAATATACGACAGGAATATACAATATTCGAGTTATTGGAGGAGTGGCAATGAATTTAGTTGAGAATATGAAGTTACAAGATACGATGAAAAAAAACACGTTAATGCTGATTACCATAATGATCACAATGGGTGCAGGAATTGCTTTGACATTTAGTCAAGGTGATTATTTCACACTAAGTATTTATAGCGTTGATTTACTGTTAGTGGTAGTGCTATATGTCGTCTTCCAAAAAATAATGAAAAAACCGAATATACTACCCTATTTAATGATTTCGGTTGTTTATGCTTTTAATTTCCTTTTTGTATTCGTAAAAGATAGTAGCATTAATATTATATTGATAATCTTATTTATGGCAATTTATTCAGCGATTCACTTGAACCGAAAAATATTTTTCTATGGCTATTCATTAGGTTTTGCAGTTATTTTAGCCAACAATTTCTTAGCAACTGATAACAAAGAGGTAATCCAAGAGTTATTTAGTTATACCATTTTAATTTATTTATTAACTGGAATTATTTTTTATGTAGTAATCCGTTTAGCGCAGGACCAAACAGCAAAGTTAGAAGACTTTTTACTTCAGTCAGAACAAGAAACGAACCGGAAAGAAACCCAAAAAACACGTCTGGAACAAGATGTCACAGCAATCATTGAAAGTATTTCAGAAGTGAATGATCATTTGCAAACCAATTTAACTTCTCAAAATGAAATGGCCGCTGCTATTAATGAAGTATCGATTGGAAGTCAAACACAATCAGAGCAAATATCAGAAATAGCACAAAATACCAATGATACTAAAACTAACATTGATGAAGTACATCGTAAATCGATTGATTTATATGGGGCTTCAAACGAAGCAAGTAAGTTGACGGAAAATGGTAAAGGTAAAATAAATGAATTGAACGAAAATAATAAGACGTTAGAAAAGGTTATCCAAGATTTAAATGAAACCTTTGAAGTATTAACAGCAAAGATTTCTGAAACAAATACATTTGCAGGTACAATCAAAGAGATAACGGAGCAAACTAATTTACTGGCACTTAATGCGTCAATTGAAGCAGCGCGTGCTGGTGAAGCTGGTAAAGGTTTCGCTGTGGTAGCAGACGAAATTCGTAAGCTAGCTGATCTAACTGGACAAACAACAGAAAAAATTACAACGAACTTAGTTGATTTAAATGCCAGTAACAAGCAAGCGATCGATAAGATGGAGCAAAGTAGGCAAAATATTGAGACTAATGTGACAACTACAGGTGAAGTTACAGGCTATTTCGAACAAATTTCAAGCACGATGTATAAATTGGATGAAGGCTTGAAAGGCTTCACGTATCTAGCTGAAAAAGTCCAAGGACAATCAAATGGAGTGGAAAATTCCACGAACGATTTAGCTGCAATTATTGAACAAGCATCTGCAAGCTTACAACAGATGAATGCAACAGTTGAAACTTTATCAAACGGAAATCAACAGTTATCGAAGTTGATGGATGATACTGTTGAACGAGCGTTAGCTATTAAAGATAACTTTCAAGATTAATTATCGTTTTTCTAAACAGGGAAGCTACAATACCTAAACAGGTTATTAGCTTTCCTGTTTTTATCTTGTTTAACAATGGATGGAATTATTTAAACTTTTAATGACGATAAATTAGAAGTATAATTGTAAATTAAGTTTAACGGTTAAAAAAATCGATTATAAAAAGTGCGGGGGAAAAAAATGATCATTAAAAAAGATCAGTTTAACAACCACAACATGAGTAAGTTAATTAAAGGTGTTGTTGTACCAAGGCCGATAGCTTGGGTATCATCAATAGATAAAACGGGCATTCATAATATAGCCCCATTCAGCTTTTATACTGTAGCGTCTTTAGATCCAATCACGCTATGTTTTTCAGTAGGAAGTGGGGACGTAAATAACACAAAAGACACGTTAGCAAATATTAAGGAAACGAACGAATTTGTTGTTAACGTTGTTACAGAATCACTAGCTAATCAGATGTATGAAACGAGTAAATTCTACCAATCAGAAATTGATGAATTTGACGTAGCAAAGCTAAATACGGCAAAAAGTGAATACGTAAAAGCTCCTAGGTTAAAAGAGTCACCAATTGCTATGGAGTGTAAGTTAGATAGAATTATTAACGTGGGTACCAGTCATCTCATTCTAGGTGAGGTTGTTTGCTACCATATCGACAATGATGTTTATTCAGAAAATGATAAAGTAGATCCGGATAAACTAAACATAATTGGACGAATGGCTGGAGACTACGCTCATATTAATGATTATTTTAAATTACCTAGATAATGAAAAATTCATATCGTACTGTCAAAGTTAAGATATAACTGTCATGCTTAGCTTTTTTCTATTAACGGCGAGGTTACAAGCAGGACTAGATGCGAGTTAGTATTGATTAGAGTAGTACATACATAAACTTGAAAAGGTTTTCTTTTTTTAAGAAGAGTGATGTTGAAGTTTCATAGTTTTTCAAAAACATGACTAGCGATTTTAGCGTGTAAAATGCTCAACATAATAGGGGGAGAAGCTTCAGTGTCTAACAGAGATTCAATCGTTCCTTTAAAAATGCTATTGTTCTGTTTTCATGGTGCAAATACGATTATAGTTAGTTTTTTACCTTTATATTTACAATATAAAGGGTTGAGTGGTAAGGAGATAGGATGGGTTTTAGCAATAGGTCCAATGGCGGCTATTGTTTCACAACCGTTTTGGGGTTTCATGAGTGATAAATATCAAACAGTAAAGCGTATTTTAATAATATGTTTAATTGGATTATTAATCAGTAGTTCTATATTTCTACAAATGACTACAGTTCCTCTACTATTAACACTAGGAGCTATCTTTTTCTTTTTCTCTGCACCAATAGGCGCATTAGGAGATAGTTTGTCGCAACGAAGAGCAGATCATTTGGGGATATCATTTGGAACGATTAGAACATGGGGTTCTATCGGTTTTGCAACATCTTCTTTACTCGTTGGTGAATTTCTTTCAGCTGTTGGGATTCAATACTTGGTGTGGCCTTACTTACTTCTGGGTACAGCGGCGTTAGTCGTCTGTTTGAAACTTACGGATGTCAAAATTGATGCAGGAAAAATTCAATTGAGTGATGTTAAAAGACTATTTAGTAGTCGACCTTTCTTTATTTTTTTAGTCCTAATTATGTTTATTACTATTTCTCATCGTGCGAATGACAGCTTTATTGGTATATATATTTCACAATTAGGCGGAAGTGAAAGTCTCATAGGAATAGCTTGGTTTGTTGGTGTTGCAAGTGAGGCTTTGGTATTTGCTCTTGCAGGGCGTTGGTTCAAAAAGTTTCATCCTTTGATTTTTATCATCGGCGCAGGTTTTCTGTACACGATTCGTTGGTTCTTTTATTCATTTGTAGATGATCCGATATTTATTGTGGCTTTACAATTCTTACATGGATTAACATTTGGGGTCTTTTATTTATCTGCATTTCAATATGTCACACGGTTAATTCCAAGAGTCTTACAATCAACAGGACATCTTGTATTTGTCTCTGTGTTTTTTGGCCTTTCTGGTATCATTGGCTCTTTACTAGGTGGTTCACTAATCGATTCAATGGGGGGCGGATACTTATACTTATTCATGGGGTTTCTTGCACTAGTTGGAACCATTTTATTAACAATATACCACGTTTTACCATTTGGGAAATAGGCTTAATGAAATACCGCATTGTTTAGTACGTAGTTGTGGCTGAAAAAAGTTAAGAGAACTGATAATAGTTTGATCAAAACCAAAGGTAATTTTCCAAAAAAAATTTAGGACAGATAAAATATAAAGTACGCATTAAATATTATTAACTTTTGTAAAGTTCTTTTCTGTTTGAGTGTTAATTGAGATGTATTACTCCGTTCCGTCAGAACACTTCGCTCTCCACGGGCACGACTTCAGCTAACTCAGAAGAATATCGCTTCTGAGTGGATCCTCACCCGTGGGACTGCGATTACTAGTCCCAGCGAAAACATTTGCTGTTCCCGTAGGACAAGGAAAGCTACCTGAATTCACATCGCACGAAGAAAATCGAATTTTATTTTCGAGGAGTCTACGCATTCTGCCTTCACTTTTAATAGTTCTCTTAATCTAGAGATAGATGTTATTTATATTTATTGGACTATTTTCACTCGAAAGAAAGAAAAATTCACCGAGCGAAGGAAAAATGCGAC